>NZ_JBFAOR010000001.1:1075197-1224981 GCF_040675255.1 Nonomuraea sp. NPDC049624 | reverse complement strand
GGGCGCGCGCGGGCCGCCGAGCGGTCAGGGGTGTCCTGGGTCGCGGGGCGTGAGGGGATGTGGGGGGTGATAAAGGGTGACGGATACAGCAAGCGGACCGTTTCGCCTTGTTGCCGCCAGACGCTAAGCGCTTGTTGATGGCGCGAAAATACGTATGTTCATCGGTAGGCATACCGACATTTCTGTTACCGCTGGTCACACCCATCCACGTGCGGATAACAGCCGCGATGCTGGACAATCGGGCACGTGCAGTTCGGCATCCTGGGCCCGTTGGAGGTGCGATCGGCCGGCGGCGACCCGATCGCCGTGGGCGGCCCCCGGCCGCGTGCCCTGCTCGTCCTGCTGCTGCTGGAGGCCGGTCGTACGGTCGGCGTGGACCGGCTCATCGACGCCCAGTACGGCGAGAGCCCGCCGGCCGGCGCGGCCAACGCCGTACAGGCGCAGATCTCCCGGCTGCGCCGCAACCTGCCCGCCGACCTGATCGAGTTCCACGGCGCCGGCTACCGGCTGGCGGTCCCGCCCGAGGACGTCGACGCCCACCGCTTCGAGCGGCTGGCCCGCGAGGGCCGGCGGCTGCTCGCGGGGGGCCGGCACGCGGCCGCGGCGGCCGTCCTCAGGGAGTGCCTGGACCTGTGGCGCGGCCCGGCGCTCGCGGATGTGCGCGAGGCCGCGTACGCGCCAGGGCAGGCCGACCGGCTGGAGGAGCTGCGCCTGGCGGCCCTGGAGGACCTGTACGAGGCCGACCTGCACCTGCCCGAGGCCGAGCCCGCGGCGGGGCTGCGCGAGCTGGTCTCCGCCCACCCGCTGCGGGAACGCCCGCGCGCCCTGCTGATGCGCGCCCTGCACGCGGCCGGACGGCAGGCCGAGGCCCTGGCCGTCTACGACGAGGCGCGGCGGCTGCTCGCCGACGAGCTGGGCGCCGACCCCTCGCCCGAGCTGGCGGCGCTGCACCTGGCGATCCTGCGCGGCGAGCAGCGGCGCGCACACGCCACGCGGTCGGCGCCGCCGCCGCAGCTCACCACGTTCGTCGGCCGCGAGGAGGAGCTGGCCCGCCTGGCCGCGCTGCGCGGGGCGCGGCTGGTCACGATCACCGGCCCCGGCGGCACCGGCAAGACCCGCCTGGCCGTCGAGGCCGCCACCCGCGACCGGGAGCGGCAGGCGTGCTTCGCCGACCTGTCGCCCGCGGCCGGGGAGGGGCAGGTGCCGCTGCTGGTGCTGAACGCGCTCGGGTTGCGCGAGTCGGCGCTCAGCCCGGGCGTCGCCGGCCCGGCCGATCCCGCCGAACGCCTGGTCGCCGCCCTCGCCGAGCAGGACCTGCTGCTCATCCTGGACAACTGCGAGCACGTCGTCGCCGAGGCCGCCACGCTGGCCCGCCGCCTGCTGGCCGGCTGTCCCGGCGTGCGCGTCCTGGCCACCAGCAGGGAGCCGCTGGGCATCACCGGCGAGCACCTGGTGCCGCTCCCGCCGCTGGCCACCCCGCCCCCGGGCACGCCCGCCGGGGACGCGCTCGCCTACCCGGCGGTCAGGCTGTTCGCCGACCGGGCCGCCGCCGTACGGCCCGGGCTGGAGCTGGACCTCGACGCGACGCTGAGCATCTGCGCGGCGCTGGACGGCCTGCCGCTGGCCATCGAGCTGGCCGCGGCCCGGGTGCGCACGTTCCCCGTGGCGGAGATCGCCGCGCGGCTGGCCGAGCACGGCCGGTTCCGGCTGCTCTCACGCGGCGACCGCACGGCCGCCGCCCGGCACCGGACGCTGCACGCGGTGGTGGAGTGGAGCTGGGACCTGCTGGACGCCGACGAGCAGGTGCTGGCCAGGCGGTTCTCGGTGTTCTCCGGCGGGGCCCGGCTTGCGGCGGTCGAGCGGGTGTGCGGCGAGGACAGCGCCGTGCTGCTGGCCGATCTGGTGGACAAGTCGCTGGTGGAGACCGCCGGCGACCGCTACCGCATGCTCGACACCGTCCGGCTGTTCTGCGCCGAGCGGCTGGCCGAGGCGGGTGAGGAGCAGCGGATGCGCGCCGCGCACGCCGCCTGGCACCTGGAGCACGCCCAGCGCGCCGAACCCCACCTCTACCGTGCCGAGCAGCTCGAATGGCTGGCCCTCCTGGGGGCCGACGACGCCGATCTCCAGGCCGCGCTGCGCTGGAGCGTCGAGCACGACCCGCCGGCCGCGCTGCGGCTGATCGCCGCCCTGGCCATGTACTGGTACCTGAGCGGGCGGCGCGGCCAGGCCGTCCAGCCCGCCCGGCGGCTGCTCGACGTGCTCGGCGCCGAGCCGCCGGCGGGCCTGACCGACGAGTACGTGCTCGCCGTCCTGCACGCCGCCCCCGGCACCGGGTCGCCGCACTGGAGGCGGGCCGCCGAGCTCACGTCGGACCCGGACCGGCCGGTACGGCACCCGTTCGCCGCCGCGCTGTGGGGCATGACCGCGGGGCCGCCCGAGCGCGACGTGGAACGGCCGCGGCAGCGCGAGCTCGACGGCGACCCGTGGAGCCGGGCACTCGGCCGGCTCGGCGAAGCGCTGCTCATGCTGCTGAACGGCGGCATCGTGGCGGCCGAGCGGGAGCTGGAGATCGTGCTGGCGGAGTTCGGCGCGCTGGGCGAGCGCTGGGGGAAGGCGCAGGGGCTCGACTGGCTGGCGGTCATCGCGGGCTGGCGCGGCGAGTGGGCGCGGGCGACGGAGCTGTGGGCGCAGGCGCTCGACCTGCTCGACGAGCTCGGGGCGCTGGACGAGCTGGTGGACGTGCTGTGCCGGCGAGCCGACGCCCGGCTGCGCGCGGGCGACCTGGCCGCGGCGAGGGCCGACTGCCTGCGCGCCCGCGAGCTGGCCCGCGAGCTGGGGCGGCCCGAGCTGACGGCGGCCGTGCACGTGAGGCTGGGCGACCTGGCCAGGATCGAGGGGGATCTCGGCGAGGCCGCCGAACGGCTGCGGGACGCGCTGGCCGCCACCGCTCCGGGCTCCCCGCTGGCCGGCAGCACGGATCCGCAGGTGCTCACGGCGCTGGCCCGGCTGGCCCAGGCCAGGGGCGAGGCGGCCGAGGCCGTGGCCCGGCACCGGGAGGCGGTGGCCGTCGCGCTGCGCTCGCCGATCGACAGTGACCTGGCCGACGCCGTCGAGGGCCTGGCCGGGGCCGCCCTGCTCGACGACCCGCCGGAACGGGCGGCGCTGCTGCTCGGCGTGGGCGTCGCGTTGCGCGGGACGGCGGTCACCGGCGATCACGACGTCGCCGCGACGGCCGCCGCCGCCACGGCCGCGCTCGGCCCGGAGCGCTTCGCCGCCCTGTACGCCCGCGGCGCCGCGATGACCAGGGACGAGGCCCGCTCCACGATCCTCACCTGACAGCCCGGCCCCGGCCCCTGACAGTCGGGGACGCCCGCGCCGGGGACTGTCAGCCGGTCGTCGCCGGGTTGTCAGCGCTCCCGGCGAGGCTTGCCGGCATGAGAGACAACCTGCACAACACCCGCGTACTCATCTCCGGCGCCAGCATCGGCGGCCCCGCGCTGGCCCACTGCCTGGCCCGCCGCGGCTGCAACGTCACCGTCGTGGAGAAGGCGCCGGCCCTGCGCGAGGGCGGCCAGGCGGTGGACTTCAAGGGCGAGACCCACCACACCGTCCTGACCCGCATGGGCATCCTGGACGACGTGCGCCGCCTCCAGACCGGCGGCACCGACCAGCACTTCGTGGACGCCGACGGCCGCACGCTCGGGGTCATGCCCGGCGAGTTCACCGGCGGCGACCTCGAGATCCGCCGCGGCGACCTGGCCCGCCTACTGTACGAGCGCACCGCCGCCACCTGCGAGTACGTCTTCGGCGACTCCATCACCTCGCTCACCGAGGCCCCGGGCGGCGTGCACGTCACCTTCGAACGCTCGGCCCCCCGCACGTTCGACCTGGTCGTGGGCGCGGACGGCATCCACTCCAACGTCCGCAGGCTGGCCTTCGGCCCCGAGTCCGAGTGCGTGGACTTCCTCGGCCACTACTACGCGCTGGTGGAGCTGGACACCGACTTCGGCCCGCACGGCCAGATGTACAACGAGCCCGGCAGGATGGTCGCGGTCGGCGGGCCGAAGGCGCCGGCGTTCTTCGTCTTCGCCTCCGAGCGGCTCGACTACGACCGCTACGACGTCGAGCAGCAGAAGGCGATCCTGGAGCGGGCCTACGCCGGCATGGGCTGGCGCACCCCGCAGGTCCTCGACGCGGTGCGCGGCTCCAAGGACGTCTACCTCGACTCGATCAGCAGGGTGAACATCGACCGGTACGTCGCCGGCCGGGTGGCGCTGCTGGGCGACGCGGCGTACGGCAGCACGCTGGGCGGGTTCGGCAGCGGGCTGGCGCTGGTGGGGGCGTACGTGCTGGCCGAGGAACTGGCCGCGGCGGGCGGCGACCACCGCGTGGCCTTCGCCGAGTACGAGCGCCAGATGCGCCGCTACTCCAAGGTCACCAGGAGCGGCAACAACGCGGGCACGTTCCTGGCGCCCGGCTCCCCCGCCGGGATCCGGATGCGGAACTGGACCTTCAAGTTCGGCTTCCTGCTCGGCCTGATGATGAAGGTGACCGACAAGTTCGCCACCAACATCGCGCTGAAGGACTACTGAACGGGCACCCGGCCCACGCCCGCGTCGAGCCGGAGCCGGGGCGTGCCGTCCAGCAGCGGGAGGTGGTCGTCGTCGGTGAGCCGCCAGTCCTGGACGGGCACCAGGCCGGGCCCGATCAGCTCGAACCCGTCGAACAGCCGCAGCACCTCGGCGTGGCTGCGGAACGCGCCCTGGGCGGGCGAGCCGGCGGTGGCCAGGCGGAGCTGGGCGACGGCCTCGGGAGAGCTCTCGGCCATCGCGTGGGAGAGCACCAGATGGCTGCCGGGCGCCATGGGCTTCCTGAAGGCGGCCACGATGCCGGGCGGGTCCTCGTCGTCCATGACGAAGTGCAGCACGCCGGCCATGAGCACGCAGACCGGCTGGTCGAAGTCGATGAGGCCGGTGACGTGCGGGTCGGCGAGTATGTCGGCGGGCCTGCGCAGGTCGCCCTGGATGCCGGCGACGCCGGGCTGGTCGGCGAGCATCACCTGGGCGTGCAGGCGGACCATCGGGTCGTGGTCCACGTAGACCACCCGGCAGGCCGGGCTCACCTCGCGGACGGTCTCGTGGATGCTGGGCGAGGTGGGGATGCCGGTGCCGAGGTCGATGAACTGGCGCACGCCCTGGCGGGCGACGTGCCGCACGGCCTCGATCTGGAAGCGGCGGTTGGCCCTGGCGACGGCTCGGGCGTCGGGCGCGACGGCCAGCAGCCTCTCGGCGACCGCGCGATCGACGGCGACGTTGTCCTTGCCGCCGAGCAGGTAGTCGTACACCCGGGCGGAGCTCGGCACGTTCGGATCGACTCCGGGCGGAACACGTTCTAGCTCAGACATGGTGACCCATTTCCTCGCCTGCCACTGCTCGGTGGCCATACTAATCGGTAACTTACCGGAACGTGTTCTATTTGGCCGCATAGCCGCAGGGGCGGGGGGCGTCGAACTCGGGGTCGAGCTCGATCCTGCTCAGCACCGTCGCGTCGATCGGACGGCGGATCGTGCCGGCCGTGGCGCAGTCGTAGAACACGTACGCGCCGGAGTCCTGGCCGAGCACCAGCCAGCGCTGCCCCTTCGACAGGAGCTTGCCGGAGTCGTCGCGCACCTCGGCCCACTGGTTGGAGAAGCCGGTGAGCTGGAGCACGAGGTTGGCCTCGCCGCGGTCGTGCACCGCCTCGGCCCCCTGGGTCATCCAGCCGACGAGCACGAACCCCAGGCCCACCCCCACCAGCGCGCCCGTCAGCACCCGCATCGCGGCCCGCCCGGTCGGCCGCGCCCGCAACAACCGGTACGGCACCAGCAGGCAGAACAGCCCCACCACCACGACCGTGATCAGCACCGGCGTGCCGGTGACGTCGAGGATGCCGAGCAGCCCCCAGTACGCGACGCCCGACAGCGCCGCGCCCACCGCGGCGGCCAGCCACGGCTGTTCCCGCCCCCGGTCGAGGACGCGTCCGGCGGCGCCGCGGGTGATCCGGTCGAGCAGCCACCAGGCGCCCACGACCAGGCCGAGCAGCGGCAGCAGGGTCAGGAAGAGCAGCACCAGCGTCGCCACCAGGTGGCCGAAGATGCTCGCCTGCGTGAGCCCGGCCTGCTCGGGGGTGATGCCGAAGGTGTCGTAGACGCTCTCGAAGCCCAGGTAGAGCAGGGCGTAGACGGCGACGGCGATCGGCACGACGACCGTGCCGATCTTCTCCATCACCTCCAGCACGCTGCCCCTGGCGGACGCGGTCCCCGGTGCCGTGGCGACGGAGGGCGCCGGGGGCGCTGGGGGGAGCGTCTGATTTGTCATGACACAAGAGGATGCATCAGGCCAGGGTGGGCGTCATCCACCGGGCGGGGCGAAGCGGCGCAGCAGCGCGTCCGCCTCGGCGAAGCCGGCCACCACGTCGGCGGCCGTGCGCCGTTCGCGCACCATCCCGACGGCCTGGCCCGCGTAGATGCAGGCGGTGTCGAAGTCGCCGTCGCGGCGGGCGGCGGCGATCCGCGCCGCGGCCTCCTCGTCGGCCGCCAGCTCCTCCTCGTGCCCGGCCCAGCGGTCGAAGAACGGGTTGCGCAGGGCCCGGCCGCCGTACTCGGCCGGCCAGTCGAGGCGCTGGGCCACGTCGAAGACGCGGCCGTAGGCGGTGTCGGTCTCGGCGGCGGCCAGCACGCGGGCCGCCGCCGTCTCCGGCAGGGCCGTCTCCGCGCAGCCCATGAACGCCGTGCCGGCCCACGCGCCCGCGGCCCCGGCCGCCAGCACGGCGGCCAGCCCGCGCGCGGTGGCGATGCCGCCCGCCGCCAGCACCGGGACGCGGACGGCGTCGAGCACGCTCTGGAGCAGCGGCAGCGTTCCGACGTCGGCCCGGCCGTGGCCGCCCGCCTCGGCCCCGCGCGCCACGACCGCGTCGACGCCGGCCTGCTCGGCGGCGCGGGCCTCGTCGGTGGTGCCCGCCTGCGTGACGACCGTGATGCCGGCCTGCCGCAGCTCCTCCACGTACCGCTCGTACGGCCCGAAGCTCACCGAGACCAGCCGCGGCCGGGCCGCGAGCACGGCCTCGAACTGGGCCGGGTTGCCGGGCAGCGCCCAGGCCATGAGCCCGATCCCGTACGGCCGCCCGCTCCCGGCGGCGACGGCGGCCTCGGCCTCGATCCAGGAGGCGGGGGCGGCGGAGGACAGCCCTATCACGCCGAGCGCGCCGGCCGCGGAGACGGCGGCGGCCAGCCGGCCCGCGCCCACTCCGGCCATGGGCGCGCCCACCAGGGGCACCGTCAGCCCGAACCGCTCGGTCAACCACGTCCGCACGCCGGCCTCCTTCGCACGTCGCCTGCCGCTGCCAGTCTCGCACCACGCCTCCCGCGAGCATGGCGGGAGGGCGACAACGCAGGATCCGTACGAAAGTAGAGCCGGATGACCGATGCGCCGGAGGCGGAGGCTGTGCATCCTGGTGGGGACGGGTCCGGCGCGTGGCCTGTTGTGAACCCGAGAGGAGTCGCCAGGACATGGACAGCGCTGCGAGCCGCCCGACCGTGGTCTTGGACAACGGTGTCGTCGGCCGGATCATGCTGGCCCACCGGTCGAGGAGCGATCTCGTGCTCGTGCTCGGCATGGACGGCACCCTGCTGAGCTGCGACCTCGACGGCATCGCCTGCGTGGTCGGCGGCCGGCCCCTGTGCCGCGACGGCTGAGCCGCCGCGGAGGCGGTGAGCCCCCCGCGCCCTCAGGACCGGGCGACCAGGGCGGCCAGTTCGCCGACGGCGGCGAAGTCGTTGGTGAGGCGGTTCTTGGTGAGGGCGACGGCGGTGCCGGTCGCGGTGTCGGCCCACGCGTAGCTGCCGCCCGCCCCGCCGATGCCGAACGCCGTCGCGCTCTCCTGCGGCGAGCCGCCGGGAAGCCCGATGGTGAAGCCGAGCCCCCACGTCGAGGGCATGCCGAAGACCTCGTCCGGGCCGCTGTAGGCCACCGTGGTCGCCTCGCGCAGCCGCTCCGGCGAGATCAGTTGCACGCCGTCCACCTCGCCGAGCAGGGCGGCGTACATGCGCGCGATGGCCCTGGCCGAGGTCTTGCCGCCGGCCGGGATGTCGGCGGTCAGGTAGTCGGGCCTGCTGCCGAGGGCGGCATTGGGCATCAGCTCCATCGGCCCGGCCTTGAACATCGGCAGGTCGGCCGGCAGGTCCCCGAACGCCGACGGGTCCATCGGCTCGTCCTCCAGCCGGGCCAGGCGGTGCTGCTCGGCCGGCGGCATGCCGAAGTAGAGCTCGCGGGCCACGCCCAGCGGGCCGGAGACCTCCTCCAGCAGCACCTGCGAGATGCGCTTGCCGGTGACCCTGCGGACGATCTCGCCGACGAGGAAGCCGAAGGTGTAGGCGTGGTAGCCCATCTTCGTGCCCGGCTCCCACCACAGCTCGGCGTTCTCCAGGGCGGCGACCATCTTGTCCCAGTCGCAGACGTCCTCAGGCGTGGTGTCGAGCGGCACGCCGGGCACGCCGGCCGTGTGGGTCAGCACGTGGCGGACGGTCACGCCGCCCTTGCCGTTCCTGGCGAACTCCGGCCACAGGTCGGCGACCGGGGTGTCGTAGTCGTACAGGCCGCGCTCGGCCAGCATGTGGGCGACCGTCGAGGTCGCGCCCTTGCCGATGGAGAAGTTGTAGAACGGGGTGTCGGAGGTGACCGGACGGCCGGTCTCCGGGTCGGCCACGCCCGCCACCACGTCCACGATCTGCACGCCGTCGCGGTAGACGGCCACCTGCAACCCGCGCTCGGCGCCTGACTCGACCAGCTTGTCGGCGGTCTGCTGCACCTGCTGCTGAAGGTCGCTCATGAGGTCGTCACTCCTGTTCGTTTCGGGAACTGGACGGTACAGTACTCACATCGGTACGGAACTGTCCAGTACTATGCGAACTCATGATCGAAAAGGTGGCGTGACGTTGACCGACGAGGACGGCCGGACGGCCCGCAAGCGCAGGCAGATCCTGGACGCCGCGCGCGCGGTGTTCCTGCGCAACGGCTACGTGGGCGCGAGCATGGACGAGGTGGCCTCGATCGCCGCGGTCTCGAAACAGACCGTCTACAAGCACTTCAGCGACAAGGAACAGCTCTTCACCACGATCATCCTCGACACCACGGCGCAGATCGAGGGCCTGGCCAAGCTGATCACCGAGTCGCTGGCGGGCGACGACGACCTGGACAAGGGGCTGCGCAAGCTGGCCCACGAGTTCCTGGCCTCGATCATGCAACCCGACGTGCTGCGGCTGCGGCGGCTGATCATCGCCGAGGCCGACCGCTTCCCCGACCTCGGCCGCACCTGGTACGAGCAGGGCTTCGAACGTTCGCTGGAGAGCATGTCCACGGCCTTCGGCCGGCTGGCCGGGCACGGCCTGCGTCCCATGGACGACCCGCGGCTGGCCGCCGAGCACTTCGTCGGCCTGCTGCTGTGGATCCCGGTGAACAAGGTCATGTTCGCGGGCGGCGGCGAGCACCACACCGAGGCCGAGCTCGACCGGCTCGCCGACGCCGCGGTCGAGGTCTTCCTGCGCGCCTACGGGGCCTAGCCGGTCAGGAACTGCTTGAGCCCGGCGGCCAGGGAGCCGGCCATCTCCCCGCGGAACTCGCCGTCGGACATCTTGGCGGCGTCGCCCGGATTGGCCATGTTGCCGCACTCGATGAACACCGCCGGGCGGGTGGACAGGTTGAGCCCGCCCAGGTCGGTGCGGGTCTGCAGGCCCTGCTCGCCGACGTAGGTGGCGTACGGCATGCCGGTGCCGTCGCGGAAGGCGTTCCGGACGGCCACGCCGAGCCTTCTGGACGGCTGGATGATCGCGTCGTTGTGCCCGGGCACCAGGCCCGGCAGGATCACGTGGAAGCCGTGGCCCGCCGGCGGCGCGCCGTCGGCGTGGATGGACAGGACGGCGTCCGCCCGCGCCTTGTTGCCGATGGCCGCCCGCTCGTTGATGCAGGGGCCGACGCCGGTGTCGTCCGGCCTGGTCAGCACCACCTTGGCGCCCATGTCCTCGAGCAGCGGCTTCAGGCGGTTCGCGACGTCCCAGGTGAAGGCGTGCTCGCTGTAGCCCGCGGCGGTCTGGGTGCCGGTGGTGTTGCAGGGTTTGCGCCCGGTGATGATGTCGACCGGGCGGCTGATCTCCTTGGGATGGGAGGCGTTGCCGCCGTTGTGCCCGGGGTCGAGCACGACGACCTTCCCGGCCAGCGCGTTCCGCGTGCTCTGCGACGGCGAGGCGGACGTCACGACCACCCCCTGGGTGGTGCGCACGGGGCCGCCGCCGCAGGCCGCCGACAGCGTGGCCAGGACGGTCAGCACCACGGGGACGGCTGGGTGAACGCGCATGCTAGTCGCGGTCCCAGTTCAGGCCGGGCACCGGCGGCTCCTCGCGCTTGCGGATCAGGTACGGCGGCATGACCAGGGCGTGCAGGCTCGTCGAGAGCAGGGTGTCGATCGACTGCTCCGGCGTCTCGGTCAGCGGCTCGCCAGGGCCGTTGAGCGAGGCGTTGACCAGCACCGGGGAGCCCGTGGCCGCGTGCCACCCGGTCAGCAGGGCGTGCAGGAACGGGGTGGCCCGCTCCTCCACGGTCTGGATCCGCGCCGTGCCGTCCACGTGGGTCACGCCCGCCAGGCTCGCGCGGTGCTCGGGGCGCACGTCCACGACGCACTGCAGGAACGGGGCCGGGCGGTCGACGCCGAACAGGCGCTCGGCGTGCTCGGCCAGCACCAGCGCGGCCAGCGGGCGGAACCACTCGCGGCCCTTGACCTCGAAGTTGACGTAGTCCTGCATATCCGGCCTGGCCGGGTCGGCGAGCACGCTGCGGTTGCCGAGCGCGTTCGGGCCCGACTCGCTGCGGCCCTGGTGCAGGCCCACGACCCGGCCGCTCTCCAGCAGCGACACCGTCGCGCCGACGAGGTCCGCCGGCTGTTCGGCCACCAGGCCGTCCGGCAGGCTCCGCACCGCGGCGGCGATCTCGGTCTCGTCCGGGTCGGGGCCGAGGAAGTCGTCGGTCCAGCGGAAGCGGCTCTCGACGCCGAGGCATTCGATGAGCCCGTACAGGGCGCAGCCCACGGCGGTGCCGCCGTCGTGCGGGCTCGGCGGGATGAACACCTCGCGGAACGGCGACTCGCGGACGATCCGGCCGTTGGCCGTGGCGTTGAGCGCGGCGCCGCCGGCGTAGACCAGCCGGTCCAGGCCGGTCTGCCCGTGCAGCCAGGCGACCACCTGGGCGAGGGCGTTCTCGAAGACCCGCTGGCCGGCCGCGGCCAGGTCCGCCGCCCGGGAGAAGCGCTCGCCGCCGGGCTCGTAGACGTAGGCGTCCCGCTGGGCGAAGGTCTCGATCCACTCCTCGGGGATGAACACCTCGTGGCCGCGCACGTCGAGGTCGGGCAGGCCGTACACGTAGGCGTCGCCGAAGGGGGCCAGGCCCATGACCTTGGCCTCGTTGCCCTCGCCCTCGGGCCACAGCAGCCTGGTCAGCAGGGTGTAGAAGCAGCCGAGGCCGGCCGGCCGGGCCCAGTCGCCGTCCCAGAGCTGTTTGGCCAGGCACTCGACCGGGCCGCCGCGCTCGCAGCGGTAGAACGAGGCGACCTCCAACATGTCGTCGCGGGTGCCCTTCGGCAGCGGGGCCGGCTCGGTGAGGTCCCTGACCCGGCTGCCCTGCGCGCCGATCACCAGGCCCGCCGCCCGGTCGAACGGCGAGGGCGGGAACGCGCTGTAGAGGTGGCTGAGATGGTGGGAGACCAGGACGAGCCGGGCGTTCTCCTTGAGGCTCAGCGTCTCGCGCAGCTCCTCCTCGTAGGCGTCCTTGTGCTCGATCTCGGTGTCGGCGGCGTATCCCTCGACCACGAGGTCCACGGGCTCCTTGAGCAGCGGCATCTCGGGCAGGTACACGTCCGGCAGGTCGCCCAGCCGGCCCCAGTGGTGCCTGCGCCGGGTGATGCGCTCCTTCTGCAGGCTGTACATGCCCGACTCGCCCACAGCGACAGCAACAGAACCATCCTGAGTACGATTTATGCCGACAACGATAGGAACATCCGTCATCTCTGGTGCCTCCTGGGCTGTGATCACCGGCACCAGTACCCGGGCCCGGGACAAGACCATCCCTCAACCGCGTAACGGACACGTCAGCCCGGAGCCGCCCGCGAACCGGGCGAACTTGTGCGCCGGGCGCGCAGTCAAACCCTGCATGACGACGAAGCACATCATCGCGGCGGCGACCCTCACGGCGGCCCTCGCGGCGGGCGTCGCGCTGGCCGGGACCGCCTCCCCCGCGCTGGCCGCCCCCGCCTTCGGCCCCCAGGGGTACGGCGGGGTCACGCTGGGCATGAGCGCCAAGGCCGCCCAGGCCACCGGGAAGATCGTCCACAAGTCCGGCCTCGACTCCCCCTCCTGCTCCGGCTGGGACCTCAAGGCCCACAGGACGGGCCGCGACACGGTCGGCCTCTTCATCTCCAAGAAGCAGGGCGTGGCGATCATCTTCGCCCCGAAGGGCGTCAAGACGCCGCAGGGCATCGGCATCGGCTCGACCAACGTCCAGCTCAAGCGCGCCTACGCGACCAAGCTGCGGACGGCCGCGAGCGGCTTCCCGTACGTCGCCGCGCCGGGCAACGCCAAGGCGCACTACTACTTCCTGCTCCGCAACGGCAAGATCTACGAGATGGGCCTGGCCCTCGACAAGCAGGACTGCGCGAACTGACGATCCGGAACCCCGGCGACCATCGGTTGACGGGCCCGGATCGGGCGGCACCGGCTTCTCCATGAAGCCGGTGTTTTTTTATTTCCCGATAAATAGGGTCTAGCCCGGAGATGCGGGTTTTTGGTAGAAATTGCCGCTGGCGGCTACACGCTGCTTCCCGAACCGGTCATCCACCAATTCCTATAGTGAGCGGGCCGATTTTTGCTTGCCGATGATTTCTTCTTCGTCTGCTGGGACGCGACGGGCTCGGGCAAGCCTCGGCTGCACGTCCCGGGCGTGGCGCTCGGCCTGGCCGGGGCGCTGCTCGCGGAGCTGGTGCTGGAGCAGCGGATCACCGTCGAGGGGGTCCGGCTGCGGGTGGTCGACCGCCGCCGGGTCCCGGACGAGCTGACCGGAAAGGTGCTGACCGAAATAGGCAATTCCCCGCAGCACACCGACGTGCGCACCTGGCTGGCCTACCTCGCACAACGCTCGGTCACCGAAGTCACCGCCCGGTTGATGGGTAATGGACTGCTCGAACGCGAAACCCCGAGGCTGCTCAAGCGTAAACAATTCCGCTATTTCTCCACCGACTTCAACCGGGCCATGTGGCCCTCCGCCCGGCTGCGGCTCGCGCTGGTGAAGTGGCAGCCGCTGACCCCGCACGACATGGCGCTGGCGGCGCTGGCCGAGGCCTGCGACCTGACCGACGTCGTCGTCGAGGACCCGGCCGACCGGCGCGGCGCCCACCAGTACCTGACCACGGTGCTGGCCGCGATGCCCCAGCCGCTCAGCGACCTCGGCCGCCAGGTGAGCGCGGCCGTCGGCGACGCCGTCCTGACCTACCGGACGTGAGCCCCGGACCACCGGCCCGGCCACACCGCACCTGAACCCCCCAGAAAGGAACGCGATGCCCTCCGCGAGATCCGGCGCCGCGCCCGACCCGATCGCCGGCGCCCTGGCCGCCGACCGGCTCGGCGCGCCCTCGGTCGTCTACTTCGTCCTGTCGGCCGCCGCGCCGCTCACCGTCGTCGCCGGTGTGATCACCACCGGCTACGCCGTCACCGGCATCACCGGGCTGCCGATCGCGTTCCTGGTCGTGGGCGCGGTGCTGGCGGTGTTCGCGGTCGGGTACGTCGCCATGGCCCGCCACATGGCCAACGCCGGCGCGTTCTACACCTACATCAGCCGGGGGCTCGGCCGTCCGGCGGGCATCGCGGCGGCCTGGGTGGCGCTGATCGCCTACAACGCCCTCCAGGTCGGCCTGTACGGCGCCTTCGGCGCGGCCGCCACCCCGCTGCTGGAACGCTGGTTCGGCGGCGCGCCGCCCTGGTGGGCCATCTCGCTGGTCGCCTGGGCGCTGGTGGGCGTGCTCGGGCTGATGCGGGTGGACGTCAACGGGCGGCTGCTGGCCGTCCTGCTCACCGCCGAGGTGGCGGTCATCCTGCTGTTCGACCTGGCGGACCTGGTCAACCCGGCGCGGTCGGGGTTCTCGGCCGAGACGTTGTCGCCTGCGGCGCTGTTCGTGCCGGGGGTGGGGGCGCTGCTGGTCATCGCGACGCTCGGGTTCGTCGGGTTCGAGTCCTCGGTGGTGTTCTCGGAGGAGAGCCGGGATCCGCGGCGGACCGTGCCGCTGGCCACGTACGCGTCGGTGGCGATCATCGCGGGGCTGTACGCGCTGTCGTCGTGGGCGATGACGGTCGCCACGGGACCGGCCGACATCGTGGCCGCCGCCCGCCGCGACCAGGCCGAGACGATCTTCGTCATCGCGAACCAGCACCTCGGCGGCGCGGTCGTGGACATCGCCCGGGTGCTCTTCGTCACCAGCGTGTTCGCCGCCATGATCTCCTTCCACAACACCACCGCCCGGTACTTCTTCGCGCTCGGCCGCGAGCGGGTGCTGCCCGCCTTCTTCGGCCGCACCCGGCCGCGCAGCGGCGCGCCCCGGTCGGGCTCGATCGCGCAGACCGTGCTCGGGCTGGTCGTCATCGTGGTCTACGCCGTCCTGGGGCTCGACCCGCTGGTGCAGCTCTTCTTCTACGGCGGCTCGTTCGGCGGGTTCGGGGTGCTGCTGCTGGTGTTCGTGACCTCGATCGCGATCGTCGCCTTCTTCGCCCGGCAGCCGAGCGGCGAGAGCCTCGCGCGGCGGTTCCTGGCCCCGGTGCCCGCCGCGCTGGCGCTGGCGGTGATGGTGTGGCTGGCGCTGGACAACTTCGCGACGCTGCTCGGGGTGCCCGAGGGCGATCCGCTGGCCTGGATCCTGCCGGTCGTGTACGCGGCGGCCGCCCTGTTCGGCGTGGGCTGGGCGCTGGTCCTGCGCGCGGGACAGCCGAGCGTGTACTCGCTGGTGGGCATGGGCGCCAAGGCCGCCGCCACGCCGGAGGCCGTCCGTTGAGGCGCGCCCAGGACGTGGCGGCGCACGACGTCCGCCGGGCGACGCCCGAGGACGCCGGCGCGGTCGCCGAGCTGATCGCGACCGCGTTCGCGCGGCTGCCCGCCGTGTCGTACCTGGTGCCCGAGCCGGCCGGGCGGCACGAGATCATGGTGGCCGACTTCCTGATCCTCGTCTCGCACGCCATCGAGCACGGCGAGGTGGACCTGCTCGACGAGGGCCGCGCGGTCGCGGTCTGGCTGCGGCACACCGCCGACGCGCCGCTGCCCGAGCCGCCCGACTACGACCGCCGCCTGGCCGCCGCCACCGGCAGGTGGGCCGACCGCTTCCGGGTGCTGGACGAGCTGTTCGAACGGCACCACCCGGAGCCGCCGTACCACCACCTGGCGTTCCTGGCCGTGCACCCGGACCACCAGGGCCGGGGCCTCGGATCGGCGCTGCTGCGCCGCCACCACGCCCTGCTGGACGGCGCGCCCGCCTACCTGGAGGCCAGCAGCGCCCGCAGCCGCGACCTGTACGCCAGGCACGGCTACCACGCCGAGGAGCCGTTCGCGCTGCCCGACGGCGCCCTGTTCTGGCCCATGTGGCGGCCCGGCCTCACTGGGTGACGCAGGGCCCCTCGCAGACGTCGGCGACCACGCCGGTCTTGAGGAACACCGACTTCTGCAGCTGGGCGGCCGGGGTCCTGCGCGGCTTCTCGTGCGGGTCCTCGCCCTGCGTGGGCGGGGTGTTGGTGAGCGGCGGCGCGGGGGCGCCGCTGTCCCACATCACCAGGGCCGAGCCGGGATGGGCCCGGCCGCGGATGCCGAGGATGCCCCAGAACGGCACGGCGTCCGGGCTGCGTCCCGGGGCGAGGGCCGGGGTCAGCAGCCGGGCGCCGACGGTCCGGGCCTCGACCTCGGCGGTGACCGTGGCCACCTGGTGGTCGCCGAAGGCCACGTGCATGAGCACCCGGTGCCGGGGCGTCCCCGGGTAGGGGCGGTCGGTCAGGTGGGCGGCGTAGCCGTCGGCCTCGCCGCGGTCCCACGACATCTGCATGAGCGCCAGGACGATCTGCTGGTCCAGCTTGTCGGGGTAGGCCCGGTCGAAGGCGGCCTGGAAGGGGGCGGCGTCGGCGCTGCGGTTGAACAGGGTGCTGTAGTTCATGCCGGTCACGCCGAGCACGCCGCGCTCGATGTCCTTCGACAGCGCGACCAGCGCGCCGCCCAGGATGCCGCCCTGGCTGTTGCCGTCGTACACCAGGCCGTGGCGCAGGTCGATCAGCGGGCGGCCGCGGGCGGTGCGGAAGGCGGGGTGCGCGGCGAAGCCGTCGGGGGCTGTCATGGCGCGGCCCAGGAACATGAAGTCGAGGAACCCCTGCAACGTGCGGTCCGGGATCGTGCCGAACCGGGAGATGTCGGTGAAGACGGAGACGACGTTCGGGATGTCCTCGTCGGCCATGCCGATCCACTTGGTGGCGCAGAAGAGGAAGCCGTGCTCCTGCGCCATGGTCTTCACGTTCGACGCGCCCACCTCGGAGTGCCTGCCGAGCAGGCCGTGGCCGTACAGGGAGGGCCGGGCGGGGCGGTCGAAGGCGACGCGGGGGATCTCGCAGCGGAAGGGCGCCACCTGCTCGTTGCCGGGCAGGCGGGCCGGCAGGCCGTCGGGGCCGCGGTTGAGCGCCGACCCGGGCGGGCCGCCGGGCCGGTCGAGGTAGCTCGGCACCCGGAAGGTGCCCTCGACCCGGCGGGCGATCTGGGCGTCCTGCTCGGGGGTGAGGTCGGTGACCGAGGTGACCTCGAAGGCGGGCGCGCGGCCGCGCAGCGTGCGCAGGGCGTCGTCGCGCATGGCCAGCGCGGGACCGGCCAGGCCGCGCGCGCTGGCGACGGTGAAGTCCCAGGCCAGGTAGAGGCCGCGGGTGCCGACGCCGGCGCGGCGCAGCGCGGACAGCGCGGGCTGGAGGCGGCGCTGGCGGTCGTGCAGCTCGTGGTCCGGCGGCAGGGGCGGCCCGGCGACCGCGGCGAAGGCGGGGCTCGGCGGGATCGGGGCGCCGGCGGCGTCGCGAAGGTCGCGCAGGGCGACGGCGTACCGGTGGCCCTCGCTCAGGTTGCGGGCCGGGCGGACGATCAGGGCCTGGCGGCCGGCTGGCGCGTTCGCGTCGAGCTCGGCCCAGTACGGCCACCGCTCCCCGGTCACGGTGTCCAGCAGCACGACGGGCGCGTCCCGGTCCAGCGACCTGCCGATGTCGGTGATCGGCGCGGCGCCCGTCCTGGCCAGGTCGAGGCCCGGCACCCTGGCCAGCAGCATCGAGCCCGGCGAGAAGCCGTCGTTCCTGTTCCACTCGGCGGGCTCGATCGGCACGCCGGCGACCGAGACCGGCATGGATTCGGCCGCGAAGGCCACCCGGCGGCCCGTGTCGGTGCCCCGGTCGGCGACGGTGAACCAGTCGTTCGGGAACGGCAGCAGGCAGGCCGCCGGGTCGATCGGGTCGCAGCCGGACGGTTGCGGGACCGCCGAGGCCGGTGACGCCGGCGGGGCCGCGAGCGTCGCGCAGGCCAGGGCGAGGGCGGTGAGGAGACGGGGAAGCACGCGCACGGGCACCTCGGGGGCTGATCGAGGCCGGGGGTTCGGGCCATGGTGGATCGCGCCGGGGCCGCCGTCAATCGGCTTCACGGAATGCCGCCCAGATTTGTGAGGCGTCACAGATTTGACCGTCCGGATTTACCGCCCTGTCCAGTTCACAGAAGGACGAGCAGGGCTCATCGTCATGTCTGCGAATTCAAACGACCTCGAACGACGCGAGCCACGTGGAGTGATGATGCGCCGTCGTACGTTCATCAGGACCGTCTCCGCGGCGGTCGCGTTCTCCGGGGCGATGTGGCACGACGCCGTCGCCTCCGCGGCGGGCGCGGGCGTGAGCCCGTACGGGCCGCTCGGCGCCCCGGACGCCAACGGCATGGCGCTGCCCGCCGGTTTCACCAGCCGGGTGGTGGCCAGGTCGGGCCGGGTCGTCGGCGGCACGCTGTGGCACCCCGCTCCTGACGGCGGCGCGTGCTTCGCCGACGGCTCCGGCTGGATCTACGTGTCCAACTCCGAGGTGCCGCTCGTGGGCGGGGCCTCGGCGATCAGGTTCAGGGCCGACGGCTCGATCGACCGGGCGTACCGGATCCTGAGCGGCACGAACCTCAACTGCGCGGGCGGCGCGACCCCGTGGGGCACCTGGCTGTCGTGCGAGGAGATCTTCCGCGGCAAGGTCTACGAGACCGACCCGTACGGCAACCGCTCCGCCCAGCAGCGTCCCGCGATGGGCAAGTTCAAGCACGAGGCCGCGGCCTGCGACCCCGACCACAAGGTCGTCTACCTGACCGAGGACGAGGGCGACGGCTGCTTCTACCGGTTCACCCCCACCACCTGGGGCGACCTGTCCAGCGGCCGGCTCGACGTGCTCTGCGGACTCGGCGGCGACGACGTCGAGTGGCGGCCCGTGCCCGACGCGACGCCCGGCGTCTTCGACACCCAGACCAGGCACCAGGTCTCGGCGGCCCGCCACTTCAGCGGCGGCGAGGGCTGCCACTACGCCGCCGGGATCTGCTACTTCACCGCCAAGGGCGACCGCAAGGTCTGGGCCTACGACACCGCCAGGCAGACGGTCACCGCGATCTACGAGGGCGGCGGCACCCTCGACGGCGTCGACAACATCACCGGCCGCCCGTCCGGCGACCTGTACGTGGCCGAGGACGGCGGCAACATGGAGATCAACATCATCACCCCCGACGGCGTGGTCGCCCCCGTCATGCGCCTGGACGGCCAGGCCAAGTCGGAGATCACCGGCCCCGCGTTCTCCCCCGACGGCACCCGGCTCTACTTCTCCTCCCAGCGCGGCACCAGCGGCGAGACCGCCGGGACCGGGGGGATCACGTACGAGGTGACCGGGCCCTTCCGCCGCTGACCAGCACGGCTTCACCCCACCCGAGCCGCTGACCGGCCCGCCCTCCCTCACCGGGACCGCTGACCGGCACGGCCATCGCACCCCCCACCTCCGCCGAAGGAGTCCTCCATGGTCCGACGGTTGCTCGTCCTGCTCTCCGCGACCGCCCTGGCGCTCGGCGTCGCGCCGCCCGCACACGCCGCCCAGGGCGAGGTGTACGTGGCGCTCGGCGACTCCGCCGCGTCGGGTCCCCTGGTGCCCAACCAGGTCGTGCCCGACCTCGGGTGCTGGCGTTCCGACCACAACTACGCCCACCTGACCGCCCAGGCCATCGGCGCCGCCACCTTCAGGGACGTCACCTGCTCCGGCGCCAAGACCCGCGACATGTACAACTCCCAGAGCACCGACCTCGGCAGCGTAGCGCCCCAGCTCGACGCGCTCAGCTCGGACACCACCCTGGTCACGGTGCAGATCGGCGCCAACGACGTCGGCCTGACCGGCTTCATCGAGGACTGCCTCAACCTGCTGCCCCCGCCCGTCGGCGACGCCTGCAACGACGACTACGTCGTCGACGGCCAGGACTCCTGGCGGGTCAAGACCGACGCGCTGCGGCCCAAGCTGACCACGCTGGTGACCGACATCCGCGCCCGCGCCCCGCGCGCCCGGATCTTCATGGTCGGCTACGCCACCTACGCGCCGCCGAACGGCTGCTACCCGACCGTCCCGATCATCAAGGCCGACGCCAACTACATCCGCGCCACGCTCCAGTACTTCAACCGGATGCTGGCCGAGCAGGCCGCCGCCGCGGGCGTGTCGTTCGTCGACCTGCAGACGCCGAGCGTGGGCCACGACCCGTGCAAGGCCCCCGGCGTGCGCTGGATCGAGCCGTACGTGCCGGCCTCGCCCGCCGCCCCGTTCCACCCCAACGGCCTCGGGATGCGGAACTTCGCCACCGTGGTGACCGCCGCGGTGTCAGCGGTCTGACCGCTTGAGATCACGGGAGCCGTCCCTGCCGGGGGCGGCTCCCGTTCACTTGCGGTGCCGGCGTCTGGCGGCGAGCGCGGCGCCGATGCGTTGCAGGTGGGCCGGGTCCACGGGGTCGAGGCCGGTCAGGCTGACGGCCCTGCGCAGGCGGTAGTCGACCGTGTTGGGGTGCACGTGCAGCAGCTCGGCCGTACGGCGGCGGTCGAGGCCGGTGTCCAGGTAGACCGTGAGCGTCCTGAGCAGGTCGGGGTTGTCGAGCAGCGGGTCGAGCAGCCCGGCGAGCACGGCGGTGGCCTGGGTCGGCCGGGTGAGCTGGTACTCCAGCAGCACGTCGGCCAGCCGGTAGGCGCCCGGCGGCTGCTCGAAGACCCGCACCACCTCCAGGACCTCCTCGGCCAGCTTGACCGCCTCCGGCACGCCGGGCGGCGCGGCGATCTCGGCCGCCGCCCACACCGGCACGCCGGCCGCCTTGGCCATCGCGACGGCCGTCTCGCCGACCTCGTACCAGTCGGGGTCCTCGCCGGTGATCGGCACGAACACCAGGCCGCCCGTGGTGTCCAGCACCGACAGCACCGGCTCGGCCGCGCCCCGCTGGAGCGCCGTCCTGATCCGGTGGAGCTTGCGGCGGCCCGCGATCGACCCGCCCGGCTCGTCGCTCTCCTCGTCGGGATGCCGGCCGACGGCCAGCGCCAGCACCAGGTAGCGCGGGGCCAGCCGCACCCCGGCCAGGGCCGCCCGGTCGCCGCCGAGCAGCGCGGACACGGCGGCGTGCAGCGCGTGCTGCTCGTGGCTGAGCATCCCCTCGCGCTCCTCCAGGTACGCGGTGCACACGGCGGCCGTCACCGACTCCGTGTAGAGGAGGATGAGGCGGTTGGCCGTCAGCACGTCCTCGAAGTCGGCGGGCGTGGCCGCGGCGAACAGGTGCTCCCACACCTTGCGCGCGCCCAGGTGGTAGGCGGCCAGCAGGGCCTCCAGCGGCACGCCCTCCTGGGCCCGGCGGGCCGCCGACGAGCGCAGCGGGGCCAGCTCGGCCCTGGTGGGCGGGCGGCGGTCGCGGAACATGCGGGCGATCAGCCGCAGGTTGTGCTCGGTGATGACGGTGATCTCGCCGTCGAGCTCCTCCTTCGGCAGCCGCCGGTAGAGGGGGATCTCCTCGGCGAAGCCGCGGACGAGCTGCCTGGCCAGCTTGGCGGTCTGGCGTTCGAGCAACTCGTGCGCGGCGCACCCGGCCAGGGTGAGGGCAGGGACCACGTTCGAAACCCTCCCAGAACATGAGCCGTCAGTGAAGGGCGGCCGACAGCCCCGGTCCGGGCCGGGGCGTGAAAGTTTCAGCGTCTTCCAGCACCGATGGCGGGCATCCGTTGACGGGGCGGCAGTGGGCAAGGAGGATCGGGAGCGCTCCATTGGGAGCGCTCCCAACCCCCCGAAGGACCTCCATGACCCGATGCCGGGCCGCGCTGCTGGCCCTCCTCACCATGGTCGCCCTGTCCCCCGCCGCGTCCGCCCGCGCCGCCGACGAGGGACCCGAGCAGATCGTGAACGGCACCTTCGACGCCGGCACCGCCCCCTGGTGGAGCACCGGCAACACCACCCTGACGATCGACGCCGGCAGGCTGTGCGCCGACGTCCCCGGCGGCACCGCCAACCCCTGGGACGTCATCATCGGCCAGGACGGCGTCCCGCTGGTCGCCGGCGACACCTACGCCTACAGGTTCTCGGCCTCCGCCACCCCCGCCAAGGTCGGCAAGGCCCTGATCCAGCTCCCCGTGGACCCGTGGACGCAGTACCTGTCGGCCGCCCCGGAGCTGAGCGTCTCGGGGAACGACTACTCCTACACCTTCACCGCCCCGGTCTCGCTGCCGAACGCCCAGGTGGCGTTCCAGCTGGGCGGCAGCGCCGAGCCCTGGAGGTTCTGCATGGACGACGTGTCGCTGAAGGGCGGCGCCGAACCCGAGGTCTACGAGCCGGACACGGGCCCGCGCGTCCGGGTGAACATGGTCGGCTACCTGCCCTCGGGCCCGAAGAAGGCCACCCTGGTCACCGACGCCACCACGCCCCTGGACTGGGAGCTGCGCAACGCGGCACACGAAACGGTCGCGAACGGACGTACCGCCCCCAAGGGCCTGGACGCCAGCTCGGGCCAGAACGTGCACACCATCGACTTCAGCGCCTACGCCAAGCCCGGCGAGGGCTACACGCTGACCGCCGACGGCGAGACCAGCAGGCCGTTCGACATCGACGCCGACGTGTACGACTCCCTCCCCACGGACGCGCTGAAGTTCTACTACACCCAGCGCAGCGGCATCGAGATCCTCGACAGCCTGCGCCCCGGCTACGGACGCCCGGCCGGCCACGCGGGCACGTCCCCCAACCAGGGCGACACGGCCGTGCCCTGCCAGGCGGGCGGCTGTGACTACACCCTGAACGTCAAGGGCGGCTGGTACGACGCCGGCGACCACGGGAAGTACGTGGTCAACGGCGGCATCGCGGTCCACCAGCTCATGGCGGCCTACGAACGCGACCGGGCCGCCTTCACCGACGGCCAGCTCGAGATCCCCGAGAGCGGCAACGGCGTCCCGGACGTGCTGGACGAGGCCCGCTGGGAGCAGGAGTTCATCCTGAGCATGCAGGTGCCGGACGGCAAGCCGTACGCGGGGATGGCCCACCACAAGGTGCACGACCAGAACTGGACCGGCCTGCCGCTGCTGCCGCACCTCGACCCGCAGAAGCGCGAGCTGCACCCGCCGTCCACAGCCGCGACGCTCAATCTGGCCGCGACGGCGGCGCAGGCGGCCCGGCTGTTCGCGCCCTACGACCCGGCGTTCTCGGCCAGGAACCTCAAGGCGGCGCGCAAGGCGTGGGCGGCGGCGAAGGCGAACCCGGCCCGGTACGCCGACCCCGCCGACGGCGTGGGCGGCGGCGCCTACGACGACGCGGACGTGACCGACGAGTTCTACTGGGCGGCGGCCGAGCTCTACCTGACGACGGGCGAGAAGGAGTTCGCGGACTTCGTGCTGGCCTCGCCGCACCACACCGGCGACATCTGGCGCGAGCGCGGCTTCGACTGGGGCAACACCGCCCAGCTCGGCCGGCTGGGCCTGGCGACCGTGCCCAACGCGCTGCCGGGCCGGGACAAGGTGCGGCAGTCGGTCGTCGAGGGGGCGGACAAGTACCTGGCGGTGCAGCGGGCGCACCCGTACGGGCTGCCGTACGCGCCGGCGGACTTCGACTGGGGCTCCAACAACCTGGTACTCAACAACCTGGTCGTCCTGGCCACCGCCTACGACCTGACCGGCGAGGAGAAGTACCGGGCCGCCGTCCGGGAGGGCATGGACTACCTGCTCGGCCGCAACGCGCTCAACATCTCCTACGTCACCGGCTACGGCGAGGTCTCCGCCCAGAACCAGCACAGCCGCTGGTACGCCCACCAGCTCGACCACGCGCTGCCCCGCCCGCCGCGCGGCTCGCTGGCCGGCGGCCCCAACTCGGCCATCCAGGACCCGGTCGCCCAGCGGCTGCTGCGCGGCTGCAAGCCCCAGTTCTGCTACGTCGACGACATCGAGTCCTGGTCCACCAACGAGCTGACCATCAACTGGAACTCGCCGCTGGCGTGGGTCTCGGCGTTCCTGGCGGACAAGGGCGAGCAGGCCGCCTGCCGGGTGCGCTACTCGGCGCACGGCTCGTGGCCCGGCGGCTTCACCAGCCAGATCGTGATCGAGAACACCGGCAAGGAGAGCGTGAACGGCTGGACCCTGAGCTGGTCGTTCCCCGGCGGCCAGCGGATCAAGGAAGGCTGGGGGGCCGAGCTCGTCCAGTCCGGAGCGGTGGTGACGGCGCGGAACCTCGGCTACAACGGCCGGATCAGGCCCGGCGGGTCCGTGACGTTCGGTTTCGTCGGCACGCACGCCTCGGGGCCCAATCCCGCCCCGGAGGTCTTCCGCCTCGACGGCGACCGCTGCCGGTGACGCGCGACGCGGGCGGCCCTTGCGGGGGTCCGCCCGCGTTGCCCACACTCCGTTGAACGGAATACTGTCTCCCCCATGCCCAGGGGAACCTCAGAAGTCAGCGAGCCGATGTACTTCGTGCTCGCCGCGCTGCGCGCCGGCCCGCTGCACGGCCACGCGATCAGCAAGTCGGTCAAGGAGCTGTCCGGCGGCCGGGTGCAGCCCTCCGTCGGCACGCTCTACGGCATCCTGGAACGCCTCAACGAGCGGGGCGTCATCACCGTCGACCGTGAGGAGACGGTCAACGGGCGCAACCGGCGCTACTTCCGGATCACCGACGAGGGCCGGGCGCTGGTGGAGGCGGAGGCGAGACGCATGCAGGCGGCCGCCTCGCTCGTCCTGCGGCCGTCGGCCGGATGACGGCCGTCGGGTCCGCGCGAGCCGCGTCCGCGCTCGAACGGCGTTACCGCAGGCTCCTGCTCGCCTATCCCAGGACGTACCGCGCGGCCCATGGTGACGAGCTGCTCGACGTGCTGCTCGAATCGGCCGAGCCGGGGCGGCGCGTCCCGGTGCCGCGCGAGGCGTGGGGGCTGCTCAGGGGCGGGGTGCGCAGCCGGATCGTCCACCTGGCGACCGGCAGCCCGTGGGCGGACGGCGTGCACCTCGCCGTCACCGCCGTCGCGGCGGCGAACCTGGCCGCGCTGCTGCCCTACGCCGGCACGCTGCCGCTCTGGACGCTGCTGTCGGCGCTCACGCTGCTGGCGACCGCTCGCGGGTGGCTGCGCACGGCGGCGGCGCTGACCCTGCTCACCGGGGCCAAGGCGGTGGCGCTGGCCGGCGGGTGGTGGCAGCCGTTCGACACGACGCTGTTACCGGTCTATCCGACGTTCCTCCAGGTCCGGCCGTTGTTCATGGACAGCGACCCCTACCTGGTGGCGGGCACCTACGCGGTGGCGTTGACCGGCCTGCTCGTGCTGCGGCGGGCGCCGCGCACGAGGTCGTGGTGGTGGTGGGCGGCGGCCGTGGCGGCGGCGTGGGCCGGCCCCGAGTGGATGGAGGACTCCACGTCGTTCCCGCTCAGCCTGAGCAGGCTGGTCGTGGAGGCGGTGGCGTTCGGGCTGGCGGCGGGGAGCGCCTACCTGGCCCGCGACCACCGGTGGACGCTGGCGGCGGCGATCTACCTGGCGACGACGTCGGGCGAGCTGGTGCTGCACTCCGAGGCCCTGACCCGGCAGCACCTGGCCTACTGGGGGGTGCTCGCGCTGCTGATCATGGGGGCCGCCTTCGCGCCCTTCCGTCAGCGGCGGCACTGCCTGGATTGACCATACTTCGTGGAACGGAGTATGGTCTCCGCCATGCTCAAGAGATCCCGCCTGGCCATCGCCATGTCGCTCTCGGCGGCCGTGCTCTGCGGCTGCGGGGGCGCCGCCGAGCCGACCGGCGGCGCCGAGACCGCCCAGCCGTCGCGGGCCGCCGCCGCCAAGGACAAGAAGCACCAGTTCGAGGCGGCCAAGGCCGACTGCATGAAGCAGAAGGGCTTCAAATACGTGCCGTACGTGAAGCCCGAGGACAAGAGCGAGGACACGCGTAAGCGCAACTCCGGCGACTACCAGGCGATGCGGAAATATCGCGCTAAATACGGATTCGGCAGGTTCGCCATCCACGTCTACCCCACGGAGGGACCGGACGCCCAGGCCGAGATGGACCCCAACGTAAAGATCCAGGAGGACCTCTCCCCCGCCCAGAACGACGCCTACAACAAGGCCATCAACGTCTGCATGGTCACGGCCGGCAAGCAGGCCCTCGGCCTCACCCTGAAGTCGCGCATGGACTATTACAACCAGCTGGGCCTCGCCCGCAAACGGGCGAAGGCCGCCGAGCTCGACGGCGACCCCCGACTGGTGGAGCTGACCGGTCCCATGGCCACCTGCCTCAAGGGCAAGGGCTACTCGGTCACCGACACCAAGCCGACGGCCATGAACCTGCGCGGCGACGAGGAGTTCGGACGGCAGCAGGACAAGCTGGGCCGCGCACAGCAGAAGAACCTTCCCGACGACGAGAAGAGAACGTCGGGGTCGTTCATCATGCCGGAGCTCACCCCCGAGGCGGCCAAGCCGTACCTCGCCAAGGAGATCAAGGCCGCGCTCGACGACCTGGAGTGCGGCAAGGACTTCTACGCGACGTACGTGCCGAAGGAGGCGGCGCTCGAACAGAAGATCAACGACCAGTTCGCCTTCTGACAAGCCCATGAGATCCCCACGCAGGCTCCTCGCCGTCGTGATCGCCGGCGTCCTGATCGTCGCCGGCGCCGGATGGGTGGTGGGCACCCGGCTGCGCTCCCCCGCCGATGAGGCGGCCAGGCGCGCCGCGCCCAAGCCCTCCCTCGTGACCGCCGCCGTCGAGCGCCGCAGGCTCGTCAGCACCCTCGTGGTCAACGGCACCCTCGAATACGGCTCGCCGCTGCCGGTCGGCCTGGCCGGGGCCGTCGGCGGCGCGTCCGAGCTGCAGCGGGCCACCAGGGCGCCGCGTCCCGGCCGGATCGCCGAGGGCGGGGTGCTGATGGAGGTCAACGGCCGGCCGGTGTTCGTCCTGCGCGGCTCGGTGCCGATGCACCGCACGATCACCCCGGGCAGCGAGGGCGACGACGTCGCCCAGGTGCAGCGGGCGCTGCGCAGGCTGGGGCACCGCGCGCCGGCCACCGGCGTCTTCGACCCGGCCACGGTCGCCGCGCTCACCCGGCTCTACGCGGCCAAGGGATACCAGGCCCAGCGGCCCGCCCTCGCCGACCGGCAGACCTACGAGACCCTGCGCAAGGCCGTACGGACCGCCAAGGAGACCCTGGCGGCCGAGAAACAGGCGCTCGACCGGGGACGTGACGTGCTCCCGCTCAAGCTCAGGCTGAAGAACGCCAGGACCGGGCTCACGGCGGCCCGCCGCGCCCTGGCCGAGGCCCGGTCCGAGGAGCTGCCGCCGGCCGACGAGGCCCGGCTGTCGGCCGCCGACTCGGCGGTGCGGGCGGCCGAGGAGCGGCTGCTGGAGGCCGAGCAGGCCCTGGAAGCCGCCCGCACCCGGCCCACGACCGCGCCCACGAGCGCACCAACGGCGGCCGCCACCGGCACCCCCGCGCCCACCGGCACGGCCGCTCTCCAGCCCACGGCCTCGCCCGCCGACACGCGGCTGCTGGAGCTGCGGGTGGCCAACGCCCGCGCCGACCTGTCGGCCGCCCAGGAGGCCCGCGACCTGATCGTCAAGGAGGCCGGGCAGACCCGCGCGGCCCGGATCGAGCAGCTGCGCGCGGCCGTGCGCACCGCCCAGGAGACGCTGGCGACCGCCGAGCAGGCGCTGCGCCAGGCCAGGCAGCTCTCCCCCGCCCGGCTCAAGGTGACCGGCGCGCGGGCGGACGTGGCGGCGGCCGAGGAGATGCTGGCCGAGTACTCCCGCACGTACGGGGTCTCGATCCCGCCCGGCGAGGTGGTGTTCCTGCCGAAGCTGCCGGCCCGCGTTCGCAAGGTGTCGGTCAAGGCGGGGCAGCGCGTCGAGGGCGAGGTCGCCACCGTGACGAGCTCGTCGTTCGCGGTCACGGCGTCGGTCGAGGCGGCGGAGTCGGAGCTGCTGCGCGCGGGCATGCCGGCGACGGTCGAGCTGGACACCGGCCGGTCGTACCCGGCCCGGCTGACCGCCGTGGGCGACAAGGCGAAGGTGCCGGGCTCCGCGGCGGTCGAAGGCGGGGGACAGCCCGTCCTGATCACGCCGGGCCCGGCCAAGGGGCTCAAGGCCGGGACCGCGGTGACGGCGCGGATCACCGTGGGGGCGACGAAGGACCCGGTCCTCGTGGTGCCCGTGGCGGCCGTGATCACCTCGGCCGACGGCCGGGCCCGCGTACGCGTCGAGTACGCCGCCGACCGCACCAGGGACGTCGAGGTCCGCACGGGCCTGTCCGCCGACGGGAACGTCGAGGTCACCGGCGCGCTCAAGGAGGGCGACCGGGTGGTGGTCGGCGATGCCTGAGCGGGGGGCCGAGCCGGTCATCGAGCTGACGGGGGTGTGCCGGCGGTACGCCGCGCAGCCGCCGGTCCGCGCGCTGGACGCCGTCTCGCTGCGGGTGGGCCGCGGCGACCACGTGGCCGTCATGGGGCCGTCCGGCTCCGGCAAGTCCACGCTGCTCAACGTGCTGGGCCTGCTCGACCGGCCCGACTCCGGCAGCTACCGCCTCGACGGCGCCGAGACCACCACGCTCCCCGACGGCGTCAGGACCAGGTTGCGCGGCGAGCGGATCGGCTTCGTCTTCCAGTCCTTCCACCTGCTCGCCCACCGCACCGTGGTGGAGAACGTGATGCTCGCCGAGCTCTACACCCGGCGGCCGCGCAAGGGCAGGCGGGAGCGGGCCCTGGCGGCGCTCGACCGCGTCGGCCTCGGACACCGTACGGCGTTCGCGCCCGGCCGGCTGTCCGGGGGCGAACGTCAGCGCACGGCCATCGCCAGGGCCCTCATGGGCTCCCCGTCGCTGCTGCTGTGCGACGAGCCGACCGGCAACCTCGACAGCCGCAACACCGAGGCGGTGCTCGACCTGTTCGACGAGCTGCGGCGGCAGGGCCTGACCATCGTCGTCATCACGCACGAGCAGGAGGTCGGCGCGCGCGCCGAGCGGCGGGTGCGGATCACCGACGGCGTCCTGGTGGAGGAGTGATGGACCTGCGCGACCTGGCCGGCGAGGCCGTCGCCGGCCTGCTGGCCCGGCCGCTGCGCACGGCGCTCACCACGCTCGGCACCGTGCTCGGCATCACCACCCTCGTCGTGACGCTCGGCGTGGCCGCCACCGCGGGCAACCAGGTCGTGGGCCACTTCGACGCGCTGGTGGCCACGGCCATCACCGTCGAGGTGCCCGCCTCGCCGAAGGCGCCCCTGGTGACCTGGGACGCCGTCGACCGGCTGACCAGGCTGCGCGGCGTGGAGTCGGCCGCCGCGCTGTCGGAGAGCGAGGACACCGCCAACCTGTCCGTGCGCTCCAACGACATCGTCGATCCGGCGCGCATCACCACGCAGTCGCTGCCGGTGGTCGCCGCGACCACCGGCCTTCCCGGGGCCCTGCGCGGCACGATGCTGCACGGCAGGTTCTACGACGCCGGGCACGTCCGGCGCGGCGACCGGGTGGCCGTGCTCGGCGACCAGGCCGCCCGGCTGCTCGGGATCACCCGGCTCGACGGGGCACCCGCGGTCTTCATCGGCAGACACGCGTACACGGTGATCGGCGTGCTCGGCGGGCTGCGCCGGGAGCGCGACCTGGGCGCGGCCGTGTTCGTGCCGCCGACCGCCGGGGCCCGGTTCGGGCTGCGGACGGTCACCAGAGTGCTGGTCAACACCGGCCTGGGCGCCACCGCGCTGGTCGCGGGCCAGACGCCGGTCGCGCTCAGCCCCGGCAACGAGGACCTGCTCCAGGTTGTCGCGCCGGCCGGCCCCACCCGGGCCCGCGACGCCGCCCAGGACGACGTCAACGCGCTGTTCCTGATCCTCGGCCTGGTCTCGCTCGTCGTGGGCGCGGTCGGCATCGCCAACGTCACGCTCGTCACGGTGATGGAACGGGTGCCCGAGATCGGGCTGCGGCGGGCGCTCGGCGCGGCGCGGCGGCACGTGGCCGCCCAGTTCCTGCTGGAGTCGACGCTGGTCGGGCTGGCCGGCGGCGTGATCGGCACGAGCCTCGGCGTGGTCGCCGTCGTAGCCGTCTCGGCCGCCAGGGAGTGGACGCCGCTCCTCGACGCGCGGCTGGCGCTGGCCGCGCCGGTGGCCGGGGCGGTGGTGGGGTTGCTGGCCGGGCTCTATCCGGCGCTGCGGGCGGCGAAGATGCAGCCGGTGGACTCTCTGCGATAGCGGTCCCGCCACTTATGATGTGCCCGACATATGGCGAAAAAAGCCCAGCGGATGCTGCTCAGAGCGGTCAGACCGCTGCTCGTCAAGGCAGCGGTCCTGTCCGGGCTGCGCGGACGCGAGCGGACCCTCCTCCTGCTCAACCGCGCCCTGGTCTACCTCGCGCTGACCGCCGTGGTCGGCGCCGTCTACTTCGGGGTCGGCGCGCTCGACGGCCTGTTCGGCTCGTGGTCCGACCTGATCGCGGCGCTGGCCGCGGGCGCGCTGTTCCAGCCCGTACGGCTGCGCCTGCAGAACGCGGCGGACCGGCTGTTCCGGTGGGAGCGCGACCCGTACCGGCTGGCCGACCGGGTGAGCCGGAGCGTGCAGGAGGCCAGGGGGCCGGCCGAGGCCCTGGCGTCGGCGGCCCACGCCGTCCGGCTGGCCCTGGGGGCGACCGGCGTCGCGGTGGAGGTCGTCCTGCCCGGCGGACGGGTGCGCAGCGTCATCGCCGGGGAGATGGGCCCGGCCCCCTCGGTCGAACGCCTGGTCTGGCACGGCAAGTCGATGGGCTGGTTGTCGGTCAGCGGCGAGCCGCGCGACCGGGCGCTGCTGGACATGCTGGCCAGGCAGCTCGCCGAGGTCGCCCACGCCGTACGGCTCAGCGCCGACCTGCAGCGCTCGCGCGAACGCATGCTGGTCACCCGCGAGGAGGAACGCCGCGAACTCCGCCGCAACCTGCACGACGGCCTCGGACCGGCGCTGACGAACCTGGCGATGAGCGTCGACCAGGCCCGGCTCAGCCTGGCCAGCGACCCCGGCTCGGTCGAGCCCCTGCTCAGCACGGCACGCAGGCAGATGACCGAGGCCATCGTGGACGTCCGCGACCTGGTGTACGGCCTGCGTCCGCCCGCGCTCGACGGCGCCGGACTGGACGAGCTCGGCCTGGAGGGCGCCTTACGGCTGCTCGCCGACGCGCCCGGCCCGAGGGTGGACGTGGTGGTCTCGGGCTCGCTGGCCGACCTGCCGGCCGCGGTGGAGGTGGCGGCGTACAAGATCGCACATGAGGCGGTGGCGAACGTGCGCCGGCACGCCCGCGCCACCACCGCCCTGATCAGGGTGGAGCGGCGCGCCGGGCTCCGGCTGACGGTGTCCGACGACGGGATCGGGCTGCCCGAGCAGCGCCGCCAGGGGGCCGCCCTGATGCGCGGGCGGGCCGAGGAGGTGGGCGGCGTGTGCCGGCTGGACGTGCGCCCCGGCGGCGGCACCGAGGTCGTCGCGGAACTGCCGGTCAAGGAGCCACGATGACCCCTGCCGACCACGACGACCCCGGTCCCGGCGCGGACGGCCCCGGCGCGAACGGGCCCGGCGCGAACGGGCCCGGCGCGAACGGGCCCGGCGCGAACGGGCCCGGCGCGAACGGGCCCGGCCGCGCGCGGGTGTGGCGGCGGCGGCTCGTGCTGGCGGTCGTGTGGACGGCGGCCGTGGCCTCGCTCGCGGCCGTGGTGACGGCGGCGGTGCTGGCGGCGCAGCTCGGCGGGCTGGCCGATACGCAGGGGCTCGACCCGATCGGGCTGATGTTCCCGCTCGCCGGCGCGTTCCTGATCAGCAGGCGGCCCCGGCTGCTGATCCCGTGGCTCATGTGGGCGACGGGCGTGGTCTGGTCGGCGTACTCGCTGCTGTTCGCGCTGACCGGCTGGATGTACTTCCACGCGCCCGGCCCGCTCCTGCCCTACGTCGCCTGGCCGGCCATCTGGCTGTGGCTGCTGCCGGTGCCCGCGTTCACGGGCATCATGCCGCTGCTCTTCCCGGACGGGCGGCTGCCGTCGCGGCGCTGGCGGCCGGTGCTCTACGGCAATCTGGTGCTCATGGCCGGGCACTCGCTGCTGCTCGGCCTGTCCCCCGACCCGTCGTTCGAGCTCGGGGTGCCGGTGGGCAACCCGTTCGGGGTGGCGGCGCTGGGCAGGGTCCCCGAGGTCGTGGAGTCGTGGATCGGGCCCCCGATGATCCTGCTGTGCCTGCTCGGCGTGGTCTCGCTGGGCTTCAGGTACCGGGCGGCGACGCCCGAGGTGCGCCGCCAGATCATCTGGTACTTCTACGCCATGGTGATCTTCGTCGGCTACTGGATCGCCAGCGCGGGCAACCAGGACACCTTCATCATCGCCGTACGGGTCTTCCTGGCCGCGGGCATCCCCATCGCGATCATCGCCGCCGTGCTGCGCCACCAGCTCTACGGCATCCGGCTCATCCTCAACCGCACGCTGGTGTACGGCACGCTCGCGGTCGGGGCCGGCCTCACGTACTCGGCGCTCATCTGGACGTCCAACAGCCTGGCCGACGGCTACGGCGCGGCGGCCGGGCTCGCCTCCGCGATGGTCACCGGCGCGGCCTTCCATCCCGTGCGCCTGCGCCTCCAGCGCTCGGTGGACCGGCTGTTCAACGTGGAACGCGACCCGTACCGGGCGGCCGATCTGCTCAGCCGTACCGTGCAGGGGGCCGGTGACCCGGCGGGGGCGCTGGCCGAGGCGATCTCCGTCGTGCGCACGTCCCTGGTCGCCCGCGGGGTGGGCGTGGAGGTGCCGGGCGAGCCCGCGCTGTCGTTCGTGGACGGCGAGCTGGGCGCCCGGCCTCGGTCCGTCGAGCTGACCTGGCACGGCGAGCCGGTCGGGCGGCTGCGGATCGCCGGGGCGCGGCCGGGCCGCGAGCCGCTGGACGTCATGGCCAAGCACCTGGCCGAGCTGGCGCACGCCGTACGGCTGAGCACCGACCTGCGCGACTCCCACGAGCGGATCAGCGCCACCCGCGACGAGGAGCGGCGCCGGCTGGGCAGGGAGCTGCACGACGGGCTCGGCCCCACTCTGACCAGCGTGACGATGACCCTGGACGAGGCGCGGCGGCGGCTGGAGCGCGACCCCGAGTCGGTGGAGGAGCTGCTGGTCCGGGTGCGCGAGGAGATGACCAGCACGCTGATGTCGGTGCGCGAGCTGGTGGACGGCCTGCGCCCGCCGGTGCTGGACGAGCTGGGCCTGGCCGGCGCCCTGCGCGCCTTCGGCCAGGCCCCGGGCCCCCGGGTCGAGGTCACCGTGCCGCCGGCCGCCGACGGGTCCGAAGGGCTGCCCGCCGGGTCCGACGGGGTCCTCGAAGGGTTGCCGGCGGCGGTCGAGACGGCCGCGTACCGGATCGTGCAGGAGGCGCTGACGAACGTGCGCCGCCACGCCCAGGCCACGTCGGCGCTGGTCACGTTGCGGCGGGAGGCCGGGGAACTGCGGGTGTCGGTCGCCGACGACGGCACCGGCCTGCCCGGCGAGCCGTCGCCGGGCGTGGGGCTGACGTCGATGCGCGAGCGGGCGGCCGAGATCGGCGGCACCTGCGCGATCGGCCCCCGGGCGGGCGGCGGCACCGAGGTGACCGCCGTCCTGCCGCTCACGCCGCAGGCCTAGGAGGTCAGCCGCGGACGCAGCGCGAGCAGCGCGCCGAGGGTGGCGTACCCCACGACCAGGTGGATGCCGCCGATCCAGTTCGAGATCGACTCGCCGAACACGATGTACGCCGGCACCGTCACCACGGCCCAGCTCTCGGCGACGAGCGGCCACCACCGCAGCGCCCCGCGCCAGCGCCCGGCGAAGGCGATCTTGATGCCGATGGCCATCATGCCCAGCATGGACACCGGCCAGAACACGTCGAGCACCTGCATCACCGGCCCGTCCTGGAGGTCGTCGGGCAGGACGCCGTGCAGCAGGGACCAGACACTGGCCACCCCGAGCAGCACCAGCTCGACCTTGAGCATCATCCTGGCGAAGCCGGACGTGCCCGTCGCGCGGGTCGGGATCTGCACGGCGAGCAGGGCGAAGAGGCCGAGCTGGAAGAGCAGGCCGGTCAGGTCGCCGACGCGCTCGCCGAACCCCTGGGCCTGCGTGCCGTAGACGAAGATGCTAGCGGTCCAGGCGAGCGTGCCGGCGCTCAGCGCGAGACCGAGCCTGCGGACGGCGGCCGGGGCCAGGGCGGCGTCTGCGGTCGGGGGCGGGCCGGCGGGCACGTCGGTGCGGGCCCTGGCCGGGGTGGTGGTGATCTTGCCGTCCACGGGAGGTCCTCTCTCCTTGCGGGGATGTCGTGCCTCCAGGTTTCCGGCGGGCCGCCCCGGGCCGGCAGAGCCACCGGTCCCGCCTCTGACGGGACCCCTGTCCCGGGACACCAGGACACGGCGTCGGGTGTAATACGTCCCGTGACACAAACCGGACCTTCCGCCCCTCTGGCGGCAGCGACGTCCCCCGCCGCCGCGGCGCGCGGGTGGTGGGCCGTCGGGGTCGCCGTGGCCGGGGCCGGGATCGCGGTCGCCACGGTGGCGCTGGACGTGGCCGCCTCGGACGTGCGGTTGCCGCCCACGTCCGAGCTGGAGCCCGGGTGGCCGGCCGCGCTGACCGGGCTGGCGCAGCTCATCCCCGGCGCGCTGCTGCTGCGCCGGCTGCCGCGGCATCCGGTGGCCTGGGTCCTGGCGGTGTTCGGGCTGCTGTGGCTGCTGGACGGGCTGACGGGGAGCTGGGCGACGTACGCCGCCTACGTCTCACCCGGCCTGCCGGGGGCCGCGGCGGCGTACTGGTCCTACTCGCGGTTCGGGGCGTCGCTGCTGCTCGGGCTGCCGCTGCTGATCCTGCTGTTCCCGGACGGCCGGCTGCCGCCGGGGCGGGTGTGGCGCGCGTTGTCGGTGACGAGCCTCGTGCTGACCGGGCTGCTCACGGCCCTGCTGGTGACCGCGCCGACGGCGGTGATGGAGCGTTACCACGACCGGGTGATGCCGCCGGAGATCGCGCGGCTCGGCCTCGACTTCCTGTCCGTGGACCTGCCGTACGGGTTCTGGGAGCCGGCGCTGGCGCTGGCGTACGCGTCCGTCCTGGTGAGCCTGGTGGTGCCGTTCGCGTCGATGGTGCGCAGGTACGTGGTCGCCGACGCCGAGCGGCGGGCCCAGATCCGCTGGTTGATGTGGGCCGCGCTGGTCGACATGATCGTGCTCCTGCTGCCGCTGTCGTTGTCCCCGCAGATCCCGGCGGCGCTGCTGACGCTGGCCATCGCGTTCACCGCCGCGGCCGTGGTGGTGGCGGTGACCAAGTACCGCCTGTACGACATCGACCGGCTGCTGTCGGCCACCGTGGCCTACGGCCTGCTCGCCGCGCTCGTGGTGGTCATGGACGTGGTGGTGTTCACGCTCGTGGGCAGCGTCCTCGGGGAACGGGACTCGGCCCTGGCCGCCATCGCGATCGTCGCCGTCCTGTACGCCCCGCTGCGCACCTGGCTCTGGCGGGCGGTGCGCCGGCTGGTGCGCGGCTCCAGGGATGACCCGTACGCCGCGGTCTCGACGCTGGCCGAGCGGCTGGAGCTGGCCACGGACCCGGACGAGCAGCTGCTGGCGGTGGCCACGACGCTGGCGGAGGCGTTCCGGCTGGCCTACGTGCGGGTGGAGATCGAGCGGCCGGGCGGCGAACGTTCCGTGGTGGAGCACGGGTCGCCGCGCGGGCCGTCGGTGTCGTTGCCCGTGGCCTACCGGGGCGAGACCGTGGGGCGGCTGGTGTTGTGCCGTACCGATCTGACCGAGCGGGACCAGCGGCTGCTCGGCGACCTCGTCCGCCAGGCCGCCGCCGCGGCGCGGGCCGTCGAGCTGAGCACCGACCTGCAGCGCATCCGCGCCCGGCTGGTGCTGGCCCGCGAGGAGGAGCGCCGCAGGCTCCGGCGCGACCTGCACGACGGGCTCGGCCCGAGCCTGGGCGCGGTGGCGCTGCGCATCGAGGCGGCCCGCAACCTGGCCGCCGGCGCGCCCGAGCAGGCCGACCGCATCCTGGAGCAGACGGCCGCCGAGGTCGGCGGGGTGCTGGCGGACGTGCGCAGGCTGGTCCACGACCTGCGCCCGCCCGCGCTCGACGAGCTGGGCCTGCTGCGCGCGATCGAGCAGCAGGCCGGCCGGTTCCGCACGGCCGCCCTGGACGTCCGCGTCACCGGCGACGGCCCGCCGGAAGCGCCGGGAGCGCCGGGGACGCTGGGGGCGCTGGGGCCGCTGCCCGCGGCGGTGGAGGTGGCGGCCTACCGTATCGTGTCCGAAGCGCTGGCCAACGTGGCCAGGCACGCGGGCGCGGCACGCTGCGACATCACGCTCACCGCGCGGGAGGGGGCGCTTGAGGTGTCGGTACGCGACGACGGCTCGGGCATCGGCCCCGACGTGGCGGCGGGCGTGGGCATGCTCTCGCTGCGCGAGCGCGCGGCCGAGCTGGGCGGCGACTGCCGGGTGAGCTGCCCGCCCGGCGGCGGCACCCTGGTCCTGGCCCGCCTGCCGCTGCGGGTGGAGGCCGCCGATGTCTAGCCGGGAGCCGATGTCCAGCCGGGAGCCGACGCGGGTGGAGGCGGCCGATGTCTGACCAGGAGCCGATCAGGGTCCTGCTGGCCGACGACCACCCGGTCTACCGCGACGGGCTCGCGCTGCTGCTGGGCTCGATCCCGGGCATCGAGGTGGCCGGAACCGCCGCCGACGGCCCCGAGGCGGTCGAGCGCGCCGCCGACCTCCAGCCGGACGTCGTGGTGATGGACGTCCGCATGCCGGGGCTCGACGGCATCGAGGCCACCAGGCGGATCGTGGCCGACAGCCCGCACGTCGCGGTCGTCGTGCTGACCATGTCGGAGGAGGACGCCACGCTGTTCGCCGCGATGCGCGCGGGGGCCCGCGGCTACCTGCTCAAGGGCGCGGGCCAGGGCGAGATCGTCCGGGCGATCACCGCGGTCGCGCACGGCGAGGCGATCTTCGGCCCGGCGGTGGCGCTGCGCGTCGCCGAGTTCTTCCAGGGGGCCGCCGCGGCCTCGGGCGACCCGGTCTTCCCGCAGCTGACGCCGCGCGAGCGGGAGATCCTGTCGCTGGTGGCGGCCGGCCGCTCGAACGCGCAGATCGCCTCGGCCCTGTTCCTGTCGCCGAAGACCGTGCGCAACAACGTCTCCAACATCTTCGCCAAGCTCCACGTCGCCGACCGGGCCGAGGCCATCGTCCGCGCCCGCGACGCGGGGCTCGGGAAGTGAGCCGTTCGGGGCTCCCGTACGTCATAGAGGTATGAAGATCTGGCGAATCGTGCTTCTGCCGGCGCTCGCGCTGGCCGTCACGGCCTCCGCGCTGCCCGCCGAGGCGGTGACCACGCAGCGGAAGGTGCTGGTCGACCTGCGCGAGGAGGGCGGCTTCGCGGGGCTGCTGAACCGCGTGACGGTCTACACCGACGGCTGCTTCCGGCTCAGCCGCCGTACCGGGCCGGTGGTGACCAGGTGCCTCACGGCCAGGGAACACCGCCAGCTGCGCAGCTACCTGAAGGAGCTGAGGATCGGCCGGTCCGAACGCCCGCCGCAGGGCGCGGACTTCCTCAAGTACACGCTGACCCACAAGGGCCACCACGCCACGCGGTACACGCTGCCCCGCACGTGGAAGCCGGTGGTGGCGCACCTGGACAAGGTCCTCGTCAAGTACTGGGCTCCGGACTGACCGTAAACCGTCTCCATCAAGCGATTGACCAAGGGGACGGGACGGAACTACGGTCGGTCGTATGAGACCTGCCGACAGCGGACAGCCGGCCGTGATCCTCAAGGCGGCCACCCAGCTCTTCGCCGCGCTCGGCTACGACGGCACCTCCACGCGCCAGATCGCCGACGCGGCGGGGATGAACATCGCCACCGTCAACTACCACGTGGGCGGCAAGCGGGAGCTGTACCTGGCGGTCATGGAACGTGCGCACCGGGCGGAGAAGGCGGCGCTGGACAAGGCGCTCGCCCGTCTGCCCGGTGACGACCCGGTCGCCGCCATCCACCGCCTGGTGGACGACTACCTCGACTTCTGCGCGGACAACCCCGAGATCCCCGCGCTGTGGATGCACCGCTGGCTCTCCGACGCGAGCGACATCACCGAGCTGGAACGCCAGTACGTCCAGCCCCTGGTCTCCGCCGTCACCGGCGCGCTGCGCCCGGCGGTCGAGGCCGGCGTGATCGACGGCACGGTCGACCTGGAGTACACCATGTGGACGGTCATCTGGTCGATCCACGGCTTCGCCAAGGGCGGCGTGCTCGACGCCGAGGGCCACCGCAGGGGCGCGGGCGACCGGGCCGCGCTGCGCCGCTTCCGCGCCCACCTCCACCTCACCCTCCACCGCACCCTCGCCCTCCCCGGCGACCCGCGAACCCTTCCAGACGCCCCGCGAACCGCCCTACCCGACACCCCCGAAAGCCCTCTGCCTGGCGCCTCCGGAAACCCCCTGCCCGGAAACCCCCTGCCCAGAAACCCCCTGCCCGGCGACCCGCGATGACCGCGGCGGACATCGGCCGGCTCGGTCGCGGACGGCTGCTCGGCTACGGCGTCGGCTCGGTCGGCACCGGCGTGTTCTCCGCCGTGCCCGGCCTGCTGCTGCTCTACTACCTGACCGACATGCTGGGCGTGCCCGCCGCCGTCGCGGGGGCCGTCCTGGTCGCGCCGAAGATCTGGGACGTGCTGCTCAACCCGCTCGTCGGGGCCGCCAGCGACCGCGAGGCCGTGCGCACCGGCCGCCGGACGCGGCTGCTGGCGGTGGGCGCGGCCACGCTGCCGGTGACGTTCGCGCTGATGTTCGCCGTGCCCAGCGGCGTCACGGGCGGCATCACGGGGGCCGCCTGGTCCGGGGTGGCGTTCCTGCTGGCCGCGACCGCCTTCGCGAGTTTCCAGGTGCCGTACGTGGCGCTGCCGGCCGAGATGTCGGCGAGCCCGGCCGAGCGGACCAGGATCATGTCGTGGCGGGTGGTCTGCCTGACCGTCGGCATCCTGGTCGCGGGCGGCCTGGCCCCCGCCGTGGTGGACCTGGCGGGCGGCGGCCGTCCGGGGTACGCGGTCATGGGCGTCGCGATCGGCCTGGTCATGGCCGCCGCCCTGGTGGCCGCCACGCTGGGCACGCGGTGGGTGTCGTCGCGTCCGGGGCCCCGGCAGCTCGGCCCGGCGGCGGCCTTCCGGCTGGCCCGGGGCAACCGGCCGTTCTTCGCGCTGCTGGCGGCGTTCGTCACGCAGGCGCTCGGGGTGGCGGTGATGCTGGCGGGCGCCCCGTACGTGGCCTCGTACCGGCTGGGCGACTACGGGCTGACCTCGGTGATGTTCGTCTGCCTGGTGGGCCCGAGCATGCTCGCCGTGCCGGCCTGGGCCCGCCTGGCCCGCGCGTACGGGACCGTGCGCTGCTACCTGGCCGCCTCGGCCGGGTTCGCCGCCGTGGCGCTCGCCCTGGTCCCCGCCATCGCGGCGGGCAGCCTGGCCGCCACGCTGGCGCTGACCGCGCTGGCCGGGGTCTGCTACGCCGCGCTGCAACTGCTGCCGCTGTCGCTGCTGCCCGACACCGTGCACGCCGACGCCGCCCGTACCGGCCACGCCCAGGCCGGCGCGTTCACCGGCCTGTGGACGGCCGGCGAGACCGCCGGGCTCGCGCTCGGCCCCGGCCTGTTCGCGCTGGTCCTGGCGCTGTCGGGGTTCGTCTCCGCGCCCGTGGAGTCACCCGTCGCCCAGCCGGCCGGCGCGCTGACCGGGCTGCTGCTCGGCTTCACCGCGCTGCCCGCCGCGCTCATGCTGATCAGCCTGCCGTTCGTGGTCCGCTACGGCAGGCTCGCCCTCGACCCCGCCCCCGCCCCCGCCAAGGAGACCGTGTGACCCTCCCCCTGTCCGGAAGAACCGCCGAGGACCTGCTGTCCGAGGTGGCCAGGATGAAACAGCACGACCTGCCGGTGCGGGGCGGGCAGGTGACCGCGTACGTCTACGACACCGGACGGCCCGAGGTGCACGAGGCGGCGGCCCGCGCGTACGCCGAGATGCTGGAGGTCAACTGCCTGGACCCGACGGCGTTCCCGAGCATCGTCGAGATGGAGAAGCAGGTCGTGGGCGCGGTCGCCGACCTGCTCGGCGGCGGCCACGGCGTCTTCACCAGCGGCGGCACCGAGTCGATCATGCTGGCGGTCAAGGCGGCGCGGGACGCGGCCGGGCGGCCCGGCGCCAACCTCGTGCTGCCGGTGACCGCCCATCCGGCCTTCCACAAGGCGGCCCACTACCTGGGCCTGCGGGTCAAGGCCGTGCCGGTGGACCTGGAGACGTACAAGGTTCGGGTGGAGGACGTCGCGGCGGCGATCGACGAGGACACGGTCCTGGTGGTGGTCTCGGCGCCGTCGTACCCGCAGGGCGTGATCGACCCGGTCGCGCAGGTCGCCGCCGTGGCGGCGGAGGCGGGCGTGCCCTGCCACGTGGACGCGTGCGTGGGCGGCTGGCTGCTGCCCTGGCTGCGGGAGGCGGGGGCCGACGTGCCGCCGTTCGACCTGTCGGTGCCGGGGGTCACGTCGCTCTCCTGCGACCTGCACAAGTTCGGCTACGCGCCGAAGGGCGCCTCGGTGGTGCTGTTCGCCGACCCGGCGACGCGGCGCAGGGCGTACTTCGCCTCGGCCGCCTGGCCCGGCTACACGATCATCAACGCCACCGTGCAGAGCTCCAGGTCGGCCGGGCCGCTCGGCGGCGCGTGGGCCACGCTCCAGGCGCTCGGCCGGGAGGGCTACGTGGAGCTCGGCCGCGCCACCCTCAAGGCGGCGGCCCGGCTCAGGGAGGGCATCGCCGCGATCCCCGGCCTGCGGGTCCTGGGCGCGCCCGAGTCCTCGCTGGTGGCCTTCGCCGGCGACGACCTCGACGTGTTCGTGCTGGCCGACGCGGCCCGCGAGCGCGGCTGGTTCCTGCAGCCGCAGCTCTCCTACGCAGGGATCCCCGCGAACCTGCACGTCACGGTCACCGGCGTGACGCTGAACGGCGTGGAGGCGATGCTGCGGGTGATCGCGGAGGCGGCTGCGGAGGCCCGCCGTCGCGGCCCCGCGGCGGTGCCGGACGGCCTGGTCGAACTGATCGCCGGCCTCGACCTGGACGCCCTGGACGACGCGACCTTCGCCGAACTGGCCGCCTCGGTGGGCGTGGACCTGCGTCCGGGCGCTGGCCAGCCGGGGATGGCGACGGTCAACGCGGTCCTCGACGCCCTCCCCGCCGAGACCAGGGAAGCCCTCCTGCTCCGCTTCCTGTCGGTGATGTACGCCTCCTGACGGGCTCAGGACAGGTCGAACTCCCCCTTGGCGGCACCGTCGAGGAAGGCGAGCCATTCGTCCCGGGTGAAGGCCAGAACCGGGCCTTCACCTCGGTCCTTGGTGTCCCTGACGAGAACGCCGTCATCCGCCCGCCGCATCACCTCGACACAGCTCCCGCCGTTTCCCCCCGACGCCGTCGCCTTGACCCATACGCCCGTACGGAGACCGCTCGCGTCACTCATTGCTCTCCATCACCTCACAGATGATCTCGCGGCTCCTGTCCACGGGATACGCCATGCCGGACAGGGCCTCCCATCGCACGATAAGCGCTTGAACCGTCCTGGCGCGATTGGTCACCCGCCCCTCCTCGGCGCTTTCCAGGTAGGCGTGATCGGGGCCTCCCTCCAGGAGGGTGGCCACTTCGAAGGCTCCAAGACACCCCACGGTGAGCCCCGCCTTCAACGGGATGATCCTGAGCGTGACGTAGGGCGGGTTGAGCACGTCGAGCAGCTTGGCAAGCTGCTCTCTCATCACTTCCGGGCCGCCGACCGGCCGATGCAGGACGCTCTCGTCCACGAGGGCCGAGTACATGGGCGGGGACGCGCGGCTGAAGACGGATTGCCGGTGCAGCCGGAACTGTACGGCCTCCTCGGCCTCCTGCTCCACGACCCCTGGCTCGCCCAGGAACACATGTCTGGCGTAGCCCTCCGTCTGGAGCAGGCCGGGGATCAGCATGGGCTCCGACGTCCTGATGGTGTGGGCCGCCGCCTCGACCTTGGGCCACTCGCGGAACCAGCGCGGGCCCAGCGCGCCGTGGATCTGCGGCAGCAGCTCCGTCAACTGGCCCTTGAGGCCGAGGGCCTTCTCCACTTCGCGGGTGAAGTCCTCGCTCGGCTTGCGCAGGAGACGTTCCACGTGCCCGACCGCGCTCTCGCTGTAGGCCAGCCGGTCCGCCAGACGCTCCTGGCTCAAGCCATGGTCCGTACGGAAGGCACGCAGGCGTCTGGCGTACTCGGCCCACGCTTCCGCTTCTTCTTCCTTCGGCATGTCACGCCCTTCCCGCAACCGTTCACGCTGAGCCATGGCGTACTCACTGTAAGGAACTGTACGGCCGATCCCGGAGGCTGGTCAGCCGAATCAACCGCATCCTGAGAACCCGCGTACACGCGACCTCTGCCTGTACGCCCATCCCGGAGGTGATCATGTCCAGTTCCCTGCATGCGGGCGTCAAGGTGTGGACGGTCGGCGAGCTCGACGACCCGGCGATGTTGCCCCGGCTGGCGCGTACCGAACTGGCGGCGTGGCTGGGGGCGGATCACCACGCCCTGGACGACCTGCGGCTGATCGCCTCGGAGCTGGTCACGAACGCGTTGCAGCACGCGGCGGCACAGTGGGTCCGGCTGTCCCTCGCCCCCGAGACGGGGTTCGTGGCCGTGACCGATCCGGGCCGCAACGGTCTCGTTCCACGTCCCCGCGTGCCGGCGTACAAGGACGAGTCGGGACGCGGACTCCGGCTGGTGCACGAGCTGACCGCCGGACTGTGGGGGACCTACCAGGACAGGGCCGGGGAGCGGGTCGTGTGGGCGTTGCTGCCGCGATAGCGGAGTTTCGATACTCGGGTTGCGAAATGCTGCTGTCCGGGATTACGCTACTCAGGTAGCGAAAAGGAGGCAGGGCATGGTGGGACGGCCGCGCAGGGGTGACGTCGACGAGGGTGTGCTCAGGGCCGCCACCGAGCTGCTGCTCGCGCGCGGCTACGCCGGCCTGTCCCCCGACGAGGTCGCCGAGCGGGCCGGCATCGCCAAGACCACGCTCTACCGCCGCTGGCCGACCAAGGACCACCTGGCCCTGGCCGTCGTCAACCGGCTCCAGGACCACGACGAGATCACCGACACCGGCGACATCCGCCGCGACCTGCCCGCGTACCTGGAGAAGATCGCGGCCGGGCTCAACCGGATGCGCGCGGCCGGCCGCGCGCCCGGCGACGACGACGGGTCGGCGGGCACGGTGGCCGAGCTCGTGGCCGCCGCCGCCCGCCACGCCGACGTCGGCGAGCTGGAGCGGCAGATGTACGCCCGCCGCAACACCCTGGCCCGCGCCCTGCTCGAACGGGCCAGGGACCGCGGCCAGCTACGCGCCGACCTCGACGTGGAGGCCCTGTTCGACCAGCTCGCCGGGGCCCTGTACTACCGCGTCCTGATCACCGGCTCCCCCGTCGACCGCGCCTACGCCGAACGCCTCGTGGAGACAGCACTCCGCGGCGCCCTCTCCGAGAACGGATAACACCATGTCGCTCATCGACCCCCGCAGCACCGCCGTCATCCGCTCCGTCGACGCCGAGGTCATCGGCGGCCCGCCCAGCACGGGCCGCATGCTCCTCGACTCCAGCGCCACCGGCGGCGCCCTGAGCACCGTGCGCATCACGCTCGGCGAGGGCGCCGACGGCGCCGTGCCGCACACCCACACCACCGCCTCCGAGATGTTCTACGTCCTCGACGGCCGGGCGCAGGTGCTGGCCGGCGACGAGGTGATCACCCTGGAGCAGGGCGACGTCGCCGTCGTGCCGCCCCACGTGGCGCACGCCTTCGCCGCGGCCCCCGGCGCCGAGGCCGACCTGCTGATCGTCATCACGCCGGGCGTCGAGCGGTTCGAGTACTTCCGCCTGCTGGCCCGGCTCAAGGCCGGCGAGGCCACGCTCGAAGAGCTGCTGGCCTCGCAGGACCGCTTCGACAACCACTTCATCGACAGCCCCGCCTGGGCGAAGGCCCGTTCCTGAAGGGTCAGACCTTGGTGATGCGCACGGCGTCGGCGATCACGTAGCCGGTCGCCGAGGTCCACCGGCTCACCCCGACCACGTTGTACGTCCCGGCCGCCAGCGTGTACGTCCCCAGCACCCGCCACGTCCCGCCGCCGGTGCGCTGGTCCACGTTGACCGTCTGGTTGCCGCCCGAGGCCGCCACGATGTGCGGCGCGGAGCCGTTGTAGCCTGCGTTGGCCGGGTACCAGACCTCCACCCGGTAGCTGCCCGCGCTCGGGATCGCCGCCCGGAACCAGGCCGGATCGCTGGCCGCGACCGGGTCGGCGAAGCGGTAGTCGGCGCCGTTGGCCTGGGTGGAGTAGCTGGAGGTGCCCCAGGAGGAGGAGGCGGTGAAACCGGCGTCGGCGTTGTCGATCACGACGCTGAAGCCGCCCGTGCCGCCCGCCGACCGGCCCTCGCTCGGCGCGCTCTCCTGGTGGGTCCTGCTCAGCGCGGTCACGTAGTAGGTGGACGCCCCGCCGCCGGGGTCGGTGTAGGACTTCTGCCTGGTCGTGCCGATCAGGTTGCGGGCGTCGGCGAAGAAGCACGGATCGGCCGAGGGCGGAGTGCCGGCCACGCGGTAGACCGCGTACGCCGTGCCGGAGCCGGTCCAGGTGAGCTGGACGCCGTTCGAGCCCGCGGTGGCCGCGGTGATCACCGGCGCGGCGGGCGCGGCCGCGGAGCCCCGGGCGGGCAGCAGGGCGGGCTTGGCGTAGTGGTCGGCGACCAGCTTGGTGATCGCCCCGATCCGGTCGGCCTTGACGTCCTTGGCGCTGAAGTACACGTCACCGGCGATCTCGGGATGTTTCCTGTTGTCGTACAGGTGGTCGCTCAGCTCGGCCGGGTCCTGCCAGGCGGCCTCCTGGCCCGAGGCGCCGGCCCGGTAGGCGGCCTGTCCCACGACTAGCTGCACGCCGGTGCCGCGCACGACGTCCGACCACCACGCGGTCAGCACCTCGTAGGCGGCCGTCGAGAAGCCGATGTGCCAGTAGATCTGCGGCGCGAGGTAGTCGATCCAGCCCTGCTTGACCCACTGCCGGCTGTCGGCGTAGATCGCGTCGTAGGACTGGAGGCCGGAGGTGCGCGAGCCGAGCGGGTCGGTCGAGGAGTTGCGCCAGATCCCGAAGGGGCTGATCCCGAACGACACCCACGACTTGGCGGTGTGGATGCGCTGGCCGAGCTCGCGGACGAGCAGGTTGACGTTGTCGCGCCGCCAGTCGGCGACGTTCGGGAACGCGCCGCCGTACTGGGCGTAGGCGGCCGAGTCCGGGATGGCCTGGCCGCTGACGGGATAGGGGTAGAAGTAGTCGTCGAGGTGCACGCCGTCCACGTCGTAGCGGGTGACGGCGTCCATGATCGCGTCCTCGATGAAGTCGCGTACCGCCGGGATGCCCGGGTTGTAGTAGAGCTTCCCGCCGTAGGCGAAGCGCCAGTCGGGGTGCTGCCGCGCGGGGTGCGTGGAGATCAGCTTGGTGGGGTCGTCGTTGTTGGCGACCCGGTACGGGTTGAACCAGGCGTGGAACTCCAGGTTCCGCGCGTGGGCCTCGCCGACCATGAACGCCAGCGGGTCGTAGCCGGGGTTCGTCCCCTGGGTGCCGGTCAGCCATTGCGACCACGGCTCGTACGGGGACGGCCAGAACGCGTCCGCCGTCGGCCTGACCTGCACGATCACGGCGTTCATGCGCTTGGCGACGGCCAGGTCGAGCCAGGCCCGGAACTCCGCCTGCTGGGCGGAGACGCTGAGCCCGGTGCGGCTCGGCCAGTCGATGTTGGCCACCGAGGAGATCCACATGGCCCGGAGCTGCCGCTTGGGCGTCGCGGGGTCGGTCGCGCAGGCGGCCGCTGCAGAAGAGGAGATGGGGGCGGCGGAGGCGGGGACGGGAGCCACGGCGGTGACGACAGCGGTGACGGCGGCGGCGGTGAGCGCCGCCAGGACGGTACGCAGGAGCGCGGTCACGAAAGGAAGTTTCAGTCCCCTGATCGCGGAGCGCAATAGTTTTCAGGGACCCAACTTTCCGGCCACCCTCCGGTCGGCGGGCGGAAAGTTTCACCTAACACGTCTGTAATGTCAATTATCGACATTGTGTCAGGGGTGACATACCTTGGGCCGCATTCGGCGGCCAAACGCGGGGCCGCGGACCCGCGCCCGCGTTCCACCCGTCACCCCCCAACGAGGAGCACCCCCATGATTCTCGCCCACACGCGATTAGCTGCCCTCGCCACCTCCGCCCTGACCGTCGCCCTGATCACCGCGGGCCAGCCCGCCGCCCAGGCCGCCCGGGAGCCCGCGCTGCCTGCCGCGTTCGCCAAGGCCGCCTCGGCCAGCGACGTACCCCGCGATCTGCTGGTCGCGCTCGCCTACGCCGAGACCCACCTCGACGACCACCAGGGCAAGCCCAGCGCCAGCGGCGGCTACGGCCTGATGCACCTGGTCAGCAACCCCACCACCCACGCGCTGGAGAAGGCCGCCCAGCTCACCAGCCTGCCGGTCGAGAAGCTGCGCTCCGACAACGCCGCCAACATCCTCGGCGGCGCCGCCCTGCTCCGCTCCTACGCCGACGAGCTCGGCCTCGACGACGCCGGCCGCAAGGACGCCGGCCGCTGGTACCAGGCCGTCGCCAAGTACGGCAACGCCTCCTCGCCGGAGATCGCCCGGCTGTACGCCGACTCGGTCTACGAGCAGCTCGGCCTCGGCATCACGGCCCGCGGCGTGACGGTCAAGCCCCAGGAGGTCACCGCCGACCGCGGCGACTACGCCAAGGCCCGCGACCTGAGCGCCCAGGGCGACGTCGGCGTGCTCAGCACCGACTACGGCCCGGCCGCCTGGGTCCCGGCCAGCTCCAGCAACTACACCGCCTCCAGCCGGCCGTCGAGCTACGCGATCGACCGCGTGGTCATCCACGTGACGCAGGGCTCGTACGCCGGGACGATCTCCTGGTTCCAGAACTCGGCCGCGCAGGTGTCGGCGCACTACGTCGTGAAGTCCTCCAACGGCGCCATCACCCAGATGGTGCGCGAGAAGGACATCGCCTGGCACGCCGGCAACTGGACGTACAACACCAGGTCGATCGGCATCGAGCACGAGGGCTACGTCAGCGAGTCCTCGTGGTTCACCGACGCCATGTACCGCGCGTCGGCGGCCCTGACCAAGGCCATCTGCGACAAGTACGGCATCCCGAAGGACCGCGCCCACATCATCGGGCACAACGAGGTTCCCGGAGCCGACCACACCGATCCGGGGCCGTACTGGAACTGGACCACGTACATGAACTACGTGACCGGCGGCGGCACGCCCTCGTGGTCCACCACGGTGGACAACGCCACCTCCGGCCAGTTCACCGCCAGCGGCAACTGGGGCACCTCCGCCTACTCCAGCCAGCGTTACGGCGCCGACTACCGATTCTCCGACCCGGTCGCCGCCAGCGACCCCGCCTGGTACCAGGCCGCGATCCCCAGCGCGGGCACGTACAAGGTCGAGGTCTGGTATCCGTCGGATCCGGGCTACAACAGCTCGGCGCCGTACATCGTGGCGGCCTCGGGCGGCAACCAGACCGTCTTCGTGGACCAGCGCTCCGGCGGCGGAGGCTGGCGCAGCATCGGCACCTTCTCGCTGAACGCCGGCACCTACAACGTCGTCGGCGTCAGCCGGTGGACGGCCGGCACGGGCCTCGTCATCGCCGACGCGGTCCGCATCAGCAAGGTCTGACGGGCCCGGGCCCGGCGGTCCGGGCGCGGTCCGGGCAGGCCCGGAAGGCCCGAGCCACCGAAACCGGCTCACACCCTCTCCCCCGGGGGTGTGAGCCATTTCACTTTGCCAATCATGTAATCGATTTCATAAGCTGCCGTGTAATCGATTACACGGAGGAACGATGGCAAGGATCAAGGACGTCGCCGCACAGGCCGGTGTCTCCGTCGCCACGGTCTCCCGCGTGCTCAACGACAACCCCTCGGTCAACAAGGAGACCCGGCGCCGAGTTTACGACGCGATGAGCGCGCTCAACTACGTGCCGAACGCCGTCGCCCGCTCCCTGCGCACCACCGCGACCAGGACGATCGGCCTGATCATCGGTGACGTCCTGAACCCGTTCTTCACCGAGCTGGCCAGGAGCGTCGAGGACGAGGCCAGGCGCGAGGGCTTCACGGTCGTCATGGGCAACGCCGACGAGCGCGCCGACCAGCAGGACCACTACGTGCGCACGCTGCTGGAGCAGCGCGTCGACGGGCTGCTGATCTGCCCGACCGCCGAGGTCACGCCGCTGGTGCAGCAGCTCGCCGAGGCCGGCCGGCCGGTGGTGTTCCTCGACCGCACGATCTCCGGGCTCGACGTGCCCTCCGTGCGTTCCGACGGCGCCGCCGCCATCGCCGAGCTGGTCCGCCACCTGCGCGAGCAGGGCCACCGCCGGATCGCTCTGGCCTCCGGCCCGGCCACCCTGTCCACCGGCCGCGAGCGCACGGCCGCCTTCGCCGCCGCGATGGCCGCCGAGGGCCTGGAGGTGCGCCCCGAGTACGTGCGCCCCGGCGACTTCCGCGAGGGCAGCGGCCGGCGCATCACCGCCGAGCTGCTCGACCTGCCCGAGCCGCCCGAGGCGATCTTCTTCGGCGACAACCTGATGACGCTCGGCGGCCTGGAGGAGATCCAGGCCCGGAACCTGCGCATCCCCGCCGACGTGGCCGTCGCCTCCTTCGACGACGTGACCTGGTTCAAGCACACCGCCCCGCCGATCACCGCCATCGCCCAGCCGACGGCCGAGATGGGGCGCCTGGCCGTGCGGCTCGTGATCGGCCGGATCCAGAGCGGGCAGGCGGCCGACTCGCACGTCCTGCCGGCGCGCCTGGTGATTCGCCGATCATGCGAGCGGAAAGGGATCATGGAGTGAGCGCGGAGATACTCAAGGCCGAGGGCCTGCGCAAGGTCTTCCCCGGCGTCGTGGCACTCGACGGCGTCGATCTGAGCCTGCGCGCCGGCGAGGTGCACGTCCTGCTCGGCGAGAACGGCGCGGGCAAGAGCACGCTGATCAAGATCCTGTCGGGCGCGTACCGGCCGGACGGCGGGCACGTCACCGTTGACGGGCAGCCGGTGGACATCCGGTCGGCGGGCGACGCCCAGCGGCTCGGCATCGCCACCATCTACCAGGAGTTCAACCTGGTCCCCCAGCTCACCGTCGCGGAGAACCTGGCGCTCGGCCGCCCGCCGCGCCGCTTCGGGCTGGTGGACAAGAAGCGCATGGAACGGCAGGCCAAGGCGCTGCTCGACCGCGTCGGCGTGGACGTCGACCCGACGACGCCGATCTCCCGGCTCGGCATCGCCCGCATGCAGATGGTGGAGATCGCCAAGGCGCTCGCGCTCGACGCCCGCGTGCTCATCATGGACGAGCCCACCGCCGTGCTCACCTCCGGCGAGGTCGCCAAGCTGTTCACGATCGTCCGCCAGCTCCGCGACGAGGGCGTCTCGATCGTGTTCATCACCCACCACCTGGAGGAGATCGCCGAGATCGGCGACCGGGTGACCGTGCTGCGCGACGGCCGGTCCGTCACCGAGATCCCCGCGGACACCGCCCAGGACGAGCTGGTCAGGCTCATGGTGGGCCGCCCGATCGACCAGCAGTTCCCGCGGCAGGCCGCCGAACGCGGCGAGGCCCTGCTCAAGGTCTCCGGCCTCGGCCGCAGGGGCGTCTTCGACGACGTCTCGTTCGAGGTGCGCGCGGGCGAGGTGGTCGGGGTCGCCGGGCTGGTCGGCGCCGGCCGCACCGAGGTCGCGCGGGCCGTCTTCGGCGCCGACCGCTACGACACCGGCGAGGTGGTCGTCCGCGGCACCCGCCTCGCGCCCGGCGACGTGCACGCCGCCATGGAGGCCGGGCTCGGCCTGGTCCCCGAGGACCGCAAGGGCCAGGGCCTGGTGCTCGGCGCGGACGTGGCCGAGAACCTGGGCCTGGTCACCATGCGCGCCGCCACTCGCGCCGGCTTCGTCGACCGCGCCGGCCAGCGCAGGGCCGCCGGGAAGGTGGCCGAGCAGCTCGGCATCCGGATGACCGGCCTGGACCAGGAGGTCCGCACGCTGTCCGGCGGCAACCAGCAGAAGGTCGTCATCGGCAAGTGGCTGGTCGCCGACGCGGGCGTGCTCATCCTCGACGAGCCGACCCGCGGCATCGACGTCGGGGCCAAGGTCGAGATCTACCAGCTCATCAACGCGCTCACCGCCTCCGGGCACGCCGTGCTCATGATCTCCAGCGACCTGCCGGAGGTGCTCGGCATGAGCGACCGCATTCTGGTCATGGCCCGCGGCAGGCTCGTCGGCGAGCTGCCCGCGGCCGGGGCCACGCAAGACGACGTCATGGCCCTCGCGGTCACGGATGTGGAGGGTCCCCGTGCCAAGTAGCACCGTTCCGAACAAGCTCACCGGCCGCCGGTCGCCCGCCGCGGCCTGGTTCGCCGAGAACGGCGCGCTCGCCGCGCTCGTCGTGCTGGTCGTGGCGCTGTCGTTGTTGTCCTCCGACTTCCTCAGCGTGACGAACCTGCTCAACGTCGGCGTCCAGGCGGCCGTCACCGCGATCCTGGCCTTCGGGGCCACGTTCGTGATCGTCACCGGCGGCATCGACCTGTCCGTCGGCTCGGTCGCCGCGCTGTCGGCGATCGTGCTGGCCTGGACCGCCACCAGCGCCGGGCTGCCCTGGCCGGTCGCCGTCGTGGTCTCGCTGGCCGTCGGCGTCGTGTGCGGCCTGGTCAACGCCGCCCTGATCGCGTACGGCAAGCTGCCGCCGTTCATCGCCACGCTGGCCATGCTGGGCATCGCCCGCGGCCTGGCGCTGGTCATCTCGCAGGGCAGCCCGATCGCGATGCCCGACTCGGTCTCGCACCTGGGCGACACGCTCGGCGACTACCTGCCGATCCCGGTGCTGGTGATGCTGGTCATGGGCGTGATCGCGGCCGTGGTGCTCAACCGCACGTACCCGGGCCGGGCCATGTACGCCATCGGCGGCAACGAGGAGGCCGCCCGGCTGTCCGGCATCAAGGTCAACCGGCAGAAGCTCATCACGTACGCGCTGTCCGGCGCCTTCGCGGCGGTGGCCGGGATCGTCCTGGCCAGCCGGCTGGCCTCGGCGCAGCCGCAGGCCGCGGCGGGCTACGAACTGGACGCGATCGCGGCCGTCGTCATCGGCGGCGCGAGCCTGTCCGGCGGCAAGGGCAGGGCGCTCGGCACCTTCGTCGGCGCGCTCATCCTCGCCGTGCTGCGCAACGGGCTGAACCTGCTGTCCGTCTCGGCGTTCTGGCAGCAGGTCGTGATCGGCGTGGTGATCGCGCTCGCGGTCCTCGTCGACACCCTGCGGCGCAGGGGAACGAACTAGGAAAAGGAAGTAAAGATCATGCGGATTCCCGCGATTGTCATGGCCGGCGCCGCGCTCACGCTCGGCCTGGCCGCCTGCGGCTCCTCCGGCGACGGCGGCTCCGGAGGCTCGTCCTCGGGGGGCGGGGACATCAAGATCGGCATGTCGGTGTCGACCCTGAACAACCCCTACTTCGTGCAGCTGCGCAGCGGCGCGGAGGCGGAGGCCAAGAAGGAGGGCGTCACGCTGACCGTCACCGACGCCCAGAACGACGCCTCCCAGCAGGTGAACCAGGTCCAGAACTTCACCAGCCAGAACATGAAGGCGATCATCGTCAACCCGGTCGACTCCGACGCGGCGGCCCCGGCGGTCAAGGCGGCGGACCGGGTGAAGATCCCGGTGATCGCGGCCGACCGCGGCGTCAACGGCGCCGAGGTGGCCCAGACCGTGGCCTCCGACAACGTGGCCGGCGGCAAGCTGGCCGCCCAGGAGCTGGCCAAGCAGCTCGGCGAGAAGGGCAGCGTGGTCGTGCTGCAGGGCACGGCGGGCACGTCGGCCTCGCGCGACCGGGGCCAGGGCTTCGCCGAGGGCATCGCCGCGTACCCGAACATCAGGGTCGTGGCCAAGCAGCCGGCCGACTTCGACCGCACCAAGGGCCTCGACGTCATGACCAACATGCTCCAGTCGAACCCCGGCATCACCGGCGTCTTCGCCGAGAACGACGAGATGGCGCTGGGCGCGATCAAGGCCCTGGGCGCCAAGGCCGGCCGGCAGGTCAAGGTCGTCGGCTTCGACGGCACCCCCGACGGCCTGAAGGCGGTGCAGGCGGGCACGCTGGCCGCCAGCGTCGCCCAGCAGCCGTCGCTGCTCGGCCAGCAGGCGGTGCAGGCCGCGGTCAAGGCCGCCAAGGGCGAGACCATCGACAAGACGGTGGCCGTGCCCGTCAAGGTGGCGACCAAGGAGAACGTCGCGGACTTCCAGTGAAACGCGCGGGGATTCTGAACGCCGAGCTGGCGGGGGCCATGGCCCGGCTCGGCCACACCGACCAGGTGCTGGTCTGTGACAGCGGGATGCCCGTGCCGCCCGGCGTGCGGGTCGTCGACCTGGCCTTCCTGCCGGGCATCCCGGCCTTCGCCGACGTGCTCGGCGGGCTGCTCGCCGAGCTCGTCGTCGAGGGGGCCACGGCGGCCGAGGAGGTGCGCGCGGGCAACCCCGGCTGCGCCGAGCTGCTCGCGGCCCGGCTGCCGGGGCTGGCGTACGTGCCGCACGAGGAGCTGAAGCGGCTGTCGGCGGGGGTGCGGCTGGCCGTCCGCACCGGAGAGGCCACGCCGTACGCGAACGTGATCCTGCGGTGCGGGGTGGCGTTCTAGGGACGCCTGCCCCGGGCCGCTGGGAAGCGGGCGGAGGAAGATCTACTCTGGCGTCGAGGGAGGCGCCATGACCCACGAGGCAGCAGAGCCGGACCCCGCCCAACTCCGTCGCGTCGCCATGGCGAGCGCGGTCGGCACCACGATCGAGTGGTACGACTACTTCATCTACTCCACGGCCGCCGCGCTGGTCTTCGGCTCCCAGTTCTTCTCCCCGCTCTCGCCCGCGTCGGGCACCCTGGCCGCGTTCGCCACGCTCGGCGTCGGGTTCCTGGCCCGGCCCGTGGGCGGCCTGGTGTGGGGGCACTTCGGCGACCGGCTCGGGCGCAAGGCGATGCTGGTCGCGTCCCTGCTGCTGATGGGCGCGGCCACGGTCGGCGTCGGGCTGCTGCCCACCTACGACCGGATCGGGGTGGCGGCCCCGATCCTGCTGCTGGTCCTGCGGCTGCTGCAGGGGCTCAGCGCGGGCGGCGAGTGGGGCGGCGCGGCGCTGCTCGCCGTCGAGCACGCCCCGCCCGGCAGGCGCGGCCGGTACGGGCTGTACTCCCAGGTGGGAGTGCCCGCCGGGCTGATCCTGGCGCAACTGGTGTACGTCGCGGTGACGGCCGGGCTGTCGGAGGCGCAGTTCGCGAGCTGGGGCTGGCGGCTGCCGTTCCTGTTCAGCGTCGTGCTGGTCGCGGTCGGGCTGTTCATCAGGCTGCGGGTGACCGAGACGCCGGTGTTCCGGGCGCTGTCCGCCGAGCAGGCCCGCAGCAGGCGGCCCGTCCTCGACGTCTTCCGCGAGCGGCCGCGGTCGCTGCTGATCGCCTCGGCCAGCTTCGTCGCCAACACCGCGATCGGCTACGTGTTCCTCGCCTACCTGCTGTCCTACGGCACCCAGGTGCTGAAGGTGAGCAGGAACCTCATGCTCGTCGTGGTGATCGTCGGCAGCCTGACCTGGCTGGCCGGGATCGTGGCCACGGCGATCTGGTCGGACCGGATCGGCCGCAAGCCGGTCTACCTGGCCGGCTCGGTGCTTCTCGTGGTCTGGGCCGTGCCGTTCTTCCTGCTGGTGGACACCAAGGTGGCGGCGCTGATGGTGGTCGCCGTGGTGGTGCTCAACGTGGGCCTGGCCGCGACGTACGGGCCGCAGTCGGCGCTGTTCGCCGAGATGTTCGAGCCGCGCTACCGCTACAGCGGGGTCTCCTTCTCGTACGCGGTCGGCGCGCTGCTCGGCGGCGGGTTCGCCCCGCTGGTGGCGACGGCCCTGCACGAGGCGACCGGCACGTCGTTGTCGGTGTCGGCGTACATGGCCGGCGTCGGGCTGATCAGCCTGGTGGCGGTGCTGGCCATGAAGGAGACCCGCCCGCCCGTGGCCGCCGGCTGAGTCAGGCCGTGGCGCCGCCGTCGATCACGTGGTCCTGGCCGACGACGAAGCTGGACTCCGGCGAGGACAGCCACAGCGCGGCGGCGGCGATCTCCTCCGGGGCGGCGACGCGGCCGATGGGCAGGGCGTGCCGCATGCGCTCGTCGCGCTCGGCGGGCGTCTCGCCGGGACGCGTGGACATGGGCGAGTCGACGGGGCCGGGGCTGACGGCGTTGACGCGCACGCCGTCGGCGATGTGGTCGCGGGCAGCGGTGCGGGTCAGGTGGCTCACCGCGGCCTTCGAGGCGGCGTAGGCGGCGGCCCCGGGCAGACGCCAGTGGGCGCCGAGGTTGCTGGCCACGTTGACGATCACGCCGCCGCCGTGCTCGCGCATGTAGGCGATCTCGTGCTTCATCGACAGGAACACGCCCTTGAGGTTGACCGCGAGCACGGTGTCCCAGGTGTCCTCGTCGTAGTCGGCCACCGGGGCCAGCATGCCGAAGACGCCCGCGGCGTTCAGCGCCACGTCCAGCCCGCCGTAGCGGGTGACGGCGGCCTGCACCATGGCGGCGACGGAGGCCGAGTCGGTGACGTCCGCGGTGAAGCCGGAAGCCCGGCCGCCCGCCGCCTCGATCTCCTTGACCACCGTGCCGAGCCGCGCGGTGTCCCGCCCGGCGGCCAGCACGGACGCGCCCTTCCTGGCGTACGCCAGCGCGGCGGCCCGGCCCACGACCCCGGTGGCCCCGGTGACAAGCACGACTTTTCCTTCAAACACCACAAACTCCTAGAACGATCGGTCTCAAATTTGTACGGCGACCATGGCCTGTTCGACCGCGTCGCGCAGCCGGCGCGGGTCGGGGTCGGCCCGCCCGAGCACGCGCAGCCCCTGGAGCAGCACGAGCAGGAACCTGGCCAGCGCGTAGGGGTCCTTGGACTCGGGGATCTCCCCTTGGGCGCGGGCGCGCACCAGCGCGGCGGCCAGCGCGGTCTCCAGCTCGGCCCAGCTCGCCGTCACCCGGCGGGCCAGCTCGGCGTCGCGCGAGGCGAACTCCACGGCCGTGTTGACGACCATGCAGCCGCGCCGCAGCTCGTCGGCGAGGATCTCGGCCACGTACGCGTCGAGGAAGGCGCGTACGGCCGGCACCGCGGGCCCCGGCTGGGCCAGCGGCTCGACCACGTTGCGCCGGGCCAGGTAGCGCTCCAGCGCCTTGACGTAGAGCTCCCGCTTGCCGCCGAAGGTGCCGTAGATGCTGGCCCGCGCCAGCCCCAGCCGCTCCACCAGGTCGGCCATCGAGGTCGCCTCGTAACCGCGCTCCCAGAACAGGTCGAGCGCGCGGTCGAGCGCGACCTCGGGATCGAACTCCTTGCTCCGTGCCACGCGGCGAAGCTACCACATTCGAGAACGAACGGTCTAGTTTGATGAGCCTCTACGGTTCACGGAACTCCGGGGCCTGGCCGTCGTCCGGCGGGTTGCCGGGCGGGTTGAGGGATTCCAGCGGCGTGTCGTCGGCGACGGCCCGCTCGGCGGCGGCGGTCTCCTCCACCGGTCGCTGCCGCGGGATGCTCAGCAGGCCCAGGCTGTCCTGCTCGCCGCGCCGCCTGATGACGTCGTTGATCGCCTCGGCCATCTCCTCCCTGGAGTAGCTGCCCTCGGGCAGCTCGTTGAGATGGGCCAGCATGTCGGCGGGGATGTGCACGTGCGCGGAGACCCGTGCGTACACCTCGCGCATCGCCACCCGGTCCCGTCCGCGGAACGCCTCGTCCAGAGCTTCCTGCAGTTCGTCCAGCACGGCCTGGTCAGTCATCCCGGTATCCCTTCAGTAGGTCTTCGGCCTGTTCCGTCACGTCGTCCACCGAGACGTCGGCGACCCACGTCCCGTCGTGCTCGCAGCGTTCCGCCTCCACGTCCACGCCGCTCGCGCCGCACGTCGGGCAGCGGGTGGTCCAGGAGATCAGCGGCCGGTGCGCGGTCCTGCTGAGCGGCCCGGCGTTGATGACGTTGACGCACGAGTAGACGGCCACCGTGGGCGTGCCGACGGCCGCGGCGAGGTGGCGCGGGCCGGTGTCGTTGGCGACCACCAGGGCGCAGCGCTCGTACAGGGCGGCCAGGCCGCCGAGGGTGAGCGTGCCGACGACGGGGATCACCGGCTGCGTGCGCCCGCGCATGGCCGCGACCGTCGCCTCCACCAGGTCCTTCTCGGCCCAGCTCCCGGTGACCGCGACGGGCCGGCCCAGCCGGTCGGCCACCTCGGCGAAACGTTCGGGGGGCCAGCGCCGCCGCGGGTCCGTCGCCCCCGGATGCAGCGCGACCAGCCCGGCCGGCGGCTCGCCGAACGACTCGGCCAGCTCCGCCCGGTCGCGGGCGGTGACGGCCACCAGCGGTTCGAGCCGCTCGGCGACCCCGCCGACCAGCTCGGCGACCTGGAGGAAACGCAGCGTCTCGTGCTGGAAGTACGTGTAGGGCACCCACCGGTCCAGCTCCTCGGCGTCCGGGGAACGCAGCCCGGCGGTCACCCGCGCCCCGAGCGACCGCATGAACGGGTTGGAGAAGCGCCCGCCGCCGTGGATCTGCACCGCCAGGTCGAACGCCCGTTCCCGCAGCTCGGCGCGGGCCCCGCCGGGCACCGGGTAGCCGGTCTCCGACGTCGAGACCCCCGTGATCGGCGGCAGCGCCACCACGTCGTCCACCGGCCCGGGGCGCCCGGACAGGAACTCGGCGTGCCACGGCGTGCCGAGCAGGGTGAGCCGGGCGTCGGGGTAGGCCGCCTTGATCGCCTCGATGGCCGGCAGCGCGACCAGGTAGTCGCCGATCGCGTTGGCCCGCAGGACGGCGATGCTCCGCACGCCCTCGACCAGGCCCGGCCGGGCCGTCATGGGGTCCCCGGCATGTAGTCGTAGCATTCCGCGCTCCTGTCCGCGACAGTGACCGGCAGCTCCGGGCGGCAGCCCCGCCTGGGCGGCGGCCCGGTGTCCGAAGGGCCGTACATAGCGGCCGGGCTACCCGGCAGGGATGGTCCATAACTTCGGTTTCGGATGAACCTATTTGAGCCGATATGCGTTTGAGCTGGGCTTCTACAGGTACTCGCCTTCTATGGGCACCCTGAGGGAAGAGACGGTCAGCGCGGTCGTCGTCGGCGACGTCATGCTCGACTCGTGGCTGCACGGCTCGGCCAAGCGGCTGGCCCAGGAGGCGCCGGTGCCCGTGATGAGCCTGGAGGCGGTCGAGGACGCGCCGGGCGGGGCCGGCAACACCGCGGCCAACCTGGCGGCGCTCGGGGCCCGCGTCCGGCTCGTCGGCGTCGTGGGCGACGACGCCTGCGGCGACCAGCTCGTCCAGGCGTTGCGCCTGCTCGGCGTGGAGACGGACCTGCAGGCGGTGCCGGGGCGGCGTACCGCGCACAAGCGGCGGCTGGTCACCAGCGGCCAGCTCACCGCCCGCTACGACGAGGAGGACCTCGACGTCATCCCGCCCGAGGCCGAACGCGAGCTGCTGGCCCGCGTCTCCGCGGCCGTGGCCGGCGCGGACGTCGTCGTGGCCTGCGACTACGGCGGCGGCGTGTTCACCCCGGCGGTGCGCCGGGCGCTGGCCGGGCTGCCGCTGCTCGTGGTGGACGCGCACGCGGTCGCGCCCTGGGTCGAGTGCGCGCCGGCGGCGGTGCTGCCCAACTACGCCGAGGTGGTGGGCCTGCTCGGCGAGACGGTGGACGCCGCGGCCGACCGGCCGGCGTACCTGATGGCGCGTTCCGCGCAGATCCTGGCCGCCACCGGGGCCCGGATCGTGGTGACCACCCTGGACGGCGAGGGCACGCTGCTGCACCGGGCCGGCTGCCCGCCGTACCGGACCTACGCCCGGCCCGCGCCGCAGCACATGGCGACCGGCGCGGGCGACACCTACACCGCCGCCTTCTCGCTCTGGCTGGCCGCCGGCGCGACGCCGGAGGAGGCCGCCGAGGCGGGCCAGGCCGCGGCCGGCGTGGTCGTACGCCGTTCCGGCACGTCCATCTGCACCCGCTACGAGCTGCTGCGCGCCCTGCGCCGCCAGGAGGGCACCGTGCAGGCGGCCGAGCGCCTGGCCCAGCTCCTGGACGAGCACCGGCGCAGGGGCGAGCGGATCGTGTTCACCAACGGCTGCTTCGACGTGCTGCACCGGGGCCACGTCAGCTACCTGGAGCAGGCCGGGCAGCTCGGGGACGTGCTCGTGGTCGCGGTCAACAGCGACGCCAGCGTCACCCGGCTCAAGGGCCCGGGGCGCCCGCTCAACCCGTGCGAGGACCGCATGTCGGTGCTGGCCGCGCTGAACGACGTGGACTACGTGACCGAGTTCGACGAGGACACCCCGGAACGCCTGCTCAGGCTCATCAGGCCGGAGATCTACGTCAAGGGCGGCGACTACACCCCGGAGATGTTGCCGGAGGCGCCGCTGGTGCGGTCGCTCGGCGGCGAGGTGCTGGTGCTGGACTACCTGCCCGACCGCTCGACGACCGCCATCATCGGTCGCATGCGCTCGGTGCCCGGCGCCCCCGACGGGGCCAGGCCCGTTCCGCCCGACGAGGTCAGGCCCGTTCCGCCAGTACGTCCATGACCAGCGAGCGCACCATCCGCACCGCCTCCTCGACCGCCCCGCGCACCGGCTCGCTCAGCTCCACCAGCACGTCGTCGGTGACCAGCCGGGCCGGCTCGCAGCACAGCACCAGCACCCGCGCGGGCACCCGGCCGAGCTCGCGGGCCATGCGCAGCACCTTGACCGGGTCGAGGCCGTGGCTCTCGGCCGCGATGCCGCCGGGTACGTCCAGGCCGGGCATGTCCGGTTCGAGCAGGGTGAGCGTGCCCGGCGGCTCGCCGCGCGGCGCGGCGTCCACCAGGATCGCGGCCTCGTAGTCGCGCTGGAGCGCGTAGGCCAGGTCGAGGCCGCGGCTGCCGAAGTCGAGCACGTCGGCGGGCAGGTCGTCGTCGGCCAGGCGGCGCACGACCTCGACGCCGAAGCCGTCGTCGCCGAGGAAGACGTTGCCGATCCCGGCCACCAGGACGCGCGGGCGGCAGCCCCCTCCGACCGGTTCGAGCTCCTCGGCCGAGTAGAAGAACCGGTGGCACGGCAGCCTGGACTCGCCCAGGTCGCGCAGCGGGTCGCCGGCGAGGGTGACGCCGACGTGGAAGCCGCCGTCGTCGTCCCGCTCGACGCTCTCGATCACCGCGAGGCGGCCGTTGAGCGCGAGGTCGAGGATGTCGGCGCGGCTCTTCGGGCGCAGGCGCACCCGGCTGCCCGGGGCCAGCCGCACGCCGTCGACGATCGCCTCGGCCGGGGCCTGCCGTTCCGTCGGGTACCGAGTGTCCATGTCACGTCTCCCGCATGGTGCCGTGCAGCCGCATGAGCTCTTCCGGGGTGAGCGCGGCGCAGTGGTCGAGGAGCTGGTCGATCTCCGTGTCGTCGAACGTGCCGCTCTCCGGCGCGACCTTGGGATGGTCGTAGAGGATGACCGGGGCCGACAACATCGTGTGCCGGTCGCCCTCCTCGCCCACCAGCACCGGCCAGGTGCCGATGTTGTGGCAGCCCGCGGCGAGCGCGCGCAGCCCTTCGGGCGGCTCCGTCAGCGAGACGAACCGGCCGCCCGGCGAGCTCACGACCGTGTGCGCGGAGATCAGGGTGTGCTTCATGGCCTCCGCGCGCGAGTCGCCCTGCCACGGGCTGGTGTTCGCCACCCGGACGGTGAGCCGGAACAGGCCCTCGCGCAGCCGCTCGGCGAACACCTCGGCCCGGCCGCTCAGCGCCTCCCAGCCGCGCAGCAGCACGCCCTCGCCGTCGAGCCATTCGGCCCGCTGGCCCGGCGGCACGTGGATCTCCATGCCGACCGGGCGGGCCAGCAGGTCGGCCAGGCGCAGCCCGGTCTCGGCCACCTCGCGCTCCTTGGCCTCCTCCCTGGGCAGGTGCCGGGCGCCGCCGACGGTCAGCTCGGGCACGCAGACCAGCTCGCCCGCGCGCCGCACGGCCACCTCGCAGGTGACCAGGTGCAGGAAGCGCACGTGCACGTCCACGACGTCGTCGCCGCCGGCCTCCAGCAGGCACTGGGTCTGGGTCAGCCACGGGTTGCCCTCGTGCGCCCGGCCGTAGGACTCGGGGTGCACGCCGCCGAACGTCCAGCGCCGCCGGCCGGGCGAGGCCGAGTGGCGGCTGGGCCACAGCAGGTAGCCCCCGTAGAGGACGGCGCGGGCGATGCGTCTCACGTGGTCCATCTGCCGGCCCCCACGCCGGACGCCGACCCGACGATCTCGACCTGCTCGACCTCGGGGGCCGCGTCGCGCACCGCCCGGCGCACCGCGTCCGCCGAGCTCCCGTCGTCGGGGAGCCGCAGGCGTACGAGGTCGCCCTCGACGGCGACCACCTCGGCGCCGGTGCCGCGCAGCGCGTCCTCGACCCGGGTCCGCACGTCGATCGGGTGGAGGTCGTGCAGCAGCAGCAGGTGCGCGACCACGTCGTCGGCGGCCAGCCGGGCGGCCAGGTCGTCGTCGGCCGCGGCCATGATCCGCGTCAGGCCCTCGCCGTAGAGGTCGAGCAGGGCCTGGGCCAGCTCGACGGCGGGCGGCTCGGCCCGTTCGAGCAGGCTCTCGATCCTGCCGATGCGTGCGTTCAGCGACATGACGCCCCCAGGACGGTCACGCCGTCAGGAAACCAGTCGTATTTAGCGGCATTCATCGGCCTTAAGCCCCCCAAGTGGCCATTGCAGAGGTTCAGCGATGACGTCGTTCGGTATCCGATCAGTACCTCTACGTAGCGGGCATACCGCGTAGGGGAAGGCGGCAAACCATGACCCAGTCCCCGCCCGCCCGCGCCGCTAGACCAGCCGGACCGGCCCGGCGTCGATCGGCACCCGGAACAGCGCGTACGGGTACCGCCGCCGGTCCCGCCCCTCCTGGAACCTGGCCTGCCGGTGCAGCTGGTTGGCGGTCACGTACAGGTGGCCGTCGGCCACGGACAGCGTGTCCGGCCAGAGCAGGCGGGCGTCGTGGACCAGGGTGTCGATCGTGCCGTCGGGCATCCGGCGCAGCACCGCGTTGTGCTCCCAGTCGGTCAGGTAGATGCGCCCGGCGTCGTCGGCCTCCAGGCCGTCGGCCGAGCCGCCCTTGTCGCCCTCGTCCCTGACCGTCGCCGCCACTTCCGCGTCGTCCAGCGTGCGGTCGACCAGGGCGTCCGTGGACACGCTGTACCAGCGGCGGGAGAGCAGGGGGCAGTACCAGAGCCGCTCGCCGCCGGCCGGGAGCGCGATGCCGTCCGACCCCATCAGGACGGGCGACGGCGGGCCGTCCTGCGGCCGCTCCAGGAACGGCCGGCCCTCCACGACGGGCACGAAGTCCGGCGGCCGCTGCGCCTTGGTGCTCGGGTGGTCGTGCAGCCGGCGCCACGCCTGCCCGCTGGCCAGGTCGACGACGATGATCCCGTTGGGCCCCTTGTCGGCGGAGTCGGTCAGGTAGGCGACCCCTTTGCGCAGGTCGAACCGCACGTCGTTGAGGTAGGACGTCTCCAGGGCGACACCGCGGTCGAACATGATGACCTTGACCACGGTGTCGGTCTCCAGATCCACGCAGACGAGCTTCGGCCCGCCCTTCCTGGTGGGCCGGAACATCGGGCTGCCGGTGTCCAGGATCCACAGCCGGTCCATGGGATCGACGACCACGCTCTGCACCGAGACCAGCCACTTCGACGGCTCGTCGGCCTCGGTGTTCCACTCCTGGTCGGGGTAGGGGACGACGTCGCCGTCGCGCAGCTCGACCACGGTCGCCGGAACGTCGTCACCCCATTTGGGGAAGTTCACGAATATCCGGCCGGCACGGGAGACCGTGACGCCGGTCGGCATCGGGCCGGATTCGAAGGCGTGCACGAGTTCAAGCTGCCCGATGGGCTCGTCGACCGGCTGAACGCCGTCGCGGCCGTTCCGCTTCGCCATGGTCCCCCCGTTCCCCGACCCGCCGGGGCAACTGCCCAGCTCAGGCCGGGGGAAACAGCGCCTTCTCCAGCCAGGGCCGCAGGATGGGCAGCACGTTCGCCGCCTGCATGGCCCCGGCGTGGTCGAGCCCGTCGAGCACCTCGACGTCCCAGCCCAGCGCCTCGATGGCGGCCCGCTCGCGGACCACCGGGCCGGCGATGCTGACGTGGGCGCCGCCCCACCGCTCGTCGTAGACGATCTCGTCGGCCGAGCCGACGAAGCACAGGCGGGGGCAGGACAGGCGCACCTGGCTGTCGTCGAACCCGCGCAGCGCCCGGTACAGGGTGGCGAACTGCCTGGCCTGGCCCTCGCTCAGGGTCACCTCGGTCGACGACCAGTCGCCCGGCTCGCCCGTTCCCGTGGCCGGCGGCGTGGCGGTCTTCGGCTCGACGGCCATCCGGTACGTGGCCTCGGTGACCTTCAGCATCTCGGCGTAGGGCCCGCCGAGCGGCGGGAAGCCGCCCATGACCAGCGCCGAGAGCCGGTCGGTGCGCAGGGCGAGCTGGAGGCCGCTGAGGGCCAGCCAGGAGTAGCCGTAGTAGGCGAACCGGTCGGCCCCCACCGCGTCGGCCACCGCGAGCAGGTCGGCCGCCACGTTGCCGGGGGTGAGCGTGTCCGGCTTGGGACGGGCCAGGACGTGGCCCTCGTAGTCGAAGGCCACGACGCGGAAGCCGTCGGAGAGGCCGTCGATGAGCGAGCGGCCGAGCGCGGGGTCGGCCCCCCATTTCCGCATCTCCTCGGCCGCCTCGCCCTCGATCGGCTGGGGGTTGACGGCCAGGAGCAGGACCGGGCCGGAGCCGTGGACCTCTGTCTCGATGGTGCTTCCGTCGTGCAGCGTCGCCGTGGTCACCGGCGGCCTCCCTGAATTCGATACACCGTAAACTGTTGCCCTCGGCGAGGATAGCTTATGGCGTAAAGAGTCGCAAAGGGCTGGGCGTCGGCACGCAGCGCATGTCGGCGCCGTCCGCCTCCAGCCAGCGCAGCAGCAGGTTGGCCTTGGCGGGCACGTACGCGCCGGCGAGCAGCTCGCGCAGCTCCTCCGGACCGCCGTGGTCCTCGGCGCAGCCGGCGAACACCGATCCGGCCTCGGCCCACAGCTCGTCCCGCAGCTCGGGGTGCCGCTCGGCGACGGCTCCGGCGATCTCGCAGAGGTTGTTGACGACCAGGCAGTACAGCAGCCGTTCCCAGCCGTAGGCGGGGCTCACGACGGGCGTGCGGGCGCCGGGCAGGCTGTGGCGGTCCGCGGTCAGCTTCACCCCTTCGTGGTCGCGGAAGATCGCCTGGCCGGGCAGGCCCCGGTCGTCCACGCCGACGAGCACGTTCTGCAGGTGGCATTCGAGCACCACGCCGTGGCGGAAGTAGGCGTGCAGGACCGGCGGCACGACGTGGTCGAGGTAACGCCGCCACCAAACGAGCGCCTGGCCGGCGTCGAGGCCGTCCAGCGGGTTGCCGGGGAAGCCCTCGCTGACCCCGGCGGCCAGCAGCGCCGTCAGCCCCGGTCGCAGGCGCCCGCCCAGCCCGTCGCGGACGATCACCGCCAGCGCCTCGCCGCCGTCCCCGCCCAGCTCCAGGCTGCGGTAACCGCGGTCACCGAGGACGGCGGGCCGCGGCCGGTGCGCGGGCAGGTCGTCGAACGCCACGCCCAGCAGGTCGTCGATCAGGCCCAGCCAGCGCAGGTCGTGCAGCCACAGGCGGCGGATGTCGTTGGTGATCCGCACGTCCAGGCTGAACTTGCAGAACAGGTCCGCCTCCGGCAGGTACACCGTGCGGATCGAGGCCGTCGCCACCGCCCGCTCGGGCGTGACGCCGAGGTGGCGCAGCTCCTTGAGGCCGCCCAGGAGCTCCACCTGCCAGGGGTGGGCGGGCAGCAGCGTCAGGCCGTCGGGGGCGGGCGGGCCGAGCCGGTCGAGCGCGCTCGCGTCGCCCTGCTCGACCAGCGCCTCGGCGGGCACCCCGAGCAGCGGCAGCACGAAGCTCGCGCGCGCCTCCGGCGAGTAGCGCAGCCAGGCGTCCGGGCCTGATCCGCCGCGCGCCTTGGGGGCCGGGTGGTAGCGGTGACCGGCGACGAGCGCCTGCTCCGAGCGCAGGTACAGGTCGGCGGGCGGGGTGGTGGCGCGCTGGGCCGACAGCAGCGCGGCCATGACGTCCCTGCTCTCCATGATCTCCTTGGCCAGGGACGGGTTGGCGTGGCCGGTGCGCGTCCGCAGCTCGTCCTCGGTGAGCGCCACCAGGGCGGCCAGGGAGAGCGGGCGCGGGCCGTCGGGGGTGCGCAGGGCGGGGGCGCCGGGGTACCGTCCGGGGCGGACGTTCAGGGTGTGCCCGGTCGCGGGCAGCAGCCACCCGCCGTCCTCGGCGGGTTGGGCCACCTCGCGGAGCAGGCAGTTGAGCAGGGCCGTCACCGCGAGGGCCGTGGCCTCGTCCGCGGCCTGGTGGTCGTGCGCCTCGGGTGCCGGACCGGCCGGTGGGAGGAGGCCGTCGATATATGCCATGGCGACCTGTCCTACCCTTTTGTACCGATCAGTGTCCACAGGGTTCTCACCTGGGCATGTTCCTGGTGACCGGGGGGGTTCATGCGGCATTCTGCGGCGCGGTTCGCGCGGGAGCTGGCCGCCGTGCGCCCGGACCTCACGCCCGGCTACGCCGCGGCCCTGCCGGGGGCGCGGGCCGCCGTCATGGGACGGCTGTGGCGGGGCCTGCTCTGCGAGCCCCTGCCGGGCCTCGCCGCGCCGGTCGCCGCGGATGACGGCCTGTGCGTACGGCTCTCGGACGGGCGCGAGCTGACCGGCCGGGCCCGGCTGCCCTACGACCTGGCCGACGAGCCGGTGCTGCGGCTGGACGGCGTCCCCTACCGCGACCCGGCCGAGCTGCTGGCGGCGCTCGGCCTGCCCGGCGCGGACGGGCTGGTCGCCGACCTGGACAACAGCGTCGCCTCCCTGGCGTTGTCCCGGGCGGGCGCGGCCTCCCCGCCGCGCGAGCCGGGACCGGAACGGTACGAGCAGAGCGTGGTCGACGGCCATCCCTACCATCCGGGCTGCCGCAACCGGCCGGGGGTGTCGGTGGCCGAGCAACTGGCGTACATGCCGGAGCACCGGCCCGTCGTCGCGCTCGACCTGGTCGCGGTGCCCGCCGCCGAATGCCTGGTCACCGGGCCGTGGCCGGGCTCGCTCATGGACGGCGACCGGCTGCTGCTGCCCGTCCACCCCTGGCAGACCCGGCACGTGCTGGCCGGGCTGGGGGTGCGCCCGTACGCGATCGGGGCGTTGCCGTGCCATCCGCTGATGTCCGTACGCACCCTCGCGCCCCTGGACGGCGGCCCGCACCTCAAGACGGCGTTCACCGCCCGGATGACCTCCGGCGTCAGGGACATCTCCCCCGGCTCGGTACGCGACTGCGTCCCCCTGTCGGACCTGCTCACCGCCCTGTCGGCGCGGCTCGGCGGCCGTCCGCGCATCGCCCGCTACCTGTCGGGCGCCGCGGGGGCCGTGCGCGGCGAGCACACCGCCGACCTGTCGGTCATGCTGCGCGATCCGACGCCCCGCGTGCCCGGCCACACCGTGCTGCCCGTCGCCGCCCTCACCGCCCCGGGCCAGTGGGACGCGCCGCGCGGCGAGGAGGCCGGCGAGTGGCTGGCGGCCTTCGCCGGCGTGGCGACGGCGGCGGCGCTCGGCCTGCTGGCCCTCGGCGTCGCGCTGGAGGCCCACGGCCAGAACCTGCTGGTCGTGCTGGACCGGCGGGGCCGCCCGGTCGAGCTGGTCTACCGCGACCTGGCCGACGTGCGCATCAGCCCGGCCCGGCTGGCCCGCAACGGCTTCGGGACGCCGCCGGTCAGCCCGCGGCTGCTCAGCGACGATCCCGGCGTCCTGCACGCCAAGCTGTTCGGCTCGCTCGTCGGCACCACGTTCGGCAGTCTCGTCTCCCAGCTGGGAGAGGGCGACCGTACCGCCGAGTCACGTCTGTGGGCCGTCGTGGCGCGGGCCGCGCGGCGGGCCTTCGACGCGCTCCCCGACACCCCCGACGTGCGCGCCGACCGCGAGGCCCTGTTCGGCGAGCGGATCCGGGTGAAGGCCCACCTGCTCGCCCGGCTCGCGGGCGCCCCGCCCGGCGATAGCTGGACGACGCTGCCCAACCCGCTCACCCAGGGAGCCTCCTGGGGCCTCGCTCACGCTCGGTGAGCGCCTGGCTCTTTTCCCGCAGGAGGAGGAGGATGGGGCATGCAGCCGGACCCTGCTGCGCGTCGATCTCCGATCACGCAGAGTTCAGGGAAGGAGCGAATCCGATGATGCAGCTCTCCGTACGGCTCGTGCCCGTGGGCGACACCACCCTGGTGGTCGCCCTGGCGGGCGAGCTCGACTCGACGACCAGCCCCATCCTGGCCGCCTTCCTCGACCCCCTGCCGCGCTCGCGGGTGAAGCACGTGATCGTCGCGGCGGGCGACCTCTGGTTCTGCGACCTCAACGGCCTCGAACAGCTCGCGATCACCCACCGGGCCATGCAGGAGAAGGGCGGCCACCTGGCCGTCGCCGAGGCCCAGCCCGCGCTGTGCCGACTCATCGCGCTCATGACCGAGCACGGCGGCACCGCGATCCCCCTGTTCAGCACGATGCCCGACGCCCTGGCCGGGACCGGCGTCGAGATCTACGAGCAGACCGGCCCGCCCAGGCCGGTCAGCCGCCACCTGGCCTGCTTCCGCCGGGCCCGCGGCCCCCGCTCCGAGCACCACGGCACCCGCCGGCTCCGGCCGCAACGGGACGAGACGCCCATCACCCCCGACCGCCAGGAGAACCTGCCGCCGCCCGATCGCTGGTCCGCGATCGTCGGCCGGCTGCGTTCGGCCAACGCCGAGCTGCTGCGCGCGAACGAGGAGCTGCGCTCGGCCAACGCCGAACTGCGCCACGCCCACGACGCGCTCACCGCCCGCGCCGCCGAGCTGCGCCGCGCCAACGACGCGCTGGTCGCCCGCATGGCCGAGCTCGACGAGGTCGCCCGGATCACCGCCTCGCTGGTCCACGGGCTGGGCGACGCGGCGGTGGTGCTCGACGCCGACATGCGGGTGCTCATCTGGGGGGCGGAGGCTGAGGAGTTGTGGGGGGTGCGGGCCGGGGAGGCGGTGGGCCGTCCGCTGGCGTCGCTGGGCACGGGGTTGCCGGTGGAGCGGATCGTCCCGCTCGTGCGCGACACGCCGGCCGGGGGCACGGCCCGGGCCGGAGCCAGGACGGTCGCGCTCGACGCGGTCAACGGCCGCGGACGGCCGACGCAGCTCACCGTCGAGCTGTCCCGCCTGCGTCCCGGCGACGACTCCGGGCACGGCCTGATCATCGCCATGAAGGTGCCGCGCCCCGGCGACTCACATGATCGCTAGCTGACCGCCGTCGATCACCAGCTCGGTGCCGTGCACGAACGCGGCGTCGTCCGAGGCGAGGAAGGCGTAGGCGGCGGCGACCTCCTCGGCGAGCCCGGCCCGGCCCAGCGGGATGTGGTCGCGTTCGTAGGCGGAGACGAAGTCGTCGGCGAGCCCCGACGAGATCGAGGCGTTCAGCGGGGTGCGGATGTAGCCGGGGCACAGGGCGTTGACCCGGATGCCGTGCCTGCCGAGCTCGACGGCCATGGTCTTGGTCAGCAGCAGCACGCCGCCCTTGGAGGCGTTGTAGTGGGCGTAGTCGGCCTCGCCGCCGAGGCCGTTGGTCGAGGACATGTTGAGTATCACGCCGCCCGTCCCCTGTTCCACCAGGTGGCGGGCGACGGTCTGGGCCATCAGGAACATGCCGCGCAGGTTCACCGAGATGATCCGGTCCCAATGGTCGGGGGTGATCTCCAGGAACGGCTCCCGCCAGGCCGTTCCGGCGTTGTTGACCAGCACGTCCACGCCGCCCATGGCCTCGATCGCGCCCGCGGCCAGCCGTGCGACGTCGTCGTGCGAGCTGACGTCGCCGCTCAGCCCGCCCACCTCGCCGAGCGGCGCGAGCTCGGTGACGGTGCGCTCGACCTCGTCGCCGGCCAGCCCGGTGAGCACCACCCGCGAGCCCTCCTCCAGGAACCTGCGGGCGGTGGCGGCTCCGATGCCGCTGCTGCCCCCGCTGATCAGCACCCTCTTGCCGGCCAGTCCGCGCATGACGCCGTCCTTCCTCACCGCACCGCGCCGCGTGCCGCGACGCGCAGACCTGTGGTGACCTGCCCGTCAGGGCATCCATTCCGTATCCTGCACTGACATTCCGTCACACGGAACCAGAGCACATTCTGTGACGACATCAGATGGGGGTGTCACGGCCGGACGACCGTGAGACCCCCGCCGGGGCCCTAACCCGTGACGGGCGGAACCCCTGTCACTTGCACGGCTTGTACGGCGTGTCCTTCAGCGAGTAGTCCACGGCCTTCTTGATCGCGTTGATGCCGAGCTTGGCCGCCTTAGGGCAGAAGGACGACGGCGCCGTCTCGTACTCGACCTGGAACACCGGCTTGCCCGCCTTGACGAAGACGCTCAACTTGGCGCACTCGTCGTACTGGAAGCACTCCTCGTTGACGGCGTAGTCGAAGCTGGACACCAGCTCGGCCGCCTGGCTGAGGTCGTTCTTCAGCGCCGCGGACAGGCCCTTGCGGTGGGCCAGGTCGGCCAGCGCCCTGTTGTAGGTGAGCTGGGTGGCGGGGCTGACGGTCCAGCCGGTGACCGACTTGCCCTCCTCGTGGGCGTTGACGACGTCGAACTCGACCCCGTCGAAGCCGGCCTGGGCGCACTTGTCGACCCGGGCCTCCATCATCTTCAGCAGGAAGTCCCGCTGGCCCTGGTCGTTGTTGATGTTGGCCCAGCGCTCGTTGGGGAACTCGGCGCTGAACGGCTTGCCGAGCAGGGAGTTGCCGTGGCTCTTGTGCCAGGCGACGAACTGCTGGTAGTCGGGCCGGTACTCCTCGATCGAGCCGGCGTCGACGTAGCAGACGGCCTTCGCGCCGCGGGCGTGGACGGCCTTCACCGCCGCGGTGTTGAGCGTGGTGTTGTTGCCCACCACGTCGCCGTCGGCGTAGAGGTCGATGTCGAACACCGCCGGCCGGACGCAGGCGCCGCCCGACTGGGGGACCACGCAGATGTCGACGTTGACGCCCCCGGTGGCGGCGTACTTGGCGTTGCCCTGGAGCTGGTACTGCCAGCGGCTCTGCAGCGGCGGCTTCCATGGCCCCGCCTGCGTCGCCCCGGCCGCTCCCGCCGTCTGCGCCGTCTGCGCTGCGGCCGGTGCGGCGAGCGCCGCGAGCGGCGCGCAGCTCAGTGCGGCGACCGCGGTCAGCCGGGCCAAGAGAGTCATGGTTCGCACGTTCGCGCCCTCATTCCGCCTAGTGGAACTCTAGTCTGCATTGTGGATGCGTGACTATACTCGCCGCACGCAGCGGGCCGCCACGCCCGCCGTGCTCTGTGGAGGGAACCCCATGGCACGACTCATTCACCACATCCGTGAGACCGCCCGATGAGGCCCCGTACGACGCCGGCCGTCGTCGCCCTGGCTCTGGCCGCGGCGAGCTGCGGCGGCGGCGGCGGACAGGTACGGGCGGACGGCCCGGTCGAGATCACCATCTGGCACGGCCAGGAGGACACCTCGGCGAAGTCGATCGAGAAGCTGGTCGCCCGGTTCAACCAGAGTCACCCCGACATCAAGGTCGGCACCGAGTCCGGCGGCGCGACCGCAGACGGCATGCTACCCAAGATCACTGCCGCGCTCACCTCGGACGCCTACCCCGACATCGCCTACCTGTACGGCTCCTGGGCCCCCAACGTGGCCAGGAACCCCAAGACCGCCGACCTCACCTCCCGGGTCAAGGACCCGGCCGTCGGCTGGGACGACTTCTGGGCCAACGAGCGCGAGGCGGTCACCGTCCAGGGCAAGGTCATCGGCTTCCCCGCCGTGGTGGACAACATGGTGGTCCTCTACAACAAGAAGCTGCTGGCCAAGGCGGGCGTCAAGGCCCCCGGCCCCGACTGGACCTGGGACGACTTCCGCGACATCGCCAGGAGGACCACCGACCCGCAGAAGGGCGTCTTCGGCACGACCTGGGCGATCAGCGGCGGCGAGGAGGCCGTCTGGGGGCTCTGGCCGCTGCTGTGGCAGGCGGGCGGCGACATCCTCACCCCCGACCACAAGAAGTCGGCGTTCAACTCCGCGGCCGGGCAGCAGGCGCTCGGCCTGGTCCGGAGCATGGCCGTGGACGACAAGTCGGTCTATCTCGACTCCAGCCCTGCCGAGAAGGGCCAGAAGCTGTTCGAGTCCGGGCGGCTGGCCATGTTCCTGTCCGGCCCCTGGGTGCTGCCCGACCTCCAGGCGGCCAAGGTGGACTACGGCGTCGCGCGGCTGCCCGGCACGAACGGCAACCACGAGACCGTCTCCGGCCCGGACAACTGGGTGGTGTTCGAGCACGACGAGCGCCGCGTCAAGGCGGCGACCACGTTCCTGAGCTGGCTGACGGCGGCGGAGCAGCAGCTCGTGTGGATGACCGACACGGGCTCGCTGCCCATCAGGGCGTCGATCACCAAGCTGCCCGGCTACCAGGACTATCTGAAGAGATATCCGGGCATCGAGGTGATCTCCGAGAACCTGGCCAACGCCAAGCGGGTCAGGCCGCCCACCACCAAGTACCCCCGCGTGTCGTCCTTCGTCGCCGAGGCCATCGCGCAGGCGCTGCTGGGCAAGGCCGACGCCAAGACCGCCCTGGACGAGGCCGCGGCCAAGTCCGACGCGGTGCTGGCGGTGCCGGGCTCATGAGCAGCGCCGCCGTCGGCGCGCCCGCCGCCCGGCACGCCAGGAGGACCCGCGGGCTCGGCGACCACGTCGCGGGCTGGTCGTTCGCGGGCCCCGCCACGCTGATCATCCTCGGGTTCGCGCTGGTGCCGATGGCGTGGGCGCTGGCGTTGTCGTTCACCGACTCCGACCTGATGAAGACGCCCGAGAACGTCGGCCTGGACAACTACCGGGCGCTGTTCCAGGACCCGGTGTTCTTCCAGGCGGTGCGCAACACCGGGCTGCTGCTGGTGCTCTACATCCCCGCCTCGCTGGTCTTCGGCCTGGTGGTGGCGGTGCTGCTGAACAGGAAGGTGCGCGGGATCGGCTTCTACCGGACCGCCTTCCTGGTCCCGTACGTGGCCTCGGCCACCTCCGCCGGCCTGCTCATGGGCTACATCTTCGACCGCGACTTCGGCCTGATGAACGGCGTGCTCGGCCGGCTCGGCCTGCCGCTCCAGGGCTTCCTGAGCAGCCCGTCGCAGGCCATGTACGTGCTCACGCTGATCTTCTTCTGGACCCGGTTCGGCTTCGCCGTGGTGATCTACCTGGCAGCCATCCAGGAGATCGACAAGTCGGTGCTGGAGGCCGCCTCCATCGACGGCGCGGGGCGGTGGGCCACGTTCCGGCACATCGTCGTCCCGTCCGTACGGCCGATCACGGTCTTCCTCGCGGTCTGGGGTGTGATCGACGCGCTGCAGTTCTTCGACCTGGTCATGACCACCACCCAGGGCGGCCCGGCCAGCGCGACCGTGACCATCGTCTACTACGTCTGGCAGCTCGCCTTCCGCTACTCGGCCGCCGGGTACGGCGCGGCCATGGCGTACACGCTGTTCGCCGGGACGCTGCTGCTGATCGTCGCGGGCCTGGTGGTCGCGCGGCGGAGAGGGGCCGTGCGATGAGGCGACGCCTGCCCAGCAAGTGGCACCTGGTGCTCGCGCCGATGTCGGTGGTGACGCTGCTGCCGTTCGTGTGGCTGGTGCTCAGCTCGGTCATGACGCAGGCCGAGCTGAACAGGTTCCCGCCGCCGATCCTGCCGGAGGGCGTCGACCTCGGCGGCTACCGCACGGTCATGGAGCGCTCCGACTTCCCCCGCTGGTTCCTCAACAGCGTGCTGGTGTCGAGCGCCATCGTGGCGGCGCAGGTCGTGCTCTGCAGCATGGCCGGGTACGCCTTCGCCCGGATCCGTTTCATCGGCTCCCGGCTGACGCTGGTCCTGATCATCGCGACCGCGCTGATCCCGTTCCAGCTCACCGTGATCCCGACGTTCCTGATGTTCAGCCAGGCCGGGCTGGTGGACACGCTCGGGGCGCTGGTCATCCCGCAGCTCAGCTCGTCGGTCGGGATCTACCTGATGACGTCGTTCTTCCAGTCCTTCCCGAGGGAGCTGGAGGAGGCGGCGCGGATCGACGGGTGCTCGCGGGTCGCGCTGTTCTTCCGGGTGGTGCTGCCGGTCGCCAAGCCGGCGCTGGCGGCGCTCGCCGTGATCACGTTCATCACGGCCTGGAACGACCTCTTCTGGCCGCTGGTGGTGATCAACTCCGAGGCGAACTACACCGTGCAGGCGGGGCTGACCACGTTCCAGGGCCAGCACCGGGCCGACTGGCCCGCGATCATGGCGGGCACGGTGCTGACCACCCTGCCGGTGCTGGCCGTGTTCCTGTTCGGCCAGCGCCGGTTCGTGCAGGCGCTGACCGGGGCGGTCAAGGGGTGAGGCCGCGGTAGGGGTTGGCGGGCAGGCCGGTGTGGGGGGTGCGGCAGCGCCACAGCTCCCCGCCGGCGGCGCCGTCCCAGGCGGTGGTCACGTAGAGCACGTCGAGGTCGGGGCCGCCGAAGGCGCAGCTCGTCACGTTGGCCGCGGGGACCTCCACGGTGAGGTCCGTACGCCCGTCCGGGCGCAGCCGCACGACCGCCGCGCCGCCCCACAGCGCGACCCACACGTGGCCGGCGGTGTCCACGGTCAGGCCGTCGGGGCTCGGCAGGGCGGCGAACTCCCGGCGGCCGTCGAGCGTGCCGGTCGCCGGGTCGTAGTCGAAGACGTCGATCCGGTCGGTCGCGGTGTCCACGTAGTACATCAGGCGCTCGTCGGGGCTCCAGCCGACGCCGTTCGAGATCGTGACGCCGTCCAGCACCTTGTCGCACGTACGGTCCTGGCTCAGGCGGTAGAGCGAGCCCGCGCCGGGGGTGTCGTCCTCGGCCTTGGTGCCGGCGAAGAAGCGGCCCGCGCGGTCGCAGGCGCCGTCGTTCATCCGGTTGCCCGCGGGCTCGGGCGGCCGGGCGACCAGTTCGGTGCGGCCGTCCGCGTGGCGGGCGAAGCCGTCCCCCAGGGCCAGCATGAGGCCGCCGGAGGCGTGCGGCACGGCGACGCCGACCGGCCGGCCCAGCTCGATCGTCTCCCGCTCGTCGCCGGCCGGGTCGAGCCGGTGCACGTGGCCGGCGGGGATGTCGACCCACAGCAGGGTGCCCGTGGCGGCGTCCCACCTCGGGCCCTCCGCGAGGGCGGCCCGGGGGACGGGGACCTTCTCCAGCTTCATGCCCATGCATCCTTCTGGTCCGTGATACGGAATGCTGTTCCGCATTCCATCTGACCGTAGCTGGTCGAGGTCCCTTTGGGGAGAGGGGGGAGCCGACGCCACCGCACGATGCGGAGGCCCGGGGGCCGGGGCCCGGCGCGGCAGGACTGCGGCGGGGGCGGGAGCGGAGGCGGGCGGCTCGGGGTGCGGTCAGACCTGGGCGGAGATGGCGCGGCGGAGGCCGAGGCCGACCTCTTCGAGGCGGGCGACGGACATGCGGTCCTTGATCGCGGTCACGCTCACCGCCGCCACCGGCGCGGTCTTGCCCAGGAAGACCGGCGCCGCCACGCACCGCACCCCCGGCTCGTTCTCCTCCAGGTCGAGCGCGTACCCCCGCTGCCTGACCTGGTCGAGGTGGGTGGCCAGCTTGGCGGGGTTCGTGATCGTGTTCCTGGTCCTGGCCGACAGCGGCCCGTAGCGCTCGGCCCACGCCCTGACCGCCTCGTCCGTGGGGTACGTCCAGGCCAGCAGCGCCTTGCCGACGCCCGTGCAGTGGGCCGCGTTGCGCCCGCCGACCACCGAGGTCATGGTGATCGACCGGACCGCCTCGACCTTGTCCAGGTAGACGACCTCGCCGCCGTCGAGCATGGCCATGTGCACGGTCTCGGAGAACTCCTCGCTCAGCCGCAGCAGCAGCGGCCGGACGAGCGTGCGCAGATCCATCGTCTCGTAGAACCGGAAGGCCGTGGCCAGCATCTCGGTGCCGAGGAAGTACGGCCCGCTAGGCTCCGGCTGGGCCGCGAAGCCCCGGTGCTTCAGCGCGCCGAGCAGACGGTGGAGCGAGCTCTTCGGCAGCCGCAGCCTGGTGGCCAGCTCGTCGAGCGTCACTCCCCTGCTGTGCCTCCCGATCTCCTGCAGGATCAGCAGGGCACGATCGACGCTCCCCACAGGGGACTGGGTCTCAGCCACTGAACTCTCCCTCGCCTGTTCCGCTGATCGGAATGCTAGCGCGTAATACGGAACACTCCGCACACGCGGTCGCACAGTGGTCGTCTCAGCGTAGTCAGCACAGCCCTGTGTCAGCACAGAGCCGCGGGAAAGGAACGGGCGGCTACGCCCGGCGGGGGTCGAGCCCGGCGACCGGGATGCGCCGGAAGGCGATGGTCTCGTACGGCCCGAAGTCGCCGGTCTCGAACAGCAGCCCCACCGTGTCGTCGTCCACCCTGACCAGGTCGGAGTAGGCGGCGGGCAGGCCCGACACGGTGTGCACGGGATGCCAGGTGACCCCGGCGTCGGTGCTGGCCCGTACCGTCATCAGAGCCCGCGCGTCGGGCGCGGCCGGGCCGGAGAACAGCAGCACGCCGGGCGGCTCGCACCACAGCACGCTGCCCTCCACCACCGGCCCCGCCAGCCCGGCCTGCGGGCGGAAGGGCAGGTCGAGCCGCTGCCCGCCGTCGGAGGAGCAGGCGTCGGCGCGGGTGCCCGGCGCGGCGGAGTCCGTCCTGGCGTTGAGGTAGAGGCGGCCGTCGGGCAGCTCGGTCGCGGTGGTCTCGTTGACGTTGACGTAGCCGTCGGGGTTGTCGTCCACGTAGCCGATGCGCCAGGTACGGCCGCCGTCGTCGCTGAGCAGCGCGTGGCCGCCGTCGTACCGTCCCTCGGTGCCGTCGTCCGAGCCGGACGGGGGCAGGGAGTGATTGCCCGGCACCACGACGCGCCCGCTCCGGAGCCGGACGGCGTGCCCGGGGCCGGTGGCGTACCAGCGCCACTCGGGGCGCCTGACCTGGGCGGTGATCTCGCGAGGGGCCGGCCAGCTGACCCCGTCGTCCGCGCTGACCTGGACGAACACCCGCCGCGCCGCGGCCGCCGGCACCTGGCCGCGCCTGATCTTCGCCTCCGTCGCCGCCGGGCCCTGCCGGACCGTGACGAGCAGGATCCGGCCGTCGTCCAGCACCACGGGCGCGGGGTTGCCGACCGCGCCGCGGTTCGGTTCCGTGGCGACCACCTGGAGCGGGCCCCACGTCAGGCCGCCGTCGGAGGACCGCCTGAGCACCAGGTCGATGTGCCCCGAGTCACCGGCGGACCCGCGCCGCCCCTCGGCGAAGGCGAGGAGCGTCCCGGCCCCGGTCACCACGACCGCCGGGATGCGGAAGGTGTGATAACCCTCGGTCGCCGCCCGGTACACCACGGACGTGGGGTAAGGAGTCATGCGCGAACGCTAGGCCCCGCAGGTGAACGTCTCCCGACCTCCGGCGGACGTCCCGGTGCCAGCCCGGCGGCCAGGCAGGCCAGGGGGAGAGCCGGCACGACGTACCGCACGTCGTACCCGCTCAGGAAGGACGGCGCCACGACCAGCACGGCGGCGGCCACACCGGGCAGCAGCGCGTCCGGCCGCCGCCTTACGGCCGCCACCGTGAGCGCGCCCCCGAGCAGCGCCATGAGCACCGGGTACGGCAGGTAGCCGAAGCGCTGGTAGGCCCGCAGCCAGCCCGCGTAGGGCTCGACGATCCGCGTGTCCGCCGGCCCGCCCTCGTACGCCCCGGCGATCCGCCGTACGGACGCGCGCAGCGGGCGCTCCTCGTAGGGGAACCAGTACGGATTGGTCTTCCTGTCCGACGCCTTCCTGGCCGTGGTGCGCTCCCAGCGCAGCAGCCACCGCAGGTCGCGCCCGACGGCGGCCAGGTAGTCGCCGGGCTGGGCGAGGACGGCCTCGCGGGCGAAGCGGCCGGCCGGCGCGTTCCGGTCGCCGGGGACGGCGGCCAGGGTGGGCCCCCACATCCAGTGGGCGGGAGAGGGCCGCCCGGCCACCGGCGTCCTCGGGCAGAGAGGGGCCAGCTCGGGCTCCGGCCTGATGACCGAGCAGTCGGCGAAGGTCATCGTGCGGGCCCACAGGAACAGGCCGTCGGCCCTGGTCAGGCCGAAGGTGCCGCTGGTGGCCCACATCCAGGAGGCGTACCCGAGCAGCGGCGCCGCGCCCGCCAGGACCAGGCAGAGCAGCGCGCGCGGCCCGGGACGGCGCAGCAGCAGGCAGGCGGCGGCCACCACGAGGACGGCCACCCCGATCGTGCGGGTGACGGCGGCCAGGCCGAGCAGCACGCCGCCGGCGGCCGCCGTGACCGGGGTGAGCCGGCCCGACAGGGCCAGGATCCCGGCCGTGACCAGCACGGTGAACAGCGCGTCCGCCATGATCATGTGTTCCAGCAGGATCAGGAACTCGTCGTACAGCAGCGGCGCGACGGCGGCCGTCGCGCCCCAGCCGGGCAGGCCACGCCGCCGCAGCAGGGCGTAGACGGCCACGGCGAGCGCCAGCCCCGACGCGTGCTGCACGGCGGCCACCAGCGCCAGGCTCTTGCCGGGCCCGAGCGCGGCCAGGAAGAGCGAGTACCCGAGCGGCCGGAACGCCCCGGGCACGGGGTCGGCCGCGGCCTCCAGATAGGAGAACGAGTCCGCCCAGAACCACAGCGCGGGCCGGTACCCCGCCATCGCGAGCAGCCGCAGCGCGACGGCGGGCACCAGCGCGACCAGCAGCACCCGATGCCGCCCCAGGGCGTTTCCGGGCAGCACGAACACAGGAGACGGCACCGGCATGGGGAGCTCCTTCATGGGAGTGCCGAGCGGGCTCCCCCGGACGGCGCGGGCATCTACCCGGTCTCTCCGTCGCGGGCCGAAAGGGTTCACGCCCGTGGCCACCTCGGGCGGCGCGAGCAGGGCATGAAAGAGTGCGAATCGAAGACGAGTGTGGGGAGGCAGCGTGGCTGAGGAGTTCGACGTCATCGTGATCGGGGCCGGTCCGGCGGGCGAGAACGTCGTCGCGCGGGCGGTGCGCGGCGGGCTGAGCGCCGCGATCGTCGAGGAGCGGCTGGCCGGCGGCGAGTGCTCCTACTGGGCGTGCATCCCGAGCAAGGCGCTGCTGCGCCCGGTCGACCTGGCCGGCGAGGTGTCCCGGGTGCCGGGGCTCTCCCTCGGGCCGATCGACGTGGCCGCGGTGCTCGCCCGGCGCGACGAGGCGGTCTCGCGCTACGACGACTCAGGCCAGGTGAGCTGGGTCGAGGGCGTGCCGGCGGAGTTCGTCCGCGGCAGGGGGCGGCTCGACGGCGAGCGGCGGGTGGTCGTCACGACCCCCGACGGCGGCGAGCGGGTGCTCACGGCCCGGCAGGCGGTCGTGCTCGCCACCGGCAGCACGGCGGCGGTCCCGCCGGTGCCCGGCATGGCCGAGGCGAAGCCGTGGACCAGCCACGAGGTCACCGCCGCGACGAAGGTGCCCGAACGCCTGGTGGTGATCGGCGGCGGCGTGGTCGCCTGCGAGATGGCGCAGGCCATGCACGGGCTCGGCGCGCGGCAGACGACCGTGCTGGTGCGCGGCGGCGGGCTGCTGGCCAGGATCGAGCCGTTCGCGGGCGAGCTGGTGGCCCGGTCGTTCGCCGAGGCGGGCATCGACGTGCGCCTGCACACCGACGTGGTCAGGGTCGAGCGGCCCGAGCCGGGCGGCAAGGTGACCGTGCACCTGTCGGAGGGTCCGCCGCTGGAGGCCGACGAGCTGCTGGTGGCCACCGGCCGCAAGGTCGCCACCCGTGGGATCGGGCTGGACACGGTCGGCCTGCCCGACGACGCGCCCGTCGAGGTCGACGACAGCATGCGGGCCACCGGCGTGCCGGGCGGCTGGCTCTACGCCGTCGGCGACGTCAACGGCCGCACGCTGCTCACCCACATGGGGAAGTACCAGGCCAGGATCTGCGGCGACGTGATCGCGGCGCGGGCGCACGGCGACGACCTGCCCGCCATGCGCGACCTGGCCGACGGCTTCGGCGCGCCGCAGGTGGTCTTCACCGACCCGCAGGTCTGCGCGGTCGGCCGTACGGAGGCCGAGGCCAGGGAGGCCGGCTTCCGGGTGCGCGCGGTGGAGTACGACCTCGGCTCCGTCTCGGGCGCGTACCTGCTGGGCGACGGCTACCGGGGGCACGCCAAGGCCGTGGTGGACGAGGACAGGAAGGTGCTGCTCGGCGTCACCTTCGCCGGTCCGGGCGTCGGCGAGCTGCTGCACGCCGCCACGATCGCGGTCACCGGCGAGGTGCCGCTCGACCGGCTGTGGCACGCCGTGCCGTCGTTCCCGACCGTGAGCGAGATCTGGCTGCGGCTGCTGGAGACCTACGGGTTGTAGGCGACGCCCGACGTCCCCCCGGACCATGTCGGGGGGACGGGCGGCGGGACGGCGCCCACCGTCAGCTCCGCCACGGTCTCCTCGACGCTGCCGCGCAGCTCGACGTGGGAGAGCAGGTCCGTCAGCCGCAGCGCCGACAGCAGGTGGTCGGACGGTCTGACCACGATGATCCGGCCGCCCGGCTCCGCCTCCATCCGCTGGATCGCCGTGGCCAGCACGCCGATGGCGGAGGAGTCGTAGAAGACCAGGTCGGCCAGGTCGAAGACGAGGACGGGTCCGGGCGACCAGTCCCACACCGTGTTGACGTGGGCGCTGAACCTGACCCGTCCCGCGTGGTCGAGCTCGCCCGTGGCGCGCATGACGGTGCACTGCTGATGCCGGATCGTCTCGATGCTCAAACCGTTCCCGCCCACCCATGACAACTGCCCTCAGAACGGCGTTATCACAGGTGATCACCAGTTTCCCGTCGAAACGGCGGGCTCTCGCAGGTCGCGCGGCCGAGGGAGCCGGGCCCCGCTAGTCCGAGGTGCCGGACTCCAGCGTCGGCAGCACGCCCGGCACCCGCTCGATCACCACGAGGAACGGCGAGACCGTCGGGCTCGGCAGGACGAGCTCGGTGACGTTCCCGTGGACGGTCTGCCCGAAGGGCCCGGCCACGCCGTCCCTGAGGCTGTAGACGCGCTCCACCGTCGGGGCCGCCGTGCCGAGGAGCTTCCTGGTGGCGTGCCGCAGCCAGCGCAGCTCGCTGTTGACCCGCCGCCAGGTCGCCGGGATCATGCTGGCCGCCTCCGCCTTCGTGCCCAGCCGCAGCGTGATCCGCCCGCTGGCCCCGAACGTGTCGCGCAGCACCGGGTTGACCACGAACATGCCCGACCGCAGGACGCGCACGCCCTGCCGGTTGACGTTGGCCAGGCCGCCGCCGCTGATCAGCGAGGACAGCTCGCAGCGGGAGCCGTCGAGCGTGTCGGGGTCGTAGTCGACCTCGGGCGGCTCCTCGAACACGATCTTGTTCAGCCGCAGCCCGGCCGCCCCGTCGTCCTGGACCCGGCCGGACAGGAACGTGCGCACCTCGTCGCAGACGCCGTCGCCCTCCATGATGTCCAGGGCCTCGACGCAGATCAGCCCGTCGTCCGGGATTTCCTCGGGGGTCAGGTCGAAGGCCACGCGGGCGTGCGGGTTGCGGCCGCGCAGCAGCACGCACTGGCGCAGGCGGCCCTGGGAACGGATCTGGACGCAGCGGGGCGTCGTGAAGTCGGGGCCCGTCCTGCCGGTGTGCCAGCCGCTGACCGACCGCTCGTCCATGGACAGCGACATCTGCACCCGCAGCGGCCGTCCCTGCGCGGACACCTTGAAGCCGACCAGCCCGGACGTCTCGAACCTGCCCACGATCTGGCTGCCCCGGTGCAGCCGGTCGATCACCTGCAGCGCGGGGAACCGCCCGCTGGTCACGTGCACGGGCGGGATCGCGGGCAGGATCACCGGGTCGAGCTCTGTGATGGGTCCTGTTCCGGTCATCGGGCGCTCCTCGCGGGGGTCAGTGGGGTCTTGGCCAGGTCCTGGAAGTCGAATCGGGTGAGTACGGGGTCGCGCCGCTCCCACATGCGGCGCACCGCCTCGAAGAGCGGGTCGCCGTCGGGCTCAGCGTGCCGCAGGGCGACCGCCAGGGCCCGCGGATAGTCGGGGCCGAGCTCCCAGCGCGGCAGGACCTGGGTCGGCACGTCGGCGCCGCAGCGCCGCAGCCACAACCACAGGCGGGCACGCTCGCGCTGCTCCGGGCCGAGGATCGTCTCCGCCTTGCCGTGCACGGCGACGGCCTCGCCGAGCCGGTCACGCAGCTCCTGCGGCGTGCGCGCCAGATGGGTGGCCCCGCAGGCGGCGCCCTCCGACCAGCCGGCCTGGATGACGGGGACGCCATAGGCGGGCAGATCGCTGCCGCCGAACGTGACGGCGACGTCGGTCATGCTCCACAGGATGTTCGGCGACAGCAGGCCGGAGCGCAGGCGGTCGAGGAACAGCCAGTTGGCCGACTCCTCGGTGGCCGCGTACCGCTCGGTCTCCTGGAACAGCTCGGTGTCGCGGCCCGGCATGTGGCCGAACACCGTGATCGTGGGCCGGCCGGGGTCCAGGCGCAGCCTGGAGCAGCCGTAGAGGCGGAGCTGGCGGCGTTCGGTGTCGGTGCGGACCTGGTAGCCCTCCTTGGCCCGCCAGGCCGTACGCTCGGCGCTCGGCCGGATCGCCTCCCTGTTGGGCCAGATCTGGCGCTCGAAGAACTCCGCGATCCGGCCGGGCAGCTCCTCGCCGAAGGAGACGGGGGTCTGAGCCGGGAAGAGCGCGTACGCCTGCAGCGACCCGGTGCCGTGCACGTGCACGACCGGGATGTCGGTGCGCACGCCGGGATCGATCCGGCTGGTGACCAGCGCGTCGGGCGGCCCGAGATCGGCGGCGGCCCCGAACGCCTCGGCCAGCGGCCGCCACCGCGGGTCGGTGAGCACGACCAGCCGGGCCGACAGCAGCCCGCACACGGCCTTGGCCACCATGACGGTGCGCACCACCGCCCGGACGTCCTCGTCGAACGCCTCGGCCACCACGCAACCCGTGTCGCCGGCGCTGTCCCCCCAGTACGCCCTGGCGGCCGAGACCAGTTGATCGACCTGCTCCTCGTCGTCCACGACACGACGCATGAAATCCTCCACCAAGGCCAGGAAGAACCGCCCCGGTGAACGTTGCCAGACCCTCGCGCGCGCACCCGCGCGACAACACGCTTCTTTGCCCGGCGCTGCCCGAATCTCAGACGGCCTCGACCTGGTCGATGACGAAACGGCTGTTGGGGACGGCCGGGGCGCGCCACGACGGCATGCGCAGGTCCTGGGCCGGCACGCCGTAGGTCATCCAGCGCGTCAGCGCGGTCACCGCCAGCTTCATCAGGTCCACGGTGATCCACTCGCCGGGGCACCGGTGCCCTTCGTAGTGGTCGCCGCCGCCCTGGGGGACGAAGTCGTACTCGCCGCCGTCCCATTCGGCGAACCGTTCCGGGCGGAACTCGCCTGGGCGGTCCCACAGCCGCGGGTCGTGGTCGATGCCGTACAGGTCGAGCAGCGTCCGCCGGCCCTGCGGGAAGTGCTCGCCGTTCCAGGTGAAGGGCTTGGCCACCCTGGCAGCGACGAACGGGAAGAACGGGTAGAACCGGCGTACCTCCTGGACGAAGTGCTCGACGAACTGCTCGTCGCCCTCGCGGACGCGCTCGTAGTACTCCGGGTGGGCGTGCAGGGCCATGGCCGCGAACGTCACGAACCTGGCCACCGCCACCGTGGGACGCAGCACGTTGTGCAGCTCGACGGCCGCGGTCCTGGCCGGGAGCAGGGTGCCGTCGGGGTCGCGGTAGCCCGCGATCAGGCCGGTCACCGTGCCGGCGAAGCGGCCGGGGTCCTCGCGGGCGAAGCGGATCAGGCCGGACAGCCACAGGTCGCCCTTGATCCGGGCGTACCGGCCGCGCAGGTAGCGGGGGCCGAGCCCGCCCGCGCCCTCGATGGCCGCCTGGAGGGTGGCGGTGACCTCGGGCACCCGCGCCGGCGGCAGCGGCACGCCCGTCCAGTCGCAGACCGCCTGGCACAGCAGCCTGCTGACCTCCTCGTACAGGACGATCCGCGGCATGCCCTGCCAGGCGCGGATGCGCTCGCGCCAGCGCCGGCCGGCCAGCTCCGCCAGCCGGTCGCGGCCCTCCCGGCCCATCAGCGACATGAACATGGCCTTGCGCGCCCGGTGGGGCTCGCCGTCGAGGGCCTGCACGCCGTTCCTGCCGAACAGCGTCGCCTGGAGCCGCCGGGGCGCGGCGCCGTCCCGGACGAACAGCTCGGGGTCGTAGAACACCTCGGCGGCCTGCGCGCCGGTCATGCAGATGGTCGGCTGGAGCAGCAGCCGCGTCTCGAAGACGTCGGAATCGAGCCGCCGCGCCCGGTCGCCGATGAAGCGGTACGGGTCGAGCAGCAGCGTCAGGGTGTCGTCCAGGACGGGCCTCCGGCGGGGAGCGGTGACCGGCTCACGGACCCGTGCCTGCTCGCGTGGCAACACTCGGTGAGAAGTCATGACCACGCCCTATCCCCGCAGACCCACAGGAAACGAATTCGACGGGAAACCCGGCGAACCAAATCCCGTGGTTCGGCGTCTCACCCGGGGTAGAAGCATCCACCGCCGGCGCGCGCTTCGTCTTTTTACAGAGAGCAGGTCATGGGCGGGTTTAGGATGCACCCAAAAGCCGAGATGGGGAGGTTTTTCCGCATGGGTTCCCGAATGTCGAGCATCGTGCGCCTGACCGGGGCTGCGATGGCCGCGGGAGTGGTGGCCGCGGCCATCGCGTTGCCGGCGGTCGGCGGCACCGGAGCGATGTTCGTCTCGGCATCCGAGGAACTGAACATCAAACCGGAAGACCTCAAAGAACCGCCGCTCGCCGAGAAGACGACCGTCCTCGACGCCAAGGGCAACCAGATCGCCCAGTTCTACGAGGAGTACCGCGAGAACGTCTCGCTCGACCAGGTGGCCGACATCATGAAGACGGCCATCATCTCCATCGAGGACTACCGCTTCTACGAGCACGGCGCGATCGACATCGAGGGCACCGTGCGCGCCCTCGCCAAGAACCTCAGCAGGGGCGGCATCGCCCAGGGTGGCTCCTCCATCACCCAGCAGTACGTCAAGCAGGTGCTGCTCAACTCGGCCACCACCGAGAAGGAGAAGAACGCGGCCCTCGAAGCCAGCTACGCCCGCAAGCTCAAGGAGCTGCGCTACGCGATGGCGGTCGAGGAGAAGTACAGCAAGGACGAGATCCTCGGCAAGTACCTCAACATCGCCTACTTCGGCGCCGGCGCGTACGGCGTCGAGGCGGCGGCCAAGCGGTTCTTCGGCGTCTCGGCGGCCGAGCTGACGCTCCCCCAGGCGGCCACGCTGGCCGGCGCGGTCCAGGACCCGAACCGGACCGACCCCAACCTGGGCAAGGAGTCGCGCGCGCAACTGCTCAACCGGCGCAACGTGGTGCTCGACCGGATGCTGGAGCTCAAGAAGATCACTCCTGAGCAGCACGAGGAGGCCAGGGCCAAGAAGCTCGGCTACAAGGGCACCCCGCTGCCCGGCGGCTGCGGCGCCAGCCAGTACCCGTACTTCTGCATGTACGTGCGCAACGAGATCCTGAGCAACCCGGCCTTCGGCAAGACCAAGAAGACCCGCACCCAGTTCCTCAACCGGGGCGGCCTGGAGATCAAGACCACGATCGACCCGAAGATGCAGAAGGCCGCCGAGGAGGCCATCAAGAAGCACGTCTACGCCTCCGACAACCCGGTCGCCTCCGAGGCCCTGGTCAAGCCGGGCACGGGCGAGATCAAGGCCATGGCCGCCAGCCGCAAGTACGGCAACTCCAGGCGCAAGCACGAGATGTCGTACAACGTGGTGGCCGACGCGGTGCACGGCGGCGGCGTCGGCTTCCAGGCCGGCTCGACGTTCAAGACGTTCACCCTGCTCACCGCGCTCAAGCAGGGCATGAAGATCAACGACGGCTTCAACGTGGGCAGCGGCTACACCGCCCCCAACTACTGGGCGTTCAAGAACTGCAAGGGCCAGAACGTCGGCGACCCCAGCCACACCGTCACCAACGACGAGGGCGGCGGCGGCTTCAAGTCGCTGGCCACCGGCACCTGGGGCTCGGTGAACACGTTCTTCATGACGCTGGAGCAGAAGGTCGGCCTCTGCAAGGTGGTCGAGACCGCCAAGTCGCTCGGCATCAAGCGCTCCGACGGCGGCAAGCTCCAGGAGTTCGAGACGTTCACGCTCGGCATCAACGAGATGGACCCGGTGACCGTGGCCACGGCCTACGCGGCGATCGGCGCGCGCGGCAAGTACTGCCCGCCGACGGCCATCACCCAGATCACCGACCGCAACGGCAAGGTGACCGAGTACAAGCCCAAGTGCACGCAGGCGTTCGACCCCGAGGTCGCCGACGCGGCGGCGAACATCCTGTCCGGCGTCTTCACCAAGGGCACGATGCGAGGGGTCGGCGGCATCGGCCGGCCGGCGGCGGGCAAGACCGGCACCACCGACGACCAGGCCACCGCCTGGTTCGCCGGGTTCACCCCCGACCTGGCCGGCGCGGTCAGCATCGGCGACCCGCGCGGCTCGACGACCCACAAGCTGAACAGCATCACCATCGGCGGCAAGTACTACCCCTCGGTCTTCGGCGCCTCGATCCCCGGCCCGATCTGGAACGCCACCATGAAGGCCGCGCTCAAGGGCACCCCGGCGACGGCCTTCACCCCGGTCGACTCCTCCCGCTTCGGCGGCTGCGGCCAGGGCTGCGCCCCCCGCAGGCAGGAGCCCGACGACAGGGACCAGGGCCTCACCGACGTCAACCCCGACGGCGACTTCGGCCCCGGCCAGGGTTACCAGTTCGGCGACGGCAACGGTCACGGCCGCGGCCGGGGCAGGCGCTAGAGACAGGCGTCAGGGGTATCCGGCGCGTCCCGGATACCCCTTACGGACGGGCAATATGTCGTGATCGACCTGCGGCGGGAAAACCTCGGGCGGTGACCACCGCCCCCACCTGAGCAGATTCGGCGGGCGTCCGCACACCCGGACGCACCCCCTGCAAAGGCCCTATTAACAGCGACGAAACATTGGTAACGTGGGAGCGCTCCCAGGATCTTTCCGCGAGGTGCTCCATGACCGAGCAGCCCACACTGGCACAGGTGGCGGCCGCTGCAGGGGTTTCCCCCGCGACCGCATCTCGAGTCCTCACGGGCTCGGTGCGGGTCAGTACCTCGACCCGCCGGCAAGTCTACGACGCCGTCTCCCGCATGGGCTACGTCCGACAACGCGCGCCCAGGGGCAGCGCCGCCAAGACGCTGACCGACGGCGTCACGGCGGTGATCTGCGACCATCTCCCCCGCCTGTTCTCCGAGCCCTACTACGCCAGGCTCCTGTCCGCCGCCGGAGCGGTGATCGCCGAGCACGGCACCCACCTCATGGTGACGACCGTGACGCCCACCTCCTCCACGCTGCCCGCTTTGTCGGGCGCCGTCCTCATCGTCGGCGCGCGAGAACGCCATCCGCTGGCCATCAAGCTGTCCACCGCCGGCATCCCGGTCCGCAACATCGGCCGGCCGCCCCACGACCTCAAACTCCCCTACGCCGACGTGGACAACCTCGACGGCGGCCGGCAGGCGGCCGAGCACCTGCTGTTACAGGGCCGCAGGAACGTGGCGGCCATCGGCGGCCCGCCCTCCCTGCCCGCCGCCCGCGACCGGCTCGAAGGGCTCGTCCGCACCCTGCGGTCGGCCGGCGCCCCCGACGTGCCCGTGGCCTACGGCGACTTCACCGCGGCCTCGGGCACGCACGCCATGCAGTGGCTGTTACGCCACGCGCCCGGCCTCGACGCCGTCTTCGTCGCCTCCGACCTGATGGCGGCCGGCGCGATCCAGGCCCTGCGCCGGGCCGGCCGCAAGGTGCCCGCGGACGTCGCCGTGATCGGCTTCGACGACGCCCCCGTGGCCCGGCACACCGTCCCGGCGCTGACCACCATCCGCCAGCCCGTCGAGGAGCTCGCCACGGTCGCCACCCGCCTGCTGCTGACCGGGGCGACGGGGATCGACCCCGTCCTGCCCACGGAACTGGTCATCCGTGAGTCAGCTTGAGCCGGGGGACGTGCTGGCCCGGCGGTACCTGCTGCTGGACCCGCTGGCCCACGGCGGCATGTCGGTCATCTGGCGTGCCTTCGACCAGTCGTTGCAGCGGCTGGTCGCGGTCAAGGTGCTGACCGCCTCCCTCCACACCGACCACGGCGAACGCGTCCGGGTGCGCAGCGAAGCCCGTGCCGCGGCCCGGTTCATCCACCGGGACTCGATCGAGATCTACGACTACGGCGAGACCGTCACCGCGAAGGGCGGCGTCGCCGCGTACGTCGTGATGCCCCTGCTCGACGGCACCCCGCTGGCCGAACGCATCGCCGAGGGGCCGCTGCCGTGGACCGAGGCGGCGGCCATCGCCCTGCGGCTGGCCCGCGTGCTGATGGCCGGGCACGCCCGCGGCCTGGTCCACCGGGACGTCACCGCCGAGAACGTGCTCCTCACCGCCGACGGCCCCAAGCTGCTCGACTTCGGCATCGCGGCCTGGGCCGGCGACCCCGACGACGACCGCGGCACCCCGCCCTACGTCGCCCCGGAACGCCTCCTCGCCGCCCCCACCCACCCGGCCGTGGACGTGTACGCCCTGGGCGTGCTGCTGTTCGCCATGCTCACCGGGCGCACCCCGTACCCGGAGACGACGTGGGAGGAGATCGAGGCGGCGCGCCGGACCGATCCCCCGCCCCGGGTGACCGGCGTGCCGCACGGCGTCGCCTCGCTCTGCCAGAGCTGCCTGGCGCACCTGCCCGAGGAGCGGCCCACGGCCGAGCAGATCGTCGCGGCGCTGACCTCGGCGCTCGGCACGGCCGGAATCGCCCGGCAGGTGCGGCGCGGGCTGACGGCGGCGGGGTCGGCGCTGCTGGCGCTCACCGTGCTGCTGTGGTTCCAGCGGTCCGAGCCGGAGCCGGTGCTGTCGCCGCAGGTCACACCATCCGTCACGCCCCCCGTCACGCCATCTGTCACGCCCTCCGTCACGCCCTCCGTCACGCCGGCCGCCTCGGCGTCGGCCTCCCGGGCGCTGCGGAGCTCACCGGCCGGGCCGCTCACCGTCGAGCAGGCCGTGGACGGCTTCCACGACACGCTCGAAGACGGCGAACCGTGCGACACGACCGACGCGGACGTGGTGCTCGACCTGAAGCAGGTGCTGGACTCGCTGGTCCGCGGGCCCGTGGTCACCGGCACGGCCGAGGTGCGGCGCAAGGTCGCCGACCGGGCCAGGGAGGGCCGCCTGGCCCCCGCCTGCCGGGCGGAGCTGGAGGCCAGGCTCAAGGTGATCGACCGGGCCATGAAGCCCGGCTGAGGGGTACGGCGGGACCCTCTCCCCTCACGCCCGCCGGATCAGGCGCAGCCGCACCCCTCGCGCCCGCCGGGTCAGGCGCAGGCGTACCCCGAGGGCACCCGTGTGTCGCCGTCGGGCCGGGCGGCCTGGAAGCCGAACGTCGTGCTCGCGTTCGGGGCCAGGGTGCCGTTGTAGGGGAGGTTCCGCACGGTCACGGCGCCGCCGCTGACGGAGACGTTCGCGCCCCACGAGCCGGCGACCGTGTGGCCCGGCGGGAGCGTGAAGGTGACGGTCCAGCCGTTCAGGGTGGCGGTGCCGCGGTTGGTGACGGTGACCGGCTGGATGACGTAGCCGTTGCTCCAGGCGTTCTGCGTGGTCGCGGTCACGGCGCAGCCGCCTCCGCCGCCGCTCTGGGTGGTGACCGTGACGGCCGCGGACTCGGGTGAGAGGTTGCCGGCGCCGTCGCGGGCCCTGACGCGGTAGCGGTAGGTGGTGGCGGGGGTCAGGCCGGTGTCGGTGTAGGAGGTCGTGGCGCTGGTGCCGACCTGGGTGAAGGTGTCGCCGGTGGCGCGCAGGATGTCGTAGCCGGCCAGGCCGCTGCCGCCGGTGTCGGTGGAGGCGCCCCACGTCAGGGTGGTCGCGGCGGCGGTCGTGCCGGAGGCGGCCGGCGTGCCCGGCGTGGACGGCGGCGTCCGGTCGGTGGTGCCGCCGCCCGAGCCGAAGGTGAAGGAGTCCACGGCCAGCCCCGCGCCGCCCACCCAGGGCTCGAACCCGGCCTGGACGCTGGTCAGGTACCACGAACGCTGGGCGTAACCGCGGCTGACGGCGTCGGAGTAGAAGGTGTCGACGGCGAAGTCGAGCGAGGAGGTCGCCGAGGTGCGCACGTAGGAGACGACGTTCCAGCCGATGTTGCCGTACCAGACCTGCCAGGTGCCGCCGGCCAGGGTCGCCGTGCCGACCTGGGAGCCGACCGGCTGGATCGGGCCGCGCTTGTTGAGCCAGATCATCACCTCCGCGCCGGTGTTCTGGCCGTCGGTGCGCGGGGTGGGGTCGAACCAGATGTCGTAGGCGGCGTCCCAGGTCCCGGAGGCGGGGTAGGTCATGGCGACCGTGGACCTCAGCGCGCCGAAGCCCGCCGAGCTCGCCTGCGCGGGCAGGCCGCTGCCGGTGGTGCAGGCGGCGTAGTGGCAGCCGGCGTAGACGGCCGGGTAGGCGGCGGGGGCGCCGTTCGTGGCCTTGTCGTGGTCGGCGCGGGTGACGGTGAAGCCGCCGTTCTGGTTGACGTCTATGCATTGCGCGGTGTCGGCGCCCCAGACGTTGTTCATGACGATGTAGCGGCCGCTCTGGACGGTGGCCGAGGCCCACTTCTCGCACAACACCGGGGCGGCCTGCGCCGGTGCCGCGAGCAGGCCGGCGCCGAGTGACGCCGCGACGGCCAGGATGATGATCTGCACGCGCCTCATGGCATGTTGCTCCCGCTTCTCTGGTCGAGGGAGGTGCTGGGAGCGCTCCCATCGTTCAGCGTCCCGGCGTCGCCCCTCGTACGGCAAGCGGCCGGGCCCGCGCCCGCCGGCCCGGTGCCGGGCCACCAGGGCAACCGTGACCGAGATCGGCTGAAAGTTTCACACCGCGTTGTCGGGACGGCGCCGCCCATGGTTCAATGCGCTGGCCGGGCGGGCTGATCGTGGGCGTTCCTGTGTTCCCCTGCGCGAAGGAATCCCCATGAAACACTTTCGGACGGCGGCGCTCACCGCCGCCCTGGTCCTGCTGGCCACCGTCCTGATCGCGCCGCCGCAGGCGCAGGCCCACGGCGTGTCCATGTTCCCCGGCGCCAGAACCTTCCTGTGCTGGCAGGACGGCCTGCGCGAGAACGGCCAGATCCAGTCCTACAACCCGGCCTGCGCGGCGGCCGTCGCCCAGAGCGGCGCGACCCCGCTCTACAACTGGTTCGCCGTGCTGCGTTCCGACGGCGCCGGGCGCACCAGCGGCTTCATCCCCGACGGTCAGCTCTGCAGCGGCGGCACCGGCGGCCCCTACGACTTCACCGCCTACAACGCCGTCCGCTCCGACTGGCCGCTGACCCACCTGACGTCGGGCGCGAGCATCCAGATGCGGCACAGCAACTGGGCCCAGCACCCCGGCACCTTCGTCTACTACGTCACCAAGAACGGCTGGAACCCCGACGGCCCGCTCAAGTGGTCGGACCTGGAGTCGTTCGGCAGCGTCACCAACCCGCCCGCCAGCGGCGGCCCCGGCGGGCTCAACTACTACTACTGGAACGCCCAGCTCCCCTCCGGCAAGACCGGACGGCACATCATCTACACCCACTGGATCCGCTCCGACAGCAACGAGAACTTCTACAGCTGCTCCGACGTCGTCTTCGACGGCGGCAACGGCCAGGTCACCGGCGTCGGCCCCGGCGGCGGCACGCCTTCGGGCACGCCCACGTCCACCCCGACGATCACCCCGACGGTGACCCCGCCCCCCGGCGGCTGCACCGCCACCTGGAAGGCCACCGACACCGGCTGGGCCGGCCACTTCCAGGGCGAGGTGACGGTGAAGAACACCGGCACGACGTCACTGAACGGCTGGACGGTCAAGTGGACCTACCCCGGCGGCCAGGGCTTCGACGGCGCCCCCTGGAACGGCGTCCTGTCGTCCCAGCCGCCGAACGTCTCCGTCAGGAACGCCTCCTACAACGGTCAGCTCGCGCCGAACGCGTCCACCACGTTCGGCTTCAACGCCACCGGCTCGATCCCGAGCCCCGCACCCGCGCTGACCTGCACGAGCCCGTGACCGGAGCACGTCGCGGGAAGATCGCGGCAGGCGTCGCCCTGGCCGGCCTGGCGCTGGCCGGGGCGACGCTGTTCGCCGCCCACCAGGAGTCGGCGCGGCTCGACCAGGAGCTCGCCGCCCAGGTGACGCTGATACTCGAACGGGCCACCCCTGAGGAGCACCACGACCACGGGCACGGCTTCGGATCGCGGGTGGTGTGCGCGGTGGAGCCGTTCGGCACGGACCCGCCGGACGCCGCCGGCCTGGCCGAGGTGCGCTGGGTCTACGCCCGGCACCTGTGCGCGATCGTCGGCGAGAGCCGCGACTGGGCGATGTCCGTCCGGGCCTCGGGGCCCATCGCCGTCCGGCTGGGCGTGCCGCCGCAGGTCAAGGTGCCGGCCGCCGGGCCCGGATATCCGGAGCGGGTCCGGGCGCTGATCCCCGCGCGCTACCACGACGAGGCGTTCGCCGACTTCTCGGACGAGGCGGCCATCGACGCGGCCCGCGAACGTTTCTCCCACGCCCAGGACCCGCGCTGACCGCGTCCAAGGCCGGGACACGGCGGGCGGCGCAAACGGACGCGGCCGGCTGGGGGTTCGCCGGCCGCGTCCGTCCCATCCGGGCGGGATGGTGTCGCGGGCAGGATCAGTTGATCGGCCTCACCTCCTTCTCTAGCCGGCGCAGGTGTAGCCGGACGGAACGGACGTGTCGCCGTTCGGACGACCGGCCTGGACCCCGAAAGCGGTGGCGGCGCCGGGCGCGAGCGTGCCGTTGTAGCTCAGGTTCCGCGCCGTCACGGTCCGCCCGCTGACCGTCACCGCGGCGTTCCAGAAGCCGGTCACGGTGTGGCCGGCGGGCAGCGTGAACGTCACCGTCCAGCCGTTCCTGGTGGCCGTGCCGGTGTTGGTCACCGTGACGGGCTGCAGGACGTACCCGTTGCCCCACTGGCTCTGGACGGTCCCCACGGCCGTGCAGCCGCCGTCGCCGCCGCCGGCCAGGGTGGTGAAGGCGGCCGTGGGCGAGGCGGCCGACTGGTTGCCCGCCGCGTCCCTGGCCTTGACGTGCACCTGGTAGGCGGTCGAGGGCGACAGGCCGGTCAGGGTGATCGAGGTGGTGGCCGTCGCCCCGAGCGGGACGCCGGCCGAGGTGTAGACGTCGTACCCGGTCACGCCCACGTTGTCGGTGGCGGCCGGCCAGGTCAGGGTGGCGCCGGACGAGGTGACGTTCGAGGCCGCCGGGGCGCCGGGGGCGCTCGGCGGGGTCGGGTCGGTGGTTCCGCCGTAGACGGACGCCGGCCGGGCCGTGGCGGCGATGCCGTTGGCGCCGTTGAACAGCCGCTGCCCCCACGGGGTGAGCCGGGTGACGTCGAAGCCGGTGACCTGGTCGAGGTACTCGACGCCGCCGCCGTTGCCGCTCCACGACCAGCCGAGGTAGCCCAGGCCGCGGCTCACGGCCTGGGCCATGATCGTGTCCTCGTCGGGGTCGCCGTCGGAGTGGTTGACCCCGAACTCGCCGATGACCAGCGGCAGCCCGGCCGCCCGGAACGCGTCCAGGTACGACGTGATCTCGGCGGCGGTGTCGTAGACGCCGTACATGTGCACGGAGAAGATCGTGTTCTTGTCGGGGTCGGCGGCGAGGACGGACGCGGCGTTGTCCCGCATGACGTTCTGCCAGTCCTGGCCCCAGGCGGGGGCGTCCACCATCAGCGCGTGGTGGATGCCGTTGGCGCGCAGCTTGGTGATCGCGGCCTTGGTGGCCTCGGCCCAGCCGGGCGTGGTGGCGTTGTTGCCGATCGGCTCGTTGCCGATGTTGACGACGACGTAGTCCTCCTGTCCGGCCAGGGCGCTCTTGACGCTGATCCAGTAGTCGGCGGCCTGGTCGAGCGTGTACGCGCCGCTCTGCTCGCCGTACCCGGTGGTGTCGTGGTCCTCCAGCACGCAGATGAGCTTGTTCTGCTTGCACAGGGAGACCACGCCGGCCACGTCGGAGGTGGAGTTGGCGCTCCACCGGCCGCCGCTGAGCACGACGCGCACGGTGTTGGCCTTCAGCGACCTGATGTCGGCGAACGCCTTGGTCTGGGCCGGGTACCAGGTGTGGGCGTGGCTGGTGCCGCGCATCACGAACTCCTGGCCGTTGCCTTCCAGGATCTTCGTGCCGCTCACGTGGATGCCGGTGGCGGCCCGCGCCGCGGTGCCCGGCAGGATCAGGGAGGCGGCCACGAGCGCGGCGGCGAGCGCCGGCGCGGTGAAGGGTGATCGCATGTGCTGCCTTTCCCTGAGCCGGTGGATCCGCCCCCGCCCCTGCTCGGTGGCCGGGGCGAGGGCGGGGTCGGGGGCTCAGGCGGGGGTGCAGGTGATGGCGGGGGTGGACGGCGTGCCGTTGGCGATGAAGCCGAACGTGGTCGTGGCGCCGGCGGCGAGCCCGCCGTTCCACGTCTCGTTCCTGACGGACACGGACGAGCCGGTCTGGGTGAGCTTGCCGCCCCAGAGCTGGGTGATCTGGTTGGCCGACGTCCAGGCGGCCGTCCAGCCCGTGATGGCCGCCGGGCCGGCGTTCCTGACGGTCACCTCGGCCTGGTACGCGCCGCCCCAGGAGTTGGTGACCTTGAACGTGGCCGCGCAGCCGCCCTGGGGCGGGTCGGCGGTCGTGAACGACGTGCCGTCGGACGGCGTCGAGCTGTTGCCCGCCGCGTCCCTGGCCACCACCGAGACCGTGTACGCCGTCGCCGGGCTGAGCCCGCCCAGGTCGTACGAGGTGCCGGTGGCCGTGCCCGCCTTGGCGGCTCCCAGGTAGACGTCGTAACCGGTCACTCCCACGTTGTCCGTGGAGGCCGTCCAGCTCAGCTTCGCCGCCGTGCCCGTGATCCCGGAGACCGCGGGTTTGCCCGGCTTGCTGGGCGCTGTCGTGTCCTGCTCCTCCGGCCCCGGGGGCTCACCCCAGATCTTGGTGGCGCCGCTGTAGAGGGTGATGTTCTTCGTCTGCACCGGCGTCGCGCCCGGCGTGGCCGGGATGCCCTGGTACGACCAGTCGTCGGCCGGGTTCCAGGCGCCCGCGCTGGTGATCCTGAACTGCACCTCCCTGCGGTGCTGCGACTGCCCGGCCGGGGCGATGGCCTGCCCCGAGCAGTCGATGTCCACGTAGAGCACGCTCCCGCCGGCCGAGCCGAGCGTGGGGGCCTTGCAGTGCGTGTAGGCCGACGACACGCTGATCTGCGAGGCGGTCGTCGAGCCGTCGAGGGTGAAGTAGTAGCGGAACGAGCCGTCCGACAGGACCTGGGCGGGCCAGGCCGACTGGTTGCGCACGATGGCCTTGATCTCGGTGAAGTTCGTGCCGGAGGCGTTCACGCCGGCCTCGACGAAGATCTCCGGGCCGTCCGGGGTCTCGGCGGGCGGGAAGTTCGCCGCGGGCGCTCCCCCGTACTCCTTGTAGAGCCGGGCCAGCGCGCTGGTGAAGCCGGCGTTGTAGTCGGTCGCGACCTCGTTCATCACGTAGTCGTCGCGTTTGTCGGCGTAGACGTCGTCGGGGTCGGGCGGGCCGCCGACCAGCGCGCCGTACAGGGTGTGGCGGCTGTTGACCGGGTTGGTGATCTGGTCGGTCCACGAGCCGTGCGCGGTGCGGTGGTGCGGGTTCTTCGGCGGGTTGGCCCCGAACCCGATCAGGTACGAGGAGTTGCGCGGGTTGTCGCCGAGCGCGTAGTTGATCTGCCGGACCGCGAAGTCGTGGTAGCGGGCCTTGCGCTCGGGGTCGCTGATCGAGTCGCTGTGCACGAGCGCGACGAACGAGGTGTTGGCCGCGTACCGCAGCGACCCCCACCGGTCCAGCACGGCCTGGCCGCCCGGCGAGTATTTGACCTTGGAGCCGTTGACGCCGACCGTCCACCAGTCGAGCCAGCGGTCGGCGTCGTCCAGGTACTTCTGCTTGCCGGTGAGCTTGTGCAGCAGCACGTACGCGCCGTACGACTTGTCGTCCCAGGCGATCGTCCACTTGTACGACTTCGTCGTGGTCTGTGGTTCGTTGCCCAGGTTGTCGTAACCGGCCTCGGCCTTGGCCAGGTAGGCGGCGTCGTTCGTGGCCCGGTAGAGCCAGATCGCCCCCCAGACCAGCTCGTCGTTGTAGCCGCTCCAGGAGTTGTAGTAGCCCTGGGCGTCGCTGATGCAGTCGCTGTACTTCTTCCTGACCGTGTCGGCGAAGGAGTAGAGCTGCTTGGCGTGCGTCACCAGCTTGTCGGCATACGCCGGATCGGTCGGGCGGAAGACGATCGACGAGGCCGCCATCGCCGCCGCCGTCTCCCCCGCCAGGTCCGAGCCGCCGCAGGACGCGTCGATCTTGTAGGCGGGCCGGTTCATCTGCATGGCCTCGGCCGGCCCCCACCAGGCGTGGTCGGTGCCGCCGTTGCCGACCTGCCCGTACAACACGCTGGCCGACGGGTGGGCCTTGACGAAGTAGTCGTTGACGAACCTCAGGTTGTTCAGCAGGTGGGTGAGCTGGCCGGAGCCCGCGTAGGCGTCGCGGTACTCCACGCCGCCCCAGGCCAGCATCGTGGCCGAGAAGGCCATCGGGAAGCCGAACTTGACGTGGTCGCCCGCGTCGTACCAGCCTCCGGTCAGGTCCAGCCCGGCGTCCTTGCCGTCGTTCAGGCCCGAGTCGCCGCGCCAGGAGACGCGGTTCCAGGCGGGCAGGTCGCCCGACTGCTGGGCCTCGTAGAACCACAGCGACTTCTGCAGCGCCTCACCGTAGGCGAAGGCGGGCGCGGCCGCGTGGGCCACCGGCCCCACCCCTGCGAGCAGGGGCAGGACCAGCGACGCCGCGGCGATCATCGCCGGCTTTCTCACGGGAAGAGCCGCCCGTACTCGGCCAGGGCCACGGCCACGTCCACCTGCGCCCAGAAGCGGTGGTAGTTGAACGTCGGAGCCGGGCCGGTGCCCTGGAGGTAGGCGTTCACCTCGGGCCAGTCGGGGTCGTTCTTGTAGAACGACCTGATGGACATGAACGTCGAGCTGGAGTTGATCGTGTCGCCGTTCGGCATCTTGCCGGTCCAGCCCGGGGGCACGTAGACCGGGTCGTTCAGCCGCTTGTAGTCGGTCTTGGTCTCCGACACCGACACGCCCTTGGCGTCGCGGTTCTTCCACACGCCGTCCAGCAGCGCCTTGGCCATGGTCCTGGCCGCGGCGTTGTTCGCCTTGGCCGCGTAGTACATCAGGGCCTTGGCGTACGAGCCGGCCACGCCGACGTCGTTGGTGTAGTCGGCGACCGTCACGTGCAGGCCGGGGTTGGCCGGCGGCATGCCGCTCGTGGCGCTGAAGTCACCGGCGGGCTGGCCGGTCCACTTCAGCGTCGACGGCATCTCGTACGTGCCGTCCGCGTTGATCTTGGTGTTGGCCATCGCCCAGGTGACCCACTTGTCCAGCAGCGCCTTGGCGTCGGCGTTGCCCGAGGCGTAGTAGAGCTCGGCCACCCGCTCCATGGTCCACGCCTGGAACCCGAACCACTGGTTCGACGGCGGGTCGTGGTAGACGGGCTGCCAGTCGTAGGTCATGCCGTGGAACTTCGGCAGCCCGGCCGGCGGGCTGGCGTAGTGGCCCTCCCAGCTGTTGGTCGCGCCGCCCGCGATGGCGCCCTCGGCCGACTGCAGCCAGGTGTAGAACTGCAGCTGGCGGGTCAGGCTGGTGCTCCAGTCGGCCGCGCCGGTGCCGCTCTTGGGCTTCAGCTCGGCCACGTTGGCCAGCGCCCAGGCCGCGAGCGGGTTCTGGTAGCCGGAGTGGTTGTGGCTGGAGCCGATGCGCCAGGCCCAGCCTGCGCTGGTGTCGCTCGCGCCGCCCCAGGCGTAGTACCAGGACAGCAGGTAGTTGGAGGCGTCCTTGCCGGTGCCCGCGGCACACGAGGTGCTGGTGCAGCCGGGCTTCTTGAAGTACTTGTCGTACATCGCGTACCGCAGGTAGTCGCCCATCTTGGCGGCCTTGGCGACCGACGTGGAGATCTGCGACTCCTTGCCCTGCTGCTTGGCCCACGTCTGCGCCCAGTACGCCGCCTGGACGGCCCGCGCGTCGGCGTCGGGGGCGTTGGTGTACTTCCACTGCTTGGCGTAGTTGCTGTCCTTGGTGAACAGGTCGAGGTAGCCGTTGGGGCCGCCGAACTTGAACGTGTCGCAGGACGGCTGCGGGATGGTCTCGAAGACCGACTCCTCCGGGCCGCGCTGGTAGGTGTTGATGTAGGTGTTCTTGCTCGTGCCGTCGCCGCAGCGGCCGAAGCCGTAGGTGTTGTCGACGTCGAGCAGCCAGTGCATGCCGTAGACGTCACTGGTGTTGTACGCGCTCTTCAGCTCGTTGGCCAGCGGGTCCGAGCCCACGGACACCCCGGAGTCGAGCTGCGTCGGGTACTGCTTGATGTCGTTCCACTCACCGGCGTACGTGGCCGGCTTGGCGGGGTTGTAGAAGGAGTTCGTCGGCTGGTCGGCGGTCGAGGGGATGATGTACTTCTCCATCGAGGCCCACGCGTTGTTGAACTTCGCCCAGTCGCCGGTCACCTGCCCGTAGGTCGCCTCCAGCCACAGGTAGTAGCTGTAGGCCTCGGACGTGGTCTCGTGCCCGTGGTCGGGCGCCTCGACCATGAACGTCTCCACCGAGTGGTACGGCACGCCGTCGGGCGAGAAGTACCCGTTGGCCGGGTCGTGCAGTTCGTTGTACATCTCGACGAACCGCTTGACGTACTCGTTGTCGCCGCCCAGGTCGTCGTCCGCCTCGCTGGCGGTGACCTTGACCGGGGTGTAGCCGGTCGCGCTTACCGTGAACTCGGCGGTGCCGCTGGTGGTGTCGGCGTCGTCCGCCGCCGCCAGGGTGACGTTCTGGACGGTGTTCCAGTTGGCCGGGGTGAAGGTGAGCGAGCCGCCCGCGCTGACGGTCAGGTCGGCGTCGCCGCTGGTGCGGGCGGTGGTGACGGTCACGTTCGCGGCGGGCGCCTGCGAGAGCTTCACGCCGAAGCCCGCGGTCCCCTTCTCCGGCACGGAGATCGTGGTCGGGCTCACCACGAGGGCGGGCCCGGTGTCCTGCGCGACGGTGATCCCGACGGGGGCCGAGGTCGTGGTCGCGCCGCCGTTGTCGGTGGCCTTCGCGGTGATCGAGTAGCTGCCCGCGGCCACGTTCTGCCAGGTGTAGCCGTACGGCGCCGAGGTGTCGGTGCCGAGCAGCGTGGAGCCCTGGTAGAAGTCGACCTTGGAGACCGTGCCGTCGGTGTCGGCGGCGTTCGCGGCGATGGCCACGGTGGCCGGGGCGGTGAACGTCTGGCCGGCGGTGGGCGAGGTCAGCGCGACCGTGGGCGGGGTGTTGGCGCCGCCGCAGGTCACGCCGTTCACGGTGAACGAGGTCGGGCTCGGGTTGCTGCCCGTCCAGGTGCCGTTGAAGCCGAGCGTGGTCGAGGCGCCGGTGGCCAGGCTGCCGTTCCACGGCATGTTGGTCGCCGTGACGTGGGTGCCCGACTGCGTCCAGTTGGCGCTCCAGCCGGTGGGCGTGTACTTCTGGCCCGCGGTCGGGAAGTCGAAGCCCAGCGTCCACGAGCTGATCGGGTCGCCGGTGTTCTTCAGGGTCAGGTTGGCGGTGAACCCGCCCTGGCCGGGGCCGCTCGTCCACTGGTTGGCGGTGTACGTCACGTCGCAGGCGACGGCCGCGTGCGCGGGCAGCGCCGCGAGGGTCGTGGTCGTGCCCGCCGCGAGCACGAGCGTCACGGCTGCGGCGAGCCGCCTCGACAGGCGGGAAAGGCGGGAAGGAGGTCTGTGTTTCAAGGGATCTCCATGGGAGTAGGGGGTGTGGGAGCGCTCCCAAGGGGGATTGTGGGTGACCGGCGGCGTATGTCAACGGATCGCCCGTCCGCCGGCCCCCGCGTTTCCTCTCACCAGGCTGCCGATGATGAAAGTTTCATCCACGTTACGGGGCATTCGGCGAGCATGCGGCCCGGGAACGCCCGCCGCGGAGCCGCACTCATTTACAGGGCCGGGAGGGCGTCTCACTATGGGAGCGCTCCCAGCCAACTGACGTTCTGGAGATGATCGCTAGTGAGACTCCACAGCGGCCCACGCCGATGGGCCGTGACCATGACCGCCGCGAGCGTCGCGGCCCTCGGGCTCGTCGTCGGCCAGACCACGGCCGCCAGCGCCGCGGTGAACTGCGACGTGACCTACTCCGCCAACTCGTGGACGAGCAGCCCCGGTCAGGGCGGTTTCACCGCGAACATCACGTTGAAGAACACCGGCGACCCGATCACCTCGTGGACGCTGGGCTTCGACTTCCCCGACACCGGCCAGAAGTACACCCCGACCGGCTGGAGCGCCAACTGGACGCAGTCGGGCACGCACGTCACCGCGACGAACATGCCCTACAACGGCAGCCTGGCCACCGGCGCCTCCACCACCATGGGCTTCAACGGCACCTGGACGGGCAGCAACAACCCGCCCACCTCCTTCACCGTGAACGGCGTGACCTGCGGCGGCGTCAACCCCACCACCCCCGCGGTGGTCACCTCCGCCAGCTCGGTCGCGGTCAACGAGGGCGGCACCGCCACCTTCACCGCCAAGCTGTCCGCCGCCCCCTCCTCCAACGTCACCGTCACCACCCAGCGGACCAGCGGTGACACCGACCTGACCGTCAGCGCGGGCGGCTCGCTCACCTTCACGCCCGCCAACTGGAACACCGCCCAGACGGTCACCCTGGCCGCCGCCCAGGACGCCGACACCACCGCGGGCACGGCGGCCTTCTCCGTCGGCGGCACCGGCGTCACCTCGGCCACCGTCAACGCCACCGAGGTGGACGACGACGCGGTCGTGGAGCAGGCGCTGCTCGTGACGCCCACGTCGGTGACCGTGCCCGAGGGCGGGACGGCGGCGTACACGGTCAAGCTGGCCGCGCAGCCGTCCGCGAACGTGACCGTCACCTCGACGGCGGGCAGCGGCGACGCCGACCTGACCGTCTCCGCCGGCGGCTCGCTCACCTTCACGCCCGCCAACTGGAACACCGCCCAGACGGTCACCCTGGCCGCCGCCCAGGACGCCGACACGGCCAACGGCACCCGTCCCTTCACGGTCGCCGCCACCGGCCTGACCAGCAAGACGGTCACCGCCACCGAGGCCGACGACGACGGCCAGCCGCCCACCGGCCACGTGGAGAACCCGTACGCCGGCGCCACCGGCTACGTGAACCCGCAGTGGAAGGCCAAGGCCGCGGCCGAGCCCGGCGGCGCCGCCGTCGCCAACACCTCCACCGCCGTGTGGCTGGACCGCATCGCGGCCATCGCCGGCTCCTCCTCGGCCATGGGCCTCCAAGCCCACCTGGACGAGGCCGTGGCCCAGGACGCGCTCAACGGCTCGGCCCCGCTGACCGTGCAGTTCGTCGTCTACGACCTGCCCAACCGCGACTGCTCGGCGCTGGCCTCCAACGGCGAGCTGCTGATCGCCGAGAACGGCTTCAACCGCTACAAGGCCGAGTACATCGACGTGATCGCGAACATCCTGCGCGACCCCAAGTACGCCAACCTGCGCATCGTCACGATCATCGAGCCCGACTCGCTGCCCAACCTGATCACCAACATCAACAACTTCCCGAAGTGCGCCGAGGCCAACCAGGCCGGCGGCTACGTCGACGGCGTCCGGTACGCGCTCAACAAGCTGCACGCCATCACCAACGTCTACACCTACGTGGACGCCGCCCACCACGCCTGGCTCGGCTGGGACTCGAACTTCGGCCCCGCCGTGAACCTCTTCTACAACATGGCCGCGGGCACCACGGCCGGCGTGGACAGCGTGGACGGCTTCATCGTCAACACCGCCAACTACTCCGCCACCAAGGAGCCCTACTTCACGATCAACACCATGGTGAACGGCCAGACCGTCCGCCAGTCCAAGTGGATCGACTGGAACTACTACGTGGACGAGTCCACCTTCGCCACGGCTCTGCGCACCGCGCTGGTCAACAAGGGCTTCAAGTCCGGGCTCGGCATGCTGGTCGACACCTCGCGCAACGGCTGGGGCGGCACCGCCCGTCCGAGCGGCGCGAGCACCTCGACGGACGTGAACACCTTCGTCAACCAGTCACGCGTCGACCGGCGCATCCACGCCGGCAACTGGTGCAACCAGAGCGGCGCGGGTCTCGGCGCGCGGCCGACGGCCAGCCCCGAGGCCGGTTTCGACGCCTACGTCTGGATCAAGCCGCCGGGCGAGTCCGACGGCGCCAGCACCGACATCCCGAACGACGAGGGCAAGAAGTTCGACCGGATGTGCGACCCGACCTACACCGGCAACAACCTCAACGGCAACAACATGTCGGGCGCCCTCGGCGGCGCCCCGCTGTCCGGCCAGTGGTTCTCCGCCCAGTTCCAGGAGCTGGTCAGGAACGCCTACCCGCCGGTCAGCTAGCTCACCGAGCCGGCCGGGGGCTCCGGGGCCCCCGGCCTCCGACCGAGGGGCCCGCCTGACCCGGGCCCCTCGTCCGGCGAAGGGGCCCGGGCCGGCGCCCGGGCCCCTTCCGCATCGGCGGGTGCGCCGCTCAGCGGCTCGCGCGCCACTCCGACACGACGTGATCGACGTCGAAGGGCATCAGGTTGAGCGGCGGCCCCGGCAGGCCCTTCCTGATCGCCTCGCGGATCTTCTCGTTGACCTCTTCGAGGATCTGCCGCACCTCGGTCTCGGACCGGGCCCCGCGGGCCTGCCGCAGCGCCTCCTCGGCCTCCTTGCGCAGCGCCAGCGTCGGGGGCAGCGGCATGGACAGCCCCTCGCTCTCCAGCTTCTGCTTGATCCACCACATCTCGTCGTGCGGCCGGTCGAGGCCGGGCAGCGGCTTGCCCGCGCCCGGCAGGTCGTCGAACTCCCCACGCTCGGCCGCCTCGCGGATCTGCCGGTCGATCCAGCTCTCGAACGGCATGCCCGCCGGCTTGCGGTCGGTCACGGACGCGGCTCCTCTCACGCCAGGTTGTGGCTCGGCGCGACCGGCCCGCGCCAGCCGAGCACGGCCTCGGTCATGCGCACGGACGCCACCGTCGCGGCGACGTCGTGCACCCGCAGGATCCGGGCGCCCTTGAGGATGGAGACGACGTTCGCGGCGATCGTCCCCTCCTTGCGCTCACCCTGCGGACGGTCGATGGTCTCGCCGATGAAGTCCTTGTTCGACAGCGCGACCAGGGTGGGATAGCCGATCGCGGTGATCTCCTCCAGCCGCCGGGTCAGCTCCAGGGAGTGGAAGGTGTTCTTGTTCAGGTCGTGGCCCGGGTCGATGATGATCCGGTCGGGGGCGATGCCGGCCTTGAGCGCGAAGGCGACCCGCTCGCGCAGGAAGCCGGCGACCTCGGCGACGACGTCGTCGTAGCTCGGGCGGAAGACCCGCCGGCCGGGGCCGCCGAGGCTGTGGGTGACGACCACGCTGGCGCCGGTCTCGGCCGCGACCTCGGCCAGGCCGGGCTCGCGCAGGCCGTTGGTGTCGTTGATGACGTCGGCGCCGGCCTCGACGGCCGCCCTGGCGACCTCGGGGCGGTGGGTGTCGACCGAGATGACGGCGTCGGTGGCGGCCCTGACCTCGGCGATCACCGGGACCACCCGTTCGATCTCCTCCTCGACGCCGATCGCGGCCTGGGCGGCGCTGAAGGCGAACCCGCCGATGTCCACCCAGTCGGCGCCCTCCTCGACGGCCCGCGCGCAGGCCGCGACCGCGCGGTCGAGCTCGTACGTGCGCCCCTGGTCGTGGAAGGAGTTGGGGGTCCTGTTGACGATGGCCATGATGGCGATCTGGCGTTCGAAATCGAACTCCCGCCGCCCGATGCGGCGGACCGGGGAGATGATCTCGGGGGGATTGTTTCCGCCGCTCACGTAGTGGCCCCTTCCGTCTCCTGCCGAGCCTACCCGGGGCCGTGGCAGCGCGGTCGGGCGCGGTCGGGCGCGCCCGCGCTCAGACCGGGAAGTGCCCGGAGGGCCCGCCGCCGCCGGTGACCCGGATCCGTTTCATGGAGCTCGGCGGGACGGACGCGTGCGGCAGCCGCATGGTGAGCCGGACCGTGGTGCCGTCCGGGCCGGTGCGGACGTCCACGACGTCGCACAACCGCCGGATCAGGTAGATGCCGCGGCCGGTGTAGGAGAGGCTGGACGGCTGGACGTCCCCGTCGAGGTAGGCCTGCGGGATGCCCGTCCCCTGGTCCGTCGTCTCCGAGCGGATGACGCCGTCGACCGTCCACAACGTCAGGTGCCCGCGCCCGCCCGCGTGCTCCACGGCGTTGACCACGCTCTCGTGCACGGCGAGCACGAAGTCGTCGAGCCGGCCGTCGCGCAGCCCGCTGCTCTCCGCCTGCTCGGCGACCGCGCGGCGCAGCTTGGTGACGTCGTGGAGGGTGAAGACCTGGGTCAGGAGAAGGGCCATGGCGCTCCTTCGTGTCGTCACGACACGCAGGCCACGCCTCTGGACCTTGCGTAGAGAACCGTCCCCTTCCCCGGCCGGGCGGCCCTACACCTGCGGATCAGGGATGGGTGCCGACCCCTGTGGCCAGCTCCTTGACCCGGCCCAGCGGGCCGCCGTCGGGGGCCAGCGGCGGGGTCTCCATGCCGGCGCCGTCGTGCAGGCCGTCCAGCAGCTCGCGCATGGCGTCCCAGGAGGAGTGCCGCGGCCGCCAGCCCAGGACGTCCCTGGCCCTGTCGGTCTTCATGACGGGGATGCGCAGGGCCAGTTCGAGCAGGCCGGGCGAGGCGGGCACCAGCCGCAGGTGCCAGCCGGCCGACATCAGCGTCCTGGCCAGCCAGGGCGTGACCGGTATCGTCCGCGTGCCGAGGAGTTTGGCCAGGTCGGCGGGGTCGAGCACGGGTTCGGCGGCCAGGTTGAAGGCCCCCGACACCGTCCTGGTCACCGCCAGCCGGTACGCCTCGGCCGCGTCGTCGGCGTGCAGCACCTGGAGCCGCAGTCCGGGCACGTCGGGCACGAACGGGATGCGGCCGGGCCGGATCAGCCGGCGCGGCAGGAACGGCCCGGCGAACAGGCGGCGCTGCTCGGTGGCCGCCGCCCGCTGGAAGATGAACCCCGGCCGCATCCGCACCACGCGGATCGCCGGGTGGTCGTGCTCGAAGACGTCGAGCACCCGCTCGACGTACGCCTTCTCCCGGCCGTACGCGGCGCCCGGCCAGCCGTGCGTGGGCCAGCTCTCGTCCACCGGACGGTCCTTGGGGCCCGGCGAGTACGCCCCGACCGAGGAGGCGTGGACCAGCGCGGGCACCCCGGCCTCGGCCACCGCGCGGAACACCCGCATGCTGCCCAGCACGTTCGCCCGCCAGGTCACGGCCGGGTCCCTGGTGGGCTGGAACAGCCACGCGAGGTGCACGACGGCGTCGGCGCCCTCGAAGATGCGGGACAGGTCGCCGGTGGCGACGTCGGCCTGCCGCCACTCGGTGCGGTCGATGCGCCATCCCGGCAGCCGGCGGGCCACGCCCACGATCGACGTCACGTTGTCATCCGCGGCGAGCGCGCGTACGACGCTCGTGCCGACATTGCCGGTAGCCCCGACCACCACGACTCTCATGACCGCACCGCTGCCCGCGCTCCGGAGGGTGAAACCCCTGGTCAGGGCTGTAGCACGAGCTTTATCGCACCGTCCGCCTTCTTCTGGAACATCTCGTACGCCTGCGGCGCCTCCTCCAGCGGCATGCGGTGGGTGGTCAGGTCCATGACGCCGAGCGGGTCGGAGTCGTCGGTGACCAGCGGCATGATCCGGTTGATCCACCGCCGCACGTGGGCCTGGCCCATCCGCAGCGTGATGCCCTTGTCGAACATGCGCAGCATCGGCATCGGGTCGGTCATGCCGCCGTAGACGCCGATGACGGAGATGACGCCGCCCCGGCGGACGGTGTCGATGGCCTGGTTGAGCGCGGCCAGCCGGTCGACGCCCGCGTGGGACATCAGCGGCGCGGCCACCGCGTCGGGCAGCAGCCCGGTGAGCGTCTGGGCGATCTTGGCGGCCGGCGAGCCGTGGGCCTCCATGCCGACGGCGTCGATCACCGAGTCGGTGCCGCGGCCCGAGGTGAGCTCGCGGATCGCCCCGGGCACGTCGGAGGTCTCGCTGCCGTCCACGACCTCGATGCCGTGGCGGCGGGCCATCTCCAGGCGTTCGGTGACGCCGTCCACGCCGATCACGCGGTGGCCGAGGTGGCGGGCGATGCGGGCGCACATCTGGCCGATGGGGCCGAGGCCGAAGACGGTGAGGCTGCCGCCGTCCGGGATCTCCGCGTAGTCCACGGCCTGCCAGGCGGTCGGCAGCACGTCGGACAGGAACAGGAAGCGCTCGTCCGGCGGGCCCTCGGGCACCTTGATCGGGCCGAACTGGGCCTCGGGCACGCGCAGGTACTCGGCCTGGCCGCCGGGCACCTGGCCGTACAGCCTGGTGTAGCCGAACAGCGCGGCGCCCATGCCCTGCTCCTTCACCTGCGTGGTCTCGCACTGCGCGTACAGCTCCAGGCCGCACATGTGGCAGTGGCCGCAGGCGATGTTGAACGGGATGACCACGCGGTCGCCGGGTTTGATGTCGGTGACGGCGGCCCCGACGGCCTCGACGACGCCCATGGGCTCGTGGCCGAGGATGTCGCCCTCGGCCATGAAGGGCCCGAGCACCTCGTACAGGTGCAGGTCGGAGCCGCAGATGCCGGTGCTGGTCACCCTGATCACCGCGTCGTTGGGCTCCTTGATGGCCGGATCGGGGACCTCCTCGACCCGTACGTCCCGCTTGCCGTGCCAGGTGACGGCCTTCATGACGCCTCCAGATGGGATTCGGACGGCACAAATCCCGCATACCCCCACATAAGGCTCCAAACGGTTTGCCCCATAACACCGTGATAGGGGTGTTTTGAGACGACCACTCCTCGTATTCGGACTCGTACCGTGCAGACACCCCCCTGTACGCGAGGAGACGTGCACATGCTCCCCAGGAAGACCGTGACGGCGGGCATCGCGATCGCCGTCACCATGATCAGCGTCCCGGCCCTGGCCTTCGCGGCGAAGGGCGCCACGGCCCAGGACGAGACCCCCTACTCCATCGCCCGCAGCAACGCAGAAGCCGTCGCCGACCCCCCGCAGGGCCTGGTCGACGCCATGAGCCGGGACCTCGGCATCACCGGCCAGCAGGCCGAGGCCCGCCTGGTCAACGAGGCCGCCGCGGCCGGCCTCGAACCCACCCTGCGCGCCCAGTTAGGCGCCTCCTACGCCGGCTCCTGGGTGACCGGCCCCACCTCCACCCCGGTCACCGCCACCACCGACCCGGCGCAGGTGGCCGCCATCACCAAGGCCGGTGTGCAGGCCCGCGTGGTCGCCCGCTCGCTGAGCAGCCTCGACGGGGTCAAGGCCAGGCTCGACGCCGCCTCGGCCAAGGCCCCGAAGACCGCCCCCGTCTGGTACGTGGACGTCGTCAACAACACCGTCGTCGTCCTCAGCTCCAACCCCGCCAAGGCCGCCGCCTGGGTGAAGGCCAGCGGCGCGGACGCCTCCGCCGTCCAGGTCGTGCGCTCGGCCGAGAAGCCCACGCTGTTCTACGACGTCCGCGGCGGCGACGCCTACTACATCGGCTCCGGCACCCGCTGCTCCGTCGGCTTCTCGGTGACCAAGGCCGGCTCGCAGGGCGGCTTCGTCAGCGCCGGCCACTGCGGCACCGCCGGGTCCAGCACGTCCGGCTCCAACCGGGTCGCCATGGGCACGTTCCGCGGCTCGTCCTTCCCGGGCAACGACTACTCCTGGGTCGAGGTCAACGGCCAGTGGACCCCGACCGGCGTGGTGAACGGCTACAGCGCCGGCATCCTGCCCGTACGCGGCTCGACCGTCGCCCAGGTGGGCTCGGCCGTCTGCCGCGCCGGATCGACCACCGGTTACCACTGCGGCTCGGTCCAGCAGCTCAACACCAGCGTCACCTACCAGGAGGGCACCGTCTCCGGCGTGACGCGGACCAACGTCTGCGCCGAGCCCGGCGACTCCGGCGGCTCGTTCATCTCCGGCGACCAGGCCCAGGGCGTGACGTCGGGCGGCTCGGGCAACTGCAGCTCCGGCGGCACGACGTACTTCCAGCCGGTCAACGAGATCCTGTCCACCTACGGCCTGACCCTCGCCACCCAGGGCGGCGGCCCCGGCCCGACCAGCACGCCGACGGTCACGACCACCGTCGGCGGCACGTGGGCGGCGGGCACGACGTACGCGGCCGGCGCGACGGTGACGTACGGCGGCTCGACCTACCGCTGCCTCCAGGGGCACACCGCCCAGCCCGGCTGGGAGCCGCCGAACGTGCCGGCTCTCTGGCAGCGCGTCTGACCCCCTAGACGTCCAGGGCGGAGATACCCCCTCACGACCTGGACCGCGCGGCCGGGCGATGTCCCACTCCTCCGTCAGGGACATCGCCCGGCCCATGCGCTTCAAGCGGCCGTCAGGACGCCTCTCCGGCCAGCCGCAGGGCCTCCTCGACCAGCGTCTCCACGATCCGCGACTCCGGGACGGTGCGGACCACCTCGCCCCTGACGAAGATCTGCCCCTTGCCGTTGCCCGAGGCCACCCCCAGGTCCGCCTCCCTGGCCTCGCCCGGCCCGTTGACCACGCAGCCCATCACCGCCACCCGCAGCGGGTGGGGGAACCCGTCGAGCGCCGCGGCGACCCGTTCGGCCAGCCCGTACACGTCGACCTGGGCCCGCCCGCACGACGGGCAGGAGACGATCTCCAGCCTGCGCCGCCGCAGCCCCAGGGACTCCAGGATCCCGATCCCGACCTTGACCTCCTCCACCGGCGGCGCGGACAGCGAGACGCGGATCGTGTCGCCGATGCCCTCGTCGAGCAGGATGCCGAACGCCACCGCCGACTTGATCGTGCCCTGCATGAGCGGCCCGGCCTCGGTGACGCCGAGGTGCAGCGGGTAGTCGCAGCTGCGGGCCAGCATCCGGTAGGCCGCCGTCATCACCTGCGGGTCGTGGTGCTTGACGGAGAGCTTGATGTCGCGGAAGCCGTGCTCCTCGAACAACGAGCACTCCCACAGCGCCGACTCCACCAGCGCGGCCGGCGTGGCCCTGCCGTGCTTGGCCAGCAGGCGGGGGTCGAGCGAACCGGCGTTGACGCCGATGCGGATCGACACCCCCGCCGCGGACGCGGCCCGTGCGATCTCGCCCACCTTGTCGTCGAATCTCTTGATGTTCCCGGGATTGACCCGGACCGCCGCGCACCCCGCCTCGATGGCGGCGAAGACGTACCGCGGCTGGAAGTGGATGTCGGCGACGACCGGGATCTGCGACTTGCGCGCGATCGCCGGCAGCGCGTCGGCGTCGTCCTGGGTCGGCACCGCGACGCGGACGATCTGGCAGCCCGCCGCCGTCAGCTCGGCGATCTGCTGCAACGTGGCGTTGACGTCGGCCGTCACCGTCGTCGTCATCGACTGCACCGAGACGGGCGCGTCGCCCCCCACCGGCACGGACCCCACCATCACCTGCCTGGACGCCCTGCGCGCCCGATGTCGCACCGGCAGTCCGAGATCTACAGCGGCCACCTGTCCAGCTCCCTTCGAACGGTGTGCGCGATGCCCTGGCCGGTGAGCCCGGCCTCGGCGAGCAACCCGGCCCGGCTCCCGTGCGCGACGAACTCGCGCGGCAGGCCGAGGTTGACGATGTGCCGCCCGGGGCCGCACTCCTGCCGGAGCAGGGCGCCGGCCCCGCAGGCGGCCAGGCCGTCCTCGACGGTCACCACCAGCCGGGCGGCCGCGGCCGGCCCGCGCAGACCGGCCGGGACCGGGATCACCCAGCGGGGATCGACCACGGTCACGCCGATCCCGGCGGCCGACAACATGGCCGCCGCGCCCAGGCACGGCCCGGCCATCGGCCCGACCGCCACCAGCAGCACGTCGGGGCCGCCCGCGAAGAGCACGTCGACGTCGCCCACCCGCCCCACGCGCGGGAGCTGGGGGCCGGCGACCGCCTTGGGGAAGCGCAGCGCGGTCGGGCCGGGGTGCTCGACCGCCTCCTCCAGCAGCTCGCACAGCCGGTGGGCGTCGCGCGGCGCGGCCACCCGCATGCCGGGCACCATGGCCAGCGCCGCCAGGTCCCACATGCCGTGGTGGCTGGGCCCGTCGGGGCCGGTGAGCCCGGCCCGGTCGAGCACCAGCGTCACCGGCAGCCGGTGCAGGGCGACGTCCATCAGCACCTGGTCCAGGGCGCGCCCGAGGAACGTCGCGTAGACGGCGACCACGGGGTGCAGGCCCGCCATGGCCATGCCCGCCGCCGAGGCCAGCGCCTGCTGCTCGGCGATGCCGACGTCGAACATGCGGCCGGGGAAGCGCCGGCCGAAGCAGGCCAGCCCGGTCGGCCCCGGCATCGCGGCGGTGACGGCCACCAGGTCGTCGCGGCGCTCGCCGAGCACGCACAGGTGGCGGGCGAACGCGTCGGTCCAGGTGACGGAGCCGGCGGCGAGCGGACGGCCGGTGGCCGGGTCGGTGGCCGGGATCGCGTGCAGGTGCTCGTCGTGGTCGCGCTCGGCCGGGTCGTAGCCGCGGCCCTTGCGGGTGACGCAGTGGACCACGACGGGGACGCGCAGCTCGCGGGCGGCGCGCAGGACCCCTTCGAGCGCGGCGATGTCGTGGCCGTCGACCGGGCCCAGGTAGCGCAGGCCGAGCTGCTCGAAGACGGTCACGTCGGCGGCCGTGCGCAGCCGGGCGAGGTGGTCGGCGATGCCGCCGTGGGTGGGGGCGTAGGAGCGGCCGTTGTCGTTGAGCACGACGACGACCGGCCGGTGACGGGCGGCGCCCAGGTTGTTGAGCGCCTCCCAGGCCATCCCGCCGGTCAGCGCGCCGTCGCCGACCACGGCGACCACCGCCCGGTCGGCGTCGCCGGTCAGCAGGCGCGCCTTGGCCAGGCCGTCGGCGTAGGCGAGCGCGGTGGAGGCGTGGGAGTTGTCGACGTGGTCGTGCACGGACTCGTCCCGGCTCGGGTAGCCGCTGAGGCCGCCCCGGCAGCGCAGGGCGTCGAAGGAGTCGCGCCGCCCGGTCAGGATCTTGTGGACGTACGCCTGGTGCCCGGTGTCGAAGACGATGGCGTCGCCGGGCGAGTCGAAGACGCGGTGGAGGGCGATCGTGAGCTCGACGACGCCGAGATTGGAGCCGAGGTGCCCGCCGCGGACGCTCACCTTCTCGACCAGGAACTCGCGGATCTCGCGGGCGAGGCCGGGCAGCAGCTCGGCGGGCAGGGCACGCAGGTCTTGGGGAGTGGAAACGTACGGCAACAGGGTCGTCATGACATCCCCTGACGGTGTTGCGGTGAGCCAAAAGAATAGTTGAAAGGCCCAAGACACTTTACACGCTCTGTATTCAAGTAGTAACTATTGGTAGTGCGTCCCGACCAGAAGGAGCCGAGCGGATGCCGGTGAGCTTCACTCAGCACTACCTCGGATCGCGGATCGAGCGACGCCTCGCCGACTTCCTGGAGACGTGGCGCGCGCCCGTCTCCGATCCCGACGTCCAGACGGCCTACCGGCTGCTGACCGAGTTCATCCTCGGCGGCGGCAAGCGCATCCGTCCCCTGCTGTGCTACTGGGGCTGGCGGGGCGCGGGCGGCGCCGACTGCGACGAGATCGTCAGCGCCGCGGCGGCCCTGGAGCTGTGCCACGCCGGGCTGCTCATCCACGACGACATCATGGACGGCAGCGAGCTGCGCCGGGGCCGGGCGACCATCCACCGCAACCTCGCCGACCTCCACCGCGGCCCGTCCGCGGAGGCGTTCGGGCACGCCGGCGGCATCCTGCTCGGCACGCTCAGCCTGGCTTGGTCCGACACCCTGCTGTCGTCGTGCGGCGTCGAGCCCGTCCGCCTGCGGGCCGCCCACCACCTCTTCGACGCCATGCGCACCGAGGTCATCAGCGGCCAGTACCTCGACATCCTCGCCCAGCTCCGCGCCGGCGCGAGCGTGCCGGAGGCGCTCACGGTGATCCGCTACAAGACGGCCAAGTACACCGTCGAGCGGCCGTTGCAGATCGGCGGCGCCCTGGCCGGCGCCTCACCCGAGCTGCTCGACGCCTTCTCCCGGTTCGGCGTGCCGCTCGGCGAGGCGTTCCAGCTGCGCGACGACGTGCTGGGCACGTTCGGCTCGGCGGCCGAGACCGGCAAGTCCGCGCTCGACGACCTGCGCGAGGGCAAGCACACGGTGCTGATCGCGCACGCCGTGGCGCACGCCTCGCCCGCGCAGCTCGGCTACCTGCGCGCCTGGCACGGCAACCCGGCGCTCACCGAGGAGCAGGCGGCCGGGCTGCGCACCATCCTCATCGACACCGGCGCGCTCGACCAGGTCGAGTCGATGATCGACGAACGCGTGGGCGAGGCCACGGCCGCCCTGGCCCGGGCGCCGATCGGGCCCGAGGCCGGCGGCGCGCTGTCCGTCCTGGCCGACCAGCTCGCGCACCGTACCAAGTAGGGGGCTCTCCGATGGGACGCGTACTGCTCGCGGCCCCGCGCGGTTACTGCGCGGGCGTCGAACGGGCCATCTTCTCCGTGGAGGAGGCGCTGCGGCGCTTCGGGCCACCGGTCTACGTGCGCAAGCAGATCGTGCACAACACGTTCGTGGTGGCCGACCTCACCGAACGCGGGGCGGTGTTCGTCGAGGAGCTCGACGAGGTGCCGGACGGCGCGCTGGTGATCTTCTCGGCCCACGGCGTCTCCCCCGCGGTCCGGCAGGAGGCCGGGGGCCGCGGCCTGCGCACGATCGACGCCACCTGCCCTCTGGTCACCAAGGTGCACAAGGAGGCGGTGCGGCTGGCCGAGGCCGGTCACGAGATCGTGCTCATCGGCCACGCCGAGCACGAGGAGGTCGAGGGCACCCTCGGCGAGGCGCCCGGCCGCATCCACGTCGTCGATCCGGCCAGGCCCCACGAGGTCACCGCGAGCGGCGCGGCGCGCATGACCTGGCTGTCGCAGACCACCCTGTCGGTCGACGAGACCATGGGCGCCGTCGCCGAGCTGCGCGGCCGTTTCCCCCAGCTGGCCGACCCGCCGAGCGACGACATCTGCTACGCCAGCCAGAACCGCCAGGAGGCGATCACCCGCATCGCCCCCCGCTGCGACCTGGTCATCGTCGTCGGCTCGGCCAACTCCTCCAACTCCCGGCGGCTGGTCGAGGTCGCGCTGCACGCCGGCGCGCCCGCCGCCCACCTGGTCGACCGCGCCGCCGACGCCGACCCGCGATGGCTCGGCGGCGTGGGCACGATCGGGGTCAGCTCCGGCGCGTCCGTGCCCGACGTGCTGGTCGAGGACCTGCTCGGCTGGCTCGCCGGCCACGGCTACACCGACGTGGAGCCCGTGACCGTGACCGAGGAGACGCTCACCTTCTCCCTCCCCCTGGAACTCCGTTCCTCCCGCAACCCCGGCTAGACCCCACACCGAGATTGGCGGTGCACCATGACAGAAACCACCGACTCCAGCGCGCCCGTGAACGGCAACGGGCAGCTCAGCCTCAGTACCGAGGCCGCCAAACAGCTCGCGACCACCACCAAGACACCCCCGCAGATGCAGGAGATCACCTCCAGGTGGCTGCTGCGGCTGCTGCCCTGGGTGCAGTGCTCCGGTGGCGTGTTCCGGGTCAACAGGCGCCTGACGTACACGCTCGGCGACGGGCGCATAACGTTCTCCACGACCGGCTCCGACGTGCGGGTCATCCCCGCTGAGCTGACGGAGCTGCCCATGCTGCGCGGCTTCGACGACATGGAGGTGCTCGAAGCGCTGGCCGACCGCTTCCAGCAGCGCGAGGTCGAGCCGGGCGAGGCCATCGTCAGGGAGGACGACCCGGCCGACCAGCTCGTGCTGATCGCCCACGGCCGGGTCGGCAAGGTGGGGCAGGGCGCCTACGGCGACGAGCAGAACCTCGGCGTGCTGGCCGACGGCGACCACTTCGGCGAGCAGGCGCTGACCGGCGGCGGCACCTACGACTTCACCGCCACGGCCAAGACGCACACCACCGTGCTCACCCTGTCCAGGCAGACCTTCGAGCAGCTGGCCGAGCAGTCCCCGTCGCTGCGCGAGCACATCCAGAGCCGGCAGGCGGCCGGCGACCACGCCCAGAACGCCTACGGCGAGGCCGCGATCGACATGGCCTCCGGCCACTCCGGCGAGGTCGCGCTGCCCGGCACGTTCGTGGACTACGAGCAGTCCCCCCGCGAGTACGAGCTGAGCGTCGCCCAGACGGTCCTGCGGGTGCACAGCCGGGTCTCCGACCTGTACAACCAGCCGATGAGCCAGCTCGACCAGCAGCTCCGCCTCACGATCGAGGCCCTGCGCGAGCGCCAGGAGCACGAGCTGATCAACAACCGGGAGTTCGGCCTGCTGCACAACGCCGACTTCAGCCAGCGCATCCGCACCCGTTCCGGCCCGCCCACGCCCGACGACCTCGACGACCTGCTGGCCGTGGTCTGGAAGGAGCCGGCCTTCTTCCTGGCGCACCCGCAGGCCATCGCCGCGTTCGGCAGGGAGTGCAGCAAGCGCGGCCTCTACCCGCAGGCCAGCGAGGTCAACGGCCACCGCATCCCGGCCTGGCGGGGCGTGCCGATCTTCCCGTGCAGCAAGATCCCGGTCACCGGCAAGCGCACCACGTCGTTCCTGCTCATGCGGACGGGCCAGGAGAACCAGGGCGTCGTCGGCCTGCACCAGACCGGCATCCCCGACGAGTACCAGCCCAGCCTGTCGGTGCGCTTCATGAACATCAACGAGAAGGCGATCATCTCCTACCTGGTCAGCGCCTACTACTCGGCCGCCGTCCTGGTGCCCGACGCGCTCGGCGTCCTGGAGGACGTCGAGCTCGGCAGGAACGGCTAGCAGCCCCTTCGTCCGTCCGGTCCAAGAATTGGTGGTGTTTGTGTTGACGGAGTCGGATCAGCGGCTGAGCCTGGATACCGCCGCGGCGCGGAAACTCGCCACGACGACCAAGACGCCTCCGCAGATGCAGGAGATCTCCTCCCGCTGGTTGCTGCGGATGCTCCCGTGGGTGGACACCGCCGGCACCTATCGGGTGAACCGGCGGCTCACCTACATGGTCGGCGGTGGCCGGGTCAGCTTCTCGCGCACCGGCGCCCGGGTGCGGGTGGTGCCGCCGAGCCTGACCGAGCTGCCGCCGCTGCACGGGCTCGACGACGACCGTCTGCTCGACACCCTCGCGGGCCTGTTCGAGCAGCGGGAGTACGCCCCCGGCGACACGATCGCGCGGGCCGGACGGCCGGCTGACGAGATCATCCTGGTCGCCGACGGCCGGGTCACCCGGTTCCAGCCGGGCGACTACGGCAACCGCCTGGTGCTCGGCACCCTCGGCGAGGGCGACCACGCCGGGACCGAACCGCCGGGCGAACGGGCCGTACGGCACGACACGCTGGAGGCCGGCACCAGGTGCACGGTGCTGGCCCTGCCGTGGGAGGAGCTGCGCGCGCTGGCCGAGAGCACGCCCGTCCTGCGCGACCTGCTCGACCGCCACCGCGCCCGGCGGGCGGCCGCCCAGACCAAGCACGGCGAGGCGGCCATCGAGCTGTCGGCCGGCCACCGGGGCGAGCACACGCTGCCGGGCACGTTCGTGGACTACGACCCGGGCCCGCGCGAGTACGAGCTCAGCGTCTCGCAGACCGTGCTGCGCGTGCACACCCGGGTCGCGGACCTGTTCTCCGACCCGATGGACCAGACCGAGCAGCAGCTCAGGCTCACCGTCCAGGCGGTGCGCGAGTCGCAGGAGCGCGAGCTGGTCAACAACCGCGACTTCGGCCTGCTGCACAACGTCGACCCGAGCCAGCGCATCCGCACGCTGACCGGGCCGCCCACCCCCGACGACCTGGACGACCTGGTCAGCCGGCGCAAGAAGTCGCGGTTCTTCCTGGCCCACCCGCGGGCCATCGCGGCCTTCGGCCGGCAGTGCAGCGCGCGGGGCGTCTATCCCGACACCGTCGAGATCGAGGGCGTGCCCGTGCAGTCGTGGCGGGGGGTGCCCATCCTGCCGTGCGACAAGATCCCGATCAGCCGGGCGGGCACCACCTCGATCCTGTGCATGCGCACCGGCGAGAAGGACCAGGGCGTCGTGGGCCTGTTCCAGACCGGCGTGCCCGACGAGCGGGAGCCGGGGCTCAGTGTGAAGCTCACCGGCATCGACCGGAAGGCGGTCATGTCGTACCTGGTCAGCGCCTACTACTCGTGCGCGGTGCTGGTGCCCGACGCGCTCGGGGTGCTGGAGGACGTGGAGGTCGCGAGCTGATGGCTCAGCCGTTCGAGCTGCCCGATTTCTACATGCCGTACCCGGCGCGGCTCAACCCGCACCTGGAGGAGGCCCGTACGCACGCCAAGCAGTGGGCGCGCGAGATGGGCATGCTGGAGGGATCGGGCGTCTGGGAGGAGGCCGACCTCGACGGCCACGACTACTCCCTGATGTGCGCCTACACCCACCCCGACTGCGACGGCGCCGAGCTGTGCCTGATCACCGACTGGTACGTCTGGGTGTTCTTCTTCGACGACCACTTCCTGGAGGTCTTCAAGCGCTCCGGCGACCTCCGGGGCGGCAAGCGGCACCTCGACCGGCTTCCCCGGTTCATGCCGATGGGCGCCGACCTGTCCATGCCGGAGCCGGCCAACCCGGTCGAGGCGGGCCTGGCCGACCTGTGGCTGCGCACGGTGCCGGGCATGTCGGCCGACTGGCGGCGGCGGTTCGCCGAGAGCACCCGCCACCTGCTCAACGAGTCGATCTGGGAGCTGTCCAACATCAACGAGGGCCGGATCGCCAACCCGGTCGAGTACATCGAGATGCGCCGCAAAGTGGGCGGCGCCCCCTGGTCGGCGGGGCTGGTCGAGCACGCGGTGCGGGCCGAGATCCCCGCCCGGCTGGCCGGCACCAGGCCGCTGCGGGTGCTGAAGGACAGCTTCTCCGACGCCGTGCACCTGCGCAACGACCTGTTCTCCTACGAGCGCGAGGTCAGGGACGAGGGCGAGCTGAGCAACGGCGTGCTGGTGCTGGAGACGTTCCTCGGGTGCACGACGCAGGAGGCCGCCGACGCCGTCAACGACCTGCTCACCTCGCGCATGCAGCAGTTCGAGCACACCGCGCTGGGCGAGCTGGGCCCGCTCTTCGTCGAGCACGCCGTCGATCCGCTGTCGGCGATGGGCGTGCTGGCCTACGTCAAGGGGCTGCAGGACTGGCAGTCCGGCGGGCACGAGTGGCATCTGCGGTCGAGCCGCTACATGAACAAGGGCGCGAAGACGGCCCGGCCGCTCGGCCCGAAGTCGCTGATCGCCGGCACGGGGGCCAAGCGGCTGCGCAACTTCGCCCACACCGGGCGGCGGCGCGTCGGCCCCTCGCAGATCCCCGAGCTGTACGTGCCCTTCGAGCTGCGCCTGTCCCCCCACCTCGACCGGGCCCGGCGCAACGCGGTGACCTGGTGCGCGTCCATGGGCCTGCTGGAGGCCCAGCCGGGCGTCGTGGGCTCGGCGGTCTGGGACGCCGAGAAGCTGGCCGACTACGACCTGCCGTTGTGCGCGGCCGGCCTGCATCCCGACGCCACCCCCGAGGAGCTGGACCTGGCCTCGTACTGGTTGTGCTGGGGCACCTACGGCGACGACTACTTCCCCGTCGTCTTCGGCCGGTCGGGCAACCTGGCGGCGGCCAAGGTCACGGTGTCCAGGCTCTCGGCGTTCATGCCGCTGGACGGCACGCCGGCGCCGCCGCCGCTGAGCGCGCTCGAACGCGGCCTGGCCGACCTGTGGGCGCGTACGGCGGGGCCGATGCCGGCCGGCGCCCGCGCGCAGCTGCGGCGGTCGGTCGTGACGATGTGCGAGGGCTGGCTCTGGGAGCTGGGCAACGAGGCCGCCGGGCACATCCCCGACCCGGTGGACTACCTGGAGATGCGCCGGCTCACCTTCGGCTCCGAGCTGACGATGAGCCTGTGCCGGCTGCGGCACGCGTACGCGCTGCCCGAGGCGCTGTACGAGAGCGGCCCGATGCGGGCCCTGGAGAACGCGGTCATGGACTGCGGGATGTTGATGAACGACATCTTCTCGTACCAGAAGGAGATCGAGTTCGAGGGCGAGCTGCACAACTGCATCCTGGTGGTCCAGAACTTCTTCGACTGCGACTACCCGGCCGCGCTCGGCATCGTCAACGACCTGCTGACCTCGCGGATGAAGCAGTTCCAGCACATCGCCGCGCACGAGCTGCCGATCCTGTGCGACGACCTCGGGCTCGACTGCGCGGCGCGGCAGGCGCTCGACGCGTACCTGGCCGACTGCCGCCACTGGCTGACCGGCGTTCTCAACTGGCACCGCGGTTGTCTGCGCTACGACGAGCCGTCCCTGCGCCGGCACCACCGGCCGCCGGCCTTCCGGCTGTCCGGCCCCCGCGGGCTCGGCACGTCGGCGGCGAGCCTGGTCTACAGCGGCACGTCGTACGGGCGCGGGGCGTAGAACCAGCCCATCATGCGCAGCAGCCGTCGCAGGTGCGGCGTGACGTTGTGCAGCCGGATCCACCGTTCGTCCGGGGGCAGCGCGGGCAGCGCCAGCACCCGCAGCCCGGACAGGTCGACGAAGGTCAGCTCGCCGATGTCGACCACGATGTACGTGCTGCCCCCGCGCGAGCCGGACAGCGTGCTGGCGAGCGCGGGGCTGTTGGTGACGTCGATCTCCCCGGACAGGGCGACGGCCGGGGCTCCGGGAGCGACCCGCAGCGTGATGCTGAGCTGCCCGTCCTGATAGAGCAGCCGCTCTTCGAGATCGTTCACGACGTGCGCACCCCCCAACAGCTATGGACAGGGGGTTGCCGGTGGGATGACCGTCAAGCTTCCCCCCGGCCGTGGTGGCCGCCCTGAGGAGGTCGCGGTTCCTTCGCCGCGCTGACGATTAACCCGAAACCAGGTTACACGAAGTATGTTTCGCTATGTAATGTTCAGGAGAAAATGACCGAATTGCAGCCCAATAATGAAGAGTTGCACCGGTCTCCGCAGACGCACGAAGCCGGCCCAGCACGCAGGGCTGGGCCGGCTTCGGACCGTCCTCTCGGCGGGGCCCGCACGCGTCCCGCCGCGGCCGATCCGCGGGCGTTCGGCAAGGTGCCGCCACGAGGGTCGTGGCTGCCGGAACGCCTTCAGGTCAGCCTGACGGGCGCGCGGACGGGCCGCCGCCGGTCAGCGGTCTCAGTTGTTGTCGCCGTAGTTGCTCTGGGCGTCCAGGACGTTGAGCTCGATGTCCTGGAGGTGCAGGGCGGTGAGGACGTCGATGTACTTGACGGAGTCGTTGAGGACGTCGTTGGCCAGCGTCAGGTCGTCCAGGATGGACAGCTGGCTCAGGATGGCCTTGCCGCCGTTGTAGGCGTTGGGGCCGACGTCGGCCGAGGCGCTCGTGGCGGTGAACCCGAACAGCGCGCCGGCGATGGCTGCACCGGTGAGAATGCGACGCATCATTTTTTACTTCCCTTTCATCGGAATCGGCGCAGCGGTGCGCGTCATCATTTATTACCCGCCTCCCGAGTGGCAGGATTTTCGCGAATAACGATCTCGTGGGGCCGCGGCGGGCCGCAAGGAAAATATGCTAAGGCAAAGTCAAGTACCCGCACTTATTCCTTGGCCGTCGATCGGGCGAAAGACATCCCGAAATGCCCCGAAATAGTGTGACTCGTCGGGCACGGCAGGTTGTTTTATCCCCATACTCCCGGAGCAGGTAATCGGGAGAAGTCGCTTGAAACGCCGTGCCGTACCGGTGGCGCGGCCGGCCACGCGGGGGTGCCGAATATGCCATGAACGGACTACTGCGATTGTTGGCGATTGCATTGGCGCACACCATTGTGTGCGTTTCCCATTCGATGCCCGCGCAGGGCGCCACGGGCTGCCATCCGCACGGGTGCCGCGCGCAGGCTCCGGCCGTCCGGTCGGCGGCGGGCTCGATCGCGCTGCGGGCGGCGATAGAGATGATCGGCGTCCCGTACTCGTGGGGCGGCGGCGGTCCTGGCGGCCCCGGATTCGGCATCGGCAAAGGGGCCAGGACCTGGGGATTCGACTGCTCGGGCCTGACCGAGTACGCGTGGGCGCGGGCCGGCGTGGCCATCGGGACGACGACGTACGAGCAGTGGCGCTCCGGGATCCGGATACCGCGGGAGGAGATCCAGCCCGGCGACCTGGTGTTCTACGACAGCGACGTCGCCACCCCCGGCCCCGAGCACGTGGCGCTCGCGGTGGACGGCACGCAGATCGTGCACGCGCCCTTCAGCGGCGAATTCGTCCGGCTCGACGCGCTGGAACGGCCGCGCTTCCTGGGCGTCGTACGCCCGAGCCCGGGCCGTTCCGACGCCTAGGCCGAGCCCGCCGAACCGATATCGCTGAGCCGAATTCGCCGAGCTGATTTCGCCGGCCGGGCCCGCGGAGCCGGGTGCGCCTATGCGTGAGCCCCGCGGCCCAGGTCGTCCTGCAGTGATCGACCTGGGCCGCGAGGCGTTCAGAGCTCGGTGCGCACCAAGCCCGTGCCGTGGCCTCGCGAAATGCCACGGCCCGTACTTTCGGTCCACCTCAAGGCACCAGGAAGGCGACCTTGGCCGGGCGGATCCGCGATATCTCCTGCGGGCCGCCGATCGTCTTCCTGCCTACGCCACGCGAGGAGGCTCAGTTGTTGTCGCCGTACTTGTCCTGGTTGTTGAGGACGTTGGCCTCGATGTCGTTCAGGTGCAGCAGGGTGAGGATGTCGATGTACTTGATGGAGTCGTTGGCGACATCGTTCAGCGCCGTCAGGTCGTCGAGGATGCTCAGCTGGCTCAGGATGCTCTGCCCGTTGTTGTACGGGTTGGGGCCGACGTCCGCGGACGCGGCGGAGGCGGAGAAGCCGAGAGCGGTGACCGCGATAGCTGCACCGGCCAGAATGCGACGGATCATGTTTGCTTTCCTCCATGGATCGGCGCTGAATTTGTGCGCCATGGTCGTTTGTGCAGGGCTGTGAGGTGCCGCAAATAACCATCGCGGCAGGCAGCGAAAATCGCAACTCGGAAAGCCCTAACGAAGGTCAAGGGGACGCCTCGATTTCTTGGCACTCGGTTTCCGCGCTCATCGACGGGGCACTGCATATATCCCGGTCCGGCTGCCCGGCGAACGGGATTCTTTTGGCCTTCCGGCGGCGATGTTGGGGCGTTCGTGCCCTGCCGTTCAGGCAACGATCACCCGAAACTTGAGGAACGACCTACGACGCCGGGTCCGAGTTCGGCGAATGTGGAGACCAGGTGAGTGGTTATCCAGGTGATCGCCTCGGAGCGGCTGTTCCGCTATTACCGGTACGGCGGTCGCGCCAGCTGTCCCGCTGACCTGCAAGAACGCCCCCGACCCAAAACCGCCCCCTCCCCGTCGAAGGACAGGAAGGGGGCGGAACGCGAGGAAGCGGGGAGAGGCCCGCGCACCGCCGCGCGGGGACGGGCGCAGGAGGCGGTCAGGTGGTAGAGGGGGTGATCAGGTGATCCAGGGCGGTGGTCAGGCGGTGGAGGGCGGTCAGGGATTCGCGGGCGGCGTCGAGGCCGAGCACGTCCACCAGGCGGTCGGCGAACTCGCGGTGGCCCGGGACGATCCCGGCGATCGCCTCGCGGCCCGCCTCCGTCGGCTGGAGCAGCTTGGCCCGCCGGTGCGCGGGATTGGGCCGGTATTCGGCCAGGCCCCGCTCCACCAGCAGGTCCGCGATCCGTTGCACACCCTGGCGGGTCATGCCCATCACCCTGGCGATCCCCGCCACGGGCAGCGGCTCCCCCAGGACGGCGCCCAGCACCTGCCACCAGGCCGCCGTCATGCCCGCCGGCTTGGCCAGCTCCTCCGCCACGTGCAGGAACTGGCCGTTGAGCCGGAACGACGCCAGAGCCAGCCCGGACAACAACTCGGCCGCCGCACTCTCACCGCCGTCACCGCTCCCGCTCCCGCCGGCGCTCCCGTCGCGGCGGGCAGGGGGGTTCTCGGGGACGGGGCCGCCGGGGGTCATGCGGTCATCAGCACCTCGAACGCCGCGGCGTCGCTCTCGCCGAACAGGCGGTACCAGGCGTCGAGGACGTCGGGCCGGTAGACGTCGAGCCGGCGGAAGATCTCCCGGGCGAAGGCGACGGGCTCGGTGGGGCCGGCGGTGACGAGGTCGCCGTCGAGCACGGCGTCCGTCTCCTGGTAGCGCCCGGCTCCGGCGTAGCCCGGCTGGGCCCCCAGGTACGGCAGCGCCGCGCTGGTGTGGCCGCGGTCGTCGAGCAGGCCCTCGCGGGCGAGGCCGGCCGTGGCGCCGCAGATGGCCGCCACCGGCACCCCGGCCTCCAGGAACTCGCGCGCCTTGCGGGCGAACGGCGCCAGCTCGTCACCCGCGTCCCACAGGTCGGCCCCCGGCAGGATGAGCAGCGAGCTGCGCTCGGGCGTGAGCCGGTCGAGCGCCAGGCCCGGGGTGACCCGCAGGCCGCCCATGCTGACGACGGGCTCGCCGGTCAGGCCGACGTTGACGATCTCGTACGCCCCCGGCTCGCGCTGGAAGCGCTCGCTGCGCAGATGGGCGGTCGCGTGCCCGGTCTCCCAGTCGGCGAAGGTGTCGTAGACGGCGTGGTGAATGATTCCCTTCATGACAACATACTGTCATTTCGACAGCATATTGTCAACGGAGAACCGTGGGAGGATGTGGGCCATGGCACAGATCGTCGGCGGAGGACGGCCGGTCAACGACGCCGAACGGCGCGTGATCTCCTACTTGCGCGACCACGCGCCCGCCGACTGGCTGCTGCTGCACAACGTCGAGGTCCCGCGCGGCGACGACGTGTTCGAGGTCGACCTGCTCGTGCTGACCGCCCACTCGCTCGTGGTCGTCGACGTCAAGGGCACCCGCGGCCGCATCGAGGTGTCCGGCACCCGCTGGTACCCGCCGCGCCGGGAGGCGTTCGGCTCTCCGGTGACCAAGCTGCGGGGCACGGCCAAGGCGCTCAAGGGCCTGCTGGTGTCCAGGGCCACCCAGCTCGAACGCGTCTACGTCGACAGCCTGGTCGTGCTCACCTCGCCCGACGCCGAGCTGGTCGACCAGGCCGGCCGCGACGCCCCCAACGTCACCGACCTGCCCGGCCTGGTGGCCACGCTGGGCGACGTCTCGCGGGTCAGGCGGGGGTGCAGCCCCGACGTGCGGCCCTACCTGACGGCGGTGCTCGACGCGCTCAACCACACCGTGCGCCGCAGCACCGCGCCGCCCAGGTTCGGCAACTGGGAGGTCGAGGAGCAGCTCGGCGGCGACGCCAAGGTCACCGAGTACCGCGCCTTCAACGCCACGCTGCCGGGCAGCGAGACCGTGCTGCTGCGGGTCTACCAGGCCGACCCGCTGGCCGACCACGAGGCGCGGGCCGCCGAGCGCCAGCGCATCGCCAACGCCTACCAGTCGCTGGCCCGCATCCCGCCCCATCCGTGCGTCGTGCGCTCGCGCGACTTCTTCGCCATCGACGACGAGAGCCGGTTCGTGCTGGTGCTCGACGACGTCCACGGCGAGGCGCTGCACCTGTCGCTGGGCAAGGGGGCCCGGCTGGGCGTGATCCAGGACCTGCTGCGCGGGCTCGCGCACGCGCACGCCAACGGCGTCGTCCACCGGGCGCTGACACCCGGGTGCGTGCTGGTGACCGACGACGGGCACGCGGTGCTGACCGGCTTCGACTACGCCAAGCCGGGGCCGCGCAACTACACCGTGGCCCACGAGCTGGGCAACGTGCTCGACGCCCACTACGTGGCGCCCGAGTGCCAGGAGCGTCCCGACCGGATGACCACCGCGTCCGACGTCTACGCGGCGGGGGCCATCGCCTACCAGCTGCTCACCGGGCAGCTCCCGACCAGCTCCGACGCCCACGGTCCCGACGTCCCCGACGTCGTGCGCCGGATGCTCGACCACTCCCCGGCCAAACGGCCGAGCGCCGCCGAGGCGCTCGACGCGCTGCAGGGCGTGCCGTTGCAGCAGTCGCGGCTGCGGCGGCTGGTCCGCCGCCTGGTCTCCGGCCCCTGACGTCCTCTCTCAGACCGGCAGGCTGCGGCGCAGGGCGCTGGCGTGCCTGAGGTAGTCGAGGGCCAGGCCGGTGCGCCCGGCCGAGCGGTGCAGCTCGCCGAGCAGCTGGGTGGCCGACGCCTCGCCGCTGCGGTCGCCGAGCTCCTGGAAGACCTCCAGTGAGCGTTCGAGGCCGGTCGAGGCGCGGGTCAGGTCGCCGCGCGCCGCCTGGAGGCCCGCCAGGCTCTGCAGCGCGTACGCCCCGCAGTGGCGGTCGCCGAGTGACTCGAAGATCTCCAGGGCGTGCCGGTGGAACGACATCGCCTGGTGCAGCCGGCCCATCTGGAGGCACACGCAGCCCTCCCGGTGGGCGTCCCCGAGCTCCTGGGCCAGCCGCATGGCCTCGCCCAGCGACTCCGCCGCCTGGACGAGGTCGCCCGAGGTCAGGCAGGCCCGGCCGATGGCCTGCCGGGCGAACGCCTCGCCGTGCCGATCCTCCGAGGCGACGAACATGGCCAGCGCCCGGCGCAGGTGCGCGAGCGACTGGAGGTGCCGGCCGCGGAACTGGTTCACGGCGCCGAGCCCGCAGACCGAGGTCGCCTCGGCCCTGACGTCTCCTATTTCGTGAAATATCTGGCGGGAGAGGGTGAAGCCCTCGGCGGACTCCTCGTACCGGTCCTGGTAGAGGCTGACCTGGGCCAGGCCCCTGAGCATGGCGGCCTCGCCGTACCGGTCGCCGGCGGCGCGGGCGGCGGCCAGGGCGGCGGTGTGCGTACGGCGCCAGGTGCCGAGGTGGCAGTGCAGGTCGAGGTAGGGCACCATGGCGGCGGCCAGCCCCCAGGCCGACTCGGCCAGGCCCAGCTCGGCCGCCAGGTCCACGGCTCCGGCCAGCGCCTCGTGCTCCGACTCGAACCAGGTGATCGGGTCGGCGGTGAGCCGGTCGAGCGTGCGCGCGGGCAGCCGCCACCTGGCCGCCCTGGCCGCGGTCAGGCTGAAGACGGTGGTGGGCAGGCGGGCCATGGCGTGCTCGGTGGTGGCCGTCCAGGCCGCCAGCACCCGGGCCAGCGCCCCGCGGTCGGGGCCGCGGTCGCGGGCGTGCCTGCCGACGAGGTCGGGCACGCGGTAGCGCGGCTGGCCCACGTCGTCGGTGCCGACCGGGTCCAGCAGGTGGGCGTCCACGAGCAGGTCGGTGACGTCGTGCGCGCCGTGCCGGCCGAGTGCCGCGTCCACCACCCAGCCCGGCTGGGCCCCGGCGGCGGGCCCGAGGACGCCGAGCGTGCTCAGCGTACGGGCGGCCTCCGCCGGCAGCCTGCGGTACCCGGCGTCGAGGCAGGCCCGCACCTCCTTCAGCTCGGCCAGCCAGTCCTCTTCGAGCCGCTCGCGCAGCACCGACAACGACCAGCCGGGCCGGGCCGCCAGCCGGGCCCCGGCGGCCCTGACCGCCAGGGGCGACCCGCCGCACAGCGTGACGACGGCCAGGGCGTCGGCCGGTTCGCGGGCCACCCGACCGGCCCCGGCGACGCCGCCGAGCAGCGCCAGCGACTCCTCCGGCGACAGCTCGCCGAGCTCGACGCGCAGCGCGCCGGGCAGCTCGGTGATCCGCCGCCTGCTGGTCACGATCACGGCGCTGTCGTTGCCGGGGAGCAGCGGGCGTACCTGGGCGGCGTCGCGGGCGTCGTCCAGCAGGACCAGCATCGGGCGTTCGGCCAGCAGCGACCGCAGCAGCGCCGACCGCTCGCCGGGCGTCGGCGGCGCGCCGGTCACCCCGAGCGCCCGCAACGCCTCGGCCAGCAGCTCGCCCGGCGCCCTGCCGCCCAGCTCCAGGTAGAGCTGCCCGGCGGGGAAGGCCGGGCGCAGGCGATGGGCGGCGTGCACGGCCAGGGCCGACTTCCCCACGCCGGGCGGGCCGGAGATCACCGCGACCGAGAACGTCCCGGCCAGCGCGGCCAGGGGCGCGGCCCGGCCGATGAAGTCCGGCAGGTCGGGCGGGAGCTGCCGGGGCACGGCCGGCGCCGCCCGGCCCTCGTCGGCCAGGATCAGCTCGTACGCCCCGCGCAGCTCGGCCCCCGGCTCGACGCCGAGCTCGTCCACGAGCTGGTCGCGGACCGCCGCGTACGTGCGCAGGGCCTCGGCCTTGCGGCCCCCGCGGTGCAGGGCGAGCAGCAGCCGGCCCCACAGGTCCTCCCGGTAGGGGTGCTCGACCAGCAGGCCGCGCAGCTCGTCGGCGGCGCCGTCGTGGTCGCCGGCCTTGAGGCGCCGTTCGATCAGCGACTCGGCGGCCCGCAGCCGCAGCCGGTGGAGGTGCTCGATCCGGCGGTCCCACACCGGGCTGCCCGGCAGGTCGCTCAGCGGCGCGCCGCGCCAGAGCGCGAGGGCCTCGCCGTACTCGCCGCGCCGCGTCAGCTCCTCGAACAGGCGCAGGTCGAGCGCGCCGTCGGCGACGTCGATCGTGTAGCCGGCCCCGGCGGCGCGCAGGCCGACCGGGCCGAGCTGGGACCGCAGCGAGCTGACGTAGGTGCGCACGTTGGCCAGCGCCGAACGCGGCGGACGCCCCGGCCAGAGCACCTCGGCGAGCCGGTCGGCGCCGACCACCTGCCCCGCCTCCAGCAACAACGTGGCCAGCAGCATGCGGGGTTTGCCGCCGGAGATCCGTAGGGGGCGGCCGGCGGAGCGGATCTCCAGCGGGCCGAGGACGTGGAAGGTGACCGTCATGACAGCATCAGCCCCTTTACGGGAGATCTGACAGCTCTTTGTATCGGTTCTGGATGATTCTTGTGCGGCCAATGCGGACTCTGGTGTCACAGATCCCACTGGAAAGGATCACCCCATGAAGCTCAGCCGATCAATGGTCGCCGGCCTGGCTTTGTTACTCGGCCTCGGTACGACGACCCCCGCCTTCGCCGACCCGGAGCCGGAGTCCGCCCAGGCGCAGCTCCTCGCGACGAACTTCCAGATGCCGTTCCCCTGCGGCCAGACCTGGACCGGCAACTCCAGCGCGAGCAGCGCCCACCAGTCGTGGGAGATCGACTTCAACAGGGGCAGCACCGCCGACGCCGACCTCGGCGACCCGGTCGTGGCCGCCGCCTCGGGAACGGTGGCGATCTCGGCGCACCAGGGCTCGACCAACGGCTACGGCAACCTCGTCAAGATCGACCACGGCGGCGGCTGGTCCACCTATTACGCCCACCTGAACACCCGGCTGGTCAGCGCCGGCCAGTCGGTCTCGCAGGGCCAGCAGATCGGCACGGTCGGCAACACCAGCAAGCCGGGCAACAACATCAGCCCTCACCTGCACTACGAGGTGCGGCTGGGCACCAGCTACCCGTCGAACATCCAGAAGGCCGTCTTCAACGGCGTCACCTTCGGCTACCCGGTGCAGACGCTGAGCTCCAAGAACTGCGGCGGGTCCAGCAACCCGTACACGCCGCAGGAAGCCTGCGGCGCCGGCTACGACGTGATCGACTCGGCCGGGCTCGGCACCGACGGGACCGTCTACCTGCTCTACAACGGCTCCAACGGCAACAACTGCGTGGTCACCATGAAGGCGAAGTCGCTCGGCACGGCGACCGCGACGACCGCCTACCTGGAGGTGCAGGGCAGTACCAGGAAGACCGACTCCGGCAACTACGGCTACTACGCCGGTCCGGTCTACGCCGCCGCCGCGAACACGTGCGTCAAGTGGGGCGGCAAGGCCGGCGCCTCGGCCTACGACAGCCCGTTCGAGCACTGCGGCTGAGGCGGCTCAGGCCGGCGTGATCGTGTCGAGGACGTCGATCACGTACAGCATGGGCCTGTCCCCCGGGGACCCCACGGCCAGCCGGCTGCCGACCCGGCTGCCGACCAGCGCCTCCAGCCAGGCGGGCGGCACCGAGCCGGGCCTGAGCGTGAAGGCGCTGGGACCGCCCTTCCGGTAGGAGGAGTCCACCACCGTGCGGGACGGCCAGGACGCGGCCACGTACTGGATGACCACTTTGGAACCCGCCGTGACGTCCCGTCCCGAACCGTCGATGAGGGTCCGGGGCGGGGAGTCCGGCCGCAGGTCGGGCGGGATCGCCGGCAGGGCCCGCCCGACGAGCCGCGCGTCGGGCGGGTAGCCGCCGAGGATGTCGAAGACCACCACCAGCGTGTCGGCCGGCGAGACGCCGGTCAGCGGCACGTTCGGGCCCATGGCCTCCGACGCCGGGCTGACCAGCATCACCCGGCTGCCGGCCGGCCTGCCGATGAGCGAGGCCCGCCAGGTCTCGGAGACCTGCCTGCCGTCGAAGACGACCGTGGTGGGCTGGTTGCCGTCGTAGGTGCTGAGATACGGCTGGTTGCCCGACCATCGCCGGATGTCCACGTCGGCGAGCACGACGTCCCCCGGGACCGTACGCCGGCCGTTGCCCATGGAGAGCACCGTGATCCGCGGCGTGCGCCCCGGCTTCCCCCGAGGTATGGCGACGACGGGCTTGCTGCCGAACGCGCCCGTCACGACGGGCTGCGAGCCGTCCTCGGCGACGCCACACGAGGTGGCCAGCATGAGTACGGCAGGCCAGAGCAGGCGCACGATTTCCCCCAAGATGCCAGATCCGAAGGGGTTACTTGCCGCAATAGCCAAAAGGAAAGCTGCGGGTCTCGCCATCTCACGACAAAGGGCGCGGGAGACTGGACCGCGTGAGCAAGCCCAACCTGGCCCGCAGGGTCGCAGAAGCAGCCGAGATCGCGTTGACCACCCGTCACTACGTGACGTTCATCGACGTCGTGACGGGGTTGCGCTGGCTGCGGTCCCGGCACGTGGACCTCTGGCGGCAGGGCCGCGCCGGCACGCTGGCCGAGCTGGCCGCGGTCGACGAGGAGCGGCTGCTCGTCACGGCCGGGCTGCTGCGGGAATGGGCCCTGGCCAAGGGGCTGCGGCCGGTGGAGACGCCGTACGTGGCCGGCACCCGCGACCGGCGCGACCTGCGTTTCACCTCCGGCCACGGGCAGGACGCCTTCCGCGTCCACTGGCTCTCGCCCGACCTGAGCGAGGCCCGGGTGCGGCGGCTCACCCAGCGGCAGAGCAAGGCCCCCGACCTGGTGGCGGTGGTCTCGGAGGACCCGTGGACGTGCGCGTCCTGCGGCGACACCGGACCGTACCTGATCATGGAGGACGACCGGCCCCACTGCCTGAGCTGCGCCGACCTGGACCACCTGGTGTTCCTGCCGGCGGGGAACGCGGCGCTCAGCCGGCGGGCCAAGCAGGAGAGCGGGCTGTCGGCGGTGGTCGTCCGGTACAACCGGCGGCGCAAGGTCTACCAGCGCCAGGGCGTGCTGGTCGAGGAGGGCGCGCTGGCCGCGGCCGAGGAGCGCTGCCTGGCCGACGAGGACGCGCGGCTGCGCCGCCGCGAGCGCGACCAGGTGCGCAGGGCCGAGCAGGACGTCGCCTTCCAGGCGGCGATGGCGGCCGAGATCGCCCGGCTGTTCCCTGGCTGCCCGGCCGAGCGGGCCCGCGAGATCGCCGAGCACGCCGGCCGGCGCGGCAGCGGCCGGGTGGGCCGGACGGCGGCGGCCAGGGCGCTCGACGAGAACGCCATCACGCTGGCGGTGATCGCGTCGGTCCGGCACCTCGACACCGACTACGACCGCCTGCTCATGTCGGGCGTCCCCCGGATGGAGGCCAGGGACCGGATCAGGGACGCCATCGAGGCCAGGCTCACGGAGTTCCGGCGACCGCCGCGGTGACCGCGCGGGGCCGCCTTCGGTACCGTCCATACATGGACGACTGGCACACCGTACGTGCGGAACTGCGGGCCTTCGCGCTGGGGCTGCCCGAGACCCACGAGGACCATCCGTGGGGCGAGACGGTCATCAAGGTCAACAAGAAGGTCTTCCTGTTCCTCGGCCTGGACGAGCAGACGGAGAAGTGGGCCCCGACGTTCGGCGTGAAGCTGCTGTCGGAGGCGCACGGCCACGCGCTGACCGTCGAGGGCGCGGCCCCCAGCGGGTACGGCCTGGGCAGGGCCGGCTGGGTGACCGTGCCGTTCCTGTCGGCGCTGCCCGAGACCGACGTGCTGCTCGACTGGGTCGAGGAGAGCTACCGGACCATCGCCCCGAAACGGGCGGTCAAGCTACTGGACGGCCAGCCGTAGCGCGAAGGCGACCAGCAGCACGCCGGTCACCCGCTCGACCCTGGCCCGCACCCGCGGCCTGCGCAGCAGCGCGCTCACCCGGTCGATGATCACGTTGTAGAGGCTGAACCAAAGCACGTAGAGCACGGCGATGATCCCGGACAGCAGCAGGGCCCGTCCAAGGGTGTCGCCGTGGCCGGGCAGGAACTGCGGCAGCCAGGTCACGAAGAGCAGCAGCACCTTGGGGTTGAGCAGGTTCGACAGCAGCCCCCTGCGCACGTGCACGAGCGGCGAGCCGGTCGGGGGCGCGGCGCCCTCCACGGCCTTGGCCCGGTTCCGGCTCGACAGCAGGGCGTGCACCCCGAGCCAGAGCAGGTAGCAGATGCCGAGGGCGCGCACCACGGTGAAGGCGGTGGGCGAGGCGGCCAGCAGCGCCGACAGGCCGACCGCGGCGGCCGCGGCGTGCACGGACAGGCCCAGCAGGCCGCCGAGCATGGTCAGCAGGCCGGCCACGCGGCCGTGGGCGAGGGAGTTGCGCATGATCAGGGCCGCGTCGGGGCCGGGGATCATGATCATGATCAGCGTCGTGACCGCGAAGGTCAGCAGCATGGCGGGGGTCTCCCGGAGCTGGGGGCGCGCTCCCGCCCGACCCGCCGGGTGTGCGGAGGTCGCACGGTCACGCGGGCGAACATCGTCAGTGCCTTGTGGGCAGAGGTCATGATATCTGGATCAGTTCGCCGAAACACGCCAGGAGAGGCGATAAGGGACCTCTGTGACCAAAGCCACCATGAGGCCCCTGACCTACTTCGCGAAGGCCGCCAGTGCGATGCCGAGGCCGCGTTCGTTCTGGCCCTGGGCCTTGGCGTCGGTGGAGTTGACCGAGAAGACCACGACGCGGCTCAGGTCCTGGGTGGCGCCGATGCCGGCGGAGCTGCCGTAGCGGGCGCCGGTCTTGCCGTACGCGACGATGCCGCCGGGCAGCGTCAGCTCGGTCAGCCCCGAGGTGTAGTGGGCCGGCTCGCCGTCGGTGCCGTACATGGTCACCTTCGGCACCGCGAACATCGGCTTCAGCTGCTCGGCGGGCACGAGTTCGCCGCCGAACAGCGCCTTGGTGAACTTCTCCAGGTCGGCGGTGGTGGTGATGAGGTCGCCCGAGGCCCAGGTGGAGGTGACCTCCATCTCGGTGACGTCCACGACGTACGCGCCGCCGTAGGGGAAGGAGTCGGGGAAGCCCTTGGGGACGACCTGGTAACCCTGGTTGTGCCGACCGTGGATCTTGACGGACCTGCCGGGGAAGTAGCTCTGGTTCATGCCGAGCGGGCGCAGGATCCGGGCGCCGACCTCCTGCTCGTACGACCTGCCGGTGACCTTCTCGATCACCAGGCCCTCGACGAAGGTGTTGATGTTGAGGTAGTGCTGCCTGGTCCCGGGGGTGAACTCGATCGGGTTGAGCACGGCCTGGCGGACGTACTCCCGCGGGGTGATCGTCTTGAAGCGGTCGGCGTAGACCCGCTCGAAGCCGCCCTCCGACTTCGGCGCGGGCAGGCCGCTGGTGTGGTTGAGCACCTGGGCCAGCTTGACCGGCGGGTAGTCGGCGGGCAGCAGCCCCGGCAGGTAGTCCTGGACCGTGCGGTCGAGGGAGACCCTGCCCTCGGCCACGAGCTGGAGCACCACCGCCGTGGTCAGCACCTTGGTCACGCTGCCCGCCCGGAACCTGGCCCCCTCCCTGGCCGGGTGCTTCCCGCGCAGATCGGTGACGCCGGAGACGCCGTGCCAGGAGCCGGCCGAGCCGCTGACCCTGACCTCGGCCGCGGTGGCGTCGGCCGCGGGCAGCCCGGCGATGCTCTTCCTCAGCGCCGCCTCGTTGATCGGCGGCACCTGGACGGCGTCGGCGGCGCTGTGGGCGCCCACCTCCGCATGGGCGAGGGCGGGGGCGCCCACGGTCAGGGCGGACAGAGCGGACAGGGCCAGGACGGCGGCGGCCAGACGGGTGCGCTTCATGGGGATCTCTCCAGGTCACATCGGCTTTCGATGGGACAATCCTGGCCGGGGACCCCCTGGCGGCGGATCGCCGACGACAGCGATGTTCCAGCTCGCTCCCAGGAGGGAGGGGACTCGCCCGATCAGGTGACCGCGAGCCGCCGGGCGTACCGCTCGTCCCGCCACAGCTCCTTGTCCAGCACCTCCAGCAGCGTGGTGGCCGCGTCGTGGACGTCGGCGTAGCCGATGTAGAGCGGCGCGAAGCCGAACCTCAGGACGTCGGGCGCGCGGAAGTCGCCGTGCACCCCCCGGTCGATGAGGGCCCGCATGACCGGGTAGCCGTCGGGGTGGTGGAAGCAGACCTGGCTGCCGCGCGCGTCCGGCTCGGCGGGCGAGACCAGCTTGAGCGCGTCGCCGACCAGGTCGACGAAGAGCGAGGTCAGGGCGACGCTCTTGGCCCGGACCTGCGCCATCGGCACCCGCTCCCAGATGTCCAGCGCCGCCTCCAGCGCGGCGAAGGACACCACGTGCGGCGTGCTGACCGCGAAGCGCCGGATGCCCTCGGCCGGGCGGTAGCCGGTCTCGAAGGCGAACGGCTCGGCGTGGCCGTGCCAGCCGGACAGCACGTTCTCGGCGGTGGCGTGGTGGCGCGGGTTGACGTAGAGGAAGGCGGGCGCGCCGGGTCCGGCGTTGAGGTACTTGTACGTGCACCCGACCGCGAAGTCGGCCTGCGACACGTCCACCTCCATGGCGCCCACGCTGTGGCACACGTCCCAGACCATGAGCGCCCCGGCCGCCTGGACCTGGGCGGTCACCGAGGGTACATGCCGCCGGGCGCCGGTGCGGTAGTCCACCTCCGACAGCAGCACCACGGCCGCGTCGTCGAAGCGGCCCTCGGCGTAGTCGCGCACCTCGTAGTCGCCGAGCAGCCGGGCCAGGCCCTGGGCGATGTAGTGGTCGGTGGGGAAGTTCCGCGGGTCGGAGACGATCACCTTGCGGCCGGGGCGCAGCCGTACGGCGGCGGCCAGCGCCTGGTAGGCGGCGATCGTGGTGGTGTTGCCCACGACGACCTGGCCGGGGCCGGCCCCGATCAGCGGCGCGAGCCGGTCGCCGGCGGTCAGCGGCTGGTCGTACCAGCCGGCCGCGTTCCAGCCCCCGACCAGCTGGCCGCCCCACTCGTCCTCGACCGTGCGGCGCACCCGTTCCGCGGCGCGGCGGGGCATCGCGCCGAGCGAGTTGCCCACGAGGTAGACGACCCCTTCGGGCAGGGCGAACTCGTCCCTGAACGGCCGCAGCGGATCGTCGGCGTCGAGGGCGAGGCAGGCGTCGCGGTCCAGCACCGGTTGTGCTCCTTACGAGGGCGAGATGGTGGCGATTATCCGGTTTACACCATTCTGGTACTGGCGGACGTACCAGTTCTGCACCGGATTGTGCGCCGAGTCCAGGCGGAGCGACCCCCGCGGGCCGTCCAGCTCCCGCACCCCGGCCAGCGCCCTCGTCAGGTCGCCGCCCGCGGCCGCCGCCCGATCGATCAGCCGCATCGCGTCCCAGCTCTGCAGCGCGACCGCGGACGGGTTCCGCCCGGTACGCGCCCGCCACCCCGCCACGAACGCGGCGTTGGCCGGGTTCCGCAGCGCGGGCGACCAGAGCCCGATGCTGACCATGCCCTCGGCGTCCCGGCCGACCGCGCGCAGGACGTCCTCGTCGGCCAGGTTCTGGCAGGCCAGCAGCTTGATCCTGGCATCGTAGCCGAACCGCCTGAACGCCTTGACGAACGCGACCGCCTCCCCGCCCGCGTAGAAGGCGTACAGAAGCCGCGCCTCGCGCGGTATGCGCGCCAGGTACGGCTCCAGGTCGGCCTGCCCGCCGAACGGCGTCAGGATGCGCTTGAGCGGCCCGGCGCCGTATCCCTCGGCGAAGCCGGTCAGGGTCTCGGCGCCCGCGGAGTAGTCGGGGGCCATGAGCACCACGTCCTGGCCGGCGTAGTGCTCGGCGGCGTACCGGCCGGCCGCGTAGCCGTGGGCGCGGTTGGTGTAGGACACCCGGAAGACGCCGGGCCCGCCGAGCTGGTCGGCGCCCGCGTTCGCGATCACCACCGGGGTGCCGGCCGCCTCCTTGACCACCGAGACGGCCACCGGCGAGGCGAGCAGGCCGGTGAGCACGTCGGCCCCGCCGTCGATCAGCTTCCTGGCCTGCTCCGCGCCGATCTCCGGGCTGCCGGCGTCGTCGGCCACGACCAGCCGGGCCGGCCGGCCGCCGAGCAGGCCGTGGTGGTCGTCCAGGTAGAGCCGCATGGCGGTCTCCATGTCGTCGCCGAGGGCGGCGTACACGCCGGTCTGCGAGATGATCGCGCCGACCCGTACGGGCTCGTCCTCCGCGGCGAGGGGCACCGCGCCGCCGCAGCCGGCGACCATCAGCGCGACCAGCCCCAGCACGGCAACGCGCATGGGAGCCCCCTTCAGCCCTCGCCCGACGCCCCGGGCACGCGCGGCGCGCGGGCGTCGGTGGCCAGCTAGCCCTTGCCGGGGTGCAGCGCGCCGCACCGGTCACACGTGCGGGCCTTCTCGTCGCCGTAGAACGCCTCGAAGACCGGCGGCAGGTCCTTGACGATGTCGCGCACCTGGAGCTCGACCTCGTGGACCTTGGCGCCGCACTCCGCGCAGTACCACTGGAACTTCTCCAGCTCGCCCTCGGGCCTGATGCGCTCCACCACCAGCCCGACGGACCCGGCCTCCGGGCGCTGCGGCGAGTGCGGCATGCGCGCCGGCAGCAGCCACATCTGCCCCTCCCTGACGTGCACGGTCTCCGGGCCGTTCTCGGTCACCACGTTCACGTGCATGTTGCCGCGCACCTGGTAGAACAGCTCCTCGTACGGATCGACGTGGAAGTCGGTCCTGGAGTTGGGCCCGCCGACCACCATCACGATGAAGTCGCCGGCCCCCTCGAAGACCACCTTGTTGCCGACCGGCGGCTTGAGCAGGTGGGCGTGCTCGTCGATCCACTTGGTGAAGTCAATGGGGGGAATCATGGTCGCTCCTGTGGATGGTAGGCGACGGCCTGCATCTCGATGAGCAGGTGCGGGTGCGGGAGCTGGTGCACCGCCACCGTGGTCCTGGTCGGACCGTCCTCGTCGAAGAATTCGGCGTACACCTCGTTGTAGCCCTTGAAGTCGTTCATGTTTACCAGGTACGTGGTGATCTGTACGAGATCCGCGAGCGAGCCTCCGGCGGCCATGAGCAGGTCGCCGATGTTCTCGATGACCGCCCGCGTCTGGGCGCGGATGTCCAGGTCGGTGACGCCGAACCGGTCCGCGCGGGCGCCCGCGAAGCTGCCGTCGGGCCTGCGGGAGCTGGTGCCGGAGACGTACAGGAAGTCGCCCGCGCGCTTGACGTGCGGGAACCGCCCCCGGGGCACGGCCTTGCCGGGGACGCGGATGGCCTCGCGGCTCACGTGCCGAACACCGCCCGCACCGATCCGAGCCCCTCGATCCTGGCCTCGAACACGTTCCCGGCCTCGACCGGCACGACCGGGCCGAGCGCGCCGGTCAGGACGACGTCCCCGGCGCGCAGCGGGTGGCCGGTGGCGGCCAGCGCGCCGGCCAGCCAGAGGGCGGCGTTCAGCGGGTTGCCCATGCACGCGGCTCCGGACCCGGCCGAGACCTCCTCGCCGTCGCGGGTCATGGTCATCGCCGCCGCGCCGAGGTCGAGGTCGGTCAGCCGCTTCGGCGTGGCGCCGAGCACGTACGCGCCGGAGGAGGCGTTGTCGGCGACCGTGTCGGTGATCGTGATGTCCCAGTCGGCGATGCGCGAGTCGGCGATCTCGATGGCGGGCAGCGCGAACTCCACCGCCCTGAGCACGTCCACCAGCGTGAACGGCCCCTCGGTCAGGTCCTTGCCGAACACCAGCGCGACCTCGGCCTCGGCGCGCGGCTGCAGGAACCGCTCCGCCTTGATGGGCCGGCCGTCGAGCTCGGCCATGTCGGCGAAGAGCATGCCGTGGTCGGGGTGGTCGATGCCGAACTTCCGCTGCAGCAACGGGTTGGTGGCGCCGATCTTCCGGCCGACCGGCCGCCGGCCCTCCGCCAGCGCCCGCCGGGTGTTGATCTCCTGCACTTCGTAGGCGTCGGCCACCGTGGTGATGAGGTCCCTGAGCGGCGCGCAGGGCTTGCCGGTACGCGCGGCCTCGACCAGCCGCTCGGCGGCCTGTCCCCGGGTGTCGACGGCCAGGGACCATTCGTCATGCATCGGGTTGCTCCAGTTTGATGGTGATCGTGGTGGGCTCGGAGTAGAAGTCGAGCGACTGCGTGCCGCCCTCCCTGCCGATGCCCGACAGCTTCACGCCGCCGAACGGGGTGCGCAGGTCGCGCAGGTACCAGGTGTTGACCCAGACCAGCCCCGCCTCCAGGCGCTGGGCCACGCGATGGGCGCGGTCGAGGTTGGTGGTCCAGAGGGTGGCGGCCAGGCCGTACTCGCTGCCGTTGGCCAGGTCGATCGCCTCGGCCTCGCTGTCGAAAGGAGCCACGTGGCACACGGGACCGAAGATCTCCTCTCGATTGAAACGGGACCACTCCGACAACCCTGTCATTACCGTCGGTTCCACGAAATATCCGGAATCGCGGTGGTCACCGAACGTCGGGACGCCGCCTCCCGCGAGCACCTTGGCCCCCTCCGAGCGGGCCAGGGCGTAGTAGGACAGCACCTTCTCCCGGTGCCCGGCCGAGATCATCGGCTGGAGCTCGACCTCCTGGGCGCGCGCCGCCAGCCGGCCGCAGAAGTCCTCGAAGATCGTGCGCTCGACGTAGAGCCGCTCGGTGCACAGGCACACCTGGCCGCCGTTGGTGAAGACCGACTTCACCGTGCCCTCGACGGCCCGGCCCAGGTCGCAGTCCTCGAAGACCAGGCCGGCGTTCTTGCCGCCCAGCTCGAACGAGATCGGCTTGACCCGGTCGGCGGCGGTCTTCATGATCTGCGTCCCGGTCGCGGTCGAGCCGGTGAACGTCACGCCGTCCACGCCCGGGTGCTCGACGAGGAGCTGGCCCGCCGGGCCGTGCCCGAAGATGATGTTGACCACGCCCGGGGGCAGGCCGGCCTCGGCGCAGATCTCGGCGAAGACCGCGGCCGAGCCGGGCGTGTGCTCCGACGGCTTGACGACCACGGTGTTGCCGGCGACGAGGGCGGGGGCCAGCTTCCACGTCATGAGCAGGAACGGCAGGTTCCACGGCACGATCACGGCGACCACGCCGAGCGGCCTGCGCACGGTGTAGCTGAGCACGCCGGCGAGGTGGAAGGCGTCGTCGGGGCGCTGGGAGGCGATCTCGGCGAACGCGCGGAAGTTCGCGATGCCGCGCGGCACGTCGAGCGTGCGGGTCTGGCCGAGCGGCTTGCCGGTGTCGGCGATCTCGGCCGTGACGAGGTCGTCGAAGCGGACCTCGATGCCCTCGGCGAGGCGGCGCAGCCATCCGGCCCGCTCGGCCACCGGCAGCCCCGCCCAGTCGCGCGCCGCCTCCCTGGCCGCGCGCACCGCCCGGTCGACCACCTCCGGGTCGGCCTCGTGCACCTGCCTGATCACCCCGCCCGTCACCGGGTCGTGGACCGGGAACGCATGGCCAGCCGCCACCGGCAGCCCGCCGATGAAATGGGTCAGCACAGCAGCCTCCTCTAGCCTCACTCCCGGTATAGATCGTCGGGCGACGCTGAGACAACAGTCCGGCGGGGGCGGGAACCGCGCCGGCCCGTCAGGCCCCGGTGGTGGCGGTGACAGTGAGCCACCCCTCAGCCGGGCCCTGGCGGACCTGTCCGTACAGACACCTTCCGGTACCCCTCGGCCGCCCAGGATGATGACCAAATGGCGCGCACATGGGAATTGTGGGGAAATATCATTATCGCTGGGGTTTTAGCGCTTCCCGTGGCCGTCCTGGCGATCATCCTGCTCGCCCGCCGCCGGGCCCGCGCCGGGCATCCGGCGCCGCTGCGCACCTCGCTCGCCGACGTCGGCGTCGTCGTCGGGACCGCGCCGTGGGTGTGGATGATCCTCACGCCGTCCACCGGCCGGGCGGGCGTCGGTCTCGTCCCGTTCATGGACCTCGCCGATCTCGCCGGGGCCCCGTGGGAGACGGTCGCGGTGCAGGTCGGGGGCAATCTGCTGGTGTTCGCCGCGCTGGGCGCCCTGCTGCCCGTACGGACCGCCGCGATGGCCTCCTACGGCCGGGTTGCGGCCGTGGCGGCGGCCTTTTCGGTCACGGTCGAGTTCCTCCAGTACGCCCTGAGACTGGGCCGGTTCTCCTCCGTGGACGACGTGATCATGAACACCGCGGGCGCGGTGCTCGCCGCCTCGGTTACTCGCCGCTGGTGGGCCCCCCGGATAGCGGCCGGGACCGTTCCACGGTAACGGTCTGCATAAACGTCCTCGCATTCATCACACAGGCACGATCAGCTCAAAAGAAGCTCGGGACCAACCTCTGTATCTGTGCGATCGTGGACAAGACGGGGCAAGTTCTCTGGAGACGCCACAACCTGGTTGGTGACAGAGGGTGATCGAAACGTGTCTGAATCCCCGGTACCCCACGAGCCCCCTATTTATCGCCGCATCGCCGACGGCCTCCGCGCCCGGATCCTGTCCGGCGAACTGCGCGACGGGGACCGCCTACCGGGCGAGAACGCGCTCATGGCCGACTACGCAGTCGCACGCGCCACCGCCAGGCAGGCGCTTGCCGTACTGATCAACGAAGGGCTGGCGGTGCCCAAACGAGGTTCGGGGGTCTACGTGCGCCTGTTCAAACCGATCCGCAGACACGGCTCGCGCCGCCTGTCACGAGAGCAGTGGGGTCAGGGCCGTGCCATCTGGGACGCCGACACCCGTGGCCGTCCCTTCACCGTGGACCAGGTGGAGGTGGTGCTGGAGCGGGCGTCGGAGGAGGTGGCGGGCGTCCTGGAGAGCGGCGAGGTGTGGGTGCGTCGGCGCCGCTACTCCGTGGACGGGCGGCCCGTGCAGCTGGCGACCTCCTCCTTCCCCGCCCGCCTGGTCCAGGGCAGCGCCATCACCCTGCCCGACACCGGGCCGGGCGGCGTCTACGCCAGACTCGGCGACCTGGGCCTGCCCCCGGCCCACTTCACCGAGGAGGTGCGGGCCCGCATGCCCGGCCCCCGCGAGACCGGGCTGCTCGACCTGCCCGGCGGAACCCCCGTCATCGTCATCGCCCGCACCGCGTACACGGCGGGCGGCAGACCCGTCGAGCTCAACGAGATGGTCCTGGACTCGGCGGCATACGTACTCCAGTACGACTTCGACGCCTAGTTCAACCCGATCTGTCAAGCGATAGGTTGACCTGTCCATCACGATCATTGATTTCTCTAGAGAGGTCCCTCATCTTCTAAGGAGATGGAACCGTTCAGGAGATGGAACCTTCGCCTGGGGCCCGGGAGAGGTGCGCGGATGTCCGTTGACCGGCATCTTGCCGAGATCGCCCGGGAGTACCCCAGGTGGACCATCTGGCGGAGCGACGCGGGCCGCTGGTGGGCCACGCGGCACCATCCGCTCGACGCGGCGCAGCGCGCGGCCGGATGTGCGATGACCATCGACGCGGACGACCCGGACGGCCTGCGCGACCAGCTCCGGGACCAGGAGGAACGGACCGGCCGGCAGCCCCGCTGGTGGGCCGGCCCCGCTCCTCCCTGACTGCGGGCCGTGGAGCGTTCCGCGGCTCGCACGCGAGCAGCCCGGTGCCGGGTCCAGCGTCTCGGCGGCCCCGGCACCGGGCCCCCAACGGGGCCACGAACGCGGAAGTCTCCGACCCTATCGGGGGCGGGGGCTTCCGCTCCCCGCCCCTTCACCCGCTAGCTGTGGTACTCGCCCAGCCGCAGGATGTGCACGTCGGTGTCGTCGGAGACGCCCTCCCTCGGCTTCTCCTCGTCCTCCTCGACGATGACCCGCACGTCGTCCTGCACGGACTGCTGCGGGACCGGCTGCGGGGCCGGCGCGGCCTCGATGGCGGGCTCCGGCGCGGGCGCCGGGACGGCCGCCGGCTGCTGGGCGGCGACCGGCGCGGGCGGCAGCGCCGACTCCGGCACGAGCTGCCCGGCCGCCGCCTCGGTGCGCATGAGGTCGCCGAGCACCGAGCCGATCTCGGTCAGCCGCCGCACGACCTCGGTGTGGGTGTTGGTCAGGTACTCCACCCGGCGCCCTGCGTGCTCGTCGAGCGTGGCCGTGCGCTGACGCGCCGCCGCCAGCATCGACTCGGCCTCCGCGTGCGCCCCCGCCACCAGCTGCTCGGCCTGCGCGTGGGCGGCCGCCATCATGCGCTCCGCCTCGGCCTGCGCCCCGCCGACCAGCCGCTCGGCCTCGGCGTGCGCGTCGCGCAGCAGGCCCTCGGCCTCGCTGCGGGCCGACCCGAGCTGCTCCTCGGCGTCCGCGCCGGCCTGGGCCAGCATGCGCTCGGCCGCCTGCGTGGCCTCGGCCACCCGCCGCTCGGCCTCCGCCTGCGCCGAGGTCAGCATCTTGTCGGACGTCTCGCGCGACGTCGTCACCAGCCGCTCGGCCTCGGCCCTGGCGCTCTCCCGCACGGCGGTCGCCTCGGCCTCCGCGTCGGCGCGCTTGGCCGCGGCCTCCTCCTCGCCCAGCTTCAGGATCTGCGCGAGCCTCGGGCTGAGGTCCTCGTAGCTCTGGGGCGCCTCGACCATCCGCCGCCTGGCCTCCGCCAGCTCGACCCGGCCCTGCTCCGCCTGGTCGATCGCCCGCGCCAGCCGCTCTTCCAGATCCCGGATCTGGTTCCGGGTACGGATCATGTAGTCGTGCACCTGACGGCGGTTGTAGCCGCGCATCACGACTTCGAAGGTGTCCTCTTGCATCAGATCGGGAATGCTCTCGTGCTGGTTTGTCATGGGGGTTACCTAAGGGTTTGCGTGAGGCGGGGGAAAACTGCGGGTTGTGAGGGTCTGACGACGAGACGTCAGGAAACGACTTTCCTGCCATCTGCCCACGTCCGCAACCGGAACGCCACACCTGGGGCGGGAATTACGATTGGACGAATGTACATAGCAGCGTTGGACGACGGGGCAGTGCCGGACCTCCACCCGGAGGCGTACATCGCGCCCGGCGCCGTCGTGGTCGGAAGTGTGCGGGTGGGCCGGGCCTCCAGCATCTGGTACGGCTCCGTCCTCCGCGGGGACGACGAGCGGATCGAGATCGGCGAGGAGTGCAACGTACAGGATCTGTGCTGCCTGCACGCCGACGCCGGCCAGCCGGCGATCCTGGAGGACCGGGTCAGCCTGGGCCACAAGGCCATGGTCCACGGCGCGCACGTCGAGACCGGCGCGCTGGTCGGCATCGGCGCGATCGTGCTCGGCGGCGCCCGGGTGGGCGCGGGCACGCTGGTCGCCGCGGGAGCGCTGGTGGGGCCGGGCAAGAAGATCCCGTCCGGGGTGCTGGTCGCCGGCGTGCCCGGCAGGATCGTGCGCGAGCTCACCGACGACGACCGGGCCTCCTTCGCCCGCACGCCGGACAACTACATAGCCAAGGCGGTCAGGCACCGGCAGGCGTCAGCAGTTTGATCAGGACCTGGTCCGACACCGAGGCGGTGTTGAGCGGGTCGGCGTACTCCGGCAGCTCGGGGCGGAGGAAGCGGACGAAGTCGACGGTCAGCTTGAGGTCGGGCACCCCCTTGATCTGCTTGGCGTTGGCCTTGGCGGCGTCCTTCTTCAGCGCGCCGTAGCTGTCCCAGTCGGTGTAGGCGGTGACACCCCATTGCAGCACCTCGGGCAGGTTCGAGGGCCAGCGTCTGGCCACCTTCCAGGCGCCGCCGTCCTCCTTGTAAAGCGCGACGGCGACCCGGCCGAGCCTGGCCAGGACGAGGTCCACCCAGCCGTCCTTGACCGCCATCTCCAGCGGCTTGGAGCTGCCGTCCTGGGTGAACTTGGCCTCCACCTGCCCGGCCGCGTCGGCGGTGCCGGTGGTGACGGACATCCACGCGGGCTTGTCGTACGTGCCGGGCTGGCGGGCCATGAGCCCGCCGAGCGAGAACTTGCGCGCGGGCCTGCCGCCCTTCTTGCCGGTGACCTTGACCCGGGCGTGCATGACGATGTCCCCGGCCAGTTCCTGGTAGACGAAGGGGCCGCGGAAGCCGTCGTACCAGGTGGAGGTCTTCGGCTCCAGGTAGAGTGCGCCCTTGGCGGTCTTGTTCACGTCGAGCTTGGCGATCCTGTCGACGTCCTTCTCGGTGTCGCTCAGCTTGCTCCACACGGCCAGCTCCGCGGCGTCGGCGAACTCGCTGGAGGCCGATCCGACCTCGCCGCCGGGCGCGGGCGCCTGGGCGTTCTGGACGGTGAGCACGCCGGGACCGGTGGGAGTGGGCGCCGCGGCGGTCCCGCAGCCGCTCACCACACCCGCCACTGCCAACATCCCTGCCACCTTTGCCCTCATAGCGGACATTCTGCCGTGAAATGCCGACGGGTGCCGTCGGGCGGCCCAGTACGATGACGGCCGTGCGCCCCTGGGATGCGTTCACCTCGGCAGAGGCGGAGGTCCGCGCGATGGTCGCGGACCCGCGCTGGCAGGGCCTGTCCGTGCCCGACCGCGCGCACGTCCTGGCGGCCAGGGTCCTGGTGACCCAGGACGGCGACCGCTGGCTCTACGGCGCGTACGCGCGCTGGCACCTGCACGACCCCGGCGACGGCCGCTGGCACCCCGCGCCGCCGCCCAGGGGCGAACGGGCGCGCAAGGTGGGGCACGCCACGGCCGCGCTGCCGGACCAGGTGGTGCCCACCGGGCCCGACTTCGCCGCCGAGCCCGGCTCGACCCAGGCGTTCATCGGCCCCGACGTGCTGCCGGTGGTGACCGAGCAGATCGCGGAGATGGTCCGCGGCGCCGGGCGCAAGTCGGAGCTGGACTACCCGCTGACCGCCTTCGGGGAGATCTTCGCCGCCGACGTGCCGAGCACGGTCGCCGCCGTCTGGGGGACGATCATGTGGTGCGCGTACGCGCCGGCCTTCGACGGCAACGAACGTCTGATCACCCTGTTCGGCGAGTACCTGCGCCGCTCGCTGCCCGGCGACGAATGGGTGCGCTGGCTGCCCGCGCCGCCGCTGCTCGACCTGGTCACGCTGGTGTCCGAGCGCACCCGCGCCGGCCGTCCGCGGGCCGCGCTCCGGCTGGCCGCGCTGATCGCCGACACCGCCCAGGTGCTGCTGTCCGACATCCGGTTCAGGCCGCGGGCGCTGGCGCTGCTCACGATGGTGGAGCCGGTGCTGCGCCGGCCCGGCCGCGACGACGCCACGGCCGCGCGGGGCGACGACGCGGTGCGCCGGGCCTGGCTCGACCGCTGCCCGCCGCGGCTGGCCCTGGCCCTGCTGCCCGAGACCGATCCCGACGCGTACTTCGCCCACTCGGTGTACGACCTGGTCGAGGCGCTGGGCTTCGTGAAGGACGCGTCCGGGGCGGCGGCGGCGTACCTGGCCGACCTGTCGGACTCCAGGAGGATGTTGCCCGAGCGGCTGAACCACCGGTTGCGGCGGGCGTACGTGGAGTTGGAGCGTGCCGGGCTGACGGGCACGTCGGCCGCCGAGCGCACCGAGCCGGAGGGCTTCGCCGTGCGTCCGGGCGGGGCGCCCGTGCCGCAGCCGGCGGTGGTGACGCCGCCCGACCGGGAGAGCAAGGCGGCCGTGCTGGGCGCCGCGTACGCCACCTGCCTGGCGTGGGGCCGGCTGACCGGCGCCAAGGTGCCGCAGCACGGCCTGGCCGGCCAGAGCGCGCTGGTCCGTGAGCTGATCCACGAACGCGACGACCACCACATCGGCCACCCGTAACGCGCTATTACCGCTATTTCACCCTTACTCCGCCTATATCCCTCTATCACTTCAGTCACCGGGCAATTCGCTGAATTGTGATCTCGACTTCGGGAAATGATCCCTGTGGGGCCCCCGTGACGCCGAAAGGAATGACTCCGATGGGCCATGTCGCCGGAAGGGCCCTCGCCGTAACCTCGTAGAGGGTGTGGGCTGCGGAAGGAAGGACGACGCGGTGGGGCACGACGACCTGGACTCTCGGGTCCACGACCGTGTCGCGTTGGACGAGATTGCGCTCTACGCCGAGGTGCTCACGGCCGTGGCTGTCAGCGAGCGGCGGCTGACCTTGGACGAACTCGACGACGCGCTCGGATTGCGGACTTCGGCGAGTCGCTGAAGACCATCGAAAATTACCTGTCCCGGGCTCCTGTGGGGTCCGGGACAGTGGTTCCCGGCTATTACAGGTAACTAGTCAATCGAGGGTGTGCCTCTCCTACGTATGGAGGAGGCGACCCCCTACGACTTGACCAGGCGGGCGATGGCGGCCGACGCCTCCTTCACCTTCGCCTCGGCCTCCGGGCCGCCCGTGTTGATCGCGTCGGCGACGCAGTGGGAGATGTGCTCCTCCAGCAGCCCGAGCGCCACGGCCTGAAGGGCCCGCGTGGCCGCGGAGACCTGGGTGAGCACGTCGATGCAGTAGGCATCGTCGTCGACCATGCGCTGCAGGCCCCTGATCTGGCCCTCGATTCGCCGGAGGCGCGTCAGATATGCCTGCTTGTCTCCGCTGTACCCATGCATGCTTCTACGGTACCCGTAACCCGTATGAGCTAGCGGAGATCTGACAGCAGCTTCTCCCACTGTTCGGCGACTTCCTCGGCCGAATGACGGACGGCGGTGTCGAGGGCTCCGGCCGCGAGCGAGCGCCGGCGGCGCTCGTCGTCGATGAGCGCGAGCAGCGCGCCCGCGAAGTGCTGCGCCTCGCTCTCGCTCTCGGGCACCAGCACGCCGTTGTAGCCGGTCGCCACGAACTCCCTGGGCCCCCGGGCGCCCTCGAAGGCCACCACCGGCACCCCGCACCCCATGGCCTCCAGCACGGTCATGCCCAGGTCTTCGCTGCGGGAGGGGTTGGCCACGATCGACGCCTTGGCGAACTCCCCCGCCAGGTCGGGCGTGACGCCCATGAAGTAGACGTGGTTGTGCAGGTCGAGCTCGTTCACCAGGGACCGCAGCCGCCGCTCCTCCGGGCCGCCGCCGTAGAGCCGCAGCCGCCAGTCGGGACGCTTGTCCGCCACGATCGCGAACGCCCTGATCAGCCGGTCGTACGCCTTGACCGACACCCACCGGCCCCCGGCCGCCACGATCCGGTTGTCCATCCGCGACCGCGGCCACGGGCCGCCCGGCAGCGCGTCCGGCACGGAGTGGACGGCGGACCCGTCGCCGAGCAGCCTGCCCCACTCCTCCTGGGCCGACTCCGTGGCCGTCACGACGGCGTCGAGGCGCGGATAGAGCCGCTGCACGGGCCCGGGGACGGCGGGCCGCCCCCACTCCCTGGCGATCTTGATGGTTTCACGTGGAGCATGCCGCGCCACCTGGACGCCGATGCCCGGCCGGGTGGTGATCAGCACGTCGGACCTGAGCCCGCGCAGCAGCCGCCAGAGCGCCATCTCGGTGCGCATCTGGCCGCGCGGCAGCAGGTGGCGCACCCCCGGACGGGCGTCGACCAGGCTGCGCATGGCCACCTTGGAGCCGACGGGGAAGAACGGCTTCTCCTTCTGCCGCCGGACGCTGATGACCTCGACCTCGTGCCGCTCGGACAGGGCGGTGGCGAGGTTGAGCGTCGCGCGCACGTCGCCGCGCATGCCGTACGCCGAGGCGAGGACCAGGCTGACCTTCATCCGCCCACCTCGATGCGCAGCTCGTCGTCGGCGGTGTAACAGGGCCGGACGGGCACGCCGTCGATCTCGGCCGAGGGATAGTGCAGCCGTCTTCGTTTGCCGTCGACGTCGTCGAGCCAGGCGCCGAGCCGCAGCGGCGTGGGCACGCCCTCGACCTCCAGCGCGGGCTCCCAGGTGCCGGCCGTGTCGGGGTCGGCCTCGACCACGTTCACCAGCGACACCGCCGCGTGGAAGCGCACCCCCTGGACGGTGGCGTTGGCCGACACCCGTTCCCTGGTCGGCCTGCGGTCGAGGGTGAGCGTGGCCTCGCGGCGCGCGTCGTCGTCCTCCAGCCCGGTGTACGCCAGCAGCCCCGTCACCTCGAACCGGCCCTCCCTGAACCAGATCGCCCGCACCTCGGCCACCGGCGCGGCGTCGGCTATCTTCAGGGCCAGAAACCCGTTCCGCGTCCGGTACGACCGGTAGGCCAGCGTCCGCCGGCACAGCGCGTACGCGTCGAGGTGGTCGAGCGAGAACCCCGGGTCGACGCTGCGCAGCCTGCTGCGGCTGCCCTCGTGCCGCAGGTAGGCGTCCCAGCGGCCGGCGGTCAGCTCCAGCGGCGCCAGCGAGACGGCCAGCGTGGCCTCCCGCGTCCGGCTTCCGGTGCGGCCCAGGCGCACGTCGCGCTCGACCCCCGTGGCGCGATGGCGCAGCACGAGCTCGGTGCCGTCACGCAGGGGCTCATCGATGGCGAGTCGCAGGGAGAGCACGTCGGCCAGGGTGACTTCGGCGTCCGTGACCACGACGCGCATCACTAGCCCCCTCCCCGTCGAATAAGGCCATGCGACGTTGAGGTTACCGTGATTTTCCCGTTATGTGGATGGGAGATTTCCAGCGAGGAGGCCCGTGACGTGCGGAACTCCTCTACAGAGCCTGTAGAGGAGTCCGACTTTTCGTGGTCAGGAAGCGCCCTTGACCGATTTGATCAACAGCTGCGCGACGTCCACGACTTCCAGCGATTCCTTGGCCTCGCCGTTGTTCTTCTTCTCGTTGATCGCGTCGCCGAGCATCACCATGCAGAACGGGCACGCGGTCGAGACGGTGTCGGGATTCGTGGTGAGCGCCTCGTCGACCCGCTCGGTGTTGATGCGCTTGCCGATGCGCTCCTCCATCCACATGCGCGCGCCGCCCGCGCCGCAGCAGAAGCCGCGGTCCTTGTGGCGGTGCATCTCCTGGGTCTGGACGCCGGGCACCTTCGACATGATGTCGCGGGGCTGGGAGTAGACCTTGTTGTGGCGGCCGAGGAAGCACGGGTCGTGGTAAGTGATCTTCTCCTCGATCGGCGTGACCGGGGTGAGCAGGCCCTCGTCCACCAGTTTCGACAGCAGCTGCGTGTGGTGCACGACCTCGTAGGTGCCGCCGAGCTGCGGGTACTCGTTGGCCAGCGTGTTGAAGCAGTGGGGGCAGGTCGCGACGATCTTCTTGACGCCGGCCTCGTTGAGCGTCTCGATGTTCTGCTGGGCGAGCATGTTGAACAGGTACTCCATGCCCAGACGGCGGGCCGGGTCGCCGGTGCACGCCTCCATCGGGCCGAGCACCGCGAACTTCACGCCCGCGATGTGCAGCAGCTCGGCGACCGCCTTGGTGGTCTTCTTGGCGCGGTCCTCCAGGGCGCCGGCGCAGCCCACCCAGAACAGGTACTCAGCGTCCTCGGGCATCTTCTCCTCGACCAGCTCGACCTCGAAGTCGAGCTCCTCGATCCAGTCGGCCCGCTTCATCTCGGACATGCCCCACGGGTTGCCCTTGTTCTCCAGGTTCTTCACCATCACCCCCGCCTCGGACGGGAACGACGACTCCACCATGACCTGGTAGCGGCGCATGTCGAGGATGTGGTCGATGTGCTCGATGTCCACCGGGCACTGCTCGACGCAGGCGCCGCAGTTGGTGCACGACCACAGCACGTCGGGGTGGATGACGCCGTCCTCGCCGACGAGCGGCTTCTCCAGCAGCGCGAGCACGTCGGTGTCGGCGTGCTCGGTGCTCGCGGCCATCAGGTACGGGGCCACCTTGAAGGCGTGGTCGCGCTGGTCGAGGATGAGCATCTTGGGCGAGAGCGGCTTGTCGGTGTTCCAGGCCGGGCACTGCGACTGACAGCGGCCGCACTCGGTGCAGGAGTAGAAGTCGAGGAAGCCCTTCCAGGTGGTGTCGCCGATCTTGCCGCGGCCCAGGCGCTCGGCGTCGAGCTCCTCGTCCTCGAAGTCGACGAGCTTGCCGTCGACGCGCAGCTCCGACGCGGCGCCGAGCCCGTTGGGACGCCGGGAGAACAGCACGTTGAGCGGCGCGGTGAAGATGTGCAGGTGCTTGGAGTTCACCACGATGACCAGGAACACCAGCATGAAGCCGATGTGCAGGAGCAGCGCGATCTCCTCCAGCAGCGGGCTGGCCGGCAGCGCGTCGCCGAGCGCCAGGGAGACGAACGCGCCGGAGGAGTAGGGGAAGTTGCCGTTGGCCGCCGAGGCGCCGCGGGCCAGGAACAGCGTCCAGATGATGTTGAAGATCATGAACAGGACGAGCCACGCGCCGCCGAGGTGCGAGCCGGAGAAACGCGACTTGCGGCCCAGCGTCTTGGGCGAGTTCTTGACCCGGATGATCGCGAAGGCGACCAGGCCGAGCAGACACGCGACCGCGATGAAGTCCTGGAGGAAGCCGAGCACGCCCCAGGTGCCGATGAGCGGGATGTGGAAGTCGGGCTCGCCGGTGATCGCGCCCTGGATGATCGCGCCGTACGCCTCGATGTAGACGGTCAGCAGGATGAAGAACGCCCACATGACGAAGAAGTGGGCCGTGCCGGACGGCGTCCACTTCAGCAGCTTCTTCTGGCCGAAGACCTCGACGAGCTGGGCCTTGAGCTCGTCGGCGGCGTGCTCCTTGGCGTACTCGACGCGTTCGGGCGCTGGTGGCCCGGAGGTCGCCAGCTTGAACAGGAACAACACCCTGCGGCCGGCGACGGCCACCGCCAGGACGGTCATGACCAGCCCGATGATCGCTACCCAGAGCACGGGGTCCTCCCACAGACGACGATGGCTGCCAGCATACGGACACGTGTTTCCAGGAAGCTTACCGGCCAGTAACTTCCCGGGATGACATCCATACCCTATGGTCAGTGCCCTATACAGAACAATGCTCTACGCCGTGAAGTACCTCTGTATGGTCGGCGCGATCAGCTCGACCAGTTCCTCCGGATCGGCGCTGGCCAGCGGCTCCAATTGGATCACGTAGCGACCCATGATCACGCCGTACATCTGGCCAAAAGCCGCCTCGATGCGTAGGTGCGGAACACCAAGGCGGTCGGCCACCTGGAAGAGCAGCGCGTTGGTGATGAACTCGCGGAACATCGCCGCCGCCTGCTCGTTCGTGAGCGCCGAGCGCATCAGGGCGATCATCGGCTCGCGGGTCGCCGGCTCGGCGGTCACCCGCAGGATCATCCGCACCAGCCGCTCGCCGATCTCCTCGCGCGGGCCGTCCAGCAACAGCGGGACGACCTCGTCGGGGGTGATCGGCAACTGCATGGCCGCCGCGAACATGCCCTCCTTGGTCTCGAAGTAGTGGTGGACCAGAGCCGGGTCGACCTTGGCCTCCCGCGCGATCCCGCGCACGGTGGCCTTGTCGAAGCCCTTCTCGGCGAACACCCGCCGCGCCGCCGTCAGGATCTCGCCGCGCGTGTCGGCCGACCCGGGCCTGCGGCCGGGCCGGCGTCGTACGTTGCTCATGGCCGCGCCCCGCCGGTCACCGGCCCACCGCCAGGTACACCCGCATCGGCACCGACAGCACGCCCTCCGGGAAAGCCTTCCTGAGCTCCCCGCGCTGCCGCCCGACCAGCTCGTCGGCCGCCTCCGGCGACAGCGCCGCCATGTACGAGTGGGAGCGCAGGTCGAGCAGGAAGTCCTCGATGCCGACCAGCCGCGTCCACGGGATCCAGCGCTCCTGGACCACCTCGAAGGCCGCGGCGATCGGCGGCACCGACCACTCCTCGACCGCCGGCCCCCAGTACGTGGGCACCGCCTCGGCCAGCCGCGCCTCGTAGGCGGCCAGCCACTCGGCCTGCGCCGCGTGGTGCAGGTTCCAGCAGCCCGCGATCGCGCCGCCGGGCCGCAGCACCCGCCTGGCCTCAGCGATCGAGACGACCGGATCGAGCCAGTGCCACGACTGGGCGTACGTCACCAGGTCGGCCACCCCGTCGGCCAGCGGCAGCGCGTTGCCGTCGGCGATCACCGCGGCGACCGCGGGCGGCTCGCCGTCGATCCGCGTGACCAGCCGGGCCAGCATCTCCGCCCCCGGATCGACCGCGATCACCCGGGAGCCGCGAGCCCGCAGCGCGTGCGTCAGGATGCCCGTGCCCGCGCCCACGTCGATCGTGGTGGCGCCGTCGAGCTCGATCCCGGTCACCTCGGTGAGCACGCGGTACATCTCGTCGGGATAGGACGGGCGGCCCGCGTCGTAGGCGTCGGCCACGCTGTCGAAGACCCGCGCGAGGTCTCTGGTCGGCCCCACGTTCCTGGTCGGCCCCACGTTCATCGGGCCGCCGCCAGGTGCAGACGGGCGAAGGCGAGCGCCTCGGCCAGGTCGTCGACGCGCTCGGTGCGGCTGGCCGCCTTGCGGGTGTTGATCTCCAGCACCACCAGGCCGCCGTAGCCGGAGTTCGCCAGGCGTTCCAGGATCTGGGCGCACGGCTGGTTGCCCCTGCCGGGGACCAGGTGCTCGTCCTTGTTGGTCACGCCCATGCCGTCGGCCAGGTGGAGGTGGGCGAGCCGGTCGCCGAGCTTGGTGGCCATCTCCATGGCGTCGGAGCCGGACACCGCGGTGTGCGACAGGTCGAGGGTGACCTGCGGGAAGTCGTAGTCGATCGGGTTCCAGTCGGGCGAGTACGGCACCACGTCGTTGCCCCTGGCGCGCAGCGGGAACATGTTCTCGACCGCGAACGTGACATCGGTCTCGTCACGCATGCGGGCCAGGCCGTTCTCGAAGTCGCGGGCGTAGTCGCGCTGCCAGCGGAACGGCGGGTGCACCACGACGGTCGAGGCGCCGAGGCGCTCAGCGGCCTTCTGCGCCCTGACCAGCTTGGCCCAGGGGTCTCTGCCCCACACCCGCTGCGTCACGAGCAGGCAGGGCGCGTGGATCGCCAGGACGGGCACCTGATAGTGCTCGGACAGCCGCTCGATCACGTCGATGTCCTGGCTCACCGGATCGGCGCCGACCATGATCTCGACACCGTCGTAGCCCAGGCGCGCGGCCAGTTCGAACGCGTCGGGAGTGCGTTCTGGATATACCGAGGCGGTGGACAATGCGATCTTCGCATTGGGCACGCGGATGACATCAGCCACGTTGCCAGCCTAAGCCGGAGAAGCGCCTCTGGCGCGTGAGCCCCACCAGATAGCCCTACCCAACCCCCCATCCCACCCCAAAGACGCTCCCCAGAACCCCGCTACGGTTGGGGCCATGCCACGGATAGCCAGAGGCGCGATCCCCAGCCCGAACATCTGGAACGCTCCCCAGGTCTACGAGCTGGAGAACCGCGCCGTGGACCCCCAGGGCGCGGCCGACGCCGCGATGCGCGAGCTGCGTCCCTGGGCCGGCGCGACCGTGCTCGACATCGGCTGCGGCACCGGCTTCCACCTGCCCGTCCTGGCCGCCGACGCGGCCTCCGTGATCGGCGTCGAGCCCCACGGCGACCTGGCCGGCCTGGCCCGCCGCCGCTGCGCGAACCTGCCCAACGTCTCGGTGCACGCCGCCGCCGCCCAGGACCTCCCGCTGGCCGACGCCAGCGTCGACGTGGCCATGGCCCGCTGGGCCTACTTCTTCGGCCCCGGCTGCGAGCCCGGCCTGCGCGAGCTGTCCCGCGTCGTCCGCCGCGGCGGCGCCGCGTTCGTCATCGACCTCGACGCCACCCGCGGCCCGTTCGGCCGCTGGTTCTCCCGCACGGTGCCGACGTACTCGGCGCGCGAGGTGGAGGCGTTCTGGGTCCGCCAGGGCTGGCAGCGGCGGCCGCTCGACCTCACGATGACCTTCGAGCGCCGGGCCGACCTGGAGGCCGTGCTGCGCATCGAGTTCGCCCCCGAGGTGGCCGAGCAGGCCATCGCGGAGACCCCCGGCCTGGAGCTCTTCTACCCGAACGTCCTGCGCTGGCGCTACTTCTGAGTCCATGGCCTCACTCCCTGCTCATGGCCTCACTGCGTTCGGCGGCTCGGTCGCCAAACGCCGCCGCCTTCCCCCGCTCTGGTCGCTGCGCTCCCGCCGCTCCTCCAGACGCCGGCACTCCCTCG
>NZ_JBFAOR010000001.1:0-1075100 GCF_040675255.1 Nonomuraea sp. NPDC049624 | reverse complement strand
ACGCGCATCTCATGGCCTCACTGCGTTCGGCGGCTCGGTCGCCAAACGCCGCCGCCTTCCCCCGCTCTGGTCGCTGCGCTCCCGCCGCTCCTCCAGACGCCGGCACTCCCTCGCGCATCTCATGGCCTCACTCCGTTCGGCGGCTCGGTCGCCAAACGCCGCCGCCTTCCCCCGCTCTGGTCGCTGCGCTCCCGCCGCTCCTCCAGGCACCGGCACTCCCTCGCGGCTTGACATTGACGTCGGTGTCAACGTTTACCGTGGTGGCATGCGCATCGGGGAGCTGGCGGAACGCACCGGGGTGAGCACCCGTTCACTCCGCTACTACGAGGAGCACGGCCTGCTCTCGGCCAGACGCGGACCCAACGGCTACCGCGAGTACGCCGAGGAGGACGTCAGGCTGGTGGCCGAGATCCGGTCGCTGCTCTCGGTCGGCTTCACGCTGGAGGACACCCGTCCCTTCGTCGACTGCCTGCGCTCGGGCCACAGCTCGGGCGGTTCCTGCCAGGAGTCCGTCGAGGTCTACCAGCGCAAGATCATGCAGATCGACGAGGAGATCCGGGTGCTGCTCGCCCGCCGCGCCGAGGTCGCCGCCCAGCTCGCCCAGTCGTGTCCCGGCTGCTTCGTAAGGGGAGACAAATGATCACGTTGACCACCGACAACTTCGAGGAGCAGGTACTCAAGAGCGACAAGCCGGTGCTGGTCGACTTCTGGGCCGAGTGGTGCCCGCCGTGCCGCATGGTGGCCCCCGTCCTCGACGAGATCGAGGCCGAGCACGGCCTGGCCATCGGCAAGCTCAACACCGACGAGAACCCCGAGATCATGTCCCGCTACGGCGTGATGGGCCTGCCCACGCTGCTGCTGTTCGAGAACGGCGAGCCCGTCAGGCAGATCGTCGGCGCGCGGCCCAAGCGCCTGCTGGTGCAGGAACTGGGCCTCACGCGGTAGTCGAGGATTGTCGGCACGGGCCGCTAGCCTGCTCGACATGGCCAAGACAGCGCAGAAGCCCGGTTACCGCTGTGCCGAGTGCGGCTGGCGCACCAGCAAGTGGGTCGGCAGGTGCGGCGAGTGCCAGGCGTGGGGCACTGTCGACGAGGAGGGCGCGCGCGCCGGGGTCAACGTCGTCCAGGGCGGCGCCACCACCGGGCCCGCGCTGCCCATCGGCCAGGTCAAGGCCGAGGTGGCCGCGGCCCGCACCACCGGGGTGAGCGAGCTCGACCGGGTGCTCGGCGGCGGCCTGGTGCCCGGCGCGGTGGTGCTGCTGGCCGGCGAGCCCGGCATCGGCAAGTCCACGCTGCTGCTGGAGGCCGCGGCCCGCATCGCCGAGCGCACCACCGTCCTCTACGTGACGGGCGAGGAGTCGGCGGCCCAGGTGCGCCTGCGGGCCGACCGCATCGGCGCCATCCAGGACAACCTCTACCTCGCCGCCGAGACCGAGCTGTCGGCGCTGATCACCCACGTCGACAAGGTCGAGCCCAGCCTGCTGGTGGTCGACTCGGTCCAGACGGTCGGCTCGGCCCAGGCCACCGGCGTGCCGGGCGGCGTGACCCAGGTGCGCGAGGTGGCCGCCAACCTGGTGCGCATGGCCAAGGAGCGCAACCTCGCCACGGTCCTCGTGGGTCACGTCACCAAAGAGGGCTCGATCGCCGGCCCCCGCACCCTCGAACACCTGGTCGACGTCGTGCTCAACTTCGAGGGCGACCGCCACTCCCGGCTGCGCATGGTCCGCGCGATCAAGAACAGGTTCGGCCCCACCGACGAGGTCGGCTGCTTCGACCTGCACGAGCGCGGCATCGAGGGCATCACCGACCCGAGCGGGCTGTTCGTCTCCCGGCGCAGCGAGCCGGTCGCCGGCACCTGCGTCACGGTCACCGTCGAGGGCACCCGTCCGCTGCCCGCCGAGGTGCAGGCGCTGGTGGCCCGCACCGAGGCCCAGCAGCCGCGGCGCACGTCCTCGGGGCTCGACACCTACCGCGTCCAGATGATCCTCGCCGTGCTGGAGCGCCGGCTCAACGCCCGGCTCGGCGGCTGCGACGTGTTCACCGCCACCGTGGGCGGCATCAAGCTGGCCGATCCGGCCGTCGACCTGGCGGTCATGCTCGCCGTCGCGAGCGCCGCCGGCGACAAGCCGCTGCCGCCCGGTCTGGTGGCGCTCGGCGAGGTGGGCCTGGCGGGCGAGTTGCGCCCGGTCAAAGACGTGCGCAGGCGGCTGACGGAGGCGTCCAGGCTGGGCTTCAAGCGGGCGCTCGTGCCCGCCGGATCCCTGGAGACGGGCGGCGGGAAGCGCAACGGGCAGCGGGCTCTGGTGCCCGTCGGGCCCGTGGCGTTCGCCCCCGGGTTCGAGGTCGTCCAGGCCGAGAACGTCTGGGACGCACTCACGCACGTCACATAGCACGGCTAAGCTGGGCGTGACCAATCGACACGGGGGTCAGGTGGACAGGAGTCTTGACGACCGCCGTCGCGACGCTTTGGCCGCCGTGGCGCCGGGCACTCCGCTGCGCGACGGCCTGGAGCGCATCCTGCGCGGGCAGACCGGCGGCCTGATCGTGCTCGGCCACAACAGGACCGTCGAAGAGGTCTGCAGCGGCGGCTTCGAGCTCGACGTCGAGTTCTCGGCCACCCGCCTGCGCGAGCTCGCCAAGATGGACGGCGCGATCGTGGTGAGCAACGACCAGAAGATCGTGCGCGCGGCCGTGCACCTCGTCCCCGACCCCGCGATCCCCACCGACGAGTCGGGCACCCGCCACCGCACCGCCCAGCGCGTGGCCAGGCAGACGGGCCTGCCCATCATCGCGATCAGCAAGTCCATGCGGATCATCGCCCTTTACCTCGACGGCATCCGCTACGTGCTGGAGGAGTCCGCGGCCATCCTGTCCAAGGCCAACCAGGCCCTGGCCACCCTTGAGCGCTACAAGCACCGGCTCGACGAGGTCTCCGGCACGCTGTCGGCGCTGGAGATCGAAGACCTCGTCACCGTGCGCGACGTGTCGGCGGTGGCCCAGCGCCTGGAGATGGTCCGGCGCATCTCCGACGAGATCAAGGGCTACGTGGTCGAGCTCGGCACCGACGGGCGGCTGCTGTCGTTGCAGCTCGACGAGCTGGTGGCGGGCGTCGACTCCGAACGCGAGCTGGTCGTGCGCGACTACCTGCCGGCCCCCGCGAGCCGCCGCCAGAAGCGCCTGGCCGAGGCCCTGCACGACCTCGACCACCTGTCCGGAGCCGAGCTGCTCGACCTGTCGGCCGTGGCGCACGTGCTGGGCCACGGCGGCGCCGAGCGGCTCGACAGCCCGGTGAGCCCGCGCGGCTTCCGGCTGCTGGCCAAGGTGCCCCGGCTGCCCGCCACGGTGGTCGACCGCCTGGTCAACCACTTCGGCGGCCTGCAGAAGCTGCTGGCCGCCAGCATCGACGACCTCCAGGAGGTGGGCGGCGTCGGGGAGTCGCGCGCCCGCAGCGTCCGCGAGGGCCTGTCCCGCCTGGCGGAGTCGTCGATCCTCGAACGTTACGTCTGAGGCCGGGCCGCTCACCGCAGGTGGAAGACGCCCTTGCCGCTGCGCAGCGCGCCCATGCGGGCGGTGGCCACGTACGTGCCGGGCAGGGCGGCGGCCGGGGTCGCCCGGCAGTCGGTGCTCGACCGGCGCCGGTCCCACTCCAGGGTGCGCACGTACGGGATCCCGCGCTGCAGCTCCCTGACCTCGGTGCCCACCCCGCTGACGCAGTCGGCGGTGGACCAGATGCGGTCGGCGCCCGAGGTGATGCGGATCTCCATGGCCCGCGGCCCGACGTCGGCCGTGCACATCACCGGCCCGGTGTTGACCAGCGTGACGATGAAGGTCGGACGCGACGCGCCGGTGTAGATCGGCTCCTTGCCGCCCTGGAGGCTCAGCACCAGGCTGTCCTGCGGGCACGGCTCCCCCGGCCGCCTCGGCTTGGCGGACGGGCTCTCCTTGGGCGCGGGGGTGGGCGACGGGCTGGCCGTCCCCATGGCGAGCGTGCGCAGGCCCGCGAGCAGCGGATCGGTGGCCGGCGTCGCGCTCGGCGAGCTCTGCGCGCTGGACGAGCGTTCCGGCCCGGAGCCGCCACTGGAGCACGCCCACGCCACCACGGCCACCACGACGAGCACGGCCACCAGCACGCTCATGCGACGCCGCCAGTAGACGTCACCGCCGTCGCCACCCATCGAATCCGGATCCATAGGCACAGCATGGTAATTGATCGGCTACCAACAGTGACGACACGCCGAACAAGCCCGTCTACGAATACGCTTGACCGCGTGGTTGAGCCGAACCTCCTGCACGCCCCCGTTCTGGAGTGGTACGAGGACAACGCCCGAGACCTCCCCTGGCGCGCCGACGACGCGACCCCGTGGGGAGTGCTGGTCAGCGAGATCATGCTGCAGCAGACCCCGGTCGTCCGCGTCCTGCCGGTGTGGCTGGAGTGGATGGCCCGCTGGCCCACGCCCAAGTCGCTGGCCGCCGAGCCGCCGGGCGAGGCCGTCCGGCATTGGGGCCGGCTCGGTTATCCGCGCCGGGCGCTGCGCCTGCACGCCTGCGCCCGCGCCATCGCCGACGAGCACGGCGGCGAGGTGCCCGCCGACCACGCGACGCTGCTGGCCCTGCCCGGCATCGGGGAGTACACCGCCGCCGCGGTCGCCAGCTTCGCGTACGGCGGCCGGCACGCCGTCCTGGACACCAACGTGCGGCGGGTGTTCGCGCGGGCCGTACGGGCCGAGGAGTACCCGCCCACGGCCACCTCGGCGGCCGAGCGGCGGCTGGCCGAGTCGCTGCTGCCCGAGCTGGGCGCGGCCCGCTGGGGCGTGGCCGTGATGGAGCTGGGCGCGCTCGTCTGCACGGCCCGCGCCCCGCGCTGCGCCGACTGCCCGATCGCCGACCTGTGCGCGTGGCGGCTGGCCGGCAAACCACCCCACACCGGTCCCGCCCGCAAGGGCCAGACGTACGCCGGCACCGACCGCCAGTGCCGCGGCCGCCTGCTCGCGGTGCTCCGCGCGGCGCACGGCCCGGTCCCGAAAGCGGCCCTCGACGTGGTGTGGGACGACTCGACCCAGCGCGAACGCGCCCTCGACGGCCTGGTCGCCGACGGCCTGGCCGAGGTGCTCGACGACGGCACGTACCGGCTGCCGCACTCCTGAGCGCCCGCTAGGCCATCCACGGGGGCACGGTGCGGTCCGTGCCCTTCGGCGCCAGGTCGCAGGCGTCGGGCGCGGACTCGCCGCTGGGGTTGTAGACCTCCACTCCCGGCGGCGCGACCACGATCGAGACGAACCCGTGCTCGGGGTCGGCGAACATCTGCCGGCTCACGTCGGCCGGCAGGACCATGGTGTCGCCCGGCCCGACCTCGAACCGCTCGCCGCCCAGCTCGACGACCGCGCCGCCGGCCAGCCAGGTCCACACCAGCTCGCGGTCGGCGGCGTGCACCGGACCCTCCATGCCGGGGTTGGCGTCCACCCGCCACATGACCTGCCCGGCCCTGCCCTGGGTGGGCGAGGCGAGCGTGGTCATCAGGCCGTTGGGCGTACGGACTTGACGGGCGTCGGCGGACATCACGACAGGCATCAGACGAACTCCTTCTCTGCGGTGGGCACGGCTGCGCGCCGCGCGTCCTCGGTGGTGATCAGGCGATCCACGGCGGGGTGCCGAGGTCGGCGCCCTCGGCGCTGATGGCCCTGGCGCCCGCGGCCGCGGTGACGACGGCCGCGTATCCGGCCTCCGCGTCGGCCAGCACCCTGCGCACCACGTGGGCGGGCATGACGACGGTGTCGCCCGGCCCGACCTCGAACCGCTCGTCGCCCAGCTCGACGGTGGCCCCGCCGGAGAGCCAGCTCCACACCTGCTCGCTGTCGAAGTCGTGCCGGGGGCCCTGTGCGCCCGGCTTCGCGTCGACCCGCCAGAACGAGCGGGAGGCCCCGCCCTGCGTCGGCGAGGCGAAAGTGGTCATGACCCCGGAGGGGGTCTCGGAACGCCGGGAATCCGCGTCACGAATGACAGACACGCTCGAACCCCTTAAGATAGGCAACTACGTTGTCCATATAGTTAACCAGGTTGTCTATCTTGTCAAGCGACACCCCAGGCTTCGAACTGCCTCTACGACTTCTGCTGGCCTTCCGCACGCTCATCGACGAGCTGCACGCCGAGCTGGCCCGCCAGGGCCATCCGGACCTCCGTCCGAACCACGGGTTCGTCATGCAGGCGATCGGCACACGCGGCACGACCGCCGTCGACCTGGGCCGTACCCTGGGCGTGTCGAAGCAGGCCGCGGGCAAGACGATCGAGACCCTCGAACGCGCCGGCTACGTCGAGCGCACCAGGGACGACTTCGACACCCGGCGCAAGATCGTCCGCCTCACGCCCCGCGGCGTCGACGCGCTCGACCGCTCGGCCCGCATCTTCGACGACCTGCGCGCCCGATGGGCCGCGGAGCTGGGCGAGGACCGCCTGCGGGCCCTGGAGTCGGACCTGCGCAGGATGACGCCGGCGAACATGTGGCGGCTGGACACGCCAGGCTGGTTCGCCGGCCTCTGATTGGCTCAGCCGAGCCGGAACCGGTGCGCGGGCGCGACCGGCCCCGGCCTCTCGATCAGGCGGCCAACTGCAGGCCGAGGCTGGTCAGGTTCGTACGGGCCCAGGCCAGCTCCTCGGCCAGCAGCGACACCAGCGCGCCCGGCCCCTTCGCGCGGCCCGGCACGAACAGGTTGTGCGTCTCGACCTCGATGTGCGCGCTCCCGCTGACCGCGCCCGACAACATCGCGGTCAGCGTGTCGTGCAGCACCGCGCCGGTGCTCAGCGTCTCGCCCGTGTGGTTGTGCACGTGCCCCAGCTTGACGACGGGCGCGCCGGCCTCCGCCAGGCCCTTCAGCGCCGCGCCGGGCTCCTCGGCCCCGCAGGCGAGGTGACAGGCGTCCAGGCACACGCCCAGGTGCTCGGAGTCAATGCCGCCCACCCGCTCCAGCGCCTGCTCGGTCGTCTCCAGGACGCACCCCGGCCACGGCTCGAAGCCGACCCTGATCGTCTTCCCGGTCACGCTGTAGATGCCGCGCAGCTCGCGGGCCAGCCGCTCCAGGCGGCGCGTGGCGATGGCGTGCAGGTCGGCGGGCCAGTCGCGGCGCCAGCCGATCGGGATCGTCGAGATGCTGCCGAACCGTACGTCGTCAGGCAGCAGGAAGGCCAGGATCTTGGCCAGCGCCATGGTGTAGCGGTAACGCTCGGGCTTGGCCCAGTCGGGCCCGGGGGCCTCCTGGTTGCGCCCGCCGGTGCCGTTGAGGCTGACGACCTCCAGGCCGCGCTCCTCCAGGGAGCGGCGCAGCCGTACGAGCTCGATGCGGTCGGCCGTGAGGTGGTCGGCGACGCCGGGCGACAACCACAGCCCGATGCCCATTCGCTCCACACCCAGCCTCTTGCGCACCGGCACCGCGTAGCGGGTCAGGTGCGCGATCAGGTTCTCCAGGTCCTCGGCAGGGTGGATGCCTGCGTTGTAGGCGAGGTGAACGAGCGTTCCGTCGTTGTGACGCAGGCGCATCGGTTCCTCCACGGCTTGCTTGAGTGTTCCCGTCGCCCGCCTCAGACGCGCGAACCCGGTGTGAGCATGCCTGCTTCCGGGTGGCGCACGCGTCCGCCCTGAGTTGATTACTCACTACTCCCCAGGGAGCAGCCCCGACTCTAGGAACACGCTCTTGCGGATCACTTGGATGAGACTTGGCGATGCTCTACGCAGTGTAGTACTACTACCGGTGGCGGTGTACCCACCCATCCAACAATTAAGCAACAACCCACCCCACCTCCCGCCCCCAACGGCGACGGCTCGCCCCAGACAGGCAAACAAGAGCCCCACCGCCCTCCTCAGCGCCCAGGGCAAGAGCCCGAGCCCGAGGACCAGACCGCGAACCAAGGACCGGAGACCCGGGCCGGAGAACGGAGACCGGGGTCGGGGGCCGGGGACCAGGGATGGGGCCGGAGACCGGGACCGGAGACCCGGAGACGGGGGCCGTGGGTCGAGGGCAGCATGAGGCCGGTTGCCGTTGCGCCGGGCGTATTGCGGCTCTGGGGCTCTCCTGGTCGCCGAACAAGGGGGCCTGGGCTCTCGTTTACCCCTGCGGCGAGTCGTCGCCGCGTTGGGCGTCCGAGGACCGGGGGGCGAGGGCCGGGGGCCGGGGGCCAGAAGCTGGGGGCCGGGGGCGAAGGGTCGGAAGCCGGGGGCCGGGTTGGGGTCGGGAATGCGAAAACCCCCGCCGGGGCGGGGGTTTTCGGTGACTGGTCCGTCAGTGCTGGATCGGCGCGGCGATCGCCGCGGCCGAGTCCGGGACCGCCGTGGCGGACTCGCCCTTGAAGACGAACTTGGCGTTGTCGCCTTCGCCCTCGATCGTCACCTTCACGACCTGCCCCGGACGGAGCTCGCCATAGAGGATCTTCTCGGACAGGGAGTCCTCCAGCTCGCGCTGGATCGTACGGCGCAGCGGCCGGGCACCCATGACCGGGTCGTAACCGCGGTCGGCGAGCAGCTGCTTGGCCTCCGGCGAGACCTCGAGACCCATGTCGCGGTCCTTCAGCCTGGCGTCGACCTGGGCGAGCATCAGATCCACGATCTTGATGATCTCGTTCGGCGTCAGCTGGTGGAAGACCACGATGTCGTCGACACGGTTGAGGAACTCGGGCCGGAAGTGCTGCTTGAGCTCCTCCTGGACCTTCGCCTTCATCCGCTCGTAGTTGGACTCGGTGTCGTTGGACTTCGCGAACCCGACCCCGATGCCCTTGGAGATGTCCCGGGTGCCGAGGTTGGTGGTCATGATGATGACCGTGTTCTTGAAGTCGACCACGCGGCCCTGGGCGTCGGTCAGGCGACCGTCTTCCAGGATCTGCAGCAGCGAGTTGAAGATGTCGGGGTGGGCCTTCTCGATCTCGTCGAACAGGACCACGGAGAACGGCTTGCGCCGCACCTTCTCGGTGAGCTGGCCGCCCTCCTCGTAGCCGACGTAGCCGGGAGGCGAGCCGAACAGCCGGGAGACGGTGTGCTTCTCCATGAACTCCGACATGTCCAGGCTGATCAGAGCGTCTTCGTCGCCGAAGAGGAACTCCGCCAGAGCCTTGGACAGCTCGGTCTTACCGACACCGGACGGGCCGGCGAAGATGAACGAGCCACCGGGACGGCGCGGGTCCTTCAGACCGGCGCGGGTACGCCGGATGGACCGCGACAGGCCCTTGATGGCGTCGTCCTGGCCGATGATCCGCTTGTGGAGCTCGTCCTCCATGCGGAGCAGGCGCTGGGACTCCTCCTCGGTCAGCTTGAAGACCGGGATGCCGGTGGCGGTCGCCAGGACCTCGGCGATGAGCTCCTGGGTGACCTCGGCCACGACGTCCATGTCGCCGGCCTTCCACTCCTTCTCCCGCCGCTCGCGCTTGAGCTGGAGCTGCTTCTCCTGGTCGCGGAGCGCAGCGGCCTTCTCGAAGTCCTGCGCGTCGATCGCGGACTCCTTGTCGCGGCGGACGTTGGCGATCTTCTCGTCGTACTCGCGCAGGTCCGGCGGAGCGGTCATCCGGCGGATGCGCATCCGGGAACCGGCCTCGTCGATGAGGTCGATCGCCTTGTCGGGCAGGTAGCGGTCGCTGATGTAGCGGTCGGCCAGCTGCGCGGCGGCCACCAGGGCGTCGTCGGTGATGGAGACGCGGTGGTGGGCCTCGTAGCGGTCGCGCAGACCCTTGAGGATCTCGATCGTGTGGCTGAGAGAGGGCTCGGCCACCTGGATCGGCTGGAAGCGGCGCTCCAGCGCGGCGTCCTTCTCGAGGTACTTGCGGTACTCGTCGAGGGTGGTGGCGCCGATCGTCTGCAGCTCGCCGCGGGCCAGCATCGGCTTGAGGATGCTGGCGGCGTCGATCGCGCCCTCGGCGGCGCCCGCGCCGACGAGCGTGTGCAGCTCGTCGATGAACAGGATGATGTCGCCGCGCGTGCGGATCTCCTTGAGCACCTTCTTCAGGCGCTCTTCGAAGTCACCGCGGTAGCGCGAGCCGGCGACCAGGGCGCCGAGGTCAAGCGTGTAGAGCTGCTTGTCCTTCAGCGTCTCGGGCACCTCGCCCCTGACGATCTTCTGCGACAGGCCCTCGACGACGGCGGTCTTGCCGACGCCGGGCTCGCCGATCAGCACCGGGTTGTTCTTGGTCCTCCGGGAGAGGACCTGCATGACCCGCTCGATCTCCTTCTCACGGCCGATGACCGGGTCGAGCTTGCCCTCGCGGGCCGCCTGGGTCAGGTTGCGGCCGAACTGGTCGAGCACCAGGGACGTGGACGGCGCCGACTCCTGGGGACCGCCCGCGGCGGCCGGCTCCTTGCCCTGGTAACCGTGGAGCAACTGGATGACCTGCTGCCGGACACGGTTGAGATCAGCTCCAAGCTTGACCAGCACCTGGGCGGCCACACCCTCACCCTCGCGGATGAGCCCGAGCAGGATGTGCTCGGTGCCGATGTAGTTGTGACCCAGCTGCAAAGCCTCACGGAGCGACAGCTCGAGGACCTTCTTGGCCCGCGGGGTGAACGGAATGTGCCCCGACGGAGCCGACTGGCCCTGGCCGATGATCTCCTCGACCTGCTGACGCACACCCTCAAGGCTGATGCCGAGGCTCTCCAGAGCCTTGGCGGCTACGCCCTCACCTTCATGGATCAAACCAAGAAGAATGTGCTCAGTGCCGATGTAGTTGTGGTTGAGCATCCTGGCCTCTTCTTGGGCCAAGACGACAACACGCCTCGCTCGGTCGGTGAACCTCTCGAACATCTCGTCGCTCCTCACAGAGCGGTCAGTCAGGCCGGTAAATCCGGTCCCGTCATCCCGCATGCTAGCCCTGGCTCGGCGAACCGTGCCCACTGCCGCTGACACGCTCTATAGCAGAGACGTTCCCCGAGAGCAGGGCGTTCACCCTCTATCCAACTACTGTTCGGGGGTGACGTGTTCCCGATACGCCGCAAGCGAACGATGTTTAGGCGCTTCCCGGAAGCGCCTGGAATTCGACGCCCGCGGCCCAGGGCGGACCAACACGGATCGGCCGTCGGACGCCGGGGCGAAGCCGGCCCTGGGGTGCCCGCCGGCCACGCATCTCCGATGCCCGCGCCCGTATCTGTTACGTAATCATCGTATGTGCTGCTCCAAACCGCGTCCAAGCGCGGGCGCTACGCCCTGAGCACAACTCGCCACGCAACGCGCCCCGCGCCTATTCCCCATCGGGTCAGCCGGGTTACCGATCGCGGTGCGCAGGAGGGTCGTGCGACGGGACAATGTGCGGCACACGGGAGAGGCCACCGGTTTTCCATCGTGTCCCACCAGCCGCACGCCCGCGTTTTGCCGGTCGTCCGCGGCCGGCCCGCCGAGAAGCCCGAAGACGGGCGCGGAAGAGAAGCCCGAAGACGGGCCCGAAGAGAGGCTCGAAGACGGGCCCGAAGAGAGGCTCGAACAAGCCCCGACAAGCCCCGAGAACCCCGCACAAGACCGTAAGAAGGCGGAAGTGCCCGGTGACGGAAGAGGGCCTGCGGCGGCGCTCGGGAAGGGACCCGCTGCCCGAATGTGTGGCGGAGCGTCACCGCTTTGCGCATACGCCGCAGGAGCCGGGAAGGTGAACATTGCGGCGGGTGACGGCATTGGCGCGTTCCCGCCGCGGGCGACGAAGACGGACAGCGAGCCCGGCGGCCCGGGAATTGGCCCGGACGCAGGCCGCCAAGCCCGGCACGTTCCACTCACACGCGACGCCTTGTCCGGCGCCACAGGTGAGCAATACGCCCACATTTGGGCGGATTAGAAGATCAACAAGTGGTCGGGGGATTCACGCACTTCCCACAAAAACGATCATGCGCTTATGGCGCTCGCCGGGGTCCTAGGCGAACGGCATAAGCGCATGGTCAGGAGATGGCTCTCTTGACGAGGCTCAGTGAGCCGCTTCGTACTTCTCCACGACGGTGGAGGCGATCCTGCCGCGCTCGCTGACCGGCAGGCCGTGGGCCTTGGCCCACTGCCGGATCTCCGAGCTCTTCTCGCGGCTCATGGCGCGGTTGCCGCCGCGACCACGGCGACGGGCCGACACGGCTCCTGCCCTGCGGGCGTGCTGCACGAAAGGCGTGAGTGCGTCCCTCAGCTTCTTGGCGTTAACGTCGCTGAGGTCAATCTCATAGGAGGAGCCGTCAATAGCGAAGCTGACCGTCTCATTGGCCTCGCCCCCATCGAGGTCATCGATGAGAATCTCCTGGATCTGCTTGGCCATCTACGCAATCCTTTCCCGGAGCATTGTTTCATTCGCTCGCCCAAACATATACCCGGAAAGGCGCGGAGACAATTCAGCGCTACGGGGATTCGGCTGACTGGCAGATCAGTTCTGGTTCTCGGCCTGATCCTGGTGGTTTGCCCGTCGCCCGGCGACCTCCGATCGCAGCAACTTCACCGCGCCAAAGATGAAGGCGCCGCCGACCACGACCGGGGGGATGAGCGCTGACAATACGTCTGTAACGGCTTCCATTCGTCCTCGCCTCCAGGGCTAGCAGGGTTTCGGGGGCGCTAAATACGCATCCCGGCGCGACCTGCGGGACCTGCGGGAGCACGCCGGACGCTCATGACGCCTAGGTGACAACTCACCCGGAACCGACCATAGCCACACACAGTCGCCCTCAGGGAGCAGGGGCACCGACATCCGGCAACCCGGACGTCCCATAGCCTAATGCCAGTCTCTCCAGGCTCCTTACCGGATCAAGGGAAAATTTTGCGAAAAGGCATCTTCCCAGGTGCGGATGCCTCAACGAAGATCTTTTACCACCCGCGTTCCGGCCAGCCTGTCATGCGGCCCGCGCTCCAACGGCTTGTCGATCAGGATGAGCAACCCGACGCCGAACAGCAGCATTCCGGCCAGCAGATTGACCACCGGAATGCCCATCAGCATGACAGGCCCGGGATAGACCAGGGCCCGTTTCAGCAGGGCGCCACGCGGAAGGTCGTCCGGTGCCAGGCGAATCCTCATGATCGCCTGGCCGAAGGTCCGCCGGTGCAGGCAATGGGCCCGCCAGTCATAGGCCGCATAACACAGGCCGGCCAGGAACCAGGCCAAGAGCCCGGGCAGCCGCCCGTCGAACGCCTCCACCGTCCCGACAGTCCGGAAGACGCCCCACAGCGCGATGAACAGAATGTAATAGAAGACCCCGAAGACCAGCGCCTCAATGAAGCGGGCGGCGAGGCGTTCCCACCATTCCGCGGGCACGGCGCCCGGCCACGACGGTGTCCCGGCCATATCCCACCTCACGCGGTCGGCGGTCGTACCCCCCATTTTGGTACGCCCCGCACACACAAAACAGAGGCCGGCGGGAAGCCGGCCCCTGTTTTACGCTGACGCGGGATTACTTGATCTTCACGACCACCGTGCCCGCGAACTTGTCCGCGAACGTCTGCTGCAGCGGCTTGTCCCACAGCTGCGAGGCGCCGTTGACCGCGACGCACGCCCAGGCGAGCAGCGGGCCGAGGAACGGGATGACGCTCAGGATGTAGCCGCCCCAGGTGACGCCGGCGCGCTTGATCGCCAGGTCGGACGTGAGCCCGCCCGGAGGAAGGGCCTGGCCCACCGGCACGACCTTGATCCCCATGACCATCTTGCCGACCGTCTGGCCGTTCATCTTCGTCAGGAAGAACTCGTAGCAGACCCAGACGGCGGTCGTGACGATCGCCGACAGGATGCCGATGACGAATCCCGACAGGATGCCCGAGGTCGAGCCGGTCGCCGAGTCGTAACCGATCGCGAACAGGCCCAGGATCAGGCTGACCACGAAGTTCACGATGCCGAGGATGACACCGTCGATGATCCTCGCGACCAGACGCTGCCACCACTCCGCCAGAGGAGCCGGCGCGCCCGGGGGCTGCACGCCGACGGGCTGACCGTAGGGCTGGCCGTAGCCGGGCTGGCCGTAGGGCTGCGACTGCTGCTGCTGGCCGTATGCCTGGCCGTACTGCTGCTGGTCGCCGTACTGCTGGCCGTAACCCTGTTGCTGGTCGCCGTACTGCTGCTGGGCGTAGCCGCCCTGCTGGCCGTACTGGGCGTCCTGGCCGTAGCCCTGCTGCTGGCCGTAGTCGGGTTGCGACTGCTGGCCGTAGCCCTGCTGGCCGTACTGGGCCTCCTGGCCGTAACCCTGCTGGCCCGACGCGGCCTGCTGGCCGTAGCCGGGCTGGGCGTACTGCTGGCCGGAGGACTGCGGCTGCTGGCCGTAGCCCTGCTGGCCCGAGGCGGCCTGCTGGCCGTACTGGGCGTCCTGGCCGTAGCCCTGCTGCTGACCGTAGTCGGGCTGGGACTGCGGCTGCTGACCGTACTGGGGTTGCTGGCCGTAGCCCTGCTGCCCCGCGGCGGCCTGCTGGCCGTAGCCCTGCTGGCCGTACTGGGCGTCCTGGCCGTAACCCTGCTGACCCGGCGCGGCCTGCTGGCCGTAGCCGGGCTGGGCGTACTGCTGGCCCGAGGCGGGCTGCTGGCCGTAGCCCTGCTGGCCGTACTGGGCGTCCTGGCCGTAGCCGGGCTGCGTGTACTGCTGGCCGGAGGACTGCGGCTGCTGGCCGTAACCCTGCTGGCCCGAGCCGGCCTGCTGGCCGTACTGGGCCTCCTGGCCGTAGCCCGGCTGGGTGTACTGCTGGCCGGAGGACTGCGGCTGCTGGCCGTAACCCTGCTGGCCCGAGGCGGGCTGCTGGCCGTACTGGGGCTGCTGGCCGTACTGGGGCTGCTGGCCGTAGCCCTGCTGCTGGCCGTACTGCTGCTGTTGCTGGCCGTACTGCTGTTGCTGGCCATAGCCCTGTTGCTGCTGCTGACCATATGGGGGCTGGCCGAAGGCATCGTCCGCCCGGTAGCCGACCACAGTCACGTCCGGGTCGGGCTCACCGGGCCGACGGCCGTGGTGCTGCCCGTACTCGGGGTTCTCGCCGGAATCGTCCTGTGGGTACGGCGGCTGTCCGGTGCTCACCGTGTCACCTCGCTTCGAGTGCGCATGTGGCACGTGTCAGGACACATGCCTGTGCTGCCCAACGTATCGACATAGGTATCAACAATCACCTTTCCAAGTGGTCAAGGTCCGCGTCACCCGATGTCAGATGCAGCAGCATGCGGGTGTTGCCAAGGGTGTTCGGTTTGACGTGTTCCAGATCAAGGAACTCCGCCACACCCTCGTCGTACGAGGCCAGCAACTCGGCGTAGACCTCGGGTGAGACCGGGGTGCCCTGGATGGGGCGGAAACCGTGCCTCGCGAAGAAGTCGACCTCAAAAGTCAGACAGAATACACGCCGCAGCCCCAGATCCTTCGCCTGCCGGACGAGTGCCGAGACGATCCGCCGCCCCACGCCCAGCCCCCGGCACGCGGGATCGACGGCCACCGTACGGACCTCGGCGAGGTCCTCCCACAGCACGTGGAGCGCGCCGCAGCCGACGACCTCCCCGTCCCGCTCGGCCACCCAGAACTCCTGGACGTCCTCGTACAGCGTGACCGTGGCCTTCTCCAGGAGCCGCGGACCCGCGCCCGCGTAGGTGTCCACGAGACGCCTGATCGCACGCACGTCGGGCGTGCGGGCACGCCTGACCACGACCGCGGTCTCGGGGACTGCCACTTCGGCCACCTGCTCCATGGCTCTCCAGGGTACAGATCTCATTACGGCTCGGCCCTAAATCCCACGTCTCGGGCATCTCATCACATCCCGTGGTCGAGCGAACACGAGCCGACTTGGAGCTTTCCTCCAGACCTCAGCGCCCCGAATGCTGGACAAAAGGTGCAGAAGCCCGCTTCCGTACGGCTACCCACGAGATCACCTTGTGACCCTTCAGTTGTGAAACCTCTACAGACTCGGCAGTTCCGGTTGAGCGTGAACCCGGAGTGCATTAGTGTCCAGCGACGATGTTCTCCGCGTAATGCGCGCGGAAAGACACGCCCAATTCCCGCAAGGGAAGCCGGGGAACCAACGGCGGCGAGCAGCCAGCGCCGCCACTTGGGGTGAATCCGACCATCTCGGTAGGGCTGCTCCGGCCCGAACCCGTCAGCTAACCCGGCCGGCGTCGATGAGAGGAGCTCGGTTGGTGAAGCGGACGCTCGACCGCTCGGGGAAGACGGGGGGCAGGCACGCCCGCCCCCAGGAACAGGCCAGGCGCGCACGCCGCCTCGGCGTCATCGGCGTCACCGTCGCCGCGATGCTGTTCGCCGTCCCCGTCGGTTCCGCCGCCGCCGACCCGAAGCCGTCGCTCTCCGAGCTCTCCGACCAGGTGGAGAAGCTGCACGAAGAGATCGAGACGCTGGCCGAGCAGTACAACGAGCAGCGCGAACGGCTGAAGGCCGCGCAGAAGGCCAACGACTCCGCCCAGAAGATCCTGGCCACCAGCGAGTCCGACCTGGCCGCCAGGCGCGCCAGGGCCTCGCTGCTCGCCCAGAACGCCTACATCACCGGCGGCCTGGACAAGGCCCTGGCCTTCGCCCAGTCCGGCGACCCCGAGACCTTCCTCGACCGGGCCGCGACCACGTACGCGCTCGAACAGCAGCAGGGCGAGGAGGTCAACCAGCTCGCCAAGGCCATGGAGGCCGCCGAGCGGGCCAGGGCCGGCGCGAAGACCCGCATCGCCGAGGTCCAGAAGATCGTCACCGATCTGGAGGCCAAGCGCTCGAAGATCACCAAGCTGGTCACCAAGGTGGAGAGCAACCTCTACCGGCGGGCCATGGGCGAGGCCGGCCGTCCCGGCACCCGGGCCGTACGCGTCAACCTGCCGGTCATCGGCGACGGCAAGGCGGCCCAGGCCGTCAAGTGGGCCCTCACCCAGCAGCTCAAGCCGTACGTGTGGGGCGCCGAAGGGCCGCGCTCCTACGACTGCTCCGGCCTGGTGATGGCCGCCTACCAGCGTGTGGGCATCTCGCTCCCCCACTACACCGGCGACCAGTGGACGGCCGGCACGCACGTCAGCCGTGACCAGCTGCGCCCCGGCGACCTGGTGTTCTTCTACAGCGACCTGCACCACGTCGGCATCTACATCGGCGGCGGCATGATGGTCCACGCCCCGCGCACGGGTGACGTCGTGCGGGTCGCCCCGATCGGCGGGCGGCCGTTCGCCGGCGGCGTGCGCATCGCGGACTGACCGGCGCCCCACACCGCCCCAGCGCCACACCGCCCAGCCCCACTTCATCCAGCGCCACTTCGCCCAGCGCCGCCAGATGAGCGCCGCTAGATGAGCTGGCGGCGCGCCGCCCATGCCACGGCCTCGATCGCCGTGGCCACGCCGATGCGGTCGCAGATGCCCCTCAGCCTGCGCCGTACGGTCCGTCCGCTGATGTCCAGCCGCCTGCCGACCCGATCGACGGTCACCCCCCTGGCCAGTTCGGCCAGTAACGCCAAATCCGCGTGGCTCAGCTCAACGCCTTCTGTGAGCACATCCACCGGGAGCCCTCCCCCCAACAGCAGAACTCGGACCTTTCAGGCGAAGCAAAGCCGCTCGTCTCGGTGAAGGTAAACGCATCGCGGAAAGGTCGTCAAGCGCGACAATCGGCGCCCTTGACCAGTGCTATTGACATGATCACTTATATGTGACGTACTCCGCATATGTCGGCACGCCGTGATCAGCTATGAACGGTCCAAACGATCAATTCGGCGGCCCGGTTCCACCTCCGATGAGCGCCACCGACGTGCTGGGTTTTGATCCCTCGGATCCGCAATTTGTGCGCGATCCGTACGTCCGATATCGCGAGCTGCGAGCCGCCGGGCCGATCTTCAGAACGCGCGGCGGGCTGCTCGTCGTGACCACGTACGAGTTGTGCGCGGCCGTGCTGCGCGACCCCGGGTTCGGTCACGGAACGTCCCCGCCCGCGCAGGAAGAGGCAGGTCAGCCCGGCAGGTCGTTCCTGCTCATGGACCCGCCCGATCACACCCGGTTGCGTGCTCTGGTCAGCCGCGCGTTCACGCCGCGCATGGTGGCCCGCCTCAGGCCGCGGATCGAGGCGATCACCGCCGACCTGATCGGACGGCTGCCGGAGGAGGCGGAGCTGATTTCCGGCTTCGCGTACCCGCTGCCGGTGATGGTGATCAGCGAGATGCTCGGGGTGCCGCCGGAGGACCACGACCGCTTCCGCGGGTGGAGCGAGGCCCTTGCCCGCGGACTTGACCCGATGCTGACAGACGCCCTCATGTCGGAAACAGAGCGTTCCAGGAACGAGTTCCGCGACTACTTCCGCCGCCTGATCGCGCGGCGGCGCGAGCATCCCGGGGAGGACCTCCTGAGCGCCCTCGCCCACGTCGAGGAGCTCACCGAGGCCGAGTTGCTGGCGACCTGCGTGCTGCTGCTCGTGGCCGGCCACGAGACCACCGTCAACCTCATCGCGAACGGCGTGCTGAACCTGCTGCGGCACGGCCTGCTGCACCGCGCCGCCGAGCGGCCGAGGGAGGTGGTCGAGGAGGTGCTGCGCTTCGATCCGCCGGTCCAGCTCACCTCCAGGATCGCGCTGGAGGACCGGGAACTGGGCGGCACGCCGGTGCCCGCGGGCACCGGCGTGCTCGTGCCGATCGGCGCGGCCAACCGCGACCCGGCCGCGTTCGCCGATCCGGACCGGTTCGACCCCGGCCGCGAGCCCGGCCGGCATCTGGCCTTCGGGCTCGGCCTGCACTTCTGCCTGGGGGCGACGCTGGCCAGGATGGAGGGCGAGATCGCGCTGTCGGCGCTGGCCGCGGCGGCGCCGAAGATGGAGGCCGCCGATCCGGAGCCGCCGTACAAGGAGAACGTGGTGCTGCGCGGGCTGGCCCGGCTGCCGGTGCGGCTCAGGCGGTAGCGTCGTAGCGTTCCCTGGCGGCCTCGACGTCCTCGATGTGCTCCTCGGCCCACGCCTTGATGGCGATGACCAGCGGCATCAGGCTCTCGCCCAGCGGGGTGAGCGCGTAGTCGACGCGCACCGGCACCTGCGGCGTGACGCGGCGCGCCACCAGGCCGTCGCGCTCCAGGCCGCGCAGCGTCTGGGTGAGCATCTTCTGGCTGACCCCCGCGATGTGCCTGGCCAGGTCGCTGTAGCGACGCTCGCCGCCGGCCAGCGCGCTGAGCACCAGCGTGACCCATTTGTCGCTGAGCCGGTCGAGCAGCTTGCGTGAAGGGCATTCGGCGAAGTAGGCGTCGAAGGCCAGTCTCGCCTGGTCACGCCGCTGCGCCGCCGTCGTGGTCGCCATCGTCTCACTCCTCGCCGTGTGTTACGCACTTCCAGGTGCCTACTTACTGAAAGAGAGTAACTCTTCCTAGGGTCGTCGGCATGACGAACATGCGTGCACTCATCGGCGGCTCCGGCGCTCCCCGGCTGGTGTCCGCGCCGCTGCCGACGGCGGGGCCCGGCCAGGTGCGGGTCAAGGTGGCCGCGGCCGGGGTCAACCCCTTCGACCTGGCCGTGGCGTCCGGGGCCCTGGCCTCGTACGGGCTGGCCAGGAAGCTGGACTCGTACGGGATCGGCTTCGACGCCGCGGGGACCGTCGACCAGGTGGGCCCGGGGGCCTCCTTCAGCGTGGGAGAGGAGGTCGTGGGGCTCTGCGCGCGGCTGGAGCTGCCGTACAAGGCGCAGGCCGAGTACGTCGTGCTGGACGCCCCGGCGGTGGCCCGCGCCCCGCGCGGCGTGAGCCCCGTCCACGCGGCCACGCTGCCGCTGAACGGGCTCACCGCCTGGCAGGCGCTCGACCGGACCGGCGTCGGGCCGGGCGGCACGCTGCTGGTCACGGGGGCGGCGGGGGCCGTCGGAGGCTACCTGGTGGAGCTGGCCGCCGTGCGCGGCGTCAGGGTGGTGGCCGCCGCCGGCGCCGCGGACGAGGAGCTGGTACGCGGCTTCGGGGCGGAATGGTTCGTCCCCCGCGAGGAGGACCTGGCCGAGGCCGTACGGGCGCGGGTGCCCGGTGGTGTGGACGCCGTCGTGGACGCGGCCGTGCTGGGCCTGCCCGCGCTCGACGCCGTACGGGACGGCGGAGCGTTCGTGGCGCTCGCGTCGGGGGTCGCGCCGGTGCCGCTGCGCGGCACGGACGTGGCCACCGTGCTGTTCCGCTCGGACGCCCGGCAGCTCGCGGAGCTGGTGCGCCTGGTCGAGGCCGGACGGCTGACGCTGCGGGTGGCCGGGACGTACCCGCTGGAGAAGGCCGCCGACGCCCATGTCCGCCTGGCCGAGGGCGGCCTGCGCGGACGGCTGGTGCTGGTGCCCTGACCGCTGGGTCCGGCGCCCCACGCCTGCGCGGGGCGCCGGACGGCGGCTCAGTGGGTGGGCTTGACCAGCGGGAACAGGATGGTCTCGCGGATGTTCTTGCCGGTGAAGGCCATGATCATGCGGTCGATTCCGGCGCCCATGCCACCCGTGGGCGGCATCGCGTACTCGAGGGCCTGCAGGAAGTCCTCGTCGAGCTGCATCGCCTCAAGGTCGCCGCCCGCGGCCAGCAGCGACTGCTCGACCAGGCGGTGACGCTGGTCGATCGGGTCGTTGAGCTCGGAGTAGCCGGTGCCGAGCTCGGTGCCGAACCCGATGAGGTCCCACTTCTCGGTCAGCAGCGGGTTGTCGCGGTGGAGGCGGGCCAGCGGCGAGGTCTCCAGCGGATAGTCCATGACGAACGTCGGCTGCACGAGCGTGTGCTCGACCAGCGCCTCGAACAGCTCCTGGACGAGCTTGCCCGACCCCCACTTGGCGTCCCAGTGGACCTCACGGCGGTCGGCGATCTTCCGCAGCTGCTCAAGGGTGGTCTCGGTGGTGATCTCCTCGCCCACGGCGTCGGACACCAGGTCGTAGAGCCGGACCCGCGGCCACTTCTCCAGGCCGAGGTCGATCTCGACGCCGTCGTGCACGACCACGGTGGTGTCCAGGGCGGCCACGACGGCCTTCTGGTACATGCGCTGCGTCAGGTCGGCGATGTCGTTGTAGTCGAGGTAGGTGCCGTAGGCCTCGAGCATGGTGAACTCGGGGTTGTGCGTGGAGTCGGCGCCCTCGTTGCGGAAGTTGCGGTTGATCTCGAAGACCTTCTCGACGCCGCCGACCACCAGCCGCTTGAGGTAGAGCTCGATCGCGATGCGAAGGTAGAGCTCCATGTCGTAGGCGTTGATGTGGGTCTTGAACGGCCGGGCCGTCGCGCCGCCGTGGATGGGCTGCAACATCGGGGTCTCGACCTCGAGGTAGCCCTCCTCGTGCCAGAAGTCGCGCACCGCGCGCACGGTCGCGCTGCGCACCCGCGCCATCTTCCTGGCCTCGTCGTTGACGATGAGGTCGACGTAGCGCTGGCGCACCCGCGCCTCGGGGTCGGTGAGGCCGACGTGCTTCTCCGGCAGCGGCCGCAGGCACTTGGCGGTGATCTGCCAGCTGTCGGCGAGGATCGACAACTCGCCGCGGCGCGAGGTGATGACCTCGCCGGTCACGCCGACGTGGTCGCCCAGGTCGACGTCGCGCTTCCAGGCGGCCAGCGACTCCTCGCCGACCTTGTCGAGCGAGATCATGACCTGCAGGTCGGCGCCGCCGTCGCGGAGCGTGGCGAAGCAGAGCTTGCCGCCCACGCGGTTGAGCATGACGCGGCCCGCGACCCCGACCGTCTCACCGGTGGCGGTGTCGGGCTCCAGGCCCTGGTGTTTCTCCCTGACCTCGGCGTTGGTCGCCGTGCGTGGGAAGTTCACCGGGTAAGGGTCGACGCCCTCGCTGCGGAGGCGGTCGAGCTTTTCCCTCCGGATGCGCATCTGCTCTGGAAGTTCCTCGCTCACAACAACAAAGCGTAGGGGATACGGCGAACTGCAAGCGCTCGTGACGGTTCCCTGCAGGGGGGCTGCAAGGACCCTTTTGTACCAATGACTCACGAGCTCCGAGGGGAGCCGGCAAGGAGCCGGCCCGAGGGGGGGCTCCGGGAGAGATCATGATGAAGAAGATCGCGACGGGCATCCTCGCCATCGCCGCCACCAGCGCCGTGGCCCTGTCGCTTCCTTCGGCCGCCAGCGCCACCACCGCCGACTTCGACGACTACTCCGACTACTGGGGCCCGGTGTACGCCAAGTACCACCTGGCCAAGGCCCAGGGTCACGTCAGCGTCGAGTGGGACGAGGAGGACTCCAACGAGGTCCACGTCACCGGCCGGCTGTACGACCTGGACAACCGCGACTACGACGAGGGCGGCAAGTGCGCGTACGTGAAGTTCCAGGCCGAGGACTCCGACGGCGACTGGTCCACGGTCTACACCAGGAAGTACTGCGGCTTCCCCGGCTACAAGAAGTTCCACTTCGAGGAGAACGACGTCTTCACCCTGCGGGCCAAGGTCTGCCAGGTTCCCGAGCAGGGCACCTTCGCCACCAAGTGCGGCCCCTGGAGCGAGCTCTACAGCGCCGAGAACGAGTGACCCCTCGCCGGCGACACCACGACCGACAGGCGGCCCCCTTCCCGAGCGGGGGCCGCTTGTCACGTTCTAAGCGGTATTGCGGTGATAAATCAGGCGCAAGCCGATGAGGGTCAGCCACGGCTCGTGCACGTCTATCGAGCGCGACTCGCCGACCACCAGCGCCGCGTGGCCGCCGGTCGCCACGACGGTCACCTCGTCGGGGTCGTCGGCCAGCTCGGCGGCCATGCGCTCGACGATGCCGTCGACCTGGCCGGCGAAGCCGTAGATGATGCCGGCCTGCAACGCCTCGACCGTGTTCTTGGCGATCACCGAGCGCGGCCTGACCAGCTCGACCTTGTGCAGCTGGGCGCCGGCGGCGGCCAGGGCGTCGACCGAGATCTCGATGCCGGGAGCGGTGACCGCCCCGACGTACTCGCCCTTGGCCGACACCGCGTCGAAGGAGGTGGCGGTGCCGAAGTCGACGATGATGCACGGGCCGCCGTACTGGTCGATGGCGGCCAGGGCGTTCACGATGCGGTCGCTGCCCACCTCTTTGGGGTTGTCCATGCGCACCGGCACGCCCGTGCGCACGCCGGGCTCCACGATCACGGCGGTGACGTCGCCGTAGTAGCGGCGGCACATCTCCCGCATCTCGTTGAGCACGCTGGGCACGGTCGAGCAGATGGCGATGCCGCTGATGTCGGCGCCCTTGAGCAAGGGTGACTGGGCCAGCAGCCCCTGGAGCACGACGGCGATCTCGTCGGCGGTGCGGCGGGCGTCGGTGGCCAGCCTCCAGTGCTCGATGACGTCCTCGCCCTCGAACAGCCCCAGCACCGTGTGCGTGTTGCCGACGTCGATCGTGAGCAGCATCAATTACCCCCGCAAATCCAGTGCGATGTCCAGGGCCGGCGCCGAGTGGGTAAGCGCTCCCACCGCAAGGTAGTCAACGCCAGTTTCAGCCACATCACGAGCCGATTCCAAGGTCAATCCCCCACTCGCTTCAAGCGCAACCCTGTTTTTCGCCCGACTCTTCACGATTTGTACGGCATGTACGGTGTCCTCGACCGTGAAGTTGTCCAGAAGGATCTCCTCGGCGCCCTCGTCCAGCAGGGGCTCCAGCTGGTCGAGCCGGTCGATCTCGACCTCGATCGGCAGCTCGGGAAAGCGCTCCCGCACCGCGCGGTACGCCTCGGCCACGCCGCCGGCCGCCACCACGTGGTTGTCCTTGATCAGGGCCGCGTCCGACAGCGACATGCGGTGGTTGACGCCGCCGCCGCAGCGCACGGCGTACTTCTCCAGGGACCGCAGACCCGGCAGGGTCTTGCGGCTGTCGCGCACCCGCGCCCGCGTGCCCTCGATCGCGGCCACCCACCTGGCGGTCAGCGTGGCCACCCCGGACAGGTGCGTGAGCAGGTTGAGCGCGGTGCGCTCGGCGGTCAGCACGGCCCGCGTCGGGCCCTCGACCGTCATCAGCACGTCGCCGGCCGCCACCCGCTCGCCGTCCTTGGCCCGCCGCTCGGCGCGGCCGGCGCCCAGCCGGAGGAAGACCGCCTCGGCCACGGCCAGCCCGGCCACCACGCCGTCCTTGCGGGCGACCACGTCGGCGGCCGAACGCTGCTCGGCCGGGATCGTGGCCAGGCTGGTCACGTCGCCCGCCTCCTGCAGGTCCTCTTCGAGTGCGCGGTCGATCAGCGCGTCGACCTCGGCCGGGTCGAGCCCGGCGGCGGTCAGCTCCTGCGCCAGCCGCGGCGGCATCGCCTCGCCGTGCGGGGTGTACGTCATGCGAAGGCCCTCCTCGGTCAGGGTCACGTCCAGGTGGCCCAGCCACTCATTGTCGTCCCGGCTCTCGTGGTCCTCGCGCCAGTGGGAGCCGCGCGTCTCCAGCCTGGCCGCCGCCACACCGGTCAGGACGGCGGCGACGGTGAGCAGGTTGCTCGCCTCCCACGACTCGGTGCAGGCGGGCACCTCGACCGGCGTCCAGAGCGCGTCGCGCAGCGCCTTCGACGTGGCCTGCAGCGACGCGCGGCTGCGCAGCACCCCGGCGCCGGCGCTCATGTGCGCCTGGAGCCTGGGCCTCACCCTGGGGTCCACCAGGCCCGTCGCGGCCCGCCCCGCGACCGGCTCGCCCGGCTCGGGACGCGTGCGGTGGATGTCCTCGGCGATGCGCTCGGCGAAGACCAGGCCCTCCAGCAGCGAGTTCGAGGCCAGCCTGTTGGCGCCGTGGACGCCGGTGCAGGCGACCTCGCCGCAGGCGTACAGACCCTCGATCGAGGTACGGCCGGACAGGTCGGCGCGGACGCCGCCGCTGGCGTAGTGGGCGGCCGGGGAGACGGGGATCGGCTCGGTGACCGGGTCGATGCCATGCTCCCGGCAGACGGCGTAGATGGTGGGGAAGCGGCTCTCCCATTTGTCCCTGCCGAAGTGACGGCCGTCGAGGAACACGTGGTCGCGGCCGGTCTCGAGCATGGTCCTGGTGATCGCCTTGGCCACGACGTCGCGCGGAGCCAGGTCGGCCAGCTCGTGCACGCCCTGCATGAACCGGTTGCCCTCGTGGTCGACGAGGAAGGCGCCCTCGCCCCTGACCGCCTCGGAGATCAGCGGCTGCTGGCCGGTCGAGCCCTCCCCCAGCCACAACACGGTCGGGTGGAACTGCACGAACTCGATGTCGCGCACGACTGCGCCCGCCCTGAGCGCGAGCGCCACGCCGTCGCCGGTGGACACGACCGGGTTGGTGGTCGCGGCGTAGACCTGGCCCATGCCGCCGGTGGCCAGCACCACCGCCCGCGCCAGGACCGCCCCGACGCCGTCACGCGCGCCCTCGCCCATGACGTGCAGGGTCACCCCCCTGGCCCGGCCGCGGGCGTCCTTGAGCAGGTCGAGCACGAGCGCGTGCTCGATCACCTCGATCGATCCGGCGCGCACCGCCTCGACCAGCGCCCGCTGCACCTCGGCGCCCGTGGCGTCGCCGCCGGCGTGCACGATCCGGTGGCGCCGGTGGCCGCCTTCCCTGGTGAGCTGGAGCTCGCCGTCAGGGGTGCGGTCGAACCGCGCGCCGCGCTCCATGAGCCGCCGCAGCGCGCCCGGCCCCTCGGTCACCAGGGTCCGTACGGCCCTGGTGTCGCACAGCCCGACCCCGGCGAGCAACGTGTCGCTCAGGTGCTCGTCGGGGGTGTCGCGCGGGTCGAGCACGGCGGCGATGCCCCCCTGGGCCCACTTGGTGGACCCGGCGGACAACACGTCCTTGGTGACGACCAGGATCTTGGCCGCGGGATCCAGCTCGGCATGGCGCAGCGCCACGGTCAGGCCCGCGACGCCGGAGCCGACGACGACCACGTCCGCCTCGACGGTCCAGCCGGGGTCGGGGGCCGTCAGACGCTGGGGAATCGCCGGTGCACTCATGGGGGTCTCCTCACTGAGGCGATTTCGTCACTATGACGATAACGCCTGCCGCAGCGTGGACATGCCCCGGGGGCGCCGTACGGATCAGGGGCGAAGGCTCAGGACGACGTTGTCGATCAGCCGGGTGCCGCCCACCCTGGCCGCCACGGCGAGCACGGCCGAGCCCTCGTAGGAGTCGTCGACCTCCTTGAACGTGGCCGGATCGACCAGCGCCAGGTAGTCGAGGTCGAGGTCGGGCCCGGCCTCGTCGAGCACCGCGCGGGCGGTGGACCGGATCGCGCCGGCGGTGAGCTCGGCCGCGCCCGCCCGCAGGGCGCGGGACAGGGCCAGCGCGACCGTGCGGTCGTCGGCCGACAGGTAACGGTTGCGGCTGGACAGGGCCAGGCCGTCGGGCTCGCGCACGGTGGGCGCTCCGACGATCTCCACGGCCAGGTCGAGGTCGGCCACCATGCGGCGGATGACGGCGAGCTGCTGGGCGTCCTTCTGGCCGAAGATCGCCACGTCGGGGCGGACCAGGTTGAACAGCTTGAGCACCACCGTCAGCACGCCGTCGAAGTGGCCCGGCCTGGAGGCGCCCTCGACGATCGTGCCCATCTCGCCCGCGCAGACGCTCACCTGGCGGTCGGGGCGGTACATGTCCTCGGGCGAGGGCGCGAACACGACGTGCACGTCCTCCTCGCGGCACACGTCGAGGTCGGCGTCGAACGTACGGGGATAGCGGGAAAAATCCTCGTTAGGACCGAATTGCAGCGGGTTGACGAAGATGCTCACCACGACCTGCTCGGCGCGCACCCGGGCGGCCCTGATCAGCGACCGGTGGCCCTCGTGCAGCGCGCCCATGGTCGGCACCAGCGCCACCCGGCCCGTGCCACGAGCCTTCGCCAGGTCGTCCCGGTTGCCGGCCACGATCAGATCCATTGCTGCCCTCCACACCCGACGGTCAGGTCCATATATTGCCCCCAAGCGCGTCGAGCAGCCGCTCCGCCTCCTCCGGTTTGAGCAGCCCCGCGGCCAGCGCCCGGTCGGCGGTGAGCCGGGCCAGCGCGATGTAGGCGTCGGCGGCCTCGGGGGCGGCCAGGATCAGCGCGTCGACGTGTTTGCGCACCGTGCCCGCGTCGCCGCGGACGACCGGCCCGGTCAGCCCGGCGATGCCCAGCCGCAGCACGTTGTCGAGCGCCGCGCCGAGCAGCGGGCCCAGCATCCGGCCCGGGTGCTCGACGCCGATGCGCCCGAGCAGCTCCTCGGACTCGGCGATGAGGGTGACCATGTGGTTGGCGGCGTTGGCCAGGGCCGCGTGGTAGAGCGCGCGGTCGCTCTCGGCGATCCAGACCGGCTCGCCGCCCATCTCGATCACCAGCGCCTCGGCGACCGGCCGCAGCAGGTCGGGCGCGGTGACGCCGAACGAGATGCCGGTGATCTTGTTGAGGTCGTCGTCGCGGCCGGTGAAGGTCATGACCGGGTGGAGCGCGAGCGGCAGCGCGCCCACCCCGGCGGCGGGTTCGAGCACCGACAGGCCGTACGCGCCGCTGGTGTGGACGAGCAGCTTGCCCTGGAGGTCGGCGCCCGTACGGGCCAGGCCGGCCACGAGGTCGGGCAGCGCGTCGTCGGGGACGGTCAGCAGGATGAGCTGGGCGGCGGCCACCACCTCGTCGGGCCGCGTCAGCTCCACCCCGAGCCGGTCGGCGGCCCACCTCCGCGACCTGTCGGAGACCCCGCTCGCGGCCACGATCCGGTGGCCCGCCTGCGCCAGCGCGGCGCCGAGCGCGGAGCCGACCTTGCCCGCGCCGAGCACGCCGACGGTCAGCCGAGCCGGGCGATCACCTGCGTCCATGACGTCTCACCCCTGTCGACCGTGATGGCACTGCCGACCAGCGTAACCGGCGGGCGGCGCCGCACATGTCACGGGCCGACGAACGCGGTCAGGCATGTCCGCCGCTTTACCGCCCGTTGAGTTAATGACAAATGCGACAGGGGCATACGAAGCGTGCACCCCCTGTCGAAAGAGATGAGGAGAGGGGTCCACGCACGACGACGGGCGCCGAGTCCTGACAACCCGACGCCCGCCTGGATGCGACCTCTTGGAGGTGCACTGACCGGTCATCCGCCGACTGACCGGCCGGGATCAGAGCCCGGACCGCGCGCGAGCGGTCCGGGCTCTCCCTGACTCAGCGGCTGTAGACCGCGGTGTTCGGGCTCCCCTGGCAGCCGTTGATCGGCACGGCCTGGATGCCGATGTTGTTGCCGCAGACGGGCACGACGGCGGTGATGGGGAGGTGGATCGGGCTGCCGGTCAGGATGCCGTTGTTGCCGTGGGTGACGTCGTCGGCGTACGCGGGGGCCGCCAGCGCCAGCAGGGCAATGGCACCTGCCATGACCAGAGTCTTCTTCACGGGGGGCTCCTCTCAGTATGCGGCCGTGGAGGCCGCAATGCTTTGGTGGAGCGATCCGGCTCGCCGCTTACCGCGGATGGGCGAAACGCAGTCGCTCGGTGACAGTACGTAAACGTTAGCGCAATGTAGCGACCAAGTGTAGTCAATCAATGACTTAGCGTGTCGATGACCGGAGTCATGAGATAGTCAGCGTCATGTGGCTCACCTGGCGCGCCGCGACCGAGCGCGCGCTCTACGGCGAGGAGGGTTTCTACCTCCGCGAACGCCCGTCGGGCCACTTCCGCACCTCGGTCGGGGCCTCGGCCGTGTTCGCGGAGGCGGTCCTGGCGCTTCTTGCGGAGGTCGACTGCGATCTCGGCTCCCCCGAGCGGCTCGACCTGGTCGACATCGGCTCCGGCGAGGGCCTGCTGGTCCGCCGCGTCCTCGAGCTGGCCGAGCCCGCTCTGCGCGACCGGCTGCGGGTCACGTGCGTCGACCTGTCGTCCAGGCCCCCGGGCCTGCCCGACGAGGTCGAGTGGCGCCGCTGCCTGCCCTCCAGCATCACCGGCCTGGCCGTCGCCAACGAGTGGCTCGACAACATCCCGCTCGACGTGGCCGAGCAGACCTCCGGCGGCCCGCGGCTGGTCATGGTCAACACCCGGACCGGGGAGGAGCGCCTCGGCGGCCCGCTGCGGCCCGCCGACCGCGAGTGGCTCGACCGCTGGTGGCCGCTGCCGCACGTGGGCACGCGCGCCGAGATCGGCCGTCCCCGTGACGACGCCTGGGCCTCCGTTCTGGTACGCCTCGCCCGCGGCCGGGCGATAGCCGTGGATTATGCACACCCTGTGGATAACCGACCGCTCTGTGGCACGCTGACCGGTTACCGCGACGGCGCCGTCGTCACGCCCATCCCCGACGGGACCTGCGACATCACCGCCCACGTCGCGCTCGACGCGTGTGCCGAGGCCGGGCGGCGGGCCGGCGCGATATCCACAACCTTGTCCACACAGCGTGACATGTTGCGGGCGCTCGGCCTCACCGGCGCCCGGCCGCCGGTCGACCTCGCCCGCACCGATCCGCGCGCCTACGTACGCGCGTTGTCGAGGGCGTCGGAGGAGGGCGAGCTGATCGATCCGGCCGGGCTCGGCGGGTTCGGCTGGCTCAGCCAGAGCCGGTGACGTCGAGGTCGAGCGAGCGCAGGCCGCGGATGACGAAGCCCGGCTTGTAGACCGGCTCCGCGCGCAGCTCGATCGTCCCGACCCGGTCCAGCAGGGCGGTGAACGACTCCGTCAGCTCGATCCTGGCCAGCGGCGCGCCCAGGCAGAAGTGGATGCCGGCGCCGAAGGAGATGTGCGGGTTGTCCGGACGGCCCAGGTCGAGCCGGTCGGGGTCCTCGAACACCTCGGGGTCCCTGTTGGCCGAGCCGAACAGGCAGGCGACCTCCGAGCCGCGCGGGATCCGCACGCCGCGCACCTCGATGTCCTCCAGCACCCAGCGCTCGAACAGCTGCAGCGGGGTGTCGTAGCGCAGCAGCTCCTCGATCGCGGTCGGCAGCAGCGAACGGTCGGCGCGCAGCCGGGCCAGCTCGCCGGGGTTCTTCAGCAGGGCCCGCCAGCCGTTGCCGGTGACGTTGACCGTGGCCTCGTGGCCCGCGTTGAGCAGCAGCACGCAGGTGCCGGCCAGCTCGTCGAGGGTCAGCTCGGGGATCGCGGCCAGGGCGCTGACGAGGTCGTCGCCGGGGTTGGCCAGCCGGTCGCGGGCCAGGTCCTTGAGGTAGGACTCGAACTCCTCGGCCGCGCGTACCGCCTGGTGCTGGGTCTCCAGGCTGGGGTTGAGCTCGTACATGCCGCACATGTCGGCCGACCACGGGCGCAGCAGGTGACGGTCCTGCTCGGGGACGCCGAGCATCTCGGCGATGACGGTGACCGGCAGCGGCTCGGCCACCTCGGCGATCAGGTCGCCGCCGCCCTTTTCGACGTAGGCGTCGATCAGGCTCTCGGCGATGGCCCGGACGCGCGGGCGCAGCGACTCGACCATGCGCGGCGTGAACGCCTTGGACACCAGCCGGCGCAGCCTCGTGTGGTCCGGCGGCTCGACCTCCAGCATGCCGTTCCTGCTGACCCGCCAGAAGGCTTCCTGGAACTCCGGCGCGGGCTGCCGGCCGAACTCCTCGTGCGTGGCGACGTGGGTGTAGTCGCGGCCCAGCCGCCGGTCCCTGAGCAGCGCGTTCACGTCCGCGTGCCGGGAGATCAGCCACTGGTTGGACGGCTCGAAGTAGCGGACGGGCGCCTCGCGCCTCAGCTCGTCGTACGCCGGATAGGGGTCGACGACGAAATCCGGATTCCAGGGATCAAAGCGCACCATTTCATCTTATGAGACGGGTTGACCTGCTGAGCTTGCGAATCATGCCCGGGTGTCGGTTATAGTGCCGTCGTAGGTCATGAGTGCCAGCGACAAGCCCCGGCTAGCTGGCCGGCAACCCTCGCGTCCGCGGCGGGGTGCCCCGGGTGAAGACCTGGTCCGTCACGAGGTGTGGCGGGCAAGCGCGGGCTCCGTGGCTGCTCCCAGGGGTCCGACCGACCCGTGAGGAGCTGTGCCGTGTCCACGCTGACGATCTTCAACTCCGTTCCCGCCCAGGCCGCCGCCGAGGCCCCCGCCGTCCCCGCCTCCGGACGGGCGATCCCCGCCGTGCTCGGCGCCGACCTCGAGGTGCCGGTCAAGGGCGGCCGGCTGGTCAGCTACGCCAACCTCGACTACGCGGCCAGCGCGCCCTGTCTTGAGCCGGTCAGCGCCGCCGTCGCCGCCGCGCTCCCGGCCTACTCCAGCGTCCACCGCGGCGCGGGCTACGCCTCCCAGCTCACCACCGCCCGCTACGAGCAGGCCCGCCACACGGTCCGGGCCTTCGTCGGCGCCCGCCCGGACGACGCCGTCATCTTCACCCGCAACACCACCGACGCCACCAACCTGCTGGCCGGCTGCCTGCCCGAGGGCACGACCGTCGTCGTCTTCGACTCCGAGCACCACGCCTCGCTGCTGCCCTGGGAGCGGTCCGTACGGCTGGCGCCGCCCGCCTTCCCCGGCGAGGCCGTCCGCGCCGCCGACGAGGCGCTGGCCGGGATCGAGGGCCCCAAGCTGCTCGTGGTCACCGCCGCGTCCAACGTCACCGGCGAGCTGTGGCCCATCGCCGCCCTCGCCCACATCGCCCACCGGCACGGCGCCCGGATCCTGGTGGACGCCGCCCAGCTCGTCCCGCACCGCAGGCTCAACCTGACCGCGCTCGACCTGGACTACGTGGCCTTCTCCGGGCACAAGCTGTACGCGCCCTTCGGCGCCGGCGTACTGGTCGGACGCCGGGACTGGCTGGCGGCGGGCGAGCCGTACCTGAAGGGCGGCGGCGCGGTGCGCTCGGTGGGCGAGACCACCGAGTGGCACGACGACCCCGAGCCCCGCCACGAGGCCGGCACCCCCAACGTGCTCGGCGCCATCGCCCTGGCCGCCGCCTGCGACGCGCTCACCGCCACGGGGTGGACGGAGCTGGTGCGCGAGGAGGAGCGCCTGATCGCCCGGCTGCGCACCGGTCTGGCCTCGATCGACGGGGTGCGCGAGCTGTCGCTGTGGGGCGAGGACCACCCGCGGGTGGGGATCGTGTCGTTCGTCGTGGACGGCTACTCGGCCCGGGAGGTGGCCGAGGCGCTGTCCGGCGAGTACGGCATCGGCGTGCGGGACGGGAAGTTCTGCGCGCACCCGTTCGTCCGGCACCTGCTGGGCACCTCGGACGGCGGCTGCGAGGATGGCACCGCCTCGGCGGTGCGCGCCTCCATCGGCATCGGCAGCACGCAGGAGCACGTCGACCGCCTGATCGAGGCCCTGCGCGACCTGGTCAGCCGCTGACGCTCAGCGGTTGGGCGGCTTCTGCTGGTGCGGCTCGTCGGACACCAGGGCGTCGATGTCCCGCATGTCCTCGTCGTTGAGGTGCCCGGGGCGCGGCGCGTTGGGCTGCCGCGGCACGTTGGGCTGCTCGGCCTCCCCCTCGGGCCGGGCCGGCGTCGTCGGGCCGCCCTCGGGCCCGGTCTGCGTGACCGGCCCCTCCGTGACGACCGTCGTCGGCTCGGCGCGGCGGACCGGCCGGTGCGCGGCGAGGTCGTCCTCGGCGATCTGGCGTTCCCTGCGGCGGCGGTACGTCGAGTGGAAGATGCCGTCGAGGCCGATGCGGCCGCCGCCCAGCGCGGCGAGCATCAAGGACAGCGCACCAAGCGCGCCCGGCAGTTCCCATCCCCCGCCCTGCGACAACACCCCGTGGCCCGCGTGCACGAACACGATCGCGCCGATCATGTCGATGAGCAGCAGCAACGCCACCGGCCGGACCAGCAGGCCGAGGATCAGCAGGGCGCCGCCGACCAGTTCGACGATGGCGGCGAATCCGGCCGACAACTCGGGCATGGGCACGCCCATCTCCCGGAACTGCCCCGCCGCGGCACCGAGCCCGCCCTGCCACTTCTGCCAGCCGTGCGCCACGAAGATCACCCCGAGTACCACCCGGGAGATCAGGGCCGCCACATCAAACAGGACTCTCTTCACAGTGCTTTCTCCCCCCGTTCCCGGTATTGATCCCCATGTCTGGCTTCGGGATGCGTTGCCATACGATTCCTTGACCATCCCCCACGCTGGATCACCCCGTGGGACGGTGGCAGCATGGGCCCTATGACGGAACGCGTGGTCGGGATCGGCGCCGGCGCGAAGGAGCTGGCGACCGAGGACATGATCCTCAACATCGGCCCCCAGCATCCCTCCACGCACGGCGTGCTCAGGCTCCGGCTCACCCTCGACGGCGAGCGCATCGAGACGGCCGAGCCGATCATCGGCTACATGCACAGGGGCGCGGAGAAGCTGTTCGAGGTCCGCGACTACCGCCAGATCATCATGCTCGCCAACCGGCACGACTGGCTGTCGGGGTTCGCCAACGAACTCGGCGTCGTGCTGGCCGCCGAACGGCTGCTCGGCATGGAGACGCCGGTCAGGGCCGTATGGGCGCGTACGCTGCTGGCCGAGCTCAACCGGGTGCTCAACCACCTGATGTTCCTCGGCTCCTACCCCCTCGAACTGGGCGCGATCACCCCCGTCTTCTACGCCTTCGACGAGCGCGAACGCATCCAGGCCGTCATGGAGGAGATCTCCGGCGGGCGCATGCACTACATGTTCAACCGGGTCGGCGGCCTGAAGGAGGACCTGCCGCTCGGCTGGCTCGACCGGGTCGCCGCGGCCGTCGCCGAGACCCGCCGCCGGGTGCCCGACATCGAGGGCCTCATCCTGAACAACGAGATCTTCCTCGCCCGCACCAAGGGCGTCGGCGTGCTGACCCGCGAGCAGATCCTCCAGTACGGCGTCAGCGGGCCCATCGCGCGCGCCTCCGGCGTGGACTTCGACCTGCGGCGCGACGACCCGTACCTGGCCTACGGGGAACTGCCGGTCACGGTCGTCACCCGGCGCGACGGCGACTGCCATGCCCGGTTCGAGGTGCTGTTCGAGCAGCTCAAGGTCTCCCTCGACCTGGCCGACGCGTGCGTCGCCCGGCTGCGCGAGCTGCCTCCCGGGCCCGTCAACCAGCGCCTGCCGAAGGTGCTCAAGGTGCCCGAGGGCCACACGTACGCGTGGACCGAGAACCCGCTCGGCATCAACGGCTACTACCTGGTCTCCAAGGGCGACAAGACGCCGTGGCGGCTCAAGCTGCGCTCGGCGTCGTTCGCCAACGTCCAGGCGCTGCGCGAGCTGCTGCCGGGGAACCTGGTGGCCGACATGATCGCCATTCTGGGCTCGATGTTCTTCGTCGTGGGTGACATCGACAAGTGAGCACCCCCGAACGCGACAAGTACGTCGACTGGCTGCGCGCCCTCAGCCTCGTCGTCGTGGTGGTCTGGCACTGGGCGTTCACGATCCTGGAGTGGAAGCCCAGCGGGCCCGAGCCCACCAGCCCGCTCGGCTTCACCTCGGGTTTGTGGATCCTGACCTGGCTGCTCCAGGTGCTGCCGCTGTTCTTCTACGTCGGCGGCCACGTGCACCTGCTGTCCTGGAACCGGGCCCAGGCGCGCGGCGTCGGCATCGGGGCGTTCGTCTGGCGGCGCATCCGCGCGCTGTCCCTGCCCGCGCTGTTCCTGTGCGGCGTGTGGATCTCCGTCGGGGCGATCGTCACCTGGGCCTTCCACGTGGAGTGGATGTGGCGGGTGGTGCTGCTCGTGCTCAGCCCGCTGTGGTTCCTCGGCGTCTACCTGGTGCTGATCGCGCTGCTGCCGGTGGCCCTGTGGCTGCACAGGCGCTACGACGTGCTGGCCCTCATCTGGCTCGGCGGCTCGGCCCTGGTCGTCGACGTCGTGCGCTTCCGCTACGGCTTCGAGTGGGCCGGCTGGCTCAACATGATCATCGTCTGGGGGCTGGCCCACCAGGCGGGCTTCTTCTACGACCGGATCGTCGTCCTGCCCCGGCGGTACGACGTCGGCATCCTGTGGACCGGCCTGTTCGCGCTGATCGGCCTGGTCTACTCGGGCATCTACCCGGGCTCGATGGTGGGCGTGCCGGGCGACAAGTGGTCGAACATGGCGCCGCCCACGTTCGTCATCGTCGCCCTGCTGATCTTCCAGATCGGCCTGGTCGAGGTGCTGCGACCGGCCATGGAACGCGTGCTCGAACGCCCCCGCTGGGCCCGCGCCAACTCCTTCATCAACCGCTACGCCCTGCCGCTGTTCCTGTTCCACACGACCGGCATGGCGATCGCCTTAGGGCTGTCGTGGTGGTTGTTCGGCAACCTCGGCACGAAGATCCCGCCCGACCTGAAGTGGTGGCTGGAACGGCCGATCGCCATCGTCGGGCCGCTGATCTGCACGCTGCCGGTCATCTACCTCTTCGGCCGCCGCCGCTAGTCGGGTTTGCGCTCGTCGGTGTCCTTGGGGATCCGGCAGCAGTGTTCGAGGTACAGGGCCGCGCAGACGAGCACCACGCAGGCCACGAACGACCCGGCCGCCACGAAGAACTCCGAGCGCGGCGTCTCCCGGTCGAACAGTTCCAGCGTGTACGCGGCGAACCCGGCGAACAACCCCGCGAACACCGCCCCCGCGTACGCCGACGCCTTGGCCAGCGCCGCCAGCCGGGCCACCGCCAGCGGCTCGACCGGCTTGGTGTCGGGCTTCCTGGCGATCCTGGCCTTGGTCACCCATCCGCTGTAACCCTCGCCGAGGGCGAGCAACAGCACGGTGGGGATGGCCGTCCAGGGCAGCAGGAACGCGCCGTAGAAGTGCCGGACCGCCGCCCAGAAGATCAGGGCGACGACGACGAGGAGAGCGGCCAGGTGGCCGGGATGCGTCGGCTTCAATCGGGCCTCTGCAGCTTCAGGTCGTCACGCAGCCGCACGCCGTGCCGGTCGAGCTCGGCCAGCAGGTCGGCCACCCGGCCCCTGCCCGGCACCGTGGCCTCGGGGTCGATCACCGACCAGGGCACCAGCACGAACGCCCGCTCGTGGGCCCGGGGATGCGGCAACGTCAGCTCGGGGTCGTCGGAGACGGTCTCGCCCACGACGATCAGGTCGATGTCGAGCGTACGCGGGCCCCACCGCTCCGCGCGCACCCGGCCGAAGGCGTTCTCCACGCCCAGCGCCCGCTCCAGCAACGTCCGCGGCGGCAGCGCGGTCTCGGCGACGACGACCGCGTTGAGATACGGCTCCTGGCCTCCCGGCCCCCCGACCGGGTCGGTCTCGTAGACCGGGGACGCCTTGACGAACTCCAGGCCAGGGGCGTCGAACAGCGTGTCGATGGCTCCCTGCAACGTCTGGAACCGCTCGCCCAGGTTGCTGCCGAGAGCGAGGACGGCCTTCATGCGCGGCTCCGCTCGATCGTCACGATCACATCGTCGAACGGCAGCGGGATCGGCGCCGCCGGTTTGTGCACACTCACCTCGGCCTTGTGCACCAGCTCGCTGGCCAGGCAGACGTCGGCCAGCCGCTGGGCCAGCGTCTCGATCAGCTCGACCGGCTCGCCCTCGACCACCTCGACCAGCGCCTGGGCCAGCTCGCCGTAGTGGACGGTCTTGGTGAGATCGTCGCCGGCCGCCGCCGGGGCGGTGTCGAGGAACAACGTCGCGTCGATCACGAACTCCTGGCCGAGCTCCCGCTCGGCGGGCAGCACGCCGTGCCTGCCCCTGGCCCGCAGGCCCTTGAGAGCGATGCGGTCAGACCTCAAGCTCGCCCTCCTCGTCCTCGTCGTCGTCTCCCTGGAGCACCGGGGAGCCGTGGTGCATCCACAACCGCCAGCCCTGCGAGGTGCGGATGTAGACGTTGCTCGCCACCACCTTGCCCGCGGCGAAGCTGGACTCACCCTCCTCGCCCGCCGTCAGGATGTTCTCCACGCAGGTGAGCACGGCCACGTCGCCCAGCACGGTGGTGTTGACGTCGGTCAGCACGAACTGGATGTAGGTCGTGTTGGCCATGATCAGCGCCCACGACCGCAGCACCTCCGACCGGCCGGTCAGCAACGTCCAGCCGGGATGGACGCAGCTCACCTGGTCGTCGGCGGTGTCCTCGGCCCAGATCTCGGTCATCTTGTCGAGATCGGCGCTCTCGATCGCGGTGTAGAACTCCTGGTTGACCGTCTCGATGGCGGCGGTGTCGACGCTCATGTGCCTGCTCCGGCTCTCTTCCATGCGGCCGCCACGCGCACGGCATCGGCATTGGGACCTACCTCGTGCACGCGCACGCACCAGGCCCCCGCCTGAGCCGCCAGCGCGGTGACCGCCAGCGTTGCGTCGTCGCTCCTGCTGAACGGGCGGGGCGCGCCGTCGGGGCCGGCCAGCAGCCGGCCGAGGAAGCGCTTGCGCGAGGCCCCGATCAGCAGCGGGTAGCCCAGCTCGGCGAGCTGCGGGATGCCGGCCAGCAACGCCCAGTTGTGCTCGGCGTTCTTGGCGAAGCCGAGGCCGGGGTCGAGCACGATCTGCTCGGGGGACACCCCTTCGGCCAGCACGAGATCGACCCGCTTGCTGAGCTCCTCGCGCACCTCTGTCACGACGTCGGCGTAGACGGCCCGGCTGTCCATGTCATGGCTGTGGCCGCGCCAGTGCATCACCACGTAGGGCGCTCCGGTCGCGGCGACCACGCGCGGCATCTCGGGGTCGGCCAGGCCGCCGCTGACGTCGTTGACGAGCCTGGCGCCCGCCTCGACCGCGGCCCTGGCGACCTCGGCGCGCATCGTGTCGACGCTGACGGCCACGCCCTCGGCGGCGAGCGCCCGGATCACCGGGACGACCCTGGCCAGCTCCTCCTCCAGCGACACCCGCGCGGCGCCGGGACGGGTGGACTCACCGCCCACGTCGACGATGTCGGCCCCCTCGCGCACCAGGTCGAGCCCGTGCCGGACGGCGGCCTCCTCGTCGAACCACAGGCCGCCGTCGGAGAAGGAGTCGGGGGTCACGTTGACCACGCCCATGACGAGGCACCGCTCCGTACCGCCCGGCACGTTGATGGGCACGCTAGTCATGGGGCAAGCCTAGGCGTTCCCCCACACCTGCCGACATCTCGGGTCCCCAGTTGTGGATAACGATCGTCACCTGCCGAGAATCAGCGCCATCGCCTCGGAGCGGGTCTTGTCGCTGGTACGGAAGTCGCCGCGGACCGCCGACGTGACCGTCTTGGCCCCCGGCTTGCGCACGCCGCGCATCGTCATGCACAGGTGTTCGGCCTCGACCACCACGATGACCCCGCGCGGCTCCAGCACCCGCATGAGGGCGTCGGCGATCTGCGAGGTCATGCGCTCCTGCACCTGCGGCCGGCGGGCGAAGACGTCGACCAGCCGGGCCAGCTTGGACAGCCCGGTCACCTGGCCGCGCTCGTTGGGGATGTAGCCCACGTGGGCCACGCCGTGGAACGGGACCAGATGGTGCTCGCAGGTCGAGTAGACCTCGATGTCCCTGACCAGCACCATCTCGTCGTGGTCGACGTCGAAGACCTTGTTGAGCACGTCCTCAGGGGTCTGGCCGAGCCCGGAGAACTGCTCGGCCATCGCGCGGGCGACCCTGGCGGGCGTCTCGAGCAGGCCGTCGCGGTCGGGATCCTCGCCGATGCCGTAGAGGATCTCGCGTACGGCCTTCTCGATCCGCCCCAGGTCTACCTCATGCTGGGTCACGCACTGTCCCCGGACTGGAAGGCGTCCTGGTGACCGGGGGCGTGCGAACCGTTGGCCGACTGCTCCTTCGGGGTCAGGATCGGCGGGCGGTCGGAGGGCAGCCGCTTGCCGTAGCCCGCGTAGGAGGGCCGGTGCTCCTTGACGACCACCGGGGCGAAGATCTGCAGGACCTGCTCGCGGGAGAGGGTCTCCTTCTCCATGAGCTCCAGCACCAGGTTGTCGAGCACGTCGCGGTATTCGACCAGGATGTCCCAGGCCTGGTCGTGCGCCGTCTCGATCATCCGGCGGACCTCCTCGTCGATGGAGGAGGCGATCTTCTCGGAGTAGTCGCGCTCGTGGCCCATCTCGCGGCCGAGGAAGACCTCGGCCTGGCCGGTGCCGAACTTACGGGCGCCGAGCTGCTCGCTCATGCCGTACTCGGTCACCATGCGGCGGGCGACCGCCGTGGCCTTCTCGATGTCGTTGGAGGCGCCGGTGGTGGGCTCGTGGAAGACGAGCTCCTCCGCCGCGCGGCCGCCGAGCAGCATCGCGAGCTGGTCCATCATCTCGGACCTGGTGGCCAGGAACTTGTCCTCCATCGGCAGCGTCATCGTGTAACCGAGCGCGCGGCCGCGGGACAGGATGGTGATCTTGTGGACCGGGTCGGAGTTGGGCAGCGCGTGCGCCACCAGCGCGTGACCGCCTTCGTGGTAGGCGATCATCTTCTTCTCCTTGTCGGACATGACCCGCGACTTGCGCTCGGGCCCTGCCATGACACGGTCGATCGACTCCTCGAGGACCTCCATCGTGATCAGCTTCTGGTCGGCCCGCGCGGTGAGCAGGGCCGCCTCGTTGATCACGTTGGCCAGGTCGGCGCCGGTGAACCCGGGGGTGCGGCGCGCGATGACGTCGAGGTCGACGTCGGGCGCGAACGGCTTGCCGCGACCGTGGACCTTGAGGATGCCCTTGCGGCCCTCCAGGTCGGGACGGTCGACCGTGACCTGCCGGTCGAAACGGCCCGGACGCAGCAGCGCCGGGTCGAGGATGTCGGGCCGGTTGGTCGCGGCGATGAGGATCACGCCGCCCTTGACGTCGAAGCCGTCCATCTCGACGAGCAGCTGGTTGAGGGTCTGCTCGCGCTCGTCGTGACCGCCGCCCAGGCCGGCGCCGCGGTGGCGGCCGACGGCGTCGATCTCGTCGATGAAGATGATCGCGGGGGCGTTGGCCTTGGCCTGCTCGAACAGGTCGCGCACCCGGGAGGCGCCGACGCCGACGAACATCTCGACGAAGTCGGAGCCGGAGATCGAGTAGAAGGGCACGCCGGCCTCGCCCGCGACCGCGCGGGCCAGCAGGGTCTTGCCGGTGCCGGGCGGGCCGTAGAGCAGCACGCCCTTGGGGATCTTCGCGCCGATCGCCTGGAACTTGGCCGGGGCCTGCAGGAACTCCTTGATCTCCTGGAGCTCCTCGATGGCCTCGTCGGCTCCGGCGACGTCGGCGAACGTGGTCTTGGGGGTGTCTTTGGTGATGAGCTTGGCCTTCGACTTGCCGAAGTTCATCACCCGGGAGCCGCCGCCCTGCATCTGGTTCATGATGAACAGGAAGATCAGCACGATGATGACGATCGGCAGGAAGCTCACCAGGATGCTGAGCAGGAAGTTCTCCTGGGGCACCTCGGTGGTGAAGCTCTTCGTCTTGTTGGCGTCGACCTGGGCCTGCAGCTCGTCGGTCAGCTTCGCGCCGTAACCGCTGACCCAGTTGGACTGGATCAGCTTCGCCGGGGCGTCACCCGGCCGGACGACGATCGGCTTGATGAGGGTGAGCTCGACCCGATTGTCCTTGTCGACGACCTTGGCGCTGGTGAAATTGCCGGCGCGAATCTGCTGGAGGACCGTGGACGTGTCGGCCTGCTTGAAATTGCCCCCGCCGCTCCAGAGCTGGGTGACGAGCAGGAGCAGCACGACGATGCCCAGGATCCACAGCAGTGGCCCACGTGTAAATCGCTTGAGATCCATCCGATGCGGAACCCCTTGCGGGCCCGTCCCTTCCTGACCATGGCCTGGAACCCCGGGCTGGCCCGGGGCCGCGGCATCCGACACCGCGACTTCTGACTACCCGAAGGGGACTTGCGGTCACCCTTCCGGAGTCTGAAGGTACACCGGCACGGCGCACGGAGGGACCCGCCCGCTACACCGGTCTTGCCCTATCAACGTACGTCACGTTGCGCGATGTTCCCGGCCATGGCCGGGATTACTACTTATAAACGTGCGGCGCGAGCGTTCCGATGAACGGCAAATTGCGGTAGCGCTCCGCGTAGTCGAGCCCGTAGCCGATGACGAACTCGTTGGGAATGTCGAAGCCGACGTATTTCACGTCGATCGGCACCTTCACCGCGTCCGGCTTGCGCAGCGCGGCGCAGATCTCCAACGACGCCGGATTGCGCGACTTCAGGTTTTCCAGCAGCCAGTGGAGGGTCAGGCCCGAGTCGATGATGTCCTCGACGATCAGGACGTGGCGGTTCAAGATGTCGGTGTCGAGGTCCTTCAGCACCCGCACGACGCCGGAGGACTTGGTGCCCGCGCCGTAGGACGACACCGCCATCCAGTCCATCTGCACCGGCACGTGCAGGGCTCTGGCCAGGTCGGCCATCACCATGACCGCGCCCTTCAGCACGCCCACGAGCAGGACGTCCTTGCCCGCGTAGTCCTCGTCGATGCGCCCGGCAAGCTCTTTGATCTTGGCCTGGAGGTCGTCCTCGGGGATGAGGACCTTCTCCAGGTCTTTGCCCATGTCGGCAGCGTCCACCTGTGGTTCCTTAAACGATGGGACTGATGGCGAGTATCAGGGTGCCATACCGCCGAACTGCGGACAGACCTCCGGGTAGATCCACCGCCTTCTGCCCGTGCCATTGCGTGACCAGCCGATCGACCGCCAGCACGTGGGTGGCGGAAAGCGCGCCGGAGGGCGTGCCCGCCGCGATGGCCGCGCGCCGCAGCACTCTGCGGCGCACGGCGTCGGGCAGTTTCTCCAACTCGGGTACGGACAGGACGACGGACTCGCCGATATCGCTAAGAGCGCAATTCGGGAACGCCGATTCGGCCCACTGGTCGAGGGCGTCGGCGTCCTCCCGCGCCATTCCGGCGGTCCGCGCGAGCGCCTCGGCCACCCCCGGGCCGAGCTCCTCGTCGAGCATCGGCAGGAGCCGCTTCCTGACCCGGACGCGGGTGTAGCGGGGGTCGTCGTTGTGCGGGTCGTCCCAGGGGAGGAGGGACATGGCCGCGCAGGCGGCGACCGTCGTGGCCCTGGGCAGGCCGAGGAAGGGCCGGCGGTAGCGGCCGGCGCGGGCGGCCATGCCGGAGATCGAGCGCAGGCCGCTCCCCCTGGCCAGGCCCAGCAGGACGGTCTCGGCCTGGTCGTCGCGGGTGTGGCCGAGCAGGACGGCGGCGGCCCCCAGACGGTCGGCCGCCGCGGCCAGCGCGGTGTACCTGGCCTCGCGGGCGGCGGCCTCGGGCCCGCCCTCGGTGCCGACGGTGACGGTGAGCACCTCGGCCGGGCTCAGGCCGAGACCGGCGGCGACGCCGGCGACCTGCCGGGCGCGGTCGGCGGAGCCCGGCTGGAGCTGGTGGTCCACCGTGACCAGCCCCGCGCGCAGGCCGGCTCGGGGCGCGACGAAGGCCAGCGCCGCCGCCAGGGCCAGCGAGTCGGCGCCGCCGCTGCACGCGGCCAGGACCAGCGCGCCGGTGCCGGCGAGGTCGGTCAGCGACTCGCGGACGGCCCGGCGCACGTCGGCGACGGCTGGACGGGGACCCACAGCAGCCATTGTCCCGGCTGAGGGACCCGGCCGCACGTCACGACGGCCGGGAAGGGACGTCAGGCGGGAAGGGCCGGGGTGCCGATGACGCGGTGGATCCAGGCGTCGGGGTCGGCGATCTCAGGGGTCGTGGGCAGGGTCTCCGGCGAGGTCCAGACCTTGTTGAAGCCGTCCATGCCGACCCGGTCGACCACCTTGCGGACGAACGCGGAGCCCTCGGCGTACTGCTTCATCTTGACCTCGATGCCCAGCAGGCGCCGCACCGTGCGGTCGAGCCGGGAGCCGCCCTCGCGGCGCTGGGCGAACTTGGCGCGGATCTCCGAGACCGACGGGACCACCGAGGGGCCCACGGCGTCCATGACGAAGTCGCCATGGCCTTCCACCAGGGTCATCACGGCCGTCAGGCGGTCGAGGATCTCCTTCTGGGCGGGCGACTGGATGGCGTCGATCAGGTTGCCCTCGCCGCCCCTGACCACGTCGGCCACCGTGTCGGCGGCGTTGCGCAGGCGGTCGAGGAGCGTGGGCAGGTCGAGGTCGGAGGCGAGCAGGAACTCGGTCATCTGCGACCTGACGTACTCGCGCAGCCAGGTGACGCCGGTGAACTGCACGCGGTGGGTCTCCTCGTGCAGGCACACCCACAGGCGGAAGTCGCGGGGCACGACGTTCATCTCGCGCTCGGCGTGCACGATGTTGGGCGCGACGAGCGTCAGGCGGCCGGTCGGCTCCTGGCCGGTCGGGTCGGGCGGCAGGAACAGCTCGTACTGGCCGAGCACCCGGGAGGCGAGGAAGGCGAGGACGGCCCCGACCTCGACGCCGGTGATGCGCGAGCCCACCGCGGTGACGATGGCGGGCGGCGGGTTGTCCCCGCCGCCCATGCGCTGGGTCAGCGGTTCGAGGACCACGCGGAAGCCCTCGACGTTGGCCTTGATCCAGCCCGGCCGGTCGACGATGGTCGCGGGCTGCGGCGCGGTCTCGGTGTGGATCTTCGTGAACTCGCGCACGTGGCCCTCGGCCTCACGTGACAGCGTGCGGAGCTCGGCGACGGCCTGCCTGGCCTCCTCCTTGCTCACCTGAGGACCGGGGCGCACCAGGCGCGTGCCGGTCGTGACGGCCAGATCCCAGTCGATCACCTGCATGACGTCCACCGTACGTTGTTCTCGTCACGCCTGCGAAGAAGCGGCGGTCAGGATCGCGCGACGATCGCGGCGAGCCTGTCGAGCACCGGCTCGGCGTTCACCGGCACGTCGTCGGCGAGGAAGGCGAAGGTGACCAGCCGCCCGTCCTTGGTGGTGGCCAGGCCCGCCAGGGTGTTGACGTTGTTGAGCGTGCCGGTCTTGGCGCGGACGAGGCCGACCTGGCCCTTGCTGTCGGCGCGGGTGAAGCGCCTGCCGTTGCCCAGCGTGCCGGAGAAACCGGCGATCGGCATGCCCGAGTCGACGGCCCGCAGCTCGGGATGCGCGGCCGAGCCGGCGATGGCGATGATCCTGGCCATGGCGTCGGCGCTGACCCGGTTGCGGATCGACAGGCCGCTGCCGTCGGCGACGCTGACGCCCTTGGTCACGCCGAGCCGCCGCATGACCCCGGTCACCGCCTCTGCGGCCCCCGCGTACGACGCCTCCTTGCCCTCCTTGATGGCGACGTGCCTGGCCATGGCCTCGGCCATGTCGTTGTCGCTGTGGGTCAGGGTGTGCTCGACCAGGGCGTACAGGGGGGCGGAGTCGACCTTGCCCAGCTCGGCGGCGCCCGCCGCGGCCCGTTCCTGGCGGATGTCCTTGGAGACGGTGACGCCGTACCTGGGCAGCAGCCGGGCGAAGGCGGCGGCTGTGTACGCGGCCGGGTCGGGCACGCGGGGCCGGGCGCCGGGGCGCTGGCGTCCCTCGTCCATGGCCAGGGCGTGGACGGGGGCCGCCTCGCCGTCGGGCACGTAGTTGGGCTTCCAGCCGGGCGCGACGGCCGGGCCGGTGAACAGGCTGTCGTCGTAGGAGAGCGTGACCTTCCTGACGCCCTTGGCCTTCAGCGTGGCGGCCGTCCGGGCGGCCAGGGTGGCGAGGGAGGCCTGCTTGGGGTAGCCGGGTTTGGCCGACGGCCCGGCGAGCAGCGGGTCGCCGCCGCCCACCAGGACGATCGCGCCGGGCGCGCGGCCCTGGACGACGCGGGTGGAGAAGCGGGTGTCGGGGCCCAGCGAGGCGAGCGCCGCCGTGGTCGTGACGACCTTGTTCGTGGAGGCCGGGGTGATGCCCGTGTCGGGGTTGGCGGCGAAGATCCGGGCGCCGGTGGCGGCGTCGAGCACGACCGCGCCCACCCGGCCGCCGAGTGCTTTGTCACCCAGCGCGTCGGTGAGCTGGCGGGTCAAAGTACTCTTAGTCGGGAGAGGTCCGTCTCCTGACGTCGCCGAAAGCTGGGCCAGCACAGGCCCCGAGGTGACCACGGGGGCGGGGGGGATTCCCCGGGGAGACGCCGTCGGCCCGATCGGTGACGGCTGCCTCGTCAGCGCGCTCAGGTTGAAGTCGCTGGTCATGGCGTAGACGCCGATGACGATCGTGACGATCTGGAGCACGGCGAGAGTGGCCAGCATCATCGAACGCTCGTGCCGCGCCACGTCGCCTGACCTCTCTCCTGGTGTTCGCCTACGAGACATTAACGCCCAGCCGGGACTTCCCGGGGGCCTTGAGCGGAGGAACCGCGGTGGAGTTCGACGTTGTCGTTGAGATTCCCAAGGGGCAACGGAACAAGTACGAAGTGGACCACGAGACCGGAAAGATCAGGCTTGACCGGCTCCTGTTCACCTCCACGCAGTACCCCGCCGACTACGGCTTCATCGAGAACACCCTCGGCGAGGACGGCGACCCGCTCGACGCGCTGGTGCTGCTCCAGGAGCCGACGTTCCCGGGGTGCTACATCACCTGCCGCGCGGTCGGCATGTTCCGGATGACCGACGAGAAGGGCGGCGACGACAAGGTCCTGTGCGTGCCCTCGACCGACCCCCGGATGCACCACATCCAGGACATCCACCACGTGTCGGAGTTCGACCGGCTGGAGATCCAGCACTTCTTCGAGGTCTACAAGGACCTTGAGCCCGGCAAGTCCGTCGAGGGCGCCAACTGGGTCGGGCGCATCGAGGCCGAGGCCGAGATCGAGCGCTCGTTCCACCGGGCCAAGGACGCGGGTCACCACTGATCCTCACCGGGGCCTGGTGGCGCCCACCAGGTCCCCTCTCCAGATCGGGGCGACCCGCACCACGTCGCCGGTCTGGGGCGCGTGCACCATCTGGCCCTGGCCGACGTAGATGCCCACGTGGTGGATCGTGCCGGGGTCGTCGGTGATGCGGCCGAAGAACAGCAGGTCGCCGCGGCGGAGCTGGTCCAGCGGCACGTGCGGGCCGGACGTCCACTGGGTTCCGGTCCAGTGGTCCAGGCGCACGCCGACCTGCTCCCAGGCGCGCATGACCAGGCCGGAGCAGTCGTAGGTGTCGGGGCCCGCGGCGGCCCACACGTACGGCTTGCCGAGCTGGGTCAGCGCCCAGTTGGCGGCCAGGTTGCCGCCCGCCGACCCCGCCGCCAGGCCGGCCGCCGACAGGGCCAGGGCCCGCCGTCTGGCCAGCAGCTCGGCGTGGCTGCGGGCGGCGTTCACCCGGTGCTGGAGCTCCCGCCGCTCCACCCGGAGGGTGCGCGTCTCGCGGCGCTGCCGGGCGACGGCGGCCTCCGCGGCCAGCTTCGCCTGCCGGGCGCGCTCCGAGGCGGCCTGCCGGGCGTCGTAGGCGTTCTGCGCCTGCGTCCGGAGGATGGCGGCGACCTCCTGGGCGTCGCGCATCCTGCGCAGAATCTGGGCCCGCTCGGCGCCGAGCTGGCCGAGCACGCTCGCCCGGTGCAGGAAGCCGTCGACGCCGCCCTCGTCGATGAGCATGCCGACGAGCGGGCCCATCGCCGTCATCCCGCCGTAGCTCTGCGCGGCGAGCAGCGCGACGGCCTGCCGGGCGCGCTCGGCCTCGGCGTCGGCCGCCGCCTGACGCGCCTGGGCCTGCGCGTACGACTGCTCGGCCTGCCGCAGCCGGACCAGCTCGCCGTTGTACGCCTCCACCTGCCGTTCCACGGCCGCGGCCAGCTCGTCGAGCCTGGACTGGGCCACGGCCAGCCCGGCACTGGCGACGCCCAGCTCCTTCGAGCGGGCGCGGGCGGTCTCGCGCGCCTTCTTCACGTCCTTGGCCGACGGCATGGGGTCGGCCAGCACCGGCGCGCCCGCATTGAGCGGACACAGACCGGCCAGCAGGACGCACACCAGGAGCCCAGCCCGAAATGCGCGCATAGGTCCCCCCGGAAACAGATGGTTACTCTATGCACACAGTTCCCAGCGCTTTCATGCACGTAACGTCATCACCGCAGGCGGAAGAGCCGTTCTATCCAAGGGCGGATCCCGGTGACCACCGGCCGGGCGGCCCGCGGGTAGGTGAAGACGGGGGTCTGGACGCCGTACGCGGCGTGCAGTTCGGCGGCCTTGCACCAGTCGGCGGTCACGCGGGCCGCGGCCCAGGCCGCCGCGATGGCCGGTCTGGCCTCCGGATGGCGGTCGTAGGTCTGGAAGAGGGTCATCGCGGCGTCGGCGGCGGCGTGACCGTCGCCCGGGTAGGCGGTACCGGCCAGGTAGGGGGCGGTGACCCGGCCGCCGTGACAGGTGTCGAGCACCCAGGTCCAGTTGGCCGTCACCAGCCCGAGCACGGGCTCGGGGACGTCGGCGGCGGCGCCGTACATGCGGTCCTGGCGGGGGCCGGTCAGGCGTCGGGGGTCCCACAACCAGTCGAGTTCGTCCGGCTGCGCGCCGCCGGCCAGCCAGGACAGCACCGCCAGCCCGCGCGCGGTGCGCAGCCGGCACAGGTCGAGCACGTGGCGCAGCATGCGGGGGCCGCGGTCGAGCCAGGTCGGCCAGTCGACGCGGTGCCCCCGCGGCACCAGCTCGGCCATCCGCCCCGGGACGGGCGACGGGCAGACCCGGCGCCCCAGATGCGGATCCTGGCGCACCTCGAACGCCTCCACGGGGGGTTCAGCCGCTCTCGACGGGGGTGACGGGCTCCTCGGTGGGGGTGTGCGTCGGGGCGGGCGTCGCCGTCTCCGAGGGCGTGGTGGTGGGCGAGGGGGTCTCGGTGGGCGTGGGGGCGGGGGTGGGGGTCGGCGCCGGCGGGGTCCGGGTGGGCGGACGCGTGCCGGGTTCGCCGTGCGGTGGACGGCCCGGCTCACCGTGCGGCGGATGACCCGGGTGGCCGGTACGGCCGGGCAGGCCGGGCTGACCCGGCTGGCCGTACGTAGGGTCGCCCGGGTTCTCGCCCGGCGGCTCGGGCTGCGGCGGGCCGTCGGGCGTCGGCCGCGGCTCGCCGGGCGGTGATTCGGCGGGCGGCGCGGTCGCGTACGTGGGCACGAGCACGGCCGGCGGCACCGGTGTGGTCGAGCCGAGCATGCCGAACGGCTCGGGCGCGGCGCTGTCGAGGATGGGCTCTACGGTCAACTGGGCGTCCTGCGGGTCGGGTTGCCAGGGCAGTCTGATGCCGGGCGGCTCGCCGGTGGCGGGGAACGCGGCCGTCGCCACCCCGGCGAGACCGCCGTTGTCCTTGCCGAACTGGTTGAAGATCACTGCTATCGCCACCACGGTCGCGACCGCCGCCAGCGCGCCCGCCACCGCCTGAGGCCACCTTCGAGCCGCCGTCTGCGTGGGAACGGGAAACCCGGCGGCGTCCAGGGAGGCCGTGCGCCGGGCGACGTAGCGGCGGTAGGGCAGCAGCTCGGGGTCGGCGAAGCAGCTCATGACCCTGATGCGCAGGGCCTCGGGGAGCGCGGCGGCGGGCAGCAGGCCGAAGACCTTGGCGGCCGAGGCCTGGCGGGCGCGGTGGGGGGCGCAGACCTCGCAACGGGCGACGTGCCCGACCAGGTGCTCGCGCATCTCCCTGGTGAGGTCGCCGGTGAAGCCGGCCAGGATCCGGGCCCGGCGCGGGCAGTCGTAGGGGCCCTTGCGCGCCAGGATCTCGGCGGTGACGGCGTCGGTGAGACGATCGCGCGCCCGCTCCCTGGCCTGCTCGACCTGGCGCGGCGGGATCGCGAGCACCTGGGACAGCTCGGCGGTGTCCAGGGCGTGCCTGGTCGCCAGCTCCAGCACCTCGCGGTCGGCGACGGGCAGGCTCACGACCGCGTTCCAGGCCATGAGCCGCAGGTCGGCGTCGGCGGGGTCGTCCAGCGGCGGAGCCTCGGCCAGGGCCTCGTCGGCGCCGGGCGGCGCGGCCATCCGGCGGCGCAGGCACTCCTGCCGGGCCAGGGCGAGCAGCCAGACCCGGAACCTGTCGGGCTGGGCCAGCGCACCCGCGTGCGCCTCGGCGGCGATCAGCGTGTCGCGCAGGGCCACCTGGGCGCTGTCGGTGTCGAGGAGGAGGGACCAGCAGTAGCGGTAGACGCTCTCCGCGTGCGTGTCGTAGAGCGCGGCGAGGGCTCCCGGGTCGCGGGTGCGGAGTGCCTCCACCAGGACGCGGTCATTCATGTGACCGAAGGTAATGGATCGGTAACTAGTAGTTCTACCGGTTCCGCCGCTTGTCTACCGCGACCCCGCGGATTTCCCAACCTATTTGTTCGGACTAATACCGATTATTGCTTTACCTGCCCCATGGCCTGGCTCCCCCGGTCCACTGCGAACGGCTCGGAGGTGGGCTTGACCGTGTGCACAGGAAGCGCGCCGCCCATCGCCAGGTCCTCGTAGGGACGGCCGGTCGAGCCCCAGGTCCGGGCGGTGACGTCGGTCTTGGCGACCTTGCTGTCCTTGGGCAGTCCGGCCACGGTCAGGATGAACCTGGGCGGGCTGCCGGCCTTCACGTCGTCCACGAACGTGCTGCCGCCGCCGAGCAGTTTGCCGGTCGCGTCACGCAGCAACGCGTTCACCACCAGGCTGCTCGCCGGCAATTGATACGGATTTCCGACATAGCCGGTAATAAGGTAAGAGCCGTCTTTTTGGCGCATTGTCTGGACGCGCGTGATCGGGAACGACTGGAACGCCGACGGGATGCGCGCGGCCGACCGCCACTGCGCCGGACGGTACTGGATGGTCACCTTCACCGGCTTCTCGGCGGCGGACGCCTGGCCGGTGAAGGCCAGGGAGCCGCCCGGCGGCACGGCGTCGAGCGGCTGGTCCATGCGCACCACCTCGGTGCCGGCGGCGTCGCGGCCCACGATGGTGGCCACGACGTGCTCGCCGAAGTGCCACGGGTTGGCGTTGCTGAGCACGCCGGCCCAGTTGACGGCGTAACCGTCGGCGGACTTGGCGATGTTCGAGACCTGCTCCTTGAGAACGAGCGGCTTGAGCGATTGGGCTGGCTGGTCCTCACTTGAACAACCGGCGAGGCAGATCGCCCCGAGTGCGAGGAGGCTGACGGTTCGGCTACGCGGGATCACTTTGCCGTGATAACCCGTGCATGGGCACGGCTGGCAGATGACACGCGCCGGGCGTACCAACTCTTTAACGCCTCCGGACGACCCTCGTCTCGTCCCACACCGGCTCGGCGGACTCGTAGACCGTGCCGTCGGAGCCGAAGACCAGGAAACGGTCGAAGTCGGCGGCGAACCAGCGGTCGTGGGTGACCGCCATGACCGTGCCGTCGAACGCGTCGAGGCCCACCTGGAGCGCCTCGGCGCTGGCCAGGTCGAGGTTGTCGGTCGGCTCGTCGAGCAGCAGCAGCGTGGCGCCCGACAGCTCCAGCAGCAGGATCTGCAGCCGCGCCTGCTGGCCTCCGGACAGCGTGTCGAAGCGCTGCTCGGCGATCAGCCCGGCCAGCTCGTAGCGGGCCAGCGTCTTCATGGCCTCGTTCTTGAGCTTGGCGTGCTCGGTCATCACGATCTCGACCGGGGTGCGGCCGAGCAGGTCGGGCCTGGAGTGGGTCTGGGCGAAGTGCCCCGGGACGACCCGCGCGCCGAGCCTGGCCACGCCGGTGTGCGCGACGGGCTCGCCGGCCACCAGGCGCAGGAAGTGGGACTTGCCCGAGCCGTTGGAGCCGAGGACGGCGACCCGCTCGCCGTACCAGATCTCCAGGTCGAACGGGCGCATCAGGCCGGTCAGCTCCAGGCCCTCGCAGATGACCGCGCGCTTGCCGGTGCGGCCGCCGCGCAGGCGCATCTTGATGTTCTGGTCGGCGGGGGCCTGCTCGGGCGGGCCCGCCTCGACGAACCTGCGCAGCCGGGTCTGGGCCGCGTGGTAGGGGGCGGCCATGCCGTCGTTGTACCTGGCCTTGTTCTTCAGCATGTTGACCAGGGCCTTGAGCTTGGCGTGCTCTTCGTCCCAGCGCCTGCGCAGCTCGTCGAGCCGCTCGTTGCGGGCCTCGCGGGCCTCGGCGTAACCGGCGAAGCCGCCGCCGTGGATCCAGATGTTGCCCGACTCGACCGTGACGATGCGGTCGGCGGCGTTGGCGAGGAGCTGGCGGTCGTGGCTGACCAGCAGCACGGTCTTGGACGTCTCGCGCAGCTGCTGCTCCAGCCACTCCTTGCCGGGCACGTCGAGGTAGTTGTCGGGCTCGTCGAGCAGCAGGGTCTGGTCGGGGCCGCGCAGCAGCGCCTCCAGGACGAGCCGCTTCTGCTCGCCGCCGGACAGCGTGGCCACGTCGCGGTACTTCACCCGGTCGAACGGCACGCCGAGGGCCGAGACCGTGCAGGTGTCCCAGAGCACCTCGATCTCGTAGCCGCCGGCGTCGGTGTAGTCGCTGATGGCCTGCGCGTAGCGCATCTGCGCCTTCTCGTCGTCGCGCTCCATCATGACCAGCTCGGCCGCGTCGAGCCGCTCGGCCGCCTGGCGCACGGCCGGCGGGGCGACGCCGAGCAGCAGGTCGCGCACGTTGCTCCCGTCGCGCACGTTGCCGATGAACTGGCGCATCACGCCCAGCCCGCCGGAGCTGGTGACGCTGCCCTCGACGGGCTCCAGGTCGCCCGCGACCAGGCGCATGAGGGTGGTCTTGCCCGCGCCGTTGGGCCCGACGAGCGCCGCCTTGACACCGTCGCCGATCCGGAAGGAGACGTCGTTGAGCAGGGGCCTGCCGTCGGGCAGCACGTACGTCAGATGTCCTACTTCAACGTGGCCCATCCGGGCAGGCTACCGGCCGCCCGCGACCACCGGCACCCGGTTTTCGGCCGGTGGTCAGGGGGCCCTGGACAGCAAGTGATCTAATGACTAGAACTGTACGGGACTCCCCCAGCCCCTAGGAACCGGTGATGACGCGATTCCGCTCCTCCCTCCTCCCCCTCGCCGTCGCCCTGCTCGGCCTGGTCGCCGTCCCGCAGCAGGCGTGGGCCGCGCCGCCCAAGCCGGTGCCCCCGTCGGCCGGCGTGGCGCGGGAACCGTCCGGGCCGGTCTCGGCGTGCGCGCCCACCGTGCGCGGCGCATCCGTGGACGCCCGGCTGACCAGCCTGTTCACCTCGTACGGCAACGACAACAGCCGCCTGGACGACTGGACGGGAGCCGACGGCACCTACTCGCTCAAGCTGCCGAACGGCCGTGAGCTGTGGGTGTTCTCCGACACCTTCCTCGGCCGGGTCAACGCCGACGGCTCCCGGCCGCCCGTCGTCGAGGAGGGCGGCAGCACCGTCTTCCTGAACAACTCCTTCGCCGTCGAGCGGGACGGGCGGCTGTCCACCGTGCACGACGGCACGGCCGCGAAGCCCGAAGCCGTGATGCCGCCGCGCGACGACAAGCACTGGTTCTGGGCCGGGGACGCCACCCTGGCGGGCGGCCTGGTCGAGGTCACCTACCAGGAGTACGAGCGGTTCGGCCCCGGCGCGTGGGACTGGCGCTGGCACCGCAACGTGGTGGCCAGGTTCGCGCCCGGCCGGCTCGACCAGCCGGTCAGCGTGCACGACCTGCCCTCGGGCCACGGCGTCTCCTGGGCCTCCGGCCTGCTGAAGGACGGCGGCTACACCTACGTGTACGGCGTCGAGGACCTCGGCTCGGCCAAGTACATGCACCTCGCCCGGGTCAGGGGCCAGAGCCTGCTGGGCGCGTGGGAGTTCCGCACGGCCGACGGCTCGTGGTCACCGGACGAGACCGACTCGGCGCGGATCATGGGCGGGGTGGCGAACGAGTACAGCGTCACCAAGGTCGGATCCGGATATGTCCTGATCACGCATGACACCACCGAGGTGCTCAGCCCCAACATCGTGGCCTACTCCTCCTGCTCGCCCACCGGCCCCTTCACCGGCAAGCAGCACGTCTACACCACCCCCGAGACCAGCGGGAACGTCTTCACCTACAACGCCCACGCCCATCCCGACGTCGCCGGGAACGGCCTGGTGGTCTCCTACAACGTCAACAGCTTCGTCAACACCGACCACTACCGGGACGTGTCCATCTACCGGCCCAGATTCCTGGATGTGACGTTCGGGTGAGGCGCAACTGGGCGGCGCGCCTGCGCCACCTCACCCTCGACGGGCTGCGGGCGGTCACGCTGGAGAACGAACGGCTGCGCGTGACCGTCCTGCCCGACAAGGGCGGCGACGTGGTGGAGTTCCTGCACAAACCCACCGACACGGACTTCGTCTGGCTCTCTCCGCAGGGCCTGCGCGACCCGCGCGACCACCGTCACGGCGCGGCCGACGACGTCGCCCAGTTCGTCGACCACTACCAGGGCGGCTGGCAGGAGGTCTTCCCCAACGGCGGCGCGCCGAGCGAGTACCGGGGCGCGCGCCTGGCCCAGCACGGCGAGGTCGCCGGGCTGCCGTGGTCGTGCGAGGTGGTGGCCGACCGCGAGGGGGAGGTCGCGGTGCGGCTCGGCGTGCGCACCCGGCGGCTGCCGTACCGGGTGGAGAAGGTGTTCCGGCTCCGGGCAGGGACGGCCGCGCTGGAGGTCGAGGGGCGGGTGACCAACGAGGCGGACCTCGCGCTGCACGCGATGTGGGGCCAGCACATCGTCTTCGGGGCGCCGTTCCTGCGGGCGGGCGCGCGCATCCGGCTGCCCGAGGGCGTGCGGGTGATCCCGCACGCGGGGCCGATCGGCCCGGCCGGGCGCCGGGTGCGGGCCGGCGGGCCGTGGCGGTGGCCGGTGGTGCCCGCCGACGGGGGCGGGGAGACGGACCTGAGCCTGGTGCCGGAGCGGGGCGGGCCGAGCGACATCGTCTACCTCACGGGTTTCCCGGAGGGTTGGTACGAAATTTCAGGGGATATCGGTATCCGGGTGGAGTGGGATGCGGCACTCCTCCCCTACCTGTGGATGTGGCAGGAGCTCGGCGCGTCCACCGGCTACCCCTGGTGGGGGCGGGCCTACACGCTGGGGCTGGAGCCGTTCGCCGGCATGCCGACCGACGGCCTGGCCGCCGCCGTGGCCAACGGCAGCGCCCTGTCGCTCGGACCGCAGGAGACCAAGGTGTCGAGATGGCGCGCGGAGGTGCTGGCGTGAGTGAGTTTTCCGGCAAGGTGGCGCTGGTCACCGGCGGGTCGATGGGCATCGGGCGGGCGGTGGTCGACCGGCTGGCCGACGGCGGCGCGAACGTGGTGTTCTGCGGCGTGGACGAGGCCGCGGCGCTCGACCGCGAGCACGTCACCGGCGTCGTCGCCGACGTGCGCCGGGCCGGCGACATGCGCGACCTCGTGGACCTGGCCGTGACCAGGTACGGCGGCCTCGACGTCGTCGTCACCTGCGCCGGCGTCCAGCGGTACGGCACGGTCGAGGACACCCCGGAGGAGGTGTGGGACGAGGTCATGGACGTCAACCTCAAGGGCGTCTACCTCACCTGCAAGGCCGCCGTGCCGAGGCTCAGGGAACGCGGCGGCGGCTCGATCGTGGTCATGTCGTCGGTGCAGGCGTTCTCGTCGCAGGCGCAGGTGGCCGCCTACACCGCGAGCAAGGCCGCCCTGAACGGCCTGACCAGGGCCATGGCGCTCGACCACGCGGCCGACGGCATCCGGGTCAACGTGGTCTGCCCCGGCTCGGTGGACACGCCCATGCTGCGCTGGGCGGCCGACCTGTGGCGGGGCGACCTGTCGCAGGAGGAGCAGGTCGAGCAGTGGGGCAAGGCCCATCCGCTGGGCCGCGTGGGCCGCGCGGAAGAGGTGGCCGAGCTGGTGGCGTTCCTGGCGGGGCCGCGTTCGTCGTTCATCACCGGGGCCGAGCACCGCGTGGACGGCGGCCTGCTGGCCCGGAACCCGGCGGCGCTCCCCGACTAGGTCGAGTAAGTCCCCAGTCGCCTCCCGAACCTGGCAATCGTTGCGTCAATGCGGCGAAGTGCCAGGTGGTGAGCCTGGTAACCAAGGTCTCTGCGTGTATTCGAGGGTGGGTCCCGAGCCCCCTCACAGCACGCTTGGTACGGGTTCCGAAACGACTCACCGATCTAGGAGAGACCTGTGAGGCTCACCAAGAAGGCCGCCGGCTTCATCGCCGCGGCCGCGCTGTTCACCGTGGTCGTCCCGGCTGCCGCGGCTGAGGCCAGCCCACGCTCGACGTGCTACGGCGGCCGCGTCTGCCTGTACGCCGGTTTCGACTACAACCGGGGCCAGAGCGACCACTGGCGCGACTTCACGGCCGACGACTCCGACCTGGCCGACAACAACTGGCTGAACTGGGACTTCAGCAACACCTGGCACAGCATGGACAACGAGACCAGCTCCGTCAGGAACCGGATCGGCTGCAGCGCCACCCTCTGGCAGCACGCCGACTACACCGGCGCCCACAGCACCTTCACCCACAACTCCAACGACGGTTACCTGTCGAACAACGCCATCGGCAACAACCGCACCAGCTCGATCGACATCTGGTGCCGCTGAGAAATAACGGGAGTGCCGGTTTCCGGGCTTGGCCGCCGGAAACCGGCTGTCGCGGCCTCCTCGCGGGCGCGCTGCTGCTGTCCGTCGCGGCCTGCGCCGCCGGCGAGCCCGTACGCGAACGGCCCCCCGCGGGCGTGACCTCGGTGTCGCAGCTCGTGTTGCCGTTCGACGCCTACAAGCCGACTCCCGAGCAGCGGGCCGTCCTGGGCAATGCCCACAACCACCTGGTCGCGCGGTGCATGAGCCGCCGCGGCCTCACCGTCACCCCACCCGCGGAGGACGCCGCCGAGCTGGCGGCGATCGACCCGGGCAACTCCCGCCGCTACGGCGTCGTGGACACCTCGGCCGCCCAGCGGTACGGCTACCACCTGGCCAGGCCCCCGTCCCCGGACACCACCGGCTCCTGGGTCAACAAGCTGCCCAAGCACACCCGTCACCGCCTGTACGGCACCGCCGCCGACCGCGGCTGCCTCGACCGCGCCTCCGCCGAGCTGGAGGGCGGCACCCGTCAGGCGGACTGGCCCTGGCTGGGCCTGCAGGACTCGCTCACCCTGGAACAGGCCGCCAAGCACGGCAGCGTGGCCGCGGCGACCAGGCGCTGGCAGTCGTGCATGACCCAGGCGGGACACCCCTACCCGGACCCGGAGTCGGCCATCGCCGACTCCCGCTGGAACCTGGAGAAGCCGGACGTGAGCGAGGAGGAGAAGCTGACGGCCGTCGCCGACACGACCTGCAAGTGGGCCTCGGGCCTGGTCGCCGCCTGGTTCACGGCCGACGCCGAGCTTCAGCGCGCGGTCATCCGGGACAACCGGGAACGTTTCGCCGCGCTCGCGGCCAGCCTGCGGCAGCGGCTGGAGCGCGCCTCACGCCTGCTGTCCGAGCACGAAGGCCGCCAGGTCGGCTGACTGGCGCAGCCTGCTGGGCTCGTGCGCGTACATCATGTGGCCGGCCTCGTAGTACTTGAACTCGACGTTGGCGGCCAGCTCGGCGGGCACGGGCAGGTGGGCGAAGGCGTGCTCGGCCGCGTAGTACGGCGTGGCGCCGTCGTGGTAGCCGCAGGCCACGTGCACGCGCAGGTGCGGGTTGGTGCGCATGGCGGCGCCGAGCCGGTCGGTCACGCTGACGTGCACGCCCTCGAACTCCTTGTACGACCACGGGTGCACCCGCGAGCTGAGGATCTCGTAGGGCAGGTCGTTGGCGTACTCCAGCTCGGTCCGCAGGTAGTGGTTGAGCGCGGCGCTGTAGGGGCCGGTGATGGCGTTCATGCTCGGGTCGGAGACGAAGTGCTCGCGCCCGCCGTCGGGGTCCCAGCCGGTGAAGCGGCCGTCGAGCCTGCCGACGGTCAGCCGGCGCTCGCGCAGCAGCTCGGTGAAGAAGCGGATGTGCTCGATGCGCAGGTCCACGCGGTCGACGTAGTCCTCCGACAGGCCGGACAGGGCGGCGACCCTGGAGACCGCGGCGGCGCGCTCTTCGGCCGTGAGGCGGTTGCCGCGAGCCAGGGCCCACGGGTAGTCGCGGGAGGCGTACTCCTCGGCCTCGCGCAGCACGTCGGCCAGCGGGCGGTCGCCGTGCAGCCCGTGGTAGTGCGCGATGGCGGCATAGGTCGGGAGATAGAGGGCGTAGGCCACGTCGTTGCCCTCGTTGAACTCCACGGTCGCGTAGTCGAGCACCGAGGAGATCAGCATCACGCCGTTGAGGTACATGCCGTAGCGCGACTGGAGGTGGTCGGCCAGCCCGGCCGCCCTGACCGTGCCGTACGACTCGCCGGCCAGGAACTTCGGCGACATCCACCGCGCGTTCCTGGTCGTCCAGAGCCGGATCACCTCGCCGACCGACTCCACGTCGCCGGTGAACCCGTGGTACGGGCCGGCCTTCTCGCCCTCGGCCGCCCGCGAGTAGCCGGTGGACATCGGGTCGATGACGACGAGGTCGCTCACCTTGAGCAGGGTCTCGTCGTTGTCGGCCAGCGCGTACGGCGGCGGCAGGAGCGCGCCCGCGTCCCCCATCACGACCCGGCGCGGGCCGAGGATGCCGAGGTGCAGCCACACGCTCGACGACCCCGGCCCGCCGTTGAAGGCGAACGTGACCGGCCTGGTCAGCGGGTCGGCGTCGTCGAGGGTGTAGGAGGTGAGGAACACCTCGGCCTTCGGGCGGTGGCCGTCGAACGTGCCGTCCGTGAACACCTCCTCGCGCACCACCATGGTTCCGGTGGTGGCGGTGTATCCCTGGCCGGTGGGCAGGGTGTGCCGGGTGGTGACGAGGTTGTCGGCGGGCTTCTTTGTCTGTACTTCGTCGGACATAGCGGCCAATTATGGGGCAACGTCCACCGAGATCGCGGGGTCGGCGAAGCGCTCGTTCGGGACGGTGGCGTACCAGCCGGGACGCCCCGGGTCGCGGTCGTAGGGATAGCCGCCGGTCTCCCGGTAGAACTCGGCGTAGCGGGCCACGCGATCGGGGTCGAGACGCACCCCGAGCCCCGGCCCGGAGGGCACGGCGATGGCGCCGTCCGCGTACGGCAGCCGGCCGCCCTCGATCACGTCGTCGCGCAGCTGGTGGTAGTGGGCGTCGGCGGCGTAGGTGAGGTTCGGCAGCACCGCGCCGAGGTGCAGCATGGTCGCGAGCTGGATGCCGAGCTCGCCCGAGGAGTGCACGGCCACCCCCACCTGGAACGTGTCGCACACCCCCGCCGCCTTCACGCACGGCCGGACCCCACCCCAGAACGTCGTGTCCAGCAGCACCACGTCGGCGGACCTGCGCAGCACGTTGGAGGCGAGCTGCTCGAAGTTGACGACCACCGTGTTCGTGGCGAGGGGCACCCTGACCTGCTCCCGGACTGCCCTGAGCCCTTCCATCCCCCAGACCGGGTCCTCCAGGTAGTCGTTGTTCAGCCCCTCGATGGCCCGGCCGAACCGCAGGCCCTCGGCCACCGACAGGACGGCGTTGGGGTCGTACCTGAGCCGGTCGGCCGGGAACGCCTCGGCCAGGGCCCGGTAGCACTCCAGCTCGTAGTCCGGCGGGAAGACGCCGCCCTTGAGCTTGTGCACGGTGAACCCGTGCGCCTGCTTGAGCCGGGCGGCGTGCTCGACGAGCTGGCCGGGGGTGCGGATCTCCGGGTGGCCGTCGGCGGCGTAGCGGAAGAACAGGTAGGAGGCGAACGGGACCCTGTCCCGCAGCCGCCCGCCCAGCAGGTCGTGGACGGGCACGCCGAGGTGCTGCCCGACGAGGTCGAGGCAGGCGAACTCGACGGCGGCCAGGAGCTGGGTGCGGTTGTTGTAGAGCGAGGCGGTCGGATTGGCGATCTTGAAGCGCAGCGCCTCCAGCTCGAACGGGTTGTGCCCCTTCAGGTACGGGACGAGCGCCCGGAAGGCCGACTCCGCGCTCTCGCCCCCGCCGCCCATCTCCCCCAGGCCGACCAGCCCGTTGTCGGCCTCGACCTCGACGATCGTGCGCACGAACCGGCCCCAGTGGGCGCCGTTGCTGTGCCGCAGCGGCGCCTCCAGCGGGACGGCGACCGTCGTGGCCCGGATGTCAACGATCTTCACGCGCGCTTCCCTCCGACGACGGCGACCCCGCAGGCGGGCAGCCGGACCTCGACCGGATCCCGTCCGGCGATCGTGACCGTCGCCGTCACCGGCTCGGCGGCCAGCGACTGCAGCCGGACCACCTGCTCGCCGTCCACCCGGCCGATCGAGGTGATCAGCACGTCGGGGTGGTCCACCGAGGCGTAGGTCTCGGTGGCCCCGGGACCGCCGGTGATCAGCGCGCCGACGAACGGCTCGGTCAGCCCCGAGGCCGCCGCCGCGCCCAGCCTGCTGCCCTTGACGCCGGCCGCCGACGTGACGGCGTACCGGAAGGTGGTCTCGCCCTGCTGCTGGGCGGGGAAGTTGGTGTCCCAGATGTTGTTGAGCGCCCAGGAGTAGACCGTGCCGTCCTCCTGGTCGAGCGTGGGCGGGAACGGCGCGTACGGCATGTGGATGGTGCCGAGCTGCACCAGCGGCGCTTCCAGGGTGGCCCAGGCGACGGTCAGCTCGGGGTCCTCGAAGGCGATCCAGTGCCTGATCGGCAACATGTACTCGGCCGATCCCGGCACGCGCGGCACGCCGGGGCCGCCGACCCCGCCGGTCAGCTCCCAGGCCGTGGCCGGGCCGGTCGCGAACGGGAACGCCAGGAACACCGCCTCCTTGGCCGGGGTGCCCTGCTTGGCGAGCTGGTAGGTCAGGTCGAGCCGGGGGACGCCCCGGTGCAGCTCGATCGTGGTGCGCAGCCAGTCGACGCCCTTGCCCTGGAGCTCGACGACCAGCTTCTCGCCGACCGCCGTGCGCACGGCCCTGACGATCGTCGCGTTGCGGGCGATCGCCCGGTCTCCGAGGAGCGTCCTGTCGTGCGCCCCGACGTGGCCGGACAGGTGGTTGAAGTGCGGGGCGGTGGCGTAGCGGTCGTAGACGTACTGGCCGAAGCCGGCGGCGGCGTCGCCGTTGACCAGCTCACGGCCGGCGGACTTGTCGAAGATCGAGCTGATGTAGCCTTCGCGCACGTCGTAGGCGACCCGGTAGAACTCGTTCTCGATCACGCCGTCCAGGTCCGGCTCGACCGGCTCGGGGGCCTGGCCCGGCCCGCGGACGACGTCCAGCCGCGCGTAGCCGAAGCCGGGGACGTCCGGCACCACGGCGTGCACGTGCCGGCCGATCGGGCGGGTCGGCCAGTCGTCGGGGTCGACGTACTCCTCGTGGTGCGGCACGGTCTCGCCGGTCCGGGCGTCGACCAGCACGATCGGCACGTCCACGGCCACCACGTCGCGCGGCAGGAACGCGCGCACCACGTCGGTCCGTGCCCTGGTGCCGGGGTTGAAGACGGCGAAGGCGGCCAGCGCCGCGCCCTCCGCGTCCGGGCCTTTCGCGTCCGGGGAGGAGAGGGCGGCGGCGAAGCGGCGGGTGGCGGCGTGCAGCAGGTCGGAGGCGTCGTCCTGGGCCTGGTAGGCGCCCGACGACTTGCGGGTCCACTGCAGGCCGCCGGAGTCGCCCGCCTCCTCGGCGTCCTCCCACGGGTTGGCCGCTCCCCAGGTGTGCTCGTTGAACAGGGCGACCTTGTCGTAGGCCGCGTCGATCTCGTCCGTGGCGTCCGCGCCGGCGATCGTGTGCAGCGTCTCGGCCACGCGCAGGGCCGACTGGGCGCGGCGCACGTAGCCGAGCGGGCGGGCGCCCGAGCCGAGCCCGTCGGCCCACCAGTCGGTCCAGTCGCCCTCGTGCACGGCCAGGCGGTCGTGGTAGCGCTCCTCGACGTGCTCGAAGAAGTCGCTGTTGACCGCCGAGCGCAGGCGCGGCCAGGCCCACGTCTCGTTCCACCGGCGGGCGATGGAGGCGGGCACGATCGACGGCCCGGCGTTGTCGGCGTGCGCGCCCTGCACCCGCAGGTGCAGCACGTCCAGCTCGTACGGCTCGCGCGGCGCGTCCGGCCCCTGCCAGCCGAACGTCCCCGGCCCGTACGGGTAGCCCCGCGTGGCCAGCGCCGACAGGTAGCGCGGCAGCAGGTCGTCGGCCAGCTCGTAGGAGTCGGTCAGCCCGACCGTGTTGCCCTCCATGTACGCCATCCCGTGCGGCGTGTCGGTGAACCACACGAGCAGCTCGTTCCCGCTCGGCGCCCGCCACCGGAACGGCCTGGTCAGCTTGTCGCCGCCGTGCAGGTACGGCACCGACCGCCCGGCCCAGTTGTGCGCGGCGGCCAGGTAGCGCACGCCTGAGGCGTTGAGCGCGTCCACCAGGCCGACGACCGCGCCCGGCACGTCGGTGTGCATGGCGGACCTGGTGGCGAAGCCGTACCGGTCCTGGAGCTGGGCGGTGAAGCGGAGCTGGCGGTAGAGCTCCTCGGTCGAGCACGCCTCGGTGTGCAGCTGGAACGGCAGCGCGGTCACCTCGATCACGCCCGCCCTGGCCAGCGCGGCGAACGACTCGACCTGCCCGGCCGGCCGGGCGCCGAGCCATTTGAGCGCGGGCATCGACGACTCGACCGTCCAGCGGAACTTGGCGTCGTCCGGCCAGGAGGCGGTCTCCTCGGCCAGCCGCAGGGCCGCGTCGAGGTAGTCGAGGTGGTGGCGGAGCACCGTGCCCTGGGGGTCGGTGTAGCCGATGTCCAGGTGCGAGTGGTGCACGACGAACACGCTCCACTTGCGCTGCGGGGTTACCGTGACCTGCGCGCTGCCGACCACGCCGGCGTCGTCGCGGCACTCCAGGGTGAGCGTGCGCGGCGCGTCCACCTCGGGCACCAGCAGCGTCACGTCCGTGCCGGAGGCGCTGTCGACGCCCACCAGCACGTGGGTCAGGGGTTGCGTGCTCGACACCCGGACCGCCTGGCGGCCGTCGTGCGTGAACAGCGGCAGCACCGCGACCCGCACCTCCAGCCCGCGGGCGCTGATCACCGGTGTGGAGGTGTCGTTGCGCAGCGCCTGCCTGATCCCGTCGTAGTCGGGGCTACCCAGGCTCCGCTGCAGCAACCGGCTCGTCATCTAAACACTCCCTAGGGACAGGCCCCGTGCGAAGAGGCGCTGGGTGGCCAGGAACAGCACGACCGTCGGCAGCGAGACCACCAGGCCCGCCGCCAGGCCGACGGGGACCGGGGTGCCGGCGTAGACGTCGGTCATCAGCCCGGCCAGGGCGGTCATGACCGGCCGGACGCTCTGCGTCTGCGTCAGCGTCAGGCCGAAGATGAGGTCGTTCCAGATGAAGGTGAACTCCAGGATGAACACCGCCGTCAGCGCGCTGAGCGAGATCGGCAGGTAGATGCGCCAGAAGATGCGCCACGTGGACGCGCCGTCCATGCGGGCCGCCTCGAAGATCGAGAACGCCACCCCCGTGTAGAAGTTGCGCAGCACGAACGCGGCCAGCGGCACGTTGATCGCGGTGTAGATCAGGATCATGCCGAGCCTGCTGTCGTACAGGCCGGCGTCGCTGTAGCCGACGAACAGCGGCACCAGCAGCATCTGCGACGGGAACACCGTGCCGCCGAAGATCAGCAGGAACCACCAGAACCCGTGGCGCAGCCGCAGCACCACGATCGTGTAGCCGGCCAGCGCCCCGATCACCACGCCGAGCAGCGGCGAGACGACCGCGTAGAGCGCGGTGCTGGCCAGGCTGCCGGTCAGGTCGGCGCTGTCCAGGGCGCGGCCGAAGTTGTCCAGCAGCGCGAAGTCGCCGGACGGCGCCCACGCGCTGCCCGGGTCGTACGACGCGGCCGGCCTGGAGGCGTTGACGATGAGCAGGTAGGTCGGGCCGAGCCAGATCAGCCCGAGCACGATGAGCACGATCCGCCGGATCATCGCACCTGCCTCCTCAGGTAGAGGTAGGAGGCCAGCCCGGTGACCACGGTGAGCAGCACCGCGACCGCCGAGCCGTAGCCGTAGTCACTGGCCACGAACGTGTCGCGGTACATGGTCACCGCCAGCGTCTCGGAGTTGCGTCCCGGGCCGCCCTGCGTCAGCACCCACACGATGTCGAACGTCTTCAGGCTCGCCACCAGGGCCAGCCCGACCACGACCGCGGTCAGCGGGCGCATCAGCGGCCAGATCACGTGCCGGAACAGCCGCCAGCCGGAGGCGCCGTCCAGGCGGGCGGCCTCGATCGGCTCCTTGGGGATGGACTGCAGGCCCACGACGAACAGCAGCGTGTTCACGCCGAGCTGCTGCCAGGTCCACACCAGCAGCATGGCCAGCGTGTTGTCCGGCGCGACCTGCAGGAACGCGGTGTCCACGCCGAGCAGCCGGTTGGCGATGCCGTCGTGGGACAACACCGGGCTCCACACCATGGCCAGGCCCGCGCCGCTCAGCGCGTACGGCAACATGAACGGCACCCGGTACCAGGCGCCGCCCTTGATGTCGTAGGACAGCACCGCGACCAGCAGGCCGAGCCCGACCGGCAGCACCATCGTGCCGGCCACCCAGATGAGCGTGTTGCGGGTCGAGGTGAGCAGCGCGGGGTCGTCCAGCAGCTTGACGAAGTTGTGCACGCCGACCCACGCCGGGGGCTCCAGGCCGTCGTAGCGGGTGAGGCTCAGGTAGGCCGTCCACAGGAACGGCGCGTAGAGCAGCCCCGCGACCAGCACGGCCGCGGGCGCCACGTAACCGTGCCTGAACCGGCCCAGCATCGGGGTCCGGGCGCCCATCACTGATGCGTGGCCCAGTACTCGTCGGCGGCCTTCTGGATGGTGTCCAGCACTTCCTTGTACGAGCCCGGCTCGGTGACGAACTTGCCGAAGCCGTCGAGCGCGGCGGTCAGCACCGGCGGCGGCGTGGCCTCGAAGTAGCGGTTGACCAGGCGGTACTTGCCACCGCCCGCGTCCTTGGTGACCGCGCCGAGCGCTTCGTCGGCGATCTCGACCTTCGGGTTGGCGCTCACGTCGCCCCTGGTGGTGGCCCACTTCTTCTGGGCGTCGGCGGTGGTCCACCACTTGAGGTACTTCATGCTGGAGTCGGGGTCGGCCCCCTTGGTGAGCGAGCACAGCGGCCCGCTCTCGAAGATCATCGAGGTCTTCGGCAGCGCGGGGTTGACGTTGGGGATGACGAAGAACCCGTAGTCGGTGCCGGACTTCAGGTCGCGCTGGGTCATGCTGGTGCTGAACCAGGTGCCGAAGGAGACCATCGCCGCCTTGCCGGTCTTCATGACGTCCCCAGGGTCGGTCTTGTCACCCGGGTTCATGAAATATCCGGCGTCGATGAGCGACTTCCACTTCTCCATCACCTGCACCACACCCGGGTCGGTGTACTTCGCCTGGCCCGTGGACAGCCGGTCGTACAGGTCGGGGTCGGAGCCGGCGAGAAGCTGCTCGAACCAGACGAAGGAGAACAGCACGCTGGTGTGGTAGAAGGCCTTGACGCCGTTCTTCTTCAGGGTCTCGGCGGCCTGGACCAGCTCGTCCCACGTCTGCGGGGGCTTCAGGCGGTACTTGTCGAAGATCTTCTTGTTGTAGAACATGCCCCAGTAGGCGACGTTCATCGGCACGCAGTACTGCTTGCCGCCGATGGTGTAGTACGGGGCGAGATCCTGCGACAGGTCGCCCGCCTTGATCGCCTCCTGCCAGACGGCCGTGGTGTCGGCCACCTGCTTCTGCTTGACGATCTCCGCCAGCATCCCCCCGGTCTGCCAGGTGAACAGGTCGGGCTTCACGTCCGTGCGGAACGACGCCTTGATGAAGGCCTGGTACTGCGCGGAGTCGGTGTATCCCGTCGGCTTCATGCCCAGGCCGATCTGCTGCTTGGACAGCGCGCCCATCTCGTCGAAGTATTTCGTCCAGGCGCCCTTGTCGTTGTAGAGCGTCAGTTCGGTCTTCTTCTTCGGCGCCTCGGCGCTGTTGCCGCCGCAGGCGGTCAGGACCAGCGCCGCCACGCCGAGCGTGGCCACACGTGACCGGAACATGGCCGGCCTCCTTGCTCTTTCGGGGGGACTTGCTCTATCTGGGCGGCAACCTCTGCTCGACGACGGTCCGGACGTCGACCAGATGGGCCCGCATGCGCGCCTGCGCCTCGGCGGCGTCGCGCGCTTCGATGGCCTCCAGGATGGCCAGGTGCTCCTCGTAGTCGCGGCGCCGGTCGTCGAAGATCTGCAGGATCTCCCGCTGCTCCGGCCCGTGGACGGTGAGCAGTGAGTCGACGACCTCGTGCAGCACGCTGTTGCCCGCCATCCGCGCGGTCGCCCGGTGGAAGGACATGTTGGCCTCGTGCAGCTCGGCGTCCTCGCCGCGCAGGTGCCGGCCGGCCTGGTCGAGCACCCGCTTGAGCGCGGCCAGCTCCGCGCCCTCGGCGTGCTCGGCGGCCATGGCGGCCAGCGGCGGCTCGATCACGATGCGCGCGCCGAGCAGTTCGAGGAGCTGGGCGGCGTGCATCTCGCGCATGTTGGGGTTGGGCAGCACGAGCCGCTCGATGTCGGCGCCGACGTAGATGCCCGAGCCGTGCCGCAGCTCGATGGCTCCGGTGGCCTCCAGCCTGCGCAACGCTTCGCGCAGCGTCGGGGTGGTGACGGCGAAACGCTGGGAGAGCTCCCTGGTGGAGGGCAGCCTGTCGCCCGGCCGGTGCCCTCCACTACGGATGAGCTCCAGCATGCGCTCGGTCAGAGCGTCGGAAAGCGTCGGCCGCGCAACCTCGGACATATCAAGTGATATAATCACTTATTCCGACGCACGTCTACGCCGACCGGGGATCTCCCCCGATCAGCGCTTGAGCAGGTCCTTCATCAGGTCGATCTGCGCCTTGCGGGACGCCTGCACCTGCCCCGCCCACTCCTTGACCTCCGGGTCCGCGCCGGAGGCCACCTCGGTGTCCGCCATCTTGATCGCGTCGCCCTGGTGCGCGATCAGCAGGGTCATCAGGTCGTGCTCGAAGGACTTCGACTTCTTCAGCGCCCTGATCTGCCTGCGGTCGGTCTCCGGCATGCCGCCGTGGTGGTCATGGGAGCCGGACGCGGCGGTGAGCGGCTGTTCCCAGGCGTACAGCCAGCGCAGCATCATCTCGACCTCGTCCTGCTGCGTGCTGGCCACGGCGGCCACCAGGATCCGGAGCTGGTCGTTGGTGGCCCGTTGACTGCCGAGCTTGGCGATCTCGATGCCCTGCCGGTGGTGCTGCACCATCATCTGCACGAACATCACGTCCTGGGCGTTCACCGGCGGGGCCTGGGCCCCGGCCGCCCCGCAGGCGGTGGCCAGCAGGAGGCACAGGGCCGCCAGGACGAGCTTCAGGGCGCCGGATCGGGGGGTAGCGGCCACTCTGCGCGCCTTCCATTAAAAAGGAAACCTTCCTAAGAGTTAGACGATTTCCCCTGAGCGCGCAAGGGCCCCTGTCAAGGCCGACGGCCGCCGGCCGTCGGCGCGGCGGGCCGGCATCGGGCCGACGCCCGTCGGCGGGGCGGGCGGGCATCGGGCCGACGCCCGCCGTCCGGCCCGGGTCCCTAGGACGCCGTCCCGTCCCCGCCGGCGGCGCCGCCGAAGACCTCCTTGATCAGCCGCTGCACGACCTCCTGGAACGCCGCGGCCTGGGACATCGCGGCGTCGTCCACGTAGGTCACCGAGGCGGTCAGGGTCCTGCGGCCGTCGGGCGTGCTGTACAGCAGCGCCGCCGAGCCCGAGATGCCGCCGTTGTGGGTGATGAGGGTGCCGGTGTCGGGGTCGGCGTCCTGCACGAACACCCCCAGCCCGTAGCCGACCTTGGGATGCGCGTCGCGCATCGCGGCCAGCAGCGAGGGCGGCAGGAGCCGCCCGCCCATCAGCCCGGAGATGAACGTGTGCAGGTCGCGGGTGGTCGAGATCATGTCGCCGCCGGTGGAGATCCAGGAGGGGTTCTGACGGGTGACGTCGACCGTCTTGTCCTGGCCGTCCTCCTCGTAGCGGTAGTAGGCGTGGGCGTGCGGCCCGGCGATCTCGGTGTCGGTGTCCGGCACGACGGTGTCCGGCAGCCCGAGCGGGTCAAGGACGCGCAGCCGCATCTCCTCGGCCAGCGAACGGCCGGTGACCTTCTCGATCAGCAGCCTGACCAGGACGTAGTTGGTGTTGGAGTAGCTCCAGTCCGCCCCCGGCTCGAAGCGGGCGGGCTTGGACAGCGCGAGCCGTACCAGCTCCTGCGGCTGGTAGGTCTTGAAGCGGTTCTCCACCCACTCCTTGCCCGACCAGACGATCCCCGGCACGACGGTGCCGTCCTCGTAGTACTCGCCGGTGAAGTTGAACACGCCGCTGGTGTGCTGCAGCAACATCCGGACGGTGATCCGCCGGTCCAGCCCGAACTCGGGCAGGTGGTCGTCCACGACGTCGTCCAGGCCGAGCACGCCGTCGGCCACCAGGCTCAGGGCGAGGGCCGCGGTGAAGGTCTTGGTGACGCTGCCGACCCGGAAACGCCCGTCCGCCGGCGGCTCGGCGAGGCCGCCCAGCTCGCGCAACCCGGCGGTGCCGACCCACTCACCCCGCTCGTCGTTCACCCGCAGCTGCACGCCGACGAAACCGGCGTCCACGATCTCCTGGAGGATCTTCTGCAGCTCCGGGCGCTCGGCCACGTTGTTCACGGAAACGCTGTCGTTCGTCATGTTCGTACGCCTTTCAAGCCTTCGGGCCGACTCCCCGGACCGGTGATGGTTCAACCATCCCCGGCCGCGCTGACACCGGACCGTCGCCGTCCTGACGCGCCCGCTGACGCGGCGTCCCGTACGGCTACCGATGGCTCCGGTGCACGGTCTCCGGCCCCACCACCCGCAGCAGCTCCAGCGCCTCGAACGTCTTCGACCCGGGCGGCGGCGTGAAGATCAGCAGCCGCTGGTCCTCGGCCGGGGCCAGCAGCACCTCGTAGTCGAACTCCATCGCGCCGATGGCCGGATGCCTGACCCGTAGACGGCTGCTGCGGCGTACCGCGACCTCGTGCCGTTCCCAGAGCGAGACGAACTCCGGGCTGGCCCGGCGCAGGCGCTCGACCAGGGCCTGCGCCGGCTCGTCGTTGCCGCGGCGGACCACCGCCGCGCGCAGGTCGGCCACGTGCGCGCGGGAGCGCTCGGCGTGCTCCTCCTCCGGGTAGGCCTCGCGCCTGAACGGGTCGGTGAACCAGCGCCACACGATGTTGCGATCGGGCTCCTCGACGGTGCAGCTGCACCCGAACAGGGACTCGGCCATGGCGTTCTGCGCCAGCACGTCGCCCAAGTCGCTCAGCACCTGCGCGGGCGTCCCGACGAGACGGTCGAGCAGGTAGAGCAGGCTCGGCTTGACGTGCTCGCCCGCCCGCGGCCCGGCCGGCGGCCGGTGCCCGGCCAGCAGGTAGAGGTGGTCGCGTTCGTCGCTCGTCAGCCGCAGCGCCCGCGCCAGCGCGGCCAGCAGCTGGGTGGACGGCTGCGGGCTGCGCGCCTGCTCCAACCGCATCAGGTAGTCGGCCGACATGCCCGCGAGCAGCGCCACCTCCTCCCGCCTCAGCCCCGGCGTACGGCGACGCGGCCCCGAAGGCAGCCCCACCTCGCCGGGCAGCAGCCGCTCCCGCGAGCGGCGAAGGAAGTCAGCAAGCTCCGCACGATCCATGAGCCCATCCTGCAATACCGCGAAATATCGCAGTCCAGGACTGTCTGTCCTAGGGAATCCGGTCCGCTCCTCATCCGCGACGCCGACTGGCACGGTGGCGTCCATGACCCGACACCTGACCGTCTCCGGGACCCGCCTCGCCTACCGCACCGTCGGCGACGGCCCCGGCCTGGTGCTCCTGCACGGCACCGGCCCGGGTTCGTCGACCTGGGACGGCGTCGCCGAGCGCTTCGCCGACCGCAACACCGTGATCCTGCCCGACCTCGGCGGCAGCGACCTCGTCGAGGACGACGGCGCCCCCCTGACCGTCGAGGGCCTGACCGAGCAGCTCGCGGCCGTCATCGAGGACTCCGGCAAGGCCCCCGTGGACCTGCTCGGCTTCTCCCTGGGCGCGGTGATCGCGCTGTCCCTCGCCGCCACCCGCCCGGACCTCGTCCGCCGCCTGATCCCGGTCGGCGGCTGGGCCCACACCGAGGACGCCTACCTGCGCACCGCCCTGCAGACCTGGCTCGGCCTGGCCGGCACCCCGGACGCCTTCGCCCGCTTCGCCATGCTGACCGGCTTCAGCCGCCGCTACCTCAATTCCCTCGACGCCGAGGACCTGGAGAGCCGGGCGACGTACTTCCGGCCGCACCCCAACCGCCTGCGCCAGATCGACCTCGGCCGCCGCGTCGACCTCCGCCGCCTGCTGCCCGGCATCCAGGCCCCCACGCTGGTGGTCGGCGCGGCCCGCGACGGCCTGATCCCGGTGGAGAACTCCCGCGAGCTCCACGCCGCCATCCCCGGCAGCTCCTACCTCGAACTCGACACCGGCCACGTCTCCAGCGTCGAACGCCCCGACGACTTCGTGGCCCTCGTCCGCGACTTCACCGCCTGACCCTCGCCGCACCGGCGTCCGGCACAAGGACGGCGGGGGCCGGTCCGTCACCGCGGACCAGCCCCCGCCAGCGACCCCGCCGACTCAGACCAGAGTGTCCTTGATCTTTATCTGACCCGCGTCGATCACGAACTTCTGATTGTCGTTGTTGGCCTGACACTCCCACTGATAGATCCGGACCCCGTTGCCACGGTCATTGGTGACGTCCACACACATCGGCCGCGACGTCCCCAGAGTGTCCTTGATCTTGATCTGACCCGCGTCGATCACGAACTTCTGATTGTCGTTGTTGGCCTGACACTCCCACTGATAGATCCGGACCCCGTTGCCACGGTCATTGGTGACATCGACACACATCGGCCGCGACGTCCCCAGAGTGTCCTTGATCTTGATCTGACCCGCGTCGATCACGAACTTCTGATTGTTGTTGTTGCTCTGACACTCCCACTGGTAGATCCGGACCCCGTTGCCACGGTCGTTGGTGACGTCGATGCACATCGGGTTCGGAGCGGAAGCCGCGGCGGGCAGCACCAGACCCGCACTGACGGTGACGACGAGGACGGCTCCAGACAGAAGGCGACGAACCAGCATGAGTCCCTCCGAGGGTGCGTTGAACAGGGCTCATGCACCATGGCGCAACTCATGGTGTTCGATCAATCACCTTCCGTTTACAATCCCCTTCCCTCCTCCTGACACTCACAGTGAACCCACCCGCCCGAGGCGGTCACTCCGTCCGGCCCCCGGCGGCGAGTCCGACGAGCTTGGCGAGGAAACGATCGACCTGCTCCTCCAGCGGCGGCCACGGCAGGTCGGGCTGGTTGACCCGCATCGACACGGCCCCGTGCACCGCCGCCCGCAGATCCAGTGAGACCGCGGCGGCGTCGTCGGCCGGGGCGAGCCCGGCGTCGATGCATCGCTGCACCGCGGCGGTGGTGCGCTCGGCCAGCTCCTGCTTGAACGACATGGCCACCCGCTGGTTGAGCGTGCTCTCGTGCAGCACCTTGTACAGGCCGGGGTGCTGCTGGACCCACCTGCCCAGCAGCAGGACGCGGGCCCGCAGCCGCCCCGCCGGATCGGCGGCCCCGGCCTCGGCCTGATCGACGGCCGCCACGAGCTCGCCGTGGAACCTCTCCAAGGCGGCCAGCACGAGCGCGTCCCGGTCGGCGAAGTGGATGTACACCGAGGTCGCCGCGACGCCGACCTCCCGTGCCACCGCGCGCATGGACAGGGCCTGGTCGTCGCCGAGTTCGTTCAGCAGGCGCAGAGCGGCGGCGATGACGTCGTCCCGCAGGCGTTCGCCCTGACCTCGCGGATTGCGTCCCTGCCTGCCGCCGCGAGGGCCGGCCGGGGCGGAGGTGGTCTCGTCCATGAGGGCCCATTGTAGGCGGACGCTCGTTGCACTACAGTCGTAGCGCTACAGTCGTTCACATATGGAGGAGATCCATGGAAATCCAGGTGAAGGCGCTGGACCCGGTGTTCGCCGAGATGAGCGCCGCCACCGACCGCCTGCTCTGGGACGAGGTCCCTGAGCTCACCCGGCGCGAGAAGGTCCTGCTGTGCCTCACCGCCGACGTCTGCCAGCAGACTCTCGGCCTGCCCTTCGAACAACACGTGACGATGGCCGCCGACTGCGGCCTGTCGGCCGACGACCTGCGCGAGATGCTGTGCTTCGTCGCCTACGACAGCGGATACCCCGCCGCACTGACCGCCCTCGCCCGCCTGACCGAACTGGAACGGACGCACGCCCTGCCCACCCCCACCGGCCAGGGTCACGAGGTGAACGCCGACGGCACGGGCAGCCCGCTCCCGGAGGCGATGCGCCAGGCCGTGGCCGCCCTGGACCGGCCGTTCAGCACCTACATGGACCTGCAGTCCCGCATGCGCGCCGGCATGCAGCGGGTGTCGCCCCGGGAGCGGGCGTTCATCACGATGACCGTCGACGTGCTCTACCAGACCCTGGAGGAGAGCTTCCGCGCCCACCTGACCCGCGCCCTCGGCGCCGGCGCCACACCGGAGGAGGCCCGTGCCGTCGTGCGGTTCAGCGCGCAGTTCGGCATGACCAAGGCATGGCGCGCCATGCACGTGCTCAACGCCCTGCTCACCGAACTCACCACCCCCGAACCCGCGCCTCAGGAGCGCCGCTCCCGCATCTGACCGGCCTTTCCGCACTCGGCAGCCGCCTCGGGGACGTCACAGTGGGCGGAAGAACGAACGCGTAGGCTCTCTGCTGGTCTGACGGCATGCGGAGAGAGGCGCGATGACTTCTGGCTTCGCGGCAGGTGAGCAAGAGTGGCGGGCTCGTCTGGGGACACTCCAGCAGGTCGTCCGCCAGGAGCTGGTAGCCCGGCAGTTGGCGGCTCACCTGCCCGATGCGGTGCCGCAGCGGGTTCTGGACGTGGGCTGCGGCCAGGGAACCCAACTGCTGCGGCTGGCACGACGCGGACACGATGTGACAGGGCTGGACTCCTCGGCGACCCTCCTTGCCGATCTCCAGCGCGCCCTGACGGACGAGCCGGAGGACGTCCGGGGGCGCGTGCGGCTACTCCAAGGCGACGTACGGGACATCGCGACCTTGTTCCGGTCCGAGAGCTTCGACGTCGTGCTGTGCCACGGCGTTCTCATGTACTTCCCCGCCCCCGGGCCGCTGCTGGACGATCTGTCGCGACTGCTGACCACCGGGGGCCTGCTGTCCCTGCTGGTCCGCAACGGCGACGCCCTGGCGATGCGGCCCGGCCTGCTCGGCGACTGGGCCACAGCGCAGCGAGCCTTCCAGGAACTGACGTACGACAACCGCATCGGTGTCACGGCTCGCGCCGACCGCTTGGATGCCTTGACCGCCGCGCTCACCGACCGGCGGCTGAAGGTGCGCGCCTGGTACGGCGTACGCGTGTTCACCGACACCGCACCGGCCGACGCGGAACTCCCCGACGCCCAGGCTCTGACCGCGCTCCTGAACTGCGAGGAACAAGCCGGCGCCACAGACCCTTACCGACGCGTCGCCGCTCTGACCCACGTCTTCGCCGAGCGGACGTAGACCCGGGCTGGGCGCCGCACCTCCGTGATCAGTGAACCTGTGCCGTGGTGCGCTGACGCCCCTTCCTCACTCTCCGATCCCTGATCACCGCAAGCACAAGGACGTGAGTCAACAGGCCGATCCCCACGATCAGTCCTACGCCCTGAAACACAGGCGTCGTGTATTCACCGGACAGAGAGTTGAAGGCCAAGACGAACCCCAGGCAGAGCTGAGTCCCGCTCCCAAGCCGCGCCCGAACCCAGGGAATACTCTGCAGAACCGCCACCGCCGAGATGACATAAGCAGAGATCAGGAAGAACACGGCAACATCGCTCGGGGGATCCGCCAGCAACAGCGCCGTCCCGCCCACAAGGCCCACCCCTGACACTGCGACCACGATCACACGCTGCGGCACGGTCAGGGCACCGAACCCCGCCCTCTTCTGATCAACCAGCTCCACGCGCTCACTGTCCCACATCGCGACACCGTCCTGCGATGGGATCCTTGGTCGCCCAGTCACACACGCAGAAGCCCTCCACGAGATCGCGGAGGGCTTCTGAACTGGAGCCGCCTTGGGGATTCGAACCCCAGACCCCTTCATTACGAGTGAAGTGCTCTGGCCGACTGAGCTAAGGCGGCGTGCCTGTACGGCTTGCAAGAGTCTACAGGAGATCGAAGGGTTCTTGCTCCTCCCGATCACCGGATGCCCGGACAGATCGCGCCACCCTTCGGCGGCGCCCCCTCCACGAGATACCGGTCCACGGCGTCGTCCACACATGGGGAGCCGTTCCCGTACGCGGTGTGCCCGTCGCCGTCGTAGCTCAGCAGCACGCCGGACCGCAGCTCAGACGCCAGCGCCCGAGCCCACCCGTACGGCGTCGCCGGGTCCCCTCTCGTGCCGACGACCAGGATCGGAGGAGCCCCGGCGGCGGTCAGGCGGTGCGGCGAGAAGGTGGGCCGGGCCGGCCAGAACGCACACGGCAGGGACGACCACACGATGTACGGCCCGAACCGCGGCGCCCTCCTGGACGCCTGCGCCGCATCCTCCGCGAAGGCCGCAGCCGTCGCCGGATACGGGCCGTCGACGCAGTTCACCGCCAGGTTGGCCGCGAGCTGGTTGGAGTAGGTGCCGTCGTCCTGCCTGCCCGCGAGCTGGTCGGCGTTGCGCAGCAGGAGTGAGCCGTCGCCGTTCAGCGCCCGGCGTAGCGTCTCGGTGAGCTCCGGCCAGGAGGATCGGTCGTAGAGCGGCGTCAGCGTGCCGAGGGTGGCCAGCGCCTCGGTGACGCGCCGGCCGCCGCCGCCGTCCAGTGGCCGGGTGTCCGCGCGGCGGATCAGGGCCCCGACCTGGTCCATCGCCTCTTCGACCGTCCGGCCGGCGAACGGGCAGTCGCGGTCGCCCAGGCAGTCCTCGACGTACGCGCGCAGCGCCTCCTCGAACCCCACGGCCTGCTCGGTGTTCACCAGCACCCGCGAACCGGCCGGGTCGAGGGCGCCGTCCAGCGCGAGCGCGCGCACCTTGCCGGGGAACAGGTCGGCATAGACGGCCCCGAGAAAGGTCCCGTACGACTTGCCGAGATAGGTCAGTTTCCGGTCGCCCAGGGCCTGGCGCAGCAGGTCCAGGTCGCGGGCCGCGTCCACGGTGCCCAGGTGGGGCATGAGCCGGCCGGAGTGCTTCCGGCAGCCGTCCGCGAACCGCCGCGCAGCGGCCTCCAGCGCAGCCCGCTCCTCAAGGGTGTCGGGGGTGGTGTCCATGGCGACGAAGGCGTCGAGAGCCGCATGGTCGAGGCACTCGACCGGCGCCGACCGGCCGACCCCGCGCGGGTCGAACCCGACGACGTCGAACCGCTCCCGCACCTTCTCGCCCACCACCAGCCGGGCGGCCCTGGCGTACTCGACCCCGGACGCCCCCGGCCCACCCGGGTTCACCACCAGCGAGCCGATCCGGTCGCCCGTCGCGGGCAGCCGGACGACCGCCAGCTCAAGCCGCTCACCGTCGGGACGGTCGTGGTCGAGCGGCACCCGCAACGTCCCGCACTGGAAGCCGTCCCCGCAGTCGGACCAGCCGAGCCCCCGCCCCGCCCGCTCGTCCGGACGGCCACACCCACCGGCGAGAAGCACCGCCGGCACCACGACCCCGGCCACGACGCGGCGCAGCCACCGCGGGACGCGCCACGACCGGATCCGGCGGCACTGCGCGCCCCACCGTCGCGACGCGCCCGGCATGGGCAGCAGCAGGCCGAAGGCTCCTCCCAAGCGGTAGTCACTCACCACGCCAGCAAACCACCCCGGGGCCGAGGCGCACGGTCGTCACCCCGGATGACTTCCTGCGATACCAGGAGTTAGCCTGAAAAGACTGCTCCGTTCCCCCCGGTGACGGTCGCTCAGTCGACACGTCCGGAGGCAGTCGTCCGGTATGTCCGGCGAACAACGGAGGCATCGATGAACGGCTACCCGCAGATCGCGGACCACGGCATGATCGGAGACCTGCAGACCGCCGCGCTCGTCTCCAGCGACGGCACCATCGACTGGTGGTGCACGCCCCGGTTCGACTCCCCGAGCCTCTTCGCGTCCATCCTCGACAGCGGGCGCGGGGGCCACTGCCGGCTGGCCGCCGACATGGAGGGAAGCGACGAGGCGGCCGTCCGGCAGCTCTACCTGCCGGACACCGCCGTCCTCGTCACCCGCTTCATGGCTTCCGGCGGCGTCGGCGAGGTCGCCGACTTCATGGAACCGGACACCTCCACCACGCCTTCCGGCCGGCACCGCCTGGTGCGGTTCGTCCGGGTGGTTCGCGGGAGTCTGCCCTTCGTCTTCACCTGCCGTCCCCGCTTCGACTACGGACGGGCGCCGCACACCCTCGCCCTCGGCGACGCCGGATCAGCGGTCTTCCAGGGCCCCGGCACGAGCCTCCACGTGCAGGCCGTCGGCCCTGTCGCCCTGCGCCCGGACGGTGAGGACATCGTCGCGGGCTTCACCCTCCAGACGGGCCAGACCGCCGCGATCGTCCTGACCAGTTGCAGCGGCGATGACCAGGCCGTGCCGCCCGTGACCGCCGAAGGGATACGTGACAGCTTCGAGGCCTGCCGCGCCTTCTGGCACGGCTGGCTGCGGGCGTCCCGGTACCGGGGGCGCTGGCGTGACATGGTGAACCGTTCGGCGATCACTCTCAAGCTCCTCACGTACGCGCCCACGGGCGCCCCGATCGCCGCCGCCACGATGGGGCTGCCGGAGCAGATCGGCGGCGAACGCAACTGGGACTACCGCTACACGTGGGTCCGCGACGCCTCCCTGTCCGTCCGGGCCCTGATCGGCCTCGGCTTCGTCGAGGAGGCACAGGCGTTCCGTACGTGGCTGCGTGAACGGCTCGTCGTCGGCCGCGCCTCCGGTGAGCCGCTGCAGATCATGTACCGGATCGACGGGGATCCCCATCTAACCGAGGAAGTGCTCGACCATCTGGAGGGATACCGGCAGTCCCGGCCGGTACGGGCCGGAAACGCCGCCTCCGACCAGCTCCAGCTCGACATCTACGGTGAAGTAGCCGACGCCCTGGCCCAGTCCCAGGAGATCGGCGGCATCCGCGGCTGGCGGTCCTTCGCCAAGGTGCTCGACTGGCTGGCCGACACCTGGGACCGTCCCGACGAAGGCATCTGGGAGACTCGCGGCGGACGTCAGGAGTTCACCTACAGCCGGCTGATGACCTGGGTCGCCTTCGATCGCGGCATCCGGATGGCCACCACCCACTCGCGTCCGGCCGACCTCGTGCGCTGGATGAGTGTCCGGGACGCCGTCTTCAACCAGATCCTGGACCGCGGCTGGAGCCCTGACCGGCAGGCCTTCGTCCAGCACTACAGCACGAACGTGCTGGACGCCTCGCTGCTGCTCATGCCCCGGGTCGGCTTCATCTCCCCCCGCGACCCGGCCTGGCTGAGCACCCTGGACGCCATCGACGAGGAGCTGGTCAGCGACAGCCTCGTCTACCGCTACGACCCCGCCGCGTCCCCCGACGGCCTGCGCGGGTCGGAGGGGACGTTCAACCTGTGCACCTTCCTCTATGTCGAGGCCCTGGCCCGCGCCGGACGGCTGCAGCAGGCCCGTTACGCCTTCGACAAGATGCTCACCTACGCCAACCACGTCGGCCTGTTCGCCGAGGAGATCGGCCCGTCAGGCGCGCAGCTCGGCAACTTCCCGCAGGCGTTCACCCATCTGGCGCTCATCGCCGCGGCCGTCGCCCTGGACGAACAACTCGACCGCGCCGAACCGTACGGGCGGTAGACCCCGCGCCGGGGTCACCCGGGGTCGGCGGGGAGCCGGATCGCCGCGCCCAGGCCCACCAGGGCGAAGACGGCCAGCGCGATCATGGCGAGGGCATAGGACCGGTTCCCCTCGGCCAGCCCGGCGACGAGGATCGTGCCGGCGATCGCCGTCCCGAACGACGAGCCGAGATTGGACACGCTGCGCGACAATCCGGAGATCTCGCCCTGCTGTTCCTCGGGAAAGCTGGACTGCACGACGTTGACCGACGGCGTGAGCATCACGCCCACGCCCAGCCCGATCAGCAGCAGCCCCGGCACGAAGGCGACGACTCGCGACGACGCTTCGACCAGGGCCAGCAGGACGGCGATCCCGGCCACGGTCATGGCGAAACCCGCCGAGATCAGGCTCTTCTGGGAGTGCTTCCTGGCGAGCCGCTCCGCCGCCAGGGAGCTCACCAGGATCCCGGCGGTCGCCGCGGTGAAGACAACGCCCGTCTGGATGGCGTTGTACCCGCGGACCTTCTGCAGGAAGACCGCGACGACGAACGACGTCCCCATGAGGACCAGCCACTGCATGTTCTGCGTGACGAGGCCGAGATCGGACGTACGGTTCCGGAACAGACGCGTCGTGAGCAACGGCTCCTTCCCCGCACGCTCCCTGGACCGGATGTGCAGGAAGAACCAGACCAGGAATCCCACTCCGACGACGAGGAACGTCGTCATCAGCACGGCGTTCTTGCCGGCCTGGAGAATCCCGAACACCACGCAGAACATGCCGACGGCCGACAGGACCGCGCCGGCGGTGTCGAAGGGCCGGGCCGGATCCGGCGGCACCGGATCGGCGATCCGGCGGCTGAGGAAGACGATCACCGCGACCACCACCGCCTGGAAGACGAACGCCGCGCGCCAGGTGATCGCCGTCGCGATGAAACCGCCGATCAGCGGGCCCGCGGCCGCGCCGACACCCCCCAGCCCGCTGATCAGGCCGAAGGCGCGGGCCCGCGACCGCAGATCGTCGAAGGCCATCGTCGCGAGAATGTAGACCGGCGGGATCAGCAGCGCGGTCCCCACCCCTTCGAGAACCGAGTTGCCGAGGATCAGCACCCCGAGGCTGGGCGAGAACGCGCTGGTCAGAGCGCCGATCCCGTACAGGGTGAGGCCCGCGAGGAAACATTTCTTGCGGCCCCAGCGGTCGGTCAGCTTGCTGCACGGGATCATCAGCACGGCCATGATCAACAGGAAGAGCGTGATCGTGCTCTGCACGCCCCGCACCGTGGTGTTCAGGTCCCGGCCGATGTCATTGATCATCACGTTCATGTTCGAGCCGGCGAAGCTGCAGATGAACTGGGCGAGGGCCAGCGGGGCCAGCGGGCTCTTCGAGAAGGCGGCCGGGCTCCCCGGGGCTGCGGGTCCGGTCATGGTCCGCCCCGCCGTCGCGCTCGTCGAGCTCCATCGGTGGCCACGGGGTCGGCGCCTTCGCCGTACGGACCGGCGCCGGCCCGCTCAAGGACGGGATCGCCGCGGCACATCATCCACCTGCGCATGACCACCTCGATGTGAAACCGGCATGATGTTCGTCCCCTTCGGCCAAGCCGCCGCCGCCGTGAATGACCGGCCGCCTCCGCGGCCGCCGCGGATGACCAGCCGCCTGCGCGGCCGCAGCGGGCGTTCCGGCGGCCGTCCCGGCGGGCGTCCCGTCAATGGTGGAACGCGGCCTTCAGCACCACGATCACCAGCCCGAGCAGCAGATTGATCAAGCTCGTGACCAGCACCATCCGGGAGGAGGCGCCGATCCCCACGGCCGCCGCAGCCGACCAGCCGACCTGCCCGGCCACCGCGACACCGAGGGCCAGCCAGGCGGTGCCCTGCGGTTCGAGGCCCAGCAGCGGCCCGACGGCCACGGCGACGGCCGGCGGAACGGCCGCCGTGACGATCGGCCACTCCTCGGCGCAGGCCCGGCGGATGTCGGCCACGCTCATGCTCTGGAAGACCGCACGGGCGCCGAACAGGCGGGCGTGCACATGAGCGGCCCAGAACACCGTGCTGGTCCCCAGCAGCAGAATGATCATTTCCAGCCGCGGGAACCTGCCGAGCGACGCGGCGCCGGCCACCACGGAGGCGGCGAGCAGTGATCCGTAGACCGCACCGGTGTAGTCCCTGTGGGCGCCATCGGCCGGCGGCCGATGACCGTCGGCCGGATCGGGCACCTTCCCCATGACGACCTCTCTTGGTGGCGACCGCACCATCCTCGAACAAAGGGCCCTCAACCCTCACATTCACGACAAAGCGCACGCGCCGCGCTCACGCGACGAGACGGGTGCATCGCGGCCTCACGCGACAGGACGGGCTGCATCGCGCCCTCACGCGACAGGACGGGCTGCATCGCGCCCTCACGCGGCGGGGCGGGCGCGCTGCGCTCACGCGGCGCGGCTGGGCGCATGGCCGCCGCGCCGTCGGCGAGGCGCAGCCGTGCGCGCCGCGGATCCGTGGCGGTGTGCGGCATTCTGTTCACCGGGCGCCGATCCCCTCCATCATCTCGCGCGGTTGTGCCGCTTTCCGGCCGGACGGGCCCGCATCGACCCGGGACTCCCAGTGGAGACCCGCAACGGCCGCATCACGGCACACAGCGGCACATATGGCGGCATCGTCCTGCCAAGCCGCCGTCCATGCTTCTGATCCCCTGTTCCCGATCGGGCGGCCACCGCGATAAGGCAAAGATTTCCCTCGGCAGATCTGTGCATTTTTTCGAAAACAGCCCTCAGTGCGCCGAGAAAGCACTCGGCGGGCAAATCAAATCAGGGACTCTCCATGCACAACGTCGAGGATGAGCAGTCCCGGCTGCGGGGACCATCCACTTCGCCGACCTTCCGGCCAGGCGTGATGGAGGGACGTGGGCCGCCATGGGATGTCTGTTCGCGATCTTCGCGGGCCTCTTTCCGCGACTTGCCGTTTTCATCATCTGGGTGGCGCGGCCCGCTCTGGTGAGCGCCGCTTTCCACACGTGGATCTGGCCTCTCCTCGGGCTGATCTTCCTGCCGTTCACCACGTTGATGTACGTGATCCTGTACGTCCCCGGCGTCGGGCTGAGAGGAGCGGACTGGTTCTGGATCGCCGTCTCGGTCCTGCTGGACCTCTTCCACTGGATCGGCACCGCGAGCCAGCGTCGCCAGATCCCCGGCTATCCCCGCGGCTGACCGGCAGCCACTGTCCGTACCGCCGCCCACGTGCCACCGTGCCGGAGGGCCGCATCGGCCTCCGCCCGGCACCCCTTCCAGGCCTGCTCCGACTTCCAGGCCTGCTCCGACGCCCCCGTCCGCCACGCTGCCGGGACGATCGTCCGTCCGCGCGGGTCCACGTCACTTCGGCGGCGGCGAGCCGGGGCCGTCCCCCTTCGAAGACGCTCCCCCGCCTCCGCCCTTCGGCGGCGGGGATTCGGCGGCCATGGCCTCTCGCAGCTCCTGACGGGTGGCGAACGTGTCGATCAGCGACAGCAGCATGGCCACGATGGGGATGGCCAGCAGCGCGCCCATCGCGCCGAACAGCGACGCCCCCGCGATCACGGCTGCGAAGGACACCCCGGGATGGATGTCCACCGCCCGTGAGCTGATCTTCGGCTCCAGCGTCAGGTTCTCCACCTGCTGGTACAGGACACCCCACGCCAGCGCCGCCAGGCCGACCCAGGGACGTGACGAGACCAGTCCCACCACCACCGGCAGAGCGATGGAGATGTAGGTGCCGATGGTGGGCACGAGCTGGGCGACCAGCCCCGTCCAGGCGCCGAGGGCCAGCCAGGACGGCATGTCCAGCAGCAGGAACACCAGGGCCGACGCCGTGCCGTTGATGGCGGCCAGGATGAGCCGGGACGAGACGTATCCACCGGTCTTGATGGTGGAGACGTCCCAGACGCTGAGGAAGACCTGCTGGAACCGGCCGGGCAGCAACTGCGCGAGCCACCGGCGCAGCCTCGGACCGTCGGCCGAGAAATAGAACGTCAGCAGCGCCAGGGTGAACAGGTTGAACAGCGTTCCGGTCACCGTGCCCAGTAGACCCAGCACCCCGCCGAGCGCGCCCTGCGCGTACTCGGCCGCCTGCTGCGGGGTGAGCTTGATGGACTTGAGGATGTCGGAGATCTCATAGCGGGTGCCGAGCCGGGCGTTGACCCACTCCACGACGGCCGCGACGACGTCGGGCAGAGCCTTCAGCAGCACCGCGACCTGCTGCACGAACATGCTGCCGAACAGGATCATGAAGATCACGAAAGCCAGGATGAACAGCGTCATCACCAGCAGCGTCGCCCTTCCCCGGCGCATGTGCCGCGACATGCGCCGCACGGCGGGCTCCATGGCCAGAGAGAGGAACCACGCCATCACCAGCATGGCGACCAGCGCACCCGCGTCCGTGATCACGAACCGGACGAAGAACGCCACCGCGACGACGGCCGCCATGGCGAGCCCGGCACGCCAGACGTTGGCAGGTGAGAGCATCACCTGCACGGCGGGCCCGCCGTCGCTCGACTGCACCGGCTTGTTCATGACTCTCCAGAGATCTAGATCTCACCTCCGACGACCACGGTGACCGACGAGACCGCAGAAGACGACGAGTCCGGCCCTCACCCCAGGCGCACGGACACCAGCCCTCCGCACGTTCGCCCCATGGAGCCGGCGGCCCGATCCGCGTCCTACATGGAAGTGACGCACCCAACGTACGACGACCAGCCGCTCCAGCCCGGCATCTACTGCCCGACCGGCTTGTCCACCACCACCCACTCCTGCCGAACCGCCTCGCGCACCACCCCGCACCGGGACGGGGGGACGCGAGGCAGGGGGCGCGGGCGGGGCTAACGCCTTGCTTCGCCACTTCAGACGACCTCCGGAACCCAGCGCCTGACGCCTCAGGTGGGCCTGGAATTCCGGTGTGGCTGGTTGGGCGCTGGCCGCAGCCCCCGAACGTAGCCCCCACGGCCTCCCGTCGCCTTCCGGGAGGCCGTCAGCCGGTTACCGACCGGCCATGTGCGCCCCCGGGCCAGAACGTTGTCTAGACGTCCTCGCCGCCGGAAGGCGTGTGGTCGGGCGATTCCTCCCGGCTGCCGTACATCGTGTCGTGTTGGATGCGGGGGGAACACACCGACGCCGAAGGGCACGCGCAGCGCCTGCCACCGTCGTCCAGGCGCACCGTCACCGTGTCGGCGGGGACGTTGTGCCCGGTGACGACCCCGTCGCCCTGCGGCGTGCTGACCCGGCTCCCCGCGCGAGGCATTCTGTACCGGCTCTCGACGTACAACGGGTGCTCGTACTTCAGGCAGCACATGAGCCGCCCACACGCCCCCGCGATGCGCAACGGGTTGACCGGCAGGTCCTGGTCTTTGGCCATGCGCACGGACACGGGCTCGAAATCCTTCAGGAACGTGGCACAGCACAGGTCACGGCCGCAGGGACCGATGCCACCCTGCAGCCGCGCCTCGTCCCTGGGGCCGATCTGCCGCAGCTCGACCCTGGCCCGCAGGTTACGGGCCAGGTCGCGGACCAAGGCCCGGAAGTCGACCCGGTGGGGGGCCGAGAAGTAGACGGTGTAGACGTTGTCCTGGTCGAGATAGTCGATGCCGACGACCTTCATCGGCAGCGTGTGCCGTTTGATCAGCTTCTTGGACACGCTGCGGGCCTCGGCCCTGCGGCGTTTGTTGGACTCGTCACGCGAGAGGTGTTCCTCGCCCGCCGGACCCTCGCACACGGGCAGACCGTCGATGTCCTCGCTCGTGTACTGCGGCGCCCACACACACTCCGCCACCTCGGGGCCCGAGTCGGTCGGCACCAGCACCTTGTCGCCGACCTTGAAGGTGTGCCCGCCCGGATCGAGGTAGTAGAGCCTCCCGTAGCGCGTGAAGCTCACGGCCATGATCATTCCCATGGGCTAGAGCTCGCCTCCCTGACGGCCTCGGGGGTTGTTACGGCCTACCGTTGCCACACTACGTGTGTCCGCCCGGTGAGCGTGAGGGGCACCGGGCCCGATCTTGAATCAACCGCCCGTCCGGCAGTCCTGGCCCTTCGGCAGCGAGAAGGCGGAAACCGCAGGCCATCGCAGCCGGCCCCCAAGGCAAGCCACCGCAGGCGAAGCCTCAAGCAGCCCACGCAGCCACCACAGGCGGCGGCCGGGATCAGCTCAGGCCGCCCCGCGCAGCGACAACATCATCGCCTCCACCGCGATCTGCGGATTGACGTTGGCCCCCAGCCGCTCCCGGCACCGCATGATCGCGTCGATCCGCCGCAGCGTCTCCTCCGGCGTGGACGACCTGGCGAGCTGGTCGAGATCGAACCGGATGTCGTCGTTGGCCAGCTCCACCCCCGCCCCGAACTGCATGGCCAGCACGTCGCGGTAGAACGACACCAGCTCCAGCAGCGCGGCGTCGAGCGAATCGCGTTTGATCCGGGTGGCCCGGGACTTCTGCCGGTCCTCCAGCTCCTTGAGTGCGCCCGCGCCGCCGCGCACCAGCCCCCGGTTGAGCCCCTTGCCCGTGGAGCCCTCGCCGTAGATCTTGCGCAGCTCGGCCGTCTCGTTCTCGTTGAGCGCCGCCGTGGCCGCCGCGGCTTCTTCCTCGGCCGTCTTGACCAGGCGTTCGGCGGCGGACACGCACTCGCCCACCCCGGTCAGCGAGCGCGGGATGCCGAGCACGGCCTCCCGCCGGTGACGGGCGCCCTCGTCGAGGGCCAGCGACCGCGCCCTGCTGATGTGCCCCTGCGCGGCCCGGGCGGCGAACGCGGCGGTCTCCCACGGCACGCTGTCGCGCGTGGCCAGCACGTGCGCGACGGCCTCGGTGGACGGCGTGGTCAGTGTGACCTGGCGGCAGCGCGACCTGATGGTGATCATGAGGTCGTCGGGAGCGGGCGCGCACAGCAGCCAGACCGTGCGCGGCGGGGGCTCCTCGATGGCCTTGAGCAGGGCGTTGGCCGCCGACTCCGTGGCGCGGTCGGCGTCTTCGAACAGGATGACTCGCCAGCGGCCCTGGGTGGGGGCGCCCGCGGCCCGCAGGATGAGCTCGCGGGTCTGCTTGACGCTGTAGGACAGGCCCTCAGGACGTACGGACTCCAGGTCGGGGTGGGAGCCGATGAGCACCTGGTGGCACTGGTCGCAGTGGCCGCAACCGGCGTCGGGGCACAGCAGCGCGGCGGCGAAGGCGCGCGCGGCCTCCTCCCGGCCCGAGCCGGGCGGGCCGGTGAACAGCCAGGCGTGCGTCATGCCGGCGCCGCGACCGCCCTTGACGGCCTCGCCGGCCGCCGCAGCGGCCCGCGACAGCACGGAGATCGCCTGGGCCTGCCCGACGAGGTCATCGAAAACTGTCACGGCGTAAGGCTAGTCGCGGATGGCGGGCATCGTGCCCGTGGCGTCTTCGGATTCGCGGGGCACCGGGTCGGGCAGGATCTCGCGGATGCGGTCCTGGATCTGGCGGGTCAGCACCTCGGGCGGCATCGTGCCGTCGACCACGAGGTAGCGGCCGGGATCGGCGGCGGCCAGCGCGCGGAACTCCTTGCGCACCCGCTGGTGGAACTCCAGCGGCTCGGACTCGATGCGGTCGGCCGCCCCGCCCAGCCGGGTCAGCCCCACCTCGGGCGGCGTGTCGATGAGCACGGTCAGATGCGGTACGAGGCCGCCCGTCGCCCAGGCGTTGATCCTGGAGACGTCCTCGGGATCGAGCGCCCGGCCGGCGCCCTGGTAGGCCAGGGACGAGTCGACGTAGCGGTCGCTGATCACCAGCGAGCCCCGGTAGAGCGCCGGCCGGATCACCTTCTCGACGTGCTCGGCCCGGTCGGCCGCGTAGAGCAGGGCCTCCGAACGGGCCGACAGACCTCGCTCGGCCGCGTCGAGCAGGATCGCCCGCAACCGCATGCCGATCTTGGTGGAGCCCGGCTCCCGGGTCTGGACCACGTCGTAGCCCTGGTCGCGCAGCCAGATGGCGATCAGCCGCGACTGGGTGGTCTTGCCCGAGCCCTCGCCGCCCTCGAACGCCAGGAACAGCCCCGGCACGTGCTCGGCCGGCTCGGCGGGGTAACGCTCGCCGCGCACCGCCGCGAGCAGGTCGGCCGACAGCGAGACGCCCTGCCTGTCGTCCATGTGGCGCAGGGCCAGGATCCCGACGGCCATCGCGAGCCCGCCGCCGATGACCAGCACCAGGTTGGTGCCGTCGAAGCGGTAGGCGATGGCGCCGAGGCCGAACTCGTGGGCGCCGAAGAGCGCCGCCAGCGGGTTGGCCACCGCCACCACGAGCAGCAGGGTGACCCGCGCCGTGGACTGCAGGAACGAGAACGTGCGCCCGCGCAGCGCGTCTTCGACCTCCAGCCCGATCAAGGTGTAGCCGATGATCCACGCGATGCCCGCGCACGCCCCGAGCAGCACGGTCAGCATGACCACGATCGGCAGGTTGTGGATCAGCGCGATGGCCACGAGCACCACCCCGGCCACGGTGATGGCCAGGCCGAACAGCCGCCGCCGCGACAGCCCGCGCAGCAGCCTGAGGCCGACGAACATGCCCAGCGCCATGCCGACGAAGACCGCGCCGAACACGACGCCGTAGGCCGCGTCGCCGCCGCCGAGGGCCACCACGTAGATCTTCGCCACGCCGACCACGGCCCCACCCGCGGCGAACGCGCCGAGCATGCCGATGATCAGGCCGCGCACGAGCCGGTTGCCGCCCACGAAGCGCCAGCCCTCGACGACCTGCTTGAGCACCGAGGGCGTCGAGATCGCGCCGTCGCGCTTGGGAATGCCGCGCAACGTGAAGATCAGGAAGGCCGACACCAGGTAGGCCAGGGAGTTGACGATGAGCGCCGGAGCGGTCGGGTCCATGCCGCTCAGCAGGGGCAGGACGCTGCGCCCCATGTCGCCGGCCAGGGACAGCGCGGCGAACAGCAGGGCCGCGATCGGCGCGCTGCCGTAGGTGACCAGCAGGTTGAGCCGGTTGGCTGATTCGAGCTGGTCCTTGGGCACCAGGTTGGGCACCGTGGCGTCCTTGGCCGGGACCCAGAACAGGTTGACGCACTCGACCAGGACGGTCGCGACGATCACCCACTGGTAGGTGCCGATGACCGGGATCGACAACACGACCGCGAACCTGGCCAGGTCCGCGGTGAACATGGTCAGCCGCCGGTCGAACCGGTCGGCGAACACCCCGGCCAGCGGGCCGAGCAGCACCGCGGGCAACATCTTGGCGATGAACACGCCGCCCACGGCCAGCGACTGCATGCGGTAGTCGCCCTGGTTGAGGTTTCCGGCGAGGGCGGTCAGGGCCAGGATGTTGAGCCAGTCGCCCAGACTGCACACCGACATGGCCGTCCAGAGCCGGCGGAACGGCGCATGGGCCAGCACATGTGCGGCGCGCCTAGGGGCAGTCATGTTTTCAGCGTATCCAGGTGTCGGCCGGACATGGGAAGGCAGGAGACAACGCGGAAATTACCCGCTTGTCCGTGGCTGAGGGTATTACGTTCGCGGGTGGGCGTGCAGGTTACCCGCATGGAATAGGCCGTCGAAAACGTCGTCAATTCATTACTCCGGCCTCTTGCCTGATCTCCGCCACCAGAGGCGCCCAGGCGGCGCGGACGGCGGCCGGCAGGGCCAGCTCGCCCCAGAGCTCGACGAGCAGCGCGCCGTCGACGTGGTCGAGCAGGTCGGCGGGGCCGCCCTCGCTCAGGAGCGCCGAGTAGGCCGCCCGGCGCTGGTCGCGGTCGGCCAGGTCGTAGACCCGGCCGCCGAACCGCAGGACGCCGAGGGCCGCGGCCACCGGCAGCCGCCGCAGCCGGCTCGGGACGTGGAAGCTGCGCCCGCCCGCCGACTTCACGGCGAACTCGACCTTGGGCTCAAGGGCCAGCCGGAACCCGGCCGCGTCGAGGATGCGCCCGGCGGTCTCCAGGGTCGGCGACTTCCTGCCGTGCTCGTAGGCCGACAGGGTGGTGCGCGAGGTGCCGCTCCTGCTGGCCAGCGCCCTCTGGTTCATGCTCGCCGCGTGGCGCGCCTGCCTGAACAGCAGCCCGCCGCGCCTGGCCCAGAAGGCGACGTCGGGCGCGAGCGAAGCCGCCTGGCGCAACGCCCCTTCGGCCGGGGAGGACACCATGTTCACCTCCTGCGAGTATCCGGTCGGATACTACGCCAAGATGACACCACGTGGCGACCGCGTCGCGCAAAGTCAGGAACGCAGCTCAAGCATAGTGATCTCCGGCGGCGCGCCGACCCGTACCGGCGGCCCCCAGAACCCGGCGCCCCTGGTCACGTACACCTGCACGCCGTCGACCGTGGCCAGACCCGACACCACGGGCTGCTGCAGGCCCACCACCAGGTTGAACGGCGCGATCTGCCCGCCGTGCGTGTGCCCCGACAACTGCAGGTCGACGCCGAACTCAGCCGCCTGGTCCACCTGCACGGGCTGGTGCGCGAGCAGCACGGTGGACCGCCCCGGCGTCCGGCCGCCGAGCGCCTTGGCGAAGTCGGGCCCGTCGCCGACGGCCTCGCCGTTGAGGTCGTTCACCCCGGCCAGGTCGAGTACGGCGCCCTGGTGGCTGATCTCCACGCGCTCGTTACGCAACGAGCGAACGCCGAGCTGGTCGAGCTCCTCGATCCATTCCTGGGGGCCGTTCTGGGTGTAGTACTCGTGGTTACCGGTCACGAAATATGCCCCGTAGCGGGACTCAAGGCTTTTGAGCGGCTTGGCGAGGGCGCCCAACTGGGCCACGGACCCGTCCACCAGGTCGCCGACGATGGCCACCACGTCGGGACGCAGAGCGTTGATCATCCTGACGATGCGCTCGGTGTGGCCGACGCCCGTGAGCGGGCCCAGGTGGATGTCGCTCACCACGGCGAAGCGCAGGCCGTTCAGCCTCGGGTCGAGCTTGGGCAGCCGGACCCGCACCGGCTCCAGCACCGGGTCGCCGAGGGCGCTGGTCATGCCGTAACCGACCGTGCCGAGCGCGCCGACCCCGGCCACCACCGCGGTGGTGCGCCCCAGGAAGAGCCGCCTGCTCATGGGCGGCACGGTAGGGGGAACAGGCTCAGTGGCGGGCCCGGACGGCGGGCCGGCGGACGTCACCGCCGCGACCGGAACCGGCTCCTTGACCGCCACCGGCCCGCGCTCGCCCCTGCGGATGATCATCGACGCGACGGCCCGCGGCACCTCCAGCACGAGCAGGAACACCACGAGGTAGAACATCAGCGCCACCCACAGGTAACCCGGCCAGGCCAGCCAGTTGCCCAGCTCCATCCGCGTGCCCGCGAACGCGGCCACCACGAGCAGGACGAGCCCCACCAGGCCCCAGGTCAGCGCCTTGCGGACGCGCCCGGGGCGGGTCGCGGAGCGCACCATCCGATGCCACAGATAAAGGTGCGCCACCACGACGAGAGCGACGAAGACCAGCACGATCACACGTCGATGCTACTTACGACTTGGCCGCCGGCTTCTTCGCGGTCGTCTTCTTCGCCGGGGCCTTCCGCGTGGTCTTCTTCGGCGCGGGCGCCCGCTCGCGGCGCTCGGCCAGCAGCTCGGCGGCCCGATCGATGGTGATGTCCTCGACCGTGTCGCCCTTGCGCAGCGACGCGTTCGTCTCGCCGTCGGTCACGTAGGGGCCGAAACGCCCCTCCTTGACCACGACCGGCTTCTTCGACACCGGATCGTCGCCCAGCTCCCGCAGCGGCGCCGCCGCCGCGGCCCGCCGGCCGCGCTGCTTGGGCTGCGCGAACAGCTCCTTGGCCTGCTCGATCGTGACCGTCAGCAGGTCCTCTTCCGAGGTGAGCGAGCGGGAGTCGGTGCCCTTCTTGATGTACGGCCCGAATTTCCCGTTGTGCGCCACGACCTCCTCGCCGTCGAGCTCGCCCACCACCCGGGGGATGGCCAGCAGCTTGAGCGCGTCGTCGAGGGTGATCGTGTCCAGCGACATCGTCTTGAACAGGGAGCTGGTGCGCGGCTTGGGGGCGTCTGCCTTCTTCGTCCGCTTCTTCGGCGTCTCGTCCTCGGCCGGCTCGGGCAGGATCTCCGTCACGTACGGGCCGTAACGGCCGTCCTTGGCCACGATCGTGTGCCCGGTCACGGGGTCCTTGCCCAGCTCGCGGTCGCCGGTCGGGCGCGAGAACAGCTCCTCGGCCTTCTCCGCCGTCAGCTCGTCGGGCGTGGTGTCCTCGGGCACGTTGACCCGCGCGCCGTCTCTGTCCAGGTACGGCCCGTAACGCCCGACCCGCAGGACGATGTCCGTCCCCCTGATCGGGAACGAGCTGATCTCCTTGGCGTCGATGTCACCGAGGTCGGTGACCATCTCCTTCAGGCCCTCGTCGCCGTCGCCCGCGCCGTAGTAGAAACGCTGCAGCTCGGGCACCCGCTCGGCGCGGTCGTTGGCGATGTCGTCGAGCACCTTCTCCATCTCGGCCGTGAAGTCGTAGTCGACCAGGTTGCCGAAATGCTGCTCAAGCAGGTTGACCACGGCGAAGGCCAGGAAGGACGGCACCAGCGCGGTGCCCTTCTTGAACACGTAGCCGCGGTCGAGGATCGTGCCGATGATCGACGCGTACGTCGAGGGCCGCCCGATCTCGCGGTCCTCCAGCTCCTTGACCAGCGAGGCCTCGGTGTAGCGGGCGGGCGGCTTGGTGGAGTGGGCGGCCACGTCGAGCCGCGACACGGTCAGCGCGTCGCCCTCGGCGAGGTTGGGCAGCCGCTTCTCGGAGTCGTCGCGGTCGGTCGAGGGATCGTCGGCCCCCTCCACGTACGCCTTGAGGAACCCGTAGAAGGTGATCGTCCGGCCCGAGGCGCTGAACTCGACGTCTTCGCCGGAAGCCGAACGGCCGCCGACCTTGACGCTGATCGACTCGCCGACCGCGTCCTTCATCTGCGAGGAGACGGTGCGCTGCCAGATCAGCTCGTACAGGCGGAACATGTCGCCGGACAGCCCGGTCTCGCCCGGCGTGCGGAACTCCTCGCCGGAGGGCCGGATCGCCTCGTGGGCCTCCTGCGCGCTCTTGACCTTGCTGGTGTAGACGCGCGGCTTGTCGGGCACGTACGCGGCGCCGTAGAGCTTGATGGCCTGCGAGCGGGCGGCGGCGATCGCGGTCTCCGACAGCGTGATGCTGTCGGTACGCATGTAGGTGATGAAGCCCTGCTCGTACAGCCGCTGGGCGACCTGCATCGTGTACTTGGCGGAGAAGCCCAGCTTCCGGCTGGCCTCCTGCTGCAATGTGGTCGTCCGGAACGGCGCGTACGGCTTGCGCGTGTACGGCTTGCGCTCGACGGACCTGACCGCGAACGACGTGCCCTGGAGCCGGCCGGCCAGCTCACCGGCGGCGGCCTCTGACAGGTGCAGCACGTCGGCCGTCTTGAGCTGCCCGGTGCTGGCGAAGTCGCGCCCCTGGGCCACCCTCTTGCCGTCGACCGAGGTCAGTGTCGCGGTGAAGTCACGCGGCCGCTCCTCGGGCTTGCCGGAGTCGAACAGCGCCTGCAGGTCCCAGTAGTGGGCGGAGGTGAACGCCATGCGCTCCCGCTCGCGCTCGACCACCAGCCGCGTCGCCACCGACTGCACCCGGCCCGCCGACAGCCGCGGCTTGACCTTCTTCCACAGGACCGGGCTGACCTCGTAACCGTAGAGCCGGTCGAGGATGCGGCGGGTCTCCTGGGCGTCGACCAGGCGGAGGTTGAGATCGCGCGGGTTCGCGACGGCGTCGCGGATGGCCTGCGGCGTGATCTCGTGGAACACCATGCGGTGGACGGGCACGGTCGGCTTGAGCACCTCGCGCAGGTGCCAGGCGATCGCCTCGCCCTCCCGGTCCTCGTCAGTGGCCAGGTAGAGTTCGTCAGCACCCTTCAACAGCTGACGCAGCTTGCTGACCTGCGCCTTCTTGTCGGGGTTGACGACGTACAGCGGCTCGAACTCGTGCTCGACGTTCACGCCAAGGCGTGCCCACGACTCCTTCTTGAAGGCCTCGGGGATGTCGTCGGCCCGCTCCGGCAGGTCACGGATGTGGCCGATGCTGGACTCGACCGTGTAGCCGGCGCCGAGGTATTTCTCGATCGTCTTCGCCTTGGCGGGCGACTCGACGATCACCAGGCGTGTTCCGCCGGAGCTGCCGTTCTTGGCTGGCACGCTGCTTCCTACCTCACTGTTCGCTTGCAATCCCCCTGCCGGGAGTCGGCATAGATCTGAAAGGTAACCCGACTCGCGGAAATTTCCTTCCCCCGGGCTACCCACTAGCTTCCGGGTCCACCCACAAGCACGCAGAATAAGCCCCATCGAGCGGCATGGCGCCCTGACTCACCCTGGAGACTAATCGTTGTGCTCGACTACTCCTACATGGATATCTTCATCCCGCGCGACCTCACTCGCGAAGCCGCACGTCAACTGCTGACCGAACACGCAGAGTACGGCCAGTGGGAGCTCGCCCGGGTGCGGGTGCACCCCGACGGGAGCCGGCACGTACGGCTGCGACGCAAGGTCATCCGTGTCCGCAGCACGCTCTGAGCCTGGACATGGCTTTGCCCGCTCCGGGCCGCGCCCCCGGAACGGGCAAAGCATCTATCGCCTACCGCTCCCAGGCGGTGGAGCGGTAGCGGTATCTGTGGTTACCGACCTATGCCGTATATCTACTTACGGCCGAACCGGAACCGGCGGGCGGTCGCGAACAGCGTGGCCGATGCGGCGAACATCGAGCCGAGCAGCAGCGCGAGCAGCGAGCTGGAGTTCATCCCGGTGAGACCGGCGGGCTGGGCGGCGCTCATCAGGCCCAGGTTGCCGACCGGCAGGCCGCCGGTGGCGGAGGTGACGGCGCCGCCGACCGGGGTGGAGGAGAGCAGGTCGGTGGCCGGGGAGAGCGGCGACGAGGGCCGGGCCGGCGCCCTGCGCACGTGGTCGGTCCTGTCGGCCATGTGACGCTTGCCGGGCCGGACGGGCACCCGCTTCTCCCACGACTTGGCCGGCATGTCGACCTCGCCGGGCCTGGCCTGCGCCGGACCCTGCACCGGAGCCTGCGCCTGGCCGGGCAGGCCGGGCAGCTCGGGCAGGGCGGGCAGACCCAGGGTCTTGGACGCGTCGTCCACGAGCGGCAGCGAGGACAGACCGCCGCCGACCGGCAGGCCCGAGCCCCCCAGCTGCTGCGTCACATTGCCGGGGAGCGGCAGGCCTGAGCTCTGGAGCTGCTGCGTCACGTTGCCGGGAACCGGCAGGCCGCCCGCCTTCGACAGGCCGCCGACGTCGGGCAGCCCGGGCACGCCGCCGGTGCCGTTGACACCGTTGAGCGCCGGGACGGCGGGCACCGCGGGCAGCAGCCCGCTCTTGGCCGCGGCCTGGTGGCCGGTGGACCGCAGGAACTGGCCGTAGCCGCCCGGGTTGCCCGGCTTGCCGACGTGCGCGCCGCCCAGGCAGCCCGCCGCGGCGTCGCCCAGCACGGCCACGGCGTTGCCGCAGACGTTGACCGGAGCCGTGATCGGCGCGATCACCTGGTTGCCGCTCAGCACGCCCGAACGCCCGGAGGTCGTGTTGCCGCCGCCGCCCACACCGTTGTGCGGCCAGACGGCCGCGCCGCCCTTGCAGTGGGCGTTGGAGGCGCCGAGCACCGCGGCGGCGTTGCCGCAGACGTTGAGCGGCGCGGTGATCGGAGCCACGACCTGGTTGCCCGCCCCGACGCCCGACTGCCCGGAGGTGTGGTTGCCGCCGGCGCCCCGGCCGCCGTTCTTGACCGACACGACGCCCCGGCACCCGGCGAACGCCTTGCCGAACGCGGCCACCGCGTTGCCGCACACGTTGAGCGGAGCGGTGATCGGCGCGATCACCTGGTTGCCGCTCAGCACGCCCGAACGCCCGGAGGTGGTGTTGCCGCCCGCCCCGGAACCGGCGCGGGTGTTCAGCACCGTCGCGCCGCCCCGGCAGTTGGCCACCGCGTTGCCGACGGCGTTGCCGCAGGCCGTGATGGGCAGGTTGACGGGGGCGATCACCTGGTTGCCGCTGCCGGCGCCGTAACGCCCGTCGGTGTCGTTGCCCGTGGAGCCCGGCGCGGCCATGTGGTGCAGCCAGCCGCCGCCGCCCGAGTTGGTGACGCTGGCGCCGCCCTGGCAGCCCGCGAACGCCCGCCCGAACACCGCCACCGCGTTCCCGCAGATGTTGATCGGCCCGTTGACCGGCGCGATCACCTGGTTGCCGCCCAGCGCCGACGACCGCCCGGACGTCCGGTTGCCGCCCGCGTTGCCGACGCCGCTGTTGTGCACGGAGGCGCCGCCCTTGCAGCCCGCGGTGGCGTCGCCGAAGATGGCCAGCGCGTTGCCGCAGGCGTTGATCGGAGCCGTGATCGGCGCCGTGAGCTGGTTCCCGCCGATGAGGCTGGAGTCGCCCGAGGTCTGGTTGCCCCCGGCGCCGCCCTTGCCCCTGTTGCGGACGGTCGCGCCGCCCCGGCAGCCCGCGTCCGACTTGCCGAACAGGGAGACCGCGTTGCCGCAGGCGTTCAGCGGCGCGGTGATCGGCGCGTTGACCTGGTTGCCGCCCAGCACGCTGGAGTTTCCTGAGGTGCGGTTGGGGATGTCGCTCGGGCCGGCGTTCTCGACCGAGGCGCCGCCCTGGGACCCGGCGGACGACTGGCCGGCCGCGCCGACGGCGTTGCCGCTGATGTCGATGGGCAGGTTGATCGGCAGGTTGACCTGGTTGCCGCCGCCGACGGAGGAGTTGCCCGAGGTGTCGGCGAAGGCCGCGCCACTGCCGAACGACATGACCGCGACCGCCAGAAGGGCCGCGGGAGTAGATGCTCTAGCCCACGTACGCATGGTGAATGCTCCTAGTGGTTCTTGGGGGGATACCTGAAACGGTTCGCGGGCAGCCGAGGCCGTGCGAGGTCGCACACAACGGTGACCTCGGATTCGCGAACAGGTTGACTGACGTCTCACCCGCCGGCGGAGGGGATCTGACCACGCTCCGCCGTCGCTCTCCGGACGGGACGTCCGGGGCGTGTCGAGATGGCGGGATCAGTCAGGTGAGAAGGAAGGGTCGTCCGCCGCTGTGCGGACGACGGGGGGCAGCACTCGCGCCATGACGGCGGACTGGTACTGCAGCCGCGGGTCGACACCGGACCTCGCGACATCCCCCATACCGGGCCCGAACGGGCCACTGCCACCACCGTTGGGCACCAGTCCATCGGTGTCCAAGATCTTTCCGGCGGAGGATGGTGGTGGCAGACCAGGATCCTGCTGGCTGTTGAGACCGTCCACGGTGCGGCCCGCCATCGCCTCGGCGTTGTCCGACGCCGAGAGGTAGCCGGGGACCGAAAGGGGAGCGGGGGCCGCGTCGGCGGCTCCTGTGGTGGCCGCGGTGGCGTCCGCGGCCGCCGGAGCGGCGGACATGGCTCCGAACACGACGGCGAGCAGCCATCCGGCCGCCACGAGGGCGCCCATCGCGACTGCTCGCACGACAACCCTGCGGGCACCGGCCGCGAACCGCGCCATCCGGTCGGCCCGCTCGGCGGTCGTGTCCTGCTCCGGGAGCGTCGTGGGCACGCGGCGCGCAGCGAGGGACGACGCCCTCGACTGCCCGACCTTCGTGCGTGCCACGTGACCTCCCAGCTTCGGAACCGGCCTCACGTCGTGAGGCCGGCCCGTGGACTCACCCCTCAACGATCCGTAACCGTAGCAGCACTCAAAGTTGCCGCAAGGGCTTTTCAGCAGAGACCCCGAAAAAGGCCAAGGACACGCGGGTCCGCTTCACGGAAGGCACCCGGGAGGGTCATCAGGACGGTCCGGCGGGTCCGCCGGCGGGCCGCCGGAGAGGCGGTGCCTCTCCCCTGTGCCGATACTTGGTATGACTCACCCCCCAGAGTTTGCTAACCTTACGGAGCCGACGCGAGATGACGGTCCCGCGTGCAGGCACCAAGTCCGGGTGGCGGAATAGGCAGACGCGCTAGCTTGAGGTGCTAGTGCCCAGTGATGGGCATGGGGGTTCAAGTCCCCCCTCGGACACCGGTCATATAAAAGCGCCAGGTCTCTGACCTGGCGCTTTTGCTTTGTCTTGGCGCTGAGGGTTCAAGTCGGGGAACTTATAGCCCCAGGCCAGGCGTATGGGGGTTCATCTCCCCCTCCGACATGCACGGTAAGCCCATGGCCCTCAGTACGCCGTCGGTGAAGAGCTGGCGGCGGGCTGAGCACCTCGGGTCCTGAAGCGCCGAGGTGCTGGGCCTGGGGGTCGGTACGGCGAGTGCGGGAGGGGCGGTCGGCACCGGCGACGGACATGGCGTTCAGGATGCCCGCGCCTCACACGAGTGGCCGGCCTGGCGTTGGAAGGACCGCAACCCAGCTTCCGGACCCCGCCTCACCTTGCAGAGCGCGGTGTGCGCCCTGGTCACGTGGCCGGGTGACCGGTGTCACCGAGTGGTCGCCGCCGCAGCGCCCACTCGTGAGCGGGCGGAGGCGCCCTAAGGGCCGGCGGAGGGGCCAGTCCCTGGTTCTGCTCTACGCGAAGCCGCCAGGACTCGAACGTGAGGTCTCCCTATGGTGTAGGCATGGCCTCCTCCATCCCGCCGCTGCGTCCGGCGATCGATCGGACCGCCCCCGAGTTCTCTCCGATTCGCGAGCGGCTGTGGAGGCAGGTGCTCGGTGAGTGTCTGCGAGGCATTCGTCACGAGCGAGGCGAGAAGTTGAGCGAGACGGCGAGTCGCGCCGGAGTCTCACCGCAATACCTCTCCGAGATAGAACGAGGGCTCAAAGAGCCGTCGAGCGAGATGATCGCTGCGGTCGCCGGAGCGCTGGATGTGACCCTGGTCGATCTGACCCTTGCCGTGGCCGAGAGCCTGCGCCCCGCTCAGCACAGCGTGTCAAGAGGCGCCACCTGCTCGGCGGCGACGACGTACGCACTGGCCGCATAGCGCGGCTTGCCGGGGTGTCCACGGGGTTAGGAGTGCTCCTCGATGATCTGGTCGAGGAGCCCGTACTCCAAGGCCGCGGTCGCGGTGAACACGCGATCGTGATCGGTGTCGGCGCGTAGGGTCTCGATCGTCTGGCCGGTGTGGCGTGACAGGATGCGCTCAATGTCCGCCCGGACACGTACGACCTCGTCAGCCTGCAAGATGAGATCGGGGATCGTTCCGCGTCCTTGAGCGGCCGGTTGGTGCAAGATCACCCGTGCGTGTGGGAGAGCGGCACGTTTTCCCTCGGCGCCTGCGGCGAGAAGGACAGCGCCCACGGCGACGGCCTGTCCGACGCAGGTGGTCGAGACCCGCGGGCGGATATGACGCATCGTGTCGTAGATCGCGAGCATCGCGCTCGGGTCGCCGCCTTCGCAGTTGATATAGAACTGGATCTCAGCATCCGGGTTGTCCGACTCCAGAAAGATCAGCTGCGCGATGAGCGCGTTCGCAACGCCCGCGTCAATGGCGGTGCCCAGATAAACGATGCGCTCGGTGAGCAGGTGCGAGTAGACATCCATGATCCGCTCGCCGCGAGGATTCTGGGCGATTACGTTCGGGATCGTATATGAGGTCACTTGCCGACTCCTTCGGTGATGCCGAATCCAGGCCGCGGGCGATGGTGGGGCGCGATTTCGCCGAAGTTCTGCACGATCGCATCGATGAAGCCGTAGTCGAGTGCTTCTTGCGCTGTATACCAACGATCGTGCAGGGAATCCTCGAATATGCGCCCGACGGGTTGTCCCGTGTCCTCGGCAATGAGGCCGAGCACCGTGTCGCGCGTATGCCGAAGGTCGTTGGCCTGCAGTTCGATGTCAACCGCGGTGCCGCCGATTCCCGCCGAGCCCTGGTGCATCAGGACGCGTGAGTGCGGCAGGGCGCGGCGCTTCCCGCGGGCTCCCGAGGACAGCAGGAATTGCCCGGCGCTGTAGGCGATGCCCAACACGAGGGTCGATACGTCGCAGGGAATGAGTCGAATGACGTCGCGAATCGCCAGCATCGAGGGAACCGAGCCGCCCGGGGAGTGGATCCACAATGCGATGTCGGTCGCCGCGTCCTGCGTGGCGAGTGTCATCAATTGCGTGGCCAGCAGCGTCCCGTTGTCATCGTCGAGAGGGCCGTCGAGAACGAGAACACGCTGCTCATAAAGCTCGCGTCTTACCTGCGCGTTCAACAGCGGGAGTTTTGATTCTTCGCTCATGCGTCCATCATGTGCAGCGATTCGGACCAGGGGTGACGCGATCTGCCTGGGGCAGATCTGCTGTGAGCTGATCGATCTCCTGAGCTGGGACGACTTGGCGGCCAACGGGTTGGGGAAGGTGGCGCCCTGAACTGACGACCGCCGTTGGTCACGTGTGCGCCTTCGCCGCCCTGCTCACCGCTGGCCACGACGGCGACCTCGACACTCACACCGGCCGGCTGGACGAGTGGATCACCGCCACGCAGGCCGATACCACCGTTCCTGCCCTGCGGTCCTTCGCCGAAGGGCTGCTCATCGACCACGACGCTCCGTAGCCGCCGGGCTCGCCATGCTCTACAGCAATGGACCCACCGGGGCGTCGTCAACAAGACGAAATGATCAAACGACAGATGTACGGGCGCGTCGGCTTCGCCCTCCTCCGAAAGCGAATACTCCTCGCGTGACCGTCCGTCACCTCCGGACTCTTGGATGAGCCGTTTACTGGACACACCAGCAGAGATGTCGTGGCCGCTGTCAATCTGGTCTGGCGCAGATCACTTGAGGCTGCGGGCCGTTCGATCAGCGACATGACAAGGCTCAGGCACATCCAGGCCGTTAGCATGATCTATACCAAGTAGCCGTAATTCAAAGGACGTGGCCTCGTGTCTGAGCTGTCCGATGCAGTGGACCTGCAAGTAGTCGTCGAGGGTGCGGAGGCCGCGCTCCACGCTGTGGAGTTGTTCAACTGGCTTGGTTCGGAGGATGAACTGCGAGGGCGGGTACGGCCTCAACGGCGAGCGCCAGAGCCGGGAGAGATGGGCGCGTCGGTGGAGTTGCTGACGGTGGCGGTGGGCTCCGGTGGCGCGGTGGCGGTGTTGATCCAATCGGTGTGCACCTGGCTCACCTCCCGCCGTACCGACGTCAAGGTCATCGTCACTGCTGCCGACGGGCGGCGTATCGAGGTGGATATCCGTCGTGCTGCGGACCCGGCGGCGGTGCTGCGGGAGGTGGCGGAACAGTTCCCGGCGGCTGTCGAGCGGCAGAGTGAGTCGTAAGCCGCTCCTGGACGCCGGTGGCAGCCGGGCGGTACTCATCGGGGCAGGTACCTTCCACGACCCGGAGTTGCCTGACATTCCGGCTGTGCGCAGGAATCTGGAAGACCTGCGCGAAGTGCTGACGCATCCCGTACATGGTCTCCTGACAGCCGATCATTGTCAGATATTGGCCGACCCCGCAGACCAGGCCGCTGTCGGCGTGGCCCTGACCGCCGCTGTCCGTGAGGCGGAGGATCTCCTGCTGGTCTATTACTGTGGACACGGAGTCCTCGACGACACCGGCGTACTGCACTTCGCTCTGACCGGCACGGATGCCGAACACGTCGGCTTCTCTGCCATCCACGTAGACCTTGTCAAACGCATGGTCGGCAGCGCTCGCGCCAAAGCTCGCGTGCTCCTACTGGACTGCTGCTTCTCCGGCCAAGCCGTCACAGTCATGAGCAACCGGAGGAGCCTCGCCCTGGGGCAGCTTGATCTGACGGGCACCTACACCTTGACGTCCACGCCTGCGACCGCTCTCTCTCACGCCCCACTTGGTGCCCGGAACACCGCCTTCACCGGAGCGTTGCTGAACGCACTACGCATGCCCGGCCCGCTCACCCTGGATCAGATCCACCGCCACATCGACCAAGAACTGGTTGGCCGAGGCCTCCCCCGCCCGCAACGCCGCTCCGTCGGCACCGCCGGAAATCTCACCGTGACACGGGGGCCGATCAAACCCCCGCCCCCGCCTGCTGTCGCCGAACTGTCTTCTCGACAAGGACTTCGTCCGGCCACTTCCCGCTCCCACAAGAAGGCGCCGAGCGCTACGGCGAAGACCGGCCGTGCCCTGCTCGCGATGTTGCCGCTCGTTCTGCTCCCGGGCAGCACCTACGCGCCCGACTCATTCCTCGATGCCGCGCGCGTAGTGGCCGGAGTCTGGAAAGACGATGGAAATCGCAATAACGCAGCAGATTCGAGCTACAACGAAGATGTGATCAGGGGATTGCTTGCTCTCGCTGGCTTCAAGAGAGATATCACCTTCAAGAAGGTGGCGCGAGAGGACGCGATAAGAACGCTTGTCAGTAACGGCGTTCACATCGCGGGCACGCTGGGCATAACCGCATCCAGAGAAAGACAAGTCGACTTTGTCGGCCCGCTCGCGTCCGCGCGACTGGGCGTACTGGTTCGCCACCAAGAAAGAGGTGTCGAAAAAACTTCCGACCTTTCCGGGCGGCGTGTATGCACGGTTGCCGGTTCAACGACACTCGAATATTTGAAGAACGAAATGGGGGTACTGATCACCGCGCAACGGAGCCTTGGTGACTGCCTCACCAGGCTGTATCAACATGCCGTGGACGCGATCGTCGGAGACCGCTTGACACTCGCCGGCATAGAGCTAGCAGAGCAACAAGGCACTAAATTTGTCAATGGGATCAGGTTCGGCCCTCGCGAATCCATCGGATTCGCGATACCCAAGGGCGATCATGATACTTGCGAACGCCTCCGAATCGCCCTGCAAAAATACGTCGGCAGCAAGGATTGGCGGGAACACTTCAGTGAACGCCTGCCTTTGAAGCAGGATTTTCTCGAAGCGCAACCCACTCTGGAACAGATCAACGAAGTGTCCTGCCGAGCAAGCGCAGCAGACTGAGTGGCCTGCAACGACGTGAGTTCTTCACGCGCGATCAACAAGGCATTTCTGAGATCTCCCATGCTGCTACGGCGGTGTCCGCCGCGTTCGATGACATGAGTACGTGCGCCGGGCTGGTTCCGGTGATGCGAGTTGCCGAGCGGTGCGGGCTCGCCCGTCTGATGGCGGACAAGGTGGAGTCGAGCGGGACGATGAACAGTGGGGGTGCCCAGCGGACGTCAATGTCACCAGCATCGTGGTCGGAATGCTCGCGGGAGCAGACAGCATCGACGGCCTGGACGTCGAACGCCCCTCAGAATCACCCGTCCCCACAGCCGCCCAGGAATCCGTGATCCACAGGTATTGACCATGGCTCCGCGGTCCTCGGTCTCGTACGAATTCGACTGCACAAGCTCTGCGTGTGCCCACTCGACCTTCGCTCGACAGACCGATTGGCATGCACAGACAGCAAGCAGAATCACGTCATGCGGATGCGATGTACGAGGCTGAGGACAGCGGAAGCGGCAGGCCATGTGCGTCCGGTGGCGCTCAGTCCTCGGACACACACCGCACACATGTGGAGGCACCGGTTAACCGGGCCTCCACATTCTGCTTTCTGGGGCAGTACACGAATTCCCCACATCCTTGGGACCCCGGACTCTCTTCTCCATGACGGTGATGCGCTGCGCCACCGTAAGCGGCGTTCAGCTTCCCCTCCCCGCCAACGGTTCCGGCGTCTGACCAGCACGGCGACGCGGTGGGGGCGGTTGGCGGGGGTGCGGCGATGAGTTTCGTCGGTGGGGGTGGTCAGTATGGGGGTGACGAGGACTACTGGCGAGACCCAAGACCGCCCGGCCGGCCGTGACAAGGTCAGGCCCGAGACCGATAGAGGTACCGTGTCCAGCCCACAGCTCGAATCATCCGCCAAGGGCGTGTCCGCCGGTTCGGGCCGTACGCCCGCCGTGATCCGGTTGCTGGTGCTGGCGACGTTCGTGGTCGTGCTCAACGAGACGATCATGATCAACGCGATCCCCCGGCTGATGGACGCCATGCACATCACCGAGCAGACCGCCCAGTGGCTCTCCACGGCCTTCATGCTGACCATGGCCGGGGTCATCCCGATCACCGGCTGGTTCCTGCAGCGGGTCACCACCCGCACGGCGTACACCACCGCCATGGGGTTGTTCCTGCTGGGAACGGCGCTGGCCGCGGTGGCGCCGGTGTTCGGGGTGCTGCTGGGGGCCCGGATCATCCAGGCGTCCGGCACGGCCGTGATGATGCCGCTGCTGATGACCACGCTGATGCAGGTCGTGCCGGAGAAGGACCGCGGGCGGGTGATGGGCAACGTGACGCTGGCGATCTCCGTCGCCCCGGCCATGGGCCCGGCGATCTCCGGGGTGATCCTGCACTTCGGGTCGTGGCGGCTGCTGTTCGCGGTGGTGCTGCCGATCGCCGGGCTGATCACGTGGAGCGGCCTGAGGCAGCTCAGGAACACCGGCGAGCCCGAGGTCAGCACCATCGACTGGTTCAGCGTGGTGACGGCGGCGGCCGGTTTCGGCGGGCTGGTCTACGGGCTCAGCCGGTTCGAGGGCGGGGACGTGCGCGTCGCCGCCGCGATCACGGCGGCCGGGCTGGCCGCCATCGCCGTCTTCGTGGTGCGCCAGCTCGTGCTGCAGAGGCGCGGCGCGCCGCTGATGGACCTGCGCACGTTGCGCCACCGCACGTACACGGTGGCGCTGGTCCTGATGTCGGTGGCCTTCATGGCGATGCTCGGGTCGATGATCCTGCTGCCTCTCTACCTGCAGAACGTCCGGGCGCTCAGCGCGCTGGAGACCGGGCTCCTGGTGATGCCGGGCGGCCTGGCGATGGGCCTGCTCGGGCCAGCCGTCGGCCGCGTGTTCGACAACCACGGCGGCCGGGTGCTGGTCATCCCCGGCGCGATCGGGATCATGCTCGCGCTGGCCGGGTTCACCCAGGTCACGATGACGATGCCGTACTGGCAGCTGCTCGGCCTGCACGCGCTGCTCATGGTGAGCCTGGCCGCGACCTTCACCCCGGTCTTCACGCTCGGCCTGGGGGCGGTCCCGCCGCACCTGTACTCGCACGGCAGCTCGATCCTGAGCACGCTCCAGCAGGTCGCCGCGGCGATCGGCACCGCGATGGTGATCACCGTGATGAGCGCGCGGGCCGACAGCCTGCGGGCCGAGGGCCTCACGCAGGCGCTGGCGACGCTCGGCGGCATGCGGCTGGCGTTCGTGGTGGGCGCGGTCCTGTCGGTGGCGGTGGTGGTGACCGCGCTGCTGCTGCCGTCCCGGGCGGAGCGCGCCGTCGAGCAGCACTAGCAGCGCGCCGTCGAGCGCTAGGGGGCGGTGGCGCCCAGGTAGGTGAGGACGGCGCGCACCCGGCGGTTGGTGTCGTCGTCGGCGGCGAGGCCGAGTTTGGCGAAGATCGTGGTCGTGTACTTGCTGATGGCGCCCTCGCTGAGGAACAGCCGGGCCGCGATCGCCGCGTTCGACAGGCCCTCGGCCATCAGTTCGAGCACCGAGCGTTCGCGTTCGGTGAGGGTGGCGAGGGGGTCGGCGTGGGCGGGGCGGCCGAGCAGCTTCGCGACCACCGTCGGGTCGAGCGCCGTGCCGCCGTCGGCGACCCGGGCAAGCGCGTCCATGAACTGGCCGGCGTCGAGTACGCGGTCCTTGAGCTGGTAGCCGACGCCGCCCTGGCCGTCGGCCAGCAGTTCGCGGGCGTAGAGCTGCTCCACGTGCTGGGAGAGGATCAGCACGGGCAGGCCCGGCACCTCGCGGCGGGCGGCGAGCGCGGCCTGGAGCCCCTCGTCGGAGAAGGTCGGCGGCAGCCGCACGTCCACGATCGCCACGTCGGGACGGTGGCCGACCAGCGCTTCGAGCGCCGCGGGCCCGGAGTCGACGGCCGCGACGACGGTGTGCCCGTACGCCTGGACGAGCCGGACGAGCCCGTCGCGGAGCAGGAAGAGATCCTCGGCTATGACAAGTCGCACGGCACCGCCACTGAGACGCGGGTGGGACCCCCGAGGGGGCTGTCGATGTCCAGACGGCCGCCGAAGGCAGCCATCCGGCGTCTGACGCCGTCCAGCCCGGAGCCGGCGGACGCGCTCGCCCCGCCGGCGCCGTCGTCGGTGACGGTCGCGGTGAGGGTCCGCGCCTGCGGCTCGTAGCCGAGCTCGACGGTCGCCCGGGTGGCGCGGGCGTGTTTGGCCACGTTCGCCAGCAGTTCGGCGACGGCGAAGTAGACCGCGGACTCGACCGGACGCTCGGGCCGCGCGGGCACGGAGCTGCGTACGTCCACCTCGACGGGCGCGTCTAGCGCCAGGGCCCGGACGGCGTCGACCAGGCCGCGCTCGGTGAGCACCGGCGGGTTGATGCCGCGGACCAGCGAGCGCAGCTCGGCCAGCGCCGCGATCGACGAGGCGCGGGCGTCGGCCAGGATGGCGCGGGCGGCGGCGGGGTCGCTCTCCAGGAGGTGTTCGGCGGCCTGCATCGACATGCCCATGCCGACCAGCCGCGCCTGGGCCCCGTCGTGCAGGCCGCGCTCGATGCGTTCGAGCTCGGCGGCCTGGGTCTGGGTCAGGTCGGCGCGCACGGACTCCAGCTCCGCCACCCGCCGGCCGAGCCGCGAGTCCGGGATCGGGCCGAGGAAACGGCCGGCCAGGGGGCCGAGGACGCGCCAGGCGAACGGCGCGGCGGCCAGCCCGGCCACGATCAGGGCGAGGCCGAGGCCGCGGAGGTCAGGGACGAGCGTCAGGTAGCCGCCGCCGGCCAGGCCGATCAGCGGCAGGGCCGCGACCGGCAGCACGGTCAGCCCGGCGAGCAGGCACCACAGCCCGTCCCAGTGCAGCTGGGGGTCGTGGAAGCGGGCGTTCATCCGGGCGCGGCGGCGGGCCTCCCGTTCGGACTTGTGGTACTCCTCGCCGTCCCACCAGTGGCCGGTGGCCATGCGGGTGACCGGCGAGGGGGTGCGGTAGGCGACCTCGATGCGCAGGCCGAGCCAGCGCGCGGCGAGCCGGCGGGCGGCCTGGCTGAAGGCGCGGCTGGTCAGCGGGTGCACGACCCACAGGGCCACGGCGATCCACAGGATCACCAGCAGCGTCTCGCCCAGCAGCGCCAGGGCCACGACGAACGGGGGCGCGGTCAGGTTCGCCGACCAGGAGTAGGCCAGCTCGGCGCCGAAGTGGCCGACGACGACGCCGACGATCGGCATCAGGCAGGTCAGCAGGACCAGGACGGCCGAGCGGCAGAGTCCGAGCACGATCTCGGCGCCCCAGCGCAGGGGCCCGCCCCTCCCGGGCGACCTCACCTGCCAGCGTCCTTCGGCACGGCGCCAATTGTGCCAGGCTGCCCCTTTTGGCGAGGGCCGGGGCCCTCCCCCGGCATCCCGCTACGCCCCCGTACGAAGGGGGCCTGCGACGGCGACCGCGGCGCGGACGAACGCGGCCACGGCCGGCGAGCGGGACCCCTGCGGCCACCCCACGGCCAGCTCGGACGGCGGCAGGTCGGCGACCTCTCGGTAGGCGATGCCCGGCCGGGGGTGCCGCCGTGCCACCGAGACGGGGACGAACCAGACGGCGCTCCCCAGTTCCACCAGGTTGCAGACCTGGGCCAGGTCCAGGCCGGTGCGACGCGGCGGGTGGCCGGGGAGGGGTTCGGCGCCGTCCCGCTCGGCGGGGGTGCCGTCGGGCAGCGGCCGGCCGGCCAGGTCGGCCATGGCCAGCACGGGCCGGGCGGCCAGCGGGTCGGCGGCCGGCAGCGCGACCAGGCGGGGCTCGCTCAGCAGCGGCTCGGTGTCGAGGTCGCGGTCGTCGAAGGGGGTGGTCAGCAGCGCGACGTCGGCCCGGCCGTCGCGCAGGGCGGGGGCCTGCTCGTTGCGCCCGCCCAGCAGCAGCTCGACCGGGAGCGCGCCGTCCTCGTGGCGGTAGGCCGCGAGGATCCTGGGCAGCAGCCCGGCGTCGTAGTCGGCCTTGAGCGCCACCCGGAGCCCCGGCTCGGGACGGGCCGCGTGCCGGACCCGGCGGGCCGCCGCGGCGACCGCGTCGAGTGCGGTCCTGGCGTCGCGCAGGAAGACCTCGCCCGGCGGGGTGAGCGTGACCAGCCGCGTGGTGCGCTCCAGCAGGCGCACGCCCAGCCGGCGTTCCAGCTCGCGGATCGCCCGCGACAGCGGGGGCTGCGCCATGCCCAGCCGCTCGGCGGCCCGCCCGAAGTGCAGCTCCTCGGCCACGGCCACGAAGTAGCGGAGCTCGCGGACCTCCAGGTCATTCATATCCGCAGGGTATCAATGGCGATCGGATCGGTCCTTCAGGTTCGCCGCCGTGATCGGTTGACTGGCCGTGCCCCCCAGCACGACATCCCCGATTCCCTTGGAGTTCTCCTTGATCGTCATCACCACGCCCACCGGCCGGATCGGCCGGCAGGTTCTCGACCTCGTCCTGGCCGCGGAGGAGCCGGTCCGCGTCGTCGTGCGGGACCCGGCCCGGCTGCCGGCGGCCGTGCGGGAGCGGGTGGAGGTCGTGCCGGGTTCGCACGGCGACGCCCGCGTCGTCGAGGAGGCGTTCGCGGGCGCCGACGCCGTGTTCTGGGTCGTTCCGCCGAACCCGCGGGCCGCCGGCCTCGACGCCGCCTACCTGGACTTCAGCCGGCCGGCGTGCGAGGCGTTCGTGCGCCACGGGGTCGGCCGGGTGGTGGGGGTCTCGGCCCTGGGCCGCGGCCTGCCGCTGAACGCCGGTCTCGTGACGGCCTCGCTGGCCATGGACGACCTGATCGCCGCCACGGGCGTGCACTACCGGGCCCTGACGCTGCCCTCGTTCATGGACAACCTGCTCGACCAGGCGGCGGTGATCAGGGACCAGGGCGTGTTCTTCTCGCCGATCCACGGTGACCTGAAGGCCCCCGCCTGCGCCACCCGTGACATCGCGGCGGTGGCCGCCGGGCTGCTGCTCGACCGCGACTGGACCGGGCGGGCCGACGTCCCGGTGCTCGGCCCGGAGGACCTGTCGGGCGAGGACACGGCGCGGATCATGTCCGAGGTGCTGGGACGGCCGGTCGGGCTGCGGCACGTGCCGATCGCGGCGTTCCGGGCCATGATCGCCGAGCAGGGCTGGTCGGAGGCGATGGCCCAGGGGATGGCCGACATGATGGAGGCCAAGAACCAGGGGCTGGACAACGCCGAGCCGCGTACCCCGCAGGCCACCACGCCCACCGGTTTCCGTCAGTGGTGCGAGGACGAGCTGCGGCCGGCCGTCCTGGGCTGAGCGATCCCTTGTGCGGAGCCCCGGCGCGGCGTACCGTGACTGATGACCAGATTTCATATCTAGTCACGAGGTGGGGGCGCATGGTGGAAAGGGCCGACCGGATCCTCGACGCCGCCGGCGAGCTGCTCCTGCGTCACGGCTACCGCAGGGTCACCGTCGACGACATCGCGGCCCGCGCCGGGGTGGGCAAGGGCACCATCTACCTGCACTGGCGGACCAAGAACGAGCTGTTCGAGGCGCTGCTGCTGCGGGAGTCCATCGAGGTCGTGGAGGAGTTCGCGGCGCTGCTGCGGCGCGATCCCGCCCAGGTGCTGCCGCATCGGTTCTCGCGGGCGGCCTTCGTCTCCATGAGCCGCCGGCCGCTGCTGCGGGCGTTGTTCACCACCGACATCGAACTGCTGGGCAAACTGGCCAAGCACCCGCTGCGCAGCCACGACCTCCTCGCGGCCGAGCGCTTCCAGCGGGTGGCCGACCGGTACGGCCTGCTCAGGCCCGACATGCCACACCCCCGGTACACGCTGAGCGCCGCGTCCACGGGCTTCTACCTGCTCGACGGCATCGACACCGTCGGGACGGAGCTGAGCGTCGAGGAGCAGGCGGACGCGCTCGCCTTCACCGTGCGCCACGCCTTCGAGCCCGCCGTGCAGCCGTCCGCCGAGGTTCTGGCGGCGGCGGCGGCGGAGTACGTCGCAATTCTCGAGGAACTGATCCCGCCCTACCGAAAGTGGATCTACGACTAAGGAGAGGCGATGTCCGACATCGTCGAACGGTACAACATCTCCAAGCAGCACTTCTGGCTGCACGGGCCGCGATCGGGCCCGTCCGTCGAGTACGACGCCGCCGCCGGGATGTACAACGTCTACGGCTACCAGGAAGTGCACGACGTGCTCGCCGACCCCGGCACGTTCTCCTCCGACACCATGCGGCTGGTGCCCAAGGGGGTGCTGCCGGAGGGCGAGGACTTCTCGCTGGCGGGGTTCATCACCCAGATCGACCCGCCGGAGCACGGCAAGCTGCGCAAGCTGGTCAGCAGCGCGTTCACCCGCAAGGTCGTCGCGGACCTCGAACCGCGGATCGCCGAGCTCACCCACGAGCTGCTCGACGCGGCCGACGGACGCGACCGCCTGGAGCTGGTGGGCGACCTGGCCTACCCGCTCCCCGTCATCGTCATCGCCGAGCTGCTGGGGGTGCCGAGCAGCGACCGGGCCCTGTTCAGGCAGTGGGCCGACGGGCTGTTCCAGCGCGACGCCAAGGTCTCGCTCGCCGAGCCGGTGGAGGACCAGAGCGCGAACGTGGCGAAGACCCTCAAACCATGGCGGGAGATGACGCAGTACCTCGCCGGGCACGCCGCGGAGCGCCGCACGCGGCCCCGCGCCGACCTGCTCACCAAGCTGGTCGAGGCCGAGGTGGACGGCGAGCGCCTGCCCGAAGAGCAGGTCGTCAACTTCGCGATACTGCTGCTGCTGGCCGGGCACATCACCACGACGATGCTGCTCGGCAACACGGTCGTGTGCCTGGACGCCTTCCCCGGGCAGCAGGACAAGGTGCGGGCCGACCGCTCCACCGTGCCGGCCGTGATCGAGGAGTCGTTGCGGCTGTTCACCCCGTTCGCCGGGCTGGCCCGGTCGACCACCCGCGAGGTCGAGCTGGGCGGGACGACGATCCCGGCCGACAAGATGGTCATGCTCTGGCTCGGCGCGGCCAACCGGGACCCCAGGCAGTTCCCCGACCCCGACGTCTTCGACGCCGGCCGCGACCCCAACCCGCATCTCGCCTTCGGCCGGGGCATCCACTTCTGCCTGGGCGCCCCCCTGGCCCGGCTGGAAGGGCGGGTGGCGCTGAACATCCTGCTCGACCGGGTCGGCGTCCTGCGCACCGATCCCGGCGACCCGGTGGTCTTCATGCCCACGCCGACCATGACGGGGGTGAACCGGCTTCCGCTCGTGCGGTGACCCGCCGCCGCGCTCGGGCCGGTTCCCGCCCTCGTCAAGCGCGGGTCCAGGACGCGGCAAACTGCCGCGCGTCGCCGTGGGCGTCCCGTCCCGTGGGGGCCAAGGTGGCTTGTTCACCTTCGTCGCACCACAAGAGGGGACGATCCTGGCTATGAGCGGCAAGCAGCGGAAGCTGGAGCTGAGCGTGCCGCAGATCGTGGGAAGCGCCCTGGCCGCGGTCACCGCCGCGGTCGCGGCCTCCTACCTCGGGACGGCGGGGACGGTGATCGGCGCCGCGATGATGAGCGTGGCCAGCACCGTCATCGCCGACGTCTACACGCATTACCTCAAGCGCACGGGCGACAGGGTGAAGCGGCGCACGGCCGTCGCCCTGCGCGGGCGCAGGCCGCGCTGGGCCAGGGTGGGCGGGGCCGCGGCCCTGGTGTTCACCGTCAGCATGGGCAGCATCGTGATCTACGAGATCATCGCGGACCGCACGGTGGCCGACCAGGTCGCCGGACGGGCCCCGGGCGAGGCCGGCAGGGCCCCCGGCCGCAAGGACCGCCGGGACGGGCGGGCGGCCGGCGAGCCGCGGCACGAACGTCCGGCGACCCGGCCGCCGAGCCCGACGCCGTCCCCCGGTCCGTCCACCGGCCCGGCCGCGACGCCCACGCCGTCCGCGACGGTCACGGTCACGCCGACGCCCACGCCGGGCGGGACGGGCTCGGCCGGCCCCTCCCCCACGGCCACGCCGGACGCCACCCCCTCGGACCCCGCCCCCACCGCCCTGCCCTCGCCGAGCGAGAGGGACCCGGGCGAGCCGGCCGACCCGAACTTCGGCGACCTGCTCTTCCGCTGACCCGCCTGTCAGGCGCACGTCCGGCGGGCGGTGCGTCGAGAAGTGGATCCCAAGTGGCTTCCAAGTAGCCGTTCCTAGGCTTGCCGGGACTTGAGTGGAGAGGCAGGTGAGCCATGGGGGTGGCGGGTGACGGTTCCGGGCGGGGAGCGCCGGCCATGACCGATCCGTACGGCAGGACGCGCCCTGCCCCGCGCCACGCGGCGCCCCCCGCGCGGGACGGACAGGGCATCTATCGGGAGGAGGCGCTGCGGCACCGGGCGATGTCGCGGGTCACCCGGATGCCGCCGGTGATCAGCACCCCGTCGTTCCTCGCGCTGTGGCTGCTGGTGGCCGTGCTCCTCGCCACCGGCCTGCTGCTGACCATGGCCGCGGTCGAGGCGGTCGCCTGATGTTGCGCCGCCTGCCCGTACTGCTCCAGAACACCGACACCGAGTGCGGCGCGGCCTGCCTGGCCATGGTGCTGTGCCACCACGGGCAGCGCACCACGCTGCACCAGGTCGCCGAGCGCCTCCAGATCGGCCGCGACGGCCTGAGCGCCAAGGCGATCGTGGACGGCGCCCGCGACCACGGACTCAAGGCCCGCGCCTTCTCCCTGGCCCCCGAGGACCTGGCCCGCGTGCCGCTCCCCGCCGTCGCGCACTGGGAGTTCAACCACTTCATCGTGGTCGAACGCTGGTCCCCCGACCGCGTGGACGTCGTCGACCCCGGGCACGGCCGCCGCAGGCTGACGCCGGAGGAGTTCGGGGCCGGGTTCACCGGCGTGCTGCTGGTGTTCGAGCCGGGCGAGGGGTTCCGGCGCGGCACGACGTCGGCGGCGGGGGCCTGGCGCAGGGAGTTCGTCCGGACGCTGTTCCGGCGGCGCAGGGGGCTGCTCGCGCAGCTCATCGCGGCCTCGTTGCTGCTGCAGGTGCTCGGGCTCGCGCTGCCGATGTTCTCGCAGCTCCTCCTGGACTCCATCGTGCCCAGGCGGGCGGTGGACGTGCTGTCCCTGCTGGGCGTCTCCGTGCTGCTCGCGGGGGCGGCCCAGCTGGTGATCGGGTACCTGCGGGCGGCGCTGCTGGTCGCCGTACGGGCCCGTGCCGACCAGGAGCTCACCGAGAGTCTGGTCAGCCATCTGGTGACGTTGCCGTACCGGTACTTCCAGCAGCGCGGCAAGGGCGACCTGGTGACCAGGGCGGGCAGCGTCTCGACGCTCGGCGACATCCTCACCGGGCAGGTCGTGGCGGCGCTGCTGGACGGCCCGCTGGCCGTGGGCTATCTGGTGCTGGTCTACCTGTGGGACCCGGTGTTCGGGCTGGCGCTGACCGGGCTGGCCGTGCTGCAGACGGTCCTGCTGCTGGCCACGACGAGCCGGATCGCCACGCTCACCCGGCAGGAGCTGACGGCGCTGTCGGCGTCCCAGACCAGCCTGATCCAGACGATCACCGGCATCGAGACGCTGAAGGCGTCGGGCGCCGAGAAGCGGGCCGTGGACCAGTGGTCGTCCCACTTCGCCAGGCAGCTCAGCGCGGACGTGCGGGCCGGGCTGACCAGAGGGCTGCTGGAGTCGGCGCTGGCCGCGATCCGGGTGACGGCGCCGCTCGGGCTGCTGTGGCTGGGCGCCTGGCGGGTGCTCGACGGGCAGCTCACGGTGGGCGCGCTGGTGGCGCTGAACGCCATCGCGCTCGGCGCGCTGACCCCGCTCGGCTCGCTGATGACCGGGCTGCAGAGCCTCCAGCAGGCGGGCGCGCACTTCGACCGGCTCTCCGACATCCTGGCCTCGGAGCCGGAGCCGAGCAACGGCATCGAGGTGCTGCGGCTGCGGGGCGCGGTCGAGCTGCGCGGGGTGAGCTTCCGGCACGACCCGCGCGCCCCCTGGACCGTGCGCGACGTCTCGGTCTCCATCCGTCCCGGTCAGAAGGTCGCGCTGGTGGGCGCGTCCGGCTCGGGCAAGAGCACGCTGGCCCGGCTGCTGCTCGCGCTGCACACGCCCGTGCTCGGCGAGATCCGTTACGACGGCGTCCCGGCCGCCGAGCTGAACCTGCGCACGCTGCGCCGCCAGTTCGGGGTGGTCACCCAGGACCCGTCCCTGTTCAGCGGCTCGATCAGGGAGAACATCGCGCTGAACGAGCCGGGCGCGTCCCTGGAGCGGGTGGTCGCCGCGGCCCGCCTGGCGGCGCTGCACGACGAGATCATGGACATGCCCATGGGGTACGAGACGATGCTCACCGACGGCGGCGGCCTGTCCGGCGGGCAGCGGCAGCGGCTCGCGCTGGCCCGCGCCGTCCTGTCGCGCCCGAAGGTGCTGCTGCTCGACGAGGCCACCAGCAACCTCGACAGCGCCACGGAGGCGGCCATCGAGGCGAACCTGAGCCGGCTCGTCCAGACCCGGATCGTGATCGCCCACCGGCTCAGCACGGTCAGGGACGCCGACCTGATCCTCGTGATCGACGCGGGCCGGGTGGTGCAACGCGGCACCCACGACGAGCTGACGGCCATGGGCGGCAGGTACGCCGAGCTGGTCGCCGCCCAGGCCGTGCTCTCCTGACCCGTCACGCCAGCCGGACGGTCACCGTCACCGAAGCACCCTCCAGCGCGGCCGTCGCCCCGAAGGCGAGCCTCAGCCGGTCGCCCGTCGCCGCCCGCCTGGAGGAGGAGTCGCCTGGACGGCCGGTGCACGCCTCGATTATGACCCCGGCACCCCGCCGGGGGCCGTGGGTGGGTCAGACCTCCAGCAGGGTCTTGCCGTTCACCGCGCGCGCCTCGATCGCCGCGTGCGCCTCGGCCGCCTGCTCCAGCGGGAACGTGCGCCCGACGACCGCCTTGAGCCGTCCGGCCGCCGCCTCGGCGAGCGCGTGCACGGTCCGCTCGTTCCCGTCCTGGCCCAGGGCGAACAGTTGCTCCAGGCCGAGCACGGTGACGCCCCGGCGCTCGGCCTCGGCCGGATCGACGGTCGTGGCGCTGCCGCTGGACGCGCCGTGCACGGAGAACCGCCCGCCGCGCGCGGTCACCTCGAACGCCTGGCGGCCGAGTTCGCCGCCCACGCCGTCGAAGACCACGTCGGGCCCGCGCCCGCCGGTCGCGTCGAGGACCTCCTGGGTCCAGCCGGGACGCGAGTAGTCGACGGCGGCCTCGGCGCCGAGCCCGGCGACCACCGCCAGCTTGGCCGCGCCGCCCGCCGCCCCGACCACCCGCGCGCCGGCCCCGCGCGCCAGTTGCACGAGCAGGCTGCCGAGCCCGCCGGCGGCGGCCTGGACGAGCACCCGTTCGCCGGGCCGGATCGCGGCGTTCGCGAACAGGCCCATGGCCGTGTTGCCGTCGATGAGCAGCGCCGTGGCGTCGGCCAGCGCGAGCCCGTCCGGCACCTCGATCAGGTCCGCGGCCCTGACCACGACCAGTTCGGCGTTCCCGCCGCCGAAGCCCGGCGTACGGGCCACCACCCGCCGCCCCACCAGCCCGGCATCGACGTCATCGCCCACGGACAGCACGAGCCCGCCCACGCCCCCACCCGGCACGTACGGCGGCTCCGGCAGCGGCGGCCCCGGCGTGAACCCCCGCCTGAGCTGCGTCTCGATGAAATTGATCTCCGCGAAGCCGACCTGCACCACAACCTCGCCCGGCCCGGCCACGGGGTCCGGGACGGTCCGCGTCTCCAGCACCTCGGGCCCGCCGAACCGCGTCACCTGCACCACTCTCATGACCACTCCTCATCCGCAACGACTTCCACGACCAGCGTGCAACCTCAAGACGACTTGAGGTCAACTCGTCAGCCCGGCGCCCGCCCGCTTGAGGTCAACTCGTCAGCCCGGCGCCCGCCCGCTTGATGGTCCTGATGATCGGCGCGGTCTCGATGTGCCGGATGGCGGGCAGCGCGCCCAGGCTGTCGGTGAGGTAGCGGTAGAAGGCGGTGTCGTCGCGGCACACCACGCTGGCCGCGAGGTTCGTCGGGCCCGTGGTCGCCCCGGCGAAGGCTACCTCCGGGTGCTCGGCCAGCGCCCGGCCGGTCGCGTCGAGGTCGGCGGGCGGCACCGACATCCACAGCTGGGCCTCGACCCGGTAGTCCAGCAGCTGGGGCAGCACGTCCATGTCGAAGAACAGGGCGCCGGCCGCGCAGAGCTGGTCCATCCGCCGCCTGACCGTGGACTCCGACCAGCCGGTCGCCGCCGCCAGGTCGGCGTGGCCGGTGCGGCCGTCGCGGGACAGCTCGGCCAGCAGCGCGTCGTCGCCGGAGCCGAGCGTCACGTGCTCGCCGGTGTCGCGGGGGCCGTACACGCGGCCGGCCCGCAGGTGGGCGACCTGGTCGGCGGAGAGCGCGGCGAGCCCGGCCCAGCCGATGCGGCCGCCGACGAACATGTGCAGGGTCCGGTGCGCCGACACCGCGAGCACCCGGTTGGTCCTGGCCAGCTTGGTCAGCAGCAGCGGCTCGCGTTCCCGGTCGAGGCGCTGGATGGCGCCGCAGGAGATCTCGGTGCCGCCGGACAGCAAATGCACCCAGAAGGTGTCGGGCCGCCGTGCGAGTGCCTCGGCGATCGAGGCGCCGGCGTCGGGCGTGCAGCGCAACCGGATGGCCCACGACTGGTGGCCGAGCCGCTGCCGGTCCACCACGCCGACGACCCGGACCGCGCCGCTGGAGCGCAGCCGCCGGTAGCGGCGGGCCACTCGCTGGTCGGACACCCCCAGCACCTCGGCGATCCGGCTGAACGAGGCCCGCCCGTCCACCTGCAACGCGTGCAGCAGCCCGCGGTCGACCTCGTCGAGCGTGACGTTTTCCACCAGAGAAGGCTACAGAGCGCGGAAAACCGGCAGAACTGCTTCGGCGGCTAGGGTTATCCCCCGTCGGGGCCGGATTCTTGCCGCCATGAACACGACATTGACCCGTACGAGCTGGTGGCCGCTGGCCGCCGCCTGCCTGGGCGCCTTCATGCTCCTGGTGGACGTGACCATCGTCATGGTGGCCCTGCCCGGCATCACCGCCGACCTGAAGATGTCCTTCACCGACGCCCAGTGGCTCCTGGACGGCTACGCCCTGGCCCTGGCCGCGCTGCTGCTGGCGGCCGGCTCGGTCGCCGACCACGCCGGGCGGCGCAAGGTGTACCTGATCGCCCTGGGCGTGTTCGCGCTGGCCTCCCTGGCCTGCGGACTCGCGCCCACCGGGGGCCTGCTGCTGGCGGCCCGCGTGCTCCAGGGGGCGGGCGGCGCCGCCATGATGGCCACGACGCTGGCCCTGATCAGCGCCACCTACCACGGCCGGGAACGCGGCATCGCGTTCGGCGTGTGGGGCGGCGTGAACGGGGCCGCCGCGGCGCTCGCCCCCGTGCTCGGCGGGCTGCTCACCGAGCACCTGCACTGGCGGGCGGTCTTCCTGGTGAACCTGCCCATCAGCCTGGCCGCCGCCTGGATGACCTGGCGCACGGTCGGCGAGTCCCGCCTGCCGGGCGGGGGCCGGCCGGACGTGGCCGGGATGGGCACGTTCACCCTGGCGGCGGGCGCGCTCACGTACGGGCTGATCGAGGCCGGGCCGCACGGCTGGACGTCGGCGCGCACGCTGACGCCGCTCGCCGTGGCGGTGCTCGCGTTCGCCGCGTTCGTGCTGGTGGAGTCGCGCAGCGCGCATCCCATGGTGGACCTGCGGCTGTTCGCGGACAAGGCGTTCAGCGGGATCATGGCGGGGGCCGGGCTGCTCATGCCGGCCGCGTTCGCCTGCCTGGCCTTCACCTCGCTCTGGTTGCAGCAGGCCGGCGGGCTGGGGCTCGGGCCGGTCCAGGCGGGCCTGGCGCTGACGCCGATGGCCGGCACCTCGCTGGTCGTCTCGGTCGCCGTCGCCCGCCTGCTCCCCCGGCTGACGGCGCGCGCCGCGGTCGGCGGCGGGCTGCTGCTGATCGCCGCGGGCGCGTTGTTGCAGGGCATGCTCGACGAGCACTCCACGTGGACGTCGCTCGCGCCGGGCCTGGTGGTGACCGGGATCGGCGTCGGCCTGGCCATCCCGGCGCTCAGCTCGGCCGCCATGGCGCACGTCCCGCCGCACCGGGCGGGGATGGCGGCGGGCGCGGTCAACACCGTCCGGCAGCTCGGGTACGCCCTCGGCGTCGCCGCCTTCGGCATCCTGTTCCAGGACGGCATGACCGGGCCGGGTTCGTTCCCTGCGGCGCTGAACGCCGTCTACCTGGCCGCGGCGGTCACCGGGCTGCTCGCCGGGCTGCTGGTGCTGGCCGCCGTCCGGCCCGCGCGGTCGGCGTGAGCGGGGCGGCGGCTCGCGGGCCGGCCAGGCGAGAGCGGGATCCCCGGTCAGGTGAGAGCGGGATCCCCGGCCCGGTGAGAGCGGGATCCCCGGTCAGTGGACGCGGCTCCGGATCAGCCGGTCGAGCAGGCCGTGCACCTGGGCGGGTGACAGGGCGGCGCCCTCGCGCAGGCACTCGGCCAGCTCGGCGGCGGGCAGCGCGCCCCGGATCAGCGCCTCCCGCTCGGCGCCGTCGGCCGGGTCCAGCTCCGGCGGCGAGAAGCCGACCCGGGCCCCGACCGCCTCGACCGCGCCGAGCAGGCGGGCGCCGTCGCGCGGCAGCCCGCCCGCGGTGAGCACCCCGGCCAGCGTGTGCGCCATGACCAGCCAGGACGTGACGTCCTTGTCCTCGTCGAGCATGCGCAGGATCGGCAGCCCGGACGCCAGCGGCCGGTCGGTACGGCCGTTCAGCAGGTCGATCTTCATCAGCAGCCAGGTCGAGGAGGCGGTGACGAAGCGGTGTCCCGTCCTGGTGGCCACCTCGATCGACCGGGTCAGCCAGCCGGCCGCCTCGCCCGTCTCCCGGGCGAACACCAGCAGCATGCCGAGCACCATCAGCGCCTCGGCGTGCAGCCACTCCATGCCGGCCACCTCGGCCAGGTCGAGCGCGGCACGGGCGTCGGCCAGGGCGTTCGGCGCCCCGCACAGGCCGCCGAACAGCGCGCGGTAGGTCAGGGCGCGTCCCTCGGCGACCAGGTCGTCGGCCAGGCGGGCCATCTCGGCCGCCTCCCTGGCCCGCCGGCTCGCGGCGACGAAGTCGCCGGCCAGGTAGTGCAGGCCGGCCATGCCGATCAGCGCCTGGGAGCGCACGCCGGGCTCGGCGTCGGGGTAGAGCTCCATGGCCGCCGACAGGCTGGCCAGCCCCTCGGCCACATGGCCCCTGCGGTACCAGAACCAGGACAGCAGGCCGGTGAGCCGCAGCGCGTACCCGCCGTCCCCGGCCAGCATCGCCGAGGTGAACGCGGCCCGGTGCTCGGCCTGGTCGGCGAGGAGCACCTCCATCGCGGCGGTCGCCCCCTCGCCGCGGATCCTGGCGTCGGCGGCCTCGGCGCGGGCCAGCACCCAGGCACGATGCGCGGCCTGGGCCTCGGCCAGCTCGGCCGGGTCCTGCCGGGCGCGGGCGAACTCCTTGATCGTCTCCAGCAGCCGGTAGCGGCGCGGCGAGGTGCCGGGCTCGACGGAGACCAGCGACTTGCGCACCAGCGCGCCCAGGCCGCCCAGGACCGGCCGCCCGCACACCGCGGCCGCGGCGTCCAGGTCGAAGCCGGAGGCGAACGCGCCGAGCCGGTGGAACAGCTCCCGTTCGGCTGGTTCGAGCAGGTCGTAGCTCCACTCCACGGTACGGGCCAGCGTGCGGTGCCGTTGCGGGCCGGCGCCGTCGGTGAGCACGCTGAACCTGTCGTCCATCGAGGTGAGGATCTGCTCGACCGACAACATGCGGCACTGCCCGGCGGCCAGCTCGACCGCCAGGGGCAGCCCGTCCAGACCTAGGCAGAGGCGTTCGGCGTTGGCCAGCTCGGCGGGCGTCGGCTGCCAGCCGGGCGCGGCGGCCCTGGCCCGGCTCAGGAACAGGTCGCGGGCGTCCGCCGTGGACAGCGGCGGCACGTCGTACAGGGCCTCGCCCGGCACGCCGAGCGTCTCGCGGCTGGTGGCCAGCACGCGCACGCCGCCCGTCCCGGCCAGCAGCTCGGACACCGTGTCGCGGACGGCCGCCACGAGGTGCTCGCAGTTGTCGATCACGAGCAGCGGGCTCCGGCCGCGCAGCGCGTACGCCAGGCGTTGCCCGGTGACCGGCCCGGTGAGCCCGAGCACCTGGGCGATGGCCCCGGCCACCAGCGAAGGGTCGGCCAGCCCGGCCAGCTCGACCAGCCAGGGGCCGTCGGCGTCGTCCCTGGCCCGTGCGGTCTCCAGCGCCAGCCGGGTCTTGCCGATGCCGCCCGGCCCGGTGAGCGTGACCAGCCGGTGCCCGTCGAGCAGCGCGGCCACCTGCTCGACCTCGGCCGTCCGGCCGACCAGCGCGGTCACGGGGAAGGGCAGGTTGCCGCCGCGTTCCGGCAGCGGCGCGGCGACGCCGGGGCGCAGCGCGTCGTCCTGGGCCAGCACCGCCGCCTCCAGCTCGCGCAGCCCCGGCCCCGGGTCGATGCCCAGCTCCTCGGCCAGCACGCGGCGGGCGGAGCGCAGCGCGGCCAGCGCGTCGCCCTGGCGGCCCGACCGGTACAGGGCCAGCACCAGCAGCTCCCAGCCGCGCTCGCTCATGGGCTGCTCGGCGGTGAGCTTCTCCAGCTCCGGCACGACGACCGCGTGCCGTCCGAGTGCGAGCTGCGCGGCGAACAGGCTCTCCCGCGCCGACAGGAACAGCCCCTGGAGCCGCGCGATCTCCGGCACGGCGAAGGCCGCGCCCGCGAACTCCCCGTACGGCTGCCCGCGCCACAGCTCCACGGCCTCGCTCAGCACGGCCAGCGCCGAGCTGTGGTCGCCCGACTCCAGCAGGAGCTGCCCTTCGGCGACCTTGCGGGCGAACCGCTCGGCGTCCACGGCGTCGGGCTCGACGCGCAGCGTGTAGCCGTTGCCGACGCGGGCCAGCACGCTCTCCGGCGACCGGCTGGTCCGGTCGGGTTCGAGGGCTTTGCGCAGCCTGGTGATGTAGGAGTGCAGGGTGGGCATCGAGGCGGGCTCGCCCTCGTCCCAGGCGGCGTCGAGCACGCGTTCGGCCGAGACCACCTGCCCGCGCGCCGCGACCAGCACGGCGAGCACCGCGCGCTGTCTCGGGCCGCCGAGCGCGACCTCCACCCCGTCGATCTCGGCCACGATGGGCCCCAGCACCTTGACGCGCAGCGCCACTTTCCACCTCGGTTCCGCGGCCCGGGCCACCCCGGGTCAAGGAAGCTTAAATGAGGTTCGGCACCTTTGGCTGCTTTGTTGCGACTTGACTCATTCGTCATCTCCCCAGTTCGGAGCCAGGTCCCTGGCGATCCGGATGTCGTCGTTGCTCGTGCCGGCGGGCACCATGGGCCACACCATCGCGTCCCGGTGCACGACGAAGTCCACCACCACCGGCCGGTCGTCGATCGCCATGGCCTTCTCGACGACCGCGTCCACGTCCTCGGGGCGCTCGCAGCGCAGGCCGTGGCAGCCGTACGCCTCGGCCAGCGCGACGAAGTCGGGGATGCGGCGGGCGGCGCGCAGGTCGGTGTTGGAGTGGCGGCCGCCGTACATGAGGGTCTGCCACTGGCGGACCATGCCGAGGCTGCCGTTGTTGATGACGGCCACCTTGATCGGCACGCCCTCCAGCGCGCACACGGCCAGCTCCTGGTTGGTCATCTGGAAGCAGCCGTCGCCGTCGATCGCCCACACCGTGCGGTCCGGGCAGCCGATCTTGGCCCCCATCGCGGCGGGGACCGCGAAGCCCATCGTGCCCGCGCCGCCGGAGTTGACGAACGAGCCCGGCCGCTCGTGGTTGATGAACTGGGCGGCCCACATCTGGTGCTGGCCCACGCCGGAGGTGTAGATGGCCTCGGGACCGGCCAGGGCGCTCAGCCGCTGCATGACGTACTGCGGGGCGAGCGTGCCCTCGACCGTCTCGTAGCCCAGCGGGTACGTGCGCCGGTAGCCCTCCAGCGTGCGCAACCAGTCCGCACGGTCGCCCGGCCGGCGGGCCAGGGCGTCCAGGGCGGCCGTCAGCTCGGTCAGCACCTCCTTGCAGTCGCCCACGACGGGCACGTCGGCGTGCCGGTTCTTGGAGATCTCGGCCGGGTCCACGTCGGCGTGCACGACCTTGGCGTGCGGCGCGAACGTGCCCAGGTCGCCGGTGACACGCTCGTCGAACCGGGTGCCGAGCGCGACGATCAGGTCGGCCCGCTGGAGGGCTCCGACGGCCGCGACCGAGCCGTGCATGCCGGGCATGCCCATGTGCAGCGGGTGGCTGTCGGGGAACGTGCCGCGGGCCATGAGCGTGGTGACGACCGGGATGCCGGTCAGCTCGGCCAGGCGCAGCAGCTCGGCGGACGCGCCCGCCTTGTGCACGCCGCCGCCGACGTACAGGACCGGCCGCCGGGCCGCGGCCATGAGCTCGGCGGCGGCCCTGATCTGCCGGGCGTTCGGCCGGGCGACCGGGCGGTAGCCGGGCAGCCGCATGACCGGCGGCCAGACGAAGGCGGTCTCGGCCTGGAGCGCGTCCTTGGTGATGTCCACCAGCACCGGCCCGGGACGGCCCGTGGAGGCGATGTGGAAGGCCTCCATGATCGTGCGGGGGATGTCGGCCGCGTCGGTGACCAGGAAGCTGTGCTTGGTGATCGACAGGGTGATGCCTGTGATGTCGGCCTCCTGGAAGGCGTCCGTGCCGATCTGCGAGCTGGGCACCTGGCCGGTGATCGCGACGATCGGCACCGAGTCCATGTAGGCGTCGGCGAGCGGCGTCACCAGGTTCGTGGCCCCCGGGCCGCTGGTCGCCATGCAGACCCCGACCTTGCCGGTGGCCTGCGCGTAACCCTCGGCCGCGTGCCCGGCGCCCTGCTCGTGCCGGACCAGCACGTGCCTGATCGAGGTCGAGCGGTACAGCGGGTCGTAGGCGGGCAGGACGGCGCCGCCGGGGATGCCGAACACGGTGTCCACGCCGACCCGCTCAAGCGCCCGCACCAAAGCCTGCGCACCCGTCATCCCGCACTCCCCTCCCGGCGATCGGCTCCCCTGGCGATCGTCAGGAGAGTCGACCAGGGAGCCCTTGTCATCCGCTGGTGGCCAGTTGCAGGTGCTTGCGGCCGGGCCCCCGGCGGGCCTCGGCCGCCCGGTCGCGCCACCAGGTCAGGCCGTTGCGGGCGGCCAGCCGTTCGAGCTCGGTCAGGTGCCGGACCGCGCTCTCGTGCCGGCCGGTCGCCTCGGCCAGCAGCGCGAGGTGCCAGTCCACCGGCCCCACCCAGGCGCAGGCCGACAGGACGGTGATCCGGCCGCCGAAGGGCAGCAGCGCCTCGTAGAGCAGGCGGCACTCGTGCACCCGGCCGAGCGCCGCCGCGGCGGCGGCCCGCAGGCACAGGGTGGACGGGCGCGACCGGTCGAGCAGCGGTTGGCCGTTCAGCTTGCGGGCCTCGTCCATGCGGCCCTGGGCGTGCCGGTGGAGGGTGCGCACGGCCTGGTCGAGGGCGTGGTTCGCGCCGCGCAGGACATCGATGAGCGGGCCCGCGGCGGCCATCGTGCCCCGGTGGTAGTCCAGGGCCAGGCGGCCGGCGGTCACGGCGCGGGCGGCGTGCCAGATGCCGAGGCCGGTCGCCTGGTCGGCGGCGTCGGCGTACAGGTCGTCCGCCTCGTCGAAGTGGCCGCCGAGCACCAGCCGGCCCGCCCGCCACAGCGTGTGCTGGAAGCGCGGCCAGGGCAGCGGGAGCCGGTCGAGCAGGTCGTCGCAGCGGGCCGCGGCCAGGTCGGCGCCGGTGACGTCGAAGAGCTCCAGCCGGTTGTGGGTGTCCATCATGTTCGCCAGCAGCTGGTAGGCCGGCTCGCCGTCCGCCAGTTCGTGCAGCTCGGCGGCGAGGTCGGCCAGCTCGTGCACGTGCAGGGGACGCGGCAGCGACAGGTGCCTGGCGTTGAGCGCGCGCATCAGCAGCCGCCGGTCGCCCAGCCGCCGGGCCATGGCCACGGCCTGCGCGGACAGCTCGTCGGCCCGCGGGTCGCCGGAGGCGTCGTAGAGTTCCTGGGCCAGCCCGGCCAGCAGCATCGCGCGCTCGGGGCCGTCCGGTTCCGGCAGCTCGCGCAGCGCGTCCTCGAAGCGGCGGACGAGCAGCGGGTCGGCCGCGCCGTACGGGTCGCGCAGCGTCCAGATCGACGGCGTGTCGAACGAGGTCAGCGCCCGGACCCGGAGCGCCGCGCCCCCTTCCGTGATGCGGTCGGCCGCCCGCACGGCCTGGTCCCTGACCCGGCGGGCGCCGGCCGGCTCGCCCGCCGCGAGCAGCGCGCGCACCTGCCGCAGGAGCAGCTCCACGTGCTCGGCCGGGTCGCCGCCGCAGGCGTCGTGCGCGGTCACCGCGTGGCCCAGCCAGGACGCGGACTCGGCGTAGCCCAGCCGCAGCTCGGCCTGCTCGGCCGCGGCCCGCGCCCACCGCACCGCCTCCGCGTACGCCACCGGCCCGGCCTGCACGGCGTGGTGGGCGATCACCTCGACGTCGGTCGCCGGACGGGCGGCCAGCGCGGCGGCGAGGTCCCGGTGCAGCGCGGCCTTGCGCAGCGGCGGCAGATCCCTGACGAGCGCCTCACGCACCAGGTCGTGCACGAACGCCAGCCGCCCGCCGGCCCGCGCCGCCAGCAGGCCGCCGCGCACGGCCCGGTCGAGCGGCCCGTACGCCTCCTCCCCGGCGACCCGGGCCACCACGGCCGGGTCGAACTCCCGTCCGGCCAGCGCCGCGACCGCCAGCACGTCCGTGACCCCGGCGAGCGCGTCCAGCCGCAGGCGGACCAGCTCGGTCACCGCCTCGGGCACCTCGTTCACATCCGGGTCCTGGGCCAGCAGCCTGAGGCTCTCGCGCAGGAAGAACGGGTTGCCGCCGGTGCAGTCGGCCATCCTGGCGCACGACTCGTCGTCCAGCTCGACGCCGAGGTCGGCGGCGATGGCCCGGACCGCCTCGGGGCCGACGCCGGTCAGGCGCAGCCGCGACAGGTCGTAGCGGACCAGCCGCCCGAGCACGTCGCCGGTCCCGGTGCGGAAGGCCGCGACCAGCGTGACCGCGCCGCCGCGCAGCAGCATGACCAGGTGCCTGAGCAGGTCGAGCGAGGCGGGGTCGGCCCACTGGAGATCGTCCAGGACGATGACGAGCGGCTGGGCGCGCGAGGCCGTGACCAGCCACCGGGCGGCGGCCTGGTTCCGGCGCGACAACAACGCCTCGGCCGGTCCCCCGGCGTCCGGCGGCGCTTCGGGGCGGGCGTCGAGGAGGCCGGACAGGGGCTCGCGGTCCGGCGGCGGGCAGTGCGGCTCCAGCGCCTGGAACACCTGCGTCCACGGCCACAGCGCGGGCGTGCCCTCGGCGTCGTGGCAGCGTCCGCGCAGCACGAGCCGGCCGAGCCGCGCGCAGTGCTCGCCGAACGCCTCCAGCAGCCGCGTCTTCCCGATCCCCGGCTCACCGCTGACCTCGGCGACCGCGAGCCCGGCGGGCGTGGCCCGCTCGGCCACCGCCACCAGCTCGGCCAGCTCGGCCTCCCGCCCGTGCGGGACGTCCGGCGGGCGTGGCGCGGCCACCAGCGCCGGGGTGTCGTCCACCGGCGCGAGCGAGCCGGCCTGGCGCAGGATGTCCGACTCCAGCGACCGCAGCTCCGGCCCGGGGTCGAGACCCAGCTCCTCGGACAGCCGCCTGGCCGCCGTGCGCAGCACGGCCAGCGCCTCGGCCTGGCGCCCGGTGCGGTACAGGGACAGCGCGAGCAGGCACCACAGGCGCTCGCGCAGCGGGTTGGCGACGGTCTCGGCCTCCAGCTCGGTGATCAGTGCCTGGGGACGGCCCAGGTCGAGCAGCGCGCGGGCCCGCCGCTCGACCGCGACCAGGCGCAGCTCGCGCAGGCGGCTCACCTCGATGATCGCCCACGGCTCGTCCTGGAACTCCTCATACGGCGAGCCGCGCCACAGCCCGAGCGCCTCCTCCAGGCAGGCCAGCGCCTCCTCGGCCGACCGGAACTCGGCCCGGTTCACCAGTTCGGCGAACCGGAGCGCGTCCACGTCGGCGGCGGCCAGCAGGTAGCCGGGCGGGCGGGCGACCAGCGTCCTGGGCCGGGCGCGCGGCCCCCGGTCCGGCTCGATCGCGCGGCGCAGGTTGGAGACGTAGGAGTGCAGGGTGGGCAGGGCGCTGGGCGGGGCGGCGTCGCCGTACAGGTCGTCGATCAGCGTCTCGGCGGGGACCACGGCCCCCTGCGCGACCAGCAGCCGGGCCAGCACGGCTCGCGGACGGGGGCCGCCGAGACCGACCACGCCCCCGTCGGCGTCGCGGACCTCCAGCGGTCCCAGAACTCGGAATTCCACGTTGTCCCACTCATCGGCTTCGTCCTAATTGATCACAGTATGGTCGGGCCGACTTGCAGGAGACTGGAAGCCCTCTACGTGCCCGCCCTGATCGGCACGACGTTGCCGGGCCCGCCACGGCGTGGCAGCGCGAACCAGGTGGCCTTGCCGACCAGGTCGGGGTGGGTCAGGTAACGCTGGGGATGGCAGCCGTAGAAGCCGTCGGAGAGCCGGGCGACGATGCGCAGCCCCCGCCCGTGCTCGGCGGACGGGTCGGGGACCGAGGGTGCGGGCAGGGGCGGCCCGGCGTCCACGACGACGCACATGACCTCTTTGGCGTCCACGTGGAGCAGCAGCTCGTAGGGGCCCTCGCCGTACATGAACGCGTTGGTGACCAGCTCGCTCACCATGAGGACGGCGTCGTCCACGACGTCGTCGTGCAGGTCGAGCCCGGACAGCTCCTCCCGGATGATCGACCGGGCGTGGCCGACGGTCCGGGCGTCCGGGCGCAACGGCCATACGTACTGCATCCGGCTCCGCCGGGCCGACCGCAGCCTGGACATGGCCTCTCCATCCTGGGAAGGGCGGCGACGAATGCTCGTTTCAGTCAACACGAGACCTGCCTCCGATTTGTCGGACATGCGGCTGTCCAAACCTGTACGCACGGAAGGGCGGTTCGGGTCGAACGTTTTCCGAGAAATCCTGACTTTCTTCGCAGCTCGACATGTCTTCCCAGGTCAGCGGGTACGGACAGGGCCATGAGCAGTCCTGACGAGAGCACCCCCAAGACCGACGCCAAGCCGCTCCCCGACGCGGCCAGGCGTCCGTCCGAACGTGCGGCCGAACGTGCGGCCGAACGTGCGGCCGAACGTGCGGCCGGGCGGCCCGGCAAGGCGGGCGAGGCGGGGAGGAGCCCGGCGGGGCACAGGACCGCCGGGCAGGCGGCGCTGGAACAGGCCCTGTCGCAGTCGGGCAAACACCTGGAGGACCTGACCGGCGAGGCGCCCGACCGGCACCGGGCCGGCCCGCGCCCCGGAACCGGCCGGGCCCGCGGCTAGGGCCGGCCGATGCCGGCGCCCACCTCCTCGATGAGGTCGTCCACCCGCCGGGCCAGCTGGACGTCGAGGGCCGTCACCGCGCCCACGGAGACGGTCCTGACCACGATGGCCAGGCCGTCCGCGGTGTCGTGGAGCTGGGGCTGCCGGCCGTAGGTGGTCTTGAGCCGGTCGAGCGCCCGGCGGACGGCACGCAGGTTCTCCCGCGGCAGGGAGATCTCCCGGCGCAGCGCCGAGCGGTCGCCCGACCACAGCGGCAGGGTGGCGAGGGCCGCGGCGACCTCGTCGGCGGTGAGCGGGGCGGCGTGCCCCTTGGGGCCGGTGATGCCGCCGCCGCTGTCCGGCGGGTCGAACAGGGGGCGTACCTGCTCGGGGATGTGCAGCCGGGCGATCAGCTCGGGATCCTGCTCGGCGACGGCGGCCAGCACGGCCTGGGCCCTGATCCTGGCCTGCTCGGGCGGACGGCGGCCGAGCAGCGCCGCCTGCCGGACGAAGCCCTCCTCGGTGCCGTCGTTGCGCGGATGGTCCATGGGGAAGTCGTCGGTCAGCTCGGGCGGCAGGGCGTCGATGAGCTCGCGCCGGTCGTCGTCGTCGAGCGTGCGGGCGAGCGTGGTCAGCGTGGCCTCCGCCGCCGCTCTGGCCGGGCCGGCGCCCAGGCCCGTCATGCGGCCGATGGACGCCAAGAGTGCACGATATTCCATGATTCGTCCCCCGATCCGAACCTTCAGGCTCCTCGTGCCCAGGTCAGGGCTGCCGACACCTCCACACCACCTGGGGGGTGAGGGGCACGTCGGTGAGGCGTCCGGCCAGCTCGGGCATGGCGGCGGCGACCGCGTTGCCGATGGCGGCGGGCGGCCCGATCGTGCCCGCCTCGCCGGCCCCCTTCATGCCGCCCGGGGTGAGCGGCGAGGGGGTCTCCAGCAGCACGACCTCGATGTCGGGCACCTCGCGGGTGGTCGGCAGCAGGTACTCGGCGAGCGGCTGCCCGTCCTCGGTGTGGACGATCTCCTCGGTCAGCGCCATGCCGATGCTCTGCGCGACCCCGCCGCGGATCTGGCCCTCGACCACGGCCGGGTTGACCAGCGTCCCGGCGTCGTTGACCACCCAGTAGCGCTCCACCTCGACCGCGCCGGTCTCGGGGTCCACGGCGACGGCGGCGGCGTGCGCGCCGTAGGCGAAGGTGTAGGCGGCCGGGTCGTAGCTGACCCGCTCCTCCAGGCCGGGCGTGACGCCTTCCGGCAGGTCCCAGGCCCGCCAGGCGGACGTGGCCAGCTCCCGCAGCGACACCGACGCCCGCGGGTCGCCCTTGACGCGCACGCACTCCTCGGCGATCTCCAGGTCGCCGGGCGCCGCCTCCAGCCGGTGGGCGGCGATGGCCAGCAGCTTGTCCCGCAGCCGGGCGGAGGCCTGGACGAGCGCCCCGCCGCCGACCGCGAGCGACCGGCTGGCGATCGACCCGATCGACGAGTACGGCGTCGCCGCCGTGTCCCCCAGCACCACCCGCACCCGCTCGATCGGCACCCCCATCCGGTCGGCCGCGACCTGGGCCAGCGCGGTCTCGATGCCCTGCCCGATCGAGACCACCCCGGCCGACACCACCACCGACGCGTCCGGCTCCATCCGCAGCACGGCCGTCTCGTAGCCGCCCGCCTGGATGCCCGACGCCTTCATCTCCATCGACGGGCCCAGGCCGGTGGTCTCGACGTGGCAGGAGTAGCCGATGGCGCGCCGGCGCCCGTCGTCCACGCCGGTGACCGGGGTGACCAGGTCGCGCAGGGTGCGCAGGGCCCGGGGGTAGTCGCCGGAGTCGTACTGCTGGTAGACGCGGCTCGTGCACGGCAGCTCGTCCGGTGTCAGCATGTTGCGCAGCCGCAGCTCGACCGGGTCGAGGCCGAGCCGCCGGGCCGCCTCGTCGATCAGGCGCTCCCTGGTCCAGGTGCACTCCGGCTGCCCGAAGCCGCGGTAGGAGCCGGTCGGGGTGGTGTTGGTGACCACCCCGCGCACCCGTACGCCGACCCGCTCGAACCGGTACGGCCCCGGCAGCAGGGTGGCCGAGACCGCGAAGGGCGAGATGCCCACGTTCGAGGGATGGGCGCCGAGGTCGCCGAGGATGTCGGCGTCCAGGGCGACGAACCGGCCCCGGCCGTCGAGCGCCAGCCTGGCCCGGTGGACGGCGGCCCGCGCGGGCAGGGTCGCCGACAGCCGGTCGCCGGGCGACTCGGTCCAGCTCACCGGGCGGCCCGTCCGCATCGCGGCCAGGCAGACGAGCGCCTCGTCGGGGTAGACGTGCTCCTTGCCGCCGAACCCGCCGCCGACGTCCCGGCTGATCACGCGTACCCGGTCGTGGGTGAGCCCGAACGCGTCGGCCAGGTGCTCGCGCACGTGGTGCGGGGCCTGGGAGGAGAGGTGCACGGTCAGCTCGTCGTCGGCGTAGGAGGCCACGACGCCGCGCGGCTCGACGGGATGCGGCGAGATCCGGCCCATCCTGAACGTCATCTCGACGACGTGCTCGGCGGACTCGACGAACTCCGCGCAGTCGGCGTCGCCGAGCAGGAAGTCGGTGACCAGGTTCGTGCCCCACTCGGGGTAGAGCAGCGGCGCGTCCTCGTCGAGGGCGCGTTCCGCGCCGACGGTCGCGGGCGACTGGTCGAGCTCCAGGTCCAGCAGGTCCGCGGCGTCGCGGGCGGTGGCGGGGGTGCCGGCCACGACGACGGCCAGCGGCTGGCCGGCGTACCTGATCGTGTCGTCGAGCACCCGGTAGGAGGTCAGCCGCTGGCCGGGGGCGAGGGTGACGCAGGGCAGCAGCAGCTCCGCGGCGTCGGCGGGGGTGATCACGTCGAGCACCCCCTCGACCGTCCAGGCCGCCTTGGCGTCGCAGCCGAGGAGCCGTCCGTGCGCGACGGGGCTGCGCACCACCACCGCGTACGCCATGCCAGGCAGGCGTACGTTGCCGACGTATCTCCCCTTTCCGGTCAGCAGTCTGGCGTCTTCCCTGCGAGGCGTCCGCGCGCCGACATAGCCCATGGGCCGATTGTGCGCGCCGCGAGGCGTGCGGTCCATATACGATCTCGCGGGGCGGAAGGCGAGAAAGACCAGGTCAGCGGGGGCGTCGATGCAGACTTTTCTTCCATATCCGGATTTCACGGCCAGTGCTGGGGTCCTGGATGCGCTGCGGCTGGGCAAGCAGCGGGTGGAGGCCCTGCAGGTGCTGCGCGCCCTGATCGTCCCCGGCTACGGCTGGCGCCACCACCCCGCCGTCAAGATGTGGGCCGGCTACGAGGAGGCCCTCGTGCGCTACGGGCTCGACGTCTGCGACCGCTGGTGCTCGACCGGCCGGGCCGACACCTGCGCGGCCACGATGTCCGTCGAGCTGGGCCGCGCCTGCGGCACGCCCGTCATCCGCACCCAGCACGAGCTGGCGGCGGCCGGCGAGCTGCCGCCCTGGCTCGGCGACGACGCCTTCCACCGCAGCCACCGCTCCGCCCTCCTGCGCAAGGACCCCGGCCACTACCGCCCCCTCTTCGGCGACGAGCCCGACGACCTCGCATACGTCTGGCCCGTCTCGGGCCGCCCGCCCGCCTGCCTACCGACCTGACCGCCCTCCGGCGTCCAGGCGGGTCCCGGTGAGTGCGGCCTCCACGTGCCGCGTCGCCGTGGCGGCGCCGAAGGCGACGAGCCGCACCAGGTCCTCGTCCGTCGTCGCGGCGCCGCGCCAGGCGGCGACGTCCGCGTCGGTGACCCGGTAGGGCGCGAGGGCGGCGAGCAGCGCGAGCCTGGCTGCGGGCCGTTCGTCGTCGGGCACGCCGGCCAGCGGGCCCGACAGCCGGTCGCCGCCCATCGGCGGGTGCTCGCCGTCCCAGGCGGCGACCGCCTCGGTGACGGCCGTCCTGGCCGCCTCGCCGAGCAGCTCCCCGCCCGTGCCCGCGACGGCCATGAGCGTGGCGTACGCCGTGCCGACCGGCGTGCCGGCCGCCCAGGCGGGCTCGGTGGACGAGGGCAGGCCGTCCAGCACGTCCAGGCCCGCGCCGGGCGGCAGCTGCCTGCGCACCGTCCGGGACATGGCCCGGCCGCCCACGCTGCGCACCAGGCGCGACTTCTGCAGGTTGCCCGGCAGCAGGTTCTCGGTGAGCAGGGACGAGGCGATCCGGTTGACGAAGTGGAAGGTCAGCGCGGTGCCGACGTACGCGGGCGCCTGGTCCGCGGGGAAGGGCGCGGGCACCCGCCGGTCCTTGGCCCACCGCAGCAGCGCGGCGTGCTCCGGATCCGCCGGCACGCCCCCGGCCGCGACGGTCTCGGCCAGCCTGTGGTCGCCGGTGGCGTGCAGCAGCGTCGTGTGCGCGGCCACGCAGAACGGGCACCGGTTGGCCAGCGACACCCCCAGCGCCACCACCTCCCTGCCGGTCCTGGACCCCGGCCCGGCCAGCAGCGACTCCCGCAGCAGCGCCCAGGTCCCGGCCAGCACGGCGGGGGCGGGCGACAACGTCAGGAAGACCGCCATGCGGGCCATGCCGAAGTCGTCGGCGAGGCGCGCGTAGACCTGGGCCACCCGGCCCGTGGCGTCCTGCGGCCGGACGGGCGTGACGTAGCGGAACTGGCCTGCGGGCGTCTGCGTCGTGTTCATGGCCGCCATGGTGGGGCGCGGGACGGGCCGGAGTCGTCCTGCCCGGGATGACTTCCGCGGCTACGGCACGGGGCGCAGAGGCGGGCGGAGTACGACGGCGGGAGTAGTCCCCCATTCCGCCCACGTGAGGACGATTATCGACACATCAGGCTTTACTGTGCTTGGCATGAGCTTGCGATGGCACCCCGCCGTCATGGACGCGGCGCTCGCGGCCGTGGTGGCCGTGCTGCTGACGGCGACCGTGGTGGCCACGCCGGACGCGGGGCCCGCGGACTACGCCGCCGTGCTCGCCGGGTCGTTCGCGCTCGTCGCCTGGCGGCGGGCGCCGATCCCGGCGCTGCTGGTCACCACGCTGTGCATGCTGGTCTACTCCGCGCACGCGCAGCCCGGCCCGCCGGCCGCCTTCCCTGTGATGGTGACCGTGTTCGCCACGGTCAGGGCCGGTCACCGGGCGCTCGCCACGGCGGCCGGCGCGCTGTTCCTGGGCGGGACCCTGGCGGTCAACCTGGCCTCCCCCGACGGGCAGACCGCGCAGGAGATCGTGCAGAAGACGACGCTGCTGCTCGGCTGGTTCCTGGCGGCCGGGGTGACCGCGACCGTGACCCGGCACCGGCAGGCCTACCTCGTGCAGGTCGAGCAGCGGGCCGCCGAGGCCGAGCGGACCCGCGAGGAGGCGGCGCTGCGCCGGGCCGGCGAGGAGCGGCTGCGCATCGCCAGGGAGCTGCACGACTCGCTCACCCACACCATCTCGGTCATCAAGGTGCAGGCGGGCGTGGCCGTGCACCTCGCGCGCAAGCGCGGCGAGGAGGTGCCGGCGGCGCTGCTGGCCATCCAGGAGGCCAGCGGCGAGGCCATGCGCGAGCTGCGCGCCACGCTGGAGGTGCTGCGCGAGGACGACGACGCTCCCGCCGCCAGCGGCCTCGACCGGCTCACCCACCTGGTCGAACGGGCCCGCTCGACCGGCGTCCCGGCCACGGTGACGGTTACCGGCGACCGCCGCGACCTGCCGGCCGAGGTCGACCGGGCGGCCTACCGGATCGTCCAGGAGGCGCTGACCAACGTCTCCAAGCACGCCGGGCCCGCCACCGCCTCGGTACGCGTCGACTACGGCGAGGAGGAGCTGATCGTGCAGGTGGACGACGACGGCCGCGCGAACGGCGGCCCCTGCGACCCCGGCGTGGGCCTGCTGGGCATGCGCGAGCGCGTCACGGCCCTCGGCGGGCGGCTGGCGACCGGGCCGCGTCCCGAGGGCGGGTTCACCGTGCGCGCCGAGCTGCCGCTGCAGGAGGCCCGGTGATCCGCGTGCTGCTGGTGGACGACCAGGCCCTCATCCGCGGCGGCTTCCGCGCCCTGCTGGAGGCCGAGGACGACATCGAGGTCGTCGCCGAGGCCGCCAACGGGGAGCAGGCGATCGCCCTCGCCCTGGAACACCGCCCCGACGTGGCGCTCGTGGACGTGCAGATGCCCGTCATGGACGGCATCGAAGCCACCAGGCGCATCGCCGCCGACGACCGCCTGGCCGAGGTCCACGTGGTGATCCTGACCAACTACGGCCTGGACGAGTACGTCTTCCACGCGCTGCGCGCCGGCGCGAGCGGCTTCCTGGTCAAGGACACCGAGCCCGCGGACCTGCTCCAGGGCGTCAGGGTGGCCGCCCGCGGCGACGCCCTGCTCTCCCCCGCCATCACCCGCCGCCTGATCGGCGAGTACGTCGCCCGCCGCCCCGAACCCGAACCCCAGGGCCTGGACGTGCTCACCAACCGCGAACGCGAGGTGACCGCCCTTGTCGCCCGCGGCATGTCCAACGACGAGATCGCCGCCCAGATGGTGATCAGCCCGACCACCGCCAAGACGCACGTCAGCCGGGCCATGACCAAGCTGCACGCCCGCGACCGCGCCCAGCTCGTGGTCTTCGCCTACGAGTCCGGCCTGGTGACCCCGCGCGAGCGCGGACGCGAGGCTTGACCGTCAAGGAACACGGTCCCTCCGCATACCCGTCCCGGACTGAGTACACTCGGGCACGTTCAACGGCCGAGACTTGTACGGCGAGGCTCTTGGCCCGGGGCGGTGGCCCCTCGGCCCCCGTCCCTCTGGAGTCACGTGAGCAGCGGGCTTGTCGATGCTCCGCCCTCCAGCGACCCCGGCGCCCCCAAGCGGCGCCGCCGGCGCTGGCTACGCTGGGTGATCGCGATCGCGGTCGCCGTCGTCCTGCTGGTCGCCGGCGTGGCCGTCGGCGTCACCGCCAAGCTCAGCGGCAACCTCAAGCGCTCCACGGTCACCAAGGAGGACCTCGGCGAGACGCGGCCCCCCAAGGTCGCCACCTCGGCGATGAACGTCCTGATCGTGGGCTCCGACCAGCGCGACGGCAAGAACGCCAGGTACGGCCGCCGCATCGCGGGCGAGCGCACGGACACGATCATGCTGGCGCACGTGTCGTCCAAGCGGGACAACGCCATGGTGATCAGCTTCCCGCGCGACTCGCTGGTCCAGCTGCCCGCCTGCCGGGCCACGGGCGGCCTGCCCGGCCAGCAGCCGCACCTGGGCATGATCAACGAGTCGTTCAACTCCGGGGGCATCGCCTGCACCTGGAAGACGATCGAGTCGCTCACCCGCATCCACATCGACCACTTCGTGAAGGTCGACTTCACCGGCTTCAAGAGCATGGTCAACGCCGTGGGCGGCGTCGAGGTCTGCCTGCCCTCGCCGGTGAACGACAAGAAGGCCCTGCTCCACCTGCCCGCCGGGCGGCAGACGCTCAACGGCGAGCAGGCGCTCGGCTACGTCCGCGCCCGCTACAGCCTCGGCGACGGCTCCGACATCGGGCGCATCCAGCGGCAGCAGATGTTCATCGCCTCGATGCTCAAGAAGGTGATGAGCGGCGAGACGCTCACCGACCCGTCCAAGCTGTTCGGCTTCCTCGACGCCGGCACCAAGTCGGTGACCGTCGACGACGACCTGTCGGTGGGCGTCATGAAGGACCTCGCCACCAGCCTCCAGGGCCTCAACGCCGGGCAGATCCGGTTCATCACCACCCCCTGGCACTACTCGCTGACCCAGCCGGGCCGGGTCGAGTGGGTGCAGCCGCAGGCGGGCCGGCTGTTCCAGATCGTCGCCAGGGACCAGAGCGTCCAGGGCGTCAAGGGCGGCCAGGCCAAGGTGGGGCGGTCGAAGATCCAGGTCGAGCTGCGCAACGGCACCTACCGCGGCGGCCTCGGCACGCAGGTGGCCGCGTTCCTGGAACAGCGCGGCTACCACATCAGCAAGATCGGCGACACGGCCAGGAAGCCGCAGGCGAAGACCACGCTGCTCTACGGCCCCAACGCCGAGACGCGGGTGCCCACCCTCACCAACGACCTGCTCGCCGCCACGCCGAAGCTGGTCCCCGGCGCCCGGACGAACCACCTGGTGCTGGTGCTCGGCGACGACTGGAAGGGGCTCAAGCCGCTGCGCGCCGACGACACCGAGGCGATCAAGGGCTTCGACGCCACCCACGACACCTGCGCGGCCTGACCGGCCCACCCTCGGCTCCCTCAGGCCCATCCCGGCTCACGCAGGGCCGGCCGGGCCCAGCCCCGCTCGGCCCGGCCCGGCTCACAGGGCGTCGGCCAGGCCGCCCCCGTCGATGGCGGTGAAGCCGGCGTCCTCGATGAGCGGCACCACGGCCTTCTTGGCGGCCTCGTCGTCGCCCCAGTAGGGCATGTCGGCCCGCGGGCCGCCCCGCTGCCCGGCCGTGCCCAGGTCCAGCAGCTCGTTGGGGTACTTGGTGTTGAACGTGCGCACCAGCCGCACCTCGCGGCCGAGCACGTGCTGCTGGTACTGCGGGCTGGTGAGCCCGTCCGGCACGGCCACCACCGCCTCGGCGCCGTCGAGCCGGGTGATCGGGTTGCTGGGGTCGATGACGATCTTGCCGCCCAGCGCCGCGCCCAGCTCCTCGACCACGGTCGGGAACGCCTCCCACCACACCGCCATGACGACGACCTCGCCGAAGCGCGCCGACTCGATCGGCGAACCGACGCCCGACTGCCCCTCGGCGGCGGCCGCGGCCTCCTCGGCGAGGGCCGGCCGGGCGTCGCTGAAGAGCACGTCGTGGCCGGCCGCCGCGAACAGCCGGCCGAGCGGCGCGCCGAGCCGGCCCGAACCCACGATTCCTACGCGCATGTCTGGATCTCCTTGTCGGCCGATCGGCACCTGCCCATCGGCCTTCCCCGCATGCCTGGCTTTGCGCCTGCGCCGCGAGATCTTTGCCCGCCGGTGATCCCTACACTCGTCGTCCATGAACGATCCCGACGTCCACGAGCTGCGCAGGGGCAGCGCCGAGCGGGCGCACCTGCGTGCGCGGGGGCCCGAGCTGCCGCGGGTGAGCGACCTGGCCGGGCCGCGCGGGCTGCCGCTGCGGCACTACCGGCCCGCGCGGGAGCGGCGGCCGCTGGTGGTGTACGTGCACGGCGGCGCGTGGGTGTTCTGCGGCCTGGACACGCACGACCGGATCTGCCGCCTGCTGGCCCGCGAGTGCGGGGTGGAGGTGCTGGCCGTGGACTACCGGCTGGCGCCCGAGCACCCGTACCCGGCGGCCGTCGAGGACGTCGTGGACGTGCTGCGCGCGGCCCGTCCGGTGGCGGTGGCCGGGGACAGCGCGGGCGGCTACCTGGCCACGATGGCCTGCCTGGCGCTGCGGGACGCGGGCGACCCGTTGCCCGCCGCCCAGATCCTGGTCTGCCCCAACACCGACCTCACGCTCTCCTGCCCCAGCGTGCGGGAGAAGGGCACCGGTCACGGCCTCGACGAGAGCTTCCTCGCCTGGGCCGTGCGGCAGTGGGCGCCCGACCCGGCGCGGCGCGGCGACCCGAGGCTGAGCCCGCTGCTCGTGCCCGACCTGAGCGGGATGCCCGCCACGCTGGTGGTCACCGCCGAGCACGACGCCCTCAGGGACGAGGGCGAGGCCTACGCCCGCCGGCTGGCCGAGGCGGGCGTGCCGGTCACGTGCCGCAGGGAGCCCGGCCTCACGCACGGATTCCAGCAGAACGCCGACCCGGTGTCGCAGGCCGCCACCGGCCGCCTGCTCGCCGACGCGCGCCGGCTGCTCGAAGCGGTGACGGGCTAGCAGCCCGCCGGACCACTGCGGCCCGCCCCGCACCCTGCGGCACGCCGCCGGGCGGGCACGGGATCGGGCCCGGGATCAGGCACGACATCGGGCACGGCAACACCGCCTGGAACTCGCGGCGACCGGTCAGGCGCCGGAGGCCAGGCGGCCCGAGAACGTCGCGGACGCCCCCGCGAAGCCGGCGCGCGTCATTGCGCGCGCTCGGACTCCTGCTCGGGCGCCGTAGACGTGTACATCTCCTCGCGTGGCGAGTCCGCGCCCAGCTCCTCGCGCAGCCGGTCGTAGTCGATGTTGTGGTTGGCGTACTTCAGCTGGCGAGCGACCTTCGTCTGCTTCGCCTTGGCTCTTCCTCGGCCCATGGCTACTCCCTAGTCCCCGCTGTCATGCTATCCAACAACATGGTGACTTGAAGAATTATGCAACTGCGCTCGATTAGTCTTGCAATATGCACGTGGAGGTCCACCAGGCCAAGGCCGACTTCTTCCGGACACTCGGCCACCCCGCTCGCATCAGAGTGTTGGAGCTACTCCAGGAAGGTCCACTGCCCGTCAGGGACCTGCTGGCCCAGATCGACATCGAGGCGTCGAGCCTCTCACAGCAGCTGGCGGTCCTGCGCAGGGCCGGGATCGTGAGCGCAATCCGCGAAGGCAGCACGGTGGTCTACACCCTGGCCACTCCCGAGCTGGCAGACCTGCTCGGCGCCGCCCGCCGCATCCTCACCGACATGCTGGCCGACCAGGGGGAGCTCCTGGCCGAGCTGCGGGCGGAGGTCACTTAGCGGCGGCCTCGGCGCGGCGCCTGACGACCTTCGGGTACCGGGCGGTGAAGACGGCGGGGACGACGAACGAGAGCACCTTGATCGCGATGACGACCGTGGTGGCGTGGGGGGCCGCAGCCAGCACGAACGTCAGCGAGACGGCGGCGAGCGTGAACGCCGCCGCCCACACCGTCGTGATCACCACGTTGACGCGGCGGAACGCCTGGGTCTCCCAGATCTCCTTCGGCGCCATCGTGCGCGCGATGCCCAGCGTGAACGGCTTGCCGATGGCCAGCGAGCCCCAGGCGGTGCCGGCCAGCCACACGTTGACCAGCGCGGGCCCGTACGGCGTGAGCGGCGAGTGCGGGGCCGCCAGGGAGAGCACCGTGAGCAGGGCGAAGAAGGCGGCGGCGCTCGTCTCGATGACGATCTCGTCCCAGGCCCGGCCGGACCGGCGGTCGATGGCCACGAGGGCGAGGGCGATCACGAGGCCGGTGATGGCGCCCCAGCGCCACTCGTCGCCGGTGGCGATGACCGCGTAGACGACCCAGGGGAGGAAACCGAGCAGACCGCGCATCGCGCAACTCCTTTGACATTCCTATGTAGACATGTCGAATGTAGAACCTCCTGTGGAGATATGTCAATATAGGAATATGAGCTTGAGACACGCCGTGCTTGGTCTGCTCGCCGAGGGCCCGGCCAGCGGCTACGACCTGCTGAAGACCTTCGACGTCTCATTGTCCAACGTCTGGCCGGCCACGCAGAGCCAGCTCTACGCCGAGCTCGGCAAGCTGGCCGACGCCGGGCTCGTGAGCGTCGCGGCCGAGGGCCCCCGCGGCCGCAAGGAGTACGCGATCACCCAGGAGGGCCGGGCCGAGCTGCGCCGCTGGATCATCGAGGTCGAGCCGGTCCGGGTCGGGCGCAGCGACATGCTGCTGCGCGTGTTCTTCCTCGGCCAGGTCGATCCCGAGCAGGCCCGCGCCTACCTGCGCCGGCAGGCCGAGGTGGTGGGCAAGCACATGGAGCACATGGAGGCCATCAAGGGCTTCGTCGAGAGCGGCCAGGACAACCTGTCGGTCTACGGCCGGCTCGCCCTGGAGTACGGCCTGCGGCTCGGGGCCGCCCAGAAGGCGTGGGCCGAGTGGGCCGAGGGGCAGATCCGTTAGGCTCGCCTCCATGGTCTCCGAGCTGTTCGATCCGAAGATGTGGCAGGCAGTCGAGGGCTTCGACTTCACCGACATCACCTACCACCGGGCCCTCGACCAGGGCACGGTGCGGGTCGCGTTCAACCGGCCCGAAGTGCGCAACGCCTTCAGGCCCCAGACGGTCGACGAGCTCTACCGGGCGCTCGACCACGCCAGGCAGGCCACCGACGTCGGCTGCGTGCTGCTCACGGGCAACGGCCCCTCGCCCAAGGACGGCGGGTGGGCCTTCTGCTCCGGCGGCGACCAGCGCATCAGGGGCAAGGACGGCTACCAGTACGCCGACGGCACCCCCGCCACCGGGCGGCTGCACATCCTGGAGGTGCAGCGCCTGATCCGGTTCATGCCCAAGATCGTGATCTGCGTGGTGCCCGGCTGGGCCGCGGGCGGCGGGCACAGCCTCCACGTCGTGGCCGATCTCACCCTGGCCAGCGCCGAGCACGCCCGCTTCAAGCAGACCGACGCCGACGTGGCCAGCTTCGACGGCGGCTTCGGCTCGGCCTACCTGGCGCGGCAGGTCGGGCAGAAGTTCGCGCGCGAGATCTTCTTCCTGGGCGACACCTACAGCGCGGCCGACGCCCACCGCATGGGCATGGTCAACGCCGTCGTCCCGCACGCCGAGCTGGAGGCCACGGCGCTGGAGTGGGCGCGCAAGGTCAACGGCAAGTCGCCCACCGCGCAGCGCATGCTGAAGTTCGCCTTCAACATGATCGACGACGGGCTGGTCGGGCAGCAGGTGTTCGCGGGCGAGGCGACGCGGCTGGCGTACATGACGGACGAGGCGGCCGAGGGGCGCGACTCCTTCCTGGAGAAGCGGGCGCCCGACTGGTCGCCCTTCCCCTGGCACTTCTAGCCGCGGGCGCCCCGGCCGGAGGCAGACTGGGGCGATGAGGATCATGGTTCCCGAGGCGTTGACCGCATCACACGTGAAGATCGACGGCGAGCGGGGGCGGGCCTGGTCGGCCGGCCTGCCCGCGCTGGCCGAGCGTTACCTGGAGGAGTGGGGGCTGCGGCTCGACGAGGGCCGCCCCATGCACGGCGTGGTCTCCCTCGTGCTGCCCGTCGTGCGGGAGGACGGCACCAGGGCGGCGCTCAAGCTCCAGCCCGTCACCGACGAGAACGCCACCGAGGCGCCGGGCCTGCGCACGTGGGCCGGGAAGGGCTCGGTGCTGCTGCTCGACGACGACCCCGAGACCGGCGCCCTGCTGCTGGAACGCCTCGACTCCGGCCGCCCGCTGTCGGCCGTCCCTGACGACACCGAGGCGCTGACGATCCTGACCGGGTTGCTGGGCCGGTTGACCGCCTTCCCCGCCCCGCAGGGGCTGCGCCGGTTGGGCGACATCGCCGCGCAGATGCTGGCCGACGTCGATCGCGCGGCGGCCGCGCTGCCCCGCGAGCAGGACAGGCACTGGCTGCGCTGGTGCGCCGACGCGGTCGCCGAGCTCGTCGGCGAGCCGGGCGACCGGCTGCTGCACTGGGACCTGCACTACGACAACGTGCTGGCCGCCGAGCGGGAGCCGTGGCTCGCCATCGACCCCAAGCCGCTGGCCGGTGACCCCGGCTTCGACCTGTGGCCCGCCCTGGACAACCGCTGGGACGCCGTCGTCGCCACCGGCGACCCGATCAGGGGCGTGCTGCGGCGGTTCGACCTGATGGTGGACGGGCTGGGCCTCGACCCCGCCAGGGCGGCCGGCTGGACCCTCGGCCGGATCCTGCAGAACGCCCTCTGGGACGTCGAGGACGGCGAGCACGAGCTCAACGACGTCGCCCTGGTGATCGCCGAGGCCATGCGCCGCCGCCAGTGACGGGTCACCGCCAGTAGGCGGGGTATCGGCGGCCCGGCAGCGCCCTTCCGAGCGCCACCCCGGCGACGATCACCACGAGGCTGGCGACCAGGACCGGGTCGAGCAGGTACACCGGGTCGGGGGCGGTGAGCCCGACCAGCGCCGCCGTGGCCCCGGCCGGCGGGTGAGGGGCCCGCAGCAGCAACATCGGGGCCGTGGAGAGCGCCGCCGCGGCGACCGCCGTCCACACCGAGGGGCCGGTGAGGGCGGTGAGCGCCAGGGCGAGCGCGGCGGCGCTCAGGTGGCCGAGGAGGATGCTGCGCGGCTGGGCGAACGGCGCGGCGGGCGCCAGGGCCACGATCCCGGCGGAGGCGGCGAACGGCAGCGCGAACAGCTCCATGCCGGTGAGGCCGGCCAGCAGGGCCAGTAAGGACAGTCCGGCCAGCGCCGCCGCGGTGGCCAGGGCCACCGCCCTGGCGGACGGCCGGGCGGGCGCCCCCGACGTCCCGGCCCACCCCCGCCTCCGGGAGGGCGGCGGCCCGGCCGCCGGGCCCGCCGCGCGCCCGTGGGGGGCGGGGGCGGGGCGGGAGCCCAGGGATCGGTGCGCGTGGACGGCGGCGGCGGACAGGCCGGTGCGGGCCGTGGTGTTCCCGCGGCGGCGGGGCTGGCTCATCGGAGGCTCCCGTCAGTCGGAGAGGCGGCGGAGGAAGTCGCGGACCAGGGCCGCGATCTGCGGGCCGCGCGTCTCCAGGGCGAAGTGGCCGGCGTCCAGGAGCTGGATCTGCGCGCGCTTGGTGTCCCGGTCGAAGGCGAGGGCGCCGTCGGGGCCGAAGATCTCGTCGTGCCGGCCCCACACGGCCAGCACCGGCGTCTGGTGCGTGCGCAGGTACTCCTGCCACTGCGGGTAGAGGCCCGGGTTGCGGCCGTAGTCCACGAAGAGGGCGAGCTGGACGGCGTGGTTGCCGGGCCGGTCGAGACGGGCCTGGTCGAGGGCCGCCTTGTCCGGGTTGACCATGGCGGCGTCGGGGACGCCGTGCGTGTACTGCCAGTGGGTGGCCTCGGGGGTGAGCAGGCCGAGCAGCGCGGAGGTGTTCTCCTCGGACGGGTCGGCCCACGCCTTGCGCAGCGGCTCCCAGAACGGCGTCAGACCCTCCTCGTACGCGTTGCCGTTCTGGGTGACGATGCCGGTGACGCGCTCCGGGTGCCGGACGGCGAGGCGGAAGCCGACGGGGGCGCCGTAGTCGTGCACGTAGAGCGCGTACCTGGTGACGCCGAGGGTGTCCAGGAGAGTGTCCACCACGTCGGCCAGGTGGTCGAAGCTGTACTCCCACTCGTCGGCCGCGGGGGCCGAGCTGTGGCCGAAGCCCGGGTAGTCGGGCGCGATCAGATGGAACTCGTCCGCCAGGTCGGCGATCAGCTCCTGGTAGGCCACCGACGAGGTCGGGAACCCGTGCAGCAGCACCAGCGTGGGCGCCGACGGGTCACCGGCCTCCCGGTAGAACACGTCGAGGCCGTCCACCACAGCGGTGCGGTACCGAACAGTCATCTCATCCTCCAGCTATAACCGGCTAAATCCGTTTTGCTGGTTAAGTGATAGCATGGCGATGGATAACCGGTCAAATCGCTTTTGGGGGTTAGAGGCAGTGAGGATACGGCCGCTTCGCGACGAGCCCATGGCGCTCGACCTGGTCGACACCGTCTGGGTGGAGCACGGCGCCCTGCTCGACCAGTTCGACGACCTGGAAGGCGTGCGCTCCTGGCTCGGCGACCACGGCCTGCCGGGCGAGGACGACCTGGAGCGGGTGCGCGACCGGCTCGTCCGGACGCGGGACGCGCTGCGCGGCTCGCTCGAAGGCCGGGGGCACGACGCGCTCAACGCGGTGCTCGCCGAGGGCTCGACCAGGCCGCGGATGGACGACGACGGGCCGCGCGAGACCGTCGTGGTGAGCGATCCGGCCTGGGAGGCGGCCTGGACGGCGGCCGCCGACTTCGTCCGGCTCCTGCGCGAACGTCCCGAACGGCTGCGCAAGTGCGCGAACCCGGCCTGCGTCCTGTGGTTCCTCGACGTGAGCAAGAACGGCAGCCGCAGGTGGTGCTCGATGGAGGTGTGCGGCAACCGCGCGAAGGCGGGCCGGTTCAACCAGCGCCACAGGAACGCCGTCTGAACCGCGAAGGCGGGCCGGCTCGACCGGCGTCACAGGAACGCCGTCCGAACCGGCCCGCCCGGAAATCGGGGCGGACCTCTAGTCCGTCACCAAGACGACCTTCCCCCGGCCGTGGCCGGTCTCGATCTCGCGGTGGGCGTCGGCGGCCTCCTCCAGCCGGTACGTCCGCCGCACCGGGAAGGCGAAGCGGCCCTCGGCGTACAGGGCGGCGTACCGGCCGAGCCGTTCGGCCGTGCGCTCGCCCTGGACGACCTTGACGCCCAGCTCGGCCGCCCGGCCGTGCTCGACCAGCGTGACGATGCGCCCGCGGTCGGCGACCAGGTCGAGCGAGACCTCCAGGGCGTGGCCGCCGGCGCCGTCGAGGGCCGCGTGCACGCCGCCGGGGGCGAGCGCGCGCACCCGGTCGGCGAGCCCGTCACCGTAGGCGACCGGGATCGCGCCGAGGTCGCGCAGGTGGTCGTGGTTGGCTTCGCGGGCGGTGCCGATCACCGTGGCGCCGCGCATGCGGGCGATCTGCACGGCCGCCGTGCCCACGGACCCGGCCGCGCCGTGCACGAGCAGCGTCTCGCCGGCGCCGACCGCCAGGGCGTCGAGGGCCAGCTCGGCCGTCTGCACGCCGGAGGTCAGCCCGCCGGCCACCTCCCAGGGGATCCCGGCGGGCTTGGGCGCCACGTCGGCCGCCGGGACCACGATGTACTCGGCGTAGGCGAACAGGCGCGAGAACCCCAGCACCTCGTCCCCGGCCGACACCCCGGCGACCCCGTCGCCCACCTGGTCGACCACGCCGGCGAACTCGTTGCCCGGGATGCGCGGCCAGGGCACCTCCCCCAGGTACGGCGGCAGCCACCCCGCCCGTACGGCCGTGTCGAACGGCTGCACGCCGGCCGCCCGCACGCGGACGCGCACCTGTCCCCGGCCCGCCTGCGGCGCGGGCACCTCCATCACCTTCAGCACCTCGGGGCCGCCCGGCTCGGCGAACGCGGCCGCCCTCATCACGTCAGTCATGTCGTCGAGCGTGCTACCTCAACCGCCCTTGAGGTCAAGTCGGCCAACTTTCGATATGAAGTCGGGAACTTTCCCCTTTAGTCGCGCTTTATATGTATATAGTCCGTCAGGACACACCGGGGGATGGGGCAAACCGAGGGTTGATGACCGAGTTCTTCCACGCCGCTCTGGGCTTTCCGACCGTCATTTTCACTTTCCTCCTCGCGGCCGTCCTGGCTTATTGGCTGGCCGTCATCGCGGGCCTGCTGGATCTCGACCACGACGCGCCATGGCTGGGGTTCGGCGGCGTCCCCGCCGGAATCGTCATCTCCCTGCTGGTCGCGGTCGCGTGGCTGCTGAGCCTGGTCGGCAGCCAGGTGCTGCCGGACGCCGCGCTGGCCGCCGTGCCGTTCGCCGCGGCGGCGGGCGGCTGGCTCGCCACGCGCGCCCTGATCAGGCCGCTGCGCAGGGCGTTCCAGGACGGCGGGCAGCACTCGCGAGGCGACCTCGTGGGCCGCCCGTGCGTCATCCGCACCGGGGCCGCCACCCCCGACTTCGGCCAGGCCGAGGTCACCGCCGAGGACGGCTCGACCGCGGTCGTCCAGGTCCGGACGACCGGACGGGACCGCCTGGGCCGCGGCGACAAAGCACTCATCTTCGAATACGACAAAGACGGCGAATTCTTCTGGGTCATGCCCTACGAAAGCGAGATCTGATGGACGTCATCTCCACGGGCTTCGGCGTATTTCTCGCCGTCGTCCTGGTCATCGTGATTGGCCTGCTGGTCATCATCGGCCGCCTTTTCCGCAAGGTGGAACAGGGCAAGGCGCTGATCGTGTCGAAGGTCAACAAGGTGGACGTGACGTTCACCGGCGCCATCGTGCTGCCGGTCGTCCACAAGGCCGAGACCATGGACATCTCGGTGAAGACCATCGAGATCACCCGTACCGGCCGTGAGGGGCTGATCTGCCGGGACAACATCAGGGCGGACATCAAGATCACGTTCTTCGTCCGGGTGAACAAGACCGCCGAGGACGTCATCAAGGTCGCCCAGGCCATCGGCACCGCGCGGGCCAGCGACGAGAACACCCTCCAGGAGCTGTTCAGCGCCAAGTTCTCCGAGGCGCTGAAGACGGCCGGCAAGCAGCTCGACTTCGTCGACCTCTACACCAAGCGGGACGAGTTCCGCGACGAGATCATCCGGCTCATCGGCACCGACCTGAACGGCTACAGCCTCGAAGACGCCGCCATCGACTACCTGGAGCAGACCGCGCTCACCCAGCTCGACTCCAGCAACATCCTGGACGCCCAGGGCATCAGGAAGATCACCGAGCTGACCGCGCTGGAGCACGTACGGACCAACGAGTTCCAGCGGGCCGAGGAGAAGGAGATCACCCGCCAGAACGTGGACGCCCGCGAGGCCATCCTGGAGCTCCAGCGCCGCCAGGCCGACGCCGAGCTCAAGCAGCGCCGCGAGATCGAGACCGTCAAGGCCCGCGAGGAGGCGGAGATCGCCCGCGTGCAGGCCGAGGAGCGGCTGCGCGCGCAGACGGCCGGCATCAAGACCGACGAGCAGATCGGCGTGCAGCGCGAGAACCAGGCCCGCGAGGTGGCGGTCGCCGAGAAGAACCGCGAGCGGGTGATCGCGATCGAGAGCGAGCGCATCGAGAAGGACCGCCTGCTGGAGGTCATCGCCCGCGAGCGGGAGACCGAGCTGTCGCGCATCGCCAAGGACAAGGAGGTCGAGACCGAGAAGCGGTCGATCGCCGAGGTCATCAGGGAGCGCATCGCGGTCGACAAGACGGTGGCCGAGCAGGAGGAGAGCATCAAGCGGCTGCGGGTGGTCGAGGAGGCCGAGCGCACCCGTCAGCAGGTGATCATCGCGGCCGAGGCCGAGGCGCAGGAGAACCTGGTCAAGGACATCAAGGCGGCCGAGGCCGCGGAGGCGGCCTCGAAGTTCAGGGCCCGCGAGGAGCTGGTGCTGGCCGAGGCCCGGCAGCAGGCCGCCGAGCTGGAGGCGCGGGCCAAGATCCGGCTCGCGGAGGGCGTGCAGGCCGAGTCCGCCGCGGCCGGGCTGGCGCAGGTGCAGGTCAAGGAGCGCGACGCGGACGCCATCGAGAAGGTCGGCCGCGCCGAGGCCCTGTCCCTGGGCGAGAAGCTGCGGGCCGAGGCCGAGGGCGCGCGGGCCATGGCGCTGATCGAGGGCGACCGGCTCAAGGCGCAGGCCGAGGGCGAGCAGGCCATGGCGCTGGCCGGCGCCACCGCGATCGGCGAGAAGCTCAAGGCCGAGGCCGAGGGCCTGACCCAGAAGGCCGCCGCGATGGCCGCCCTGGACGAGGCCAGCCGGGGCCACGAGGAGTACCGCCTGCGCCTGGAGGCCGACAAGGAGATCAGGCTCAAGCACATCGACGTCACCCGCCAGGTGGCCGAGTCGCAGGCCAGCGTGCTGGCGGCGGGGCTGGCCAAGGCCAACATCGACATCGTCGGCGGCGACACGATGTTCTTCGACAAGGTGGTCGGCTCGATCACCACGGGCAAGGCGGTGGACGGCTTCGTCGGCCACTCGACCGTGGCCGGGGCCCTCGCGGCGCCGTACCTCAACGGGACGGCCAGCCTGGCGGCGGACATCGCGAGCGTGGTCGGCGGGGTGCGCACCGAGGACATCAAGAACCTGACCGTCTCGGCCCTGCTCATGCGGCTCATCCAGGACGGCGGCCCCCAGTCGTCGGCGCTCGGCGAGCTGCTGGAGACCGCGCGCCGGCTGGGCGTGGCCGACTCCCCCGTGGCCGCGCTGGCGGCGGCGAAGGGCTGACGTGAGCACCACCGAGCTGGAGGCCGGGACCTACGAGGTTCTCCGGAACCGTCTCCAGGCGCAGGCCAAGGCCCTCGCGGTGGCGGCGGAGGAGGTCAACGGGCAGCGGCTGCGCGTCTTCGGCGGCGCGGAGCTGCGCCTGCTCGGCACCGAGCGGATCAGGACCGAGAACAACTGCGTCCCGAGGGACATCGTCTCGCTGGGCGAGGTGATGTTGTTCGGCTACAACGTCTTCATCGGGCTCAAGCCCGAGACGACCGTGGCCGACGTGTTCGCCGTGCACCGCTTCACCAGGGACGGGGACGCGTTCACGTTCGAGACCGGGAAGCTGGAGACGCTGGAGGAGCCGGCGTTCAGGAAGGACTTCGCCGAGCTGTACCGGTACTACAAGGAGACCAGGCTCCAGCAGCTGCGCCGGGTCGAGGGCAAGCTGCTGGCGGTGTTCCGGACGGGCCCGGCGGACACGCGGGTGCTCAGGTGGGCGGTCAGCAACGGCGGTGTCCCGAAATATCTGGATAACAGGGGTGAGCGGGACCACGTCTTCCCCCCGTCCCACGACTTCGAGTGGACGCCGACCACCCGCGACGACCACGTGCTCGGCCGCCATCCGCACATCTCCATCGAGGGCGAGGTCTTCGTCGAGACGATCGGCGGCGACCTCACCATCAAGGTCGAGAACAACACCGAGACCGGCGCCGGCGTCTACTCCGAGCCGGTCGCCGAACGCCTCCAGTCGCTGGCCGACGCCGACGTCGAGTACGCCAGGGTCGGGCCGCTCGTCCTCATGCGGATCAGGCCGTACAAGGAGCCGGACTGGCGGCATCTGGTGTTCAACACCCGTACCAAGGCGGTGACCAGGCTCGACGGCATCGGCCAGTCCTGCCAGCGGCTGCCCGAGGACCAGGGGCTGATCTTCCCGGGCGGCTACTACCTGGCCACCGGCATCAGCAAGACCTTCGACACGGACGTGACGGACCTGGAGTTCGAGCGGGTCGTGCGCTCGCCCAACGGCGAGGACGTCCTGTACGTCTTCCACGCCCGCGGCGACGGCCGCTCGCTGCTGCTGCCGTACAACGTGATCAGGAAGGAGGTGGCCAACCCCATCGTCTGCCACGGGTACTCCCTGTTCGACGACGGCACGATGGTGGTCTTCCGCGCCCTCTCCGAGGAGCCGACCCGGGTCCACCCGATGCAGGTGTGGCAGACGCCGTACGTGTCCGACACCTACGCCGCCGCCCAGCCCGCCGGGACCGGGCCCCTGGAGCGCATCGGCAACGCCGAGCTGGTGCGCGGCATCTCCGACTGCCTGTCCGTGGCTCGCATGGTCGAGGAGATGGCGGCCTCGGAGGCCACGTTCGAGGCCCTGATCGCCGCCTGCACCCGCGCCGCCGACTCCTACCACTGGCTCGGCGAGCACGGGCTCGCCGCGCCGCTCGCCGACGTGCGCGCCACCGCCGAGCAGGTGCTCGACGAGTACGAGAACGTCGAGCAGCTCACCCGCCAGGCCGCCGACACCCTGGCCGCGGCCGCCGAGGAGACCACCCATCTGGTACGCGCGGCCGCCGCCGACACCCCCGCCGGCGCCGACGCCTGGGTCACCACGCTGGCCGGCCTGCGCCGGCAGCAGGGCCGCCTGGTGACTTTGCGCGACGTCCGCTACCTGGACCTCGCCCGCCTGGACGAGCTGTCCGCCGCCGTGACCGCGGAGCTGGCCGCGACCGGCAGGCGCGCGGTCGCCTTCCTGGAGGGCGCGGAGGCGTTCACCGCCTACCACGTGGCGGTCGAGCGGCTGGCCGCCGACGCCGCCGCGATCGCGACCGTGGCCGAGGCCGCGCCGGTCGCCGACCGGCTGGCCGAGCAGGCGGAGGGCCTGGAGGTGGTGACGGAGGTCGTCGGCTCGCTGGAGATCGCCGACGCCACGGTCCGCACGTCGATCCTGGGCCGGATCGCCGAGGTGCTGGCCGGGGTGAACCGGGCGCGGGCCGTCCTCGACGGGCGGCGGCGCGAGCTGCTCGGCTCGGAGGGCCGCGCGGCCTTCGCCGCCGAGTTCGCCCTGTTCGGGCAGGCCGTCTCGGGCGCGCTGGCGATGGCCGACACGCCGGACAAGTGCGACGAGCAGCTCGGCCGCCTGATGCTCCAGGTGGAGAACCTGGAGGCGCGGTTCGGCGAGTTCGACGACTTCGCCGCCCAGCTCGCGGGCAAGCGGGACGAGGTCTACGAGGCGTTCTCGGCCAGGAAGCAGACCCAGCTCGACGGCCTGGCCCGGCGGGCCGACCGGGTCTTCGCCTCGGCCGAGCGCATCCTGGGCAGCGTGACCAGGCGGCTGGCGTCGCTGGGCTCGATGGACGAGGTCAACACGTACTTCGCCACCGATCCGATGGTCGGCAGGGTCCGTACGGCGGCGGCCGAGCTGCGTTCCCTGGGCGACGCCGTACGGGCCGAGGAGCTGGACGGCCGGGTCAAGGCGGCCCAGCAGGAGGCCGGCCGCGCCCTGCGGGACCGGCTGGACCTGTTCACCGACGGCGGCGAGACGCTGCGCCTCGGCCGTCACCTGTTCGCCGTCAACACCCAGCCGATCGACCTGACGCTGGTCCCGCACGACGGCGAGATGCACTTCGCGATCACCGGCACCGACTACCGCGCGCCCGTGCCGGCGTCCTTCGCCGACACGCGGCCGTTCTGGGATCAGCTGCTGGTGTCGGAGACGCCGGAGATGTACCGGGCCGAGCACCTGGCCGCCTCGCTCCTGGACTCCGCGGAGCCCGGCGCTGCCCTGGCCGACCTGGTACGCCAGGCTGCCGAGCAGCGCTACGACGAGGGCTACGAGCGCGGCGTGCACGACCACGACGCGATCCTCGTCCTGGAGAGCCTGGTCCGCCTGCGCGAGGGCGCCGGCCTGCTGCGCTACCCGCCCGAGGCCCGCGCGGCCGCGCAGCTCTTCTGGGCCTTCGGCACGGACGAGGTTTCACGTAAAACATTGGCCACCAGGGCCGCCTCCCTGGTCCGCGCCCGCGCGGTCTTCGGCCGGACGCCCGCCCTGGAGGCGCTGGCCGCCGAACTCGGCGCCCGGATCGCCGCCTTCTCCCCCGCCCAGGACATCGGCCGGGACACCGGCCGGAACACCGGGCAGGACACCGGGCAGGACACCGGCCGGGGCACCGGGCAGAGCACGGCCGCGCTGGCCGGTGAGTACCTGGTCGAGGAGCTGGGCGCGACGCCGTCCGGCTTCGTGACCGGCAAGGCGGCGCGCGACCTCCTCGACGGCTTCAGGCAGGCGCTCGGCCCGGCCAGGACGCGCGAGTTCGAGGAGGAGCTGGCCGCGCTGCCCCTGCCCGAGCGGCTGCAGCTCGCCCATGCCTGGATCGGCGCCTACCGCGAGGGCCCCGAGGTGGCCGAGGCGGTCGCCGTGCTCCTGTGCGACCTGCCCCGCCACGACTCCGGCGCCGCCGTCGAGGAGACCGTCGAGGGGCTGCTCGGCGCGCATCCGCGCGTGCAGGACCGCAGGCTGCGGGTCAGGCTCGACGAGCTGCTGACCAGGGCGCGCGCCTTCAGGCAGGACCGGGTCCCGGCCTACCGGGCCTACCAGCGCCGCCGCAACGAGCTGATCGAGCAGGAACGCCGCCGGCTGCGCCTGGAGGAGTACCGGCCCAAGGTCATGAGCGCGTTCGTCCGCAACCGGCTGCTGGACGAGGTCTACCTGCCGCTGATCGGCGACAACCTGGCCAAGCAGCTCGGCGCGGCGGGCGCGGGCAAGCGCACCGACCAGATGGGCCTGCTGCTGCTCATCTCACCGCCCGGCTACGGCAAGACCACGCTGATGGAGTACGTCGCCAGCCGCCTCGGCCTGGTCTTCGTCAAGGTGAACGGCCCGGCGCTCGGCCACGGCGTCACCTCGCTCGACCCGGCCGACGCCCCCGACGCCACGGCCAGGCAGGAGGTCGAGAAGATCTCCTTCGCGCTGGAGAGCGGCAACAACACCCTGCTCTACCTGGACGACATCCAGCACACCTCGCCGGAGCTCCTGCAGAAGTTCATCTCGCTGTGCGACGCCCAGCGCCGCATCGAGGGCGTCTGGAACGGCCGGACCCGCACGTACGACCTGCGCGGGAAGCGCTTCGCGGTGTGCATGGCGGGCAACCCGTACACCGAGTCCGGGCAGCGCTTCCGCATCCCGGACATGCTGGCCAACCGCGCCGACGTGTGGAACCTGGGCGACGTGCTCTCCGGCAAGGACGAGCTGTTCGCGCTGAGCTACGTGGACAACGCGCTGACCTCCAACCCGGTGCTCGCCCCCCTGTCGGGCCGCGACCGGGCCGACGTCGAGCTCCTGGTACGCCTGGCCAAGGGCGACCCGGCCGTCCGCCCTGACCAGCTGCGGCACCCGTACGGCAAAGCCGAGCTGGAGCAGGTCCTCGGCGTGCTGGGCAAGCTGGTGCGGGCGCAGGAGGTGGTGCTGGCCAACAACGCGGCCTACATCGCGTCGGCGTCCCAGGCGGAGGCGTCCAGGACCGAGCCGCCGTACCGGTTGCAGGGGTCGTACCGGAACATGAACAAGCTGGCCGAGCGCATCGTGCCCGCCATGAACGACGAGGAGCTGGAGGCGGTGATCGACGACCACTACCTGGGCGAGGCGCAGACCCTCACCCAGGACGCCGAGGCCAACCTGCTCAAGCTGGCCGAGCTGCGCGGCCGCCTGACCCCCGCCCAGGCGGCACGCTGGGCGGAGATCAAGGCGGCCTACCTCAGGGCCAGGGCGCTCGGCGGATCCGGCGACGACCCGATGACCAGGGCCGTGGGCGCCCTCGGCCTCCTCGCCGACCGGGTGAGCGAGGTGGGCACGGCCATCAGGGAGTCGGACCGCTGACCGCGACCGTCAACGGCCCGGTCCCTGAGCCCAGCGGCCCCGGCCGTCAGGAGGCCCTGAGTGCAGCGGGTCCGGACGTCACGGGCCCGTTCCCTGAGCGGAGCGGGTCCGGACGTCACGGGCCCGTTCCCTGAGCGGAGCGGGCCCGAACGTCAGCGGGTCCGGTCGCTGGGCGGGGCCGGGGTGAGCTCCAGGTGGGTGCCGGTGAAGGCGGCGCGCAGGCGGCGGTCGTGGGTGACGACCACCAGCGCGCCCTCGTAGTGAGCCAGCGCCTCCTCGAGCTGCTCCACCAGCATCGGCGACAGGTGGTTGGTCGGCTCGTCGAGGAGCAGCAGGTCCACCGGGTCGGTGACCAGGCGGGCCAGCTCGACCCGGCGGCGCTGCCCGTACGAGAGGTCGGCCAGCCGCCGCCGCAGGTCGTCCGGACGGAACAGGCCCAGGCCGAGCAGCCGGTCGGCGTGCTCGTCCGGGCTGCCCGGCCGCCCCTCGGCGAAGGCCGCGAGGACGGTGCGGTCCAGCCGGGCCGCCCGTTCCTCCTGGCGCAGCAGGCCGGCCCGTCCGGTCCGGCGTACGGTCCCCGCGTCGGGACGCAGCTCGCCGGCCAGCACCCGCATGAGCGTGGTCTTGCCCGCGCCGTTCGGCCCGGTGACGAGCAGCCGCTCCCCCCGCCGTACGGCGAGCCCGTCGATCCGCAACCGCCCCGCCACCCGCACCCCGTCGAGCACGACCACCATGGACCGCGGCCCCACCCCGCCCGCATCGGCCCCGCCCTGGAGGCGTTCCGGCAGACGCACATCGGCCGGGACGACCACGTCGGGATGTTCCGGCAGGTGCACGTCGGCGGGGGGCGGGGCGGTGATGGCGGCGGTGAAGCGGAGTGGCACGGGGGGCGGCGGGACCGGGTGCTCTTCGAGCCACCGCATCCGCGCGCGCGACTGCCGGACGCGCCCGGCGGCGCCGTGCGTACGCGACCGCGCCCGCCATGCGCCGGTGCCCATCCCGGCCTGCACCATCGCGCGCGGGATGGCCGCCAGCCGCCCCGCGTTGGCCGCCACCAGCCCGGCGTGCCGGGCCAGCTCGGACCGCCACTCCTCGTGGGCCCGCACGTGCGCGGCCCGTTCGGCGGCCTTGGCCGCGAGGTAGCCCGAGTAGCCGTCGCCGTAGCGGCGCACCCGCCCGTCGGAGACCTCCAGGATCACCGTGGTGACCCGGTCGAGGAACGCGCGGTCGTGGCTGATCGCGACGACCGTGCCGCGGTGCTCGCGCAGGTGCTGTTCGAGCCAGGCGACGGCCTGGTCGTCCAGGTCGTTGGTCGGCTCGTCGAGCAGCAGCAGCTCCGGGGCGGCGGCCAGCGTCGCGGCCAGGGCGAGCCTGGACCGCTCGCCGCCCGACATCGTCGCGACCGGGCGGCTCCGGTCCAGGCCGGGCAGGCCCAGGCCGTGCAGCGCGACGTCCACCCGGGTGTCGGCCTCGTAGCCGCCGCGCGCCTCGAACTCGGCGACGGCGGCGGCGTAGGCGTCCAGGTCGGTGCCGGCGAGCGCGCGCATGCGCGCCTCGATCTCGCGCAGCTCGGCCAGGGCCAGATCGACGACGTCGGCCACGGTGGCGTGCGCCGGCAGCTCCAGCGACTGCGGCAGGTGCCCCACGCCGCCGGGCGCGGTCACGGTCAGCTCGCCGTTGTCCGGACGTTCGACGCCCGCCATGAGCCTGAGCAGCGTGGACTTGCCCGAGCCGTTGTCGCCGATCACCCCGGCCTTCTCGCCGGGCCGGACGGTGAGCGACACCCGGTCCAGGACGACGCGGGTGTCGTAACGCTTGGTGATCTCGTTCAGCGCCAATTGGGCAGCGGTACGCATAGAGGCTCCACCTCCTTGTCTCAACGCGGATATGACCGGTACGAGGCGCGGCGGAGCGGTCGGCTCAACGCGTGCGCGCCTCGGGCGTGAGAATCACAGGAAGCAGTAACCCATAGCGCCGGACACCGTAGCCCAGAAACGGGATTGTGTACAGCCCCTTATTCGGTGCGCAGCGACGCGGTGGCCTCCCGTTGCAGGGCCGTGGACCGCCGGAGGAAGTCGACGATCAGGGCCAGCTCGTCGTCGGTGTAGCGGTCGTACAGGCCGGACATCGCGGCCACGAACGGCTCGAACAGCTCGCCGAAGCCGGCCAGCCGCTCCCAGTTGATCTCGACGATGACCCGGCGCCGGTCCTTGGTGTCGCGCACCCGGCGGACCAGCCATTTGGCCTCCAGCCGGTCGATCAGCCCGCTGACGGAGGCCGGGGCGAGGCCCGTGTGCTGGGACAGCTCCCCGGCGGTCAGCGGCCCGAGGCGCTGGAGCAGGTCGAGCGTCTTCTCCTCGGTCATCCCCAGGCCCAGCCGCTCGCCCATGGCGCTGTGGTACATGACCGCGGCGTTGCTGCTCTCCCGGCCCGCCTCGACCAGTTCGTCCAACAATTTCTTTCGATGCTCCGAAGTATCCCTGGACATCCCGCCACCCGTGCTCATATATTTCGTTCGGCCGAACGAAAGGATACCAGCATGAAGGCTCTGTTCATAGGCTGCGGCATCGGCGGTCCCGTCACGGCGATGGCCCTTCAGGCGGCCGGCGGCGTTCGAGCGGTTCGAGGCCGAGCGGCGGCCCAGGGTCGAGCGGGTGGTGGCCTACTCCAGGACGATCAGCAACAGCAAGGCCGCGGGCCCGGTCGGCCGGGTCCTCCGCGACCTGATGCTGCCGATGTTCCTGAAGCGGAGCGCGAGCCAGGAGTCACTGGCCTGGATGTACCGCCACCAGGTCGGCCTGTGACACCGCGGCGGCGGAGGCGGGCAGCAGCGGCAGCCGCACGTCCGGCGTCGGGATCAGGCCCCTGGCGTGCAGGACGCCCTTGATCACGGTCGGGTTGGGCTCGGCGAAGAGCGCGCGGGAGACCTGGGCCAGCCGGTGCCCGAGCGGGCGCGCGGTGGCCACGTCCCCGGCCAGCCAGGCGTCGACCAGCTCGACGAAGCTCCTGGTCAGCACGTGCGCCGAGGCCAGGATGCCGCCGGTGGCGCCGAGCGCGAGCAGCGGCGAGACGAACGCGTCGTCGCCGCCCAGCACCTCGAAGCCGTCGGGCAGGTCCGCGAGCAGGTCCACCGTGTCCTGGTCGATGCCGCCGGCGGCGTACTTGACGCCCGCGATGTTCGGGTGCTCCCCGATGGCCCGCAGCGTCGCGGCACCCACGGCCTGCCCGGTCCGGTAGGGAATGTGGTAGATCACCAGCGGCACGGGTGACGCCTCGGCCAGCGCCTTGAAGTGCGCGATCACGCCGCGCTCGCCGGGCCGCAGGAAGTACGGCACGGTCACCAGGGCCGCGTCCACCCCGGCGGGCAGTTCGCGCAGCGCGGCGGCGGTCGTGCGGGTGTCGTTCCCGGTCACGCCGACGGTGAGCAGTGCCCGGCGCTCGGCGCACACGCGCGCGCAGGTCTCGACCACCAGGGCCCGCTCGCCGGGGTCGAGGGCGGCCACCTCGGCCGTCGTGCCCAGCGCCACCAGCCCGGCCGCGCCCTCGTCGAGCATCTGCCGGGCGAGCTTCTCGACCGCGTCGGCGGCCACCTCCCCCAACGACGTGAACGGCGTGACCAGCGGTACGTGGATTCCTCTCAGCATGCTTCGAGCCTGCCGCCCGCCGACCTGTTAGGTCCAGTTCGGATTTCTTCGTTCAAGCTTAAGATGAACTTATGCTCGACCCACGCAAGCTCCACCTGCTCCGCGAGCTGGCCAGACGCGGCACGATCACCGCCGTGGCCGAGGCGGTCACGTTCACCCCCTCGGCGGTCTCGCAGCAGCTCAGCGCCCTCGAACGGGAGGCGGGCGTGCCGCTGCTGGAACGTACCGGGCGCACGGTCACGCTCACCCCGGCCGGGCTGCTGCTGGTCGAGCACGCGCAGGCCGTCCTGGAACAGCTCGAACGCGCCTCGGCCGCGCTCGCCGCCGCCCGGGGCGGGCCGTCGGGCCCGCTGCGGATCGGCGCGTTCCCGACGGCCACCCGCGTACTGCTGCCGCCCGCGCTCGCCCTCCTGGCCGCGGACTGTCCGGGGCTGGAGCCGATGGTGGCCGAGATCGACCCCGCCGACGTCTCGGCGGCGCTGCGGGCGGGCGAGCTCGACGTCGCCCTCGTGCACGAGTACGACTTCGTGCCCCCGGTCACCGACGCCTCCATCGAGACCGAGCCGCTGTTCACCGAGCCGATGTACCTGACCGTCCGGGCCCGCGTCCTCGACGCCCGCGACGACCCGTGGATCATGGGCAAGCCGGGCACGCTCTGCCACACCATGGCGATCAGGGCCTGCCAGGCGGCCGGGTTCGAACCCCGGGTCCGGCACCACATCGACGACTTCGACACCGTGCTCGCCTTCGCCGCCGCGGGTCAGGGCGTCGCGCTCGTGCCCCGGCTGGCGGCGCTCACCCCGCCGGACGGCGTCCCGCTGACCCGCCTGCCCCTGAGCCGCCGCACGCGCGCGGCCTTCCGCCGCGGCTACGGCGACCATCCGGCGGTCCGCGCGGCCGTCGCCGCCTTCCACACCGCCGCCACCACCCTCCCCCTCTGACCGTCCCGCCCGCGGGCCCTCCGAAGGCCCCGCTCGCGTGAGCCGAGTCGCCGGCGCGGGGCCGCCTCCGCGGTCAGCGCGTACGGCAGGTCGAGCGCCGTGACGCATTCGGTGACCAGCCGCAGCCGGCGCCGCAGGCGGATCGGCGTCCACGGGCCCAGGTCGATCAGGAGCGCGAGCCGCTTCTCGCCCAGCCACCGGATCGCGGTCTCCACGTCCATGCCGTGCTCGCGGGCCAACTGTCCCGCGACCCAGGACGTGACCCGGCGGCGCGCGGGGCCGCTGTGCGGGAAGGCGCGCGGCGCCAGCAGGACGGGTACGGGGGCGGTGGGCTCGGCTTCGGCACGCCGTAGCAGCTCGGCGCCGAGCGCGTACAGCGCCTGGTGCCCGTCGTGCCGCGTGCCGGTGAGGGTGAGGGCGCCGCCGGCGGCGTCGAAGCGCCGTACCAGGCCGGGATCGGCGGGCGCCTGCCGCAGTCCGGCCCGCACACTCGCGATCAGCTGCTCCCGAACGGCGGTGTCGTGCCCGTCCGGCGGCGGCAGCCCCTCGTCCGGATCGATGCGCCGCACGAACGCGTGGATCGGCGGATTGCTCAGGTCCAGCCCTTCCGCGTGCATCGCGGCCACGAACCGGTTGGACCGGAACCACAGCACCCACGGTAGACCCCCCGTCATCATGTCGCCGACAAGGATGACCGGGGCCATCAGCACCGGCGCCACGACTCCGCCGACCGGGACGCCCAGGAGCAGCAGGCGCACATGACCGGGCACGGCAGGCAGCAGCCCCAGCTCGACGGCCCCGGCGAGCAGGGGGATCGTGAGGAGCGCCGCGAGCACGGACCGGTTCACCCGCGGCCGGTCCGACGCTCCGGACTGCTCGCCCTCGGCCAGCCTGAGCCACAGAGCGGGCAGCACCATGAACGCGCCGAACGCCACACCCCACCAAAATGTGCCCGTGAGCTGCGCCGGAGACGTCCCGTCGAACACCAGGAAGGCCGCGCCCAGCAGCAGCAGGCGCACCGCCAGTTGGGCGCCGAGATCCTTCCGTCGGCCGGGGAAGAGGTCGGCGTAGTCCTGGACCAAGACCCAGTACAGCAGCATGACCAGCACGCGAAGATCCGGGCCGGTCCAGGCGGAGATCTCCGCGGTCGTCCAGCCGAGGGCCGCGAAGGCCGTGCGGAAGACGTTCAGGAGGGGCGCGACGACATCGGGTTCGCCCGTGAGGAACCCGGTCACGGCCGGGATCGCGACCCCCAGTCCCTGCGCCAAAGGCGCCACCAGCAGGCCCACCGCCACTCCCAGCGGCACGCCGCACAGGCCGTACACGATCCGCCGCCACCGGCCCGCCGTGCCGATCGGACAGCGCGACCGCGGCCGGAGCATGGAGGCGGTCGTCAGCCAGGCGGCCAGCGCCGCCAGGGGCGTCCAGGTGGCCGCCGCCGGCCATCCGTAGCGGTGTGCCAGGGGCAGCCCCAGCCCGGTGAGCACCGCGGCGACGTACACGACCGGCAGGCAAAGACGCCGGACCAGGTCGGCTCTGACCGGCGACAGCGCGATCGACAGGAAGGGCGCGCGGGCGGCCAGGGACAAGGAGCGCAGCGTCCGCACGGGATCGTCACCGGGACGGCGGGCCAGGCCCTGGGCCACGAAACCGGCCAGGAAGCCGTAGCGCGCCGGATGCCGGCCTGCGCCCCGGGCAATCGGCAGCAGCCAGTCCGGCCGGATCAGCAGCTCCCACACGCCGGTGTCGCGGGCGGCGACGGCAAGCAGCTCCGGCGTGAGGTGGGCGGCACGGACCGGGCCGGGCAGCGGCAGGATGGCGAACGCCGCCGGCCCCCTGACGACCGTGGCCGACAGGGCGGCGTAGCTCAGCTCGTACCGCTCGCACAGGTCGGCGAGGAGGGCCAGCAGCGCCTTGCGGCGTCGCTCGGACAACGTGGCCAGGCCGTCGATGAGCAGGGCCGGGCGTCCGGCGCGCAGCCACCGGCCGGCCATGTCGCGCGGGATCCGGTGGTCGGCGGCGATGCGCGCCGCCAGCCAGGCCACCAGCGGATTGCCCGCCCTCTCGCCCCGCCTCCATTCCGGCGTCGGCCTCCAGGAGCCGACATCCACCAGGACGGGCAACCCGCCCGGCACCGCGGCGTCCGGGGGCGCGGCGTCGGCGGGGTGCAGGAGGGCGGCGGCCAGTTCGGCCAGGACGATCCGGCCGCCGCCATCGGGCGGCCCGACCAGCAGCGTCTGCGCCTCCAGCCGGGTCGGCAGGTCGCCCACGGGGATCAGCTCGCCGGGCCTCCGCCCCGGTGAGCGCGGCGTCACGAGCATCCCTAGCCGCTCCCGCCCCGCCAGGAGGTCGCGGACCCGGGCGGCCAGCAGCGCGTGATCGGCCGGGTAGCCGGCCGCGTCCTCGGCGGCCCGCCGATCGAGCGCGCCGGCGAAATGCTCCTTGATCAGCGGATGGCGGAACCGGTACTGGCCCAGCGTGCCGACCAGCAGGTCGCGCTCGGCGCCGAAGCGCAGGACCGGCATCAGTCGCCACGGCAGCCAGCCGCCGAGCGGCAACGCGATCCGCATGATCAGGTGATGCAGGGCTCTGAGCAAGGGCCTCGGCTCGGTCATCGCGATCGGAGCGAGCCAGGAGGCGGCCAGCGCCAGGATCGCGAGCGACCACAGTGCGGTCTCTCCGTCGAAGTCGCCGGCATCCGTCGTCAGGATCAGCGCCGCGCCCGCCGCCGCGGTCAGCACCGCGACCCGCTTGGTCACCGCGTTCTGCAGGATGCTCCGGCTGGTCACCGCCTCGGGGAAAGGATCGGCGGCGCGCCCAGGGCCGTCCCTCTCCCCCGCACCGGCCGGCGGGACGAGCAGGATGACCGCGGCGACGAGGACCATCATGGCCAGGAACGCCACCAGCAGGACCGCGTAGATCTCCACATAGGACATGGGCGGGGCGGGCAGCAGGAAGCACGCCGTCACCAGGCTCGCCAGGATGACGCCCGCCACGGCCCTGCCCGCCGGCGTGGGTGAGGCGACCACCTTCCACCCCGCCGCCGCCAGCAGGGCCGACAGCATCAACAACCAGTGGACGGGCGCGGGCAGCGGGCGTGCCAGCTCGGTCAACCCCCACGATGCCAGCCACAGCACGCCGCCCGAGGTGACCCCCAGCGCCGCGCCGGCCGCGTGCACCGCGATCAGGTGCCGCATCCCCGCCGACGGTGAGCCGGGCGCGTACGGCAGCCCGGCGAAGACCTCCCGGGACGCGCCCACCAGCACGGCGATCGCGGCGAAGTAGGCCACGCCGCCCACGGCGCTGCCCAGGTGCCGTGCCAGCGGCAGTGCCAGGCCGACCGCCGCCAGGGCCGCTCCCGCCCAGGGCAGACCGTGCAGCAGCGTCAGAGCCCTCGCCTCGGGGGACGGGACGATCCAGCGGTACACCGTGCGCAGATCGTCCTCCCCGTCCACGGCCGCGAGCCGGCGCAGTGAGCGGCGCGCCCTGGCCGGCGGCATGCGCGGCGACGGACGTGAGGCGATCATGGCCTGCTCGTACAGGGCCAGGAGCTCGCCGGGCAGCGCGCGGCCCGGCAGTCCGGCGGCGGAGCCGCCGGTGCTCGCGTCGGCGGCGATCTGCAACCACAGGGGCGTGGTCACCAGCGCGCCGAGGTCGCTGTCCCGCCGCAACAACGCACGCAGCGCTTCGAAGCGCTCGTCGCCCGCCTCCGCGTAGGCACGCACCTCCTCGATGGTCAGCGCTTCGATGCGGACGGCGCCCTCCAGGCGCAGGCGCGTGTCCAGGCCCTCGTACTCGCCGCTGCGGCAGGTCACGACCACGGGTGGAGCGGCATCACCCGCGTGCAGTTCGTTGACCAGTCGCACCATCACCTCCCGTTCCTCGGGAGGGATCTCGTCCAGGCCGTCGAGCAGCAGCACCAGAGCGCCGTCGGCCAGCCAGCGCTTGGTGACGCCGGCCGGGATCTTGTAGCGGGCCCGCGCGGCCCGCGCGATCCACTCCTTCAGGTCCTCCACCGTCAGCGCCGGCGGTTCGGCGGGCCGCTGCCGGCTGTTGCGCTCCTCCCTCCGCAGCCGCCACCCCCGGGACCAGCCGGAGAGCCGCCGCAGCCATCGCGACCACGGCACGGCCGGCAGCCGGCGGCGGGGCCAGACGTCGCCGCGCAGCCCGGAATGGCTGGCCAGGGCCAGCACGATCGGAACCGGCTCCCGGTCCTCGGGCTCGGCCCGCTCGGCCCGCTCGGCAAGGGCCAGCGCCAGGCGGTGCAGCTCCGTGGTCTTGCCCGCTCCCGGCGCGCCGACCAGCAGCATCGACCCGCGAAGGTCGTCGAACACCGAGACGACCTCCGCCTCCGGCCGTGGCCGAAGCGCCCGGTGCCCGGCGTCCTCCACCGGTGCGAGCACCAGCTCCGGGGCCTCGCGGAAACGCAGGCGCAGGGGCGGGAGTCCGAGCTCCAGGCGTTCCGACGCCTCGCGGCGCACGTCGTCCAACGCGCGGGCACGGGCCTTCGACGCCGGCGGGTCACCGTCCTCGGCCGGGGACCGCTCCCCGGTCGCCAGCAGGCGGACCGCCAGCGTCGCGCTGATCACGGTGACGGCCGCCAGCGCCACGTAGGTCAGCCAGGGGCGGGAGGCGAACGGCTCCGGCGGGGGGCCGGCGGTGGCGAAGTTCGTCAGCAGGGCGGACAGCGCGGCCATCCCCACCGCGGCAACGGCCAGGGCGGCGGCCCTCCGGCTGGCTCGACGCCCCGGCATGGACCCTCGTCACCCCCGTTCGCGTTCTCGCCTCTCACGGGGTTATCGCGAAGGTGCGCGAAGTGTTGCACGCCAGGCCGTCCGACAGCTCTGTGCCGGTCGGGCGGCGGCCGGGGCGCCTAGCGGGCGGGCCTGCCGAGCAGGCCCTCGGCCAGGGCGGCGAAGCTGCGGGCGAGCCGCGCGCTGTCCCCCGCCCGCAACCGGCTCGCGATCGGCTCCATGTGCAGGGACCCGAGCAGCAGGTGCGCGATCTCGTCCGCGTCCACGTCGGGGCGGCCCTCGGTGATCAGCGCGGTGACGTGCCGGTGCCAGCCGGTGTAGATCGGGTTGGTCTCCCGGGGCTCGGATCTGCTGGTCGCGACCGCGTGCTCGTGCGCCGCCACCAGGTTGCCGTTGCGCGCCGCCAGCTCGGCCACCGCGCCCAGGAAGGCGACCAGCCGCTCGACGGGCGGCGCTCCGGGGCCGAGCGGCGGCGGGCCCTCGGCCACCGCCTTGTCCAGCTCGCGGGCCCGCTCGCTCATCAGCTCCCGCATCAGCCCCGTACGGCTGCCGAACCGGTGGAACACCGTCCCCTTGCCCACGCCGGCGGCCACCGCCACGCGCTCGACGGAGACCTGCTCGGGCGGGTGGCGGCGAAGCAGTTCCTCCGCCGCCCGCAGGATCGCCCGCCTGTTGCGCGCGGCGTCGGCCCGCTCTTGACGTTCCATCCGGTCATTGTTGCCCATCGACAAACTTGACCAGCGGTCCATATATTAACTGGACCAACGGTTCACATAGAGACGGGACAACCATGCGTGCCATCCAGCTCGACGCCATCGGCGGCCCCGAGACCCTGCGGCCGGTGGACCTGCCCCGCCCGCGCCCCGAGGCCGGCCAGGTCCTCCTCCGCGCGCGGGCGATCGGCGTCAGCTACGCCGAGACGCAGATCCGCTCCGGCGCGCTGCCGTTCCCGCTGCCGCTGCCCGTCGTGCCCGGCGCGGAGGCGGTCGGCGAGGTCGTCGAGCTCGGCGAGGGCGTGGACGACGGCCTGCTCGGCACCGTGCGCGTGGGGGTGACCGGCGGCCTCGGCGCCTACGCGGAGTACGTGGCCATGCCCGCCGCCCTGACCTGCCCCGTCCCCGAGGACGTGCCGCCCCTGGAGGCCCTGGCCGGGGCCGCGCCCGGCGCGATCGCCCTCACCCTGCTGCACCGGGCGGGGCTCGGCGGCGGGGAGACCGTGCTGGTCGAGGCGGGCGCCAGCGCGGTCGGCGGCTACGTCGTGGCGCACGCCAAGGAGTTCGGGGCGGCCCGGGTGATCGCCACCGCGGGCTCGCCCGCCAAGCGGCAGCGGGCCCTCGACCTGGGCGCCGACCAGGTCCTGGACCACGGCGACCCCGGCTGGCCGGACGCGCTGCCGGACGTCGACGTGGCCTTCGAGTCGATCGGCGGCGCGTCGGCCCGGCGGGTGCTCGACCGGCTCGTGCCCGGCACCGGACGGATGTTGTTCTACGGCATGCTGAGCGGCGAGCCCGCCGCCGTCACGGCCGCCGACCTGATGGAACGCGGCGTGACCGTCGTCGGCTGCAGCGGCCCCGGCTGGGCCGGCCAGGTGTTCGGCACGCACTATCCCGAGATGCTGGCCCGGCTCGGCTCGGGACGCAGCCGCCCAGTCGTCCACGAGACCCTGCCGCTGGCCGAGGCGGCGAAGGCCCACCGGCTCCTGGAGTCGCGCGCGGTCACGGGCCGCGTCCTGCTGGTGCCGTGAGCGGTCACGGGCCGCGTCCTGCTGGTGCCGTGAGCGGCTCAGCGGTCCAGGACGGCGTCCAGCACGGCCGTGGCGCTGACCTGCTCGGCGTTGTAGTCGCCGGCCGTCACCGCGACGACCAGTTCCTCGCCGGGCAGCACGAGCAGCCGCTGGCCGCCGTTCCCGATCGCCTCGGTCCACGGCCGGTCGCCGGTGCTGACGTACCACTGGTAGCCGTAGCGGAAGTCGCCGTCGATGACGACGCGCGGCCGCGTCATCTCGCGCACCCACTGCTCGGGGACGATGCCCAGCCCGCCGCCGAGCACCAGCCGGCCGAGCGCGGCCAGGTCGAGGGGCCGCAGCCGCAGCCCGGCCGCGGCCATCGCCACGCCGTCCGTGCCCTTGACCCACTCGGTTCTGGTGATGCCGAGCGGCTCGAACAGCGCCTTGGCGGCGTACTCCGCCAGCGGTTCGCCGGCGCCCCGCGCGATGAGCCCGCCGAGCAGGGCCGAGGCGCCGCCGCAGTACCGCCACCGCTTCCCGGCCTCCTCGACCACCGGGCGTTCCAGGACGAACCGGTACCGGTCAGGGGCGAGCTCCATCGCGATCTCGCTGTTGGCCGGGCTCGTGTACGGCAGGTCCTCGTTCCAGTCGATCCCGAGCGTCATGGTGAGCGCGTGCGCGACGGTGAGGTGCGCCCGGGCCGGATCAGCCACCAGATCCGGATATTCGGGGAACTGCTCCACCAGCCTCGCGTCCGGCGGCGGCACCAGCCCGTCGCGCAGGGCCACGCCGTACAGCAGCGCGACCACGCTCTTGGTGACCGACCGCACGTCGTGCGGCGTGTCGCGGTCGAACACGACGTGCCGGGGCTCCTCGGTGATCCGCTGGTCGACGCCCGCGCCGTAGTGCTCGACGACGACCTCGCCGCCGCGCATGACCACGACCGCGTGCAGATTGGGCGCCGTGCCGGCCTTCAGGACCGCCTCGACCCGCTCCGCCATTCCCATGATGTCCTCCTAGGCCCGGGGGACATCCTTTCGTACCCGCTCACACGATGTCAGGGTCAAGGGCTGAGAGCGTCCTCAGCGTCTCTCAGGAGCGGCACAGCGACGCGGGAGCAGGCTTGGCCCCATGGAGCAACTCGTGAACAGCCCGGCCGTCGCCCAAGGTCTGCGCAAGGTGGAGGCCAGGATCAGGCGGCTCAGCGGCTCGTCGGCGCTGCCGGGGATCAACGCGGGCGCCGGTCGGATCGTCAGCGCCGGCGGCAAGCGGTTGCGTCCGGCGCTGACGCTGGCGACCTCGCTCGCCCTCGGCAAGGCCCCCGACCGCCGGGTGGTCACGGCCGCCGCGTGCGTCGAGCTGATCCACGCCGGCTCACTCGTGCACGACGACCTCATGGACCGGGCGACCGAGCGGCGCGGCATCCGTACGCTCAATGCCGAGCTGGGCGACGGCAAGGCCCTGGTGATCGGCGACTTCATGCTGGCCAGGGCGGGGCTGGCGGCCATCACCGCAGTGTCCAGGCCGGTCGCCGAGGTGCTCGCGGCCACCGTGGTGGAGCTGGCCGAGGGCCAGTACCTGGAGACGAGCGACCTGTTCAACCCGGCCAGGACCAGGGAGAGCGCGCTGCGTTCGATCACCGGCAAGACCGCCGCGCTGTTCCGGGCCGGCTGCCTGGCGGCGGCCGTCTGCGCGCGGGCTTCGACCGAGGACCGGGCGCGCGTGGCGGCGTACGGCGAGAAGTTCGGGCTGATCTTCCAGGTGCTGGACGACCTGCTCGACCTGACCGCCTCCAGCGCCCAGCTCGGCAAGCCGGCCGGCAACGACCTGCGGCAGGGCGTCTACAGCCTGCCGCTGCTCCTGTCCGGCACCGACCTCGGCGACCTGCTCGGCCGCGACATGAGCGACGAGCAGGTGGACGAGGCGCTGCGCCGGCTGCGCGCGGGCGACCTGGTGGCCAACACGCTGGAGTTCTGCCGCGGCCTGGCCTCGGACGCGCTGGCCGCCCTCCCGGTGATCCACGACAGCGAGATCGCGGCCCTGCTGTACGGCCTCCCGACGGCCTACATCGACCACGTCGCGGGGGTGTCGTCGCAGTTGACGAGCGTCAGTTGAGATTTGTTGGAACAATTGGTAGAAATCGCCTCCACAACCCGGCGAATCGCGCTAATACTGGAGTCACGCACTACAGGAGCGCACATGCGAAAGATCCCCCCTCGCATGATGATCCGGGACGACGGGCTTGAGTCCAGTCACTTCCTCCAGCTCGCCGCCGTGGACTTCACCGGCATCTACGCGGTCCACCTGGCCGCGAAGGAAGAACGGCTGAAGATGACCAGGCTCGCCATGAGCCTGTTGTCCGGGCCGTTCCTGGCGGCCATCGCCCTGACCAGCGCCAAGGTGGTGGACCCGCAAAGTCTCACGGACTGGCAGCGCGTGCCGTGGTACCTGTTCGCCCTGGTCACGGCGTTCGGGGTGCTCAGCGTGCTGCCGTTCCTGCGGCTGATCGAGGCGGTCCGCGCGCACGCCAGGACGGCCCGCGCGATCAACAACTTCCGCCTGCTGTACGCCACCAGGCTCAAGGACCGGCTCGGCTGGAGCCCGAACCTGCCGATCGACCCCCGCTTCCCGGAGACGTACGCGCCGCTGGCCTGGCCCGGGATCAACGTGACGACCCTGGCGCTGGCGAACTCGACCTACCTGACGGTGGGCCTGACCGGCCTGTGCGGGCAGGCGCCCAACCTGCTCCTGCTCGCCTTCGGCATCCTCCTGGTCACGCTGGTCCACTACGCCGTCTACTACGTGCGCTGCAACGTGACCAGGCGGCGCCGGCGCCCGCGCGACCCCTACGAGTACCCGGATCAGGAGACCTGAATGCCCGGCCCTGCGTTATGGGCGTCATGTGGGGAGGCGTGGATGTGGATGATGCGACATGTCTGGACGGCGGGCACACTCGCCGACGACGACCGCGGCCCCGTGATCGAGGCCCCGTCCGTGCTGTTCGAGATCGCCGAGGTGCGGGGCGACGACCCGATCATCGCGCGGTACGGCGACGCCGAGCGGCTGGCCCTCTACAGCAGGAAGTTCAGCGAGGACACGATCGTGCCGCCGTTCAAGTACAGCTACGGCGCCCGGATCAGGGGGCAGCTCGCCTGGGCGGCCGACCTGCTGCGGGTCAAGCCGTACAGCAAGAGCGCGTGGATCTCGCTGACCATCCCCGGCGAGCCGTACGACGCGGTGCCCTGCCTGATCGGCGTGGCGTTCCGGATCCGGGACGGCGCGCTCGCCATGACCGCGACCTTCCGCTCACAGAACGCCTTCACCAGCTACCTCAACTACCTGCCGCTCGCCGAGGTGCACGCGTCCATGGCCCGCGACCTGGACCTGGACCGCGGGCCGATGCGGGTGTTCGTGGACGTGCCGCACCTGTACCTGGCCGACAGCACCCAGGTGCTGCGCGTCATGCGGCCCGCGCGGCGGTGAGCGGCGCGGCGATCTCCTCCAGCCCCTTGCGCTCGGCCTTGACCCCGAAGGCCAGCTCGACCAGCCCCGCGACGATCATCACGATCGCGCCGATCGAGAACGCCAGCGCCGTGTCGCCCGGCGCGCCGCTCTCCACCAGCGAGGCGAACACGAGCGGGCCGGCGATGCCGCCGGCGGCCGTGCCGATGGCGAAGAAGAACGCGATGGCCATCGCCCTGGTCTCCATGGGGAAGATCTCGCTCACCGTCAGGTACGCCGCGCTGGCCCCCGCCGAGGCCACGAAGAGCACCACCGACCAGCAGAGGGTCAGCGTCATCGCGGTCAGCGCGCCCTGGTTGAACAGCCAGGCGGTGCCGAGCAGCAGCACCCCGGAGCCGATGTAGGTGGCCGAGATCATGGGAACCCGGCCGACGGTGTCGAAGAGCCTGCCGAGCAGCAGCGGGCCGAGGAAGTTGCCGACCGCGATGATCGCGAAGTAGTAGCCCGTGTGCGAGTCGATCTTGAAGAACGTGGTCAGGATCTGGGCGTAGCCGAAGGTGATCGCGTTGTAGAGGAACGCCTGGCCGATGAAGAGCGACAACCCGAGCACCGTGCGCTTGGGGTAGAGCGCGACCATCGTGTGCGCGATCTTCAGGAAGCCGATCGACCTGCGCTGGTGGATGGTCATCGACTCCTGCGGCTCGGGCAGGTCCCGGCCGATCTGTCGTTCGATGTCGTCCACGATCTGCTCGGCCTCGCGGTCGCGTCCGTGGATGAACAGCCAGCGGGGGCTCTCCGGGACGTTCCTGCGTACCAGCAGGATGGCCAGGCCGAGCACCACGCCCAGCCCGAACGCCACCCGCCAGCCGATGTTGACCGGCAGGTCGTTCAGCAGCGGCACGGTCAGCAGGGCGCCGCCCGCCGCGCCGAGCCAGTAGCTGCCGTTGATGATGATGTCGATGCGTCCCCGGTGGTGGCTCGGGATCAGCTCGTCGATGGCCGAGTTGATGGCCGCGTACTCGCCGCCGATGCCGAAACCGGTCATGAAGCGGAACAGGAAGAACCACCAGGCGTCGAAGGACAGGGCGGTCATCAGCGTCGCCGCGAGGTAGACCACGAGCGTCAGCAGGAACAGCTTCTTCCTGCCGAACCTGTCGGTCAGCCAGCCGAAGAACAGCGCCCCCACGCAGGCCCCGGCCACGTAGAGGGCCGCGGCGAGGCCGGCGACCTGCGCCTGGGTGATGTCCAGGCCGCTGCCGGGCTTGGCCAGCTGCCCGGACAGGTTGCCGACGATGGTGACCTCCAACCCGTCGAGCACCCATACCGTGCCGAGACCGATGACGATCATCCAGTGCCAGCGGGACCACGGCAGGCGGTCCAGCCGTGCGGGCACCTTGGTAGTTACCGTGCCGGTATCCACGTCGCTCATAAGGGCACTTGGGTACCCGGTAAACGGACGGCAAACGTTCCCTACAAGGCAGGTTTTCTGGCCTCGACCAGGGTGGTGCCGAACCAGGGGCCGCCGTACCACAGGCGGGCGCCCAGGTCGCGCCGGCGGATGTCGATCACGCCCAGGTCGCGCAGGGCGTCCTCGTAGTCGGGCGCGTACCGGAAGTCGGCGATCAGCATGAGCCCGCCGGGCCGCAGCACCCGATGGGCCTCCCCGATGGCCTGCCGGCGGCCTTCGGCGGCGGGGATGTTGTGGATCGCCAGGCTCGACACGACGACGTCGAACGCGCCGTCCTCGAACGGCAGGTCGCGCATGTCGCCCGTGACCAGGTCGATCCGGTCGGCGACGCCTTCGGCCGCGGCGTTGGCCAGGGTGACGGCCGCGGCGTTGCCCGACTGGTCCTTCGAGCTCCACAGGTCGACGCCGGCGGCCCGTCCGGAGGTGAGCCGGGCGGCGGCGGCCAGCAGCACCGCGCCGCGCCCGCAGCCGAGGTCGAGCACCCGCTCACCGCCTTCGAGCGGCTCCAGCAGCTCGGCCCAGACGGCGAACTTGCCCCGGCGCGTGGTGTAGAGGTAGCTGGCCGCGCTGGCCAGCGTGTAGAGCCCGCCGAAGGCGAAGGCGATCCCGGCGGCGGGGATGTCCAGCACGAAGGAGACCGCCGCGAGAGCCAGCAGGACGATCGCCCCGAAGAGCAGTCCGCCGAGGGCCCACGGTGCGTCAAATCCGTAGCTACCGTGTCGAGTGCTCACGTTCACGTTATATCTCAAGAGGGTCTTGACCGGGAATTGAGCAAACACTTCCCCTTCACCCTCAAATAGCCCGCAACGCAATAACTATGGTGACTTGGATGGGCTGGCATTGGGGGTTTGACCAGGCATGACAGGGAAACAACGCGAATTCGGCCTAGGAGCGAGCATCGCGCTGACGGTGGCGTCGGCCGCGCTGTGGGGGGTGGCGCACCTGGCCACCCACCGTCACCGGATGGGCATCGCCCTCATGGCGGCCTACGTGCTGATGCTCGCCGGCGTCCTGACGGTGTTCACGGCGTTCAGCACCCGTCTGTTGTCGCTGGCGGTCCAGCCCGGCTGGCTCACGGTGCTCACCGTGGCGCTGGTCGGGATCGCGCTGGCGTGGACCGCCGTGATCATCCGGTCGTTCCTGCTCGTCCGTCCCGACTCCTCCGACACGGCCGGACGTTTCCTGACCACCACGCTCGCGGCCGCCCTCTGCGCGCTCGTCCTGGCCCCCACCGCGTACGCCACCCGCATGGCCTACCTGTCCCGCGACGTCGTCAGCCACGTCTTCGCCACCACCACCGGCAGCGCCCCCGTCGTCGCCCAGGACCCGTGGAACGGCGCGAAGCGCGTCAACTTCCTGCTGATCGGCGCGGACGCCGCCCCCGGCCGCCCCGGCGTGCGCACCGACAGCATGACCGTGGCCAGCGTGGACACCGAGACCGGCGCCACCACCCTGTTCGGCCTGCCGCGCAACCTGCAGCGGGTCCAGCTCCCGCACGGCCCGGCCAGGAGCCGCTTCCCCTTCGGCTTCACCGGCGACGGCCCCAGCACCCCCGGTCTGCTCAACGAGATCTTCCAGTACGCCGAGGACCACCCGGAGATGGTCCCCGGCGCGGGCAAGGGCAAGCGCGGCCCGTCGCTGCTCAAGCGCACGGTCAGCGACATCCTCGGCATCCCGGTCACCTACTACGCCATGGTCGACATGAAGGGCTTCGCCGAGATCGTCGACGCGATGGGCGGCGTCCGGGTCACCGTCAAGGACCCCATCGTGTACGGCAGGTACCGCGAGGGCCTGCTGCCCGCCGGCACCCGCAAGCTGTCCGGCGAGGAGGCCCTCTGGTACGGCCGCTCCCGCACCGACAGCGACGACTACGTCCGCATGGGCCGCCAGAAGTGCCTGCTCAACGCGGTGGCCAAGCAGGCCGATCCGATGACCGTGCTCAAGAGCTTCGAGAAGCTGGCCGCGGCCACCAAGCGGGCCATCTCCAGCGACGTGCCCCAGGACCTGCTGCCCGCCCTGATCGAGCTGTCGGACAAGGTGAAGGACACCAGGATCCGGAGCCTCAGCTTCGTGCCGCCGCTGATCAGCACCGTCACGCCCGACTGGTACCTGATCAGGCGCAAGGTCTCCGAGGCCCTGGACGAGCGCCCGGCCAACCGGTCGGCGAGCGCGCACCACTCCGCCGCCCCGACCCAGGACCCGGAGACCCCGGTCAACCTGGACGCCGCCTGCGGTTGACTCTCACTTTCCCGACAGCCATCTCCCGAGCACGGAGTGTGGCATGATGGTGCGCGAGCCCAACGGAAACGATTTTCATCGTCATTTCAGGAGCGCACGTGAGAGTGGCATTCGTCGGCAAGGGCGGCAGCGGGAAGACGACGATCTCGGCGCTGTTCGCGCGGCACGTGGCGGCCCAGGGCGACCCGGTGGTCGTCATGGACGCCGACATCAACCAGCACCTGGCCCTGGTGCTCGGCCTCGACGCCCAGCCCGAGCCGCTCGGGGCCCACCTCACCGAGATCAAAGACCTGCTGCGCGGCGACAACCCGCGCATCGCCTCGGCCGAGACCATGGTCAAGACCACCCCGCCGGGCCGCGGCTCGCGCCTGCTGAGCTTCGACGACCTGGCCGCGCTCGACTACGCCGTGACCACCCCCCATGGCCTGCGCCTGCTGGCCACCGGCCCGTTCGACGACGACGACCTCGGCGTGGCCTGCTACCACTCGAAGGTCGGCGCGGTGGAGCTGCTGCTCAACCACCTGGTCGACGGCCAGGGCGAATACGTCGTGGTCGACATGACCGCCGGCTCCGACTCCTTCGCCTCCGGGCTGTTCACCCGGTTCGACCTGACCTTCCTCGTCGCCGAGCCGACCAGGCAGGGCGTGAGCGTCTACCAGCAGTACCGCGACCACGCCGCCAAGTACGACGTCGCGCTCGCCGTGGTCGGCAACAAGGTCCACGGCCCGTCCGACGTGGAGTTCCTCCGCGCGCACGTGGGCGACGACCTGCTGACCTGGATGGAGCACTCCTCGGCGGTGCGCGCCATGGAGCAGGGCCGCCACTTCACGCTCGACGACCTGGAGCCGGCCAACACCGAGGCGCTGGCCGTCCTGCGCAAGACCCTCGACGCGCAGGAGAAGGACTGGCCGCGCTTCGGCCGCCAGACCGCCGAGTTCCACCTGCGCAACGCCCGCGCGTGGGCCAACGCCCGAACGGGAGCCGACCTGGCCGAGCAGATCGATCCTGACTTCGTCTACGGCCCCTAAAACGCACCTCCAGGCCTCTGGAGCTACCCACTTCCCCCACATAACGTCAGATTCGATCCCCTTCGAGAGGAGACAGCATGTCGCTGACCGTCCCGAACGATCTGCTGGACCAGGCCCGAGCCGGAGACGTGGACGACGCCGCGTTCGTCGCCTGCGTCCGCGACTCACTCCCCTACGCGTGGTCGCTGATCAGCGATCTGGTCGCCGAGCGCGCGCAGAGCGGAGCCGAGTTCGCCGACAACCAGGTGCCACCGCCGTCCGAGGAGGCACGCGGCCAGCTCCTGCGGTGTCTGGCGAGCGACGCGATGCGCGGCGCGCTCGAACGCCACTTCGGCGTACGGCTGGCCTTCCAGAACTGCCACCGGGTCGCCGTCTTCGACCCGTCGGCCACCAAGGCCCTCGACGAGTTCGTCACCCCACGGGCCCAGATCCTCAACCAGAAACCGGAGCTGGTCGACTGCTGAACCCACGGGCGAGCCGGGCCGTCCCGGCTCGCCCCTCAGCCCGTCAACAGGGGGAGGACCTCGGCGCCGATGCGGCGCACGTCCTCCAGGGCCCGCCGGTGGTCGCCGATGCCCTCCACGGTCAGGATGACGTGCTCGATCCCGGTGCTCTCGGCCGTGCGCAGCAGCACCTCGGCGCAGTGGGCCGGCGAGCCGACCGGATGGATGCGCGTCAGCAGGTCGACGTAGGCGGCGACGTCCCGCGAGGGGCGCGGCCGGCCGTCCACCGGCAGGTATCCGGCCAGCCCGGGGCCCAGCCACGCGGGCATCGACTCCTTGAGCTCCCGGACGGCCGCCTCCGTCGAGTCGGCCACGTGCGCCACCCCGGCCGCCAGGTGCCCCACGGGGCTCCCGCCGCGCGCGACGTGCTCGGCGACCAGCAGGGCCTTGTCGTGGTCGCCGATGTGCATGCCGAGCAGCATCGGCAGCCCGCGCTCGGCCGCCAGCGCCACCGTCGAGCCCGACGTGCACGCCACCACGGGCCGCAGCCGGGCCCGCGGCACCAGGGCGACCTCCCTGAACCGGAAGAACTCCCCCTCGGCCGCCACCGACCCCGCGGACAGGGCCTCGACCAGCAGGTCCAGCGACTCGGCGAAGCCCCGCTCGAACCGGTCGAGCCCGGTGCCGAACACCTCCAGGTCGACCCACGGGCCGCCCCTGCCGACGCCGGGCGTGAACCGCCCGCCCGACAGGTGGTGGAGCATCGCCGCCTGCTCGGCCAGCGCCACAGGATGCTGGGACGACAACACGCTGACCGCCGTGCCGAGCCCGATCCGGCTGGTACGCCCCGCCGCCACGGCGGCCAGCGTGACCGCCGACGGGCACACGCCGTAGGACATGAAGTGGTGCTCGGCGATCCAGGCGTCGTGGAACCCGGCCGCCTCGGCGGCCTCGATCAGCTCCACCGAGTTCCGCAGGACCTGCCCTGGATCCTGGCCGGGAAAGCAGGCCGCGATGACGAAGATCCCGATCCGCACTCCCCCGATCCTACGGCTCAGCCGAACAGCGCGGCCTGCCCTTCACCCACGAGCGGATCCCTGACCTGCTTCAGATGCCGCCATTGCGGCAGGTCGTCCAGGTAGGACCAGGAGAGCCGGTGGTGCGGTGTGGGGCCGAGCCGGGCCAGGGCGTCCTGGTGCGCGGGCGAGGGGTATCCGGCGTTCTCCGCGAAGCCGTACTCCTCATGCCCGATCGTGCCCATGTAGGCGTCCCGCCGGACCTTGGCCAGGACCGAGGCCGCCGCGACCGAGACGCTGGCCGCGTCGCCCTTGATCTCCAGGCGGACCGGCCAGGGAGCGCCGATGTAGTCGTGCTTGCCGTCGAGGATCACGGCGTCGGGGCGCACCGGCAGGGCTTCGAGCGCCCGGCGGGCGGCCCTGCGCAGCGCCTCGGTCATGCCGAGCGCGTCGATCTCGGCGTGGCTCGCCTCGCCGAACCCGATGCCGGCCGCCCACGCGGTCAGCTCGCCGGCCAGCGGGCCGCGCTTGGCGGCCGAGACCTGCTTGGAGTCGGTCAGGCCGGGCGGCGGCTCGGACAGATCCGTCACGACGGCGCAGACCGTCACCGGCCCCGCCCACGCGCCCCTGCCGACCTCGTCGACGCCCGCGACCGTGCGGGTGCTCGGCATGGACAGCAGGAGCTGCTCGATCTCGTACGTCGGCGCCATGGGCGAGACGCTACCGCTCGGCCGGGGTCACCGGCTCCAGATCGCCGGCGATGTACCGGGCGGCCACGTGGATCGCCCGCAACGTCACCGACACCGACGGCCGGTGCACGCTGGACCTGCGGGCGACCGCGATCACGTCGCGGCCGACCGGGTTGCCGGGGAACTCCCTGACCGCCAGGCCGCGCACCCCGGCGGCCAGCGCGAGCGCGGGCACCGCGGCGATGCCGATGCCCTTGGCGACGAGGGAGAGGATCGTCCCCAGCCCCTCGAACTCCCAGGGCGTCGGCCGGGTGCCGCCGACGTCCACGAACAGCCGGTCCACGGCCAGGCGCGAGGGCTCGCCGTCGGGGGTGGCCATCCACGGCTCGTCGCGCAGCTCGCGCAGGTCGAGCGGCACGCCGGGGTCGGCCAGCCGGTGCCTGCGCGGCACGACGAGCACGATGGGGTCGCGCAGCAGGGGGAAGGCCCGCAGGCTCTCGCTCTCCCGGACCGACCCGTACCAGTCGTCGACGAGGGCGATGTCCACCTCGCCCGACTGGACCTCCCGCATGCCCCGCCCCGACCTGCTCTGGCCCAGGCGGAGCGTCAGCTCGGTGTGGCGGCGCAACGAACGCGCCAGCGCGGGCGCGAATGCCACGGCCGCTGTGGGGAAGGCGGTGACGACGACGCGCCCCGAGGGGGTGCCCGCATGGGCGGAGAGGTCGGACTCGGCCTCCTCGACCATTGACAGGATGCGTTCTGCGTGCTGGACGAGCCGGCGTCCGGCGTCGGTCAGCTCCGCGCTGCGCGCGGTTCTGTCGATCAGCGCGGTGCCAGTCTCCCGTTCCAGCGCCGCGAGCTGCTGGGAGACGGCCGAGGGGCTGTAGCCCAGCGACTCGGCGGCGGCCGCGATGCTGCCCCGGCGAGCGAACTCACAGATCAGCGCCAGACGCCGGAATTCGAGCATCAGACTTCCTTACACCTACCCACAAAAAGCCTCGCTTGTACTGATGCCTTCATACAACCACCCTGGGAACGTGACAAACATGACCGTGACCTTGTCCGCCACCTTGGCGGCGAACGAAGACATCGAACGAAGACGGCGCGCCGGGGAACGCGTGCTGCACCTGGCCTTCGGTGAGGCCGGTCTGCCCGTCCACCCGGCGCTGCGCGACAGGCTGGCCGCCGCTTCCGAGCGCAACGGCTACGGGCCGGTCGCGGGCGCGTCCGGGCTGCGGGCCGCGGCGGCGGGCTACTGGGCACGACGGGGGCTCCTGACCGACCCCGAGCTGGTCGTCTGCGGACCTGGCAGCAAGTCGCTGCTGTACGGCCTGCTCCTGGCGATCGGCGGCGACATCGTCCTGCCCATGCCCAGCTGGGTCAGCTACGCCGCGCAGGCCGATCTGGTGGGCTCCCGTCCCATCCTGGTGCCCGCACCGCCAGGAGAGGGCGGGGTGCCCGACCCCGACCTGGTCGTCGCGGCGGTCCGCCGGGCCCGGTCGGCGGGCAGGACGGTCAGCTCCCTGCTGGTCACGCTGCCCGACAACCCGACCGGCCGGCTGGCCACGCCGCAGACCGTCGCCCGCCTGGCGGCCGTGGCGCGCGAGCTGGACCTGATCGTGATCTCCGACGAGATCTACCGCGACCTGGTCCACGACGAGTCGGCCGGCTACACCTCGCCTGCCGACCTCGCGCCCGAGCGCACGATCATCACCACCGGGCTGAGCAAGAGCCTGGCGCTCGGCGGATGGCGGATCGGCGTGGCCCGGCTGCCCGAGGGCGCGCACGCGCTGCGCACCCGGCTGCTGGCGGTGGCCAGCGAGATCTGGTCGGCGCCGGCCGCGCCCGTCCAGGAGGCCGCGTCCTACGCCTTCGACGAGCCGCGTGAGCTGACCGACCGGGTCGCCGGCAGCCGGAGGTTGCACGGCATCGTGGCGCGGGCCGTCCACGAGCGGTTCACGGAGATCGGCGCCTCGGTGCCGCGACCTCAGGGAGGCTTCTACCTCTATCCCGACCTGAGCCACCTCAGGCTCGGCGGCTCCGCGGAGATCACCCGGATCCTGCTGGACGAGCACGGCATCGGCGTCCTTCCCGGACACGCCTTCGGCGACGACCCGTCGGCCGCCCGGGTGCGCGTGGCGGTGAGCCTGCTCTACGGCGACTCACCCGAAGAACGACTGACCGCGCTGAACAGCGCAGATCCCCTTCAACTGCCATGGATCGCAGCGAATCTGAACCATCTGTCCATGGGCCTGAAGGAGCTCGCTCTGGTCCGTCACGGCGTCGTGGGTGAACGTCACCCGGCGCTGGTGCCGGCACCATGTCACGGTTAGGCGAATCTTTCCCCAAGAGCTGGTTTACCATCCACCAAATCAGCCCTCTGACCTGCGGAAACACCGCACATCCAGAAACCCGGGAAAGATGGCTTCGAGAGCCTGGTTACGCGCGCGCCGCGCGAGCCTCATCATGTGCTCATGCCCGCTCTTGTCACCTTGTCCGGGCGCTCCGTGCGCCTGGAACCTCTCAGCCACGCGGTGATCGACGATCTCGTCGCCGCGGCGAGTGAAGACCGCTCCACTTACGCCTTCACTCGCGTCCCGGACGGCCGGGACGAGATGGTCTCCTATGTGGAGGCCGCCATGGCTGAGCAGGCGGAGGGCCGCACGCTGCCCTTCGCCATCCGGTGGCTGAACACCGACCGCGTGGTCGGTGCCACCCGTCTCATGCACCTGGAGTACTGGCAGGGCCCCATGCCCTGGCCTCCGGGTACACGGGGTGCGGTGGGCGACATCCCGTCCGTGGCGGACATCGGTTACACCTGGCTGGGCGCCTGCGCCCAGGGCACCGGCGTCAACCGGGAGAGCAAGTTCCTCATGCTCTCACTCGCCTTCGAGACCTGGAACGTCCACCGCATCACACTCAAGGCAGATGTCAGGAACGTCCGATCCCGGGCCGCCATCGAGGCCCTCGGCGCACACTTCGACGGGGTGCGGCGAGCGGATAGCCGAGGCGCCGACAACACGGTCCGAGATACGGCCTTCTACTCGATCCTGAACTCCGAATGGCCGCTCGTCCGAGAACGGCTGGCCATGCGGCTCGGACTGGTAGAGGCAGCGTAGGAACATCGGCAACGGCCCCGCCCATACTTTCCGGGCGGGGCCTGTATTTTTCTGCGTCCCCATCGGCTCTACATGACACGCCCCCGTGTCGGTGCGCCATGTACGGCCTGCCATCAGCATGCGGAGGCACGGTCAACACCTGATCAAAGGCGGATCAACGGTTCGTTCCGGCGATCAGCCCAGTTCTAGGTGGTAAGCGGTACTGGATCTATCATTTGGACACAAATCGTTCCATTGCCCGGGAGACAGACGGCATGGCTGGTCAGAGCGTTGAGGGCGGGCTGCGGTTCGCCGTGCTCGGTCCCGTCCGCGCGTGGCGCGAGGGGCAGGAACTCGACCTGGGCACCCCGCTGCAACGTTCGATCCTCGGCATGCTGCTCCTGCGGGAGGGCCGCGCGGTCACCCCCGCCGAGATGATCGACGCCGTCTGGGGCGAGGACGCGCCGCCCCGCGCCCTGGGCGCGCTGCGCACCTACGTCTCCCGCCTGCGCACGGTGCTCGAACCCGACAGGCCCGCCCGCTCCCGTCCGGAGCTGCTGACCTCCATCGGCCGGGGCTACGCGCTCCGCCTGCCCGACGACGCCCTCGACCTGACCCGCTTCGAACGCGGCATCGCCGAGGCCGAGGCCGCCCGCAAGGCCGGCCGGCTCTCCGCCGCCGCCGAGGGCATGCGGGCCGCGCTGACCCTGTTCGAGGGCGAGCCGCTGGCCGGCGCCGTCGGCCCGTACGCCGAGCACCAGCGCGACCGTCTGGCCGAACGCCGCGTCAGCGTCATCGAGACGCTCATGGACCTCGACCTGGAGCTGGGCGGGCACGCCGCCGTCGTGTCCGAGCTGATCGCGCTCACCGCCGAGCACCCCCTGCGCGAACGCCTGCGCGCCCAGCTCATGCTCGCCTACTACCGCTGCGGACGGCAGGGCGACGCCCTCAACGTGTTCACCGAGACCCGCCAGGCGCTGATCGACGAGCTCGGCATCGAGCCCGGCAGCGAGCTGACCGCGCTCCACCAGCGCATCCTGGCCGCCGACCCGGCGCTCACCCTCGTGCCGCCGCCCGCCGTCCCGGCCGAGCAGGCCGCCGGCGAGCCCGCGGCCGAGGAGGAGCCGCCCGCGCTCGATCTGCCCCGTCCGGCGCAGCTCCCGGCCGCCGTCGGCGACTTCACCGGGCGCAAGGAGGTGGCCGTCCGCGTCCACACCCTGCTGTCCGCGCAGTCGTCGGCCGAGGGCGTGCCGGTGGTGGCGTTGTGCGGCATCGGCGGCGTCGGCAAGACCACGCTGGCCGTCCACGTGGCGCACGCGGCCGACGACCTGTTCCCCGACGGCCAGCTCTACGCCGACCTGCGCGGTCACAGCGACGAGGTGACCGCTCCGGAGTCGGCGCTCGGCGGCTTCCTGCGCGCGCTCGGCATCCCGCCCGACGTCATCCCCGACGGCCTGGCCGAACGGTCGGCGCTCTACCGCTCGCTGCTGTCCGACCGGCGCATCCTCGTGCTGCTGGACAACGCCCGCGACGCCGACCAGGTCAGCCCGCTGCTGCCGGGCTCGCCGGGCTGCGCGACGATCGTCACCAGCCGGGCCAAGCTGGCCGACCTGCCCGCGGCCCGGCTGATCGACCTCGACGTCATGGAGCCGGACGAGGCGCTGTCGCTGTTCGCCTCCGTCGCCGGGCCCGAGCGGGTGGCCGCCGAGCACGGCGCCGCCATGGACGTGGTCGCCGCCTGCGGTTTCCTGCCGCTGGCCGTCCGGATCGTGGCCGCCCGCCTGGCCGCCCGCCCCTCCTGGACGGTCGCCTCGCTGGTGCCCAGGCTGGCCGACGAGCAGCGCCGCCTCGACGAGCTGCGCGTGGGCAACCTGGCGGTCGAGGCCACCTTCGCGCTCGGTTACGGCCAGCTCGAACCGGCCCAGGCCCGCGCGTTCCGCCTGCTGTCCCTGCCGAAGGGCCCCGACATCTCGATCGGGGCCGCCGCGGCCGTCCTGGCGATGAACGTGTACGAGGCCGAGGAGCTGCTGGAGTCGCTGGTCGACATGAGCCTCCTGGAGGCCACCGCGCCCGGCCGCTACCGCTTCCACGACCTGCTCAGGCTGTTCGCCAGGCGCGTCCTGGACAAGACCGAGCGCCCGCAGGACAAGACGCTGGCGCTGCGCCGGCTGCTCGGCTTCTACCTGGCCTCGTCCCGGTCGGCCCACCGGCTGGCCTACGAGGGCAGCATGATCCCCGACAACCTGGCGGTGGTCGGCAGCGGGCTCACCTTCACCACCGTCGACGAGGCCGTGGCCTGGCTGATCTCCGAGGGCGACTCGCTGTTCGCGGCCATCAACCAGGCCGCGACCACGTCCACGGCCGGAGAGCAGCTCCTGCCCGCCGCCGACATGCTGGTGGCCATGGAACCGCTGCTGGAGGCCGGTACCCACACCCGCGAGTTCGACCAGGGCACCCGCGCGGTGCTCGCCGCCGCGCTGGGCCTGGACGACGAGGCGAGCGAGCTGCGCTCCCGGTACGTGCTGGGCCGGGTGCTGTTCGCCGGCAACCAGCTCTCGGAGTCCGAGGCCCACTTCCGCCGCGTGTACGAGCTCTCCGACGCCCGCGGCGAGAAGATCGTCACCGGCGAGGTGCTCAACGCGCTGGCCGTCGTCGTGGGCCGGCAACGCCGCCACACCGAGGCTCTCACCCTGTTCGACGCCGCCTCCCGCTACTACCGCGAGAACGGCGTCCCCGCCGGCGAGGCCCTGGTGCTCAGCTACTCGGCCCGCGACCACCTGGGCCTCGGCCACGCCGACGACGCCATCGCCGCGGCGGAGAAGGGCCTGGCCATCTTCACCGAGATAGGCAGCGGCGCCGGCACCGCCCGCGCCCGCTACCACCTGGGCATCGTGCTCAGCCGGGTCGGCCGGCTCACCGAGGCGGTGCACCACCACGCCGAGTGCCTGGCCTTCTTCCGCTCCAGCAAGCAGCGGGTCTGGGAGCAGCGCGTGTGCTCCCGGCTGGCCGAGACGTTCATCGCCGCCGGGCGCTACCCCGACGCCGTACGCCACGCCGAGCAGGCGCTCCTGGTCTCGCGCGAGATCGGCCATCCCTACGGAGAGGCGCTCTCGCTCACCGTGCTCGGCCGGGCGCTACGCGGACTGGGCAGCTCCGCCCGGAGCCTCGACTGCCTCAGGCAGGCCTACGACGTCTTCACCCGGCTCGGCGCCCCCGAGGCCGGCGACCTGAAGCTCCTGCTGGACAGCGTCGCCGTCGAACGGTCCGTCGTCGAGTCCTGAGTACAGCTCGTCGTCCAGACGTGTCATCCACACATGGTTGATCAAGGCTGTCCTTAGTCAATGCCGATGGCAGCCCGGCCGGTCATCCTGACCGCCACGCGTCGCCAGGGGGCCCGGTCATCCGGATGCTTCGCGTGACGGCTAGCCGCCTCACACGGACGACCGGCCGGGACTCGACGCGGACCTTCGAACCCCCCAGGCCCGCGTCTCGGTCAGAAGCCTCCACCGGCGCGGTCAACGTCGGATCAACGGTGAATCAAAGCAGGAAATAACCCTCGGCGATGAGCGGCCGGACCGCGTCGGCGTTGGGGATCTCGCCGTCGCCGACCAGCTCGGCGATCACGTTGAGCAGCGGCCCGAGCGCCAGCTCGCCGTCGCACACGCCGGCCAGGGCGGCCTCGACGGTGCCGACCTCCCTGCTGCGCCGCAGCCCCTGCGTCTGGCGCAGCACGATGCGGATCGGGTCCTCCGCGCCGGGCAGGCCGACGCGTTCGTCCAGCACGCCTTCGGCCGTGCGCAGCAGCGCCGCGTCGAGGTCGGCGGCGCGGTGGGCGGCGGCGATGGAGTCGAGCACGTCGTCGACGTAGTCGCCGACCGGCAGGGCCACCTGGTGGGGCAGGTGCTCCACGCGCACGACCGGGTCGAGGGTGCCGGAGTTGCGCATGGTGATCCAGCCGAAGCCGATGCCCTCGACCTTGCGCTCGTCGAACCAGGCCAGCCACCGGTCGTAGTGGTCGGTGTAGCCCTTGGTGCCCTGCTCGGCCGCGTCCTTGAGCCACAGCTCGACGTATTCGGCCGGGTCCTGCACGTCACGCTGGACGACCCAGGCGTCGCAGCCGGTCTCGCGCAGCCAGCCGCCGACCCGGTCGTGCCAGTCTTCGCCCTCGACGTGCAGCCAGTTGGCCAGGAAGTGGGCCTGCCCGCCGGGCGCGAGGTGGCGCGGGGTGCGCCGGACCAGGTCGCGGCAGAAGTCGTCGGCCTCGCCGCCGGACTCGCGGTAGGTCAGCGTGCGCTCGGCCCCGGGGGCGATGACGAACGGCGGGTTGCTGACGACCAGGTCGAACAGCTCGCCCTCGACCGGCTCGAACATCGACCCCACCCGCGCGTCGACGCCGCTCACGCCGGACAGCTGCCAGCTCAGCCGGGCCAGCTCCACGGCGCGCGGGTTGAGGTCGGTGGCCACCACCTGCTCGGCCCGCCCGTCGAGGTGGAGCACCTGGACGCCGCAGCCTGTGCCGAGGTCGAGCGCGCGCGTGACGGGCCGGCGGCTGACGAGCTGGGCCAGGTTGGCCGAGGCGCCCCCGGCCCCCACGACGTGGTCGGCCCGCAGCGCCGGGTCGCCGGGCCTGACCTTGCGGTCGGAGACCACGTAGCCACCGGTCTCCCACGGCTGCAGGTGCACGGTCGCCCTGATCAGGTCGCCGTCGGCCGACACCAGCCCCGACTCCAGGACGGCGGCCGGCACGGATCTGGCCGGCACCGGCACGCCGAGCCACCAGAGCCTGATCAGGGTGCCCAAGGGGTCGCCGTCGGCGGTCGCCCGCAGGGCCGGGACGAGCTCCTCCCGCGCCAGGGCCGAGGCCGCCATGGCGCCGAGCCGGTCGCGGACGCCGTCGATCGTGTAGCCGGTTTCGAGGAGGTGATGGCGCAGTCGTTCCACGGACACCATCCTTTCACCAGCCACCGACAGTGCTCATACTGTTACTTACGCGCCCAAGTGTTCTGCAAGCCATGGACAAGTGGGTGGCGGTATCTCTAGGGGTGCAAGACGCCGTACCGAGGAGCGCGCCCCCATGCTGATCCCCTGCTTGGCCTGCGAGTCGCGATTCGGGCCCGACGAGTACTTCAACGCCTGCTCCGACTACAACCGGGGCCTGGACCTGGTCTCGTGGACCTGCCCGCGCTGCGGCAACCGCGACGACCTGCGCGTGCTGCCCGGCGAACTGGGGTTCGGCTACCCCTCGCGCGGCAGGTTCGACGTGCACGACCGGCTGCGCGTGCCCGGCCTGCGCAGGCAGCGCGGCGACCTGCGGCTGGACATCTCCCTCGACCGCTCCCGCTGGCAGGTCAGGACGCGGATCCGGCAACCGGCCTGACCGGCGCGCACGCGTACGCGGGCGGCTCGCCCCGCAGCAGTCGCGCGATGTCCTCCACCAGCGCCTCCGCCAGCTCCTCCAGGCTCTCCCCGGTGGCCTCGCCGAGCCTGGGCGTGAGCACCACGTTCGGCAGCCTGGTCAGCGGGTGGGCCGGATCGAGCCATTCGCCCTCGAAGTGGTCGAGCCCGGCGCCGCCCACCTGGCCCTGGCGCAGCGCGTCCACCAGGGCGGTCAGGTCGTGCAGGGCGCCGCGCGAGGTGTTGAGGTAGATCGCGCCCTGGCGCATCGCGCCGAACTCGCTGTAGCCGAACAGGCCCCTCGTGTCCGGGGTCAGCGGCACGTGCAGCGACACCACGTCGGCCTCCGCCAGCAGCGCGGGCAGTGTGTGCGTGGCCTCGGGGACGTACGGGTCGCAGGTGACCACCCGCATGCCCAGCCCCTGGCAGCGCCAGCGCATGGCCCGGCCCACCCGGCCCAGGCCGACGATGCCGAACGTGCGTCCGGTGAGCCGTCTGCCGCGGTGGCGCTGGGCGGGGGGCACCCTGCCGCGATGGGCACGGCCCCTGCGCACCTCACGGTCGGCGGTGACGATGTTCCTGCTGACCGCGAACAGCAGCGCGAGCGTCAGCTCGGCCACCGCCTCGGGGTCGCGGTCGGGGGCGTGCAGGACGGTGACCCCGCGCTCGGCGGCCAGGCGCAGGTCGACCCCCGTGGGGGCGCCCAGGCTGGCCACGATGTCGATCTGGAGTCCGAGCACCGAGGTGCGAACCTGATCGCCGTCGGTGATGAGCACGTTCGCGCCGGTCTCGATGACCAGGTCGGCGAGCTGCTCGTCGGTGAAGCCGACGCTCGGCCGGGGAGGAGCCTCGGCCACGTCGGCGACCTCGCCCAGACGGGCGAGCGCGCTCTCCGGCAGGTCGGGCAGCACGAGCGCCCGAGGTCTTCTCACATTTGGACAATAACACCACAGACGGTGCTCAGATCATTGCTCCCCGCGCTGGCGGAGACTCTGCCAGGCCGCCTCGCCCAGGCCCTTGATCTCTTCCTCGGTCGGGGTGTGCGCCCCGGCGAACCACAGGCGGCACATCTCCTGCGCCGGCCCGAGCCACAGGACGTAGCACATGGTGGCGTGGACGGGCTGGAGCTGCCCGTTCTTCATGTGCGGCTTCCACCAGTCGGAGACCTGGCGGAAGAACGCGCGCCTGGCCTCGGCCACCTCGGCGCCGCCCGGCTCGTGCTTGCGCGGCGGGCGCTCGCTGACCAGGATCCTGGCCCGCTCGGGGTGCTCGCCGGCCCAGCGCATGTGGAAGGCGACCACGGCCTCGATGCCGGCGCGGGCGTCGTCGTGCCGGACCAGCTCGGCGAGGAACTCCTGCTGGTAGGCGTCGAGGATCTCGGCGTACAGGACGCCGTAGACGTGTTCCTTGCTGGCGAAGTGGTGGTAGAAGCTGCCGACGCTTACACCGCTCTCCTCGCGCAGACTGGCCAGCGTGGTGGCCGAGACACCGTCCTGGCTGAAGCGGCGGAGGGCGCCCTCGATGATGCGGGTGCGGCCGTCGCGTCCGTTCTTGACACTCTTCACACTGTCAATGGTGTGCTACCAGAACCTTGTTCCGCAAATACTCCGGCCAGATCGATCATAGCGGTCACCTCGACCGTCCCCGACGCGACCTTCATCTCGGCGTCCGGCCACAGCCTGCGGACTAGCCTGAGCACCCGCCGGTTCTCGCCCATCACGTCCATCCCGACCGTACGCGCCCCCCGCACGGCGGCCCTGAGCAGCAAGGTGTCGACGAGCCGCGGGCCGAGCCCGTTCCCCTGCCAGCGGTCGGCCACCACGACGGCCACCTCGACGTCGGCGCAGCCGCCGCGGTAGCTCATGGCGTGCCCGACGATCTCGTCCCCGGCGGTGACGACGAGCGCGTCGCGGCGTTCGTCCAGGGTCAGCAGGGCGCGTACGAGGTGGGCGGCCGGGACGGTCAGGGCGGTGAAGAACCGCAGCGTCTGGGTGTGCAGCGACAACCCCGTCAGGAAGCGTCTGATCCGTTCCTCGTCGTCCGGGCGGACCGGGCGGATCTGGGTTCCGTGCATAGACCCAGCCTGCCCCTCAGGGCTGAGTCTGTCAATCGAACTCAGATATAATACGAAGATGAGCGTGCCGTTCCGATTGGGCTTCCGGGTGGACAACTGCTCGATCGAGCGCACCCTGGACATCGTCGGGGAGAAGTGGACCTTCCTGGTGCTGCGCGAGGCGTTCAGCGGCGTGCGCAGGTTCGCCGACATGCAGGCGGTCACCGGCGCCCCCCGCCAGGTGCTCAGCGCGCGCCTGGCCCGGCTGGTCGACGAGGGCCTGCTGCGCAAGGTGCCCTACCGCGAACCCGGCCAGCGCCAGCGCGACGAATACCGGCTGACCGACAAGGGCCGCGACCTCTATCCGCTGCTCGTCGCGCTCATGCACTGGGGTGACAAATACCTGGCCGACGAGGAGGGCCCGCCGGTGCTGCTCACCCACCGCGACTGCGGCGCCCCCATCGAGCTGCGCTTCCGCTGCGCCGAGGGCCACGAGGTGGCCGGGCCGCGCGAGGTCACGCCGGTCCCCGGCCCGGGCCCCGGGCTGCGCACCGTCTGAGCGGGCGAGCCGCGTGAGGGAGCACCCGCCCCCTGAGCGGGCGAGCCGCGTGAGGGAGCACCCGACCCGGTGCCTAACCTTGAAGGCGTGTACCGGTTCCTGCTGACGCCCCGATGGCTGGCGCTCCACGTCGTGGTGCTGCTGGTCATCCCCGCCTTCGTGTTCCTGGGCAGGTGGCAGTTCGGGCGTTTCGAGGAGCGGTCCGACAACAAGGACAGGGTGACGGCCAACATCGAGGCCGCCGCCGTCCCGCTCGACCGGCTCGCGGCTCCCGGCCGGCCGGTCGGCGAGGGCGACCGGTTCCGCACGGTCGTCGCGTCCGGCACGTACGACGCCGCCCACGGCCTGCTCGTCCGCCGCCGGCCGCAGGAGGGCCGTAACGGCTTCTACGTCCTGACCCCGCTGGTCACCGGCGACGGCACCGCCGTGATCGTCAACCGCGGCTGGATCCCGGCCGCCGCCAGCGCCGACACGGCTCCCGAGGTCCCCGCCCCGCCCACCGGACAGGTAACTGTCACCGGGCGGCTACGTCAGAGCGAGACCGAAGACTCCACCGGCATCCGCGAGCGGTCCGGGCTGCCGGACGGCCAGGTGCTGCTGATCGACGCGACCAAGATCGGGCAGCGGATGCCGTACCGGCTGGTGGGCGGCTATGTCGAGCTCACCGGGCAGCAGCCGCAGGCCGCCGCCGCGCCCGCTCTGGTGCCCGCCCCCGACGTCGGCTCCGGCGGCGGCCTCAACCTGGCCTACGGGGTCCAGTGGTGGCTGTTCATCGGCATCGCGATCGGCGGCTGGATCCTGCTGATCCGGCGCGAGGTGGCCGAGCAGAAGTCGGGGAAGCCCGCCGGTGAGTCCGTGGCGGCCCAGGAGGCGGAAACCGCCGCCAATTAAGGTGTGAAGGGTGATCCGCCACATTGAGTTCGCCAATCTCCGCAATTTTCGTGACGTAGGTGGATATGCCACCGAGGACGGGCGCACCGTCCGATGGCAGCGGCTCTACCGGGCCGACTCCCTGGGCTGGCTGGCCGGCGACGACCTGCGGGCCTTCCACGCGCTGCGCGTGCGCACCGTGATCGACCTGCGGCATCCCGCCGAGGTCGAGCGGGCCGGCCGGGTGCCGGAGACCGAGGGGCTGCGCTACCGCAACCTGCCGATCGAGGGCCGCCCCTGGGACATCGCCCGGTTCACCGAGGAGATCGGCGTCGAGCGCTACCTCGCCGACCGGTACCTGGAGGTGACCGAGGACGGCGTGGAGAACCTGCGCGCCGCCGTGGAGACGGTCGCCGTCGCGGAAAACGCGCCGGTCGTCATCCACTGCGCGGTGGGCAAGGACCGCACCGGCCTGCTGACCGCGCTGATCCTCTCGCTCGTCGGCGTCGCCGAGGACGACATCGTCGCCGACTACGCCCTGACCGGCCTGGCGACCGAGCGCTTCATCGCCGACCAGCGCACGAGGCACCCGGACACCCCGCTGTGGCCGGGGTTCGGCCGCGCCCCCGCCCGGGCCATGCGCCTGTTCCTGGACGACCTGATCGACCGGCACGGCTCCGTCGAGGGCTACGTCACGGGCGTGCTCCAGGTCGACCGGGCCACCATCGCCGAACTTCGCGAAAATCTCCTGACTGATTCGATCTCCCGCGGGTAGAAGCCGCCGGGGTCCGCAAGGGGCAGCATCCTCAAGGACCCCACAAGCCCGGGATCGCCCCCATCCCCCTCCAGGCGGTCCCGGGTTCGAATGCATGGATACCCAACGGATACGTCGCAGCTTGTTCGACGTTATGCCGCCGTCGTACGGTTACCTGCGTGACTACGCCGCTGCTCCCCGACCCTGACCCCCGGCGGCGCGACTATGTGATCATCTCTGCCGACGATCACCTGATCGAGCCTCCTGACCTCTTCGAGGACAGGCTCCCGGAGAAATACGCCGACGTCGCGCCCAAGGTCGTGGAGACGGACGCCGGTCACCAGGTCTGGCGCTACGGCGGTGCCACGTACCCGTGCGCGGGCATCGACGTGGGCGCCGGGCTGCCGCGCGAGCAGTGGACCCTGGATCCGGTCAGGTTCGAGCAGATGCGTCCCGGCTGCCACGACATCGAGGCCCGCGTCCAGGACATGGACGTCGCCGGCATCTGGGCCGCGCTGTGCTTCCCCGGCATGCTGGCCGGCCAGGCGGGCATGCCGTTCGCCCGCACCCGCGACCAGGAGCTCGGCCTCGCCCTGGTCAAGGCGTGGAACGACTGGCACATCGACGTCTGGGCCGGCACCTACCCCGAGCGGATCATCGGCCTGCAGCTGCCCTGGCTGCCCGATCCCGACGTCGCCGCCAAGGAGATCAGGGCCAACGCCGCCCGCGGCTTCAAGGCCGTGGTCTTCCCCGAGTTCCCGACCAGGCTCAGGCTGCCGTCGATCCACACCGGCCACTGGGACCCGTTCTTCGCCGCCTGCGAGGAGACCGGCACGGTCGTGGCCCTGCACACCGGCGACTCCTCCTGGTCGCCCGTGCCCTCGCCCGACACGCCCATCGAGGCGATCACCACGCTGATGCCCACCAGCGCCATGTTCGCCTGCGCCGACTGGCTCTGGTCGGGCCTGCCGCTGCGTTTCCCCGGGCTGCGCATCCTCATCGTCGAGGGCGGGGTCGGCTGGCTGCCGATGCTGGCCGAGCGCGCCGACTACGCGCTCGACCACCCGGTCGCCGGCGAGGCCGCCTGGGACGGCGGACTCAAGCCCAGCGAGGTGCTGCGCCGCAACTTCTTCTTCGGCACGCTCGACGACCACGCGCTGTCCGGCGTGCGCCTCGCCGTCGGCCTCGACCATGTGCTCCAGGAGAGCGGTTACCCGCACTCCGACTCGACGTGGCCCGACACCCAGAAGGCCGTGGCCGCGAACCTCGGCGCGCTGCCGCCCGCCGACATCGCCAGGGTCGCCTACGGCAACGCCGCCCGCCTGTTCGGGCACCCGCTGCCCTCGCGCGCCTGGTTGCGGATGGAGGAGATCTAACGCTCGTCCTCGACCAGCCTGGCCTGGATGATCTTGCGCTCGTGCTCGACGTAGCGACCGCTCTCGCCGAGCAACGAGGCGATCAGCCAGAGGAACACGCCGAAGTCGTCGGCCACCCCGATGAGCACCAGGAAGTCGGGGATGACGTCGACCGGCGACAGGATGTAGACCACGCCGAGCGCCATCAGGGCGAGCTTGCCCTTGCCCATGCCGTCGTAGCGGCCGCGGGTGACCGCGCCGATCATGCGCGGGATCGCCCGCACCCTGGTCATCATCCCCGGCGTGCCAGGCTTGGTCACCTCGCGGTACGTCCGCCACGCCGCCGCTGCCCGTGCTGCCTTCGCCATCATGACGATCCTCCTACCCCCGGCTTCTCACGACATAACGCGTCAGCCGGGTGAGGGGTTCCTGACGATCAGCGCATGGCGGCGTGCTCGAACGGCCTGACCTGCTCGATCTGCGCGGCCATCCGGATCAGCAGATCCTCGCGTCCGGCCGCCGCCACGAGCTGCACGCCGACCGGCATGCCCGCCGCGTTCCTGTGCAGCGGCAGCGAGACGGCGGGCTGGCCGGTCGCGTTGATCGGCGAGGTGTAGGCCACCACCTGCGCGGTCCTGCCGAAGGCGGTGCTCAGGTCGGCGGGCGGGATCCAGCGGAGCGGGAACGGCGCCGCCCCCGACGACGGCATCAGCAGCAGGTCGTTGCCCCCGGCCCACCAGGAGGCCATGCGGCGGCGGAAGCCGTCCACCCACTGGGTGGCCAGGATGTGATCGGCCGCGCTGTTGGCGCGGGCGGCGGCGACCATGGCGGCGTTGCGCGGTTCGAGCTCGTGCAGCTCCACCGGCCTGCCGCGGGCCGCGCCCAGGCTCACGACGTGCGCGGCGAGGTTGTTGGCGACGATGGCGGCGAAATGCCGGGCGAACTCCGGCTCGGCGAGCGCCGCCGGGCCGCCCGGGGTCACGTCGTGACCGAGGCTCTCCAGCAGCGCCGCCGCCCGGGTGACGGCCTCGGCCAGGTCGGGATCGGCGGGCACGTCCGGCCTCGGGTGGGCGGTCAGGAAGCCGATGCGCAGCCGTCCCGGGTCGGCGTGCAGTTCGGCGGTCAGGGGGCCGGGCAGCGCGGGGGCGTCGTAGGGGTCTCCCGGCTCGTAGCCGGAGACCGCGTCGAGCGCGGCCGCCGTGTCGCGCACGGTCCTGCTCACGAAGCCGGGGCAGGAGAAGCCGCTCCAGCCCTCGCCCATGGACGGGCCGTGGCTCAGCCGGCCGCGCGTCGGCTTGAGCCCCACCAGGCCGCACAGCGAGGCCGGGACGCGGATCGAGCCGCCGCCGTCGCTCGCCGTGGCCAGCGCGACCATGCCCGCGGCCACCGCCGCCGCCGACCCGCCGCTCGACCCGCCCGCCGAATACGCCGGGTCGTAGGGGTTGCGGGTGGGGCCGTACGCCACCGGCTCGGTCGTGATCGTGCTGCCGAACTCGGGGGTGTTCGTCCGGCCCAGCAGCACGAAACCGGCCCGGCGCAGGCGGACCACGCCATGGCCGTCCTCGGCGGCGTCCAGGTCGTCGCGCACCCGCGAGCCCGCGGCGTACGGCTCGCCGGCCTGCCGCCAGCCCAGGTCCTTCAGCAGGATCGGCACGCCGCGGAAGGGCGCGTCCGCCGGGAGGTCGTCGATCTCGGCCAGCGCCCGCTCGAACCGCCGGTGGACGACGGCGTTGAGCTCGCCGTCGTGGGCCTCGACGGCGGCGATGGCGGCCTCGGTCAGCTCGCGGGCCGACACCTGCCCGTCCCTGACCGCCCGGGCCTGGCCGACGGCGTCGAGCCGCAGCACGTCGTCCATCAGCCCTCCCGGACCGGGGCCAGGTCGCGCACGGCCTGCTCGATCGGCACCTCGCCGCCGGGGATGGGCGCGAGCACCGGCGTGTCGAGCCCGTTGTCGACGTACTGGCGGATCCTGGCCCGGCAGGTGGCGGCGTCGCCGTGCACGACGAGGGCGTCGACCACCTCGTCGGGGATGGCCTTGAGCGCGGCCTGGCGGTCGCCGGCCGCCCACGCCTCGTGCATGGGACGCAGCACCTCGCCCCGGCCCAGCCAGTCGTGGAAGGCGGCGTAGGCGGGCACGGTCAGGTAGCTGGCCAGCATCCACCTGGCCATCTCGCGCACCTTGTCTGCGTCCTCGCTCACGCAGACGAACAGGCGGGCGATGAGCTCGGTGTCGGGGCCGATCTCGGCGCGCACCTTGGGCACGTCCTCGGGGGCGAGCCAGTTGGTGATCGCGCCGTCGGCCTCCTCGGCGGCCAGGCGCAACATCCGGGGCCGCAGGGCGGCCAGCACGATCCTGGGGGCGGTCTTCGGCGCCCGTTCCAGCTTGAAGCCCTTGATCTCGAACGTCTCGTACCGCTCGGAGACCTTCTCCCCCGCCAGCGCCCTCCGCAGGAAGCGCAGCGTGTCGCGGGTGCGGGCGTACGGCTTGGCGAACTCCACGGCGTTCCACCGCTCGACGATCGCCGGCGAGGAGGAGCCGATGCCGAGCACGAACCGGCCGGGGGCCAGGTCGGCCAGGGTGGCCGCGGACATGGCCAGCAGCCCCGGCCCCCGCGTGGAGACCGGGACGATCGCGCTCCCGAGCCGCATCCCCGGAGCCCACTGCGTGGCCATCGCCAGCGGGACGAAGCCGTCGTTCCCGTTGACCTCGGCCGACCAGGCGTCGGTGTAGCCGAGGCCCGGCAGCTGCGCGATCAGCTCCTGCGACCTGGCCAGGGAACGGTCGTAGAAGGGGATGGTCATGCCCCAGTTCGGCGTCATTCATGGCCTCCGGTTCGGCGACGGTGAGCCGACCATACCAAGCGGCCATACCAAGCGGTATGTCACCGCAAGGAGCCCCCTAGGCCCGCAGTTCGTGCACCGCCGCGATGAAGTCCTTCGTGATCCCCTGCAACCCGGGCAGATGCGACAGCCCCACCAACCGGTCCACCAGCGGCACCGTGACCTCGATCAGCCGGTACGTCCGCACGCACCCCGGCGAGGTGTCGTGCACCCAGAACAGCACCATGCCCATCGACAACAACCACAGCAGCTCGGGCAGCTCCGCCCGCAGCTCGGCGTTCATCCGGTCCTTCGACCCCTCGACCACCTCGCGGTAGATCCCGATGGACGCCTCCCGCGCCGGCGACGACTGCGCGCTGAACGGGCTCAGCGGGTTCGTCGGCTCGGCCGCGTGCTTGAAGAACTTCACCGCGAACTCGTGGTACGGCTCCGACACGCGCACCCACTCCCGCAACACCCCGCTCAGCCGCGCGGCGAACGACCTCTCCGTGGCCAGGAACTCCCGGCAGGCCTGCTCGTGCTCGGCCTGCGCGCGGTCGTAGTAGGCCTGGATCAGCGCCTCCTTGCTCTCGAAGTAGTAGTAGGCGTTGCCCACTGACACCCCTGCCTCGGCGGCGATGGCGCGCATGGTCGTCGCGTCGAAGCCACGCTCACGGAACAGTCGCAAGGCCGTCTCGACGATGACCTCTCGGGTGCTCTCCGATCCTCTGTTTCGGGCTTCGGACACGTTCGTCACTTTACGTCTTGAAAGCGTGGTGGGTCATGGAGTGGCACGGTGATCGCCGCCACAGGGCAAAGATGACTATGAGACATGAGTTATCTCCTGGGAATGGTGGGATTGTCGTTTCAGGCGGAAGGGCTCTTTTCCGCGAAAAGGCATCGACATGTGGATACGTGGAACAGCGCGCACCTTCGTGGTGGCGCTCCTCGGCATTCAGATCACCATAATCGCGCTGGCGTCGGCCGCTTCCGCCGCCTCCCACCCATCAGGTGGAGAGCGGGCTCAGGCGCCAACACCGTTCAACCGTCCTGACGAGACCGGGGGGATGCTCGACCTGTCCCTGTGGTTCCCGGAGGGGATCGACGGACCGTGGACCAACATCCGGCAGGCCGCCGTCGCGGCGGCCCTGGCGGAGACATACCAGGTCGAGCAGCACCAGGCGGACCCCGCGGCCGCCAAGTCGCAGCTGTCGAAGGAGGACTCCGAGGAGACGGAGGACGCCTGGGCCGAGGCCGAGGACGCGTTCGTCGCGCAGCCGGACACGCAGGAGCTCGCGGAGCGCCCAGAAGCCGTCACGAGGCCCGCGAGCGTCGAGGAGGCGATGAGGCCCCGGAGCCGGCCGCAGAGGTCGCAGCAGCGATCTCAGCTTGATCTGGCACGGGTGCTGCCCAGGCAGGCCGCCATGCACATGACCCACGCCCTGGCCGCCCGCTGGCTCAAGAGCTCGGGCCTGCGCACGAAGTCGTCGGGCCACTGTACGAGCCGCCACATGCACCACTGCACCTCGCTCGACTCCGTTAGGGCCGGCACGATCGCCCGGATCATCGACCTCAAGCATGACAGCGGCTGCCCGGTCATGGTGACCGGCGGCACCGAGGCGGGTCACGCGCCCGGCCAGTACAGCCACGGAAACGGCTACAAGCTCGACATCACGCACAACGCGTGCATCGACCGCTACATCACCCGGCACCACCGCAAGGCGGGCGTCCGCGGCGACGGCGCCGCGCTCTACCGCTCCGCCACCGGAACCGTCTTCGCCAACGAGAGCAGCCACTGGGACATCCTCTTCCGGTGACAGGCCCCGCCCGCAGGAGAACGTGACCCGCCGGGAATGCACGAATCGCCGGGAAACGCGGCTCCTCGGAGAAGGCGACAGAACTCTCCGGGAAACGCGAAGGACGCCGCACACAGGCACGGCGTCCCCACGGAGTCGGGCCGGGCTACAGCTCGGAGGCCACCAGCTCGGCGATCTCAGCCGCGTTGAGCGCGGCGCCCTTGCGCAGGTTGTCGCCGCAGACGAACAGGTCGAGCGTGTTCGGGAAGTCGATCGCCTGGCGGACGCGGCCCACGTAGGTCGGGTCGTTGCCGACCACTTCGAGCGGCGTCGGGTAGACGCCGTTGGCCGGGTCGTCCATCAGCACCACCGTCGGCGCCGCCGAGAGCACGCGGTGGGCGTCCTCGACCGTGATCTCACGCTCGAAGCGGGCGTGCACGGCCAGCGAGTGGGTGGTGATCACCGGCACCCGGACACAGGTCGCCGAGACCTTCAGGTCGGGGATGCCGAGGATCTTGCGCGACTCGTTGCGCAGCTTGAGCTCCTCGGACGCCCAGCCGCCGTCCTTGTACGAGCCCGCCCACGGCACCACGTTGAAGGCGATCGGCGCCGGGAACGGCGACTCGTCGGGCAGCTTGCCGGCCAGCGCCTTGCGCACGTCGCCGGCCGTCTGGCCGAGCGAGCGGTCGCCGGCCAGGGCCTCGACCTCGTCGTAGAGCCGGGCCGAGCCGGCCACGCCCGCGCCCGACACCGCCTGGTAGGAGGCGACGACGAGCTCCTTGAGCACGTACTCGGCGTGCAGCGCGCCCATGGCCGCCATCATCGACAGCGTGGTGCAGTTGGGGGTCGAGATGATGTTCCTGGGCCGCTGCCGCGCGTCGAGCGGGTTGACCTCGGGCACCACCAGCGGCACGTCGGGCTCCATGCGGAACGTGCCGGACTTGTCGATCGCGATCGCGCCGCGCTCGGCCGCGATCGGCACCCACACGGCCGACACCTCGTCGGGCACGTCGAAGATGGCGATGTCGATGCCGTCGAAGACCTCGGGCGCGAGCGCCTGGACCACGACGTCCTGACCGCGCACGCTCAGCACCTTGCCCGCCGAGCGCGGGGAGGCGACGAGGCGGATCTCGCCCCAGATGTCCTCCCGGCTGGACACGATGTCCCGCATGACGGTGCCCACGGCGCCGGTGGCGCCGATCAGGGCGAGATTGGGCCTGCTGCTCATCGTCCGCTACCTCCGTACACCACTGCTTCGACCTGGTCGGCGTCGAGATCGAAGGCACGGTGGGCGGCCGCCACGGCCGCGTCGACACCGTCCTGCTCGACGATCACCGAGATGCGGATCTCCGAGGTGGAGATCATCTCGATGTTGACCCCCGCGTCGGCGAGGGCCGCGAAGAACGTCGCCGTGACGCCGGGGTGCGAGCGCATGCCCGCGCCGATCAGCGACACCTTCCCGATCTGGTCGTCGAAGAGCAGCGACTCGTAGCCGATGCGGCCCTGGATCTTCTTCAGCGCGGTCAGCGCCACCTGGCTGTCGGCCGTGGGCAGCGTGAAGGAGATGTCCGTGCGGCCCGTGGCCGCGGCCGAGACGTTCTGGACGATCATGTCGATGTTGATCTCGGCGTCGGCCAGCGTTTTGAAGATCGAGGCAGCCTCGCCGACCTTGTCGGGGACCCCGACAACAGTGATCTTGGCCTCGCTCCGGTCGTGCGCGACGCCGGAGATGATCGGCTGCTCCATCTCGGTTCCTTCGGTGTAAGGGTCGGAGACGACCCACGTGCCTTCCGTGGTGCTGAACGAGCTGCGTACGTGGATCGGCAGGTCGAACCGCCGAGCGTACTCGACGCAGCGCAGATGCAGGATCTTCGCGCCGCAGGCCGCCATCTCCATCATCTCGTCGTACGAGATCTTGGGGATCTTGCGGGCGACGGGCACGATGCGGGGGTCGGCCGTGAAGATGCCGTCGACGTCGGTGTAGATCTCGCAGACGTCGGCCTCCAGGGCCGCCGCGAGCGCGACCGCGGTGGTGTCGGAGCCGCCGCGGCCCAGCGTGGTGATGTCCTTGGTGTCCTGCGAGACGCCCTGGAACCCGGCCACGATCGCGATGTGACCCTGGTCGAGCGCCTCACGGATGCGGCCCGGCGTCACGTCGATGATGCGCGCCTTGCCGTGGGTGGAGTCGGTGATCACGCCGGCCTGCGAGCCGGTGAACGAGCGCGCCTCGTGGCCGAGATTGGCGATCGCCATGGCCAGCAGGGCCATCGAGATGCGCTCTCCGGAGGTCAGCAACATGTCGAGCTCGCGGCCCGGAGGCAGCGGCGACACCTGCTCGGCCAGGTCGAGCAGCTCATCCGTCGTGTCGCCCATCGCGGAGACGATCACGACCACGTCGTTGCCGGTTTTTTTCGTCGCGACGATCCGCTGCGCGACCCGCTTGATGCAGGACGCGTCGGCGACGGACGAACCACCGTACTTTTGCACAACGAGCGCCACGAGAGTCTCCCGGTCTGGACTGTGAACTGCCAGTCTACTGGGGGCCTCTGATGGGCCTGATGGTTCATACCACTATGTGGATGATCATCACACTGTGGTGGCTTCCTCCGCCACGTCGAGCCGCGAGTGCGCGGCGAGGGCCTGCAGCGCGCGCATCGCCGCGCCCGCGTGGTTGCCCCAGGTGTTGAAGTAGGAGTACTGCCACCACCACAACGCCTCGTGCGGACGGCCCGCGTGGAAGTGCCGCAGCCCGTGGATGAGGTCGGCGGCCACCGCGGTCAGGTCGTCCGACAGCCGGTACGGCGTGACCGACGTGTCCTTGTACGGATCGAACACCTCGGCGTAGTCGTCGACCGCCTCCAGCCGCTCGGCCAGCGCCGTGCGCACGCCGTCGATGTCGGGGTCCTCGCTCATCGGCGGCTCGTAGTTGCCCGACAGGATCACGTCGCGGTTGGCGCCGAGCTTGGCGCCGGCCAGGCTCACCTGCGCGACCTCCACCAGGAGCAGCGACCAGATCGCGTCGCCGCCCTCACCGCCGGCGACCCTGGCCAGGCCGTCGACGTAGTTCTGCGCGTGCGCGGCGATCTCTTCGGCCAGCACATCCCACATATCAGACATCCAGGAGCCTCCGTCCTTCGAAAGCACGGCCCAGGGTCACCTCGTCGGCGTACTCGAGGTCACCGCCCACCGGCAGGCCGCTGGCGAGTCGTGTCACTTTGATGCCCATCGGCTTGACCAGACGGGCGAGGTAGGTAGCGGTCGCCTCGCCTTCGAGGTTGGGGTCGGTGGCGAGGATGAGCTCGGTGACCCGCCCGTCGGCCAGGCGTGTCATGAGCTCGCGGATGCGCAGGTCGTCGGGGCCGATGCCGTCGATCGGGCTGATCGCGCCGCCGAGCACGTGGTACGTGCCGCGGTACTCGCGCGTCTTCTCGATCGCCACGACGTCCTTCGACTCCTCGACCACGCAGATGACGTGCGTGTCGCGCCGCGGGTCGCGGCAGATGCGGCACTCCTCCTCGGAGGCCACGTTGCCGCACACCCGGCAGAAGCGCACCTTGTCCTTGACTTCGAGCAGCGCGTGCGCCAGCCGCCTGACGTCGGCCGGATCGGCCGCCAGCAGGTGGAACGCGATGCGCTGCGCGCTCTTCGGACCGACGCCGGGCAGCATGCCGAGCTCGTCGATCAGGTTCTGGACGACCCCTTCGTACATGCCTAGAACCCTGGCAGCTGTCCGAGTCCGCCGCCGCCCAGACCTTGGGCGAGCGGGCCGAGCTTCTCCTGCTGCAGGTCGGCGGCGGCGCGCACCGCGTCGCGGACGGCCGCGATCACCAGGTCGGCGATCGTGTCGGCGGTGTCCTGCGGGTCGGCCGCGTCGATCACGCTCGGGTCGATCTTGAGTTCGAGCAGCTCACCTGAGCCGTTGACGACGGCAGTGACCATGCCGCCGCCCGACGAGCCCTCGATCTGCGCGTCGTTGAGCTCCTGCTGGGCGCTCACAAGCTGCTGCTGCATGAGCTGAGCCTGCTCCAGCAGCTGCTGCAGGTTGACATCCCCTGGGTTCACCGTCGTGCGCTCCTCGTGGCTCCGGTTCTTGACTGCCACGAGCCTACGGTGTTTGGGCGGCGTCATGTACTGGGAGGGCTCCCCATGTTTCCCTCCAGGCATTCGTCACGGACCTTTGTCATGGCCGGATCTCGGCCCCCCTCCAGTGTCCGAGACCCGGCCATCACGTCGGACGGAGCGGCCGCACCACGCCGACGCGTGTTTCGGAACGGTAGTGCGCCCAACGTTGCACACACGTTGCGTTCATTCAATCACCCTACGCAATCCCCCTGAACAGCTTGCGCATATCGCCGCCAGGACGGATGCTCGTTGTTGACTACTTGGAGTGACCGATGAGTTACGGCCATCTCGATGCGTACTCCCGCCTTCTACGCGGAGCACACGAAGCGGCGGCTACCGGGCAGAGCTCGCCCGATTCGCCCCGCACCCTGATCACGGCCTCGTGGCGGCGATCGCTCGCGGCGGGGATCGACCCGGACGGCCGCAGCGCCCCTTTGGTCTGCGAGTCCGCCGACGTCGTCGAGATCCGCGAGGCTCATCCGCTGCGGCCGCTGCTGCCCCTGTTCGCCCAGACGCTCTCCGGCCTGGCGGACGAAGCCGACCACGTCATGATCGTGACAGACCGTGACGGGCGCGTGCTCTGGCGTGAGGGCAAAGGCGGCATCCTGCGCAATGCGGACCAGGTGGGCCTGGCCGACGGCCATCACTGGGGCGAGTACATGGCCGGCACCAACGGCATCGGCACCGCGCTCGCCACCGGCCGGCCGGTGCACGTCTACTCCGAGGAACACCTGATGCGGGTGCTGCACGTCTGGTCGTGCAGCGCGGCGCCGATCAGCGATCCGGAGTCGGGCAACGTCATCGGCTGCGTCGACGTCAGCGGCATCGCGCGGTCCCTGCATCCGGCGACGGTCGCCCTGGTCAGCGCGACGGCCAAGCTCGCCGAGTCGCAGCTCGCCGTACAGATGCACGAGCGCGACGAACGCCTGCGCCGCCGCTACGAGTCGCTGCGCAACCGGGGCGGCATCCTGCTGTCGCCCACGGGCCGGGTCATCTCGGGCGATCCCATGGGCCGGCTCGGCGACCGGCTTCCCCTGTCCGGCCAGCGCATGATCCTGCGTGACGGGAGCGTCGCCTTCCTCGAACCCTTCTGCGACGGCTACCTCCTGCGCGACACGCCGTCCGCGACGCCGCCCACCCTGCGCCTGACCTGCCTCGGCGAGGGCACCCCGACGGCCGACCTGGGCGAACGCCCGCGTCAGCTCTCACTGCGCCACGCCGAGATCCTCGCCCTCCTCGCCCTGCACCCCCAGGGCCTGTCGGCCGACCAGCTCTCGTTCCACCTCTACGGCGACGACGGCAACCCGGTCACCATCCGGGCCGAGATCCATCGGCTGCGCGGTCAGCTCGGGGAGGTGCTGGCGGCGAAGCCGTACCGGCTGGTGTGCCCGGTCGAGGCGGACTTCCTCGACGTTCGCCGGCTCCTCGACTCGGGCGACACCGCAGCGCTGGCCGCCGCCTACCCCGGGCCGCTCCTGCCGCGCTCGGAGTCGCCGGACATCCGGCGCGAGCGCGAGGAGCTCGAAGCCCAGGTACGCGCCTGCCTCCTGCGCCACGGCTCGCCCGACGACCTGTGGACCTACGCCCAGACCCCCAACGGCCGCGACGACTACCAGATCCTGGAACGCCTGTCGGCCCTTCCGCCGACGGACCCCCGCTCGGCCGCCGCCCGCGCCCGCCTCTTCCCGTGACATCCGTCCGGAGGGGAGCCTCCGGTCAGGTGTGGTCGATCTCGCCGATGACCTGGGCGCCGAGCTCGCGTTGCAGCAGGGCCATGCCGGAGACGGCGTCGACGTCGGCATCGGCGTCGTTCAGCGGGTCGACGTCGTCGGCGTCGGCGGCCTTGTCACGGCCGGGGATCGCGCTCGGCCACGCCGCCGTGCCACCCGCGCGCGACGCCGGGGTGCGCGGACCCGCCTGAGCGGCCGCCTTGGCGGCCGACCGCGCGGCGGCCAGCCCCGCTCCGACCGGCGCGGCGGCGGGCTGCCGGGCGGTCACGGTCTGGGTGGGGTCGGGGCTCGGCGGGGAACCGGGGCTGAGGTCGTCGGGCGCGTCGGGCCACGACTCGTCGGTGGTCGGGCGCGCGGACTCGGTGGCCGGACGCGCGGGCGCGGCGGCCGGAGGTTGGCCCGGGTCCTGGGAGCCCTGATCGTCCTGGGAGCCGCCGTGCGAGCCGGACCGCCCCTGGGAGGTCGCGTGGACGCCCGTACCGCCCTGCGGGCTGGTCGTCGCCTGGCCGGCGGCCGGGGCCGCCTGCGGGGCCGGGGCGCCGTGGCCGCCCGACGGCGGCTGCTGGCGTGCGGGGCCGCGGGTGGCCTGGGGCGCCGGAGAGCCACCGACCACCGCCTCGACCCGCCAGGTGCCGCCGAGCACGTCGCCGAGCGCCGTCGCCACGACGGCGTCCTTGCCGCCGCCGGTGAAGTTCTTCATCGCGCCGACCTGGCTGAACCCGAGCGTGACCAGGTTGCCTTCGACGCCCACGACCTGGGCGTTCGTACTGACGTTGGCCCAGACCACGATGCTGCGCTGCTTGAGCGCGGCCAGCACGGCGGGCCACTGCTGCTGCATGCCGGCCGCCCCGCCCGCGACCGGGCCTGCCGCCGCGGGAGCCTGGGCGACGGGCGCCTGAGCAGCGGGTGCGGGCGCGTCGGAGACCGGAGCCGCCGCCGAACCGGGACGTACGGGCTCGGGCCAGTCGTCGGCCCCGCCGCCCGCCGGCCCGTGACCACCGGCGGAACCGTTGCTCGCGACGGGCGTCGCAGGCTCAGGAACCGCCGCGTCGCCGACCGGCGCCGCCGTACCGACGGAAACAGCCGGGGGCGCGACGGGAACGTGCACGTCGTGGCCGCCGCCCGGGGCAGCCGGGCGCGGGATCGTCACCGCGCCCGCCCTGGAGGCCATCTGGGCGACCGTGCCGCCGCGCTCCAGACGTTCGAGCCGGGCGAGCAGGGACGCCTCGCCCTGCGAGGCGCCCGGCAGCAGGACGCGCGCGCACATCAGTTCGAGCAGCAGCCGCGGCGAGGTGGCGCCGCGCATCTCGGTGAGCCCCGCGTTGAAGATCTCGGCGGCACGGGTGAGCTCGGCCGGCCCCATCGAGGACGCCTGCCCCACCAGCCGCTCCAGCTCGTCGGCGGGACGGTCGAGCAGCCCGCTGGACGCCGCCTCGGGCACGTTGGCCAGGATCACCAGGTCGCGGAAACGCTCCAGCAGGTCGGAGGCGAAGCGGCGCGGGTCGTGGCCGCCCTCGATCACCCGGTTGACCGCCTGGAACACCTGGCCGCCGTCGCGCGCGGCGAACGCGTTGACGACCTCGTCGAGCAGGTCGCCGTCGGTGTAGCCGAGCAGGGAGACGGCCTTGGCGTAGGTGATGCCGTCGTCCTCGGCGCCGGCGAGGAGCTGGTCGAGGATGGAGAGCGAGTCACGGGCCGAGCCGGCGCCCGCGCGGACCACCAGCGGCAGGGCGGGCGGCTCGAAGGGCACGCTCTCGGAGGTGAGGATCTCCTCCATCAACGCCTTGAGCGTGGCCGGCGGCATCAGCCTGAACGGGTAGTGGTGCGTACGCGACTTGATGGTGCCGATGACCTTTTCCGGCTCGGTCGTCGCGAAGATGAACTTCAGGTGTGGCGGAGGCTCCTCGACGAGCTTGAGCAGCGCGTTGAAACCCTCGCGGGTCACCATGTGCGCCTCGTCGATGATGTAGATCTTGTAGCGCGCCGACACGGGCGCGAAGAAGGCACGTTCGCGCAGGTCACGCGCGTCGTCGACACCGCCGTGGGAGGCCGCGTCGATCTCGATGACGTCGAGGTGGCCGGGGCCGGTCGGGGCGAGCGCCACACACGACTCGCAGGTGCCGCAGGGGTCGGGCGTCGGGCCCTGCTCGCAGTTGAGGGAGCGGGCGAGAATGCGCGCGCTGGAGGTCTTGCCACATCCGCGGGGGCCGCTGAACAGGTACGCGTGGTTGATGCGGCCCGTACGCAGCGCCTGTCGCAGCGGATCTGTGACGTGTTCCTGACCCTTGACCTCGGCGAAGGTCCCGGGTCGGTACTTGCGGTAAAGCGCAAGGCTCATGCGACCATCCCGCCTGCGAGGGGGCTCTCAACGAAGAGACCCCCCGCACACCCGCCAGAGCCCGCTTATCCTTGCTGCCTTCCGGCCCTGGGGAGGTTCACAGGATGACGCCGCGCGAGGGGTCCCTGGACAGTCTAACCGGCCTCAGCAGTGCTCGCTCCACGGTTCGGGTTGAGCATGTCCTGGAAAAATCGCGGTCACCGCAGTGCCGGAAGTCCGGTAAGCTCGTCGGCGGAGGATTCGCCTAGTGGCCGAGGGCGCACGCTTGGAAAGCGTGTATAGGGCAACCTATCAGGGGTTCAAATCCCCTATCCTCCGCCAGCTCCGAAGGGGTGTGCCGAGATCACGGCACACCCCTTCCGCCGTTCCAGTCTCGTTTGAGGTCATCGCTCCGCCTAGCGCGCCCCCTTCTCACCCCGGTGCGCTACGGCGTAATCGACCTGTTCGAGCTCTCTCCTAGAGGAGACTCCGAGCTTCTTGCGGATGTTCGCTACGTGGGTCTCCACCGTTCGAACTGACACAGCCAGCGTGGCCGCAACCCGACTGTAAGTCAGGCCATCCGCGATCAGGTTCAGCACCTCCTCTTCACGCGGAGTGAGGATGGTCTCGGGAGAGTCGTGCACGAACAGCTGCCCTGTGCCAACGTGCACCAACTCGCCTTGCTTGGCATCACCGACCAGATGCACTTCACCGCCGGCCCGTAGAGCATGCACAGCCCGTAGTTCAACCTGTAGAGCCCTCAACGCACCTTGCGCTAGAGAGAGTTGAGATCGGGCTTCGACCTCCCTCTTGCTTGCTTCCTCTGCCGCAGCTCGATGCGCTCTCACACTCTCAGCAGCTTCCTCCGCTGCCCGTGCAGCTTCTGCCACCTCGGCCTCTAGAACGTCGATTCGACGCTCTAGGGAGGAGAGCGATTCGGAGTCGGGCCGAACGGATACCAGCCGCTCGATGGTCACGTCGAAGACTCGGGCGAAGGCGATGGCTTCGCTCAAACGGATCAGTCGTGAGCCATTCTCGATCCGAGCCACAGAGGACTGGTCGAGGACAACATCGAATGCCCGCAGCCGCTCCACCACATACTGCTGGGTCCAACCGAACGCCTGACGAAGCTCCCGGACACGCTGTGCCGCGATCACCTCGGCACTTACTTCAGCCATCGCTTCTCCTCCATCGAGGTCTCCACAGACGTCCTTCGAGCTCAGTGCCAGCATACTGAGCCCGAATGGGGAAAGTACATGAGGTACGTAGTACTAACTTCATGGGAATTGCTTGCGTAGCGCCCCATCCGTAAGTACTGTCCGGAGCAACCGCTCCGCGTTGATGACGAGCGGCACGAAAGAGACCCAGCGAAGCAGGAGCAGCCACTCCTGCTGTGCATCGCTGGGCCTCTTGTCCCCAACCAAAGGTCGCTGATGAACTCTCGGGAGGAGAACTACATGCAGGATAGACGCCTGTGCGCGCATGCACAGCGAGACGTCTTAGGGATTAAGGCCAGATATGGGCTGGCTTAGCGAGCGACGGGACGCTCCCCGGTCAAGCCCCAAAGCTGAGCCTCCTCGGTTGCAACAGAGATGGGTGCTAATCCTCAGCCTTGCCGCCACTGCTGGGGCCGTCCTGTCGATTTGGGCGACTCCGACAGTGGGTGTGCCAGCAGGCATCGCAGTCGTAGGTCTACTCCATTCGGTCATGGAGTAGCCGTCTCATCACAAGGCGGCTGCATCCCGCTTGTTGACGCAGCCGCCTTGCTAGAGCCAGTGGTTACTTAAGTCCTTCGTCCTCCCAGAGAAGACCATCAACCTGCTTGGCCAACTGTGCTCCGGATGCCGTCGGTGACGTGCTGGTACCGGTGCGCCATGCCGCTGCTGCACCACCCCATGATGGCTATGACCGTTCGCCAGGGAACTCCCTGACTCCGGCGGAAGCGAGCAGGGGGTGACGGACGACCAGTCGCAGTGGCGAAGACGCGGTCCCCCTCTATCCAGAGCTGGCGAGCCTTGGCGCGCTCCGCTTGTGCCTAGGATCCTAGGCTCCAGACTCGTATCGCCCTGTCCCAGCCACCGGTGACCAAGACAGGGGTCCCGTCGCTTCGCTTGCCCAAGGCCACAGTGAAGATCGTGCCGGAATGAGCAGTGAAGGGCTCTCCCACTGCCTTTCCTGTGTCCAAGTCCCAGACCGACATGTTGCCAGAGTCGTCGCCGTACCCGATGACGGTGGAGCCGTCACGGCGCTGCCCCACTGCCATGCCGGCGAACCTGGTTGCGGGGGTTCGGATGGATTTCCCGACTGGCTTTCCCGTGTTCAGGTTGTACATCCAGATCTTGCCGTCGGGTGTGTCTTCATCCGGCAACGGATAGTCGGTGTTCGCGGAGATGGCAACCGGTGTGCCGTCCCGGAGCTTCCCCGTCGCCAAGGCCCTGGACTGGCATTCATGACAGCTGTACAGAGGTTTGCTGAGCGGTTTTCCCGTCCCTAGGCTCCAGATACGCGTCCGTCCCTCAGCATTCGCAGTGACGACGACAGGTGTTCCATCGCTACGTTTCCCGGTTGCCAAGGTATTGGTCGTGGCGAACTCGTCGAAGGTCCTCTTGATGTGTTTACCTGTGTCCAGATTCCACAGGGCGACGACGGATACGTCGTCCGTCCGCGTGGCGGCAATGACCCCGGTACCGTCTCGAAGCCTCCCCGTCGCCACCCCCCACGTGATGCTGCGATCCAACACCAGGGGCTTCCCGATCGGTTTGCCGGTGTCCAGGTTCCAGATCCGTACGCTGCCGTCTTCTTCACCACCGGAGACGATGACCGGGGTGCCGTCACTACGCTTGTCGATCGCCAGGCTGTATACCTCCTGGCGATGCCCTCTCAGGGGCTTTCCGATGGGCTTTCCAGTGTTCAGGTTCCAGATGCGGATGGTCTTGTCAAAACCGCCGGAGACGACGACAGGCGTGCCATCACTGCGCTTGCCGACGGCCAAGGCCAGTACGGGACCCGTGTGCCCCTTGAACGAGTCACCGATCTGCGTACCCAAGGGAGGGATATCAGCCGCAGATGAATTGCCCTCCGCGGGAACAACCTCCGATGCCGCGCTTCCCGCCGGCAGGTTCAGCGAACCGACGGCCAACAGCAAACTCGCACCAACAACCAGGGACCTGGCACCCACCGGACGTACCTCGTATCCATGTCGATCAACGGCCGGGATCAGACTAGTGACTGCATCTGCATGGCAGAAAGAGCAAGTCATGACGCTTGGATGCACAGCCGGATTCTGTTCCGCAGTCTCATTCCCGGTCTTAATTCACCCCTGGTACAGGGACGTGCACCGAAGTCGGTAACAGAGCTGACGCCGCAGCTGGAAACCCATGACCGGCGGTGAACGAAAGTCCACAGACTTGGAAAGCAGAGTCATCCCAGGTCAACGGGATGGCCCTTCTGTCGTTCTCCGGACGCCTCGGCCGGCCGGTCTTCTAGGGTCCGGTTCATGGAGGACCTGTTCGGCAGTGCTGCGCCGTACTACGCCAGGTACCGTCCCGGCCACGGGCAGGCGACGACGGAACACCTGGCCAAGACGTTCGGCGCGGACAGCCGCGTGCTGGATCTCGGCTGCGGCCCCGGGACGATCGCGATCCCCCTGGCGCGGCGGACGAAGGCCGTGCTCGCCGTCGATCCGGCGCGGGAGATGCTGGCGGAGGGCAGGCGGCTGGCCGGGGGTGTCGGGAACATCGTCTGGCTGCGTGGTGACTCGACCGGTCTGAGGGCCTTGCCGCCGTTCGATCATGTGGTGATGGGGCGGTCGTTCCACTGGATGGACCGCCGGTCCGTGCTGGTGGAGCTGGACGGGCTGCTGCCGCCCGGCGGCGTGGTGGCGCTGGTCGGCCCCGCGAGGCAGCAGGGTGAACCGTGGCAGCCCGACGCGCAACCGTGGCAGCCGATCGAGAGACGGGTGTGCGAGGAGTTCGGCCTCGAGATCCACACCGCCGCCAGTTCGTTCCACGCCACCGGCGAGCACCACAGCGGCGTGCTCGCCGCCTCACCCTTCGGCAGCCTGGAGTCCCGGGTGTTCAGCCGACGGCTGACGTGGGACGTGGACGGCCTGATCGGGCTCCAGCTCTCCTATTCCTACAGCTGCCCCGCCAGGCTCGGCGATCGTCTGCCCGCCTTCGTCGAGGCACTGCGACGGGCGCTCCTCGCCGGCAACCCCGCGGGCCGGTGGAAGCAGCGGCTGACCACCGAGGTGCTGGTCGCCAGGCGACCCGGGCGCTGAGCCGGTCGCGTCAGGCGTGCAGCCGCTGCTGTCCGTGCGTCCTCACCCGGGTGCATCGCCAGGTGGCCGAGACGCTGAACCCCGACGACGGAGCCTGACGGCCCTCCGGCACCGCGGAAGGGGTGGCGAGAGCTGGAATCGTCAGGATATCTTGACGGTCATGACTTTGAGCATTGCCGTTCTTCCCGGGCACGAGGGGTTCGTCGCGCCCGTTCTGCCCGACGGGGAGCTGGCCTCCTCGTCCAGCGCCTTCACCAGGACGTTCGTCGGGTACCAGGCCGCCTGTTCGTGCGGATGGACCGATCGGCGGCGGTATCCGGCGACGCCGGAGGGGGCCAAGGAGGCGGAGTACCGGTGGTGGAGCAGGCACACGCCGCCGCTGCTCGCCGCCGCCCCGCCCAGCTGGCTGGTGACGAAGTCGAACCTGCTGTGCGAGCAGGTCGTCAAGCTCGCGGCCGACCGGCCGCTGGCGGCGCTCACCCTGCTGTCCCAGGTGGAGAGCTGGCAGCGGACGCTGCTCGACCAGGCCGTCGCCGGGGCGCGGGACAACGGCGCCTCCTGGGCGGAGATCGGGGAGGCCATGGGCATCTCCAAGCAGGCGGCCCACGAGCGCTTCAGGACCCAGGTGAGCCAGTAGAGCCCGGCCAGGACAGCCCCATGGCGAACAGCCGGCGCGGACGATAGACCGCCAGCTCACGCGACTGAAAACCGAGGCGCCGCCCCAGGGACGCCAGCGCGATCCCCACCAAGCCACCCGTCATAGCGGCAGATTGACTGATAAATCGCAGAAAATCACTGTCCCGCATATTGCCTTGCGTAATCGCCTGACTACGGGGGATGACAGAGGGCATGCAGTTCGACGACGACGCGCCACTCGACCCCTCACAGGTCGAGGACGTCCGGGCCTCCGGCCCCCAGCCCGGCCGGGGCGGCGGCGGCTGGGGCGGGATGCCGGGCGGCGGCTGCATGTTGCCCATCGGCGGCCGTGGCGGCGGCTGCCTGCTGCTGGTCCTGGCGGTGGCCGGGCTGTTCCTGTTCAAGCTCGCCCCCACGCCGTTCAGCGGCGACGAGGGCGGCGAGCAGGGCGGCGGACGCTACCCGAGCGCCCCCGGCCAGCTCTCCCCCAGCGGCGACCTGGCCAACCGCTGCCGTACGGGCGCCGACGCCGACCAGTCGGAGGACTGCCGGATCGTCGGCACCGTGAACAGCATCCAGTCCTACTGGCGGCAGGAGTTCAAGGAACGCGACAAGCAGTACACACCGGCCAAGACCGTGCTGTTCTCCCGGGCCGTGAACACCGGCTGCGGCCCCGCCGACTCGGCCGTGGGCCCGTTCTACTGCCCGCCCGACCGCAAGGTCTACCTGGACCTGGCCTTCTTCGACACGCTCCAGCGCGACTTCGGGGCCGAGGGCGGCCCGTTCGCCCAGGCGTACGTGGTCGCCCACGAGTACGGCCACCACGTCCAGAACCTGCTCGGCACCATGGACAAGGTGGGCAACAACAGCAGGCCGGGCGCCGGCAGCGCGTCCGTGCGCCTGGAACTGCAGGCCGACTGCTACGCCGGCGTCTGGGCGCACAACGCGGTCAAGACGGGCTTCTACCGCGAGCCGTTCTCGCAGTCCGACATCAACCAGGCCCTCGACGCCGCCGCGGCGGTCGGCGACGACAGCATCCAGCGCCGCTCGCAGGGCCGCGTCACGCCCGACGCGTTCACCCACGGCACCTCCCAGCAACGCGAGAAGTGGTTCAGCGTCGGGTACGACAGCGGCCTCCCGGACAGATGTGACACCTTCTCGGATGGCATCTAGGGGCCTTCCTGGGGAAGCTCTCTAGCGGGCAGCACCCAGAAGGGACGTCAGATATGGATTTCAAGGACGACGTCAACCTCGACTCGTCGCAGGTCGAGGACGTCGGCGGTCGCGGTGGCGGGTTCTCGGGCGGCGGCTTCCCCGGCGGCATGGTCCTCGGGGGCGGCGGCATCGTCGGCCTGATCGCCTTAGTGCTGGTGTTCGTGCTCAACAACCTGGGCGGCGGCGGTGGCGGCGACGCCGAGCCGGCGCAGCAGCAACCCCCGGCCAAACTCGCCGAGGAGTGCAAGACGGGCAAGGACGCCGACCAGTCGGAGAAGTGCCGCGTCGTGGGCGTGGTCAACAGCATCCAGGACTACTGGAAGCAGGAGATCCCCGACTACCGGACGTCGAAGACGATCCTGTACTCCGGCAGCCTCCGTACCGGCTGCGGCGCGGCCAGCTCCGCCGTCGGGCCGTTCTACTGCCCGAGCGACCAGCGCGTCTACCTCGACCTGAGCTTCTTCGACCAGCTCCACAGCCAGTTCGGCGCCAAGGGCGGCCCCTTCGCCCAGGCGTACGTGATCGCCCACGAATACGGCCATCACGTCCAGGACCTGCGCGGGGCCCTCCAGTCGGACACCGGCAGCTCGGTCCCCGTCGAGCTCCAGGCCGACTGCTACGCCGGCGTCTGGGCGCACAACGCCGTCCGCACCGGCTTCTACGAAAAGGCCTTCACCCAGACGGAAATCGCCGAGGCCCTGGACGCCGCGGCCGCCGTGGGCGACGACAGAATCCAGCAACGCACGAGCGGCAGAATCGATCCCGAATCGTTTACGCACGGCTCGTCCGAGCAACGCGTCAACGCCTTCCAGCGCGGCTACCAAAACGGCCGGCCGGGCGACTGTGAACAGTCTGAGCTGGGCCGATAGCTCCGGACAACGCAGCAGGTCGAATTCTCTCCTAAAATGAGGTGGGTGATCTTCAAGCTCGTCGGCGACGGACGCCCTTATCCCGAACACGGTCTGACGAACCGAGAGTGGGCGCAGATCCCTCCCAGGCAGGTCCGGCTCGACTCGTTGATCACCACGAAGGCCATGCTGGACCTGCACTCGCTGCTCGCCGCTGACTCCACTTTCTACGGCGACCTGTTCCCGCACGTCGTGCAGTGGCAGGGCGAGCTCTACCTGGAGGACGGCCTCCACCGGGCCCTGCGCGCGGCCCTGCACCAACGGTCGATCCTGCACGCCAGGGTCCTGGATCTGCCCAACTGAAACGCGCCGGAAAAGGGAGCCGCCATTCGCGGCTCCCTTTTTCATGTGTCAACCTGATCGACGTGCCGTGTGTCACGTCCGCGTCTTTCAACATCATTCGGAGAATGCCGTGTCGTATCCACCGCCACACGGGTCGTGGCCGCCACCCGGATACGGCCCGCCGTCCTACTACTCGCAGCCGCCGGCGCACGAGTACGTCGAGGAGCCCGGGCCGCTCGACAATCGCAACCTGATCGTGCTGCTGGCCATCGGGCTGCCGCTGCTGCTCCTGAGCGCCTGCGGCGCGCTGTTCTTCGTCCTGACCGACGACGGCCGTCCGGAGACCCGCGGCGGCGAGACGGTCCAGACGCAGGTCGTCGAGGACAGCCCGCCGGACATCCAGCTCAACCTGAATCCGCCGACCGACGGGCCCACCCAGCAGCCCTGAGGGCAAAAGAAAAGGGCCTCCGAGGTCGTCGGAGGCCCGTTGGCGGTGGTGGTGGGATTTGAACCCACGGATGAGTTGCCCCATCACACGCTTTCGAGGCGTGCGCCCTCGGCCACTAGGCGACACCACCGCGGACGAGCTTACCGGATTCTCCGAGTAGCGAAGAACTCCTTGAGGACGGCAGAGCACTCTTCGGCCAATACGCCCATGACGACCTCGGGCCGATGGTTGAGCCTGCGGTCGCGCACGACGTCCCAGAGCGAGCCCACGGCGCCGGCCTTCGCGTCGACGGCGCCGTACACGATCCGGTCGACCCGGGCGAGCACGGACGCGCCCGCGCACATCGTGCACGGCTCCAGCGTGACGACCAGCGTGCAGCCGCTCAGCCGCCACTGCCCGCGCAGCGCGGCGGCCCGCCTGAGCGCGAGCACCTCGGCGTGCGCGGTGGGATCGGCGGCGGACTCGCGGTCGTTGCCCGCCGCGGCCAGCACCTCGCCCAGCGGGCCGAGCACGACGGCGCCGACGGGGATCTCGCCCCTGCCGCCGGCCGCGACGGCCTCGGCCAGGGCCAGCCGCATCGCTTCCTCGTGGGTCAACGCAGCCGGTCGAGCTCGTCGGCGAACGACAGCCGTTCGGCGATCACCGAGAGGACGTCGGCGGGCAGCAGGCCCTCCTCCATGCTCAGCTCCAGCAGCTCCTCCGAGCTCACGCCGAGGTCGCCGAGCAGCTCGAAGTCACCGGCGGGCCGCACGCCGAGCCCGTTGCCCTCCTTGTCGGGGGCCACGCCGGCGAACTCGGCGAACAGCTCGCCCATGCTGTTGGAGGCGATCGCGTGCACGTCCGACAGGAACACCCGGGGCTCGTCCTCGCCGCGGTAGCGGGCGATGGCGAACCATTCGTCCTCGACCTCGACGCAGAGCAGGGCCAGCTCGTCGCCCGTCAGGCCCAGCGTCTCGATGACGGCGTCACCGAAGTCGTCGACGATCTCCGCGTCGCGCAGATCGACCTCGGCGCCGGTCCAGCCGTCGGAAGTCCTGACAAAAGCCGCAGAGAAGGTGTTGGACGCCATGCCCGCACTCCAGGGGGGTTCAGCCGAAGACCGATTCGATGGCACGCTCGAACGGCTCGGAGAAGCCGAGCCGCGCGGCGATGCTGGACAGCACATCTTCGGGGAGGAGATCGATGTCGCCGGAGAGGATGCCCAGCTCCATCTCGTCCAATCCGAGATCGGCGAAGATCGACAGATCTCCCGCCGGCAGCACGGTCTCCTCGTCCTGGAGGATCTCGTCGAGCTCCTCCTCGTCGGGGACCGGCACGTCGAGGTAGTGCAGCACCTGGCGGGCGAGCGGGAAGTCCCAGGAGGCGGCGATGTCGGACAGGAAGACGTCGACCCGCTCGCCGAGCACGCGCAGCGCCACGAAGAACTCGTCGCCGACGGCGATCAGGCCGATGGTGCCGCTCTCGCTCGGCTGCTGCCTGAGGGCCTGGATCAGGCCGTCGAGGTCGGACGTGAGCGTGACGGGCAGCAGCTCAGCGTGCCACCGCTCGTCCTCGCGGTAAATCACTATGGCGAAGTCGAGCGCATCTTCGTCTGTCATCGCCATCCCCACCCGAGCCTCTGACACGACAGGTTCGCACCAGACCCCAATCGTTCCAGAACAGGCCACGCGGCGTGTGCTTCTCCGACCAAATTGTGATCAAAACCAAAGGCCCGGGATGCCACCACTCCGTCCACCGGATACCGTTGGGCGCTATGGAAACCCTCGTCGTCGACCATCCGCTCGTGGCTCACAAGCTCACCACGCTGCGCGATGTCCGCACCGACTCCCCGACCTTCCGCAGGCTCGCGGACGAGTTGGTGACGCTGCTGGCGTACGAGGCGACGCGCGACGTCCGGGTCACCGACGTGACCGTCCAGACCCCGGTCTCCCCCGCCCACGGCGTGCGGCTGGCCAAGCCCCAGCCGCTGGTCGTGCCCATCCTGCGCGCCGGGCTCGGCATGCTCGACGGCATGACCCGGCTGCTGCCCACCGCCGAGGTCGGCTTCCTCGGCATGATCCGCAACGAGTCCACCCTCCAGGCCGAGACGTACGCCACCCGCCTGCCCGACGACCTGTCCGGGCGTCAGTGCTTCGTCGTCGACCCGATGCTCGCCACCGGCGGCACGCTGGCCGCGGCCGTGCAGTTCCTGTTCGACCGGGGCGCGGTCGACGTCACGGCGATCTGCCTGCTGGCCGCCCCCGAGGGCCTGGCGTACATGGACAAGGTGTTCGCCGGCTCCGGCAGGCCCATCCGCGTGGTCACCGCCGCCCTCGACGAGCGGCTCAACGAGAACGGCTACATCGTCCCCGGCCTCGGCGACGCCGGCGACCGCCTCTACGGCGTGGTCTGACCCTTCCATCGGCTCCCCTTCTCCTTACGCTGGGTCGTCACTTCGTTACATACTGTGGTTGGGTGGGTACGAAGAGACAGGAAGGGAACTTCCGCATGCGCGTGGGGGAAGCACGATGAGCGACATGCCCGGTGCCGAGGAGTCCTCGTGAACGAGCGACCGACCGGCAACAGCAGCGCCCCGTCTCATGCGACCAGCACAGGAGGGCGCATGAGCGAGCACACCGAGGCCGACCCGACCCCGTACGCGGAGGTCGAGGCCGCGCTGCGCGACGAGTTCGCCGGCGTGCATTCCTCCACCACCGTAACGCGCTGTGTGGAAGCAGCGCACTACGGCGCGCTGGAGGTCACCGGCTATGCGCATCCGAGCCTTGTGGAGCGCATCGCCCGGAAGCACCTTCACGTCCTGGCGCTGGTCGCCAGCGAACGTGGCTGAGCAAGAGCCAATCCAAGATCGAAACTAACCCGCCAAGTTACCTTTACCCCGGCTACCGGGTGGGTAATGTATACGGCGGGTGGAGTGGGTTAGTGGCACGGAGGCGACAGTGCAGGTCAAAAAAGTCCTCACATACGGTGGTATCGCATTTGTGGCGTACTACCTGTTCGCACGACCAGCTGATGCCGCAGACGCGGTGAAGGGGGCGTTCGACACGGTGTTCAACGCGGCCGACTCTCTGGCCCAATTTGTGAACAACCTCGCATGAGACTGGTGACCCACGGGGACTCTGCTCCGTCGTCGGTCAACCGCTACCTCCTCCCCAACGAACAACAGGTCATCATGGTGCGGCGTCATCCCGCCGTGCTGCTGCGCCCGGTCGCCGAGGTCTTCGGCGGCCTGGTCATCGCCGGGCTCCTCAGCAAGTTCTTCGGTGGCGGGGAGTCCGGCGGCACGGCGCTCGTCGTGGTGTGGTGGCTGTGGCTGCTGCTGCTCGTGCGCTTCGTGTGGAAAGTCGCCGAGTGGTCGGTCGATTACTTTGTGGTGACGTCCAAGCGGATGTTGCTCACCACCGGGCTGATCACGCGCAAGGTCGCGATGATGCCGCTCGGCAAAGTCACCGACATGAGCTTCCAGCGATCTCTCCTGGGGCGCATGCTCGGTTACGGCGAGTTCATCCTTGAGTCCGCTGGTCAGGACCAGGCTCTGTCAACGGTCGAGTACATTCCGTATCCGGAGACCCTCTACCTGGAGGTCTGCCAGATGCTTTTCCCCAGCAAGGACGACAGCGACGATTAAACTCCGCGTGGCAAATTCTTCACGCGGGGATACCAGATTCGGCTACTTCATGCAATCATTGCGTGTTGTTGACCCTTCCCCGCCTTGAGAGATGAGATGCCGAGTCAGGGAACCATCGGTGACCGCGTCCGTGGACTGCGGCTGAACAGGCGGATGTCCCAGGCCCAGTTGGCCGGACCCGACCTGTCTGACAGTTATGTCTCGCTCATCGAGTCGGGCAAGCGCACGCCGACTCCTGTCGTGGCCCGCCTCCTCGCCGAGCGGCTGGGGTGCACCACCGAGTTCCTCCTGCACGGCATCGAGCCGCGGCAGCGCATCGACACCGAGCTGGGTCTTCGCCATGCCGAGCTGGAGTTGCAGCACGGCGACCCCGCGGTGGCGGCCGACCGCTTCACGGAGATCGTGAAGGCGGCCGACGAGGAGAACGCCATGCTCACCGCGCACGCCCGCTTCGGCCGGGCCCGTGCGCTGGAGGCGCAGGGGCGTCTCGGCCAGGCCGTAGAGGCGTTCGAACGGCTGCGCAGGGAGGCCGCCGCGCATCCCGAGCGGTTGGCCGACCTGCCGCTCACGATCGCGCTGAGCCGCTGCTACCAGCGGGCCGGCGACCGGCTGCGGGCCCGCGACCTGGCCGCGTCCGCGCTGGAGCAGGCCGAGCGGCTGTCCATCTCGCAGGGCGAGATCGCGGTCGACCTGGCCACCGCTCTGGTCGAGGCGCGCAGCGAGCGTCAGGGCGACTCCCCCGAGCTCGAGTACGTCAAGCGGGTGCTGGACAACAGCGGCGTTCCTGAAGTTATGGACCGTTCCGAGGAGATCCACGCCCTGTGGCAGGCGAGCTCCGCCGCCGCCGCCGGTGAGGACTCCGCGCTGGCCGTGCGCCTGGCCGACGACGCCATCATGGCCGGTCGTCAGTCCCGGCTCGCGCTGCAGCTCGCGCGGGCGGCGATGCACTGGTCGAGGCTGGTCACCGCGCCGCTCGACGAGGCCGAGCGGCTGGCCGCCGCCGCGTCGCGGGCCTTCGCGTCCTCCCCCGGCAGCGTCCGCGAGCACGGCGAGAGCCTGGTCGCGCATGCTCGGGTGCGGCTTCGGGCGGGCGACCAGGCGGGCGCCGCCGAGCTGGCCACCACGGCGCTGGGGCTGGCCCACGACGGCTCGGGCACCACGCCGGCCGAGGCGAACCTCGTGCTCGCCACCGTCGCGCTCGACCTCGACGGCAGTGCCATGACGCAGCTCCGTACCGCGCACGAGCTGCTCGACTCGCTCGACCGTCCGGTGTTCGGGTCCGACAGGCCGGCCGCCCGCTGCTGGCGCGAGCTGGGTGACCTCTACGGCAGGGTCGGGGCGAGGGCACAGCAGACCGCCGCATATCGTAAAGCCCTTGAAGCTGCCGGAGTTCGCTCCGCGTTGGCAGGGGTGACGGTCGAGGCCACGGTCGCGCACTGAACCTCCGGGAGCTCCAGATTTGGACTTTTGAGTCTGGAATAATTAGGGTCGACCAGTCATTGACTCATAGGATGATTGGTTTCCCCGGAGGAGGCGGACTGTGAGTCTGCGTACGGCGCAGCGGGCTTCGCTCGTCGACCAGGTGATCGATCAGCTCAAGGAGCAGATCACCTCAGGGTCGTGGCAGATGAACGGCAAGATCCCCACCGAGACCGTGCTCGCCGAGCAACTCGGAGTGGGACGCAACACCGTTCGCGAGGCCGTGCGCGCGTTGACGCACGCCGGGCTGCTGGAGTGCCGTCAGGGGGACGGCACTTACGTCCGGGCGACCAGTGAGCTGTCGGGGGCGATGCTGCGCCGGCTGCGCCAGGCCGAGCAGCTGGAGATCCTTGAGGTGCGGCGCGCGCTGGAGGTGGAGTCCGCCCGGCTGGCCGCGACCCGCCGCACCGACGAGGACATCCGCCGCATCGAGGCCGCGCTGGCCGAACGCGACCGCGCCTGGGAGCTGGACGACCCCGACTTCTTCGTCGAGGCCGACCTCGCCTTCCACATGGCGGTCGCGCACGCCACCCACAACCTCGTGCTCATCGACCTCTACGAGGACTTCTCGGCGGCTCTGCGGGCCAGCATCACGGCCGCGGGCACGTCGTTCAACAAGAGCTACATCCCGCACGACGCCATCGCCCGCGCCATCGCCGCCGGCGACGCCACCGCGGCCGAGCGGGCCGGGCACGCGTGCATGGAGCACATCCTCATCGCCCTCACCGACTCCTGACCGGCCCTCATGCGGCGGGGCGCAGCTCGGCCGCATGGTCCTTGGCGAACTCGGCGAAGCTGCGGCCAGGGCGCCCGGTCACGTCGGTGAAGGCCGTCGTCGTGAGGTCGCCCCAGTTCGCGGCGTACGCCGTGAGGTATTCCCTGGTGACGGCCGCGTCCCATTCGCGCATGCCGGCGTCGAGCATCGAGCGGTAGGCGTCGTCGGGGGCGACCGGCTGGTAGGCGATCGGCGTGCCGTAGACGTCGGTCAGGGCGCCGGCCGCCTCCCCCAGCGAGATGCTGGCCGGGCCCGTGAGCGTGTAGATGCGGCCCTTGTGCGGCGCCGGGTCGCGCAGCACCGCGGCGGCGAAGTCGCCGATGTCGCGGACGTCGACCAGCCCGATCCGGCCGTCGCCCGTGCCGCCGTAGAGGGTGTCGCCGGCGACCGAGCCGAGCAGGTTCTGCATGAAGAAGGCCGGGCGGATGACGGTCCAGTCGAGGCCCGAGGCGGCCAGCTCGACGTCGGACAGGGCGTGCAGGCGGCCGTTGCGCGTGGGGGCGTCGTGGGCGGCTCCAATGGCCGACAGGCGCACGACGTGCCGCACCCCGGCCTTCCGGGCCGCCCACAGGGCGTTCATGCTCGCATGGGGCGCCTGGGGGCCCATGGCGGTCAGCAGCCACAGGGTCTCGATCCCTTCGAAGGCGGCGTCGAGCGTGGCGGGCTGGTCGAGGTCGCCGACGGCCACCTCGATGCCCTCGGGGGCCCTGGCCGCGTCGCGCACCAGGACGCGCACGTCGCTCAGGTCGCCCAGCGACTTCAGCACGGCCCCGGAGACGGTGCCGGTGGCACCGGTGATCAGGATGGTCATCGCAATGTCCCCTCTTCTGCGGAGATCAACTCGTCGATCAGGTCGAAGAACTTCTGGATGCCGGGCAGGTTCGCGCCCTTGGCACGGGAGGCGGCGAAGTCGTCGCCCGAGCGCCAGTCGACGATGTCCAGCCATTCGTCGTCCGACAGGCGGACCAGCCGGGCGCCGAGGAAGCCGGCGCGGTCGGCCGCGAAGTCGGCGAGCATGCCCGGACGGGCCGCCAGCAACTGGCCGGCGCGTTCCGGGGACACTCTGAATCTGGTGAGTTCCACTGTCGTGGTCATGGCACGACAATATAGTAAGAATCAGTGACAGTCAAAATCAGTGACTAATTGGGAGGGCCACCCGTGCGCAGGAGTCATCGCAAGCAGGACGAACCAGACCTCGGCGTCCTGGCGGGGCGCACGCTCTTCGCCCTGCAGCGCGACCTGTTCGCCAAGCTGGCCGAGCAGGGGCATCCGGGGCTGCGGCCGCGGCACGGCGCCGTGCTGGCCTACCTGGACGAGGAGGGCAGCAGGGCGACCGACCTGGCCGCGCAGTCGGGGCAGCACAAGCAGGTGATCGGCACGCTGGTGGACGAGCTGGTCGCGCTCGGCTACGTGGAGCGGCAGCCCGACCCCGCCGACCGGCGGGCCAAGCTGATCGTGCCGACGGACAAGGCGCTGGACCACATGGCGAAGTCGGACGCGATCATCGCCGAGATGGAGGCCGCGCACGCACGGGCCGTGGGCGAGCAGGCGTACGCGGAGTTCAAGAGGGTCTTCAAGCTGGTCGCCGAGCGGCAGACGGACGCGGCGGAGTGACGGCTCGGGTCAGGCGACCTCAGGTCAGGCGCAGCGACATGACCAGGTAGCGGAAGGCGGGCTGGGCGTCGCCCGGCACGTCCTGGATGAGGGCGGGCCTGGTCGGCGACTCCATGTTGAGCCTGGCCAGCTCGCTCTCGATGCCGGTCAGGCCGTCGAGCAGGAACTGCGACTGGAAGGCGATCTGGATGTCGTCGCCGCGCAGCTCGCACGGGACCACCTCGGTGCCGCGCCCGATGTCGCCGCCGCCCGCCTGGATCAGCACCTGGCCCTGCGAGAACGACAGCCGGATCGCGGTGTTGCGCTCGGCCACCAGGGCCACCCGCTTGATCGCGTTGACGAACGGGGTCACCGCGACGTCGGCCCTGATCGACCAGTCGGAGGTCAGCCTGGCCCGGTAGTCGATGAACTGCTCGTCGAGCAGGCGCACGGTGGTGCTGCGGCCGACGCTCTCGAACCCGGCCACGCCGTCGCCCATCGCGACCGACACCTCGCCGCCGCGCAGCGACTTGGCCACCTCCACCAGCACCTTCGCCGGCACCATGGCCGAGACGGCGACGTCGGGAGCGGCCGGACGCCAGGCGAAGTCGCGGGCGGCGATGCGGTAGCGGTCGGTGGAGGCCATCGCCACGGACTCGCCCTCGATGTCGACCCGGATGCCGGTGAGCATCGGCAGCGTGTCGTCGCGGCTGGCGGCGGGCGCGACCTGGCTCACCGCGGAGGCGAACACGCCGCCGCCGATCGCGCCGATGCTCGGGGGCATCGTGGGCAGGGCCGGGAAGTCTTCGACCGGCATCGTGATCAGCCCGAACTCAGCGCTTCCGCAGGTCAGCACGGCCTCGGCGCCTTCGGTGACGATCTCGACGTCTTCGGCGGGCAGGCTGCGGCTGATCTCGGCGAGCAGGCGGCCGGGGATGAGCACGCTCCCGGACTCGACCACGTCGGCGTCGACCAGGGCGCGCGCGGAGACGTCGTAGTCGAAGGCGGACAGGCTCAGCTCCTCGCCCGCCTCCAGCAACAACCCGGAGAGTACGGGCACCACCGGGCGGCTGGGCAGGACTCTGGCGGCCCATGCCACCGCATCTGCCAGTACATCGCGGTTAACCCGGATCTTCACGAGGATCCACCCTTTCGTCGCGCCGTGCCTCTATGAAAATAGCCGCTCCCACCGACAACTCCGGCTGCGTCCGGGCACGGCTGAGCGCCCTGTGCACCATGAGCCTGGTGGGATCAGGCGCGGCTGTTCAGGTAGGCGAGCACGGCGAGGACGCGGCGGTTGTCGTCGTCGGAGGGGGCCAGGCCGAGCTTGGCGAAGATGCCGGCCGTGTGCTTGGCGACGGCGCTCTCGCTGAGGAAGAGCCGCTGGGAGATCGCGGCGTTGGAGCGGCCCTCCGCCATGGCCTCCAGCACCTCTCGCTCGCGGGGCGTGAGCGCGGCCAGCGGCTCGTTCCTGGCGTTGCTGGCCAGCAGCTTGGCGATCACCTCGGGGTCCATCGCGGTGCCGCCTTCGGCCACCCTGCGCACGGCGTCGACGAACTGCTCGGCGTTGAACACCCGGTCCTTCAGCAGGTAGCCGATGCCGCCCGAGCCGTCGGCCAGCAGCTCGCGGGCGTAGAGCTGCTCGACATGCTGCGACAGCACCAGGACGGGCAGCCCCGGGATCTGCGCGCGGGCGGCCAGCGCGGCCTGAAGGCCCTCGTCGGTGAACGTGGGCGGCAGCCGTACGTCGACGACCGAGACGTCTGGACGCAGCTCCAGCAGGCCCTTCAGCAGCTCCGGCCCGCTCTCGACGGCGGCGACGACCGTGAACCCGTGCGCCTGCAGCAGGTGGACCAGGCCGTCTCTGAGCAGGTAGAGGTCTTCGGCGACGAGCACCCGCTGCATCAGCAGGGCCCCAGACCGCCGACGCGGCCGAGTACGAGGCTTCTGTTGTGGACGAGCCGGATGCGCATGGCCGCAATGTACATGAGCGTGCCGAGGGCGATGTTGGCCACGATCACCGGCCACTGCAGGGGCTCGGGCAGGTACAGGGCGAGGAACCAGCTGCGCTCGTCGATGTGGAACGTCTTGAAGATGGCCGTGACGAGGCCCTGGGGGAACAGCGGGCACCAGGCCGTGGCGTACAGGACGGCGATCGTGGCGGCCTTCCTGGGCGGCAGTTTCGCCTGCTCGGCCTGGTCGGGAAGGACGTGCGGGACGTCCAGGGTGACGGTGGTGGGGCCGCCCGGCGGGCTGTGCAGGGCCAGCACGCCGTCGAAGGCGGCCAGGCGGCGTTCGATGCCGGTCAGCCCGCTGCCCTTGGCCGGGTCGGCGCCGCCCATGCCGTCGTCGCTGACGGTGACGCGCAGGGCCGCGCCGTTGACGCTGATGTCGATGGCCACCGACTCGGCGCCGCTGTGCCGGGCGGCGTTGGCGAGCAGTTCGCTGATCGCGAAGTAGGCCGCCGCCTCCACCGGGGGTTCCAGGCGGTGGGGCAGCTCGACGTCCACCTTGACGCGCAGCGGGCTGTCCATGGCCAGGGCGCGCACGGCGTCGGCGAGGCCGCGTTCGGCCAGCACCGGCGGGTGGATGCCGCGGATGACGGTACGCAGCTCGGTCAGGGTCTCGGCGGAGGCGTCCCTGGTCTTGGCCAGCAGGGCCTTGGCGGCGGCCGGGTTGTCGTCGATGAGCTGCTCGACCGCGCCCAGCGTCATGCCGATGGCCACCAGCCGGGCCTGGGTGCCGTCGTGCAGGTCGCGTTCGATCCTGCGCATCTCGGCGGCCTGGGAGTCGGCGGCCAGGTTGCGCACCTGCCGGAGATGGGTGATCTGGACGGCCAGCCGACTGGCGGAGGTGGCGCCGAGCAGGAGCCGGACGGTGAGGGCGTACAAACGCAGGCCGCGCGCCGGGAGCAGGACGAACAGCGGCAGCAGGCCGATCTTGACGATCGGGTCGAGCGTCAGCCAGAGCGTGTCGCGCCAGGTCGCCGGGTCGGTGAGCAGCCACTTGAACCGGTCGTTCCAGGCCGGCATGCGCGGCGACTTGTACAGCGTGCGGTCGACGCGGTAGAGGCCGTCGGCCATGGGGACCGGCGGCGGCGGCTCGGGCAGGTAGGGCGCCTCGATCTCGACGCCGGTCCAGGCGCGCAGCAGGTGGCGGTGGCGCTCGGCCGTCCGCCTGACCAGCCTGGCCTGCCACGGGAAGAAGAAGACCATCCCCAGCGCGAACGACAGCGTGATCATGGCGCCGGCCAAGGGGATCAGCGCCACCTCGACCAGCAGCAGCGCGAACAAGACCGCGACCTGCCCGAACCGTTGCAGCATGCCCCTAGTCTGCGCCAACATCCCCGCCGGGGACATTGCACCTAGATACACCCTTGCTCGGCATCTACCGAGATTCCCCGGAAAACCCGCAGCTCCTAGCGTCGATGCCATGAAGGTGATCGAAGTGAGGAACCTGCGCAAGCAGTATCCGAACCACCTCGCGGTGGACGACGTGTCTTTCGAGGTCGCCGAGGGCGAGATCTTCGGCATCCTGGGCCCCAACGGCGCCGGCAAGACCACGACCGTGGAGTGCGTGGCGGGCATGCGCCAGGCGGACGGCGGCACCGTCCGCGTGGCCGGCCTCGACCCGCGGCGCGACCGCGACGAGCTGCGCCAGGTGCTCGGCATGCAGCTGCAGAGCGCCGCGCTGCCGGAGAAGATCAAGGTGTGGGAGGCCCTGGACCTGTACGCCTCCTTCTACCCCGACCCGGCCGACTGGCGGGAACTGCTCGAACACGTCGGCCTGGCGCACAAGCGGGACGCCGCCTTCAAGAGCCTGTCCGGCGGCCAGCGGCAGCGGCTGTCGGTCGCGCTGGCGCTGGTGGGCCGGCCCCGGGTGGCGGTGCTCGACGAGCTGACCACCGGCCTCGACCCGCAGGCCCGCCGGGACACCTGGGAGCTGGTCGAGCAGGTACGCGACTCGGGCGTGACGATCGTGCTGGTCACCCACTTCATGGAGGAGGCCGAGCGGCTCTGCGACCGGCTCGCGCTCATCGACGCGGGCAAGGTGGTGGCCACCGACACGCCCGCGGGGCTGATCGCCCAGGTGGAGGCCGAGCAGCACGTACGGTTCCGCCCCTCCGGCCCGCTGGACGACGCCGTGCTGCTGGCGCTGCCCGAGGTGCGCGAGGTCGTCCGGCACGGCGGGCAGGTCTCGGTGTCCGGCACCGGCAACCTCGCCCACGTGGTCACGCTGGCCCTGGCACAGCACCAGATCATCCCCGCCGACCTGCGCATCGAGCAGGCGACCCTGGACGACGCGTTCCTCGCGCTCACCGGAAGGAAGTTGTCATGACGAAGATCCTGCTCGTGGAGGCCAAGCTGCACCTGCGCGACTGGCCGTTCATGATCTTCACCATCGGGTTGCCGGTCGGCCTGCTGCTGGTGCTGGGGCTCAGCGTGCCGGACATGACCAAGCCCGACGCCTCCGGACTGCGGTCGGTGGACGCCCACATGCCGGCCATGATGACCCTGCTCGCGCTGCTGACGCTGGCCTGCAGCGTGCTGCCCACCGTGCTGGCCGGCTACCGGGAGCAGGGCGTGCTCAGGCGCATGTCCACCACGCCGGTGCATCCCGGACGGCTGCTGACCGTCCAGCTCCTGATCAACCTGACCGTCGGGGCCGTGTCCACGGTCGTGCTGATCGTGGCCGGGATGGCGGCGTTCGGGACGTCGGCGCCCAGGCAGTGGCTCGGGTTCGTGCTGGTCTTCCTGCTCGGCACCGCCGCGCTGATGGCCATCGGCCTGGTGATCGCGGCGCTGGCGCCCAACGGGAAGGCGGCCTCGGGGATCGGCTCGGCGGTGATGTTCCCGCTCATGTTCGTCGGCGGCATGTGGCTGCCGCGCGAGATGATGCCGGACGCCCTGCGCAAGGTCAGCGACTTCTCCGTGGCCGGGCCGTTCGCCCAGGCGCTCAAGGACACCTGGGCGGGGCAGAGCCCCCAGCTCCTGCACCTGGTGGTGATGGCCGCGGGGCTGGCGGTGTTCGGGGGCCTGGCCGTGCGGCTGTTCCGGTGGGAGTAGGGACGTCAGCGGCGGGCCCAGACCGGGCGGGCGCCGGTGACGTTGGTCATCAGGGAGTAGAGCGAAGAGGAGGAGGCGATGAACAGCCGATTCCTCTTCAGCCCGCCGAACACCAGGTTCGCGGTGAACTCCGGCAGCCTGAGCCGGCCGATCAGGGTGCCGTCGGGGTCGTAGCAGAGCAGCGCCTTGCCCGCCGCGGCCCAGACGCGGCCGGTGTCGTCGAGGCGCATGCCGTCGAAGTTGTCGGCCTGGGTGCCCTCGGCGAAGATCCGGCCGCCCGACAGCGTGCCGTCCTCGCGCACCTCGAAGACGCGCAGGTGCCTGGCCCTGGTGTCGGCGACGTACAGCAGCTTCTCGTCGAGGGAGAAGGCCAGGCCGTTGGGGCGGACGAAGTCGTCGGCCACCACGCGCACCTCGCCGGTCACCGGGTCGGCGCGGTAGACGTGGCAGCCGTCGATCTCCTGCTCGGCCACGACGCCCTCGTAGTTGCTGGTGATGCCGTACGGGGGGTCGGTGAACCAGACGGAGCCGTCGGAGCGCACGACCGCGTCGTTGGGGCTGTTGAGGCGCTTGCCCTGCCAGCGGTCGGCGATGACGGTGATCGAGCCGTCGGGCTCGGTGCGGGTGACGCGGCGGTTGCCCTGCTCGCACGAGATCAACCGGCCCTCGCGGTCGAGGGTGTTGCCGTTGGTGTAGCCGGACGGCTGCCGGAACGGGCCGACGGCGCCGGTCATCTCGTCCCAGCGCAGCATGCGCTCGTTGGGGATGTCGCTCCAGACCAGGAAGCGGCCGGCCGGGAAGTAGACCGGGCCCTCGGCCCAACGGGTGCCCGTGTGGAGGCGTTCGATCCGGTCGTCGCCGCCGATCGTGGCGAAGCGCTCGTCCAGAACTTCGAACTCGGTGGGGATCGTGTCCATGGCGGCCACCATACGCCATTCGACCATCACTACATTTCGCCAGATAGCATTCTGTTGTGGATGACATCGACAGGACACTGATCGGCCTGCTGCTGGAGGACGCGACGCAGTCGTACGCCGCGCTCGGCAAGGCGGTGGGGCTGTCCAGCGGGGCCGCGCACGAACGCGTGCGCAAGCTGCGCGAGCGCGGCGTGATCAGGCGCACCACGATCGAGGTGGACCAGGCCGCCCTCGGCCGCACGGTGACCGCCTACGTGCTGGTCGACGGCGCGAGCTGGATGGGCGACAGCGCCGGCCTGCTGGCGCGCATCCCCGCCGTCGAGGAGGCCCACGTCATCGCCGGGCCCGCGTCGCTGCTGCTCAAGGTGCGCACGTCCAGCACCAAAGAGCTCCAGGACGTCCTGCGCCAGATCTTCGAGGTGGACGGCGTGACCGGCACCCAGACCGTCGTCGTGCTGGAGACGTTCTTCGAACGAACCCTCAAGTAAGCTTCAGGTATGGTCGCCTGGAACAGCAGAGAACTGACGGTCGGACAGCTCGCCGAGCGCAGCGGCGTGGCCGTCTCCGCGCTGCACTTCTACGAGACCAAGGGGCTCATCGCCAGCCGCCGCACAGCGGGCAACCAGCGCCGCTACCACCGCGACACGCTGCGCAGGGTCGCCTTCATCCGGCTCTCGCAACGCCTCGGCATCCCCCTCGCGACCATCAAGGACGCGCTCTCCGAGCTGCCCGACGGGCGCACCCCCACCCGGGAGGACTGGGCCAGGCTGTCGGCCGCCTGGCGCGGCGAGCTCGACGACCGCATCGAACAACTTCAGCGGCTGCGCGACGACCTGACCGACTGCATCGGCTGCGGCTGCCTGTCACTCGACCGGTGCCCGGTGGCCAACCCCCGCGACCGGCTCGGCGAGGAGGGACCGGGCGCCCGTCGTATGGACACCCGGCTGTCCCCGCCCAAGGTCTGCTGCGTCACGCCTTCGGCTGCGCAGCCGGCGGAACGATGAGCGTCGGCCGGCGGGCGTGGTGCAGCACATGGTTGGACACGCTGCCGAGCAGCACCGACCTGACCCCCGCCAGGCCACGCGAACCGGTCACGATGAGCGAGGCGTCCAGCTCGTCGGCCACGTCGACGATCGTCTTCCAGATCGACTCGTTGTCGGCGACCGCGCGGTGGCTCACCTCGGGCAGCCCGGCGGCGGTGGCCAGCTCGGCGCCCTCCTTGGCGTAGTACTCGGCCTGGGCCTGCCCCTCGGTCTCGGTCTCGGGGGAGATCGCCCCCGCCGCCAGCGGGTGCTTCCTGACCTGCACGAGCAGCGGCTCCCACACGGTGACGACGACGGCCGGCTGGGCGGCCAGGTGCTTGGCGGCGAACTCGATGGCGCTGCGCGAGTCGGCCGAGCCGTCGTAGGCGATCAGGATGGTCATGGCGTTCTCCCCTTTGCTTCAGTCATCGGGTAAAGCGCCCCGGTGATCGATCGCCATCCCTTCCGCGCTGTCTGCTTTGTCACACCTTGACCCGGCTTTCGCGGTTCTTCGGGGTCAGTGCTGGGCCATGTCCACGAAACGGCTGTAGTGCCCCTGGAAGGCCACGGTCACCGTGGCGGTGGGGCCGTTACGGTGCTTGGCCACGATCAGGTCGGCCTCACCGGCCCGGGGGGACTCCCGCTCGTAGGCGTCCTCACGATGCAACAGGATGACCATGTCGGCGTCCTGCTCGATGCTGTTGTGCACCGCGATGCCGTTGGCGACGAAGTTGTGGGTGCCGAGGACCGTGGCGTCGAACACCGGCTGATCGCCCAGGCTCTCGATGGATGCGACCTCGTCCCAGAACACGTCGTTCGTCGCCAGCATCTCCATGTCGGCGTCGTCGAGGATCGAAGCCACCTTGCCCAGACGTTCCCGGCTCGGCGCGTGCTTCCGCAACGTGCTGCCGCAGAACTGGGTACCGAGCCGGGCGGAGAACTCCCGGTGAGTCATTCCGCGCTCCGACAGCACGCCGCGCACGCGGTCCCAGATCTCGCGGGGAACCGTGTCCAGGTTGGTGTTGCCCTTGATCTCCCGCAGCCGGCCCGCGGACGCGTCCGCCTGCGCCGACCGCTCGCCGTGCACGCCCACCTCGTCCAGGAACCGCAGCTGGTTCTCGGCACCGTAGACGGCCAACTGGTATCCGGGCCTGTGACCGTCCTTCCGCACCTCCTTCACGCGGGTCATCACGTTGAACCGGAGGAGCAGCCGAGCCACGTCGTCCACCAGCCTGCGGCTCGTCGAGGCGTAGTAGATCCTCGACTGACCGCTCTTCGCGTCCCACCACACACAGCCATCGGTGGCCCACAGGTGCCGCAGGAACAGCGCGATCTGCTTCTTGGGCAGGGAGAAGACCCCATCAGGGACGAACTTCTCATGGCTCCGCAACCCGAAGAGCCCCAAGCCGTCCAGCCAGGCGGCGACGGGGTTGCGCCTGCCGTGCGTCAGCCGGTGGGGAGCCGGCAACCTCAAGGTGGTGACCCGTGCGGCAGCGTACTCGTCGCGGACGGCACTGATCCCGAAGTGCTCGGCCGCCCGCGTGACCGCCGTCAGGCAGGCCTCGTCCGTGCTCGCGTAGCGGATCGGCTGGCGCTTGACGAAGGAGCCGTCGCCGATCATGTGCGCGAGCAGCACGATCTCCGCCTCCGACCACTCCTGGAGGCCCTGCGGGGCCGGAACGTGACGTGGAACCGCCAGCCGGGACCCGGTGGTCAGCTCACCCAGCGGCCGCCAGCCGTCGTAGGTCAGGAAGGGGTGGTTCGCGGTGGCCTCGATCTCACGCCCCGAGCGCAGGCGCAGGCGGAAGACCTCCTTGACCCCGCTCGGGAAGGCGTGGGTCATCGTGCGCGGCACGAGCCGCAGCCGTTCGTCGAGCGACCACACCGGGATGTCCCGCGCGCCGCTCTCCAGCAGTTCGCCGATCGACACCTCGGCGCCGGTGTCGGCGCGCATGATGCGGGTGGCGGCGGTCAGGCAGCCCGATTCGCGAAGGTCGCTGACCGCCGGGCGCTTGTCCGTGCGCTGCTCGGGGCCTCGGTTGAGCTGGGAGATGGCGATGACCGGCACCTCCAGCTCCTTGGCCAGCAGCTTGATGGCACGGGAGATCTCCGAGACCTCGTTCTGGCGGCTCTCGGTCTTCTTCGGCGAGCTCATGAGCTGGAGGTAGTCGATGACCACGAACCGCAGGTCGTTGCGCTGTTTGAGCCGCCGGCACTTGGCCCGGATCTCCATCATCGACATGTTGGGCGAGTCGTCGATGAACAACGGCGCCTCGGCCACCTCGCTCATCCTGCGCGCGAGGCGGGTCCAGTCGTCGTCGCCCATCATGCCCGAGCGCATCGCGTGCAGGGCGACCCTGGCCTCGGCGGACAGCAGACGCATGGTGATCTCGTTGCGGGACATCTCCAGCGAGAAGATGACAGTGGTCATTCCATGCTTGATCGCCGCAGATCGTGCGAAATCTAGACCAAGGGTGCTTTTGCCGATGGCCGGGCGGGCGGCCACGACGATCATCTGGCCCGGGTGGAGGCCGTTGGTGAGCTGGTCGAGGTCCTGGAAGCCGGTCGGGACGCCGACCATCTGGCCGCCGCGGCTGCCGATGGCCTCCAGTTCGTCGAGGGCGCCCGGCATGATGTCGGCCAGCGGCGCGTAGTCTTCCGACGTGCGGCGCTCGGTGACCTTGTAGATCTCCGCCTGGGCGCGGTCGACGAGGTCGTCGACCTCCTCGTTCTGGCCGCCGTAGCCGAAGGAGACGATGCGGGTGCCGGCCTCGATGAGACGGCGCAGGATCGCCTGCTCGCGCACGATCTTGGCGTAGTAGCCGGCGTTGGCGGCCGTGGGGACGACCGCCGTGAGCGTGTGGAGGTAGGCGGCGCCGCCCACCCGGGCCATCTCGCCGCGTTTCTGCAGCTCGTCGAAGACGGTGACGGCGTCGGCGGGCTCGCCGCGGCCGTAGAGGTCGGTGATGACGTCGTAGACCATCTGGTGGGCGGGCCGGTAGAAGTCGTCGGACCGCAGGATCTCGACGACGTCGGCGATGGCGTCCTTCGACAGCAGCATGCCGCCGAGCACCGACTGCTCCGCCTCGATGTTGTGCGGCGGGGTGCGCTCGAAACCGGGGCCTCCGCCGCCCTCTTCGTCAATGCTCACCGCGCCCCCTCGAACAACCTTGCAGGCGGTCGCACCACCCCCACTTGTAGCCGACCGGTGTGACAGTTTCGCTCGTTCGGCGCGTGAGGGCAACGCGGCCTGTGGACAACGCTGTGGGTGAGCTGTGCACTATCGCGCTCAGGGTGTGAAAGCTCTGTGGACGAGCCTGGGGATAACTCTTTCGGATATGCACCGATCATCGTCTGACCTGGGCAAACAGTGTCCACCGACTGTGGAGGAAAGAAAGTTGGCCCGACACGCCGTGTAATGGCCATAATAGACAAATGCCCATTACACCCCGGGACCGGGAGATTCTGCGGCTCGCGCTGCCGGCGTTCGGCGCGCTGGTCGCCGAGCCGCTCTTCCTGCTGGCCGACTACGCCATCGTCGGCCACGGCCTCGGCACCACGGCCGTGGGCGCGCTGGGGGTGGCGGGGGCCGTCCTGGCGACGCTGGTGAACCTCTGCGTCTTCCTGGCCTACGGCACGACGGCGTCCGTGGCGCGGCAGAGCGGCGCCGGCAACCACACGCGGGCCATGCGCAACGGCGTGGACGGCATCTGGCTCGCCCTGTCCATCGGCGTCGTGCTCATCGCCCTGGGCTGGCCGCTCGCGCCGGCCATGGTGGACCTTTTCGGAGCCGGTCCCGACCAGGCCGCGCTGGCCGTGACGTACCTGCGGATCAGCCTGCTCGGCGCGCCCGGCATGCTGGTCGTGCTGGCCGGCACCGGGGTGCTGCGCGGTCTCCAGGACACCGTCACGCCGCTGGTGGTGGCCGTGGGCTCGTTCGCGCTGAACGCGGCGCTGAACGCCTGGTTCGTGCTCGGGCTGCAGTGGGGCATCGCCGGCTCTGCCTGGGGCACCACGCTGGCCCAGACGCTGGGCGCGGCCGTCTACCTCGTCGTGGTGGTCAGGGGCGCGCGACGGCTCGGCACGCCGCTCATGCCCGACCTGGCGGGCGTCCGGCAGGCCGGTACGGCCGGTTTCGCCCTGCTCATCCGTACGGTGTGCCTGCGGATCGTGCTCATCGTGGGCACGGTGGTCGCCACCAGGATGGGCCAGGCCGAACTGGCCGCGTACGCCATCGCCGGCCAGGTGTGGAATCTGATGGCCTTCGCCCTGGACGCGATCGCGATCGCCGGCCAGGCCATCACCGGACGCTCGCTCGGCGCCGGGGACACGGTGGCCACCAGGGCCGCGACCAGGCGGATGATGCAGTGGGGCCTGTGGTCGGGCCTGGCGCTCGGCGTGGTGGTCGTGGCGGCCAGGCCGCTGCTGCCCGGCCTGTTCGGCGCCGACCCGGCGGTGACCGGCGAGCTCCTGGCCGTGTTGTGGCCGGTCGCGCTGTTCCAGCCGATCTGCGGCGTGGTGTTCGTGCTCGACGGCGTGCTGATCGGCGCGGGCGACCAGCGCTACCTGGCCTGGGCCGGGGTGTGGACGACGCTGGCGTACCTCCCGGCGGCGTTCCTGGCCGCCGGGTTCGGCGTGGTCGCGCTCTGGTGCGCGCTCGGGGTGTGGATGATCGCCCGATTGATCACCCTCGGGCGGCGCGCGGCCGGCACGGCCTGGCTGGTGACCGGCGCGTAGCCGATCCGACCAGCCGCGTCCCCCCTGCGCACGCCCGGACGCCGGGTCACCGTAATCGTCCTGTGCTTGCCGTTGTCCAAGTGGTGAGACAGAGTGGGCGAGTTCCCTGAGCGGGGTGTTCCGTGTCCACGATTCTTCGACGACTGCCACCGTCAGAGGCGACCGGGTTACGCACCGGCGCCCGGCACAGCCTGCCCGAGGTCTACCGCCCGGCCGACCTCGTCGTTCTCGGGCTCGGCGTCATCATCGGCGCCGGCATCTTCAGCATCGCCGGCGAGCAGGCCCACACCATGGCCGGTCCCGGCGTGATCCTCTCGTTCATGATCGCCGGTATCGCGTGCCTGCTCGCCTGCCTGTGCTACGCCGAGCTGTCGTCCACGATGCCGACCTCGGGCAGCGCCTACACCTTCACGTACGTCATCTTCGGCGAGGTCTGGGCCTGGATCATCGGCTGGGCGCTGATCCTGGAGCTGCAGTTCGCCGCCGCGGTGGTGGCCAGGGCGTGGGCGTCCATCGCGGTCAAGGCGGTCGCCGACTTCGGCGTGCGGGTGCCTCAGGGCGTGGACGACGTGCTCGTCCTGGTCATCCTGGTGCTGCTCACGGGCATCGTGGCCGTCGGCGCGCGGGTGGGGCTCCGGGCGCTGTGGATCATGGTGTCGGCCAAGCTGCTGGCCATCGGGGCGGTCATCGTCGTGGGCCTGACCCACATCGACGTGGCCAACTACGGCGACTTCTACGTCGAGCCCAAGGCCCTGCCCGTCCGCCCGCAGACCATCATCGAGCTCTTCGCCGGGCACGGCATGGCCTTCGGCTGGTTCGGCGTCTTCGCCGCGGCCTCGGCGATCGCGTTCGCCTACATCGGCTTCGACATCGTCGCGACCTCGGCCGAGGAGAGCGTCAACGCGCCGAAGTCGGTGCCCAAGGGCATGATCCGCAGCCTGGTGATCGCCACGGTCATCTATCTGGCGGTCGCGCTGGTCATGGTGGGCATGGTGTCGTACACCAAGATCAGTGGGGACGCCCCGCTGTCCAGCGCGTTCCGTGCCGTGGGCGTGGACTGGATGGTGCACGTCATCGACGCGGGGGCGGTGCTCGGGCTGACGACCGTGATCCTGGTGCTGATCGTGGGTCAGACGCGGGTGCTGTTCTCGATGGCCCGCGACGGGCTGATCCCGCGCGGCCTGGCCACGGTCAGCCGCAAGTACCACACCCCGTCGCGGGTGACGCTGGTGATCGGGTTCATCGCGATCGTGCTGGCCGAGTTCGTCCCGGTGCTCACCATGCAGGAACTGGTCGTCATCGGGACGCTCTTCGCGTTCCTGTTCGTGGCGGCCGGGGTGATCGTGATGCGGCGGCGCATGCCGCACCTGGAACGCGGCTTCCGCGTGCCGCTCTCGCCGCTGCTGCCCGCGCTGTCGCTGGTCGCCACGCTGTGGCTGATGCTCAACCTGCGCCTGCTCACCTGGGCGTGGTTCGTCCTGTGGATGGCCTTCGGCCTCCTGGTCTACCTTCTGTACGGCCGCCGCCACAGCCTGCTGGCCACCCCGCGGGCGGCCCCGGCCGAACCCGGCCGGGGCCGCCACCGTCGCTAGAGGCGTCCGGATTCGAGCACGCTGCGCAGGAACTCCCTGGTGCGCGGCTGCTCCGGCGCGGCGAAGATCTTCTCCGGCGGGCCCTTCTCCACCAGCACCCCGCCGTCGAGGAAGCACACGGTGTCGGAGATGTCGCGGCAGAAGCTCATCTCGTGGGTCGTGAGGATCATCGTCATCCCCGACTCCTTGAGCTCCCTGACGATCCCCAGCACCTCCACCACCAGCTCGGGGTCGAGCGCCGAGGTGACCTCGTCCAGCAGCATCAGCCTGGGCTGCATGGCCAGCGCCCGGATGACCGCCACCCGCTGCTGCTGCCCGCCCGAGAGCTGGTCGGGGTAAGCGCCGGACTTGGCCGCGAGCCCGAACCTGGCCAGCAGCTCGTGCGCCTGCTCCTCGGCCTGTTCCTTGGACGTCCTGAGCACCCGCCGGGGCGCGAGCGTGATGTTGTCGAGCACGCTCATGTGCGGGAACAGGTTGAACGCCTGGAAGACGATGCCGAGCCGCTTGCGCACGTCGTCGACGTCCACGCGGGGGTCGGTGATCTCCTGGCCGTCGAGGTGGATGGCGCCGTCGTCGACGGTCTCCAGCAGGTTCACGCAGCGCAGGAGGGTGGACTTGCCCGACCCGGACGCGCCGATCAGGCTGACGACCTCGTGCGGCTGCACCTCAAGGTCGATCCCGCGCAGCACGCTGTGGCCGTGGAAGTTCTTCCACACCCCTTCGATGGTCAGCAGGCTCATGCGCCACGCCTCCTGCGCGTACGGGCGGCCAGGTGGTCGGTGAACCTGGCCATCGGGATCGTGAGCAGGATGAACACCAGCGAGGCGACCAGGTAGGGGGTGTAGTTGAACTTGCTGGTGGCGATGATCTGGGCCTGCCTGAGCGCCTCCAGCGGCCCGATCGTGGCCACCAGGGCGGTGTCCTTCTGCAGCGAGACGAAGTCGTTGAGCAGCGGCGGCACGACCCGGCGGGTGGCCTGCGGAAGCACCACGAACCGCATGGCCTTGACGTGGCTCAGGCCCAGCGAGCGGGCGGCGGCGATCTGGCTCGGATGCACCGACTCGATGCCGGAGCGGAACACCTCGGCCACGTACGCGCCGTACGACAGCGTCAGCGCGATCACGCCCAGCGTCGCCAGGTCGGTCGGGATGCCCTGCAACCGCAGCGCGGGCAGCCCGAACCCGATGAGGTAGATGACCAGGATCGTCGGCACGCCGCGGAAGACGTCGGTGTAGAGCGTGGCCAGGGCCCTGATCGGGAAGAACGCGGGCGCGGTGATGCCCCTGGCCAGCGCCACCAGCAGCCCGACGATCAGGATCAGCGGCTCGGCGATCAGGAACATCTTGATGTTGAGCAGGAACCCTTCCAGCACCTTGGGCAGCGCGGCGACGAACCATTCGGGCGCGAAGAACGCCTCCCGTACCCGGGGCCATCCGGGCGAGTTCGTGACCAGGACGGCGACCAGGACGATGAACACGATCGTCGAGGCCGTCGCGATCGAGGCCGAGCGGCGCGCCCGTGATCGGCGGACGCGCTCGCGCTCAAGCTGCCGTTGCGAGGGGACGTGCTCGCTCACGGGCTTACTGGTCGGGCTCACGACAGTTCGGGCGCGCCCGCCGCCGAGCCCAGCCATTCCTGCTCGATCTTCGCCAGCTCACCCTTCGACTTCAGCGAGTCGACGGCCTTGTCGACGCAGGGCTTGAGCGCGCTGCCCTTCTCCATGACCAGCCCGAACTCCTCCGGCGTGCCGCCGGTCGAGCTGAACTGGCCGACGATCTTGGAGTTCTCCACCTGGGCGGCCGTCACGTAGAACGCGGTGGGCAGGTCGACGACGATCGCGTCCACCTGCTTGTTCTTCAGCGCGTTCACGGCGTCGACCTGGTCGTTGTAGACGTTGGGCTCGGCGGAGGGCTTGACGACGTCCTTCACGCCGGCCAGCGACGTGGTGCCCACCTGGACGCCGAACTTGGCGTCCTTGAGCTCGGCCACGCTCTTGGCCTCGGCGAACTTGCTGCCCTTGATCGCCACGACGGCCTGCTTGACCGTGTAGTAGCCCTTGCTGAAGTCGACGGCCTTGGCGCGGTCGGGGTTGATCGAGACCTGGTTGACGTCGAAGTCGAACTGCTTGGCCCCGGGTGCGAACGCGGAGTCGAACTTGACCGTGCTCCACTCCACCTCGGTCCGGTCGAAGCCGAGCTCACCGGCCACCGCGAACGCCACCGCGCTCTCGAACCCCTGGCCGTTGCTCGGGTCGTCGTTCTTGAACCACGGCTCGTAGGCCGGCTTGTCGGTGCCGACCGTCAGCTTGCCGCCGTTGACGAGCTTGAGCTGGTCCTTGGCGCAGGCGTCGGCCGCCGTGGAGCCGGTCGCGGCGGGACCGGTCGCCGTGGCGGCCGGCTGGTCGGCCGGGGCACATGCGACGGCCCCTACCGCGAGCACACCGATCGCGAGCAGCATCGTGGAACGGGCCATGGCAGAGCCTCCAGGGGGAAACACACACAAAGAACGCAGGCATTCTACGCTGCCCCGATAGGGATTAAGTGCGCAGGTCACCAGGTCAGCCGGCCCCGCCGGGGAACGCGTCGCCGTGGCAGCCGGTCGCCCGGAACACGAAAAAGCCCCTCTCCTGGCGGAGAGGGGCTTGATCAGCGTTCGTCAGCCGGCCACGACGTCGACGTCGACGGACGCCGACACCTCGGGGTGGAGCTTGACGGTGATCTTGTGCGACCCGACGCTCTTGATCGGGTTGCGGATCTCGATGCGACGGCGGTCGAGGATCGGGCCGCCGGCCGCCTTGACGGCGTCGGCGATGTCGCCCGTGGTGATCGAGCCGAACAGCCGGCCCGACTCGCCCGCGCGGGTGGACAGCCGCACGCGCAGGGCGCCGAGCTGGCCGGCGACCTCCTTGGCGGTGCCGAGGTCGCGGATCTCGCGAGCGTCGCGAGCCTTCTTGATGGTCTCGATCTGGCGCTCGGCGCCACGCGTCCAGCGCATGGCGTAGCCGCGCGGGATGAGGTAGTTACGGCCGTAGCCGTCCTTGACCTCGACGACGTCGCCAGGGGCGCCGAGGCCGGAGACCTCGTTGGTGAGGATGAGCTTCATGTCGACAGACCTCCTTAGCGCGCGGTGCTCGTGTAAGGCAGCAGAGCCACCTCACGGGCGTTCTTGATCGCGGTCGCCACGTCGCGCTGGTGCTGGGTGCAGTTGCCCGTCACCCGGCGCGCACGGATCTTGCCGCGGTCGGAGATGAACTTCCGCAGCAGCGCCGTGTCCTTGTAGTCGACGTATGAGATCTTGTCGTGGCAGAACAGGCAAACCTTCTTCTTGGGCTTGCGCAGTGCCGGCTTAGCCATCGTGGTGCTCCTCTCAGAGCCCCGCCTTTCGGGCGGGAATGGACTCGGGCTTGTGGACAGGTGTTAGAAAGGCGGTTCGTCGCTGAAGTCGTTGCCGCCGCCGAAGCCGCCGCCCTGGTTGCCGCCACCGCCGCCGCCGAAGCCGCCGCCACCGCCCTGGTAGCCGCCGCCCTGGGGCGGGGCGGGCGAGGCAGAGGCCCACGGGTCGTCGGCGGGACCGCCGCCGAAGCCGCCGCCACCGCCGCCACCCTGGCGGGTGGTGCGGTTGACCTTGGCCGTGGCGTTGCGCAGGGACGGGCCGACCTCGTCGACCTCGACCTCATAGACCGTGCGCTTCTCGCCTTCCTTGGTCTCGTAAGACCGTTGCTTGAGCCGCCCCTGCACGATGACCCGCATGCCGCGCTGGAGGCTCTCGGCGGCGTTCTCCGCCGCCTGCCGCCACACGTTGCAGGTCAGGAAGAGGCTTTCGCCATCCTTCCACTCGTTGGTCTGGCGATCCATGAACCGCGGAGTGGACGCGATGCGGAATCGAGCCACCGCTTGACCCGTCGGGGTGAAGCGCAGCTCCGGGTCGTCGACAAGGTTGCCGACGATGGTGATTACGGTGTCGCCTGCTGCCATGGCTAGCGCTCGCCTTCCTGCACGCCTTCGCTTGGATTACGGCTCAGAGTACGGGTGCTCTCCGACAAAAAGCCGGTGGTCGTCAACAAGAAACCCGCTCGTTGGGCCGCCTCCCGGGGGGACGGCCCGCTTCGCGGCTTTCCTGTGGCTAGTGCACGTCCGGGCGCAGGACCTTGGTGCGCAGGATGCCCTCGTTGAGGTTCATCTGGCGGTCGAGCTCCTTGACCGTCGCGGGCTCCGCGGACAGGTCGATGACGGCGTAGATGCCTTCCGACTTCTTGTCGATGTCGTAGGCGAGACGGCGACGGCCCCAGACGTCGACCTTCTCCACGGTGCCGCCGTCGTTGCGGACCACGGTGAGGAACTGGTCGAGGGACGGCGCGACAGTGCGCTCATCGAGCGAAGGGTCCAGAATGACCATTACTTCGTAACGACGCATGCGGGACTCCAACCTCCTCTGGACTTTTGCGGTCACGACACTCTGCCGTGACAGGAGGACGCTGACGTCAGGCCGCGGCGCCCCATTTCGGCGCCCCGGGGCGATGGGTCACCCATCACAACGCAGCGCTGCCCAGGTTACCAGCCACGAGTAGGTGGGAAGGCCTGTAGGAAACCAAGGGGGTGGCGGCTGTGCCACATGTGCTTCATCCCTCCGAAAGGGAGCGGTTCAGGCTCACGCTCAACACCGACGGACGCTCTCACCCGGTGGAGAACGGCCTGGCGATCGCGACACTGGTGTGCGGGCTCGTGGCGTTCGTCGCCGCGTTCTTCCCCGCCGCCCACGTGATCTCGTCCTGGATCGGCACGCTCGGTTTCGGGACCGGGCTCTACTCGCAGTACATCTCGGTGACCACGCCGCAGCGCTCGGTCAACATCGTGGGCCTGGTGGCCTCGTTCGTGGGGGCCGTGCTCGGCATCGCCCACGGCGGCTTCCTGCCGCATCCTTGACGGGCCCCGCACCCGGCCGACGGCCCCGGTGACGCCGGGGCCGTCGGGTATATGTGACTCACCTGCCGATGTGCAGGTCGATGCCGAGCAGCACCAGGAACCAGAGGAACACCGCGAGCAGGGCCTCGGCGACGTCCCGGAGGAGACCCGGGGTGATGTAGTCGTGGAGCCAGGCGACGTAGATTCCGACGATCACGTAGACCAATAAGATCAGCGCCCGCAGCCGCCAGCGTGTCATGTGCGCTCTCCTCGGGGGTAGGGGGTGCCGGGCGTCTTCCCGGAGGCCGTTGCGCCAAACGGATAAGCTCCTTGACATGGTGCGTATCGGAGCTCACGTCGACCAGGACGATCCCGCCGCTCACGCCGAACGGGTCGGGGCGGAGGTCGTGCAGTTCTTCCTCGGCGACCCGCAGGGCTACGCCAAGCCGGTGCTGCTGGACAAGCCGGTCGAGGGCGTCGACGTCTACATCCACGCCCCCTACCTGATCAACGTCGCCACGACGAACAACCGCATCAGGATCCCCAGCCGCAAGCTGCTCGAACAGCACCTCAAGGCGGCCGCGGGGATCGGCGCCAAGGGCCTGGTCGTGCACGGCGGCCACGTCAACAAGAGCGACGACCCGCAGGTGGGCTTCGACAACTGGCGCAAGGTGTTCGAGCGCATGGAGTGCCCGATCCCCGTGCTCATCGAGAACACCGCGGGCGGCGGCAACGCCATGGCCCGCAAGCTGGAGCGCATCGCCCGTCTGTGGGACGCGCTCGACGGCTTCGACGTGGGCTTCTGCCTCGACACCTGTCACGCGCACGCGGGCGGCGAGGAGCTGGTCGACCTGGTCGAGCGGGTCAAGGCGATCACCGGCCGCATCGACCTCGTCCACTGCAACGACTCGCGCGACGACTTCGACTCCGGCGCCGACCGGCACGCCAACCTGGGTCAGGGGAAGATCGACCCGGAGCTGATCCTCGCGGTCTGCCGGGCGGCGGGCGCGCCGGTCGTGGTGGAGACGCCGGGCGAGGGCCAGGCCGACGACATCGCGTTCCTGCGCAAGAACCTCTGAACGTCTCCCGGCCGAAAACACACAGCCTGTGGATAACTTCCCTGGATTACCGAGGCGAAGAAACGGGTAGAGATTTCAGCCCGCCCAGGCGCCCGTGAGGAAGCGGGCCGCGTTCAGGTACATGAGCGGCCCGCAGATCACCGCGTACAGCACGATCACCCACGGCTTCCTGGTCGCGACCTTGGCGACCAGGACCCACAGCGGGAACCACAGCAGCAGCGAGCGCGGGATGGACAGGTAGTACGCCGAGGTCATCAGCGCCGCCGCCTGCAACCCGCAGTAGACGGCCTCGCTCCACCTGCGCAGCGCCAGCAGCCACACCAGCACGCCCACCGCCAGCACGGCCCCGGCGATCTCCATGCGGAAGGCCACCGCGAAGTCGTCGGTGCCCATGGCCGAGTTCCACGTCGTGCGCCACGCCTCCCAGGGCCAGACGAAGTCGCGTCCCCAGCCGGCCTCCTGCGCGTGCTTCCACGCCAGCCAGTCGCCCGAGCGCCGGTAGTGGTAGAACGAGTACGCCGCCAGCGGAAGGAACGGCACCGCCAGCCAGCCGGCCCGCCGCCACGACTCCCTGCTCCTGACGAACTCCACCGCCAGCGCGACCGCCAGGAACAGCCCGGTGATCCGCACGCACGACGCCCCCGCCGCCAGCAGGACGGCCTGCGGCCAGCGTCCGAGCCGGGCGGCCAGCCAGGCGGGGATCGCGAAGGCCAGGAACAGCGACTCGCTGTAGCCCGCCGCCAGGAACACGGCCATCGGGAACAGCAGCAGCGCCAGCACCGCCATCCAGCCGGTCGCGCCCTCGAACTCGGCCAGCCGGGCCAGCGCGACCATGGCCACCGCCCCGGCGACCAGCGAGATCAGCAGCCCGCAGATCGCCCAGTCGGGCACCACGAGATGCACCGCCCGCAGCACGACCGGCAGGCCGGGGAAGAACGCGGGCAGGCCGTCGTCGCGTGGTTTGCCCGGCTCGCCGTCGTACCCGTACTGGGCGATGGTGAGGAACAGGCCGGCGTCCCATTGGCGCCACTTGCCGGCGTACTCGGCCAGGGTCAGGCCGAGCAGCGTCGACAGCAGAAGCCCGGCCCGCGATCCGAGCCACAGCAGCAGCGCGTCCCGAGCGGCCGAGCGGGTGATCATCTTGTCTTCAGCACGAACCGGTCGGGGGCGTCGTCGAACACCCCGCCCGCCTGGTCGTCGATGCCGTCCTGGCGCACCACGTCCCGGTCCGGACGCAGGATGTCACGGACGACGAACGCCATCATGATGCCGATGGTGATGACCCGTCCCCAGACGGCGGTGAAGTACGTGTTGTCCCCGATGCCCAGGTCGTCCCTGCTGAGCGGGGGCTGGGCGAGCAGGTAGAGCCAGATCGCCGCGAAGTACCAGACCTCGGCGAGCTGCCACAACGCCAGCGGCTTCCACCTGGGCCTGGCCAGCACCGCGAACGGCACCAGCCACAACACGAACTGCGGCGACCACACCTTGTTCGTCATCATGAACGCGGCCAGGGCGAGGAAGCACAGCTGCGCCAGCCGGGGCCGGCGCGGCGCGGTGAGCGCGAGCACGGCGATGCCCAGGCACAGCGCGGCCAGCGTCACCATGCCGAGCGTGCTGACGTCGGCCTCGCCGAGGATCCCCCAGCCCTTGCGCTGGAAGAACAGCCAGGGCGAGCCCCAGTCGATCCCGCGTTCCTGGGAGAAGACGTAGAACCGGCGCCAGCCGTCCCAGGCGAAGACCATGAAGGGCACGTTCACCACGAGCCAGGCCCCCGCGGCCGACCCCACCGTCACCAGGAACGGCCGCCAGCGCGCGGTCCGCAGCGTGAGCAGGAACAGCGCGCCGAGGAACATCAGCGGGTAGAACTTGGTCGCGATCGCCAGCCCGAGCAGCACGCCCGCGAGCACCTGCCGCCTGCGCGCCCAGGCCAGCAGCATGCCCATCGACAGCGCGCCGGCGACCAGGTCCCAGTTGATGTACGCGGCCAGGATCACGGCCGGCGAGATCGCGTACCACAGCGCGTCCCACCGGCGGGTGGGCCCGGCCACCGCCGCCATCAGCAGGACGCCGGCCACCAGGCAGACGCCGAGCAGCAGGACCGTGAGGTCGTAGAACCGGACGGCCTGCGCGACCTGGTCGAGCTCCAGCTTCCGCGAGATCCAGGCGATGGCCTGCATCACCTCGCCGAGCACCACGGGGTACTCGACCTGCTTGTCGAACGGCACGTCGGCGAAGTACGGGTTCTGGGTCGCGAGCTGCCGGTCGAAGTACAGCGGGTAGATGTCGGTGTAACAGAAGTTCGTGTACGTCTGGACCTGGTCGTTCCACCCGCCGGTGCGGCACGGCAGCCGCACGACGTAGCCGAGGACGGCCCCCAGGGCGGCGATCAGCCCCAGGGGCAGGTACGGCACGGCACGCGCCGCCAGCGGGACGCGTGCCTCGGTCGTGGTCACCACTCCTCGTGCCGGGCGCTCATCTGCGAGCTGCCCGTCGGCCGGGAGTCGGGCGCCCGGCCGCCTCCGCCGCCGCTCAGGATGCCGTGGTCGTCGGCCTCGGGGATGCCGGTGTCCTGCGAGTCGTCGGTGACGTCGCCGCTGTCGTCGTTGCACGGCGCGGCCAGGCAGTTCTGGTCGCCGCCGTCGTCGAAGGGGTTGTCCGCGCCGTCGTCGAACGGGTTCGTGGCGGTCGGCGTCGGCGTCGGCACCGGGCGCTCCACGATGTTCTCCGGCAGGCCGATGTCGGCCTTCTGCGGGAACTGCTCGATCGGCTTGCCCTCGTGGGCGGCGAGCATGAACCGCCGCCAGGTCGCGGTGGGCGGGCCGGCGCCCTCGAAGCCGAGCGAGACCTCCTTGGCCCTGGTGTACGGGTTGTTCGGGCCGTACTTCTTGCTCGGCTTCTTCTCGTCAGGGGTCACGGGACAGTTCGAGTGACGGGGCTGGACGACCGTGCCCTTCTTGGTCACGCACTGCTCGCGGTAGAACCCGACGGCCGTGGAGATCTGCGGGGTGTAACCGACGAACCAGGCTTCCTTCTCGTCGTTGTTGGTGCCGGTCTTGCCGGCCGCGGGCCGGTTGCCGAGGCCCTGGCCGGCGGCGGTGCCGCTCCTCAGCACCTCCTGCATGGCGGTCGTCGCGTCGGCGGCCACCTCCGCGTCGATGACCCTGGTCGAGGTCCGCTGCTCGGGGTAGACGACCTGGCCGTTGAGCTTGACGTCCTGGACCACGTGGTACTTGGTGTACTTGCCGCCGTTGGCGAAGATCGAGTATCCGGCGGCCTGCTCGACCGGCTTCACCAGGGCGCTGCCGATGGCGAACTGGAACTGGTGCTCCTTGACGTCCTGGTCCATGCGCCCCTTGTCGAACCCGGCGTTCTCCACGAGCTCCTTCACCTCGTCGAGCTTCCTGGGCAGCTTGTACGCCATCGACACGTACGCGGTGTTGACGGACTGGGCCGTGGCCTTCACCACGTCGACGGCCTGGCCGACGTTGTGGCTGTTGCGGAAACCGCCGTTCTGCTGGCCGGGGATGACCTTCGGCACGGTCTGGTTGCCCGGCACGTAGCTCTTGAGCGAGTAACCGGCCTGCAGCCAGGCCGCCAGCACGTACGGCTTGAACGCCGACGCGGCCTGCTTGTTGGCGTCGAAGGGCTCGTTGAACGGGTCGGTGAGGAAGTTCGAGCCGCCGTAGAAGGCCAGGACGCGGCCGTTCCGCGGATCGACGGCCGCCAGCCCGGCGTGGTACTCCTTCGACCTGGTCGCCAGCTCGGTCTCCACCGCCGTCTTGGCGGCCTTCATGAGCTTCTCGTCGAAGGTCGAGGTGATCTGGTAGCCGCCGCTCCTGACCATGTCAGGGGTGAGCTTGCGCTGCTTCAGCTCCTCCAGCACCTGCGTGATCATGTAGCCGCGCAGGCCCGCGTAGACCTCTTTGGTGTCGCCCTTGTAGACCTTGGGGAACTTGGCCTTCGCCGGCAGGTCGCCGTACTTGTCGGGCCACTGCTCGGCCATGTACTTGATGGTGGTGCTCCACCGTTCGCGCAGGCCGGGGTCGTCGGGGCCCCAGCTCGGGCGCTGGATGCGGGCGGCCAGGTAGGCGCCCTGCTCGGGGGTCAGGTCCTTGGCGTGCACGTTCTTGCCGAAGTACGCCTGCGAGGCGGCCTCGACGCCGTAGGCGAGGCCGAAGTTCACGGTGTTGAGGTAGCGGGCGAGGATCTCTTCCTTGCTCAGCGACTGGTTGAGCTTGACCGCGACGAAGATCTCCTTGAGCTTGCGCTTGACGGAGACCTCCTGGCTGAGGCCGTCGTAGTAGCCGCGGGCCATCTGCTGGGTGATGGTCGAGGCACCCTGGAGCTGCTGGCCGGTGGCGGTCATCCACACCGAACGGGCCATGCCCGAGATGGAGACGCCGGAGTCCTCGTAGAACGTCTTGTTCTCGATGGCGACCGTGGCGTCCTTGACGGTCTGGGCCATCTTGTCGATGGTGACGGTCTGCCGGGGCACGCCGAGCTTGGCCAGGACCTTGCCGTTGCGGTAGTAGAGCGTGCTCTGCTGCGCCACCGCCGACGCCTGCGTGCCCTCGGGCACCGGCGTGAGGTTGTACGCGACCATGATCATGCCGAAGATGCCGGCCGCCAGCACGACGACGCTGGCCACGACGATCTTCCAGCTCGGCACGAACCGGCGCCAGCCGCCGCGCTTCCCGTCGGGCCGGCCGGGCGGGCCCGGCGGCTCGGGCGGCTCGCCCTGCCCGCTCGCCCTGCGCGAACGCCTGGGCGGCGCGTCGCTGACCATCGTCTCCTGGTTGCTCAGCGAACGCGTGTCCTGCCGGGCCCGGGAGCGGCCGCGCGGCGCCGGCTCCTCGCGCCCCTGGGGCGCCCCGCGCTGGGGCTGCGGCCCGGAGGCGGGGTCGCCGTACGGCTGCGCGGACATCGCGCCCGTCTGCTCATAAGCGGCTTCAGGACGACGCTGCTGCTGCGAAGCACCCCAATCGGAATCGCCGGTTTGGGGAGGAGAACCTGGGGGCACAGAACGGGATGAGTTGGAGCGACGGCGCCTTCCCGGGCGGGCCGTCCCCTCATTCATGCTGTTACTCACACGTCCTCGCATCGTCGTCGGATAAAAACGGCGTATGGGCGTGAGGTGACTCGCCGCCCTCGGTGTTCACGGTTGGCCGACGAGGTCTGGCGGTCCGTTGCCGAGGACGAACGAGACCGTCAGGTGGTTCCAGGAACAACCTTGGCAGACCTCGACGACGTACACCCGGAACTCATCGTAATCATGGGCCATTTCGACAAGCTCTGACGTGGCCTTTGCCTGACCGGCATGCCGCCCCAGCGAATCGCCGAAGACATAGGTCACGTTGGTGACGTTCTCCCTCTCGCACACCGGGCAGAGACGTTCGGTCGGCTCGCCGAACACGCGGGCCGCGCGAAGGAGGTACGGCTGTGCGTCACAGAGGTCCCCGCGCGAGGCACGGCCCACCTCCAGGGAACGGACCGCTGCCCGCTTGGCGAGGCCGTAGTCCACCACCCTCCGCTGTGACCACATGAGCGCCAGACTACGGCGTTTTACCGATTCATCCCAACGGCTTGGCAAATCCTTTGATTGCGGCCTTATAGCGAATCGACGTATCCTCTGGATGTATCGACTCGATACATCGACGCGAGAGGGGGCGGTTCCAGTGGCTAGCGGACAAGGCAGAGTTCTGGAGCTAGCCGTGCTCGGGTCGCTGCACGAACAGCCGCTGCACGGCTATGAGCTGCGCAAACGGCTCAACGCCCTGCTGGGCATGTTCCGTGCGTTCTCCTATGGATCGCTGTACCCCTGTCTGCGATCACTTCTGGCCCAGGGCCTCATCGTGGAGGAGCAGCCCGCTCCCGCCACGATCGTCGGCGGCCGGTCGAAAATCGTCTACAAGCTCACCGCGGAGGGCAAGGAACGCCTCCAGGAGCTGCTGACCCAGGCCGGCCCGTCAGCCTGGGAGGACGAGAGCTTCGGTGTGCACTTCGCCTTCTTCAGGCACACGGAGGCCGAGGTGCGCCTGCGCATCCTCGAAGGCCGCCGCAGCCGCCTGGAGGAGCGCCTCGACAGCGTGCGCACGGCGCTGGCCCGTACCAGGGAGCGGCTCGACAGCTACACGCTGGAGCTGCAGCGCCATGGGCTCGAGTCGGTCGAACGCGAGGTGCGTTGGCTGAACGAGCTGATCGCCACGGAGCGGCGGGCCTCGGAAGGGCCCGAGAGAGATACCACGTCAACTGATGAGTAAGGGAGCGAGTGCGATGGGTTCGGTTCGCGTGGCCATTGTCGGTGTCGGCAACTGCGCGTCTTCGCTGGTCCAGGGCGTCCACTACTACAAGGATGCGGACCCGGCCGCGCGAGTGCCGGGCCTGATGCACGTGAAGTTCGGTGACTACCACGTGGGTGACGTCGAGTTCGTCGCCGCCTTCGACGTGGACGCCAAGAAGGTCGGCCGCGACCTGTCCGAGGCGATCGTCGCCAGCGAGAACAACACCGTGAAGATCACCGATGTGCCGCCGACGGGGGTGACCGTGCTGCGCGGCCACACCTTCGACGGTCTGGGCGAGTTCTACCGCGAGATCATCGAGGAGTCCGACGAGGAACCCGTCGACGTGGTCAAGGTGCTCCGCGACAACCAGGTCGACGTGCTGGTGTCGTACCTGCCGGTGGGCTCGGAGGAGGCCGACCGTTTCTACGCGCAGTGCGCCATCGACGCCAAGGTGGCGTTCGTCAACGCGCTGCCGGTCTTCATCGCCTCCGACCCCGAGTGGGCCGAGAAGTTCACCGAGGCCGGCGTGCCGATCGTCGGCGACGACATCAAGTCGCAGGTCGGCGCCACCATCACGCACCGCGTGCTGGCCAAGCTGTTCGAGGACCGCGGCGTCGAGCTGCTGCGCACGTACCAGCTCAACTTCGGCGGCAACATGGACTTCATGAACATGCTGGAGCGCAGCCGGCTCCAGTCGAAGAAGATCTCCAAGACGCAGTCGGTCACCTCGCAGATCCCGCACGAGATGGGCAAGGCCGACGTGCACATCGGCCCGTCGGACCACGTGCCGTGGCTCGACGACCGCAAGTGGGCGTACGTGCGCCTGGAGGGCCGCTCGTTCGGCGACACCCCGCTGAACCTGGAGTACAAGCTGGAGGTCTGGGACTCCCCCAACTCGGCCGGCATCATCATCGACGCCGTGCGCGCGGCCAAGATCGCTCTTGACCGGGGCATCGGCGGCCCGATCCTGTCGGCGTCGTCGTACTTCATGAAGTCGCCGCCGGAGCAGTACTCCGACGACGAGGCCCGCGAGTACGTCGAGAAGTTCATCAGGGGCGAGGTCGAGCGCTGACCTGTGGGCCCCTCGCGGCCGCGGCTTCAGCCGCGCGCGGCGGGGGGCAGTTCGTCGTCGGAGGCGGGAGACCAGCTCATCGGGTCGGCGCCCAGCTCGCTGAGCAGCGGCACCTGTTCCCTGCACCACGGTGAGATCGCCAGCAGACCGCTGCGCACGCCTTCGGCGAACTCCTTCCACGGCATCCAGCGCACCTCGCCCACCTCGTCGGGGTTGGGCGCCACCGGGGCGTCGACCGTGACGCGGTAGACCGGGCACAGCTCGTGCTCGACGATGCCGTTGCCCATGACGGCGCGGTAGGAGAAGCCGGGCAGCATGAGATCGGCGCTCCCGGCGTGCAGGCCCAGCTCGTAGGAGAGCCTGCGGATGACCGCGCTGCCGAGCGCCTCGCCCGGCAGCGGGTGGCCGCAGCAGCTGTTGGTCCAGACGTCGGGCCAGGTGATCTTGTGGCTGGCCCGCCTGGTGAGCAGCACGCGGCCTTCCGGGTCGAAGACGTAGCTGGAGAAGGCTAGATGGAGCGGGGTCTCCCGGCCGTGCACCGACGTCTTGGGCGCGGTGCCGAGCGCGCGCCCCTCGCGGTCGACCAGCACAACGTGTTCCTCGGTCGTCACGCTATGAAGCGTACGAGATCGTCATGCGCGTTCGGAACCCGCCCGGCCACCTCGGCGCATCCTATGCCGCGGTGCGCCCGGCTAGGCTGACGGGGTGTCATTCGTCGCCGATCTCCGCGTCGTCCTCCAAGGCCGTGACTTCCGACGGCTGTTCGGCACGCGGCTGGTCTCCCAGTTCTCCGACGGGATCTTCCAGTTCGGCGTCACGAACTTCGCCTTCTTCAGCCCCGAGAAGCAGACGACGGCCCTGGCGGTGGCCGCCGGCCTGGCCGTGCTGTTCCTGCCGTACAGCGTGCTCGGGCCGTTCGTCGGGGTGTTCATCGACCGGTGGTCGCGGCGGCAGATCCTGGTCACAGCGCCGTTCGTGCGCGGTGGGCTGCTGCTGGTCGCGGCGGCGCTGGTCGCCTCCGACGCGCCCGATCCCGTCTTCTACGCGGCCGCGCTCGGCGTGCTCGGGGTCAACCGGTTCTTCCTGGCCGCGCTCGGCGCCTCGCTGCCGCACGTGGTGCCGGCCGACCGGCTGATGGCGGCCAACGCGGTGACGCCGACCTGCGGCACCGTGGTCACGTTCGTCGGCGCGGGCGTCGGGTTCCTGCTGCGCGAGGTGTTCGGCGACGGCGACCGGGGCATCGGCCTGCTGCTGGCGGTGTCCGGCGTGATGTTCGGGCTGAGCGCCCTGGTCGCCCGCACGATGGACCGCGCGCTGCTCGGCCCCTCCTACGACCCTCACCAGCCGCAGGCCCGCGAGGCCCTGCGCAACGTGGTCGTGGGCCTGGTCGACGGCGCCCGCCACCTGGCGCGCCACCGCGAAGCGGCGGCGACCATGGGCGCGATGGCCGCCCACCGTTTCCTGTACGGCATGGCCACCGCCCTCGGCATCATCCTCTACCGCTACTACTTCACCGACGGCGACCCCGACGCCGCCCTGCGCGGGATCGGCCTGGTGGTGGCCGCCTCCGGCTTCGGCTACTTCCTGGCGGTGATCATCACCCCGTACGCGACCGAGCGGTTCGGCATCGGCCCCTGGGTGGTCATCGCGCTGTCCTCGGCCGGCGTGCTGGCGGGCGCGCTCGTCCTGCCGTTCCAGACGTGGGGGCTGCCGGTGGCCGGCTTCGTGCTGGGCGTGGCCGGGCAGAGCGTCAAGATCTGCGCCGACACGACCGTCCAGCGCGACGTCGAGGACGCCTATCTCGGCCGCGCCTTCTCGCTCTACGACATGCTCTTCAACGGCATGTACGTGCTGGCCGCCGCGCTCTCGGCGGCGATCCTGCCGCCCAATGGCAAGTCGTACGCGGCCGTCGTGATCATCACGGTCGGCTACCCCCTCGCGGCGCTGGCCTACCGGATGGTCACGACGTCGGCGTCACGCTCCCAGGCCGTTTGACCTCGCCCAGTCGAGCAGCGCCTGGGTGGCCGCCTCCTTGCCGAGCACGCCCTTGTCCAGCCTGAGGTCGAGCAGGAACTTGTAGGCCCGGCCCACCACGGGCCCGGGGCCCACGCCGAGCACGGCCTGGATCTCGTTGCCGTCGAGCTCGGGCCGGATCTTGGCCAGCTCCTCCTCCTCGGCGAGCCGGGCGATGCGCTCTTCGAGCTGGTCGTAGGTGCGCGACAGCGCCGCCGCCTTGCGCTTGTTGCGGGTGGTGCAGTCGGCCCTGGTCAGCTTGTGCAGGCGGTCGAGCAGGTGGCCGGCGTCGCGCACGTAGCGGCGCACGGCGCTGTCGGTCCACTCCCCCGTGCCGTACCCGTGGAAGCGCAGGTGGAGCTCGACCAGGTGGGAGACGTCGGCCACGACGTCCTTGGGGAACCTCAGCTCGGCCATGCGCTTCTTGGTCATCTGCGCGCCGACGACCTCGTGGTGGTGGAACGACACCCGCCCGCCGGCCTCGTGGCGCCGGGTCTTGGGCTTGCCGATGTCGTGCATGAGCGAGGCCCAGCGCAGGATCCGGTCGGGCTTGCCGTCCTCCTCCTGGGCGATGGCCTGGTCGAGGACGGTCAGCGTGTGCTCGTAGACGTCTTTGTGCCGGTGGTGCTCGTCGATCTCCAGGCGCAGCTTGGGCAGCTCGGGCAGCACGTGGGCGGCCAGGCCCGTCTCCACCAGCAGGCGCAGGCCCTCGCGCGGGTTGGCGCCGCAGATCAGCTTGTCGAGCTCGTCGCGGATGCGCTCGGCCGAGACGATCTCGATGCGCTCGGCCATCGCGGTCATCGCCGCCAGAGCGGCCCGGTCGACGCCGAAGCCGAGCTGGGAGGCGAACCGGGCGGCCCGGAGCATGCGCAGCGGGTCGTCGGCGAACGAGCGCTCGGGGGTGCCGGGCGTGCGCAGCCGCTTGGCGCGCAGGTCGTCGAGGCCGCCGTAGGGGTCGACGAACTCGTGTCCGGGCAGGCGCACCGCCATCGCGTTGACCGCGAAGTCGCGCCGCTCCAGGTCGGCCTCCAGCGTCTCGCCGTAGGCGACCTCGGGCTTGCGCGACTTGGGGTCGTAGGACTCGCTCCGGTACGTGGTGATCTCGATCAGCCAGTTGCCCTTGCGCAGGCCGACGGTGCCGAAGTCGATGCCGATCGTCCACACGGAGTCGGCCCAGTCCCGGACGACGTCGAGCACCCTGTGGGGGTTGGCGTCGGTGGTCAGGTCGAGGTCGTTGCCGACGCGGCCCAGCAGGATGTCGCGCACGGGGCCGCCGACGAGGGCCAGCTCGTGGCCGTGGTCGGCGAACAGGCGGCCGAGCTCGTCGGCCACCGGTGCGATCTTGCGGAACAGGTCGTGCATCGCCCGCTGCTGGCTTTCGGTCATTGTTGAGTCGGACAAACCCTGTCGGTCCTTCGATTCCGGAACATATCCCCCGAGCCACATCAGGTCCGGGTTACCTTCGGTCTGGGGACCGTCGGGGGCCATGGAACAGGGCGAGACGGAGGAGGACTTCATGAAGGACGCCCTCGCGATCCACCGCTGGCTCCTCGCACACCAGGTCCATCATGAGATCGTACGCCTTCCGCGCCCCATGACTTGCGCGGAGGAACTGCCGGAGACGGTCTCCGCAGAGCCCGGGCGGTGCGTCGTGGTCACCGTGTTCGACGTCGCCACCAGGATCGGCAGCGAGGTCGTCGTCGCCGTCGTCGCCACCGCGGCGACCCCGCCCCAGCCCGGCGTCGTCGGGGGCCTGCTGGGCGCCCGCCAGGTGCGGCCGGCGCCGGCCTTCCTGGTCAACTCGGCCACCGACTACACCGACGGGCTCGTCTGCCCGCTGCTGCTGCCGGAGACGCTGCCGGTGCTCATCGACGACCGGCTCGTCGCCGACGACATGGCGGTCTTCACCGCCACCGGCGAACGGCACACCGCGCTCTGTCTTCGTGCGCTCGACCTGCTGAATCTCCTCACCGGCAAGACCGTCGACCTGCGTACGCCCCGACCGCGGGGAACACGCGAGGCGGTCGCGCCGCGGCACTGAACCCGTACCATTGCGGGCGTGCGCCGTCGTACCCCAGCTCTGGCATGCGTGTGATCCGTAAGGTCGCGCTGCTCGCCGTGATGTCCGTCGCGTCGCTCGCCCCCATGGTGGCGGCGGCGCCGAACTCTGCTGCCACGGTGGAGGCGGCGCGCGAGTCGCTCTCGGTCTCCATCACCTCGATCACGCCGCAGGTGACGAGCAGCCCGACCGACGAGATCAAGTTCACCGGCACGGTCCGCAACGACACCGGAACCGCGCTCGGCCCCCTCCGTGTACGCCTGCGCTACACGAGCGAACGTTTCTACGACCGCGCCTCCATGGCGGCGTACCAGATCGACCAGAACAACGCCACGCTGCCCGCGAACGTCTCCCGCACCTCGGCCATGGACATCCCGGCCCTGGCCGTCGGCGGGCAGGCCACCTGGACGTTCACGGCGACCCCGATCCAGCTCGGCTACCGCGCGTTCGGCGTCTACCGGATCGCCGTCGACGTCTCCCAGAACGAAGTGCCGATCTCGGCGCAGCGCACGTTCCTCACCTATGCCCCGCCCACCACGCCGAAGCTGCCGCGCAACAAGCTGGCCGTCGCCCTGCCCGTCATCGACCAGCCCCACCGGGGCTACGACGAGACGTTGTTCGTCGACGACAAGCTGAGCCAGTCGCTCAGCGGCAAGGGCCGCCTGGCCGACCTGGCCCGCATCGCGCAGACGGCGCCCAAGGAGGTCACCTGGTTCGTCGAGCCGTCGCTGCTCGACGACCTGAAGGCGATGACCAAGGGCTACCACGTCAAGACGAAGGACGCCACCGACGGCAAGCCGGCCAACGACACCGCCGGCACCTGGCTGTCCACCATGAGCACGGCGCTGGCCGACTCCCCCGTCATCGCCACCCCCTACGGCGACCCCGACGTGGCGGCGCTGGCCCATCAGGGGCTCGACGCGCAGCCCGGCCGGGCGATCGAGCTCGGCGGCCAGACCGCCAGGGCGCTGCTCAACCGCAACGCGCAGACCTCGATCAACTGGCCGCCCGCGGGCGTGCTCGACGCCGACGCGCTCGACCTGCTCGCGGTCAGCCCCGGCAAGGTCACCACCGTCCTGCTCAACTCCACCAACCTGCCGCCGCAGCCGCCCGTCGCCCACACGCCCGACGCCGTCGCCACCCTCGACAGCGTCGCCGGGCCGGTCAAGGCGCTGGTCGCCGACGCCGAGCTGAGCCGGCTGTTCGAGCCGACCGCGCCCACGACGGTCCTGCTCAGCACGCAGCGCTTCATCGCCGAGACCGCGATGATCGCCGCCGAGACCGGGCAGGTCGAGCCGCGGTCGCTGGTCGTCGCGCCGTCGCGCCGCTGGGACCCCAACCCGACGCTGGTCACCAGCCTGCTGAAGACCGCGCGCAAGCTGCCGTGGCTCTCGATGACCACCCTCGACTCGATCAAGCCGAGCAAGGCGGCCACGCCACGGGCCGGGCTCACCTACACCGAGCAGGACCGCAAGGAGGAGCTGAGCGCCAAGTACCTGGCCCCCGTCAAGGAGGTGGCCACGCAGGCGCAGCTCACCGCCTCCGTCACCGCCTCGGTCGCCGGGACCAAGGCGCCCTCGGCCTTCGACGCCGCGGTGCTCAGGCTCACCTCGTCGGCCTGGCGCAACAACACCCGAGCCGGCCGCGCGGTGACCAAGCTCGTCGGCACGGCCGTGGACGAGCGCATCGACAAGATCCAGATCACCGACGCGCCGCGCACGCTCGCCGGCAGCAACGGCGTGGTGCCCATCAGCGTGAAGAACTCGCTGGACCAGCCCGTCACCCTGCACATCGACGTCAGGTCCAACGACCGCGGGCGGCTGCAGATCGAGGAGCCCGTGTCGGAGGAGCCGCTGGTGATCGGCGGCAACCAGAGCGGCACGCTGCAGGTGAAGATGACCGCCACCACCAGCGGCGACGCCACCGTCACCGTGCAACTGCGCACGATCGACGGCCTGCCCTACGGCAAGCCGGAGCGACTGACCATCCGCACCACCGGCTACACCGGCATCGCCCTGGTCATCGTGGGCGCCGCGCTGACGGTGATGCTCGCCGCCGTCGTGACGCGGATCCTGCGCCGCCGGTCGGAGCGACGGCTCGCGCGAGCGGGCAGATCCCGGGAGAGTGAGACCGTATGAGCCGCATGCTGCGGGCCAGCGCCATCATGGCGGCGGGCACGATGGTGTCCAGGGTCACCGGGTTCGCCCGCACGATGGTGCTGGCCTACGCCATCGGCACCGCGGCGCTGGGCGACTCCTACAACGCGGCCTACGCGATCCCGTACAGCATCCTCGACCTGCTGCTGCTCGGCGTGCTGAGCAGCGTCGTGGTGCCGATGATCGTCCGGGCGCAGCAGCACGACGCCGACGGCGGCCGGGCCTACGAGCAGCGCCTGCTGACGCTGGCCACCGCCGTGCTGGTCGTGGTGGCCGCGCTGGCCGTGCTGGGCGCGCCGCTGCTCATCGACCTCTACACCGACTGGGACCGCGGCAGCATCAAGTTCGAGACCGGGGTCATGCTGGCCCGGTTCATCCTGCCGCAGCTCGCCTTCTTCGGCATCGGCGCGGTCGCCGGCGCCATCCTGAACACCCGCGACCGCTACGGCGCTCCGATGTGGGCGCCGGTGCTCAACAACCTGGTCGTCATCTGCGTGTTCGTGGCCTACGCCGTGGTCGGCAGCGGGTCCGACATCGAGGCGGTCACCACCGGCGACCTCGCGCTGCTCGGTCTCGGCACCACGGCGGGCATCGTCGCCCAGGCGGTGGTGCTGATCGTCGCGCTGAAGCGGGTGGGGTTCTCGTTCACCCCGCGCTTCGACGTGCGCAACGCCCGGCTGGGCGAGATGGGCAGGGCCGGGGTCTGGACCATCGGCTACGTGGTGGTCACCCAGCTCGGGTTCATGCTGACGACCAACCTGGCCAGCTCGGCGGGCAACGAGGTGGCCGGCCACGGCATCAGCCCGTACACGCTGGCGTTCCAGCTCTTCCAGCTGCCGTACGGGATCATCGGGGTGTCGGTGATCACGGCGATGCTGCCCCGGATGAGCCGGGCGGTGGGCGAGGGCCGGCTCGACGACGTGCGCAGCGAGTTCGGGTCGAGCGTGCGGCTGATCTGCTCGCTCATGGTGCCGGTCTCGCTGCTGCTGATGGTGCTCGGCCCGGCGGTCACCGTGCCGATCTACGGCCACGGGGCCAACAGCGTCGCCGACGCCGTCTACATCGGGAACGTGCTGCAGGTCTACGGCCTGGCGCTGGTGCCGTTCGCGGTGTTCCAGCTCCTGCTGCGGGTGTTCTACAGCTTCGGCGACACCCGTACGCCGGTGTTCGTGGGGGCCGGCACGACCGCGGTCAACGCGCTGCTCATGGTGATCTTCTTCGTGCTGCTGCCCGCCCGTTACGCGGTGATGGGCCTGGCGCTGGCGTACGCCGTCGCGTACGGGCTGGGCGCGGTCCTGGCCTGGACGCTGGCCAGCCGCCGCGTCCAGGGCCTGGGCGGCTGGACCATCGGCACGGCGCTGACCAGGATGTACCTGGCGTCGCTGCCCACTGCCCTGCTGGGGCTGCTCACCGTCTGGGTGGTCACTCAGCTGTTCGGTGGTCTGGGTTTCGTCAACTCGCTGATTGTCCTGGCCGTGGGTGGTGGGCTGGGACTGTTGCTCTATCTCGCCGTCGCCCACAGGATGCGCATAGCGGAGGTCAACTCACTCGTTGGTATGGTCGCCAGACGCGTAGGTCGGTAGTAATTGGGAAATCCGGCATATGGACGGACTTGACCACGACGGCTGACGAGTTTCCCGTTGGCAAAGAACGCGGGGGGAATCGACTCGGCACTACCATGGTGCCCGACACGCGCGAATGGAAGCAGGAGGGGCGTGGGCGGATCCACCCGGCATAGCGTGCCTACGTGGGACACCACCACGCAGGTGAGTCGAGTCATGAGCACGCCCGATCGGCCTAGCGGAGAGAGCCTGTGAGCACGTCGGCCGTGGAACCCGGCACCCGACTGGCCGAGCGCTTCCGGCTGGAGGACCGCGTCAGCGAGTCCGACGGCGCGACCCTGTGGAAGGCGATCGACGAGATCCTCGCCCGCCCGGTGGCGGTGCACACGTTTGGCCCCGACTTCCCGCGCGTGCACGAGGTCGTCACCGCCGCCCGTGCGGCGAGCCGGCTCACCGACCCGCGCCTGACGCAGGTGTTCGACGCGGCCGAGGACGACAAGCACTCCTACGTGGTCAGCGAGTGGGTCACCGGCGAGTCGCTGACCGACCTGCTCGCCGCCGGCCCGCTGGAGCCGGAACGCGCGGCCGGCCTGGTGGCCGAGGCCGCCGAGGCGCTGGCGCACGCTCACGAGGCCAAGCTCTACCACCTGTGCCTGCGCCCGTCCCACCTGATCTGGACGACGGGCAACACGGTCAAGGTGCTCGGCGTGGCCGTCGACGCCGCGCTGTCCGGGCTCACCACCGACCAGCCCGCCCTCGACGACGCCGAGGGGCTGGGCAGGCTGCTCTACGCCGGCCTGACCGGCCACTGGCCCGGTGACGAGGAGGAGGGCGGCCTGCCCGCCGCTCCCATGATCGACGGGCACTTCTGCTCGCCGCGGCAGGTCACCGCCGGCGTCCCGAACTATCTGGACACCGTCACCGTCCGCGCCTGCCTTCCCGAGTCGCGCAAGGGGCAGGGCGCGCTGTCGAGCCCGTCGGAGGTCGCCGAGGCGCTGGCCGACGTGGCCCGGCCCATGCCGATCGCCATCTCCTACCCCTCGACGCCGGCGGTCGCCTCCGCCTCCCACACCGAGGGCCTCGACATCGCCCACCGGCAGCAGCGCACGATGCCGCCCCCGCCGCCCGTGCCGCGCCGGCCGCCCAGCCAGGGCGGCGGCAGCGTGCTCAACCGGGTGCTGATGACGCTGGTGGTGCTGCTCGTCATCGCCGCCGTGGGCGTCGGCGCCTGGACGATCGGCCGCAGCCTCGGCAGCCCCGCCACCCCGGAGGCGTCGGTCAGCCCGACCACCGGCAAGTCCTCCGCCTCGGCCTCGGTCCAGGCCGTCAAGGCCGACAAGGCCAAGGGCTTCGACCCGCTCGGCGACGACGGCGACGAGAAGTCCGACATCGCCGAGCTGGCCATCGACGGCAAGCCCAGCACGGCCTGGACGACCCAGAGCTACGGCAACGCCGAGCTGGGAAACCTCAAGAAGGGCGTCGGCCTGCTGCTCGACATGGGCAAGTCCATGCAGATCAGCGACGTGGTGGCTACGCTGGGCAAGGCCGACGGCGCGAGCGTCGAGCTCAAGGTCGGCGACTCCCCCGAGCTCGGCTCGCTCAAGACCGTGGCGACCCAGAAGAGCGCCTCGGGCAAGACCACCCTGACCCCCGAGGACTCAGCAAGCGGTCGGTACGTTTTGATCTGGTTTACGCGCGTTCCGGCAGATGCGGGCCAGTTTCGTGGCACCATCTATGAAGTAGTGGTGCATTCTCCCGGATCGGCATAAATCAGGAATCTCTCTTGTGAACTCCCCACCCGAGACACCCTCACCAGCGGAGCGGCCGGCGATCACAGACGCCGAGCTGCTCACCGCGCACATCAACGGGGATCCACACGCGTTCAGCGAGATCGTCAAAAGGCACCGTGACCGCATGTGGGCGGTGGCGCTGCGTACTCTCGGTGACCCTGACGAGGCGGCGGACGCCGTTCAGGACGCGTTCGTCTCCGCATATCGCAAGGCCGCCTCGTTCCGAGGCGAGGCGGCCGTCACCACCTGGCTCCACCGCATCGTCGTCAACGCCTGCCTCGACCGGATGCGGCGCAAGTCCGTCCGTCCGGTGGCCGACGACGAACTGATCGAGGCCGCCGAGCGGGACAGCCCGCTCCCCGACCAGACCGTCGAGCGCGAGGTCTCGATGGAGGTTTCGGCCGCTCTGAAACTGCTGCCCGCCGACCAGCGGGCGGCTCTCGTGCTCGTGGACATGATGGGGTATTCCGTCGAAGACGCAGCTCAGGTGCTTCAGGTGCCCAGCGGCACCGTGAAGAGCAGATGCGCGAGGGGTCGCGCGAAACTTGCCCCAATTCTTTCGCATCTGCGGAACCGTTCGGACCTCAATCGCGTCTCATCCGCGAAGGGAGCAGAACTTCGTGACGGGTGATACGCACTACGATCTTGAGGTCCTAGCCGAGCTGGCAGAGGGTCTCTTGGACGCCGCGACGGCACGCCGGGTCCGCGAGCATCTCGCGGTCTGCGACCCCTGTGGGGAGCTGCTGGCAGACCTGGCGGCGGTTCGCGAGGTGCTCGCGGCGACCCCAACACCGGCCATGCCGATGGGCGTCGCACTGCGCATCGACAAGGCGCTGGCCGCCGAGGCGGAGTCCCGCCGAGGGGGCGTCGACCTCGTGGAGGCACCTGACTGGGACAGGCTCATGCGGGACTCCCCGTGGGAGCAGCCGGCGGCGGAGACGCCCGAGCCGGTACGTCTCGGCGTGGTCTCCGACGACGGCACGATCGTCCCGGCCCGGACCAGGTCGGCACGGCGGCGCAGGTGGGCCATGCCCGCCGTGGCGGCGTCGGCGGCGGCCGCGGTGGTGGTCGGCACGCTGGCGGTCTCCGGCGGGTTGCTGGCCGGCGGGAGCGGGCCGGGCGGTTCGTCCGGGCCCACGGTGGCGCAGCCGGTGACACCGTCGAAGCCCCACCAGCGGGCCAGGGCCTACGCGCTGACCGACAGCAACTACAACTACAGCGACCGGGAGCTGCGCCAGCCGCTGCTCGGGTACTTCGGCGCCGCGCCGGCCCTCGAAGGCCCCACGGACACCGCCAGGGTCGACCGATGCGTCGGCAAGGTGGCGGCCCGTTCGAAGCTGAAGACGTTCGCGGTCGACCAGGGCCAGTACAACGGCCAGGAGGCGCTGATCGTGGCCTCCTGGAAGGACCAGGCCGCCAAGAAGCTGCGCATCGACATCGTCGACCCGTTCAACTGCAAGAACCTGCGCAAGCCCACATTGGGCCGCTGGTAATCGAAAGCCCACGTCAGAGCCCGCTTCGGCGGGCTCTTTCGTTTCGCGGGCAGGGCCGGGAATCAGCGCGGCCTAGGATCTGTTGAGCCCGAAGCAAACAGCAGACGAGGAAGGCGTGGGAGCGTTGAGCGACGTTCGTAACGTGATCATCATTGGGTCGGGCCCTGCGGGCTACACCGCGGCCGTCTACTCCGCGCGCGCCGAACTCAAGCCGCTGGTCTTCGAGGGCTCCGTGACGGCGGGCGGTGCGCTCATGAACACCACCGACGTGGAGAACTTCCCCGGTTTCCCCGACGGCATCATGGGCCCCGACCTGATGGACAACCTGCGCAAGCAGGCCGAGCGCTTCGGCGCCGAGCTGGTGGCCGACGACGTGGTCGAGGTCGACCTGGAGGCCAACCCCAAGGTCGTCAAGACCCACACCGACACCTACTACGCCAAGTCGGTGATCCTGGCCATGGGCTCGGGCTACCGCGAGCTCGGCCTGGAGAACGAGAAGCGCCTGTCCGGCCACGGCGTGTCCTGGTGCGCCACCTGCGACGGCTTCTTCTTCCGCAACAAGGACATCGTGGTCGTGGGCGGCGGCGACACCGCCATGGAGGAGGCGACGTTCCTGACCCGGTTCGGGCGCATGGTGACGGTCGTCCACCGCCGTGACGAGCTGCGCGCCAGCAAGATCATGCAGGAGCGCGCGTTCGCCAACGAGAAGATCCGGTTCGTCTGGGACTCCGAGGTCGTCGACGTGCTCGGCGACACCAAGGTCGAGGCGGTCAAGCTGCGCAACGTCAAGACCGGCGAGGAGTGCGAGCTGGCCACCGACGCGCTGTTCCTGGCCATCGGTCACGACCCGCGCACCGACCTGGTCAAGGGCCAGGTCGAACTCGACGAGGACGGGTACGTCAAGGTCGCCTCGCCCTCGACCGCCACCAACATCGACGGTGTGTTCGCGGCCGGCGACGTCGTCGACCACACCTACCGCCAGGCCATCACCGCGGCCGGCACCGGCTGTGCCGCCTCGCTCGACTCCGAGCGCTGGCTGGCCAACAACGAGAAGTAAGGAGCGCACCGTGAAGGCAGTTACCGACGCCACGTTCGAGACCGAGGTCCTCAAGAGCGACAAGCCCGTGCTGGTCGACTTCTGGGCCGAGTGGTGCGGCCCGTGCCGTCAGGTCGCGCCCATCCTGCAGGAGATCGCGAACGAGCACGGCGACAAGCTCGAGATCGTCAAGCTGAACATCGACGAGAACCCCGAGGTTCCCCGCCAGTACGGCGTGCTCCAGATCCCCACGATGAACGTCTACAAGGGGGGCGAGGTCGTGAAGCAGATCATCGGCGCCAAGCCGAAGGCCATGCTGCTGCGCGAGCTCGACGGCATCATCTAGTCGCCCTCATGTGAGAGCCCCCTGCGGCGATGCCCGCGGGGGGCTTTCGTATGCCCTTCTTCGGCCCCCAAGAGCCGTCAGACGGGACGAAGGGCGCGCTCCGGGCTCATGGACCCCAGAAGGCGTTCGAGGGCCACCTCGACGTCCTCACGCCACGAGATGGCGCTCTTCAGCTCCAAACGCAGGCGCGGAAATCGCAAATGCGGTCGAACCGTCTTAAAACCCACAGAAAGCAAGTATTCAGCAGGAACCACACAACTAGGCTCTTCCCACTTGAGGTCGCCGAACGCCTCGATGGCCTTCACCCCGCGCCGGGTCAGATCCTTCGCCACGCCCTGGATCAGCATCCGGCCCAGCCCGCCGCCCGAGAACTCGGGGATGATGTGGGCCGTCATCAGCAGCACGGCGTCGGCGCTCACCGGCGAGGTGGGGAAGGCCAGCGAACGCGGGCTGTAGAGCGGCGGGCTGTAGAGGACGAACCCGGCCGGAACCCCGTCGACATAGACGATTTTCCCGCAGCTCCCCCATTCCAGCAGCGTGCCCGAGATCCAGGCCTCCTTCTCCAGCCCGGAGTCGCCGGAATGGATGGCACGCTCGCCGCTGACGGGATCGAGCTCCCAGAACACGCACCGCCGGCAGCGGCGAGGCAGATCTTCGAGATTGTCCAGGGTTATGTTGACCAGCCGGCGCGACAACTACGGCCCCTATCGTCGACCCAGAAAAGCGCGCGAAAACCGCGTCCGTTGGTGGCATGGTAGCTCAGTGAAGATGGAGCCAGCGGATACCACGACGGTCGAGCCCGGTCACGAAGGACATGTCCGACTGGCGTAATCTGGTATTTCGGTCCGATATGACACCTAGGAGGTGGGCCGTGACGGAAGAGCTGGATCACGGTCAGACACCCGCGACCCAAGGGTCGCGCATCGACGCCTACGTCGACCGGTATGCCGCGCGAGCTACCGGGATGGTCGCCTCCGAGATCCGAGCTCTCTTCGCCGTCGCGTCGAGACCCGAGGTGGTCTCGCTCGCCGGCGGCATGCCGTACGTCACGGCGCTCCCCCTCGACATGGTCGGCCAGCTGGTCTCCGACCTGGTCACCACGCGCGGCACGGTCGCGCTGCAGTACGGTTCCGGCCAGGGTGACCCGCACCTGCGCGAGCAGATCTGCGAGGTCATGCGGCTGGAGGGGATCGAGGCCGGGGCGAACGACGTCGTCGTCACCGTCGGTTCACAGCAGGCGCTCGACCTGATCACCCGGATCTTCATCGACCCGGGCGACGTCGTGCTCGCCGAAGGCCCCTCGTACGTCGGGGCCCTCGGGACGTTCTCCGCCTACCAGGCCAAAGTGGTCCACATCGCCATGGACGATCAGGGCATCGTGCCCGAATCGCTGGCCCAGACCATCTACGCGCTGGAGACCGCCGGAGCTCCCGTCAAGTTCCTCTACACGATCCCGACCTTCCAGAACCCGGCCGGCGTCACGCTCAACCTGGCCAGGCGGCAGCAGGTGCTCGACATCTGCCAGCGTGCCGGAATCCTCATCATCGAGGACAACCCGTACGGGCTGCTCGGCTTCGACGGCGAGCCCATGCGCGCCCTGCGCGCCGACAACCCCGACGGCGTGGTCTACCTGGGGTCGTTCTCCAAGACGCTCGCCCCCGGCTTCCGCGTCGGCTGGGCGCTCGCGCCGCACGCCATCCGCGACAAGCTGATCCTGGCCATGGAGTCGGCCGTGCTGTCGCACTCGGTGTTCACGCAGCTCGCCGTGGGCCAATACCTGGCCACGCAGCCGTGGCGGGAGCAGATCAAGTCCTTCAAGGAGCTCTACCGCGAGCGGCGCGACTCCATGCTGGACTCCCTGGAGGCCCTCATGCCGCCCGAGGTCACCTGGACCCGGCCGGCCGGCGGCTTCTTCGTCTGGGCGACCCTGCCCGAAGGGCTCGACTCCAAGGCGATCCTGCCGCGGGCCGTGGCCGAGCGGGTGGCGTTCGTGCCCGGCACCGGGTTCTTCTCCGACGGCAGCGGCGCCCGGCACATGCGACTGTCCTACTGCTTCCCCGAGCCCGATCGCATCCGCGAAGGCGTCCGGCGCCTGTCCGGGGTGATCGAGCAGGAGATGCAGCTCCGGGACATGTTCGGCACCGGCTCCGGTCCCGAGCGGGCCGGCGTTGACACGCCGGGGCCCGAACTGGCCTAGCTTTCCTCGGTACGGCCGGCGCTCCCCCGGGGACGGGGACGCCGGCCGTACTCGTGTGCGGGCCTCACCTACACCATTCGCCGCCAGCCGCCGGTACGGTTGGACGCGTACGATCAGCGGAGGAGATGTGATGAGCGATCTGGGCCACGTGCTCGTGCTGGCCGGGGGCCTCTCCTATGAGCGGGAGGTGTCCCTGCGCTCCGGCCGCCGGGTGAGCGAGGTGCTGCGCGCCACGGGCATCGACGTGGAGGCCCGCGACACCGACGCCTCCCTCGTGCCCGCCATCCTGGCCGACCCGCCCGAGGCGGTGTTCGTCACCCTCCACGGCGGCGCGGGCGAGGACGGCGCGATCCGATCCGTGCTCGAACTCCTCGACGTGCCCTACGTCGGCGCCGGTCCCGACGCCTGCCGCGTGGCCTTCGACAAGCCCACCGCCAAGGCCGTCGTACGCTCGGTCGGCCTGCGCACCCCCGAGTCCGTCACCCTCCCCAGGGAGACCTTCCACGACCTCGGCGCCACCGTCGTGCTCGGCCGCATCATCGACCGGCTCGGCCTCCCCCTGTTCGTCAAGCCCGCCCGCGGCGGCTCGGCGCTCGGCGCGTCCATCGTCCGTACGGCCGACGAGCTGCCCGCCGCCATGGTCGGCTGCTTCGCCTACGGCGACACCGCCCTCATCGAGCGGTACGTCGAGGGCGTCGAGGTGTCGGTCTCGGTCGTCGACCTCGGTGAGGGGCCCGTGGCGCTGCCCGCTGTGGAGATCGTCCCCGACGCCGGCGTCTACGACTACGCCGCCCGTTACACCGCCGGGCACACCGAGTTCTTCGCCCCCGCCCGCCTCTCCGCGGCCGCCGCCGAAGCCTGCGCCCGGATGGCCGTGACGGCGCACACGGCGTTGGGGCTGCGGGACATCTCCCGTACCGACCTGATCGTGGACGCGTCCGACGACCCGCACTTCCTTGAGGTGAACGTGGCGCCGGGGATGACGGAGACGTCGCTGCTGCCGATGGCGGCGGAGGCAGCGGGGCGCGACCTCGGCGACCTCTGCCGCACCCTCCTCCAAAACGCCGCCCACCGCCCCCGCCTCTAACCCCTCTCCTCGCCCACTTCTCCCCCTGCGCGTCCGCTCCACCACGCGGAGGCCGTTCTTCGCTACCGCGGTGCTGTTCTTCGCTACCGCGGTGCTGTTCTCCGCCGCCGCGCGGCTGCTGTTCTCCGCCGCCGCGCGGTGATTGTTCTCCGCCATCGCGCGGCTGCTGTTCTTCGCCGCCGCGCGGCTGCTGCCCTCTTGTCGTGCCGCGGGCGCGGCCCGTCGTCCGCGGCACGACAGCCGCCTTATCCGTCAGAAGCCGACCGCTCTCGCCTCCGCCCTGCGGCAGCTACTACTCTCTCGTCCCTGGTGCTGCGCCTCCCGTTATCCCCCACGACAGCTCTCGTCGTCCGCCAGGCAACGAGCGCTCTCCTGCTCCGCGTGGTGCTGTTCCATCCCCCCGAGTGCCGGAACCGCATGCCTCCGACGTCACCGCACTTCCTCTCCCCCACCGGCCGCCTTCCTCTCCGACGCGGCGTCCCTGCCTTTTCTCGATATCGCGACTGACTGCGACCGCTACCCCATGAAGAGCAGCCATGGATTCGCCCACCGGCCCCCCCTTGCCCCCGCGCACCATCCGCTGCCGTACCGCACAGGCGACCGGTCCCAGCCGCACCGCCCCAGAGCTCCCGACGACGGCCAGCGTTTGAAGCATCGGCGCATGCCGCCGGGAGGCACCACCACCACCAACGACAGCAGGAGCACGGTGCCCGCTACGACCGCCTGGTCGCGGCCGGCCACGAGGCAACGGCGAGAACCATCCCCAGCACCCCCGCCCCTCCCGGCCTCAGCATCAGCGCCTTGCATAGCCTTACGGTGTGCCGATCAATCCCGCCCACCCGAAGAGCTTCGCCAGCGACAACCACGCAGGCGTGCACCCCGACATCCTCAACGCCATGACCGCCGCCAACCAGGGAGACGCCCCCGCCTACGGCGACGACACCTGGACCTCAACCTTCGAGCACAAAATCAAGGAAACGTTCGGCCCCGCGGCGGAAGGCTTCGCCGTACTCAACGGAGCCGGCGCCAACATGGTCGGCCTGGCCCTCATGCTCGGACGCTACGACGCCATCCTCTGCGCCGACACCGCCCACATCGCCACCCACGAAACGGGCGCCACGGAACGCCTCCTGGGCGTGAAGCTGCGAACGATCCCCACCCCCCAGGGCAAGCTCCACCCGGACGACATCAAGGCCCACCTCCACCTCATCGGCCAGCACCACGAGCCCCAACCGACGGTCGTCTCCATCTCCCAGGTGACCGAGCTGGGCACCTGCTACTCCCCCACCGAGATCGCCGCCCTGGCCGAAACGGCTCACGCCTCCGGCCTACGCCTCCACGTGGACGGTGCCCGCCTCGCCAACGCCGCCGCCCACCTGAACTGCTCCCTGAAGGCCATCACCACGGACGTCGGCGTGGACGTCTTCAGCTTCGGCGGCACCAAGAACGGCGCCATGGCCGCCGAAGCGGTGGTCGTCCTGGACCCGTCCCTGACGGACGCAGTCCCCTACCTCCGTCGCCAGTCACTGCAGTTGGCCTCCAAGATGCGCTTCGTCTCAGCCCAGCTCTCCGCTCTCCTGACCGACGATCTGTGGCGCCGCAATGCCTCCCACGCCAACCAGATGGCCCTCCGCCTGGCGAACGGCCTCGCGGACATCCCCGGCGTCACCCTCACCCACCCCGTGGAATCCAACGCCGTCTTCGCCACCCTCCCGCACGCCACCTCTCAGGCCCTCCTGCAGAACTACCTCTTCCATTACTGGGACGAGACCGCAGGCACAGTCCGCTGGATGACCGCCTTCGACACCACCGAAGAACACGTGGACGACTTCCTAGCCGCCCTCCACAAGGCAGCCGCCCTCTAACCGCCGACGCCGTTTCACGTGAAACACGGCCTCCCACCACGCTCCCCCGTCGGAGTCCCGCAGGGGTTTCACGTGAAACACACCCACTCACCCATCCATGAGCGGATGCGCGGGACGTGGGGCGCGGGCCGTGGGGCCCGGGCCGTGGGGCGCGGGCGTGGAGGGCCCAACCGCCCACGCCCCGGCCCGCGAAGCGACCGAGGCTCAACAGCGGCCCCTAGCGTCCAAGACCAAACAACACCTCCAGGGCGACCACAGCCACGCCGCTCCGAGGTAACCGGAGCCACCGGGCGGCTGGGTGGCCGGCGAAGGCGATCTCGGCTCACGCTCCAGTCACGGAGGTTCCGGGGCCCGCGCCCGTCCAGGCGAAGGACTCTCAGTACGCCGCCTCCCGCGTGGTAGGACTCGGCCTTCGCGCAGACGGCGACGCTGGCACTGTTCCTAGCCGGGTTCGCCCGCTATCCGACGGTCGCCGCGATCCGGCGCCATCACATGACACTGACCGAGCTAGACACAATCCGGGGAGCCGGCCAGCCCGGAGAGCCGACCGAACCGAGGAGCCGAAAGGCCAGGGCGGGCAAGCCGGGGAACTCGGTGGGCCGGGAGGCCGGAGAACCGGGGAGCCCAGAGAGCCGGGAGGCCAGGGAGCCCGGAGGGCCGGAAGCCCGGAAGCCGCAAGGCCCGGAAGCCGCAAGGCGGAGAGTCCGGCGAGCCCGCGGAGCTAGAAGCAGAGCGTCCGGCGAGCTGGAGCGAGTTGGCGAGACCTCAAGGCGGCAGCCTGACCGGCTATCACGCTTGCCCCGCCCACAGCACCCACGGCGCAACCCTGCGGACACACCTGCAAGACGAAGCAAGACGGGACACCGGCGCACAGAGAAGAGGAGAGAGCCGAAGAGAAGAGAAGGCCGGAGGAAGCGATGCGGTTTCACGTGAAACGGCGAGTGGTTTCACGTGAAACTGGCAAGGTCAGTCCTCGCGCTCCCGTATCGCCCGTGCCGCCTCAGGCGCCATCGTCCCGATGATGCGCTCAAGGTCGTCGATCGTCGCGAACTCCACCACGATCCGCCCCTTACGCCGCCCCAGGTCGACCTTGACCTTCGTCTCGAAGTGATCGGAGAGTCGGTCCGCCAGATGGGTCAGGCCAGGAGCCGTAGGCTTGGGCGCCGGCCGCTCCCGCGGCGCCTTCTGAGCGGCCTTCGCACTGCCCATGGCGACGATCTCCTCCACCGCCCTCACGGACAGCAGCTCCGCCACGATGCGCTTGGCCAGCTCAACCTGCTCCTCCGCATTGCTCAGGCCGAGCAGAGCGCGAGCGTGCCCGGCACTGATGGTGCCGGCGGCCACGCGGAGCTGAACCTCGGGCGGGAGGTTGAGCAACCGCAGCGTGTTGGTGATGTGCGATCGAGAGCGCCCCACCTTGCTGGCCAGCTGCTCGTGGGTCGCCTGGAAATCGTCCAGCAACTGCTGGTAGGCGGCCGCCTCTTCCAGAGCGTTCAGCTGCTCGCGCTGGAGGTTCTCGATGAGCGCGTCCCGGAGGAGGTCGGTGTCCTGGGTGTTCCGGACGATCGCCGGGACCGGGTCAAGACCGACCTGCTGGCACGCCCGCCAACGCCGCTCCCCCATGATCAGCTCGTACTGGCCGCCACCCACGGAGCGCACCACGATCGGCTGCAGAAGGCCGACCTCGCGGATGGAGTCGGCGAGCTCCTGGAGGCGCTCGTCGTCGAACACCTCACGCGGCTGACGAGGGTTGGGCACGATCGCGGTCAGCGCGACCTCTTTGAAATACGCTCCAGCGATCGGCTTCGGGCCTGCCTCGACCGTGGAACCGTTCGAGGGAGCGGGCGCCGCACCCGGGCCGTCAACGATGGGTCCGGTCGGGATGAGCGCCCCGAGTCCCTTGCCCAATCCCCGCCGCTGCTGACTCACTGCGTCTCCTCATCCAGCCGGTCGATTCCGGTCACTCCAGGAGAGGTTACCGTTGCGGGCCCAGCGGGGTGCCGCCACGCCACACACAGTCCTGTGGGATTTACGCCGACACGGCTACAAATCTGCCCAACTCACGACTCGAGCCGAACGAGACCACCCACCACCGGAGTCCACCGTACCAACCTGGCGGAGGAACACCGGAACACGGGCATGGGAACCCACGCCCTCAAGCCGTACCCAAAAAAGACCGGCAAGCGGCCAGAGGTCAGGCCACGGTGGCGCGGTGGGCGATCTCCCGGGCCGCGTCCATGTACGCCATCGCCCCGCTCGACCCCGGATCGTACGTCATGACCGACTGCCCATAGCTGGGCGCCTCCGACAGCCGGACGCTGCGCGGGATGACCGTCTTCAGCACCGTCTCCCCGAAGTGCGACCGCACCTCGTCGGCGACCTGCGAGGCCAGCCTGGTACGTCCGTCGTACATCGTCAGGACGATCGTGGAGAGCCGCAGAGCCGGGTTCAGGTGCGCCTTGATGAGGTCGACGTTCCTGAGGAGCTGCCCGAGGCCCTCCAGCGCGTAGTACTCGCACTGGATCGGGATCATGACCTCCTCCGCCGCGACCAGGGCGTTGACCGTCAGCAGGCCGAGGGACGGCGGGCAGTCGATGACGATGTAGTCGAACTCCGCCTCGTACGCCGCCAGCGCCCGCCGGAGCCGGGCCTCCCGCGCCACCAGCGAGACGAGCTCGATCTCCGCGCCGGCCAGGTCGATCGTGGCGGGCGCGCAGTAGAGGTTCGGCATCTCGGGGACCTGCTTGACGATCTCCACCATGGGCAGATCGTCGACGAGCACCTGGTAGACATCCGGTACGTCACCGCGATGCTCGGTGGCCAGGGCCGTCGAGGCGTTGCCCTGCGGGTCGAGGTCCACCACGAGGACGCGCTGGCCGTGCATCGACAGGGCCGCGGCAATGTTCACCGAGGTGGTGGTCTTGCCGACGCCGCCCTTCTGGTTGGCCACCGCGATCACTCTGCATTTCGCCGGCCGAGGCCAGGCGTTGTCGCCGTCGCCGCTGGTGCCGCCCCTCTGGGTGGCGGCCGGCTGCTCGGCGGCTGGCTGGGTGACGGCCGGTTGGGTGGTGGCAGGTGTTTCACGTGAAACCACTGAACTGAGCGCCTCTCGTACCAACGGCGAATCACCGGGGTTCAGGGGGGTCTGGGTCACGTTGGCCATCCTTTCAACCAGTGGTGTGCCGGTGCCGGGAATTTGCTGTTGCGACACGCCCATTTCGGGCCATCCAACCCCGGTTGGGCTCTCGGACAGACGGCTGTCCGGCCAGCCAAGACCGCAAGACGCGACTGGCACAACCGTCACCTCCTTCGTCGCCGCCTGGCTCGCTCCGGCGCGCGACCCGCTACCACCCGAACCAATGTTGCAGGCGGCTCGACCTTACCGTGCCCGACGGTCACAAGCTCGGCCGTTCGGGCCCCGCAGGCCCGCAATTGGGACTCCGCCTCGGCGAGCTCGCCGGCGGCTCGCTCCCCCTTCATGGCTATCAGCTCGCCGCCCTCACGCAGAAGAGGCATGGCCCATTTCAGCAGCCGGTCGAGCGGCGCGACCGCCCGAGCACTGGCGACGTCGAACTCCCGCTCCCCCGCCAGATCCTCGGCCCGCCCGCGCAACACCTCGACGTTGTCCAGCTTGAGCGCCTCGACGCACTCCTCCAGGAACACCGTACGGCGAAGCAACGGCTCCAGCAGCGTGACCTCGATGTCCTGGCGGACGATGGCGAGCACCAGTCCCGGCAGTCCCGCCCCCGAGCCGATGTCCACCAGCCGCACCTCCGGCGGCACGGCCTCGGCGACCACCGCGCAGTTGAGCAGGTGGCGATCCCAGATACGCGGCACCTCACGCGGCCCCAGCAGTCCCCGGACGACGCCCGGGCCCGCCAGCAGCGCGGCGAACGCGTTCGCGCGATCCCATGCCTCCCCGGCGAAGACGTCCCGCGCTATGTCCGGCGGCGCCGGAAGCTCTTCGCTCACTGGATGCTGGCCCTTTCTCAGTTTCAGGTGGTGTTCGTACTCAGGTTGCCTGCTCGGCGGTGATGCCGGTGGGCGTTCGACGGTGGAGGTCTCGACGTTCTAGGGGCGGTGTCCACCCAAGGCTAGATGTGAGATCACACTGGAAGACTAGCGGGCTGGCATGTGGGTGACGGTCGAGCGCGCCGCCACGCCCCCTCCTGATCCACCCTCGACACCAAATCCCCTATAAACGATATAAAGCACATATCGCCCGAAAGAAACACTCAGAGGCATCTTCCGGGACGAACACCAATGCCAACGCACAAAACCCCGCGCTTCCCCGCTAACAGCACCGAACCCAAACGCCAGCGCACAAACGCGCCGAACATCGCTCCACATACAAGGAACAGGGGTCGATCCGCACAAGCACGGAGGCAAGCCCGCGAACCCGCCAGCGGCCCACACAACCCCCGCATCCCGTAAGTACAGCTATAGATACGGAAACGGCCGCCCATCAGCGCAACCAAGCGCCGACAGACGGCCGAACCGGCTCACCATGCACGTTTCAGGCGGGAAGGACCACCACGTACCGCTGCGGCTCCTCACCCTCGGACTCGCTGCGCAGCCCGGCGGCCGCCACCGCGTCGTGGACGATCTTCCGCTCGAACGGCGTCATCGGGTGCAGCGCCTTCGGCTCACCCTTCTCCTTGACCTGGTTGGCGACCTCGGTGCCGAGCTTGCTCAGCTCGGCCCGGCGCCGCTCGCGGTAGCCGGCGACGTCGAGCATGAGCCGCGACCGCTCCCCGGTCTGCCGGTGGACGGCCAGCCGGGTCAGCTCCTGCAGCGCCTCCAGGACCTCCCCCGCGGGCCCGACCAGCTCGTTGCCCTTGAGCCCCACGACGGAGACCATGGCGCGGTCGCCCTCGACGTCCATGTCGATGTCGCCGTCGATGTCGGCGATGTCGAGAAGGCCCTCGACGTAGTCGGCAGCGATCTCGCCTTCCTGCTCAAGCGCGTTGAGATCAGGAGCCTTCTCCTGCTCGGCCTCGGTCATCGCCGGCCTCTCCTTCGTGTTCAAGACTTCTTGCTGCCGGTGCGCTTGCTGCGGGACTGGCGGCTGGGCTGCTGCCTGATGATCTTAGGCTCCGGAGCGGCGGGAGGGGCCTCCTCTGCCGGAGTGGTCTTGCGCATCTTGGCCACGAGGCCGGGCTTGGGCGTCACGGGGATGGCGTTGCCCTTGGCGTCGAACTGCGGCATGGGGTGCCGGCTGTAGAACCAGTGCTGCTGGCCCAGCGTCCACAGGTTGGTGGTGACCCAGTAGAGGATCAGGCCCAGCGGGAAGTTGAGGCTGAAGAAGGCGAACAGCGGCGAGATGTACATCAGGATCTTCTGCTGCTGTGCCATGGGGTTGTCCGGCATCTGCGCCATCGAGCGGGTCACGCTCTGCCGGACGGTGAGGAATGTGGTCAGCGAGCTGATCGCCACGAAGCAGCCGATGACGACCTTCTGGGCGATGTCAGGGGCCTCGAAGAACGTGGCGGGCAGCGGAGCGTTGATGATCAGCGCGTGCTTGGCGCTGTCGACCAGCTCCTGCGACATGCCGAACTTGGCCTGGTCGGCGGCGATGGCCCGCAGCACGGTGAACATCGAGATGAAGATCGGGAACTGCGCCACGACGGGGAGGCAGCCACCGAGGGGGTTGGCGCCCGCGCCCTGGTACAGCGCCATGACCTCCTGGTTCATGCGCTGCTTGTCGTTCTTGTAGCGCTTGCGGAGCTCCTGGACCTTCGGTGCCAGCTCCTGCATCTTCCGCGACGACCGCATCTGCTTGAGGAACAGCGGGAAGATGAGGATCCGCATGCAGACGGTCAGCGTGACGATGGTCAGCGCCCAGGTCAACCCGCTGTTGGGGTCGAGGAAAGTGCTGTAGACCTGGTGGATCCAGGTGATGACTTGGGCGACGGCCGTGTACAGCCAATTGAGCCAGGACAGCTCCACCGAGCTAGCTCCCTTGCGTTTCGTGGGACCGGACCGGGCGTGGGGGCACCGGGTCTATACCTCCGGGATGGAATGGGTGGCACCGCCCGATGCGCCGGACAGTCAGCCATGTGCCGCGCAATGCCCCATGTACGGCAATCGCCTCGAGCCCATACGCGCTGCACGACGGGTAGAACCGGCAGCGTGGACCGAGCATGGGGCTGATGAAAGCCCGGTAGAACCGAATGGGGATGATCAGCGCCCGGGCGGCGAGGCCCGGCATCCCTTGCGGCTGCTCCGTCATCTGTGTCCACCCGTCGAGGACTCGCGCCGCCTGAGCAAACGATCCAGCGCGGCGTCGAGCTCGGCGGCCAGTTGCTCGACGCACGCAGACGCGGCCGGTGGATTGGCGCGTACCACCAGCAGGCTACCTCGCGGCAGCCGGTCGAGACGGTCGCGCATCAGGTGTCGGAGCCGTCGTTTGACCTTGTTCCGGGTCACCGCGCCACCAACGGCCTTGCTCACCACGAAACCAACCAGAGGTGTCTCTTCCCCAGAAAGGTTGAGATGCACCACCAAAGTGGGGCGTCCGGCGCGCTTTCCGCGCCGGACCGCCGCTTCGAACTCGTCCCCGCGCCGCATGCGGGATTGACGGGACAGCACCGTATACGCCTAACGCCCGTCGGCGAGGTACACCGACGGGCCGGACTTCGGGCGCGGGTCGATCAGGCCGACAGCTTCTCGCGGCCCTTGCGGCGACGGGCGGCGAGGATGGCGCGACCGGCCCGGGTGCGCATCCGCAGCCGGAAGCCGTGGGTCTTCGCGCGGCGACGGTTGTTCGGCTGGAAAGTACGCTTGCTCACGGGTGGGCTCCAGGCTTGAAGGTGCGCCCAGGGGCGCTTATACACACATGGCTGGCCTGCCGTGGGAGCGAGGGCACGCGAAATAGCCGTCGCGTGGCAAGCCGACCGTCGTACGTTACGGGCCAACGGCGTCCCAGGTCAAACTGAACGGGTTATCCACTGATCCACAGGCGACTTTTCCACCGCCGGGCCCGCGTCCACAGTTTGTGCATCCAGGTGCCACTACGCTGTGGACAACGTCTTGAACACAGCTGTGCACATGGATACTGTCGGCCCTTCTGGACCACCGGAAACACCGTGCACAGCCTGTGGATCTCCTGTGGAGGACCTGGGTACGAAGCCCTGCCGCCACGCTGTGGACGAAGGGGTCGCCGACCGCTCGGGGCGACCACGGTCATGTGGATAAACGATCGCGGGGGGCCGCGAGAGGAAGGAGGGGAGCCGCACCATGAGTGGTGTCGACCTCGGCACGGTATGGGCGAGGGCCCTGGGCAACTTCCTCAACGAGAACGTGCCCATCCAGCAGCGCACCTGGCTGTCGATGGTCCGTCCGATCGCTCTCGCGGACGACACGATCGTGCTCGGCGTCCCCAACGATTTCCTCAAGGACCTCATCGAGGGCAAGTTGCGCCCGCTGGTGGCCCACGCGCTGTCCCAGGAACTGGGGATGACGATGCGGCTGGCCGTGATGATCGACACCACGGCTCCCGAACAGCCTTTGCCGGACACCCATCAACAGCCTGTGAATGTGTCTTATCCCCAGAGTGTGGATAGCCAGCCGCGTTACACACAGCCGGTGCAACCCCAGCACTACCAGGCATCCGAGCCCCCGCAGTTCTATTCTCCACAGCCCGAGCAGCCTCCGGCGTCCACCGAATATCCACAGCCTTCGTTCTCTTTTGAACAGGTGCAGCCGTACACACCGCCTGTGGAGAAAGCGCCGGAGCCGGCGCCGAATCGCTGGGAAGCGAAGAGCAACAAGCCGAGCGAGCCGGCCAGACTCAACCAGAAGTACACATTTGAGACATTCGTCATCGGTGCCAGCAACCGGTTCGCGCACGCCGCGGCCGTGGCGGTGGCCGAATCCCCCGCGAAGGCGTACAACCCGCTCTTCATTTACGGTGACTCCGGCCTGGGGAAGACCCACCTGCTGCACGCGATCGGGCATTACGCGCAGAGCCTGTACGACGGCGCCCGGGTGAGATACGTGAGCTCGGAGGAGTTCACCAACGACTTCATCAACAGCATCCGCGACCACAAGGCCGACGGCTTCCGCGGCCGCTACCGCGCGATCGACATCCTGCTGGTGGACGACATCCAGTTCCTGGAGGGCAAGGAGCAGACACAGGAGGAGTTCTTCCACACCTTCAACACCCTGCACAACGCCAACAAGCAGATCGTCATCTCCAGCGACCGCGCGCCCAAGCAACTCATCACGCTGGAGGACCGGCTGCGCAACCGGTTCGAGTGGGGCCTGATCACCGACGTCCAGCCGCCCGAGCTCGAGACCCGCATTGCGATCCTGCGGAAGAAGGCCATCCAGGAGGGCCTGGCCGCGCCGCCCGAGGTGCTGGAGTACATCGCGAGCCGGATCTCCACCAACATCCGCGAGCTGGAGGGTGCCCTGATCAGGGTGACCGCGTTCGCCAGCCTCAACAGGCAGGGTGTGGACCTGCAGCTCGCCGAGGTCGTGCTGAAGGACCTGATCACCTCGGAGTCCGACACCGAGATCACGATCGCGGCCATCATGACCGAGACCGCCAACTACTTCGGCATCAGCATCGAAGACCTGTGCGGCACCTCGCGCAGCCGGGCGCTCGTCAACGCCCGGCAGATCGCCATGTACCTGGCGCGCGAGCTGACCGAGCTGTCGCTGCCGAAGATCGGCCAGCAGTTCGGCGGCCGCGACCACACCACCGTGATGCACGCCGAGCGCAAGATCCGGTCGCTCATCGCCGAGCGCAGGTCGATGTACAACCAGGTCAACGAGCTGACAATGCGTATCAAACAGAGCAAGCGTGGATCTTGATGGTCGTACACAGCCTGTGGAAAACACTGTGGACCAGCGGAAACGCAAAATCGGCGCGTCGGTACGACCACCAATGCCGGGAAAAATCCACCCACAAGGGCTGGGGACGAATCTGGGGACATCCTGAGGAGAACCTGGGGATGACTCGTGGATAACGTGTGGACGGCCTGTGAACAGTCGATCTGGGACTCCAGAAGGCCCCCTCTTACCCCGTGGACAACCTGTGGAAACCTCGTGGATAACCGGTGGATGAACACCCCATGATCTGGGGACGGCCTGTGGGCGACGAAACTTCATCCCCAGGCGGCGAAGTTTCCCCCAGGCGTCACCCACACCCTCGGTGGATGAAAACAGGGGCACTGAGCTGCGAGGACATCAGTTGTCCACAGTTCCCACAGCCCCTAGTGTGATGACCTCTTATCTCTCTTACTAAGAAAATCAAAGACCCATAGAGGGGTTCTCCCCGAACCGCGGTGCGGGAGAGTGAACACTTGAATCAACGACGAACCCAGGAGGCTGATCACCGTGATGTTCCGAATCGAGCGAGACGTCCTCGCTGAGGCGGTGGCATGGACGGCACGCAGTCTCCCGGCGCGCCCGTCGGTGCCCGTGCTCGCCGGCATGCGCCTGGAGGTGACGGAGGGCCAGCAGCTCAAGCTGTCGGGGTTCGACTACGAGGTCTCCGCCGAGGTCACGCTCGAACTCCACACCGGTGAGGCGGGCGTCGTCCTGGTCTCGGGCAAGCTGCTCGCCGAGATCACCCGCGCGCTTCCCGCACAGCCTGTGGACTTCGTGGTGGAAGGCGCCAAGGCCGTCGTCACGTGCGGCAGCGCCCGGTTCACCCTGCTGACCATGCCTGTGGAGGACTACCCGTCGCTCCCGGCCATGCCGCCGGCCGCCGGGCGGGTGGGCAGCGATGTGTTCGCCTCCGCCGTCAGCCAGGTCGCCGTCGCGGCGGGCCGGGACGACACGCTGCCGATGCTCACGGGCGTGCGCATGGAGATCGAGGGCGACACCGTCACGCTCGCCGCCACCGACCGCTACCGGCTCGCCGTGCGCGAGCTCAAGTGGCAGCCCGGCCAGCCCGACTTCGCCGCGATCGCGATGATCCCCGGCAAGACGCTCGCCGACACCGCCAAGGCCCTCGGCACCACCGGCGCCGAGGTGGAGATCGCGCTCAGCTCGGCCGGAGGCACCGGCGAGGGCATGATCGGCTTCTCCAGCGCGGGCCGGCGCACCACGACCCGGCTGCTCGACCCCGAGTTCCCCAAGTACCGCTCGCTGCTGCCCACGGAGTTCTCCGCGCGCGCCGACCTGTCCACAGGCCCGTTCGTCGAGGCGGTCAAGCGCGTGGCCCTGGTCGCCGAGCGCAACACCCCCGTACGCCTGGCGTTCAGGAGCGGCGAGGTCGTGCTGGAGGCCGGCAGCGGCGACGAGGCGCAGGCCGTCGAGGCACTGCCTGTGGATTACGAGGGCGAGGAGATGAACATCGCCTTCAACCACCAGTTCCTGCTGGAGGGGCTCGGCGCGATCGACTCCGACGTGGCGCGCCTGCAGATGACGACCTCGACCAAACCCGCCATCCTCACCGGGGGCAAGCCTGTGGACGAAGGCGCAGGTACGGACTACCGTTACCTGATCATGCCCATCCGCCTGTCGGGCTGATCCCGTCATCGGGGATGATGGAAGCCTGACAAGGGGGTAGAGGAGCGTCATGCAGATCGGCATGGTGGGACTGGGCAAGATGGGCGGCAACATGGCCGAGCGGCTGCGCCGCGGCGGCCATGAGGTGGTCGGTTACGACCGCGACCCCGGCATCAGCGACGTGGCCAGCCTGAAGGAGCTGGTCGAACGGCTGTCCGCGCCGCGCGCGGTCTGGGTCATGGTTCCCGCGGGCAAGCCCACCCAGCAGACGGTCGACGAGCTCGGCGAGCTGCTCGACGAGGGCGACATCGTCGTCGACGGCGGTAATTCACACTATGTGGACGACCAGAAGCACGCCGCCGAGCTGCGCGAGAAGGGCATCGGCTTCGTCGACTGCGGCGTGAGCGGCGGCGTGTGGGGGCTCCAGAACGGCTACGCCCTCATGTGCGGCGGCGATCAGGCCGACGTCGACCGGCTCATGCCGATCTTCGAGACGCTCAAACCCGAGGGCGAGGACGGCTTCGTCCACGCCGGTGACGTCGGCGCCGGCCACTTCGCGAAGATGGTCCACAACGGCATCGAGTACGGCATGATGCAGGCGTTCGCGGAGGGCTGGGAGCTTCTGGAGGCGTCCGACGTCGTCAAGGACGTCAGGGGCTCCTTCAGCAGCTGGCGCACCGGCACCGTCATCCGCTCCTGGCTGCTCGACCTGATGGTGCGGGCGCTCGACGACGACGAGCACCTCGACCAGCTCCGCGGCTACGCCCAGGACTCCGGCGAGGGCCGCTGGACGGTCCAGGCGGCCGTCGACCACGCCGTGCCGCTGCCGGTGATCACCGCGGCCCTCTACGCGCGGTTCGCCTCGCGCCAGGACGACTCCCCCGCGATGAAGGTCGTCGCCGCGCTGCGCAACCAGTTCGGCGGCCACGCGATCACCTCGACCGAGGGCAGCACCGGCAAGGGCGCCGACTCGCCCGGCGCCGACGTGGCCCCGCCGCGCGAAGCCGAGTAGCCCGGCCGACCAGCCCAGCCGGGGTCCGGCCGGTCGGTCCGGCCGGTGGTCCACAGGCCGTCCGGGGAAGCCCGAGGTTTTCCACAGGACGGCAAGCCGGTGACACGGGCGGCCCCCGCGGCGGACTAACCTTCGTGGGGTGCATGTCGCCCACCTCTCGCTGACCGACTTCAGGTCCTACGCGTCCGTGGAGCTCGGTCTGGAACCGGGCGTCACGGCTCTCGTCGGGCCCAACGGCCAGGGCAAGACCAACCTGGTCGAGGCCCTCGGCTATGTCGCGACGCACTCCAGCCACCGCGTGGCCAACGACGCGCCGCTGGTGCGGCGGGGTGCCGCGCGGGCGATCGTGCGCTGCGCCGTCCACAGGGACGACCGGCGGGCGCTGGTGGAGCTGGAGATCAACCCGGGCAAGGCCAACCGGGCGCGGCTCAACCGCTCCCCCGTGTCCAGGCCGCGCGACGTCATCGGGCTGCTGCGCACGGTGCTGTTCGCGCCGGAGGACCTGGCGTTGTCCAAGGGCGACCCGTCGGAGCGCCGCCGTTTCCTCGACGACCTGCTCGTGGCCAGGGCCCCGAGGTTCGCCGGGGTCCGGGCCGACTACGACCGGGTGCTGAAGCAGCGCGGCGCCCTGCTGCGCACGGCCGCGCAGGCCCGCAGGGGCAGCAGGAGCGCCCGGCGGGCGGAGAGCGACACCGCGTTCGCCGCGGCGGGCGCCGGCGACGTCCTGAGCACGCTGGAGGTGTGGGACGCCCACCTCGCCAGGCACGGTGCGGAGCTGTTGCGGGCGCGGTTGGAGCTCATCGAGGCGTTGCGCCCGCTGGTGGCCGGGGCCTACGCCGCGCTGGCCCCCACGAGCGCCCCCGCGACGCTGGCCTACCGCAGCACGTTGTCCACAGGTGGGGACGGCGCGGAGGACGAAGTCGCCGGTGAGCGGGGATCTCCCGAGGCGCAGACGTTATCCACAGACTTGGGGAAAACCCTTGAACAGCAGCTCCGCGACCGGCTGTCGGAGGTCCGCCAGGCCGAGCTGGAACGGGGCGTCACCCTCGTCGGCCCCCACCGCGACGACCTGATCCTGGGCCTCGGCGACCTGCCCGCCCGCGGCTACGCCAGCCATGGCGAGTCGTGGTCGTTCGCGCTGGCGCTGCGGCTGGCCGCCTACGACCTGCTGCGGGCCGACGGCGGCGACCCGGTGCTGATCCTCGACGACGTGTTCGCCGAGCTCGACAGCCAGCGCCGGCGCAGGCTGGCTGAGATCGTCGCGCCGGCCGAACAGGTGCTGATCACCGCCGCCGTGCCCGACGACGTGCCGAAGGAGCTGGCGGGGGCCCGTTTCGATGTCGCTGAGGGGAGCGTGACCCGTGTCCGATGAGCAGCACAACGCGGCGGCCAGGGGGGCCGCCATGGCGAGGGAGAAGCTCGCGCAGGCGAAGGCCGACGCGGCCAAGCGCGGCCAGCTCCCGCGCCGCGAGCCCAGGCGCAAGGCCGGCCCGCGCCGGGAGGCCGGCGATCCCCAGCTCTTCGGCCGGGCCATCGCCGACCTGCTGGCCGACCGCGGCTGGGAACGCTCGGCGGCCGTCGGCGCGGTGTTCGGCCGGTGGAAGGAGATCGTCGGCCCCGACCTGGCCGCCCACACCCGGCCGGAGTCCTTCGACGAGGGCGAGGTGCTCATCGCGGCCGATTCCACGGCCTGGGCGACGCAGGTCAGGCTGCTCGCGCGCACCCTCATCCGCAGGCTCAACGAGGAGCTGGGTGACGGTTCGGTGACAAAGGTCAAGGTCAGGGGGCCGCAGAACGCACCCCGGCCCACAGGGGGTTTGCGGGTGACCGGAAGCAGGGGCCCCGGCGACACCTATGGTTAGGCGCCGGGGGCGATCAGACAGCCGCAGACGCGATAAGCCCCCTTTCCGAAGGGGGGATGCTTGAGTGGGGGGCAAATCGAGCTAGGGCGCATCACAGGCGCGTGTATTGCCACCACGGGCTCCGGGAAGCGGTAGAATGAAAAAGGATTCCGGACACGTCCGCTTGCGTGTCACCCCGGCAGTAAGCCGACTCCCCCGGGTGACCGCGCATCGGGGCACTCACGACGGTGACGGGCACGGTAGGGGCAGCATGAAGTTGACGGCCTCCCCCGCCGCGTGTCCGCGGCAGGAGGATTTCGCAGTTGTCCTACGACGCTAGCTCAATCACCGTACTCGAAGGACTTGAGGCGGTTCGCAAACGCCCGGGTATGTATATCGGCTCCACCGGTGAGCGCGGCCTGCACCACCTCGTCTACGAGATCGTGGACAACGCGGTGGACGAGGCGCTGGCCGGTTTCGCCACCAGGATCGACATCTCGCTGCTGGCCGACGGCGGCGTGCGCGTGGTCGACAACGGCCGTGGCATCCCCACGGGCATCCACCCCGTGGAGAAGCGCTCGGCCGTCGAGGTCGTGCTGACCACGCTCCACGCGGGCGGCAAGTTCGACAGCCAGTCCTATGCGGTCTCCGGCGGCCTGCACGGCGTCGGCTCGGCCGTCGTCAACGCGCTGTCCACCGCCATGGACGTCGAGGTCAAGCAGAACGGCCACTACTGGCGGCAGCGCTACGAGCACTCCAAGCCCACCGCGCCGCTGGCCCAGGGCGAGGAGACCGACGAGACCGGCACGACGATCACGTTCTGGCCCGATCCCGACGTCTTCGAGACCACCACCTGGAACTACGAGACGCTCTCGCGCCGGTTCCAGGAGACGGCCTTCCTCAACAAGGGCCTGACGATCACGTTCACCGACGAGCGGCCCGACCACGTCAACGGCGAGCCCCACACGGTCGAATACCACTACGAGGGCGGCCTGGCCGACTTCGTCAAGCACCTCAACGCCAAGAAGGAGGCGGCGCACGCGTCGATCGTCGCCTTCGAGGAAGAGGGCGACGGCATCGCGGTCGACATCGCCATGCAGTGGAACAACTCCTACTCGGAGTCGGTCTACACGTTCGCCAACATGATCAACACGGCTGAGGGCGGCACCCACGAGGAAGGCTTCCGCGCGGCGCTGACGACCATCGTCAACCGCTACGCGCGCGAGCAGAAGTTCCTCAAGGAGGGCAAGGACGACAACCTCTCCGGCGAGGACGTCCGCGAGGGCCTGACCGCGATCATCTCGGTCAAGCTGTCCGACCCGCAGTTCGAGGGCCAGACCAAGACCAAGCTGGGCAACACCGAGGCCAAGTCGTTCGTGCAGAAGGCCTGCAACGACCACCTGCGCGACTGGTTCGAGCGCAACCCCGGCGAGGCCAAGGACATCATCAACAAGTCGCTGCAGGCCAGCCGCGCCCGCCTGGCGGCCCGCCAGGCCCGCGACCTGACCCGGCGCAAGTCGCTCCTGGAGTCCGGCAGCGGCCTTCCCGGCAAGCTGGCCGACTGCCAGTGGAACGACCCGGAGAAGTGCGAGCTGTTCATCGTCGAGGGCGACTCGGCCGGCGGCTCGGCCAAGGGCGGCCGCGACTCGCGTTTCCAGGCGATCCTGCCCATCCGCGGCAAGATCCTCAACGTCGAGAAGGCGCGGATCGACAAGGTCCTGAAGAACAACGAGGTCCAGGCGCTCATCACCGCCCTGGGCACCGGCGTGCACGACGAGTTCGACATCGCCAAGCTGCGTTACCACAAGGTGATCCTGATGGCCGACGCCGACGTCGACGGCCAGCACATCAACACCCTGCTGCTGACGCTGCTGTTCAGGTTCATGCGGCCGCTGATCGAGGCCGGGCACGTCTACCTGTCCTGCCCGCCGCTCTACAAGATCAAGTGGGACCGGAAGGGCGAGGACGCCTCCTACGCCTACTCCGACGCCGAGCGCGACGCGGTCATCAACGACGGCATCGCGCAGGGCAAGGCAGACCCGCGCCCGCGGGACAACGTCCAGCGGTTCAAGGGCCTCGGCGAGATGAACGCCGGCCAGCTCTGGGAGACCACCATGAACCCGGCGACGCGACTGCTGCGCCTGGTCACGCTCGACGACGCGGCCCAGGCCGACGACCTGTTCAGCGTGCTCATGGGCGAGGACGTCGAGGCGCGGCGCGACTTCATCATCCGCAACGCGCGCGACGTTCGCTTCCTCGACGTTTAAGAAGGACCTGAACCTGTGACGGACGTGAACACCACTCCCCCGGCTGACCGCATCGAACCGGTGGACATCCAGTCCGAGATGCAGCGCAGTTACATGGACTACGCGATGTCCGTCATCGTGTCCAGGGCGCTGCCGGACGTACGCGACGGCCTCAAGCCGGTGCACCGGCGGGTGCTCTACGCGATGTACGACGGTGGCTACCGTCCCGACCGCGGCTACTTCAAGTGCGCCCGCGTCGTCGGCGACGTGATGGGCACCTACCACCCCCACGGCGACACCTCGATCTACGACGCGCTGGTCCGCCTGGCCCAGCCGTGGTCGCTGCGCTATCCCCTGGTCGACGGGCAGGGCAACTTCGGCTCGCCGGGCAACGACCCGGCGGCCGCGATGCGGTACACCGAGTGCAAGCTCGCGCCCATCGCCATGGAGATGCTGCGCGACATCGACAAGGACACCGTCGACTTCCGCCCGAACTACGACGGCAAGTCGCAGGAGCCCGACGTCCTGCCGGCGCGGTTCCCGCAGCTGCTGGTCAACGGCTCGGGCGGCATCGCGGTCGGCATGGCCACCAACATCCCGCCACACAACCTGCGCGAGGTCTCGGCCGCCGTCAGGTGGTACCTGGAGAACCCCGAGGCCGACGACGAGGAGCTGCTGGAAGCCTCGATCAGGCTGGTCAAGGGGCCCGACTTCCCGACCAAGGCGCTCATCGTCGGACGCCGGGGCATCGAGGACGCGTACCGCACCGGGCGCGGCTCGATCACCATGCGCGCGGTGGTCGAGGTCGAGGAGGACAAGGGCCGGCAGGCGCTCGTCGTCACCGAGCTGCCGTACCAGGTCAACCCGGACAACCTGGCGCTGAAGATCGCTGAGCTGGTGCGCGAGGGCAAGCTCACGGGCATCGCCGACGTACGCGACGAGAGCTCCTCGCGGGTCGGTCAGCGCCTGGTGATCGTGCTCAAGCGCGACGCGGTCGCCAAGGTCGTGCTCAACAACCTGTACAAGCACACCCAGCTCCAGGACACCTTCGGCGCCAACATGCTGGCGCTGGTCGACGGCGTGCCGCGCACGCTGCGGCTCGACCAGTTCATCCGCCACTACGTGGCCCACCAGGTCGAGGTCATCGTCCGCCGGACGCGTTACCTGCTGCGCAAGGCCGAGGAGCGCGCGCACATCCTGCGCGGGCTGCTGAGGGCCCTTGAGCGGCTCGACGACGTCATCGCCCTCATCCGGGCCTCGGAGTCGGCCTCGCACGCCCAGCAGGGCCTCATGGGGCTCCTGGAGATCGACGAGGTCCAGGCGCAGGCCATCCTGGACATGCAGCTGCGCAAGCTGGCCGCCCTGGAGCGGCAGGCCATCCAGGACGAGTACGACGCCCTGATGGCCCAGATCGCCGAGTACAACTCGATCCTGGCCAGCGAGGCCCGCCAGCGCGAGATCATCGGCGACGAGCTGACCGAGGTCGTCAACCGCTACGGCGACGAGCGCAAGACCGAGATCATCGCCTACGACGGCGACATGTCGATCGAAGACCTCATCGCCGAGGAGGAGATCGTCGTCACGATCACCCGCGGCGGTTATGCCAAGCGCACCCGTACCGACCTCTACCGGGCGCAGAAGCGGGGCGGCAAGGGCGTCCGCGGCGCCCAGCTGCGCCAGGACGACATCGTCGACCACTTCTTCGTCACCACGACGCACCACTGGCTGCTGTTCTTCACGAACAAGGGCCGGGTGTACCGGGTCAAGGCGTACGAGCTGCCTGATGCCGGGCGTGACGCCCGTGGCATGCATCTCGCGAACCTTTTGGCCATGCAGCCCGACGAAACAGTCATGGAAGTTCTCGACCTCCGCGACTACGACGTCGCCCCCTACCTGGTGCTCGCCACGCGCAGCGGCCTGGTCAAGAAGACGCGCCTGTCCGAGTACGACTCCCCCAGGTCGGGCGGTCTGATCGCGATCAACCTGCGCGAGGACGACGAGGTCATCGGCGCCCGCCTGGTCTCCGAGACCGACGATCTGCTGCTCGTCTCCAAGGGCGCGCAGTCGATCAGGTTCACCGCCTCCGACGAGGCGCTGCGGCCCATGGGCCGCGCGACCAGCGGTGTCATCGGCATGAGGTTCCTCGAAGGAGACGAACTTCTCGCCATGAATCGCATCGCCGACGGTCAAGATGTGCTTATCGCCACGAAGGCTGGGTACGCAAAGCGGACGCCAGTGGAGCAGTATCCAGTTCAAGGACGTGGCGGTAGGGGCGTGCTGACTGCGAAAATCGTGAGTTCCCGTGGCAAGCTGGTCGGAGCCGTCATGGTCAACCCAGAGGACGAGGTCTTCGCGATCACGTCCGCCGGCGGGGTGATCCGGACGAGTGCCGGCGAGATCAAGCAGTCCGGCCGCCAGACCATGGGAGTGCGATTGATGAACCTCGCCGAAGGCGACAGCGTGGTTGCCCTCGCCCGGAACGCGGAGTCGTTGGAGACTCCGGTGGAGAATGAGGAAGACGGGGGAGGAGAGTAAGTCATGAGCGCCCAGGGTGGCACCGCCAGAGCCCAGGCGGCGTCGGGTAACGGACAGCAGCCGAAGAAGTCCGCTGAGCCGGAGATCTTCAGTTCGGTTGACGGCGAGCAGGACAGGACGCCCGCGAAGGGCGCCGCCGCTCAGCCCCGCTCCAAGGACGAGCCGCAGGCGGAGGGCAACGAGACGGTGCGCATCCGTCCGTCGCTCACCAGCGAGGCACCTCCGCCCGTCGAGATGCCCAAGAAGAAGTCGTCGAACAACGCGGGGTCCAGGCTGCCCCGCAAGGCACACCTGGTGCTGCGCCGCATCGAGCCGTGGTCGGCCATGAAGTTCAGCTTCGTGGTGTCACTGGTCTGCTTCGTGGTGCTCTTCGTGGCAGTGGCCGTCCTGTACGGCGTGCTGTCGGCCCTGGGGGTGTTCGACTCACTCGTCGACCTGGTCAACCAGCTCGGCAAGGGTGAGCAGGGACAGAGCTCGATCCCGATCAACATCGCCTCGTGGTTCGAGCCGGTGCGCATCCTCGGGTACACCGCGCTGATCGGCGCCGTGAACGTGGTGCTGATCACCGCTCTGTCCACGCTCGGTGCGGTCATCTACAACATCGCCTCCGACCTGGTCGGGGGCGTTGAGGTGACGTTCAGCGAGGCCGAATAGCAGGTTCGGGCGGGGGCTCGTGCCGTACCGGGGTGGCTGGTACGGCACGAGCAGCCCGTCGGACACGGTAAGCTTTTCTCGTCCGAACAACTGGTTCGCCTCCCCCAGGGGAATGCGATACCGTTCGGTGTGCGCGGGGCTATAGCTCAGACGGTTAGAGCGCTTCCCTGATAAGGAAGAGGTCCCAGGTTCAAGTCCTGGTAGCCCCACGGTTTTTCTCAGTTCAGAGGCCGTTTCCCGGAGATCGGGAGACGGCCTTTTGAATGTTCGCCATCAATGTGCCGCCGAGATCATCAGGTGACAGGGGTCCATTCGCATTGACGCCAGCCGGGCGGCGCTTGGCGTGGGGAATTGCGGGCTGGGTTGAACAGTGGCGGGTCGGACGGTCCGTCACTCGATCCCCGATCCTCCACGGCCGCACCCGGCTGAGGACCTACTCGGGTGAAACGGCGGGGGCGTGCGGACTCGCCTCCTACTTGCTGTATTTCTGGAGCGTCACGTCCAGGCGTGCGGGGTTTCGGTACATGCCGGCGTCGATCGGGATGGCCTCGTCGACGAGACCGGTGTAGGCGCCGGAGGGCACGCCGTCGGGATGAGCCGCCACGATGGTCCTGCCCGGCGCGTAGTACCCGGCCTCCTCGCGTGGACGTCCACACTGCCTACGAGGGGCTGGTGGTGCTGGCGTAGCCTTGTCGCGGCTTGATCAACTGAGGGGTGGCATGCGCACATACGTGGTGGCCGTTGCCGTCGTCTCGTCGCTCATGGCCGGTTGTGCGATGTCGTTTCCGGGACGGCAGGCAGAACCGTCACCTCGCTTCGTGATCGATCCCCGCCCTGTGGATCGCCCGCTCGCAGACCTTGCGAAAAGCGCCAAAGGCAAGGTGTTGCTTCGACAGGTCGATGAGGAGGGGCGGAGTGACCGCTGGTCCACGAAACTCAGGATGGGCACATCGTTTCGCCTGGAGGTCGACTGCGTGCGAGCAAGCGGGACGATGATTGTCCGCGTCGGCGAAACTCAGCTTCCTCATCAATGCTCTGCCGGCCCTGGGGGTGTGCGCGTCAGCACGATCCCCGACGACGTGGCTGTCCGGAGCGTCAAGGTGGAGGCGCCCAAGGGGGCCAGATGGGCCATTCTCATCTGGAAGCCGCCGCAGAGTCAGCATTGACGGCAACGCGGCCCCTGATCGACGGCGGCTCGGTTCGTAGGATCGGCTGCATGGGGATGTACGTCTCGGTCAGAGGGTGGGTTGAGCTGGGGTTCGCTCAGAAGCCGGACGCCGAGCGCATCATCGGGGACGACGACCCCTACTCCGGCGGCTGGGCGTGGCCGGCGAAACCCTTCAACTGGACGCTCTACTTGTTCTACGGCGGCGACGTCCGAGAGGGCGCGCTGCACGAGATCCGGGCCAAGGTCGAACGACTGGCCGCCCTGCCGCCGGTAGACGAGGACGGGGACCGGCCGCGGGGAGTCTTCGTGCTCACCGACGAGCGCGGCCAGGCACGATGCTGGCACATCCGTGAAGGGACGGTCCTCGACGTCCCGGCGCCGGACTTCGGGTGGTTGGCGAGTTAGCGCCGGAACCCCAGGCTCGGTGGCAGAATGTCGCGGATGTCGAGGGCGGGGTCGTTGTGGCGGCAGCGGGATTTCGTGCTCCTGTGGAGCAGCCAGACCACCAGTTCGTTCGGGAACGAGATCTCCTACCTGGCATTACCCCTGGTCGCGGGGCTCATGTTGGACGCCTCGCCGGTGGAGCTCGGGCTGCTGGCGGCGGCGCGGCGGTTGCCGGTGTTGTTCGCGTCGTTACCGGCGGGGGCCCTGAGCGATCGGTGGCGCAAGCGGCCGGTGATGATCGTCACGTTCCTGGTGTCCGGGTGCGCGATGGGGACGATCCCCTTGGCGGCCGTGACCGGAGGGCTCACGCTGGGGCAGCTCTACGCCGTGGCGCTGGTGGTGGCGACGTGTGAGGTGTTCTTCACGCCCGCCTACCAGACGTACCCGCTGACGTTGCTCGGGCCCGAGCGGTTGATGGCGGGGAACGCCAAGCTCACCAGCACGGTCACGGTGGCGGGGATGGCGGGGCAGCCGGTCGGCGGGGTGCTGATCTCGCTGTTCGGGCCGGCCAAGGCGGTGCTCGCCGACGCGCTGTCCTACCTGGCAGGCGCGCTCGCGCTCGCGCTGATCCGGTCGCCGGAGGCCGGGCCGGAGCGGAAGGAGCGGGCCCCTCGGCTGCGCGAGCAGATCGGGGAGGGGCTGCGGTACGTCGTCCGTCATCGTGTGATCGGGCCGCTGGTGCTCTACATGGCCACGGTCAGCTTCTGCCTCGCCGGGCTGGGCGCGCTGGAGGTCAACTACGTCGTACGGGAGCTCGGCTGGTCGGGACTGGCGACCGGCCTGGTGTTCGGGGTGAGCATGGCCGGCGGGCTGGCGGCCGGGGCGATCGCGGGGCCGCTCACCGACCGGTACGGCATGCCGCGCGTGCTGCTCGGGGCCGCCTTCGCGTACCCGGTGTGCAGCGGGTCGATCGGGCTGGTGGGGCCGGGACCGGCCGGGCAGCTCGTGGTGGGCGTCTCGTGGACGTTGATGATCATCGTCACGCTCGTCTTCCAGAGCACCCAGCGCAGTCTGCGGCAGCTCCTGACGCCCAGGGAGATGCAGGGACGGCTGGCGGCCACGTCCCGCTGGCTCACCTGGGCCGCCACGCCGGTCGGCGCGGTCCTCGCCGGGGCGCTGGCCGGCGTGATCGGCATGCGCGGCACGCTGGTCGTGTTCTCGGCCGGGATGCTGGCCGGTCCGGTGGTCATGTGGTTCTCGCCGCTGCGCACGTCCCGGCGGGAGATCGAGCGGGACGTACGGACGGCGACGGCGGGGTAGCTCCGGGATCGCCGGGTCACACGGCGAAGAGCAGGGCGGCGTTGACGAGGAGGGCGACGGCGGTCGCGAAGTGCACGCCGAAGGCGACCGCCTTGGTGCCGCCGTTGCGGAGCACGATCAGGGTGTCGCCCAGGGGGAGCAGCGCGACGATCAGCATGAACCAGGCTTCGGCCCGGGCGCCGACGAAGGCCAGCAGGGCCAGGCCGAGCAGCCCGTACGTGCCGTCGCGCAGCCCCTTGATGGTCAGGTAGGCGCGGTCGCCGTCCTGCTTGGCGGGGACGCCGTATCCGGCGGCCGCGGCGACCGGGACGAACAGGAAGCGGGCGCCGATGAGCACGACCAGCAGGTTGAGGGCGATGGCGAGGCCGTAGGCAAGGGTGGTGAGCATGTCCGTCTCCAGAAGCTAGCGTTGCTAGGAACGAGGACGACGCTAGCAGAACGATGACAGAAGCGCTAGCGATGCTAGGATCGGGAGCATGTCGATTCAGGCGCGCCGGGAGCGCGAACGTGCGGAACGCGAGAAGCTGATCATCACGGCCGCCTGCGAGCTGGCCGAGGCGGAAGGCTGGGAGGCGGTGACGACGCGGCGGCTGGCCGAGCGCATCGAGTACAGCCAGCCGGTGCTCTACAGCCACTTCAAGGGCAAGGGCGCGATCATGGCGGCCGTGGCCGTGGAGGGCTGCGTGATCCTCGCGGACGAGCTGCGCGCGGCCCGTACCGCGGCTCCGGACGCCGGCAGCGCCCTCGCGGCCGTGGGCGCGGCCTACACGGCGTTTGCCGAGCGGCGTCCGGCGCTCTACGACGTCATCTTCAGCCAGAACGTCGACCTGCCGTTCGCCACGCCGGAGGCTCCCCCGGCCCTGCACGCGGCGTTCGGCGAGCTGGTCGAGGGGCTGCGCCCGCACGCCGGCGAGGGTGAGGACCTGCCCCTGCTCACCGAGACCTACTGGGCCGCCCTGCACGGGCTGGTCACGCTCATGCGCGGCAAGCGGCTGCCGGCCGAGCAGCACGAACGCAGGCTGGAGCTGCTGCTGCAGCGGTTCGCGGCCTGACGGTTTGACCTTGCCGCCGGCGTCAACGTCTACCCTCGTGGCCCGCACATCGACGAGAACGGACGACGCCCGTGAGCACCCACCGCACCACCCTGGTCGAGCTGGACCAGAGCTTCTTCGACGCCCTGGTGGCCAACGACCACGACCGCCTGACGGACCTGCTGGCGGACGACTTCGTCCTGGTGGGGGTCGAGGACGGGGCGGTCGCCGGCAAGGACGTCCTGCTCGACCTGGTGAAGTCGGGAAACCTGCGGTTCCCGAAGATCGACTCGTTCCCGGACGAGGCCATCGTGCGGGTGATCGGGGACGTCGGGATCATCGTGGGGCGTACGGGGATGAACTTCACGAACCCCGATGGCAGCACGTTCAGCGCCGGCAGCCGGTACACGCACGTGTACGCCGTCGCCCCCGACGGGGGCTGGCGGCTGGTCTCGGCGCAGGGCACGGCCATCAAGGCGTGACCTGACCAGGCTTGGCGGGAAGGCCGGGTCAGCCGCCTTCCGGTTTCCGCCATTCCGCGGTGACCTTGAGGTGCGCCTCCCCCGTCGATTCGGCGACGACCACGCCGGCCTTGGCGGTCAGCTTCATCCCGAACTCGACCGCGACCACGTCCGGCGGCTCCGGGCATGACCGCATGCGGCGCAGGACGTCGCCGGCGAAGCTCTGGACGCGCTGGAGGCCCGCGCCCAGCGCCTCCGGCATGCGTTCGACGGCCGCGCGGGCCCGTCCGGCGGGAAGCGGCTCGTCGCCGGGCTGATCGTTGACCTCCACGAGCACGGTGCCGCCGTCGTCGAGGGGTACCTCGAGGAAGTAGCGCAAGGTTGGCCTCCTGTCCTGGGACAGGTGCAAGCATGGTGCACGGGCCCGCCCCGGCGGAGGCTTTTCGCCTCGGCGACGCGCCCCGCCCGCGGCGAGGTGCGCGGCGCGCGGAAGGGCTCCTGCGGACGGCCGCACAGATGGCGGGAAGTTATCCACAGGTTGGGGACAGTTGTCCACAGTGGTGGACAAGTCTGAAATCATTGACACGATGTCTGGCTCGTTTTACCTTCCCTGCTTGTGATGTCGTACGAGGAAAAGGGCGCCTGGGTCTATCTCGTGGCGACGGCCGGCGCCTACGTGGCCTACGTCATCGTCATCCTGAGCCGGGCCGGCGACGGCCCGCTCAGCGCCGTCCCCTATGTCGCGCCGATGGCGTGGGCGATCGGGATCAGCGTCGTCCTGTCCGTCGCGGGCCGTATCGTGGTCGAGATCGTGAAGCCCAGCGAGAGTCACAAGAGCGACGTGCGAGACAGGGAAATCAACCGTTCCGCCCAACATGTCGGAGGCGTCGTCCTCGCCGCCTCCATGATGGTCCCCCTTGGCCTGACCATGGCGGAAGCCGACCATTTCTGGATCGCCAACGCCATCTACGCCGCACTCGTCCTGTCCACTCTGGTGGCCACCCCGCTGCGGCTGCTCGCCTACCGGAGGGGCCTGTAGGCATGGGCAAACCGACCAAGGTCACCAACTCCATCAGGGCTCTGCGGTTCGCGCACGGGGAGATGACGCAGGCCGAGCTGGCCCAGCGGGTGGGTGTCACGCGGCAGACCGTCATCGCCATCGAGCAGGGCCGGTATTCACCCTCTCTTGAGGTGGCCTTTCAGATCGCCCGGGTGTTCCGGGTGCCCCTGGACGACGTCTTCCAGTACCCGGACGCCGACGGCTAGTTATCCACAGGCTCGTCGGTTTTCCACAGGCTGTCGAGAGCGGTGGCGACGGCCGCGATGGAGTCGTGGGCGGAGCGGATGCGGGCGGTCTGGGCCTCGTCCGTCCAGCCGAGCCGCAGGCCCTCCTCGGCCAGCGCGTCGAAGGCCGTGAACGCGGCCAGTTTCTGGCGCAGGACCTTCGACCAGGCGTCGTCCTCGATCCGGTAGTAGACGTTGCGCTCCCCCGGCCTGCGCAGCCTGTGGACGAGCCGGATCGACGTGAGGAGCTGCATGGTCGTCGTCAGGGACGCGCGGCTCGCGCCGATGGCGTCGGCGATGTCGGACGCCGTCTGCGCGGGCGGGTCGCAGACCATGAGCCAGCCCAGGACGCGGCCGGTGATCGGGGCCAGCCCCCACTCGTCGGAGACGAAGTCCGCCACCCGCTCGACCCAGTCGAGCACCCGCTCCCGGCCCGGACCGTCCGGCGACTGCATGTGGGGCCCTCTCCGTCGGCATCGCTCTGTGTGAGTCGTCAAATACTAAGAGCAATGAGACGTGAGCTGCCAATGCTGGTGTCCGTGACGGCCGACCTCGGCCGCGGGGTCCTGGGTCAGCGCTCGGCCATCCGCCTGAGCTGCTGCTCCCTGGCTCCGGCGTCGCCCGGCAGGCCGCGTTCGGCCAGCAGGCCGGCGACGCGCTCGCGCACCTCGACGGGTTGGCGGCCGTCGTACTTGAACTTGGCGCGCGCCTCCACCACCGCCAGCCGCAGCCCGCGCAGGCCGGGCAACTGCCGGTGGTACGGACCCTCGCCGGCCGCCACGACGCCGTGCGCGCCGTCGGGCTGGAAGTGGGCGAGCTGGCGGCGCAGGATCTCGGCCTTGCCCTCGGGGTCGTCCACCACCTCGGCCCGGCAGGTGAGCTGGACGGAGGCGTAATAGCTGGTGGGCACGCCGGTCTCGGGGTCGCCCGTCCGCCAGCCGCCGGGGATGTAGGCGTAGTCGTCGTGCACGCTCAGCAGGACCGCCGGGTCGCGCTCGATCGCCGCCCACACCGGGTTGGGCCTGGCCAGGTGGAGCAGCACCTCCCCGGCGGCGGCGTCGAAGAGGAAGTGGGTGGGGACGACGACGGGCGGACCGCCGCCGGGGCCGTTCGCGGCCAGCTGGCCGAAGTCGCGGGTGGCGAGCCAGGTGCGCCACTCGTCGTCGTCCCGTGCCGCGTCCCAGGGATGAATGAGCACGCGAAACCCTCCTGCCGAGCTTTGTATTAGTACATAATGTACTTTGTGTCAGAAACATACAGGATCGCCGGTGGGACGGCCAGCGAGATCGCGGCCGGCGTCGAGGCCGCGGTGTCCGCGGGCCTGCTGCCTCCCGGGACGCACCTGCCGCCGGTGCGCGAGGTGGCCGCCACGGCCGAGGTCAGCCCGAACACCGCCGCGGCCGCGTACCGGCTGCTGCGGGAGCGCGGGATCGTCGAGACGGCGGGCCGGCGCGGCACGCGGGTCCGGCCGCGCCCGGCCACCACGACCCGCGAGGAGATCCGCGTCGAGGCGCCGCCCGGCGTGCGCGACCTGTCGCACGGCAACCCCGACCCGGCCCTGCTGCCGCCGCTGCACGAGGCGCTCGCCGCCGCCGCCAGGGCGCACGAGCAGCGTCCGGCCATGTACGGCACGGGCGACGACGAGGAGCTGCTCTCGCTGGCCGCCGCCCGTCTGCGCGCGGACGGCGTGCCCGCCGCACCGCTGGCGATCACCTCCGGCACCCTCGACGCGGTGGAACGCGTCCTGAACGCCCACCTTCGTCCCGGCGACGCGATCGGCGTCGAGGACCCCGGCTGGACGGCCCTGCTCGACCTGGTCGCCGCCCTCGGGCTGCGGCCGGTCCCGATGCGCCTGGACGACGAGGGCCCGCTGCCGGACGAGCTGGACCGGGCGTTGCGGGCGGGCGTGCGAGCGGTGGTGATCACCGCCCGCGCCCAGAACCCCACCGGCGCGGCCGTCACCGCCCGGCGGGCCGCGGACCTGCGCGCCCTGCTCGCCACCCGCCCCGACGTGGTGCTGATCGAGGACGACCACGGCGCGAGCCTGGTGGACCTCCCCCTCCATCCCCTGGCCGGCGTGACCACCCGCTGGTTGCTCACCCGCTCGACGGCCAAGGCGTTCGGCCCCGACCTGCGGCTGGCGCTGGTCACCGGCGATCCCGTCACGCTCGACCGGCTGCGCGGGCGGCAGCGGCTGGCCGCGGGCTGGGTCAGCCATCTGCTGCAGCGCGCGGTCGCCCACCTGTGGCGTGCACAGGCTGTGGACACCGCGGCCGTGGCCGCCGCCTACGCCGGTCGGCGGGACGGCCTGATCGACGCGCTGGCCGCGCGTGGCCTGCGGGCGCACGGCCGCAGCGGGCTCAACGTCTGGGTCCCGGTCGCCGACGAGACCACCGCCGTCACCCGGCTGCTGGGCCTCGGCTGGGCCGCCGCGCCCGGCGCCCGCAACCGCGTCCGCACGCCGCCCGCGCTGCGGCTGACGGTCTCCACGCTGCGGCCCGACGAACTGCCGCGCCTGGCCGACGACCTGGCCGCCGCCCTGTGCCCGCCCACGGCCGGCCGGTACGGCTGACGCCCCGGACGCCCCCGCGGTCAGCGGTTCGGCTCCAGGGACATCGCCGGGCACGGCTCGGGGCGGCGGGGGCGGCGGTGGCGGCGTACCGAGTGGGCCAGGACGCCCAGCGCGCCCACGATGAGCACGAGCAGGGCCGCTCTGGTGGCCGCGGGCCAGCCGGCGTCCAGGGAGCCGAAGAACACCGCGCCGGTGATCGTGCCGCCGAGCACGCCGCCGGTCTCCTGCACGGTCCCCAGCACCCCGGCCGCCGCGCCCGCGCGCTCCCGGCGTACGGACGCGAGGACCGACGACAGCAGCGGCGACATGACCAGCCCCATCCCCGCGCCCGCCACCAGCAGCGCGCCCGCCACCAGGTACGGCGACTCCCCCGCCTGCAGGAGCAGCCCGAGCCCGAGCAGCAACGCCAGCGGACCGGCCGGGCGCGGCACCCGGGCCGCGCGCGGCGAGGCCAGGAAGAAGCCCACGTTCAGCGCGGTGCACACCGCCCCGGCGGCCAGCGGACCGAGGCCGAGGCCGTCCTGGAGGTACAGGGCGAGCACGAACGACAGTCCCGCGGAGGTGCCGAACAGCAGCGCGACCGCCGCCAGCCCGGCCGTGAACCCCTTCTCGCCGAACACCGCCAGGTCCAGCAGCGGCTCCCGGCCGGTCGCCGCCAGCCGCCGCTGCCGCCGGACGAACGCCGCCAGCATCAGCGCCGCGCCGCCCAGGCACGGCCACGTCCACTGCGGCCAGCCCTCCTCGCGGCCCTGGACCAGCGGCAGCACGACGCCTGCCAGTCCTGCCGCGACCAGCGCCGCGCCCGGCAGGTCCAGCCCCGCACGCGACCCGGCCCCGGCGACGCGGGGGACCAGCCGCCCGGTCAGCGCCAGCGCCGCCAGGCCGATCGGCACGTTGACCAGGAAGCACGCCCGCCAGCCGAGCCCGAGGGGGTCGGCCGCCACCACCAGTCCGCCCACGACCTGGCCGCTCATCCCGGCCAGGCCCACCACCGTGCCGTACCAGCCGAACGCCCTGGCCCGGCCCGCGCCCGGGAACAGCGTCCCGATCAGCGTCAGGACCTGCGGCGCGAGCAGCGCCGCCGCGATGCCCTGCGCCACCCGGGCGAGCACGAGCGCGGCGGCGTCCGGCGCGCCGCCGCAGGCCGCCGAGGCGAGCGTGAACAGGGCCAGCCCGGCGGCGAAGAGGCGGCGCGGTCCGTACAGGTCGCCGAGCCGCCCGGAGACGATCAGGCCCGCCGCGTACGCCAGCCCGTAACCGGCGACCACGAACTGGCTCGCCGCGTCGCCCGCTCCCAGGTCGGCGCGGATCGAAGGCACGGCCACGTTCGCGACGAAGAAGTCGAGCGTGGTCATGAACACCGCGACCAGCACCACGGGCAGGGCCGCCCAGCGAGGACGGAGGGACATCAGGGACTCCAGGGGAGGGAGGAACCGGGCGGTGGAAGAACACCGGCGGACGCCGGACGGTTGACCTCACCCTGGAGCCAGGCGATTACGGTTTCCTGCTGATGAGCTACGGATTCAGCGCCATAATGACGCTCAATGCCGAAATTTCAGGGGTTGGAGGAGTTCGCCGCGGCGATCGCCCCCGTCATCGACGCGGCCCACGTCGAGGTGCACGCCGCCGCCGGCAGGGCCGTCCTGGACCTGGCCGAACGCTCCGGCCTGACCTGCGGCCTGCTCAACGACCTGCGCTTCGTGCTCCCGCTGCGCCCGGTGACCACGGCCGCGCTCGCCGCCGTCTACCGGTACGGCGACGTCACCGAAGGCGTCGGCGTCCACCTGCGCGAGGGCACGCTCGAACGGGACGCCGGCGGGGCGTTGCGGCTCACCCCCGAGGGACGGGCCTTCGTGGACGGCCTGTACGCCGCGCACGCCCAGGCGGCCGGCCGCGTCTGGGCGGGCCGTGACGTGGCCGGTCTGGCCGGGTCGGTGGGCGGGGTGCTCGACCGGGCCGTACGCGTGCCGGGCGGCGCCCTGGAGGTGATGGCGCCGCCGTACGAGCCGGACGCCGCCCCCGCCGGCCTGCTGCTGTTCAACCGGCTCGCCGCGCTGCGCTACCACCGGGCCGACGCGCACGCCGAGTCCTGGCGCGCGGCCGGGCTGACCGCGGCCGGGATCGTCGCGCTGAGGGACGGTCCCGTCCGGGCCGCGATCGAGGCCGAGACGAACCGGCGGGCCGCCGACCCGTACAGGGCCATGACGGACGACGACCGCCAGCCCCTGTACGACGGCCTCCTGAGCCTTATTTAAAGCGCCGCCAGCAGGCGGCCCACCTGCGTGCGGTCGTTGACCCCCAGCTTCTCGTAGGCCGCCTGCAGGTGGTTGGCCGCCGTACGGGTGGACAGCGTCAGCCGGTCGGCGATCTGCCGGTTCGTCAACCCGGCCGCCGCCAGCTTGACGATCTCCCGCTGCCGCGGCGTGAGCTCCGGCGTGGCCAGCTCGACCAGCGCGGGCGTCGAGACCCCCGGGCACCGCCTGGCCAGCGCCCACGCCCTGGTCTGCGCACCCCTGGCCAGCGTGCCCCGGCCGTCCCGGCGGTGGGCCGCCGACTCCTGGGCGAGGGCCTCGGCGGCGTACAGGACCAGGCCGAGCCGTTCGAACTCGGCGGCGACGTCCCGCAGCTCGGCCGGGTCGCCCGCGGCGCGCGCGTGCCGGGCGAACAGTCCGGCCAGCGGCCCGTCCACCCGTTCGGCGAGCGCGGCCAGCCGCCGGGCCGCCAGGGCGGGCGTGCCCAGCCGCACCAGGTCGTGCAGCGCGAACATCAGGTACCCGGACTGCTCGTGCCGCTCGGCCAGCCCGGCGGCCGTCAGGCACAGGCTCACCGCCTGGTCCAGGTCGCCCGCCGAGGCCGTCACCCACACCGCGGCCTGCAACACCGGCTGCCGGGTGAACGCCCACCGCGAGGCCGGCCCCTCGGCCTCGGCCAGCGCGGCCCGCGCCGCCGCCGTCTCCCCCAGCAGCGCCCGCGCGTGGGCCAGCTCGGCCAGGCAGCGCCCCCGGTACGGCGTCCCGGGAGGCAGCCGGGCCGCGTCCTGCCTGGCCCAGCGGGCCGCGCCGGCCGCGTCGCCGCGCAGCCTGGCGACCATCGACCGGTACGCCCCGAACCCCGACACCGACAGCTCGGCCGCCGCCGGCTCCATGCCCTCCGCGGCCGTCCGCGCCGCCGCGTCCAGGCGGCCGGAGAACACCTGGGCGGCGCAGCGCGCGTCCAGCAGCGCCGGGAGCGCGTACGGGGCGTCGTCATCCCAGTCGTCCCGGCTCGCGAGGGCCCGATCGGCCACGGCGAGCGCGCTCTCCGTGCGCCCGGCGTAGGCGTCGGTCCAGGACTCCAGCGCGGCCGCGTGCGCCGCGCCGCGCACGGTCGTCGGCTCGCAGGCGCGCGCCCGCGCCAGCGCGTCCGCGGCTCCGGCCAGCCGGCCGGCGAAGAAGTCGGCGACGCCCCGGTAGACGTGCGCCTCCTGCCGCCAGGCCGGCTCGGTCAGCGACCCGGCGGCCAGGTCGAGCACCCGGCACGCCTCGGCGTCCGCGCCCGCCCAGGCGAGGTTCATGCCCAGGCTGAAGGCGTGCTGGGCGCGCTCGCCCTCGGTGACGGCGGTCCTGGCCGCCTGCCGCAGCGCCGTCAGCGCCGTGTCCTGGTCGCCCAGCACCATCAGCACCTGGCCGAGCAGCGCGACCGCCGCCACGCCCGCGCCCGCCTCGATCGCGGCCCTGGCCAGCCGGGCGGCCAGCCGCGGGTCACGCCTGGCCCAGGCCAGGCCCGCGGCCGACAACAACATCTCCGGCGCGGCGGCCGACCCGCTGTCCAGCCGCCAGACGGCCGCGCGCAGCTCGTCCTCGCGCCGCCGCAGGCCGCCGGCCTCCAGGGCCTCGGCCAGCGTCCGCAGCCGCCGCCTGGCCCGCAGGGTGCCGCAGTCGCCGCGGACCACCTCGCCGTACAGGGGGTGGCCGAGGCGTACCTGCTCGCGCCTGCCGTCGCCGGCGACCGTGACCAGGCCACGGGCCTCGACCCGCTCGACCGCGCGCGGCGAGGTCAGCGCGACCAGCAGCTCCGCGCCCACCGGCTCGCCGTACGCCACCAGCTCCAGCACCTCCCGCTCGTCCTGGTCCAGGTGGCCGATCCGGGCGGCGACCAGCTCGCGCAGCCGGGTCGTCAGCGACAGCTCGCCCCGCCAGCGCCACTCGCCGCCGCTCTCGGCCAGGCAGCCGGACGTGCGCCCGGCATGGACGACCTCGCGCAGGTAGAGCACGTTCCCGCCGGTGACGGCCGCCAGGCGCCGGACGGTCCCCTCCGCCACCTCGCCGCCGAGCGCGCCCGCCAGCACCTGGCCGACCTCGTCCCGGCCGAGCGGCGGCAGCTCGACCCTGGTCAGCAGCTCGTCCTTCCACAGCGCGGCCACCGGCGCGGGCAGCGGGCCGCCCGTACGCACCGTGACCAGCACCCTTGCCTCCCCGCCCGCGGCCAGGTAGTGCACCAGCGCCGCCGACGCCGCGTCCAGCCGGTGGGCGTCGTCCACGCTCACCAGCAGCTCTCCCTCTCCCCTGCGCAGGTGCCGCGCGGCCCAGCGCAGCAGGTTCTCGCCGCCCTGCGGCGGCCCCGTCAACACATGGGCGAACGCCCCGAACGGGATCATCGACGCGGTCTCCGTGCCCAGCGCGCGCACGACCTCGTACCCGTCGAGACCGGCCAGCGCCTGCGCGGCCAGCCTGCTCTTGCCGACGCCCGCCTCACCGGCGATCATCGCGCCCGCTCCCGACCGCAGCGCCGCGCGCACGGTCGCGATCGATCCCCCTCGCCCGACGAACGGCCATCCACTCCCCAGCTGCTCGCTCATCGTGCCTCCTCTCACCACAGATGGTGGCGAGCCGAGGTTCGCGCGAGGTTCAGGCGGGATCGCGGTTCAGGCCGGCCGCGTTCAGCAACAGGGTGATCACGGCGTCGGCGCCGCTGAACGGCACCGGCTCGCCCCCCACCTCTTCGAGCAGCCCGCGGAGCTGGCCGCCGGATTGCTCGGGCTCGACCAGCCGTACGATGACCGTCCTCATCTGATCACCATCACCCCGGACGGTTCAGGTCTGGTTCAGGTGGGGTAGGGCGCGGGCTCGACCTCCAGCTCCCGCATGCGCTCGGCGTAGAGGTGGTAGCGCCTGCGGGCGTCGCCGCGCCGGCCCGCCAGGTCGAGCGCGCGCACCAGGCCCAGGTGAGCGCGCTCGTCGTAGCCGTCGCGCTCCAGCAGGCGCAGCCAGTAGCGGGCGGCCTCGTCGTAGCGCCGCTCGCGGGTGCGCGCCGCGGCCAGCCGGGCGGCGGCCTGCACGTAGGCCAGCCGCGCCTGCTCGCGCAGGCCCACCGCCCAGTCGGCGTAGGGGTCCTCCTCGCAGAACTCGCCGCCGTACGCGCTCTCGGCCGCCGTCCACCGCTCCAGCGCCTCGGCGGCGCGGCCCGCCTGCTCCAGCCGCACGGCTCCGGCGGTCAGGTCGAGGAAGCGCTCCACGTCGACGTCGGCGTGCGTCAGGTCCAGGCGCAGCGCGCCCTCCTCGGAGACCACGACGTCGTCGGCGGGCCGTTCGTGGGCCGGGTCGAGCACCGCCCGCAGCGTGGAGACCATGACGTTGAGCCGCCGCAGCCCGACCGCGTCGTCGCGCTGCTCGGGCCAGAGGATCTCCACCAGCCGCTCCCTGCTGATCGCGCCGCCCCGGCGGCTGACCAGGATCTTCAGCAGGTCGCGGGCCTTGCGCGACTGCCAGGCCGTACGCGGGACCGGCACCGCGCCGCGCAGCACCCGGAACGTTCCCATGGTCTCGATCACCACCGCCGCCCCCGGCACGGGCGCCGCGCGGGCGATCAGCTCGTCGATCCGGTCGTCGAGCGCCCGGCAGCCGATCGCGTGCATCCGCTCGCGCACCCGTACGGCCACCTCGCCCCCGCTCACCGGGTCGGACAGGGCCGCCCGCACCAGCTCGGCCCTGGCCCGCCCGATCGGGTCGCCGAGCGCCGCCCACCTGCGCACCGCCTCGTCGGCCTGCGCGGGATCGCCGTCGAGCCGGGCGCGCAGCTCGTGCAGCACGGCCTGGGCCGCGTGGTCCCTGCGCTCCACGGCGATCGGCTCGGTCTCGCCGACCAGCCGGGCGGCCTCGTCACGACGGCCGGCGGCCAGGGCCACGTGCGCCGCGGCCACCCGCGCGGAGACCCCGGCGATGCCGCCGGCGTACGCGAGCGCCTGCTCGGCCACCTGGGCCGCCTCCTCGGGATCGTCCTCGGCCAGCAGCTCGGCCAGCGCGTTGAGCGCGTTGGAGCGGGTCTGCACCTCGCCCAGCGGGCCGGTCTCGGCGATCACCCGGCGGTAGACGGCGGCCGCCTGCCCGCGGTCGCCGCGCAGCGCGTGGATCTCGCCCAGCCGCACCAGCCCGACGCTGACCAGCCGCGACCCCATCGCCTCCCACCTGGCCACCGCGTCGGCGGCGTCGATCGCCGACTCCTCCAGCCGGCCGAGCCCGACCAGCGCCTTGGCCCGGTTGGCCACGTTGAGCGCGGCGTACGGCGCGAACGACACCAGGTCGCACAGCCTGCTCGCGGCCTCCGTCTCGGCCAGCGCCTCGGCGTAGGCGCCCTCGTCCAGGTGGCGGGAGGCCCGGTTGGCCCGGATCCTGATGAGCTGGACGACGTCGCCGGCGCGTTCGGCGTACTCCAGGGCGCGCAGGTAGTAGGCGTCGTTGGCGCGGCGGTCGCCGTCGAGGGCGGCGAGCATGGCCAGGACCGTGTTGGCCATCGCCAGCGCGCCGGGGTCGCCGAGCCCGCCGGCCTGCTCCAGCGCCCGGTCGGCCAGCTCGGCGCAGCCCGCCCGGTCGCCCTTCAGCCACAGCACCGAGGCCATGGAGGCGGTGCACATGGCGGCGTCGGCGGGCGGCGAGCCGTAGGCGTGCCCCTTGGCGTACATCGTCATGGCGGCGTCGAGGTCGCCGCGCAGGTGGTCGATGAAGCCGAGCCGCCTGGCCACGAACGCGTCGAAGGCGGGGCCGTCGGCGACGCGGGCCAGCAGGTCGTGGGCGCGGGTCCAGTGGCCGCGGTTCTGCTCGGCGATGCCGGCCAGCCTGAGCATCGGCGGCGAGCCTCTGGCCTGCTCGGGCAGCAGGTCGAGGGCCGCGATCACGTCGCCGCGTTCGGCCAGGCGGGGGCCGTGGGAGTTGAGCAGCGACGCGGCCAGGTCGGGGTGGGCGGTCGCGACGGCGGCGCGCAGGGCCAGCTCGGGCTGGTCGTGCTCGACGTACCAGCGGGCGGCGACGGCGGCCACGTCGTGGGCCTCGTGCCGGTCGAGCGGGGCGTGCCTGGCCAGGACGTGCCTGCTGGTCGTGGTCAGCCGGTGGCCGTCCTGGTCGGCCTCGATGAACAGGCCGCGGCTGGTCAGGGCCGCGAGCGTGTCGGGCGGCGCGCCGAGCGTGGCGGCCAGTCCGGACGTCAGCACCGGCAGGACGGTCGCCGCGCGCAGCAGCTCGCGCATGCCCGCCGGCAGGTCCTTGAACGCGGCCAGCGTCAGGTGTTCGAGCGTGGCCGAGTTGGCGGCCAGGCTCGCCGCGGTACGCGGCCAGCTAGCCGGCTCCTCCCGGGCCAGCGCGTCGAGGGCGGCCTGGACGGCGGCCGGCCAGCCCGCGCACGCCTCGTGCAGCCTGGCGGCGATGCCCGCCCCCTGCTCGCCCAGCCGCTCCCTGGCCCAGGCCGCGCTCTCGGACGGGGTGAGCGCGAGGTCGGTGGCGTCGAGGTCGAGCACCTCGTGGTCCTGGCGCAGCCGGGCCGTCGGGAACGGCAGCGGCGCCCGCGAGGCGGTGACCAGGTGCAGGTGCCGGGGCGCGGCGCGGACCAGCGTCTCGACGTAACGCACCGAGCCGGGCGCGCCGGTGATCGCGTCGACGCCGTCGAAGACCAGCGCCAGCCCCCTGGTCAGCCGCCGGGCCAGCGCCTCGGCCAGCGCGCCCGCCAGCGCGGCGGCCCTGGACAGCTCGTCGGCGTCGGGGCCGAGCGGCGCGCCGGCCGCGGCCAGCAGGTCGGCGGGCAACCCCGGGACGGCCTCGGCCAGCGCCGACGCCACCGAGCCCGCCAGCGTCGGCAGGTCGCGGTCGGCGGGCCCGAGCAGGTGCAGAACGCCGCCCACGGCGTGGCTCCAACCGGCGAGCGCGATCGACTTCCCGTAGCCTGTAGAGGCCACGAGCGTGGTGAGCCTGTGCGTAAGCGCCCCGTCGAGCCGCCGGTCGAGGGCGGGACGGGGTTGCACCCACCCTCGTTCCACCCCCGCATGCTACGCCCGGGCTCGCGGGGGACTCCAGAGTTCGCAAAGTGCCACCTCCCGGTAACTGGCCGGTTGGCGCACTATGGTCGTACTTCATTTCCAGGAGGCACCGTGGAACAGGATCTGCCTGGCGGTGTGAGGCTGATCGTGGGGGTGGACGAGTCCCCGGCCTCGCGTTGGGCACTCGCCTGGGCCATCGGCGCGGCCAGGCTGCACCGGATGGCCCTGGTGGCCGTTCACGTCAGTCGTGCGCCCGTCCATCCCTTTCCCGAGGCGCTGCCCGTGCAGCACGCCATCCGGCAGGGCGAGGAGTCCCGCTGCGCGGAGGTGATCGCGGGCGTGTTCGAGGACGTCGCCGGGGGCGTGCCCGACGACCTGCGCGTGGCGACGCTCAGCAAGGTCGGCGACCCCGGCTACCACCTCGTCGATCTGGCCCGCGAGGGCGACCTGCTGGTGCTCGGCCGGGGCCGGCGGCGGCTGCTGAGCCGGATCCTGCTGCCCTCCACCAGCATGTACTGCGCCCGGCACGCCAAGACGACCGTCGTCATCGTGCAGCAGCCCTCGCCGCCGGACGATCCGGAGCTGACGGGGGACCGGGCGCGGCGGTTCTGGAGCCGGCGCGACTACTGACCGGGCGTCGCCGTCCTGAGGTTGTCGGTGAGCAGGCGCAGGCCGGGGCCGATGTCGCGCGGCCCGATCGCGCCGTATCCGAGCACCAGGCCCGGTTGCGCCGGGGTCTCTCCGCAGTAGGCGTCGAGCTGCTCGACGGCCAGGTCCGGCACGGGCCCCAGGGACACGCCGGGGGCCAGGCGGGCGCACACGTGCAGGCCCGCGGCGGACGGGATCAGGCGCAGCCGCTCGTCCCCGGCCAGCGCCGCGGTGACCAGCTCGTGCCGGGCGGCGTACTCGCGGGTCGCCTTCCTGATGTGCCTGGCCAGCAGGCCCTCGTCGATGAAACGGGCCAGGGCGGCCTGCGTGGGCATGTCGCCGTGCCAGTCGGAGAGCTGTCGCGCGGCGCACAGGGCCGGGCCGAGCGAGGCGGGGGCGACGAGGAAGCCGAGCCTGAGCATGGGCAGCAGGGTCTTCGAGAACGAGCCCACGTAGATCACCCGGCCCGACCGGTCGAGGCTCTGCAGGGGTTCGAGCGGGCGTTCGCCGAAGCGGAACTCGCTGTCGTAGTCGTCCTCGATCACCACGGCGGCGCGGCGTTCTGCCCAGGCGAGCAGGGCGGCGCGGCGGGCCAGCGACATGGGCGTGCCCAGCGGGAACTGGTGCGAGGGCGTGACGTAGACGAGGCTCGCCGAGCGGGGGATGGCCGCCACGTCCAGGCCCTCGGCGTCCACGGGCACGCCGATCACGCGGGCGCCGAGCGAGCGGAACAGCCGGCGGGCGGGCGGGTAGCCGGGCTCCTCGACGGCGACGGTCGTGCCGGGCTCGATCAGGACGCGTCCGATGAGGTCGAGGGCCTGCTGAGCGCCGTTGGTGATCAGGACGTCGTCGGGCCCCGCATGCACCGACCGACTGATCCCGATATGACGCGAAATAGCCTCACGTAGCGGCTTATAACCGGACGACGGCTCGTACGTCGCCAGCCCCACCCGTAGCTCCCTGGCCACCAGCCTGCGCCAGGTCTCCATCGGGAACAGCCGCGCGTCCGGCACGCCGACGCGGAAGTCGTACCGGGCGGGCGGCACCTCGGCGGTCTGCCCGAGCTCCCGCCAGAACGCCCGCGGCCTGACCACCCCCTTGGGCGCGGCCCGGCCGCGCACCGGCTCGGCCGACACGAACGTGCCCGCCCCCGCCCGGCCGACCAGGAAGCCGTCGGCCACCAGCCGGTCGTAGGCCACCGCCACCGTGTTCCTGGAGATCTCCAGCCGGCCGGCCAGCTCCCTGGTCGGCGGCAGCCGCTCGCCGGAGCGCAGACGCCCGTCGAGTATGGCGTCGAGCAGCTGCCGGTAGACCTGTGCGGCCAGGTCACCGCGCCCTTGAAGGCTGATGTGAACGTCCAACTTGGCCCAATCAACTTGGCGGAAATTGGAGCTTATGTCGGGACAAGAGTACGGCCAAGATGGGCATATGACCGAACGCATGGAACTCGGGAAGTTCGCCGGCGAAGCGTACAAGGCGATGGCCGGCCTGGACCGGTTCGTGGCCCAGAGCACCCTCCCCAAGCCCCTCCTCGAACTCGTACGGCTGCGCGCCAGCCAGATCAACGGCTGCGTCTACTGCGTGGACATGCACAGCTCCGACGCCAAGCAGGCGGGGGAGAGCGACGCCAGGCTGCACGCCGTGGCCGTCTGGCGCGAGGCCCCGTTCTTCACCCCGCAGGAACGCGCCGCCCTGGCCTTCACCGAGGCCGCCACCCGCCTGTCCACCGACGACGTCACCGACGAGGTCTGGGCGCAGGCCGCCGCGCACTTCGACGAGCAGCAGATGGCCGCGCTGACCGTGGCCGTGGCCACCATCAACGCCTGGAACAGGATGGGCGTCGCCACCCGGATGACCCCGGAGTCATACAAGTCATGAGAACCCAGCGCGTGCTCGCCGCCGCGCAGCTCGCCAACTCCATCGGCGACGGCGCGTACCTGGTCACCTCGGCGCTCTACTTCGCCGACGTCGTGGGGCTGTCGGCCACCGAGATCGGCCTCGGCCTCACGCTGGGCTGGGCGGTCGGCTCGGTGGCGGGGGTGCCGCTCGGGCACCTGGCCGACCGGCGGGGGCCGCGCGGCGTGGCGGTGCTGCTCGCGCTCACCACCGCGGTGGCGGCCGGCTCGTTCGTGTTCGTCCGCTCGTTTCCGCTGTTCCTGCTGGTCGCCTGCCTCTACGGGACCGCGCAGACCGGCCTGTCGGCGGCCCGGCAGGCGCTGCTGGCCGGGCTGGTCGAGCCGGCCCGCCGCACGGTCGTCCGGGCCGTGCTGCAGTCCACGCTCAACGGCGGCATGGCCGTCGGGGCTGCGCTGGGCGGCGTCGCGCTGGCCGTCGGCACCCGTGCCGGATACATGGCGGTGTTCACGCTCGACGCCCTGAGCTTCCTGGTGGCCGCGCTGGTCCTGCTCAGGCTGCCCGCCGTGCGGCCCGCGCCCGCCGCGCCGGGGCCGCGGCTGGCCGTGCTCAGGGACCGGCCGTACGCGCTGGTCACGGTGATCAACGCCGTGATGCTGTTCTACATGCCGCTGCTCAGCCTCGTGGTGCCGCTGTGGATCGCGCAGCGCACGTCCGGGCCGGCCTGGATGGTCTCGGTGCTGCTCGTGCTCAACACCGGCAGTGTGCTGCTCTTCCAGGTACGCGTGGCCCGCCGGGTGCGCGACCTGCGGGACGCATCCACGGCCGTCCGCCGGGCGGGTGTCGTGCTGTTCGCCGCCTGCGCGGTGTTCGCCCTCAGCCCGCACGGCTGGGTCTTCCTGATCGCGGCCGGGTGTCTGCAGGTCGCGGGGGAGATGCTGCTGGCCGCGGGGGCCTGGGAGATCGGCTTCGGCCTGGCCCCGGACGACAGGCAGGGCCAGTACCAGGGCTTCTTCGGCACCGGCACGGCCGTGGCGCGGATGCTCGGCCCCGCCGTGCTCACCACCCTCGTGCTCGACGGCGGGACCGTCGGCTGGTTGCTGCTGGGGCTGGCGTTCATGACGGCCGGCGCCGCGATGGCACCGGCCGTCAGATGGGCTCAGCGCAGGGCCCTGGCGGTCACCTGAACCGGCGCAGCCGCAGGCTGTTGCTGACCACGAACACGCTGGAGAAGGCCATCGCGGCCCCCGCGATCATCGGGTTGAGCAGGCCGAGCGCGGCCAGCGGCAGGGCGGCGACGTTGTAGGCGAAGGCCCAGAACAGGTTGCCCTTGATCGTGCCGAGCGTCCGGCGGGAGAGCCTGATCGCGTCGGCCGCCACCCTCAGGTCACCGCGGACGAGGGTCAGGTCGGACGCCTCGATGGCGGCGTCTGTGCCGGTGCCCATGGCCAGGCCCAGGTCGGCCTGGGCGAGCGCGGCCGCGTCGTTGACGCCGTCGCCGACCATGGCCACGACCTTGCCCTCGCCCTGGAGCTCCTTGACGACGTCGACCTTGTCGGCGGGCAGCACCTCGGCGATCACCTCGTCGATGCCGACCTCGGCGGCCACCGTCCTGGCCACGGCCTCGTTGTCGCCGGTCAGCAGCACCGGGGTGAGTCCCAGCGCGCGCAGCCTGGCGATGGCCTCCGCACTGGTCTCCTTGACCACGTCGGACACCACCAGCAGCGCCCTGGCCTTGCCGTCCCAGCCGGCCGCGACCACCGTACGGCCCTTGGCCTGCTCGTCCTCAAGGGTGGCCGCCAGGTCGGCGGGCAGGTGCTGCGACCACTCGGCCAGCAGCCTCGGCCGGCCGACCAGGACCGCGTGCCCGTCCACGATGCCCTGCACGCCGAGGCCCTCGACGTTGGCGAAGTCCTCGACGGTCGCGTCGGACTTCGCCTCCCTGGCGATGGCCTGGGCGATCGGGTGCTCGGAGGCGTGCTCCAGAGCGCCCGCCAGCCGCAGCACCTCCTCGCGGCTCTCGCCCTCGGCCAGGTGCACGCCGACCAGCGTCATCCTGCCCTCGGTGACCGTGCCGGTCTTGTCCAGGACGATGGTGTCGATGCGGCGGGTGGACTCCAGCACCTCCGGCCCCTTGATCAGGATGCCGAGCTGCGCGCCCCGGCCGGTGCCGACCAGCAGCGCCGTCGGGGTGGCCAGGCCGAGCGCGCACGGGCAGGCGATGATCAGCACGGCCACCGCGGCGGTGAACGCGGCCCCCGCGCCATTGCCGGTGCCGAGCCAGAAGCCCAGCGTGCCCAGGGCCAGCGCGATCACGATCGGCACGAAGATGCCCGACACGCGGTCGGCCAGCCGCTGCACCTCGGCCTTGCCCGTCTGGGCGTCCTCGACCAGCTTGGCCATCTGGGCGAGCTGCGTGTCGGCCCCGACCCGGGTGGCCCGCACCACCAGCCGGCCGCCCGCGTTCACCGTCGCCCCGGTGACGGCGTCGCCCGGACGCACCTCGACGGGCACGGACTCGCCGGTCAGCATCGAGGCGTCGACCGCGGAGGTGCCCTCCTCGATCACGCCGTCGGTCGCGATCTTCTCACCCGGCCGCACGACGAACGTGTCGCCCGCTTTGAGCTGCTCGACCGGCACCCGCCGCCCGTCGGCCAGCTCGACGTCCTTGGCGCCCAGCTCCATCAAGGCCCGCAGCGCGGCCCCCGCCCGCCGCTTGGAACGCGACTCGAAGTAGCGTCCGGCCAGGATGAACGCGGTCACCCCCGCCGCGGCCTCCAGGTAGATGTTGCCTGAGCCGTCGGTGCGCTCGATGGTCAGCTCGAACGGGTGCGTCATGCCCGGCGTGCCCGCCGTGCCGAAGAACAGCGCCCACAGCGACCAGCCGAGCGCGGCCAGCGTGCCGATGGAGATCAGCGTGTCCATGGTGGCGGCGCCGTGGCGCAGGTTCGTCCAGGCGGCCTTGTGGAACGGCCAGCCCGCGTAGACCACGACCGGCGCGGCCAGCACCAGCGACAACCACTGCCAGTTCGTGAACTGCAGCGCCGGGACCATCGCCATCGCGATCACCGGCACGCTCAGCGTGACGGCGGCGATCAGCCGGTCGCGCAGCGGACGCAACTCGTCGGCGGGCTCGGCCTGCTCCTCCTGCTCTTTGGGGGCCGGGAGCGCGGCGGTGTACCCGGCCTTCTCCACCTCGCTGATCAGCGCCTGGGGGTCGAGCCCGTCGGGAAAGGTGACCTTCGCCTTCTCCGTCGCGTAGTTGACCGTCGCGGTCACGCCCTCAAGCTTGTTCAGCTTGCGCTCGATGCGGTTGGCGCAGGACGCGCACGTCATTCCGCCGATCGCGAGTTCGACGGCCTTTTCCTCGGTGAGGGAAGACATCACCTCTCCTTTCCCGGTCTCAGAGTCTTTTCAGTGTGCTTTCAGTGTGTTTTCAGTGGCCGTGGGGGCCGACGGTTCCGCGGCGGTCGCGTCGCCCTGCGTGGCGCGCACAGTGAAGTCCGCGGTACGAACCTCGTCCCCGTGCTTGAAGTCGAGGAACAGCCGGTAGTCGCCGATGCTCGGCACCTCGGCGTAGAAGGTGATCTGCGTACCGGCCTTCTCGCCCTGCTCGGGGTGCACGTGCAGGTAGGCCAGGTCACCGGCGCGGAGGGCGACCAGATGGCCGTACGCGCCCAGGTAGGGCTGCAGGTCGGTGACCGGCTCGCCGTTCTTGCTGACCGAGAGGGTGAGCTTGCTCGCCCGCCCGGGGACCAGGTCTCCGTCGAGGCTCACAGTGTAGTCGCCGACCTTCGAGGAGCGGCTCGCCTCGGGCAGCGGCTTCGGCCGGTAGTCGCCGGCGGCCTGCAGGTCGGCGCCGAGCGTCAGCTTCTCGCCGCCGATCGGGGCGAAGTCGGCGAAAGCCCGGTACGCCCCCGCTGCCGGCAGCGTCAGCCCGACCGACCAGATGCCGTCGGGCGTCATCTCCGGATGCAGGTGGAGGAAGGTCGCCAGGTCGCGGGAGACCACGATGAAGTGCAGCTTCTTGTCGTGCTCCACTTGGTATTCGGTCACCGGGCGGCCGTCCGGGCCGGTCACCGCGAAGCGGAAGTCGGTGGCCTTGCCGGTCTCGATCGGGGTCAGCGGGTTGAGGGTGTATCCGTTCTGCGACACTTGCAGCCCCCCGGGGGTGTCACCGGACGCCTGCTCCGGCGTCCCGTGCTCCTGGCTCTTCTCGCTCTTCTGGCCCTCGTGGCCTTCTGGGCCCTCTTGGCCCTGTTGGCCCTCCTGGGCCTGCTGGGCCTTCGTCATGGCGGCGTGGCTCTGTGTCGGCGCGGGCTCGGCCACCGGGCCGACCGCCCGGCCCACGCCCAGGGCCCCGCCGAAGACGACGGCGAGCCCCAGGGCGTAGGCGCCGAGTTTGGCGGCAGTGTTCATGACTGTCCGACCAGCTCGTAGCCAGCTTCCTCGACCGCGGAGGCGATCTGGGACTCCTCGACCTGGCTCTCGCTGGTCACGGTGAGCCGGCCGCTGGCCAGGTCGACCTCGACGCCGGTGACGCCGGCCACGCCGCCGACCTCCTCCTTCACCGAGCTCACGCAGTGGCCGCAGGTCATGCCCTTGACGGTGTAGGTGGCGGTGCTCATTACGGTCTCCTTCAACGTGGTTCCGGTTCCTGTCGAATACTCTAACACGGTACCCCCCCAGGGTATTCCGGAGGGCGTGAGATTCAGCTCACGGTTCCGCGTACGGACGGCCCGCGCCTCGACGCGCCGCATCCCTGACGGCCACCACCGCGTTGCCCGGGAAGGCGGCCCGAAAACCGTCAGAGGACCAGCCTCCACCGGACGCCACCTGGCCATGCCTTGCGAGAATGCACGCCGGAGACCTGCCGGTCGCGCGTCGACCAGGCCGGCAATGCGATGTCCATGACGGACACGTCCCTGATCGCCATGAACTGGGCGGCGGTGGGCATGTAACATACCTGTGGGGGTATACCGCGCGCGCGGGACGTCCGGATATTTGGCATGATCGGGATGTTGTCCGAAGTGATTGGCAGGTGTGCCCAGGACGGGATGGAGACAGGCCGGGGTCGAAGGGGTGATCCAGGCCCAGCTGAGGGCTCGTTCTACGCACAAGCCGCACATCAGGTTCGTGCGCAACACAAGGAGCGCAGCCATCCCTTGCTAGGCTGCATGTCAACCGTTGGGTCTCACCCCGGCAGGTGAGACCGTCGAAGAAGTGGGGTCACACCGTGAAGAAGCTGCTCGTTCTGGCGCTGGTCGCCCTTGGGGGATTGCTGATCTGGCGTAAGGTGCAGGCTGACCGCGCCGAGCTCGATCTCTGGACCGAGGCGACCGGCAGCGAGAACTAACCGACCGGCGAGGCGATGAGTGACGTCGTCCCCATCGAGCTGGCGTGCCTGGACCTGGCAGGCACCACAGTCGGTGACATCGCCATGGTCGAGCGCGCCTTCGCCGAGGCGATCGCCACCCAGGGCATAGTGCCCGGGACCGGAGCGTACGCGCGTGCCATGGTTCACGTGCACCGGTCCCGGGGCTGTCCCAAGATCGATGTCTTCCGTGGCATCTTCCCCGGCAACGAGGCCCAGGCCCAGGCGGCGAACCTGACGTTCGAGCGCTCCTACGAGGGTGCGCTGGAACGTGCCGGGCTGGAGCCCGTGCCCGGCGTCCTGGAGGTGCTCGACAAACTCCGCGGCACCGGGGTCAAGCTCGCCCTGATCACCGGGTTCAGCCGTACGACGCTCAGCCGCGTGCTCGGCGTCCTCGGCTGGCACGACAAGATCGACCTGGCCATCTCCCCGGAGGACGCGGGCGGCCGCGGCCGTCCCTGGCCGGACATGGTCCTGCACGCCGTGCTCCGACTCGGCGTGACGGACGTACGGCACGTGGCGGTCGTCGGCGACTCGGAGAGCGACATGCTCTGCGGACGCCGGGCCGGAGCCTCCGTGGTGGCGGGGGTGATGACCGGCGTGCACAGCAGGGAACGGTTGCTCAAGGGCGGCGCCACGCACATCCTGGACTCCCTCGCGGACTTCCCGGACCTGGTGCTGAGCGACGACCTCGGGACGACGCGGGTGGCTTCCCCGGCCCGGTAAGCTATCTTCGTCGAAGGGGCCTTAGCTCAGTTGGCAGAGCGCCTGCTTTGCAAGCAGGATGTCAGGAGTTCGAATCTCCTAGGCTCCACCAGGGAAAACACCCCGCCACTGATCTTGTGACGGGGTGTTCAGGCCATTAACGGGCCATTAGCCGCTAGGGCGGCGATCCCTCATATCCACCTCCACTCGCGCGCTGAGAGCGTCGGCGATCCGCTGGTCGGCGTCCTTGGTCGCGTGCTGGTAGATGAGCGCGGCTCGATCGCTGTCGTGGCCCATCCGCGCTTTGAGGTCAGCCAGGCTCGCCCCTGACTGTGCGGCCAGCGTGTTGCCTGTGTGGGGAAGATCGTGGAAGTGCAGGCCCAGCCGCCGCGCGGCAAGCTCAAGCGCAACGTTTCAAGGCACCCAGCAGCGAGCCGGAAGCGCCTTCTCTCTGTACCCGCCATCGCCGTCTGGCTCGACGAACCATGCGTTCCGGTCGGGAAGGACGCTCACGACCTCGTGCAGCTCGGTGCCCACGTAGCGGAGGGCGACACCGTCTTCCGTGGCGTATCCCGCTGGCAGCGTCCCGTTGCCCACAGCTGCGCGGAACCGAGCCCGCCGGGGCTGATCGCCCAAGTCGTCATGGACGCCATTGCTGAACGGCAGGAATCCCAAGCCGTCTTTGAGAGCATCGAGATCATCGCCAAAGGAGTCGGTCACACCGCCCATGTGCCAGCACAGGCTGCCCGCGCTCTGACCTGCCAGCACGACGCCCTTCTCCCAGCACTCCCGCAGGATTTCATCAAGGCGGTGCGCCCGCCACACCGCCAGCAGATTCACCACGCTCCCGCCGGACACGAAGATCACATCCTGGGCGAGGAGATGCGCCCGCACGTCGCTCACATTCGGCTGCGTGAACAACTGGAGATGGGACAAGTCCGTGTCGCCGAACGACGCAGCCCTCGCGCACCAGCCGTCGATGAATTCCCGCGAGTCACCGACCGCCGTCGCGATGAGGCACATCCGCGGCTTACGCATACCAGCTAACTGCCTCGCCTGCCATATCTGAACGCCGACGTGCCGAAACCCGTCAGGCGGATACAGCACCCCGGAACAGGCCAGGATCTGCGACTCTCTGATCATGAACACGCATCTTCCACCTGGGACGGGTTGCACGCAATGAGCCCTTCGTAGCCCTCACCCGTTTCATGCCGCCGGCGGGGGCCTCAGTTCCGGGATGAGCGCATGAGCACGAGCAGATGTCCGTAGCTGGTTGAGGTGGAAGCCTGACCATCCCGCCCACCGCCGACCCGGGACAAGCCGAGCAGACCAAGGCCATCTCCCCATCCGGCTCCTGATGGCGAGCTTGAGCGAGTCTTCCTACCCTGGATCACTGAGCGGCGTGGCTCACCTTCAATCAGGCAAAGCGACACCATGCGAGCGCATGCGTTTCGGGGCACAGCGACGAAAATGGATTGCTGCCAGCGAGGCGCGATGTGTCACCATTTCCAGATGGCGGACAATCTTGATGCGATTCAGCGGGTCGGAGCCTACGCGATATGCATCGACGAAGAAGCCATACTTCTGTCCCGGTTCGCAGAACCGGACTGTCGCTGGGGTCCGCCGGGTGGTGGCGTGGAGCACGGCGAGCATCCCGCTGATGCGGTTGTTCGGGAAGTGCATGAGGAGACTGGATACCGGGTGAAAGTCGTCCGGCTGCTCGGAGTTCACTCCAACGTATGGCGCAGCCCGGAAGCTGAAATCCACGCGACGAATCTGTTGTACGAAGTGGCCGTGGTAGGAGGGTTCCTTCGAAACGAGATTGGTGGCAGCTCTGACCAGGCGGCGTGGGTCTCGGTGGCAGAGCTGCCGGAGCGACGCCGTACGGAACTTCTCGAGGTTGGTCTTGATCTGTTCCGGCTTTCCCCACCGGATGGCCGCAGTGATGTGACTGCGTAACGGCTTTTCGGACGCCTACGGTTAGCTAGATGAATAAGCATCGCTTTTCCGTGTCTTGAAGGGAGGGGGTAGTGGACGAGGATGAGAGTCTGCGACGTTACGGGATTCGACCGTCTGGCGATGATCTGAACGAGATTCGAGAGACGTTGAGAACCCAAGCGGCGTTGGAGCGAAGCGCGCAGGGTGAAGGCGATACCGAGTTGATGAAGCTGTGCTGTGTGCAGCTGTTCAACGCCGGCTATCTGGACGATGTGCTGACGATCTGGGATGCCAAGCGGTCGAGCTGGGATGCCGGTGCTTCCATCGACGTTCAGTTGCTCTGCGGCGCCGGACTTGAGGGAACCAAGGCGCATCTCGCCGCGATGAACTCACCCGAGGCGTTGGTGGCGTTGGACTACCTTCTGTCGTGTGAGGGAGCCGGCGACTTCGAGGGCTTCTCTCCCGAGTCGAGGTCGCATTGGTACGCGGAGTACTACGCGGATTGAGCAACGACCACTCGTGCCTTCCTGAGCCACGTTATCCGTACATGAGCGACCGTCGCTTGGTGACGCACTACCGTCGAACAGGTCCCTGGCCTCCCAGAGGGGCCAGGCCGGGTCTCTTCCGGGCTGATCCGCAGGGTCCCAGGTCGCACTGGCGGCGCTGAGGGTGGTGACGGTCTCCGGTGCTGTCCGGCGTCCTCGGCGCTGTGCCCGATCGCCTACGGCAGGCCGTACCCATGCGGGGAAGCGCGGCGCGATGCCGGAGACCTTTCGGCGAGAACACCGTCGCGTGCCCGATGGGACGGGAAGGGAGAGGGGACAGGGGACAGGGGAGACGCGATCAGGGTTTTCGCAGGACGTCGGCGCCACTGGCTGTTGATGATCTCCGCCTGCCGGGCCTCGGCGAGAGCGCTCAGCGCGGTGCCTGTCATCCGTACGGGCCCTCCGGCTTGTAGTCATCGCCGGAGACGACGAGACGGAGATGACTGATGGACGACGGGTTCGCCAAGTACGTGGCGCATCGCCATCTACGGCTGTGCCGGATGGCGTACCTCCTCACCCGGGACTGGGGCACCGCCGAGGACCTGGTGCAGACGGCGTTGGCCAAGGCGTGGGTGGCCTGGCGGCGGATCGAGGGCAACCCCGATCCGTACGTCTATCGCATCATCGTCAACACCCACGCCACCTGGTGGCGCCGGCTGTGGCGCGGCGAGGTGCCGGTCGAGACCCTGCCCGAGACGGCCGACCCGCAGGACCACGCGACCGCCGTGGGGGACCAGGCGGCGCTGTGGAAGGCCATCGCCGCCCTGTCGCCCCGCCAGCGGGCGGTGATCGTCCTGCACTATTTCGAGGGACGCACGCTCACCCAGATCGCCGACATCATCGGCTGCTCGCTGGGCGCGGTCAAGAGTCAGCTCGGCAGGGCCCTGACCCGTCTGCGCGTCGATCCCGACATCCGCACCATGAACCTGGAGGAGCTCCAGCGATGAGGCACACGGAGAGCAACCTGCGCACGCTCCTGGACACGTACGCTCACGACGCGACCGGTAGGGAACCGGTCCCGCACCTTGACGCGATCGTCCGCCGAGGCCGCCGGATGCGGTGGGCACGACGTTCGCTGAACGTCGGTGCGGCGCTGGCAGTCGCCGCCACCGCCGCCGTGATGCTGACGAGCCCCGACCGTAGCGACCAGGCCGCGGTCGCCCAGCCGCCCAGCTCGGCGCGGATCCAGACGCCCCCGCAGCCGCCCGAGACGTTCCCCGTGGTGCTGGGAGCCGAAAGGTTCACCCTTCCCCTCGTCCACTCCGAGCGCTTCGGCACGACAGGGGTCCGCCAGGCCGTGACGTTCACGCCCACGAGCGTCTCCACCGGTTACAAGGTGGTCTGTGCTGATCCCCGGGCCTGGGTCGTCGTCTCCGTCCTGCTCAAGAGCGGTGAAGCGGGCGGCACGTCCGGGCGGTGCGGAGCCGGGGTCGGCGGCCACCACGACCGGCTGTCGGCACCGGCCAGATGGCTCAAGAACCGGCAGGCGATCCAGGTATGGGTCTTCCCGTCGGACGCCCCCGTCGTCAAGGTCGTCCAAGCACTCGGCCGCTGCGAGCCGTTTCCGAAGGGGGCGACGTGCGACGAGCGGGCGGCCGGCGTCGCGCTGTCTCGCCCGGACGTGCTCGAACGTCTCTCCGCGGAGGTCGGCGAGCAGCCCGGCGAGTGGGCGATCGGCGTCTACGATCGCCCGACCGCAGGCCCCACCGCGACGTCCGATCCCACCGCCGGTCCCGGACGGTGAGCGGGATCCGGCGCGGCCGGTCGGCGTCCGTGCTCAGCTGATCGCCGCGTTCGGTGAGGTGAGTACGCGCTGACGGCGGCCGAACTTCCCGCGCGCCACTCACGAATCCTGGCCTGCCCACTAGGCTCCGGATGTGATCGAGGTAGTCGACTACGACCCCACCTGGCCGGATAGGTTCGAGGCGCTGCGCAGGGAGTACGCCGAGGCATTGGCAGCCGCCGAAGTCGCAGTGATTTCCATCGAACATGTCGGCAGCACGTCAGTCCCCGGGCTGGCAGCCAAGCCGATCATCGACTGCGACATCGTGGTGGCGGAGCAAGATGTCGCAGCCGCCACGGACGTCCTGATCGGCCTGGGATTCTCGCCGCGCGGCGAGCTGGGGATCCCTCAGAGATGGGCCTTCAGGGAACCCGCACGACTCGCCGGAACCCATACCTACGTCATTGTTGAGGGGTCGCTGTCCCTCCGCAATCACCTCGCGGTCAGGGACATCCTGCGAACCAACGCGAGACTTCGCGACGAGTACGCCATGGTGAAGAAGCGCCTTGCCGGCAACGCCGCCGACATCGACGACTACGGCCGAGGGAAGAACGCGACGGTGCAGGCCATCCTCGCGGCGGCCGGCCTGACTGACGCTGAACGAGCCTCGATAAACGACAACCAGGTGCCGTCCCACGACGAGATTCCGAGATGACCGTGTATGCACGGCTTCCCCTGGGCACTGCCGAGGCATTCGCCGACCGCCTCCGCTCATCTGGCTCCCCGGCAGACCACGCGTCCACGAATTAGCACAGCGCATTTGCTGCCTGTGCTGCTACGAACTCTTCTGCGATGCTTTGCCGTGTGAATGAATCGGATGATGCCACCCCCTCAAACAGACGCAGCGAGTGACGCCCTGACCGTGAGGTCCCTGGGGAACGCTGCTTTCATACTTGCAGCGGTCGTGACCGCTTTCGGGCTCATTCTCCAGCACGAGCTCTCCACCAATGCTCTCCTCGGGACGCTCATTTTCGCCGGGATCGGTGTCGGGCTCCGCATTGAAGCCGCGATTCGCCTGCGCGATTGATGGGCTGGCCCGCTCCAACTGCCCGTAGGCGTCGCATGGGGAACAGGTCACCGATAACGGTCGATCGTGGTCAGCCGGGCGTCGTAGGCCATGATGCCCCTGGTGGGTCACCAAAGAGCAGAGGGCGTTTCGATGGCTGTGTGCAGGGCGGATCCGCCTTCTCGGCGTGAGGGACGAGCGACGAGCGGGCTTTTGGGCTCCGCCCTGGTCAACCTCGCGCTCGGCGTGCCCGCGACCCTGCCGCTCGCTCTGGCGCACTGGCTGCTGACCGAGTACCTGCCGATGGACTGCGGGAGCACGGAAGACCTCGCCAAACCCGTCCTCGTCAACTGCAACTACACGACGCTCGATCACGCGAGCATCGTCATGTTCCTCCTGGCGGTTACCGGCGTCGTCATCCTGGCGTCGGTGGTGGTGGTCGACGTGATTCTCCCGGTCCGGCGCGGGCTGGGGCTTGCGGCACGGCTCGGCACGGCAGTGCTCATCCCGCTGCCGTTCGCGGTCTGCCTGGCGCTGCTCTGACGCCTGGACCAGGGGGTAGTCGGCGGAGGGGAAGGTGCTCAGCCAAGGTCAGCGGTGAGCGCGGCGAGTTCGCCGCAGGAGGGGACGCCCAGCTCCGGGTAGGCCTTGGCCAGGTGGTGATCCACCGTGCGGGGACTCAGGAAAGCTGGACGGCGATGTCCTTGTCGGACGACCTATGCGCGGCCAGTTGGACGATCTGCCGTTTCTGGCGAGGAGCATGTCCTGCCCTACTCGCATGCCGAGGCGCTACGGCTTCTTGAGGCCGATCGCGACGGGACCGTCGTCCGGACGGGTGAACACGTGGCCCAGATGTTCGTCCACGGCGGCCATGGGACGTACGAGCAGTGGTTCTTCTTCGACGATCGATGGGCCGGCGCCCACCCTGAGCTCGCCTCGTCGCTGATCTGGTTCGCCTACCACTGGGATCCGCTCTGCTCCGGTGACCACCTGTACCTCACTCCGTGCTCCGACAACCGGCTCCGGTACGTCGCCGTAGTGGGGGACGACGGCCAGACGCACGTACGAGAGGCGCAACCCCACGACGAGCCACGCGTGTGGGACCTTCGCCGCTGGTCCTACGAGAAGCGGCCGCCGGGCGAGCCGGTGGCCGGAGAAGTGCTCGGCACGGTGGAGAGAGAAGTGCTCGGCACGGTGGAGATCCAGTTGCAGCAGCCGTCACCGGACACGTGCGAGCTCACCGAGTTCACGATCACCCGCACCCGCCATGGGCAGGCGGTCAGCGGCCTGCTCGGCCGGCGCGTCCGTCAGGATCTGCAAGAGGCCGGTATCAGCCGCACCACCGGTTGGCTTCCCCGGAACGTCCTGTATCCGCATGGTCGCCGATTTCTGCGGGTGCTCGGCCGGATGCGTGAGGGCTCTGACGGGGCCCAGGTCCTGATCGGCGGGTGACGTGGGCCCGCCTCCGGTGCGGGGCCGGAGGCGGGTGTGGTGCGGGCGGGGGGAGTCGCAGTCAGGCGGGGAGCAGGCCGATGGCTGCCTTGGTCTGGCGGATCTTGGCGCCGGCCAGGTCGCGGGCTCGTTCGGCGCCGGACCGCAGAGCCTTCTGGACGTGGCCGGGGTCTTCCGACAGGTGCAGGTAGCGGTCGCGGATGGGGGTCAGAGTGGCGACCACCGCGTCGGCCACCGCCGCCTTGAGCTCGCCGTAGCGGTCGAACCGGGACGCCAGGTCCTCGGGGGCCTCGCCGGTGCAGGCGGCCAGGATGGCCAGGAGGTTCGAGACGCCGGGTTTGCGATCGGGATCGTACGCGACCGTGTTGTCCGCGTCGGTGACCGCGCGCATCACCTTGCGCCGCAGCACGTCGGGCTCGTCGAGCAGGCGCAGGGTGCCGCCCGGCGTGGCGGCCGACTTGCTCATCTTGTCGGCGGGGGAGGTCAGGTCCATGAGACGGGCGGCCACCGGCGGGTTGACCGTCGTGGGCACGGTGAAGACGGGGGCGTACCGGGTGTTGAACCGCTGGGCGACGGTTCGGGCCAGCTCGACGTGCTGGCGCTGGTCCTCGCCGACGGGGACCTCGTCGGTGTCGTACAGCAGGATGTCGGCGGCCATGAGGATCGGGTACGTCAGCAGCGACATGCGGACCTGCTGCTGGCGGCCGGACTTCTCCTTGAACTGGATCATCCGCTGGGCCTCGCCGTAGCCCGTGGTGCATTCGAGCAGGTAGTGCAGTTCGGTGTGTTCCGGGACGTGCGACTGGACGAGGAACAGGCAGGACTCGGGGTCGGTGCCGGCGGCCAGCAGCAGGGTGGCGAATTCCAGGGTGCGCCGGCGCACCTGGGTCGGGTCGTGGTCCAGGGTGAGCGCGTGCAGGTCGGAGATGAAGACGACGGTGTCCGTGGTGGTCTGACCGGCGATGATCGGGGCGATGGCGCCGAAGTAGTTGCCGAGGTGCAGGTCGCCGGACGGCGTGAAACCCGTGAGACGTCGTGGCATCGGTGGAACTCCCTCAGGTCGGGAGCCGCCCGTCGTCCTGGATCGGCCGAGGAATGAGGACACCGACGGGCCGCCCGGGACTGGGCGGCCGCTTTGTCAGGTCTGCGCGGATGAGCAGTGCCGCCCGGTCAGGGGCGCCACCAGCCGAGAAATGAGTGGATCATCCGCATGACGCATACCGTACCACCCGGTTTGCAGCGGGCGGGGCGCCGGTTGATGACTGTGGGAAACGTCTGGCGGTTGGGTGGGTTGGTCCGGGATCATGCTGCTCGTGGCGATGTTCCGGTTGTTGGCGACAGGTCTTCTTGCCGGTGCCGCGCTGTGCCTGGTCCTGTGGCCGCCGCTACGTGCGGACGATTTTCAGCATGCGCGGCTCTCGACGCTGATGGCCCTGGAGATAGGGCAGTTCGTCACCGTGCCGATCGCGCTGGTCGTGGGGCTCGTGCTCGCCGTGAAAGGGGTATGGGCGCGGACTCCTGGTTATCTGCTGGGAACGGTCACGACGCTTTTCGGGCTGCTGGTCGCCACTCAGGCATGGGCCATGGGCGAATGGGTCGAGACTGACCCGTCCGGGATAGGCGATCCGGACGGCGAAAGCGTCCTGGCGTTTTTGGGCCTCTTCTCCGGTGCGATGACGACGGTCGTCGGCCTGTGCATCTTGATGGTGCGATGGTCCGGCTACGAGTCCGCGACCGCGCCGGTACGTCAGCGACGCCCCCGCAGGGGGACTGATTCGTGGAAACAAGGAGTTCGGTGAAGCGCTGGTTCTCGCGGGTGGTGGTCGCGGCTGCCGTGGCATTGTCGGGAATGTCCGGGCAGGCCGCGTCGGCCGAAACAGGGCCCGGTCCCGCGGATGTCGCCGCCGTCGACGACGGGGAAATCGCGGTGTTCCTCTGTACGCCGTCCGCCCGCGGCTGCCACGAACGGCCCGTGACGGCGAAACAGCGGCGGGACGTCGAGGCTTTCCTGACATCCGCGCCCGGGGTGACCGAGGTGCGGTTCGTGAGCCGGGCGGCGTCCTATGCGGAGTTCCGCCGGGAGTTCGACGGCGAGACGAAGATGCTGGCCGAGGTACGGGCCAAGGACCTGCCGGAGGCGTTCTGGATACGGGTTTCCCAGACGGCCGACCGGGCTCGCATCGCGTCGGCGGCGGGTTTGCGCCCTGGCGTGGCGCGGGTCGTCGACCAGTTGGAGGTCCGTAGGGCCACCCGGTCGCGTTGGGAGGCGGAACTCTCCGTGTTCCTCTGCACGAGCGGTACCGTCATGTCCGGATGTCGGCACGGGCGGGGACCTGCGAACCGAAAGTCGGCCACCGCCAAGGAGAAGAAGGCGATCGTCGCCGTCATCGAGCGGATTCCCGGCCTCGAATCGTACGAATACGAGGACCAGCGGACGGCTTATCGCAACTTTGCCGAAGCGTACGCGGACAGGGAGGCGCTGATCGCGGCCACCAGGGTGTCGGACATGCCTGAGTCGTACCGGCTGTCGATTCGGTCGGACGTGAATCGCGGCCCCTGGCGCCGCCGGCTCGCGAGGATGCCGGGGGTCACGGAGGTGTTCGACTACGAGTGCTTCGTGCAAGAGGTACGGCTCAGGTCGGAGTACGGGCTGAAGAAGGTCGGAGCCCGAACCCGGGCATGCGAGTAGCGGCGGTCACGCAGGCGTCGTGCGAGCGTTTCGTTCAAGACCGGGATGCGGCGGGCGGCTGAGACTGCGTCCATGTCTGAACAGACCTTCACCCCCGCCCTCGGACGTCTGAAGTTCACCCGCCTGTACGACCCGGTGGTCGCGCTGACGCGGGAACGGCTGTGGCGCAGCCTGGTGGCCATGCACGTCGCCCCCAGGCCGGACGAGACGATCGTGGACGTCGGCTGCGGCACCGGTTCGCAGGCCATGCTGCTCCACCGCCTCGAACCGCGGGCCAGGATCGTCGGTGTCGACCCCGATCCGGAGACGCTGGCCCAGGCGCGGCGCAAGAGCAGGGCGAGCCGTGCGGCCCCGGAATGGCGGCTCGGCATGGGGGACGCGCTGACCGGCCTGCTGGGGCCGGGTTCGGCCGACACGGCGGTGTCGAGCCTGGTCCTGCACCAGTGTCCGCTCGCGATGAAACGCGCGATCCTCGCCTCCATGCACGCCGTGCTGCGGCCGGGCGGCAAGCTGGTGATCGCCGACTACGGTTGGCAGCGGACGGCGTCGATGCGGCTGGCGTTCCGGGTGGTGCAACTGGCCGACGGGGTGCGGGACACGCAGCCCAACGCCGACGGCGTGCTGCCGGCGCTGATGACCGACGCGGGGTTCGCGGACGTCCGCGAGGCGGAGGTCGTGCGGACGGTGACCGGCTCAATCTCCGTCTACGTGGCCGCTCGCGGCTGACCGGCACAGCAGCGGCAGCACGGTCGCCGGCGTGAGCCCCAGCATGTCGCGTAACTGCCGGTGGAAGTGGGCCTGGTCGGCGAAGCCGCCGTCGAGCGCGGCCCCGGCGATCGAACCGCCGTCGGCCAGGGCGCGGGCCGCGCGGGTGAGCCGCCGCCAGATGCGCCACCGGGCGAGCGGCATGCCGAGTTGCAGCCGGGCCAGGGCGCGAAGGCGCTGGGGGGAGAGCCCGGCCTGCGCGGCCGCGTCGGCGACCAGGAGGTTCCGCGACGTCAACGCCTCCATCGCCACCACCAGGCGCGGATCGAGCGCCCGGGACGGCCGAGGTTCCACGACCCGACGGAAGTCCTCCTCACGGAGGGCATGCAGATCGGCAGCCGCGGTGATCACCCCACCGCCGGGCGGCAGGCCGGAGCCGGTAGGGGAGCCGTCGTCGGGCGGCAGGCCGGAGCCGATGGGCGAGGTGTCGGGGATCCGGGTGCAGCGGTCGCGCAGGACGGACGCGTACGAGCACTGCGGCTCGACGAACCAGATGCGGACGTCCGGCGCCCCCGGCATGCGGTGCCGGACCATGGGCGGGATGATCAGCGCAGGCCCGCGATGACACGTCCCCCGCTCGTCGACGACCGCCACCTCGCCCTCCACGGCGGCCGTCACCTGGTAAGCGGCGTGACGATGGAGCGAGTTGTCCGCCGACGGCCCCTGGTACGACGCGTACCCCTCACCGATGAAGAACCGGCTCGCCACCCCTCACCCCCATCCCCGGACCACCGCCCATCGTGCCAGCCGGCACCCGGAAGCCGGGACGTGCGGGATCAGCTCCAGGTGGCGCGCTTGAGCACGCCGGCCAGCCCGTAGGTGTTCCAGGCGTCCACCACCAGGATCCTGGACTGCGGCAGGAACCACTCCTTCTCGTTCCACTTGCTGGTGGTGCGGCCGGTGTCGTTCGTCACGCAGCGGTTCGGCCAGGTGGTGTACTTCGCCTGGTGTCCGGCGCCCACCGGCCGCAGCCCGCGGTAGGACGCCTTCTCGCCGGGATACCAGCTCAGGTTGGAGTTGAACGGGCACGGGATCACCCCGCTGAACGGATGGAACTGCTGCTTGCCCGTGTACGTCATGGAACCGCCGCCGACCGGCACGTTCGTGTAGTCCTTCGGCCCGAAGATCCAGAAGCTCTCGCAGTCGGGCGCGAACGGCTCCGGCTTCTTGCACAACAACCCGGTCACCACCACGACGTGGTCACCCGACCGGTGCACCTTCCAGTCGGCGGGGATCCGCAGCGTCATGCCGCGGAAGGAGAGCGTCTTCCCGGCGGCGGAGGCCGACGCGAGGGACGTGGTCGCGGGCAGCACGACGGCGGAGGCGGCGGTCAGGGCGGCGAGGAGGAGAGGGAGCTTTCGCATGGTTAGGGAAGGTACGCACCCCCACTTGCGGAGGGCTGGCCATCCACTTGGAGGAGGTCCGTCCTGGGTGGGTATGGGGTAAAGCATGATCTTCCTGAGACGGGCCGTACTGATGGCCGTCCTCGCCTTCCTGGTCATCCCGATCACCGAGGTCGTGGCCGCGCCGCAGCCGGCCGCGGCGCAGTCCGGCGCACGCGCCCATGCGGGCGCGCAGGCCAGTGCGGCGCGGGCCCGCCGCATGCTGGCCCAGCTGCGGGTCGCCAGGCCCTTATCGCTGCGCGGCTACACCCATCGCCGGTTCCAGCCCAAGTGGGGACGTCACAAGGGAAGGTGTGACGTACGCGAGACCGTCCTGGCCCGGGACGGGCGGCGGGTGCGCAGGAACGCGGCCTGCCATCCGGTGAAGGGCGTCTGGTACAGCCCGTACGACGGCAGGCGGCTGAAGAGCGAGCGCCTGGTGGACGTCGACCACGTCGTCCCGCTGGCCTACGCCTGGCGCTCGGGCGCCAAGAGGTGGAGCCCGGCGCGGCGGCGGGCCTTCGCCAACGACCTCACCCGTCCCGAGCTGGTCACCGTCAGCCATTCCGCCAACATCGCCAAGGGCGGGCAGGGGCCGCAGAGCTGGCGTCCGCGCCGCCGTGCGTACTGGTGCCGCTACGCGACCTCGTGGATCACCGTCAAGCACCACTACCGGCTGTTCGTGACGCGCAGCGAGCGTGTGGCGCTGTCCAACATGCTCCGCACCTGCGGCCGCTGACCGCCCGGCGCTGACCGCCCGGCGCTGACCGCCCGGCCGCTGACCGCCCGGACGTTCACGCCCGTACGTTCACGCCTGGACGTGACGGGGAGCGAGGAGCTTCTTGAGCGCACGAGCCGTCGCGCGTGGGAAGGCCGTGTTGCCGTTGTGGCCGCCCGGCAGCGTGACCGGCTCGACGCCGAGCAGCTCGGCCAGCGCGAGCGCGCAGCGGTAGGTGTGCACCGACGGCCGGGTGGCGAGGCCGATCGCCGGGATCACCCGGGTCCCGGTGCCCGCCGTCTCGGCCGGGGCGAGGTCGTCCTCCATGACGGCCGTGAACTCCGTCCCGATGAAGAACCCGAAGTTGGCCTGCCGCCTGGCCGTGAGCGGCTGCGGGGTGAGCCCGTCCTCGGTCTCGTCGTGGGCCGGGTCGATGCCGAGGTGCCGGGTGATCGCGGGGAAGGCCGCGGCCAGCCCGCCGTCCGCGTACGCCCGCTGGATGGCCGCCAGCTCGGCCACGTGCTCGGCGCGGCCGGCGGCGGGCAGCAGGTTCGGCAGCACGGGCTCGTGCGCGATCAGCGTGCGCAGCACGCCGGGGTGGCGGGCCGCGACCCGCAGGCCGATCGCGCCTCCCATGCTGAACCCGGCCATCAGGGCGGGCCCGTCGGCGACCTCGGCGAGCAGCCGCGCGACGTCGTCGGCGTGGTCGGCCATGGTGACGGGCGGCGCGGCGGGGTCGAGGGTGCTGCGCGACAGGCCGCGCCGGTCGTAGGTGATGACGGTGAAGGTGTCCGCCAGGAGCGGCACGAGGTCGGCGGTGCGATCGGCGTCGCCCTCGCCGCTCTGCGACAACAGCAGGACCGGGCCGCTGCCCTCGACCTGGAAGTGGAGGGTGGCGCCGGGGACGGGAAGGGCGGTCATGCGGGTCTCCTCCGCTAGGGAAAAAAAGCATCTAAATCGATGCATCGATCTAGATGTATCATGACTTCATGAACGGAGTCGAACTGTTCCTGCTCGGCCGCACCCTCATGAAGATCGGCGAGCAGGCGATGCCCCAGCCGAAGGGCGACGGCCCGCGGGGCTCGGTCCGCACGGTGCTCGTCGTCCTCGGCGACGTGGTCGCCCACTCCGGCACGACGGTCAGCGAGATCGCGGCCCGGACCGGCCTGCCGCAGAGCCAGGTGTCCACGGCCGTCGCCCGGCTGGAGTCCACGGGGTCGATCGAGGGCGTGCCCGATCCGGCCGACCGGCGGCGGCGGCTCATCCGTCCCGCGGCGACGCCCTCCGCCCGGGTCGCCGAGGTCAGGGCCGCCACGATCGACGACGCCCTCGCCGCCGCCCTGCCCGATCCGGGCCCCGAGGCGGTCGGCGAGGTCACCGCCGCCCTGGAGGTGCTGGCCCGCCACCTCACGCCGGAGGTCGCCGCCCGCGTACGCGATGCCGAGGGGGCGGCGGGCGTCCTACGATCTCAACCGTGAAGACACCGGCACGCAGTCTCCATGTCATCGTGTGCGCGGCGGGCCCGGCCGGCGACGTGGCCAGGCTCGTCGTCCCGGCTCAAGAAGAGGGCTGGGACGTCCAGATCGTCGCCACACCCTCGGCGCTCGGCTTCGTCGACGTGCCGGAGCTGGAGCGCCTGACCGGGCGCCCGGTCCGCAGCCGCTACCGCAGGCCGGACGAGCCCAGGCCGCCGAGGGCCGACGCCATCATCGTCGCCCCGGCCACGTACAACACGATCAACAAGTTCGCCATGGGCGTCGCCGACACCTACGCGCTCGGGCTGCTGGCCGAGGCTCCGGGGCTCGGCATCCCCGTGGTCGTCCTGCCGTTCGTCAACCGCGCGCTCGCCGCCCGCGCGCCCTTCCGGCGCAGCGTCGAGGAGCTGCGGTCGGAGGGGGTGCGCGTCCTGATCGGGCCGGGGCAGTTCGAGCCGCACGCCCCGAGCGCGGGCGACGGCAACGACACCTACGTCTGGGAGAGCGCCCTCACGGCGCTGCGTCCGTGACGAGAGCCTCGTGCGTGACGAGAGCCTCGTCTGTGACGAGAGCCTCGTGCGTGACGAGAGCCGCGTCCGTGACGAGAGGCCGGAAAGAGGCGCGGTAGGACTGCGGCGGCACGCCGACCACCCGCTTGAACCGCTCGCGGAGGGCGACCGCCGAGCCGAACCCGGCCTGCGTGGCGATCCGCTCCACGCCGTGGTCGGTGGTCTCCAGGAGGAGCTGCGCCCGCCGCACCCGGGCGCGCAGCAGCCACTGCAGCGGCGTGGTGCCGGTCTGCTCGCGGAACCGGCGGCCGAACGTGCGCTCGCTCATCCCGCTCTGCGCGGCCATCGCGGCCAGGGTCACCTTGCCGTCGAGGTTGTCCTCGATCCACGCCAGCACCGGCTCCAGCAACGAGCCCTGGGGCACCGGCGGCCGGGTGTGCGCCATGAACTGGGCCTGGCCGCCCTCCCGCTCCAGGGGCGTCACCGACAGGCGGGCCGAGTCCGCGGCGACCGCCGAGCCGAAGTCGCGCCGGACGAGGTGCAGGCACAGATCGAGCCCGGCGGCGGCGCCGGCCGAGGTCAGGATCTGGCCGTTGTCGACGTAGAGCACGTCGGGCCGCACGTCGACGTCGGGGAAGAGCTCGGCCAGCCGGTCGGCGGCCATCCAGTGGGTGGTCGCGCCCAGCCCGTCGAGCAGCCCGGCCGCGGCCAGGGTGAAGGCCCCCGCGCAGATGGAGGCGATGCGGGTGCCGGCGGCGGCCGCGTCGCGTAGCGCCGCGAGCACCTCGGGGCCCGGCGGGGCGGCCTGCTCCGAGCAGCCGGGCACCATGATCGTGTCGGCCGTGCGCAGCGCCTCCAGGCCGTGGGGCGCGACGATCGTGAAGGCGTCGGCGGCCACCTGCGGCGTCGCCGCGCACACCTGGACCCGGTACGGGCGGCTCCCGTCGGCCAGCCGGGCGCGGCCGAACACCTCGACCGGGATCGCCAGGTCGGCCGCCACCACGTGATCGAGGGCCAGGACCGCCACAGTGTGCATGCGGCCACGCTAGGCCAGGCGGCGGGCGGTTGGCGGGAACTCGTCGGAGTTTGTCGAGCCACCCTCTGGGAGGGTCCGGACGGCCCGCCTAGCCTGGCTGCGTTCCCCCGAATCCAGCAGGAAGTGCCCCATGTCCATCCTCATGCCGATCCTGATCGGCCTGGTCGCCGTCTCCCTCGTCTCCCTGATCCCCGAGCCGCACGGCCGCCGCGCCAACGCCGTGCTGGTGGCCGGCGCGGGCGCCGCGTACCTCAGCGGCGGCGGGCTCGGCTACTGGGAGTTCCTGCTGCCCGTCGTGATGACCTACGTCGCCTACCGCGGGCTGGAGAGCTGGACGTTCATCGGCATCGGCTGGCTGCTGCACACCGCCTGGGACGTGCTGCACCACCTCCAGGGTAGCCCGCTGCTGCCCTTCGCCGCGGACTCCTCCTTCGGCTGCGCCATCTGCGATCCGGTGATCGCGTTGTGGTGCTTCGCGGGCGGTCCGCCGGTCCTCGGCCGGCTGCGGGCCCGCTTCACCCGGCCGCGGGCCTTGTCGAACGAGATTCGCGAATGACATTCTGGAATTCGGAACCTCGTCCCCGGAGGACGTATGGACAAAGAAGCCCTCCGCCGCAAATACCTCGAAGAGCGCGACAAGCGGCTCCGCCCGGACGGCAACGACCAGTACGTCCGCCTCACCGGCCGCTTCGCCCACTACCTCGACGACCCGTACACGCCGAGGACCGAGCGCGAACCGAAGACCGACCACGTGACGGTGGCCGTCGTCGGCGGCGGGTTCGCCGGGCTCGTCACCGGCGCCCGGCTCAGGGAGGCGGGGGTCGGCGACGTGCGGATCGTCGAGAAGGGCGGCGACTTCGGCGGCACCTGGTACTGGAACCGCTACCCGGGAGCCCAGTGCGACACCGCGTCGTTCGTGTACATGCCGCTCCTGGAGGAGACCGGCCACATGCCGACGGAGAAGTACGCGCACGCCCCCGAGATCCTCGAACACTGCCGCCGCATCGGCAAGCACTACGGCCTGTACGACGACGCGCTCTTCCACACCGAGGTCCAGGACCTGGAGTGGGACGCCTCCCGGTCGCGCTGGACCGTGCGCACGAACCGCGGCGACGCCTTCACCGCCCGGTTCGTGGTCATGGGCATCGGTCCGCTGCACGTGCCCAAACTCCCCGGCATCCCGGGCATCGACCACTTCCGGGGGCATTCGTTCCACACCAGCCGCTGGGACTACGACTACACCGGCGGCGACCCCACCGGCGCGCCCATGGACCGGCTGGCGGACAAGCGCGTCGCCGTCATCGGCACGGGCGCGACGGCCGTGCAGTGCGTGCCGCACCTGGCCCGCGCCTGCGCCGAGCTGTACGTGTTCCAGCGCACCCCCTCCTCGGTGGACGTACGCGACAACCGGCCCACCGACCCCGCCTGGTTCGCCGGGATCGCCACCCCGGGCTGGCAGCAGCGCTGGCTGGAGAACTTCACCGGCAACCAGACCGGCGGCCTGGTCGACGAGGACCTGGTGATGGACGGCTGGACCGACATCGCCCGCCGCGTCCGCGCCCGCATCGCGGCCCTGCCGCCCGAGGACCTGACCCCGGAGAAGATGGCGCAGGCGTACGAGGACTCCGACTTCGAGAAGATGGAGGAGATCCGGGCCCGCGTCGACGCGATCGTCGCCGACCCGCGGACCGCCGCGAAGCTCAAGGCCTGGTACCGCCAGCTCTGCAAGCGTCCCTGCTTCCACGACGAGTACCTGCAGTCCTTCAACGTGCCGGGCACCCACCTGGTGGACACCGACGGCAAGGGCGTCGAGCGCGTCACCCGGCGCGGGGTGGTGGCCGGGGGCGTCGAGTACGAGGTCGACTGCGTCATCTACGCCTCGGGCTTCGAGGTGACCACCGACTACACCCGGCGCGCCGGCTACGAGCTGACCGGCCGCGACGGCCTGCGGCTCACCGACCGCTGGGCGGACGGCATGCGCACCCTGCACGGCATCCACGTGCACGGCTTCCCGAACGCCTTCGTCGTCCAGCCCACGCAGGGCGCGAACCTCATCTCCAACATCCCGCACAACCTCACCGAGGCCGGCCGGACCATCGCCACGATCGTCAGCCACGCGCTCGGCCAGGGCTTCGACGAGGTCGAGGCGACCCGGGAGGCCGAGGACGCCTGGATCGAGCTGCTGCTGTCGGGCCCGGGAAGCATCCTGGGCGCCTCCGCCGACTGCACACCCGGCTACTACAACAACGAGGGCCAGGACGCCGGCATGAAAGGCCGGCTGAACATCGGCCATCCCCAGGGGGCGATGGCGTACTTCGCCTACATCGACGGCTGGCGCACGTCGGGAACGTTCGAGGGGCTGGAGTTCCGCAAGCACGCAGCGGGAGAATGATCCGGCGCTCCCCGCCGGAACATTACTGCCGCCGCAGTGAATTCACTCTTCCGTGACGGGGACATTGTCGGTCATGGCATTCGATGTCACACTCATGCGTAACGCCACCAGGGAAAAGGGGTTTTGCCGTGGCGCGTCCATGGGAAGCTGACGCATCGGCCGAACTGCGACGACGCCTGGGGAGGTCGGCCCTTGAGCTGGGCGATACCACGGCAAGCCCCTCATGTCCCGATATCTGGGAGCTATCCAACGGCGATATCGCGGTGATAGGACGCGACCTCACGGAGAGTTATCGTGGCCGCCTGCCCGAGGGGGTTAGTATTGCCCGAGACGAACGCCTGGTCGTCATTCCCCGCAAGATGCTCGTAGCCGCCAAGCCGGATATCCCTGATGCTTAGAAACGTCGCTGCGGCGCAGTCCCAGCAGCTCACTCCAGATGAGTATTTCTCCGACTTCTGGCCATACTTCCGCGAGCTCGAACGTGTCTTCTGGAAACTGGAGACCCGCCAGAGCTACCGCGAGCCGGACGAGCCGAGCTGGCTGGCCCTCGACGCCGGCGACTGGGGAGAGGCGATCCGGCTCATCGACGAGCGTCGCCACGAGATCCAGCGGCCGCTGCGCGAGGCGGGGAAGTTCGCGATGCGGCGCGTGCGGCTGGTCGAGCGGCCCTTCAGCCGTTACCTGCAGTGGGAGCTCTACTACATCCGCCTGCGGGCGCTGGCCGGTGAGCACATCCGCGTGCTCGAAGCCGACCGCCTGCCCGCTCTCGGCTTCCCCGGGCCGCTGCCCGAGCTGGTCGTCCTCGACTCGACCGTCATGTACGAGGTGCTCTACAACGAGGACGGCACACTGACCGGAGCGCGCAAGATCCTCGACCGGCCGTTGATCGAGAGCTGCGGAGACGAGCTGGAAAAGCTTTTCGGTCAGGGAGTGGAGCTCATCCCGTACATGACCGCCGAACGCGACGTCCTCCCCCCGCCCCTGCGCCACTCCGCCACGTTCTAGCGCGGTGAACAGACGGTCGTTCGGGCGCTACTGGGTGACCATCCTGCTCCTGCTGTCGGTCGTCGCCGCCGCCGGACTGGTCGTCGCCTCGCCCTTCTTCCTGGCCGCCCTGGGGCGCAGCCGCGGCGACTGGTCGGTGCTCGGCGACATCGGCCAGACGTACGGCGCGGCCTCGGCCATCCTGGCCGTCCTCGCGCTCATCGGCGTGGCGTTCTCGCTCGTGCTCCAGGCCAGAGAGGCCAAGTCCGCCAGGGAGCAGGCGCTGCGCACGCTGCATGGCGACCTGATGAAGATGGCGATGGACGACCCGCTCTACCGGGCCTGCTGGGGAGCGTTCTTCGCCTCCGGCGACGAGGAGGGGCAGCGGGCCCACCTGTACGTGAACATGATCCTCAACCACTGGCTGCTGATGTGGGAGCTGCGCTCGATCACCGAGGCGCACCTGCGGCAGATCGCCGCGACCGTGCTCGCCGGGCCGATCGGTCGCGACTTCTGGCGTCAGGTGCGGACGTTGCGGACGACGAGCGCCGGGTCGCGCAGGGAACGCCGGTTCAATCTGATCATCGACGACGTCTACTCGGAGGTCACCGCCGGCGAGGCGGCGCCCGTGGCCGCGCAGGCGCCCCGCGGGGGAAGTTCCGTGGTGGTGAGGGTCGGGGTGGCGCTCGCGCTGGTCGTTGTCGTTCGGCGTATTCTGCGGGGTTTCGTCGGGGGTGGGCGCTAGTTTCGTCCACCATGAGCTACGACCTGTACTTCGGCTCGGAGAGCGACGAGCCGCGCCCGCCGGACCTGGTGGCCTGGAACAACGTCGTCACCCAGGCCCGCGCGCTCCTCGGCGACGTGACGGTCTTCGAGGACCCGCCCAACTGGGAGCTCGAACACGAGGGCACCGGCATCTCCGTGGACCACTGGGCGGGCGGCTGGGGGATCAGCGTGCCGTACTGGTGGCACGGTGAGGCCGCGGGCCGGGTCGTGGACCTGATGTACCAGGTGGCGCGGATCGTCGAGCGGGAGTCGGGGCTCGACGGCAACGACCCGCAGCTCGACTGCCCGATCATGGAAGCGGACGCGGCGGCGGCGGTCCGGATCTTCGACGCGGTCGCGGTGCGCTACGGGAGGGTCTGACCCCACCAATCTGAACGATCGGTCGTTAATGTATGCTGGCGGCATGGCCGACGTGAAGGAAGACGGTCGCCGGGCGCGCGGGCAGCGCAGCCGTGAGGCGATCCTCGGACAGGCCGTGTCGCTGGCCTCGGTGCACGGTCTGGACGGGCTGACCCTGGGCCGGCTGGCCGAAGCCGCCGGTGTCAGCAAATCCGGATTTTTCGCTCACTGGCGAGATAAAGAGCAACTTCAGCTCGACACCATCGAGTGGGCCGTCCGCCAATGGACCGACGAGATCGTCAAGCCCGCGCTCAAGGCCCCTCCCGGCGTGGCCCGCGTCCTGGCCCTGCACGAGGCGCGCCTGCGTTTCTACGAGAGGGGCGTCCTGCCCGGCGGGTGCTTCTTCTACACGGCGCGGGTGGAGTTCGACGACCGTCCCGGCCCGGTCAGGGACCGGGTGGCCGAGTCGATGGCCGACTGGCTGCACTTCGTCGAGCGGCTGGTCCGGGAGGCGGTCGAGCTGGGGGAGTTGCGTCCGGAGACCGACCCGGCGCAGCTCGCGTACGAGATCGACGCCCTCGGCGAGGCCGCGGTCACCCACACCCGCCTGCTCGGCAGGGGCGAGGCCGCCTACGAGCGGGCCCGCCGCGCCGTCCACGACCGACTGAAGGAGCTCGCGTGACCCAGACCCGACCCGCCCAGGTGCACTTCGACGACCTCGACGCGATGGGCCTGCTGCACAACTCGCGTTACGCCCTGCTGGTCGAGCGCGCGATCTCCGCCTACTGGGCCGAGCAGGGCTGGAGCTTCGACCCGGCGATCTCCAAGTTCAAGGACCTCTACCTGGCCGTCCGCGAGTTCAAGATCACCTACAACGCGCCGGTCATGGGCGCGGGCCAGGTGCAGGTCGACTTCTGGATCGACCGCATGGGCCGCACCAGCGGCGTGTACGGCTTCCGCGTCCTGTCCGAGGACCGCTCGGTCGTGCACGCCGAGGGCTACCGCGTCAACGTCAACCTCGATCCGCAGACCTTCCGGCCCACGCCGTTCAGCGCCGAGCTGCGTACCGCCGCCGAGCCGCTGATGGCGGGCTGAGCCGCCGAGGGTAGACCCTGCACTACTGCGGGCCGTTCCCGTCCCCGGATACGGTCGCCGGGTGGGAAACAGGACCGCGCTCGAAGCGCTCACGCAGCGGCCGGCCGCCTTCCTCCGGTCGGCCTGGCCGTGGCGGTGCGTGGCGTACCTGGTGGGCAGCGTGCTGCCGGGGGCGGCCGTCGGGCTCGGGGTCATCGCGGTCGGGCTCGCCGGGCCGCCGGTCGGCCTGCTGCTCGTGCCGGTGCTGCTCGCGCTGGTGGTGCCGCCGGTCGCCCGGTTCGAACGGGTGCGGCTGCGCCTGGTGGACACCGTGCCGCTGCCGCCGGTGCCCGACCGGCGCCGGCGGGCGGCCGGGGTCGCGGTCATGACGGTGTTCGCGATGTGGTGGATCGACCTGGTCATGCTGGGGTTCACCGTCGGGGGGCCGGTGCTGCTGATCCTGTCCCCCGTGGTCCAGCCGGAGGCCGGGCCGGTGCTCGGCGCCGTGGCGGGCGTGGCGGGGGTGCTGCTGCTGCCGGTGGCGGCGTACACGATCACGGCGTGGGGCGGGGCGCGCGGCGCGATGGTCAGGGCGGTGCTCGCGCCGGCCGGGTCGGAGCTGAGCGAGGTCATGCGGTCGCGGGCGCGCCTGGTGGACGCGTTCGAGACCGAGCGCCGCCGGATCGAGCGGGACCTGCACGACGGCGCGCAGCAGCGGCTGGTCGCCCTGTCGATGACGCTCGGCCTGGCCCGGCTGGACGTGCCCGACGGCTCGCCGACGGCCCGGCTGCTCGACGTGGCGCACGACGAGGCCAGGCAGGCGCTGGCCGAGCTGCGCGAGCTGATCCGGGGCGTGCACTCGCAGGTGCTCACCGACCGGGGGCTCGGCGCGGCGATCCGCGACGTGGCCGGACGCTCGCCCGTCCCCGTGGACGTGGACGCCGACGAGCTCGGACGGCTGCCCGCGCCCGTCGAGGTCACCGCGTACTACGTGGTCACCGAGGCGCTGGCGAACGTGGCCAGGCACAGCGGAGCCACGAGGGCCGCGGTCACCGCCCGGACGGCGGCCGGCACGCTGGCCGTCGAGGTGCGCGACGACGGCGTCGGCGGCGCGGACCCGGCCAGGGGCACCGGGCTGACCGGCCTGGCCGACCGGCTGGCCGTGGTGGCGGGACGATTGTCGGTGTCCAGCCCGCCGGGCGGCCCGACCCTGGTACGAGTGGAGATCCCGTGCGCGTCGTGATCGCCGAGGATGCCGTGCTGCTCCGCGAGGGGCTGGTGGGGCTGCTCGAACGGTTCGGCCACACCGTGGCGGCCTCGGTCGGCGACGCCGGCGCCCTGGTCGCGGCGGTCGCCGAACACCGCCCCGACGCCGTGGTGACCGACGTGCGCATGCCCCCGGGCTTCAGCGACGAGGGCCTGCGCGCCGCGCTCGGCCTGCGCCGCCGCCACCCCGAGCTGGCCGTCCTCGTGCTCAGCCAGTACGTCGAGCAGACGTACGCGGCCGAGCTGCTGGAGTCCGGCGCCGGCGCGGGCGTCGGCTACCTGCTGAAGGACCGGATCGGCGACGTGCGCGAGTTCGTCGACGCGCTCGACCGGGTGGCCGCGGGCGGCACGGTCGTGGACCCGGAGGTGGTGCGCCAGCTCCTGCGCCGCCGGCGCGACCCGCTGGCCCGGCTCACCCCGCGCGAGCAGCAGGTGCTCGCCCTGATCGCCGAGGGCCGCGCGAACGCCTCGATCGCCAGGGAGCTGGTCGTCACCGACGCCGCGGTGGCCAAGCACATCGCCGGCATCTTCACCAAGCTCGACCTGCCGCCGGAGTCCGACGGCCACCGCCGGGTCCTGGCCGTGCTGGCCTACCTCCGGGGATGACCGGCGGGAAGTCCGAAAAGTAAGGTTCGTTGCCATGAACGAGCAGTGGCAGGAGGTCGGCGACCGGGTCTACGTGCGTCGCCATGAGTCCTTCGACCTGAACACGGGCCTCATCGTGGGCGACGGGCACTGTCTGGTGCTCGACACCCGAAGCTCCCACCGGGAGGCCGCCGACCTGATCGACGCGATCAGGACGATCACCGGCCACCCGTGGACGGTCGTGAACAGCCATTCGCATTTCGACCACTACTTCGGCAACGCGCTCTTCCGTCCCGCCGAGATCTGGAGCCACGTCCGGTGCGCCGAGGAGATCGAGGTGTACGGCGAGCGGCACCGCGCGGACGTCATGGAACGGCGGCCCGACCGCCGCGCGGAGATGGAGGAGATCGCCATCACGCCGCCCGACCACACCTTCACCGTCTCGGCCAGCCTCGACATCGGCGGACGCATGGTGCACCTGCGGCACTTCGGGCTCGGCCACAGCAGCAACGACATCGTCGTGCACGTGCCGGACGCCGGCGTGGTGTTCGCCGGCGACCTGGTCGAGGAGGGCGCGCCGCCGGCGTTCGGCGACTCCTACCCGCTCGACTGGCCCAACACGACGGCCGCGATGCTCGACGCGCTGCCCGAGCAGGTGTTCGTGCCGGGGCACGGCGCGGTGGTCGGCCGGGCCTTCGTCCAGGAGCAGCAGGCCGAGCTGGCGCTGGTGGCGGAGCTGGCCGCGAAGGCCCACGTGGAGGGGCTGCGGGACTCGATCACGCGGTTCCCGTACCCGGAGGAGGTGTCGCGGCAGGCGATCGAGCGGGCCTTCCTCCAGCTCGACAGGTGAGCTATATTGCAAATTGCAATATAGGGGGAGGCAACATGGCACAACGCAAGGGCCTGGTCGACCTGACCGTGCTCGCCCTGCTCACGGTGCACCCGAGCCACCCCTACGAGCTCCACCGCTTCATCATCGACACGCACAAGGACTACATCACCGGCCTGCCGCGCAGCCTCTACCACGCGGTCGAGCGGCTGGCCAGGGACGAGCTGATCGTCCCCGCCGCGACCGGCCGCGAGGGCCGCCGTCCCGAGCGCACGGTCTACGAGATCACCGACGAGGGCCGCGAGGAGCTGATCACCCGGCTCCGGCGGCTGCTGGAGCAGCCCGACCCCGACCGGCGCGCCTTCGTGGCGGCCATCTCGCTGATCGGCTGCCTGCCGCTGCCCGAGGCGCAGCGGGCGCTGCGCACCCGCGCCGCCACCCTGGAAGGCACGCTCGCCGGGATGGAAGGGCACATCAAGGCCATGCACGACAGCGGCCTGCCCGAGATCCTCATGCTGGAGGTCGAGTGCGAGCAGGCGCTGCACGCCGCCGAGCTCGCCTGGATCAGAAGACTTCTCGACCGGCTCGACCAGGGCGAGCTCGCCTGGACGAGCACGACCGAGGGGTGAGAGAAGGGCCGCCGGGGTGCGCCAACACCCCGGCGGCCGACATCCGAACACGGCGCCTGCCCTGCCCGGACGCGCAACTCCCAGGATAGGCGCCGCGACGAAAGGAGCTGTGCCATGTCCGAAGAGATCACCCGCCTGGTGGAGCGGATGACGGAGACCTGGAACGCCGGCGACTCCGCCGCCTACGCCGGTCTGTTCACCGAGGACGCCGACTACATCACCTTCTTCGGCCTGCACCTGCGGGGCAGGAAGGCGATCGAGGAGACCCACCGCGCGCTGTTCGAGACCTCGATCAAGCTGGCCGAGGGCGGCCCCGCGCCGATCGTCCGGCCGCTGACCGACGACGTCGCGCTGGTGATCGTCGGCGGCAGCTCGTCGGTGGCCGGCGTGCCCGACCCGAGCAGGCAGTCCGTCGTCACGCTGACCGCGCTGCGCATGCCGGAAGGCTGGCGGTTCGCCTCCTTCCAGAACAGCCGGGTGCGCAAGCCGTGAGGAAGCGGCTGATCACCGAGGTGGCCGGGGTGGTCGGCGCCCCGGTCGAGCAGGTGTGGCAGGCCCTGATGCGCTCACTGCCCACACACCCGATGACCGTCGAGAAGGACGGGTACACCGTCGCCTTCCAGGGCGGCTGGTGGTACCGGGGCGAATGGGCCGTGCTCCCGCACCCGGAGGGCGCCCGCGTGGAGCACCGCGTCTACGACGTGGCCGAGTGGGGACGCTGGGCCGTGCCCCTGGCCAACCGGTTCTTCATCGGGTTCGGGCAGCGGACGAGGAAGGGCTTCGCCGAAGGCATCGCCCGCATAGGGAAAGAACTGGGGTGTTTCGCCAGGCTGTCCTAGGCTGCTGGCCATGAGCCTGGTGTGGGAACCGCTGACCCCTGACGACGCCGAGGCGCTCGCCGCCCTCCTGGCCGCGATCGAGGCCGAGGATCGCACGGGCGAGGTCCCCGACCTCGACGACGTCAGGGAGCAGCTAGGCCACCGCCTGATCGACCTGGCCGCGGGGACGCTCGCGGCCAGGCAGGGCGGCGAGATCGTCGCCTACGGCTACCTGCCGGTCCGGCAGTCCGTCACCGACAGCCACGTCATGCGGCTGTCGGGCGGCGTGCACCCCGCCCACCGCAGGCGCGGGCTCGGCCGGCGGATCGTCGACTGGAGCCTGGCCGTGGCGCCTGGGTTGAGCGAGCGGGCCTTCCCCGGCGTCCAGCCGGAGATCCACCTCCACGTGCCCGACACCAACGTCGGGCTGAAGGCGCTGGCCGAGGGCGCCGGTTTCGTCGCCAACCGCTGGTTCGCCCACATGGGACGCTCGCTGTCGGGCGACCTGCCGGCCTTCGCGCCGCCCGCCGGGGTGACCGTCGCCCCCTGGTCGCCCGAGCTGGACGAGGGCGCCCGCCGCGTACGCAACGAGGCGTTCCTCGACCACTGGGGCAGCGTTCCGCACACCCCGGAGAGCTGGCGCGACTACATCGTCGGCTCCCAGAACTTCCTGCCGGAATCGTCGTTCGTGGCCCTGCACGACGGCCGGGCGGTGGGCACGCTCATCACCCACACCTTCGAGGGCTACAACGAGCTGGCCGGCGAGCGCCGGGCCTGGATCCAGATCGTCGGCACGCTCCGGGAGTGGCGCGGCAAGGGCGTGGCCGGTGCGCTGATCGCGCACGCCCTGGCCGCCTTCCGCGCACAGGGGTTCGACACGACCGGGCTGGGCGTCGACGCCGACAACCCTACGGGAGCCGTCAGCGTCTACTCCCGCGCCGGTTTCGAGATCTTCCAGCGCAGCACGAACTACGCCCTGGTCGTCAAACGGGGCTGAGCGCCCCCTCCGCGAGGGGGAACCGGGCCACGAAACCGGCGTCCGTGTACGTGAGCGTGCCGCCGTGCAGGTGGGCGATGTCCCTGGCGATGGGCAGGCCGAGCCCGGCGCCGCCCGCGTCCCTCGCCCGCGCCTCGTCCAGGCGGGTGAAGCGGCCGAAGACGGCCTCGCGGTGCTCCGGCGGGATCCCCGGGCCGTCGTCGTGCACCTCCAGCACGGCCTGGCCCTCCTCGGCGCGCACCCGCACGCGTACGGCCGAGGCGGCGTGCCGTACGGCGTTGTCGGCCAGGTTGGTGACCAGCCGGTCGAGGTGCGCGCGGGAGCCGTTCAGCACCACGTCGGGCTCGATGTCCAGCTCGACCCTGATCTCCGGCCGCCGCCTGGCCCGCAGCGACTCCTCGGCCGCCACCTGACCCAGGTCCAGCTCGCCGGTGCGCAGCGGCTCGCCGGCGTCCAGCTTGGCCAGCATGAGCAGGTCGGCGGCCAGCGACTGCAGGCGTTCGACGTCGGCCAGCGCCTCGCGGGTGAGCTCGCTCTGCTCGGCCAGTTCGAGCCGGGCCCGCAGGGTGGCGATGGGGCTGCGCAGCTCGTGGGCGGCATCGGCGACGAACCGCTTGTGCCGGCCCACGGCCGTCTCCAGGCGGTCGAGCGTGCCGTTCACGGTGGTGGCCAGGGCCGCGATCTCGTCCTTGGAACCCGGCACCGGCACGCGCTGGTGCAGGTCGCGGGCCGTGATGTCGGCCACCTTGGCCCTGATCGCGGCCACGGGGGCCAGCGCGCGGCCCACGGAGAACCAGGTCATCCCGGCCACCACGAGCAGCAGGGCGGGCACGCCCGGCAACAACGCGCCGTACAGGGCCTGGACGGCCTTCTGGACGCCGTCCAGGGAGACCCGCGACCAGAGCGTGGCCGGGCCGGTCGGCGTGCTCACCTGCAGCCCCGCGACGGCGTATTCGGCCGGCTGCGCCCACAGGGCGGGCGAGCCGGTGGCGCGGCCGGCCAGGACGAGGTCGGGATCGGCGAGCCGCACCACGGACAGGTCGTCCGCCATGATCGTGGTCGTCTGGGCGGCGCTCGTCGTGGCCGCCGGCGTCACCCCCTCAGGCATGATCGGCACCGTCTCCGCGTACGGCATCGCCGCCGCGGCGCGCCTGGCCGCCTCCTCGCCCGCGTTGCCCTCCAGCGTGCCGCGCAACGCCATGACCAGCACCAGGGCGGCGACGCCGAGCGCCAGGGCCACCACCAGCGTCGCCGCGACGGTGGCCCGCACCCGCACCGACGACAGCCCGCCCGGCACCCGCGCCCAGCTCGGCCTCCGTTCGAGCAGCGCCCTCATGCCGCCTCCAACCGGTAGCCCGCTCCCCGGACGGTCACCAGCGTCGTCCGCCCGAACGGCAGGTCGATCTTCCTGCGCAGTGCGCTGATGTAGACCTCGACGATGTTCGGGTCGCCGTCGTAGGAGAAGTCCCACGCCTGGGCCAGCAGCTCGCTCTTGGAGACCACCTCTCCGGGGCGGCGGGCGAGCGCGTGCAGCACCGCGAACTCCTTCGGCGTCAGCCCGACCTCCACCCCGCCCCTGCGGCAGCGCAGGCCGGCCGGGTCCACCACCAGGTCGCCGACCGTGATCGTGACCGGCCGCTCGGTCCCGCCGCGCCGCACCAGGGCGCGCAGCCGGGCCAGCAGCACCACGTACGAGAACGGCTTGGCCAGGTAGTCGTCGGCGCCGTTGTCCAGCGACTCGGCCTCGTCGTGGACGCCGTCCTTGGCGGTGAGCATCATGATCGGGGTCCAGTCGCCCGCCTCGCGCAGCCGGGAGCAGACCGTGTAGCCGTTCATCCTGGGCAGCATCACGTCCAGGACGATCACGTCGTAGGAGTTCTCGGTCGCCATCCACAGGCCGTCGCGCCCGTCGTGGGCCACGTCCACGGCGAAGCCCTCGCCCGCCAGCCCGCCCTTGATCAGGCCGGCCAGCCGTTCCTCGTCCTCCACCAGCAGCACTCGCACGACGTCCAGAGTGCCTGAGCGAACCTAAAGCCAACCTGAAGATCATTTAGGGCGCGTTCAGGGACGCTTCAGGTGCGGGCGAGCACGCTCGGGGCGTTCGGATGGATCCCACTGAGGAGATTGCATGTTCAAGCGACGTCTCGCGGTCCTCGGCACGGTGGGGGTGCTCGCGCTCGCGGGCCTGGGCGGCTCCGCCCTGGCCGACGGGACCCCCGCCCCCGACGCCACCACCACCACTATGGCTGTGTCCTGCCGGACACCTGACGGCAAGGAGGTCAAGCTCGCCGACGGCCCGGCGGCCCGCGTGTTCGTCATGCGCGACGAGAAGGGGGAGCGGGCGGACGGCGCGCCGGAGCTCAAGGCCGAGCGGGGCCGCGTGATCGAGCTCGCACCCCGGACCAGCACCGAGGCCACCCCGGCCACCCCCTCCGCCCCGGCCGCCCCTCAGTCCGGCACCGAGGCCGCGCCCACCACGCCGAGCGCCACCCTTCCCGAGGGCGAGGCCGTGCCCGCCGTCCCGGCGACGCCCCTGACCGATGCCGAGACCGGGCCCGCCGCCCTTCCTGAAGGCGAGGCGGCGCGGATGCTCCCGGCGCTGCCCGCGACCGAGCTTCCCCCGGGCGCCGTGAAGCTGGACGACCCCAGCAAGGTCGTCCGCATCGTCTGCGCCCCCGCCGAGTCCGTCAAGTAGTTCACCCGAGGAACGACGGGTGCGGGCCGAGCGCCCAGTACTCGAACAGGCCGTGGCCGACGAGCCCGTCGTACTCGAAGCGGCCGACGGCGTCGACCAGGCCCCACATCCTGGCGGCGTCGTCGGGCAGCCGGTACGTCACCCCCTGCACGACCGTCCCCGGCCCCTGGTACATGCCGTGCCGCCACTCCGGCTCCAGCCCGTATCCGGTGCCGGCCATGAGGTGCACCGGCAGCACCGGCGTGCAGCGCACCTCGAACGGCCTGCCGCCGGGCGGCGAGAAGGCGATCACGGCGTCCACGACGTCCCGGGTGCCCGGGGCGTAGACCGGGCGGTAGTCCGGCCGGCCGAGGTACTCCTCCTCCCGCCCGTCCGTCCAGACGCGTACGGCCTCCTCCAGCAGCCGCCGGCCACGGTGGTCCTCCTGGACGATGCACAGGATGGCGTGGTCGTCGAACTTCATCGGCGTGTACAGCCAGTAGAACGTGCCGGGGCTGTTGGCCTGGATGCCGGGCGGCTCGGGCTCGCCCACCGGCCGCACACCCCATGACCGGTCCCTGGTGCCGAGCCAGCGGTCGGGGGTGACCGGGATCACCTGGTCGCCGACGGTGATGCTGCCGGACCAGCGGCCGGTCTGGGCGAGCCGCACCGAGTCGAACATCACCCGTTCCTGCCGGCGCAGGAAATGGCGGGGTTCGAGGGTCGCCGGGATCGTCCCCTCCCAGTCGAGCTCGAAGGACAGGCCATGCTCGGTCGGCTCCAGGATCACCCGGAGCCGCTTGAGCCCTTCGATCACCTCGACCCGGAAGGGGCCGATCCTGGTGTCCATCCGGTCGGGGCCCAGCTCGCGCGAGGCTCGCACGACCCGGTGCAGGTCGCCGTGCCGTACGCAGGCGAAGGCGTCGGTGACGCCGAGGTTGGGGTACTGGCCGAGGCCGACGATCAGCATGAGCTCGTCGGTGCTGGCGTGGCAGTTGAAGTAGTAGCGGTCGTAGAAGTTGCGGTCGGAGGTGGCGACGTGCCGCATGACCTGGGCGGTCTGGTGCACGGGGTGATCGTCGAGCGGTGACAGCGCCATGCCCGGGTTTGTAGCAAGCGCTTGGTGAAACGTCAATGGGCCGGAACGCGGAAGCGCGCCCCCGCTCTCACGAGAGCGGGGGCGCGCTTCCAGTCCGGATCAGGGCATGTTGTGCGATGCCTGGTCCGTCTTGTTCTGCACGTTGGACGCCATCCGGTCCGCCGAATGCGCGGTCCTGTCCGCCTTCTCACCGACCCAGCGTGATGCATCGGAGGCAGAGTCCTTCATGTGCTCGGTCCACTGCTGGGCGTTGCGGCGGTAGGCCATGTAGCCGATCGCGCCGACCGCAAGACCGGTCAGCAGCACCATCGTCGGCCACCGCCGTGACCGGGACGGTTTCGGATCGATTCTCCTGGCCGCCGCCGACAGCATCCTGCTGACCTTGGGGGCGACCTGATCCTCGAACCCGTGCGCCGCGGCGTCGAGCCTGGGCGCCGCCCAGTAACGGGCGTCTTCGATGCGCTGTGCGGTGGCCACCTTGGCCTGGTCCGCCATTGGCGCCATGCGATGGCCGGTCTTGACGGCCTGGGCCTTCATGCGGCCCATCCACGTGGCGGGTACCTCTATTACCACGCGGCGTCTCTTCAGTGTCAGGGACACGACAACCTCCCCTGTCGTTGGGGCCCCGCGCTTGACCTTCCCTGGACAAGGCGGCTCAATCATGGCGGTCCATGGGAGGATGGCTCAGGAGGCCGAACGGCCATATTCCGCAGAACATCACATACAACCCTGTACATAGAGGGGGGCAGCTGTCTCGTGGCTGAGAAGCTGATCGCAAAACTGAAGACCAATCGCGGCGATATCAAGGTCGAGCTTTTCCCGAACCAGGCGCCGAAGACCGTCCGCAACTTCGTGGAGCTCGCCGAGGGCACCCGCGAGTGGACGCATCCGGAGTCGGGCGAGAAGAGCACGGCCCGGCTGTACGACGGGACCGTCTTCCACCGGGTCATCTCCGGTTTCATGATCCAGGGCGGCGACCCGCTCGGCCAGGGCATCGGCGGCCCCGGCTACGAGTTCGACGACGAGATCCACCCCGACCTCTACTTCAACCGGCCCTACCTGCTGGCCATGGCCAACGCGGGCGTCCGGGGCGGCAGGGGCACCAACGGCTCGCAGTTCTTCATCACGGTCGTGCCCACGCCGCATCTCAACGGCAAGCACACGATCTTCGGTGAGGTCGTCGAGGGCCAGGACGTCGTCGACGCCATCGCCAAGACCGACACCGACCGGCGCGACCGTCCCGTCCAGGACGTCGTCCTGGAGTCGGTCACCATCGAGCGCGTACAGGGCTGAGCCCGTCCCTGACGGGGGCGGGCCACCCACGGGTCCCGCCCCCTTCGGGCAGGCATGTCACAGCCCTGATCGACGGCACACAGCTGGGTCCGGTACGTCATAGGCTCTGGACATGACCAGCCAGCCGCCCAGCCCGCCCTCGCAGCCCGAGCAGCCCGCCGAGGCGGTCCCCACGTGCTACCGGCATCCCGGCAGGGAGACCTGGGTCCGCTGCCAGCGCTGTGACCGGCCCATCTGCCCCGACTGCATGCGCGACGCCGCCGTGGGCTTCCAGTGCCCCGAATGCGTCGCCCAGGGCAACCAGGGCTTCCGCCAGGCCCGCTCCACCTTCGGCGGCCAGGTCGTCGGCACGCCGTACGTCACCTGGGCCATCCTGGCCCTCAACGTCCTCGTCTTCGGCGCCCAGTACCTCGTGCCCGCCGTCACCGGGGCGCTGCAGATGTGGCCGGCCGGAGTGGCGGTCTTCGGCGACTACTACCGGCTGGTCAGCGCCGCGTTCGTGCACGCCGGCGTCTTCCACATCCTGTTCAACTGCTGGGCGCTCTACGTCGTGGGGCCCTATCTGGAGCGCGCCTTCGGTCACGTGCGCTACACGGCCCTCTACCTCGTCAGCGCCGTCGGCGGCAGCGTGCTCAGCCTCTGGCTCGACCCGCTCGGCCAGCCGACCGTGGGCGCGTCCGGCGCCATCTTCGGCCTCTTCGGCGCCGTCTTCGTGGTGGGCCGAAAGCTCAACATGGACGTACGCGGCATCGCCATGCTCATCGTGATCAACCTGGTGATCACCTTCGTGTTCCCCGGCATCAGCTGGACCGGGCACGTCGGCGGCCTGATCACCGGCTCGGTGCTGGCGGGAGCGATGGCCTACGCCCCCAAGAACAACCGGACCCTGTGGCAGGTGCTGGCGATCGCGGGAGCGCTGGCCGTGCTAGCCGTGCTCGTGATGGCCCGGACCTCGGCGATCCTGAGCTCGATCTGACTTCCCCAGGCTGTGGAAAAGACTGTGGAAAGAACTAACGCCAGCGGGTGGAAAGAACCACACCGAAGATGATGAAGACAAACCCGATCAGCAGGTTCCAGTTCTGGAGGTCGCTGAAGAAGGGCGCCTGCGGGGCGACGTAGTAGATCGCGATCCACAGGATGCCGATGATCCAGGACACCACCATGGTGGGCGCCAGCCAGCGCGGGCTGACCTTGACCTGCTGGGACTTCTGCGGCGGGGTGTAAACCGCCTTCTTGCGAGCCTTGGACTTGGGCACTGGGTAACTCCTGCTGAGGGCCTGGGCTTCCGGATCGTCCACAGGCTCTTCGTTAAGCGTAGTTGAAGCGTGCCCCAGGATAGTCGCCACGCGCACGACATGGCGATCCCCCACGTCGGGAGATGTCATGAATACGCTGACGACATGCGGTCCATCTTCCGGGCCGTGGGGGAGCTGAGCATCACCGCCGGCCTGGTCCTCATGTTGTTCTGCGCCTACCTGCTCTGGGGCACCGGCGCCTACACCAAGAGCCAGCAGTTGCTGCTCCAGCGCGAGCTGGCCGCCGAGAAGGCGGAGCGCGACCGCGGCCGCATCGACAACATCGAGCTCGGCAAGGCCGTCGCCATGCTGAGCATCCCGAGGCTCGGCCGCGACTACCGGTACGCCATCGTCGAGGGCGTGGACGCCGAGCACCTGAAGAAGGGCCCGGGACACTACCCCGACAGCGCCATGCCCGGCCAGGTCGGCAACTTCGTGGTCTCGGGCCACCGGACCACGTACGCGGCCCCGTTCAAGGAGCTCGACGAGCTCGAACGCGGCGACGAGATCATCGTGGACGCCCGCGAGGCCCGCTACACCTACCGCGTCACGTCCCAGGACGTCGTGGAGCCCACGGAGGTGGAGGTGCTCGCCCCCGTCCCCGGCAAGCCCGACATCCGTCCCATCCGCGCCTACATCACCCTCTCCACCTGCCATCCCGAGTACTCCGCCGCCCAGCGCCTCATCGTGTACGGCGTGCTCAAGAAGACCGAGCTCAGAAAGGACTGACATGTACGGCTGGATCTGGCGCAGACTGCCCGGCGACACCCGTCGCAAGGTGCTGGTGGCCGCCGTGCTGGTCGCGGTCGTGGGGGTCGTACTCTGGTATGCCGTGTTCCCGCTCCTGGAGCCGGCGGTGACGCTCGACGAGGTGACCGTAAGAAGATGACCCGCGTGCTGGTCGTGGACAACCACGACAGCTTCGTCCACACGATCGTCCAGTACCTGCGCGTGCTGGGCGCCGACTGCGACGTGCGCCCCCGCGACGTCGTGGGCGTGCGCGACGGCGACGCCTTCGACGGCGTGCTCGTCAGCCCCGGGCCGGGCACCCCGGAGGCGGCCGGCGTGAGCGTGCCCCTGGTGCTGCGCGCGGCCGAGCGCGGCACGCCCCTGCTCGGCGTCTGTCTCGGCCACCAGGCCATCGCGGTCGCCTTCGGCGCCACCGTGGCCCGCGCGCCCGAGCTGGTCCACGGCCGCACCAGCGCGGTGCACCACGACGGCAAGGGGGTCTTCGAGGGCCTGCCGTCGCCGGTGCCGATGACCCGCTACCACTCGCTCGCCGTGCTGCCGGAGACCGTCCCCGAGGTCCTCGACGTGACCGCCCGCACCGACGACGGGGTCATCATGGGCCTGCGCCACCGCCGGGCGCCCATCGAGGGCATCCAGTTCCACCCGGAGTCGGTGCTGTCCGAGCACGGCCACCGGCTGCTCGGGAACTGGCTGCGCGGGATCGTGTAACGCCCGGCTCGCACAGAGCGACTACCAAAGGAACGCCCCCGCCGTTGCCCCCGAGCGGCGGGGGCGTTCTTTCGTGCTCGGGGAACGCCGAAGGGCCGCCCTTCCCGCGTGGGGAGGGCGGCCCTGGGTGCTCGGTCAGCCGTTGAGGCCGTCGTCGCCGATCGGGTTGTCCTCGGTCGGCTCGTCGGACGGGAAGTCCGTCTGGTCGTCGGTCGGTTCGTCGGTGGGCTGCTCGTTGGTGGGCGGCGGAGCCGTCTCGGGGCCGGTGGACACCACGATCGTGATCGTCGTGTTCGGCGGCAGCTTCTGGCCCGCGCCCGGGTTCTGCTGGATGACCGTGCCCTCGGCCTGGTTGTCGGCCTGCGGCGACACCTTCACCTTGAAACCGGCGCCCTTGAGCGCGGCGATGGCGTCCTTCTGGGTGTAGCCGGTCACGTCGGGCAGCTCGGTGAGCTCGAACGGCACGTAGAGGGTGACGCTGGCGTCCTTCTCGATCTCGGTGCCGGCCGCCGGCTTGGTCTCGAAGACCTTGCCCTGGGGCTTGGCGGACTGCTTGGTCTTGACCACGCCCTTCAGGCCGACGTCGTCGAGGGCCTTCATCGCGTCCTGGGTGCTCATGCCGATGAGCCCGTCGGGGACGGCGACCTTCTCCTTGCCCTTGGACACGACCAGCTTGACCGTGGCGCCCTTCTCGACCTTCTCGCCCTCCGCCGGCTCGGTGCGGATCACCGTGCCCTTGCCGAACTCGTCGCTGGCCTCCTGCACCACCTCGGGCTTCAGGCCCAGGGTGACGAGCGCCTTCTGCGCGGGATCCAGCTTCTGCGTGGCCAGGGCCGGGATGGTGACCGAGGCGTCGGTGGGCGTGGTCTTGGTGCCGAACACCAGGTAGCCGACCGTGACGAAGGCGCCGATGATCAGCAGCGGGATGATGATCCACAACGCTGTCTTGACCGCGTTGCCGCCGCCGCCGGAGGCCCTGCGCCGCCCCACACGGGTGCCGTCGCCGTCGCCGTACTCGTACGGCGGGACCGCGCCGGTGCGCTGAGTGGCCGGGCCCTGGGCCGCCTGGGTGGCGGTCATCATGCGGGTGCCCTGGTTGAAGTTACCGGTCATCGCCATCGTCTGGGCGTCGACCGGCATGCCGGACATGGCTCGCTGGATGTCGGCCCGCATCTCGCCGGCGTTCTGGTAGCGGTGGGCCGGGTCCTTGGCCATGGCCTTGAGCACGATCGCGTCGGCCCACGCCGGGATCTCGCGGTCGATCTGCGAGGGCGGGATCGGCTCTTCGCGGACGTGCTGGTAGGCGATCGCCACCGGGGAGTCGCCGGTGAACGGCGGCTGGCCGGTGAGCAGCTCGTACAGCACGCAGCCGGTGGAGTAGATGTCGCTGCGGGCGTCGACGCGCTCGCCGCGGGCCTGCTCGGGCGACAGGTACTGGGCGGTCCCTATCACCTGCGCCGTCTGGGTCATGGTGGCGGCCGAGTCGGCCATCGCGCGCGCGATGCCGAAGTCCATCACCTTGACGTCGCCGGCGCGCGTGATCATCACGTTGGCCGGCTTGATGTCACGGTGGACGATGCCGCCGCGGTGGCTGTAGTCGAGCGCGCGCAGGATGCCGTCGACCAGCTCGGCCGCCCGCTCGGGCAGCAGCCGGCGGTCCTGGCGCAGCAGGTCGCGCAGCGTCCGGCCGTCGACGTACTCCATCACGATGTAGGGCACCGGGGTGCCGTCGGTGACGTCTTCGCCGGTGTCGTAGACCGCGACGACGGCGGGGTGGTTCAGTGAGGCCGCCGACTGCGCCTCGCGGCGGAAGCGGGCCTGGAAGGTGTGATCGCGCGCCAGGTCGGAGCGGAGGGTCTTGATCGCGACTATGCGGTCCAGCCGGATGTCTCGGGCGCGATACACCTCGGCCATGCCGCCGCGCCCGACGACACCGTCGAGCTCGTAACGACCTCCGAGTAGCCGAGGCTGAGTCATTTCCTGCACTGTCCCTTACCGTTCATCTTGGGTACCGGCCTGCTCGGGGGGCCGCCGGTGTCCATCATCGACCCCGTAGCGCATCACGTCTCCTCCTTCGGCGGGTTTGTGCCACCCGGGTCCGGCGAAGCGGTTGGTGTCGGAGTTGTCGGTGTCCTGCTGGGCGTTGGGGTGGTGGGGGTGGGAGTCGGGGTACGGGTGGTCGGGGTTGGCTTCGGTGTCGGCTTCTTCGTGGGAGTAGCCGACTTGCTTACCGTAGCCGACCGCGAGGGTACCGGCCGCGTCGACTTCACCGGAAGCGCAGGGGGTCGGCGCGTGTGCTTCTTCACCCGCGTGGGCCTGAGCAGCTCGGGCGACTGCATCGGGGAGTGGCTGGGCTCGGCGATCTCCGGCAGGGGCAGCGGCGTCGTATCGCGGTTGGCGAACGTGATCGCGCTCAGCCCCACCGCGGCCACGCAGCCGGCCGTCGCGACCAGCGCCAGCGTCCGCGCGCCGCGGCGGCCGCGGGCCGGCGGATCGGGCGGGCTCTGGACCGTCGTGGCCGGGGCGAGGCTCTCGGTCGCCCGCTGGTCCTCCGTGGCCGGCTCGCGCACCCGGAAACCCGCCGGATCGGTGTACATGCTCAGGTCGGCGCCCTGCTCGACGCCCTCGACCAGCGACTGACGCAGCACGTACGCCCGGTCGGCCGCCTCCAGCGCCGAGGCCGGACGCATCCCCGGCTCCTTGGACAGCAGCGTCATGACCAGGTCGCGCACCGGGACGGGCACGTCCGCGCCGAGCGGCGGCGGCTGCTCGTTGAGGTGCAGCAGCGCGATCGCCACCTGGCTGTCGGCCCGGAACGGCGTGTGGCCGGCCAGGCACTCGTAGGCCACCACGCCCAGCGAGTACAGGTCGGTCGCGGGCGTGAGCGGGAAGCCCTGGGCCTGCTCGGGGCTGACGTACTGGGCCGTGCCGAGGACGGTGCCGGTCTGCGTGACGGGCGCCGCCTCCAGGGCGCGGGCGATGCCGAAGTCGGTCACCTTGATCGTGCCCTCGCGGGTGACCAGCAGGTTGCCGGGCTTGACGTCCCTGTGGATGATCCCGGAGGAGTGGGCCGCGTGCAGCGCCTTGGCGGTCTGGTGCACCACGTCGAGGGCCACCTCGGGCCCGAGCGCGCCGTTGCGCCCCAGGATCGCCGACAGCGGCTCGCCGTGCACCAGCTCCATCACGAGATAGGCCAGGTCGCTCTGCTCGCCGTAGTCGAAGATCTGGGCCACCCCGGGATCGGCCAGGGCGGCGGTGAGCCGCGCCTCGTTGCGGAAGCGCTCGCGGAACGTGGGGTCGGCGTGCATGTGACTGCGCAGGATCTTGACCGCGACCTCGCGGCCCAGGAGCTCGTCACGGGCGCGCCACACCTCTCCCATACCGCCCGTGGCGATGCGGGAGAGCAGGAGGTAGCGGTTACGGAGCCGCATGACCCAGCACGTTACCGTCACTCACTTGTTCAGCACCGCCTCCAGCACAGCCTTTGCGATCGGGGCGGCGGTGTGACCGCCCGTGGCCTCCGCGCCGACGTTGGCCGCGCCCGACTCGACGATGACCGCCAGCGCCACCTTCGGGTCCTCGGCGGGCGCGAAGGAGATGAACCAGGCGTGCGGCGGCGCGCCGTCGGCGGTCTCCGCGGTGCCGGTCTTGCCACCCACCTGGACGCCCGGCACCTGCGCGAGGTTGGCCGTGCCGTTCTTGACCACGCTGACCATCATGTCGCGCAGCTTGGCCGCCGTCTCGGAACTGACCGCCTCGGTCAGCTCCTCGGGCTTGGCCTCCTCCATGACGTCGTTCTTGGAGTCGGTGATCTTGTTCACCAGGTACGGCTTCATCACCTTGCCGTCGTTGGCGATGCCGGCCGCGATCATGGCCATCTGCAGGGGCGTCATCCGGTTGTCGCGCTGGCCGATCGAGGCCATCGCGAGCGCGGCGTCGTCGTACTTGCTGCCGAAGTCGCTCTGGGCCACCGACATCGGCACGCCGATCTGCTTGCCCATGCCGAACTTCTCGGTCTGCTCGTTGAGCTTGTCGTAGCCCAGCTGCATGCCGATCTTGGCGAACGGCGTGTTGCAGGACTTCTCCAGCGCGTACACGAGCGGCACCTGGCCGGCGCCGCAGGCCGCGCCGCCGTAGTTGGGCAGGCTGATGTTCGTGTTGGGCAGCGGCAGCCGCTGCGGCGCGTCGACCGTGGTGTCGCCGCCGCGCGAGGAGTCGTCCTCCAGGTACGCCGCCGCCGTCACCACCTTGAACGTCGACCCCGGCGGGTACGTCTGGGCGATGGCCCGGTTGAGCAGCGGCTGGCTCTTGTCCTTGTCCAGCTGGTTGTACCGGGTGAACACCGTGCCCTTGTCGGTGCCCGACAGCTCGGCCGGGTCGAAGGTGGGCAGCGACACCATCGCCAGGATCCCGCCCGTCCGCGGGTCGAGCGCCACCAGCGCGCCGCGCTTGCCGCTGGCGCGCAGCGCGTCGTAGGCCGCCTTCTGCGCCTTGGGGTTGATCGTGAGGTCGACGTTCGCGCCCCTGGTCGGCTCGCCCGTGAACAGGTCGATGCTGCGCCGCAGCAGCAGGTCGGCGCTGGAGCCGTCGAGCAGCTTGTTCTCGGCCCCCTCGATCGCGCTCGCGCTCTCGGGCGAGAAGTAGCCCGTGACGTGCGCGTAGAGCTTCCCGTCGGTGTACTTCCTGACGAACCTGAAGTTCTTGCTGTCGGTCTCCACCGACTGGGCGATCACCTTGCCGCCGGCGGTGATGCGGCCGCGCTCGACGGCGTAGCGCTCGTAGTAGTTGCGGCGGTTGCTCGGGTTGGAGCGGTAGTCGTCGGCCCGGACCGCCTGGAGGATGTTCACGTTGATCATCAGGAGCGCGAACATGACCAGGCAGGCCACGGCCGCACGCTTCAGAGTGCTGTTCATCGCTGGAACACCTGGGTGAGTCCTTCGTTCTGGATCGCCTGGGGCGGGGGCCGTCGCGCCGCGTCTGACATGCGTATCAGCAGCGCGATAAGGATCCAGTTAGCCAGCAGCGCCGAGCCGCCCTGCGACATGAACGGGGTGACCAGGCCGGTCAGCGGGATGAGGTTCGTCACGCCGCCGACGATGATGAACACCTGCCAGGCCAGGATGAACGACAGGCCGCCGGCCAGCAGCTTCGAGAACGGGTCGCGGGCCACGAGCGAGGTGCGCAGGCCGCGCTCGACCAGCAGCGCGTAGAGCATGAGCAGCGCCATCAGGCCGGTCAGCCCGAGCTCCTCGCCGGTCGCGGCGAAGATGAAGTCGGAGAAGCTCAGCGGGATCAGATCGGGGTGGCCCTGGCCGAGCCCGGTGCCGAGGATGCCGCCCGCGCCGAACCCGAACAGCCCCTGCATGATCTGGTAGCTCTTGCTGCACATCGGGTCGCCCGGCGGGTCCTCCAGGCAGATGGGGGCGGTGCCGAAGTTGACCGGGTCGCTCGGGTCGAGCCAGGCGTCGAAACGCGCGCCGACGTGGTCGAAGACCTGCCCGGCGAGGAAGGCGCCGCCGACGAACAACAGGATGCCGATGAGCACCCACGAGGTGCGCTGGGTGGCGATGTAGAGCATCGCGATGAACGTGCCGAACAGCAGCAGCGAGGTGCCGAGGTCCTTCTCGAAGACCAGCACCAGCAGGCTGAGGCCCCAGGTGACCAGGACCGGGCCGAGGTCGCGGGCGCGCGGCAGGTCGATGAAGAGCAGCCGCCGCCCGGCCAGCGCCAGCACGTCGCGCTTGGCCACCAGGTAACCGGCGAAGAAGACCACCAGCGCCAGCTTGGCGAACTCGCCCGGCTGGATGGAGAAGCCGCCGACGCGGATCCAGATCTTGGCGCCCTGGACCTCGCTGAGCGAGCCGGGCAGCAGCGCCGGGATCGCCAGCAGCACCAGGCCCACCGCGCCCGCCGTGTACGTGAGGCGTTGCAGCATACGGTGGTCGCGCAGCACGATCAGCGTGATCGAGAACATCACGACGCCGACGCCGGTCCACATGATCTGGTTGGCCGCGGAGGCGCCCTTCATGTCGGCCGACTCCAGCCGGTAGATCATCACCAGCCCGAGGCCGTTGATCAGGGTCACCAGCGGCAGGATCAGCGGATCGGCCCATGGCGCGAACTTGGCCAGCACCAGGTAGGCCGCCAGCATCAGGCCGCCGAGGCCCAGGCCGTAGGCCAGCATGCCGGCCGGCACCTTGCCGTCGACGGCCAGGCCGACGTTGGCGTAGGCGCCCATGATGATCAGCACCGCCATGGCGAGCAGGACCAGCTGGGCCACCCGCCGTTTGGCCGGCATCGGGACGGGGGTCGCGAGCATTTCTGCCATTTATTGCGATTTCGTCTTGGTGGCGGAGGGAGTCGGGGACGTGGCCGTGGTGGAGCTCGTGTCGCCCGTGTCGCCCTTGTCGTCCTGGGAGAACTTCAATCCGTTTATCTTCGTCACGCCTTCGTTGACGTCGGTGACGGGTATGCCGCTCTTGATCAGGGCCTGATCCGCCGGGGACAGCTTGGAGAGCGGACGGCCGGTGCGCTTCTCCACGTGGAAGAACTCGATCGGCCCCACCTCCTGCTTGATCCCCTGGAAGATGACCACTTCGTCGCCCCTGGCACCGACGAAGAACTGGTCCTGGGTCCACTGCCATCCGAGGTAACCGCCGGCGCCCAAGGCGACGGCGCCCACCCCGAGCACGGTGACCAGCACGGGCCACACACGACGGCGCCGCCCCGACCGCCGGGTCGCCTGCGCGACCGGCTCGTCGAAGTCGTCACCGTCGGTGATCGCCGGCTGGGGTGCGGTCACCGCGCTCAATCGCCCCGGCTGGGTCTCCGGGGCGCCTCCTCGTAGCCTGGTCATCCCCGCGGCGCCGACGACCGCCGCCTCCACGGGGACTTCCTGGCCGTCGCTGATCTCCAGCACGTCGGCGAGCACGCACGTGATGTTGTCGGGCCCGCCGCCCCGGTTCGCCAGATCGATGAGCTGGCGGACCACCTCTTCGGGGTCGTCGATGTTGGTCAGCGTGGCGTGCAGCGTCTCGGCGCTCACCACGCCCGACAGGCCGTCGGAACAGAGCAGGTAGCGGTCGCCCACCTGCGCCTCGCGCAGGGTGAGGTCGGGATCGACCTCGCCGCTGCCGTCGAGCGCGCGCAGCAGGATCGATCGTTGGGGGTGCGTGGCCGCCTCTTCGGGCGTGATGCGCCCGTCGTCGACGAGCTGCTGCACCAGGGTGTGGTCATGGGTGATCTGGTAGAGCTCGCCGCGTCTCAGGAGGTAGGCGCGCGAGTCGCCCACGTGCACCAGGGCTACCTGGGTGCCGTTCCAGAGCATGGCGGTGAGCGTCGTGCCCATGCCTTTGAGGCTGGGATCCCGCCCGACCATCTCGTGCAGCCGGCGATTGGCGTCGCGCACCGCTGCCTCGATGGCGTTGAGCAGGTCACCCCCCTGTTGGGCCTCTTCCAGAGAGGCCATGGCGGCGATGGCGACAGAGCTCGCCACCTCGCCGTGTGCGTGCCCGCCCATGCCGTCGGCGACGGCCAGCAGGCGGCCGCTAGCGTACGCCGAGTCCTCGTTCCCTTCGCGGAGGAGGCCGACGTCCGAGCGGGCGGCGTAGCGGAGTGCGATGGTCATTTGCGCAATTCAATGACTGTCTTGCCGACGCGGATCGGAACACCGAGCGGCACCGGGGTCGGACGGGTGACTTTCGAGCGGTCGAGATACGTGCCGTTGGTCGAACCGAGATCTTCCACGATCCATTGACCGTCCTGAGGGAAGAGCCGGGCATGCCGGCTGGATGCGTAGTCGTCGCTGACTACCAGCGTGGCGTCGTTCGCCCGGCCAATGGTGATGGGCGTCTCCGTGAGGTTAATGGTGGTGCCCTGCAATGGGCCACCGGTAACGATGAGCTGGCGTGGCTCGCCCTTCTTGCTCTTGGGCTTGGCCACCGGTTTGGCGGGCTTCATGGCTTTGCGCGGGCCCGCGGGAGCCGTGCGTGAACCGAACAAGTCAGTCCGGATCACGCCGACTGCGGCAATGACGAAAAACCACAGCACCGCCAGGAAGGCGAGCCGGATCAGCAGCAGCGTGAGCTCGGACATGGACCGTCTGTCTACCCCTAATCGCGCCGGAACACCAGAGTCGTGCGTCCCAGCGTCACTCGCGTGCCGTTCTGGAGCTCGATTCTGCGTACCGGCTGGCCGTTGACGAAGGTACCGTTCGTCGAACCGAGATCGACGAGGGCCACGAGCTGCCCCTCGACGCGCAGCTCCGCATGGTGCCGCGACACTCCCGGATCGACAAGACGAAGATCGCAGTCGGTGCCCCTGCCCAGCAAGGTCACCGGCGTGGTGAGCTCGTAGGAGCGGTCGCCCTGCGGGTCGTCCTGGGTGGAGACGAGCAGCCTGGGCCGCCCGTTGAAGGCCCCGGGCCTGGACGGGGGCAGGTCGCTCGCCGGCTGGCGGATCTCGTCCTGCTCGACCGTCGCGCCGCGGATGACGCCGGACCGGATGCGGAACAGGCCCACAGCCAGGTCTCCGGCGGTCTCGAAGCGCACCCGGACCGGTCCCACGAAGGAGTAGCCCTGTTCCTTGGCGTACTCCCTGGCGAGGTTGGCCAGCTCGTGGCTGATGCTGTCGGCGTAGACCTCAAGCCGTTCGCTGTCGGTCGTGGACAGCTCCACCACGAAGTCGTTGGGCACGAGCGTCCGGCCCTGTGCGACGATCGCCGCCCGCTCGTCCATCTCCCGTTGAACCGCGCTGGCGACCTCGACCGGCTGAAGGTCAGATTTGAACGCCCGCGCAAAGGCCCCCTCAACCAAGCCTTCGAGCCTTCGCTCGAAGCGCTGAAGGACTCCCACCGGGTACCTCCCTTCTTCCCTGCATATGATCGCGGCCCCAGACGCTTCCGGCGCCCGGTTTCCGCTCGTCCCACGTGGCGGCGTCGTGACGCTCGTTGCCAGTCGCGCCCAGCTCCTCCGCTTCCGTGTCTTCTGCGATCGTATCCGGGTTCAGTACCAGTGGCTGTTCCGTGCTACTGTTTCTCCGCACCCACAAACGGGCGGGTGGCGGAACGGCAGACGCGCACGGTTCAGGTCCGTGTGTCCGAAAGGACGTGAGGGTTCAAATCCCTCCTCGCCCACTCGGTGACTAGGGGATCCTTGGTCGCCGGCCTTACAGGTCGGCTTCCTCGGGTCCCCTCGTCATATCTGCCCGGGGGATAACCCCCGGACCCCCAGGGGGACAAGCGTTCGGGGGATTCTCCCCCGGGCCCCCGTCCATGAGGGTTGCTCGTCTCCTGGGCCTGGCCCCTGGTTTCTGGGGCTGGCCCACGGTTTCGTACCGGGTCTTGCTGCGCAAGGGTCCTGGGATTTCTTTCTTGTGACGTGGCTCTTGGACTTTAGGTCAGGCGCCTTGCAGGGAACTTTCCGGTGGCTTGCGTGATTTAGGTCACATTGGTGTGGTGGGCGAGTTCGGGTGATCCTGAGGGCTACGGCAAACTGTGGCCGCTGGGTTTCTGTTCAGGGGGTTGCCGCACATGGATGACTCGATGGTTCAGCTGCTCACGCCCTCAGGTGAGCGCGTGGAGCATCCGGAATATCCGCTGGTCGTCTCGGATGACGAGATCCGGGACCTCTATCGGGATCTCGTGACCGTCCGGCAGATCGACTCCGAGGCGGTCGCGCTCGCGCGGCAGGGGGAGCTGGGGCTGTGGACGTCCCTGCTCGGGCAGGAGGCCGCCCAGGTCGGCTCCGGGCGCGCCGTCGGCGATCTGGACGCCGTCTTCCCCTCCTACCGGGAGCACGGGGTCGCCTACTGCCGGGGAATGGACCCCCTCGACGTGGTCGCCATGTGGCGCGGCGTCAACCACGGCGGCTGGGACCCGTCCCGGCACAACTTCTTCCTGTACACGATCGTCATCGGGACGCAGGCGCTGCACGCCACCGGTTACGCGATGGGCATGCAGCGCGACGGCGTCATCGGCACCGACAAGGCCGGGGCGACCATCGTCTACTTCGGCGACGGCGCCACCTCCCAGGGCGACGTGAACGAGGCGTTCGTCTTCGCCGGCGCCTGTCACGCGCCGATCGTGTTCTTCTGCCAGAACAACCAGTGGGCGATCTCCGAGCCCCAGGAACGCCAGTCGCGGATCCCGCTGTACCGCCGGGCCGAGGGCTTCGGGTTCCCCGGCGTCCGGGTCGACGGGAACGACGTGCTGGCCTGTCTCGCGGTCACGCGCAAGGCGCTGGCCGACGCCCGGTCGGGGCAGGGGCCCACGCTCGTCGAGGCGTTCACGTACCGGATGGGGGCGCACACCACCTCCGACGACCCCACCCGCTACCGGGCCAAGGACGACGTCGAGGCGTGGCGGCGGCGCGACCCCATCGAGCGGGTCAGGGCGTACCTGACCGCGGCCGGCACCGGCGACGACTTCTTCCGCGCGGTCGAGGCCGACGCCGCCAAGGTCGGGGCCGAGCTGCGCAGGCGGCTCCTCGAACTGCCCGACCCCGCCCCTTCGGCGATCTTCGAACACGTCTACGCCGAGCCGCACCCGCTCGTCGAGGCCGAGCGGGCGCAGCACGCCGCCTACCTCGACGGGTTCGCCGCCGGGGAGTAGGCGCGCGAGGCGGCCTTGGTGTCCAGGAGCTCGCCCAGGAGGTCCGTGAGGCTCACCATGCCGATGACCGCGCCGCCCTGGCCGGTGACCAGCGCCAGGTGCGCGCGGGCCTCCTGAAGGGCCGTCACGGCCTCGGGGACCTGCGTGACGCACGCCAGCCTCGGCAGCGGCCTGGCGAGCTCACCGGCCGTACGCGTGGGCTGAAGGAGGGCGTCACGGGCGTGCAGGACGCCCTCGATGCCGGCCGGGCCGCCCACCAGCAGCCGCAGGTGGCCGCTGCCCGCCGCCCTGGCCCTGATCTGGGCCGACCCGGCGGCCGGCGGCACCTTCACGGCCCGGTCGATCGGCACCATCAGCCGCTCGATGCCCTCGGCCTGCAGCCGCAGCGCGCGGGTGAGCAGGTCGTGCTCCTCCCGGTCGAGCAGGCCCATCCGGCCCGACTCGCCCACCAGCATGGCGAGCTGCCGGGGCGTCCTGGTGGTGGCCAGCTCGTCGCGCGGCTGCACGCCGAACAGGCGCAGGATGAGGTTGGTCAGCGCGTTCAGCGACGACAGCAGCGGGCGCATGAGCTGGGTGAACCCGCGGAACGGCAGCGTCAGAACCAGCGCCGCCCGCTCGGGGTGCGTCAGCGCCCACGACTTGGGGGCCATCTCGCCCACCACCATGTGCAGGAACGTCACCAGCGCCAGCGCGATCGTCAGCGCGATCGGCATGCGCAGCGACTCCGGCACGCCGACGGCGGCGAAGACCGGCTCCAGGAAGTGCTCGATGGCCGGCTCGGTGACCTGGCCGAGGCCCAGCGTGCACAGCGTGATGCCGAGCTGCGCGCCGGCCAGCATGAGCGAGAGCTGACGCCCGCCGCCCACGGCCGACTTGGCCGCGACCCGGACCAGGCGGTTGCCGCCCGAGGCCATCTCCTCCAGACGGTGCCGCCTGGAGGAGACGAACGCGAACTCGGCGGCCACGAACAGCGCGTTGAAGAACAGCAGCGCGAGGCTGACCAGGATCATCGTCATCGGGACGCCTCCGCGTGCTGCACGGGCGCGAGCCGCACCCATTCGGGCACCCGGCGGTTGAGCGACATGACGGTCAGCTCGGCCAGGTGCTCGGCCGCGTCGTCGGCGAACGGGTCGGCGTCCCCCTCGATCGGGACGGTCACCACGTCGCCGGGGTCGGGCATCCGGCCCAGTCGGGCCAGCACCAGGCCGGCGAGGGTGTCGTAGTCGTCGCTCTCCGGCAGCGCGACGCCGGTCGCGCGCTCGACCTCGTCCAGCCTGAGCCAGCCGGGCACCTCCCAGACGCCGCCGGGCCGCTCCACGGCGCCCGCGGGCTCGGGGTCGTTCTCGTCGACGAGCTCGCCGACCAGCTCCTCGGCCAGGTCCTCGACGGTGAGCACACCGGCCAGGCCGCCGTACTCGTCGATGACGCAGACGATGTCGTCGTTGGCCGCCCGCATCCGGTCGAGGACGGCCGGCAGCGGCAGCGAGTCGGGCACCAGCAGCGCGGGGCGGGTGATGCTGGCGACCAGGCCCTCGTCCAGGCCGGACTCCAGCAGCTCGCGCACGCCCGTCACGCCCACCACGTCGCCGTCGTCGCCGACGACGGGGTAGCGGGAGTGGCCGCGTTCGCGCATGACCTCCAGCAGCTCGGAGATGGGCTGGGAGTCGCGCAGCGCCACCACGCGGGGGCGCGGCACCATGATCTCCTCGGCGCTGTGGTCGCCGAACTCCAGGGCGCGCTCCAGCAGCTCCGACAACCTCGGGGGCAGCTCGCCCGCCTGGGTCGACTCCTCGATGATCCGGGAGAGCTCCTCGGGGGTGGCCCCGTGCTCGACCTCCTCGACCGGCTCGATGCCGACGCGGCGGAGCAGCCCGGTGGCGGCCGAGTCGAACAGCTTGACCACCGGCCCCACGACCGCCAGGTAGACCAGCGTGGAGCCGGCCAGGAACTTGGCCACCGGCTCGGGCCTGGCGATGCCGAGGTTCTTCGGCGCCAGCTCGCCGAGCACCATCTGGACCACGGTCGCCACGAACACGCCGGCGGCCACGGACAGCCCCGTGATCGCCGCGTCGGGCAGGCCCGTGCCGTCGAGCCAGGGCCGTACCAGGACGGAGATGGCCGGCTCGGCCAGGAAGCCGACGAGCAGGGCCGTGACGGTGATGCCGAGCTGGGCGCCCGAGAGCATGAACGAGAGCCGGGAGGTCACCTGCAGTGCCTTTTCGGCCTGGGTGTCACCGGCCGCGGCCTGCTCGCGCAGGAGGCCCCGGTCGGCGGCGACGAAGGCGAACTCCTGGGCGACGAAGTACCCGGTGGCGGCGGTGAGCAGGAAAAGGGCCAGCAGGCCGAGATAGGCGCTCACCTGAGTGAGCCCTCAGAGAAACCCGTGCCGAGGCACGGGCCAAGACTCCACGAGTCCGGAGCGGACACGATCATCCCTTCGATAGAGGTCGTCCATAACGCTAACGACGCAGTCCGCGTCTATGTTTCCGCAGTGACTCTCCGCCAGTTGTGTGTACTTGTCCGTGGAAGAAACTTGGTGAGATGTCTTCACTGCCAGGGGGTTGGACGTAGCGTCTATGGCATACCGAAGGGAAGAAGGCGAAGTGTCTGAGGACGACCGTACGCGGGCCATGCGCTCGCCGGGCGACGGCCGCCCGCTGCCGCCGAGGCCCGGCGACGGGCCGCGCTCCGGCGGCGCACCCGCCCACCGGGTCCCGCCGGGCGTGCCGAACGCGGCCACGTCCAAGCTGCCCGCCTACTCCGAGGACCAGCAGTCGCCGCCGCCTCCGCCGCCTTCCCGGTCGGGCAAGGTCTACGGACGCGAGCGCGCCGGGAGCAGCCCGGTCAAACCGCTCAGGGCGGCGGGCGAGCCCGCGCCGAAGGAGCCGCGCGGGCCCAGGGGGCCGCGGGTGCGCGGCCGGACCGTCCTGAAGATCGTCGCGGGCCTGGTCGCGCTGCTCCTGGTGGCGGCCGTGGGCCTGTTCTTCTGGATCGACTCCCGGCTGGCCGGCATCGACGGGGTGCTCGACGACTACGAGGGCAGGCCCGCCGACACACCCGGCACCAACTGGCTGCTGGTCGGCTCCGACAGCCGCAAGGGCCTGACCGCGGCCGAGCGCAAGAAGCTGGCCACCGGGCGCGCGGTCGGGCAGCGCACCGACTCGATGATGCTGCTGCACATCTCCGACAACGGCGACAAGCCCACCCTGGTCAGCCTTCCGCGCGACTCGGCGGTGACCATTCCGGGGCGCGGGCGCGACAAGCTCAACGCGGCGTACGCGTCCGGCGGGCCGAAGCTGCTGGTCCGCACGGTCGAGACGGTCACCGGCGTGCACGTCGACAACTACATGGAGATCGGCTTCGCCGGCTTCGTGGACATCGTGGACGCCATCGGCGGCGTCGAGATCAACGTCCGGGCCGACGTCGACGACCCCAAGGCCGGGCTCAAGCTCAAGAAGGGCAAGCAGGTGCTCAACGGCGCCCAGGCCCTCGGCTACGTACGCACCCGCAAGGGCGGCGCGCTGCCGGACTTCGAGCGCACCAAGCGGCAGCGGCAGTTCCTCGGCGCGGTGGTGAAGAAGGCCGCCAGCCCGGGCGTGCTGATCAATCCGTTCACCTCGATCCCGCTGGCCATGAGCGCCACGGACGCGGTCGAGGTCGACTCCAGCACGGGCGCGTTCGACATGCTCTCGCTGGGGCTGGCGATGGGCGACAGCCCGGTCACGACGGTGGTGCCGTTCGGCGGGAACGAGATCGTCGCCGGCGGCGGTGCGGCGGTCAAGTGGGACCGGCTCAAGGCGCTGGCCCTCTTCGACGCGCTGAAGGCCGACAAGCCGGTGCCGAAGGAGATCGTCGACGCCGGTTGACCCGCTTCCCGCGTAGGCGCGAGCCTCGCGGGAAGCAGCCGGGCCCGGCTCAGGTCGTGGTGGCGGCGACGACCGCGGCGGTGGAGGCGGTGGCGGCGATGGCCGCGGTGATGGCGGTGATCGTCTTGGCGACCGCCTGGCCGGCCCACTCGCCCTCGGCGATCTCCTTGACACGCTTGCGGTCGGCGCCCGGGAAGGCTTTGCGGTCGAGCTTCGCCGCGTGCATGATCGCGATGAGCGTGGCGGTGCGCTCGTCGGGGTCGGCGCCCGCGAGGACGGCCGTGACGCGTTCGCGCACGTCGGCCTCCACCTGAGGGTCCGCCTCCGGCCACCGCGTGGTCGGGAAGATGCCCAGGACCCGGCCGCGCTCCTCGGCCAGCACGCCCGCCTCGGCGAGCCTGGTGAGCAGGCGCCTGCGCAGCTTGTCCGACTGCAGCCGCTGCACCCACCACGCGGGCTTCCTGGCCTTGCCGTCCTCGGCCATGCGGGCGAGGGCGGCGTCGAGCTCGGCGTCCCCCAGCGGGGTGGGGTCCGTCACCGTCACCTTGTCGTCGGCCAGTTCGACGCGGCCCGCGGCGGCCAGCTCGGCGAGGATCGCGCCGCCGAGCGCGGGGTCGAGCTGCACGCCCCCGATGAGCTGCTTGCCTTCTGCCTCGTCGTGGGCGAGGAGGAGGAGTTCTTCAGCGATCGTCACGGTCATGTCCCGACACTAACCTCCCAGGCATGAGCATTTCGGAAAGACTTCACGCGATCGGCTGGCCCTTGCTCCAGGCGCAGCTCGACCATCCCACGGTGGCCGGCATCGGGCGCGGCGACCTGGCCGAGCCGGTCTTCCGGTCCTGGCTGGAGCAGGACTACCTGTACCTGCTCGACTACGTGCGGGTGTTCTCCAGGCTGGCCTGGCAGGCGCCGGACGGGCATCTGGGCGACCTGGTGGATCTGGCGTACTCGACGTACCACGACGAACTGCGTCTGCATCGGTCGTTGTCGGCGGAGTTCGGGGCCGATCTGGACAATGCGGTGAAGGGGCCGGCGTGTGCGGCGTACACGGCGTTCCTGCTGGAGGCGGCGGGGGCGTACGGGGAGGGGCTGGCGGCGCTTTATCCGTGTATGTGGGGATATTCGAGTCTTGGGAAGATCCTCGCCGAGAACCCGCCCGCCGAGCCGCGCTACCGGGCCTGGGTGGACACCTACGCCGACCCGGCGTTCGCGGCGCTGACCGTACGGATCGGGCAGATGATCGACGAGGCCGACCCCGACCCCGTACGGGCGGAGGCGCTGTTCGCCGAGGGCATGGCACACGAGCTCGCCTTCTGGGACGTGCCGTAGTCGCGTGCCGGTCCGGTACGCGCCATACCCTGGGGGCATGCCGGAACTTCCCGAGGTGGAGTCGCTCACCAACTTCCTGCGCGAGCGGGCGGTCGGCCGCTCGATCGCCGGCGTAGACGTCGTCGGCTTCCAGGCGCTCAAGACGTTCGACCCGCCGGTCACCGCGCTCGGCGGGCTCACCGTCACGGGCGTGTCGAGGCACGGCAAGTTCATCGACCTCGACTGCGACGGCCTGCACCTGATCATCCATCTGGCCCGCGCCGGCTGGCTGCGCTGGCGCGACGACCTGACCGGCGCGCGGCCGGTGCGGCCGGGCAAGGGGCCGCTGGCCGTACGCGTACGGCTGGCGCCCGACGACGACGGCCTGGCCCCCGGGTTCGAGCTGACCGAGGCCGGCACGCAGAAACGGCTGGCCGTCTACGTCACCGACAAACCGGAGGACGTGCCCGGCGTCGCCGCCCTGGGCCCCGACCCGCTCGATGACGCCTTCACCGTCGAGGCGCTCAAGCGCATCGTGGGCGGCAACCGCACCCAGATCAAGGGGTTGCTGCGCGACCAGAAGGTGATCGCGGGCATCGGCAACGCCTACTCCGACGAGGTGCTGCACGCGGCGAGGATGTCACCGTTCAAGATCGCCGCGACGCTGACCGACGCGCAGATCGCCGACCTGCACGAGGCCATCGTGACGACGTTGCGCGACGCCGTCGAACGGGCGCACGGGCTGGCCGCCAAAGACCTCAAGGCGGAGAAGAAGTCCGGGCTGCGCGTGCACAACCGGGCCGGCCAGCCGTGCGACGTGTGCGGCGACACCATCCGCGAGGTGTCCTTCGCCGACTCCGCGCTCCAGTACTGCCCGACCTGCCAGACGGGCGGCAAGCCGCTGGCCGACCGGCGGATGTCGCGCCTGCTCAAGTAGGGTCCCAGGCGCGGGATGATGGAGGCATGACCGTTCCAGAGATCGACGTCACCGCCGTTCCCGACGACGCCTACCTGCTCGACGTCCGCGAGCAGGACGAATGGCTCGCCGGCCACGCCCCCGAGGCCGTGCACATCCCGATGTCGCAGATCCAGGGCCGGGTCGAGGAGGTGCCCGCCGACCGCACGGTCTACGTCGTGTGCCGGGTCGGCGGCCGGTCGATGCAGGTCACGGCGTGGCTCAACCAGCTCGGGCGCGACGCCGTCAACGTGGGCGGCGGCATGCAGTCGTGGGAGTTCGCGCGCCGTCCGATGGTCAGCGAGACCGGGCAGGATCCTTTCGTGGCCTGAATGCCCCACTGTGGCGGTTCCGCCGCCATTGAGGCATGATGAGGGCGCCAACTGCATAGTCGCGGGAGCTCGGGGTGCCGGGCTGAGAGGGCAGCAACACAGCCGCTGCCGACCGCCTGAACCTGTCCGGGTAATGCCGGCGTAGGGAGTGTGCGATGACGCATGTCGTCGACGAAGTTCCGCTGACCCTTGACGGCGCGCCCCCCAAGACCCTCGGCGTCCTCGACCAGGGCGCGCTCTGGGCCAACCTCGGTGTCAGCCTCCTCGGCTTCTCCGGCGCGCTCGTCCTGATCGACCCTCTGGGCAACGCGCCGCTCAGCCTGGTGGCCGCGCTCACGGCCGCCGTGGTCGGCAGCCTCATCGGCACGGCCATGGTCGGCCTGTCGGCCATCCCCGGCACGCAGACCGGGCGGCCGGCGATGGTGCTGCTGCGCGGGCTGTTCGGGGCGAAGATGTCGTACGTCCCGTCCGTGCTGAACATCGTGCAGATGCTCGGCTGGGGGGCCTTCGAGCTCTGGGTGATCGCCAAGGCCGCGAACGCGATCTTCGGGAGCGTCCCGTACCAGGTGTGGGTGGTGGTGGCGGGGGTGCTGACCACCGCGCTCGCCGTCTGGCCGCTCGGATCGATCAGGCTGCTGCGCCGGTACGTGACCGCCGGCGTGATCGTGTCGCTGATCTGGTTCACCGTGTCGTTCCTGGGCGAGGCGCCGACGTACACGGGCGGGTCGTGGACGGCCTTCGCTCCGGCCGTCGACTACGTCATCGCCCTGTCGGTGTCGTGGGTGCCGATGGCCGCCGACTTCGCCAGGCACTCGCGTTCCAGCAGGGCCGCCTTCACCGGGGTCGTCGGCGGCTACACCGTCGCCCAGGTGGCCTGCCTGGCCCTCGGCGTGTACGCGGTGGCCATCGCGGGCGCCCAGGCGGTCGCGGCCGACGGCATGGTCGTCTTCCAGCCGTTCGTCGCGGCGCCGCTGGGCGCGCTGTTCTTCGGCATCCTGGTGCTGCGCGAGACCGACCAGTCCTTCGCCAACGTCTACTCCACCACCGTCTCGCTGCAGAACCTGATGCCGAAGGTCGACCGCCGGATCGTCTCCACCGCGATCGGCGTGCTCACCACCGCGATCGCCCTGGTCGTGGACGTCACCTCCTACGGCGCGTTCCTCGGGGTGATCGGCGCGGTGTTCGTGCCGATGTTCGCGGTGCTGGCCGTCGACTACTTCGTGCTCGGCGGCGCCGCCCGCTGGAACACCGCCGAGGACGCGCCCTCGCGCTGGCTGATGCTGCTGCCGTGGGCGCTGGGCTTCGCCGCCTACTGGTTCACCACCTCGACGCCCACGGTCGCGGGCTGGGACGGCTTCTGGGCGTCGGCCCGCGACGCCGTCGGCTTCACGCGGGAGCCGTGGATGAACGGCGCGCTCGGCGGCGCGCTGGTCGCGGCCGTGGTGACGCTGGTCATCGGCGTGCTCGGCCGGCGTCGCTCAGCGGCCCGCTGAGGCCCGGCGTTCGACGTTGAGCAGGTGCTGCTTGGCGGCCACGCCTCCGGCGTAGTCGCCGAGCTCGCCGTCCTCACGGACCACCCGATGACAGGGCACGATCACGCACACGGGGTTGGCGCCGACCGCGTTGCCCACCGCGCGCAGGGCGCGCGGCCGCCCGATGCTCGCGCCGATCTCCTCGTACGTCGTGGTCGTGCCGTAGGGCACGGCCATGGTCTTCTGCAGCACGGTACGGGCGAACGGCGTGGCCAGCGCGAGGTCGACCGGCGTGGCGAAGGTGCGCAGCCGGCCGGAGAAGTACGCGTCGAGCTCCCGGCGCACCGGGTCGAGGCGGCGGGCGTCGGGCCCGATGAACGTGCCGACCTCCTTGGCCACCCGCTCGAACACGGTGTTCTCGGCCTCGAAACTGCAGGCCGCGATGCCCTTGCCGGTCACCGCGAGCACCAGCCTGCCCACCGCGCCGTCGTAGGTGCCGAACGCGATGTCCGGGGGCCCCTCGCCCTTGTAGGTACTGGAGGTCACTCTCAGCAGGGCATCGAGATCGCTGCTCGACATGCCGCTCACCCGTTTCAGCCACCGGAATCTTCGTGAGCGCAGCGTATCGGACGGATCGCCCGTCAGACCCACCACGCCACGTGCACTATGGAGGTGTGGGATACGCATGGGTCGGGAGTGACGAGGAGATCGCTCGCGCCGTGCTCGCCGGGTCCCCCAACGCCGTGGTGGCGCTCGACCGCGACCAGAGCGTGCTGGTCTGGAACGCGGCGGCCGAGCACCTGTTCGGCTGGACGGCGGCCGAGATACTGGGTCGCCGGGCGCCGATCGTCCCCGACGAGCTGGCCGCCGAGCACAACGCGGTGCTGGAGCGCGTACGCACCGGGGGGCAGGTGTCGCTGCGCACCAAGCGCGTCCACAAGGACGGCAGGCCGCTCGATCTGCGCGTGGACATCAACGCCCTGCGCATGGGCAACTCCGTGGTCGGCTACGTCCTGGCCCACCATCCCGCGCGGGCCGACGAGGTCGCCGGGCTGCGCATGGAACGCCGGGCGAGGCTGGTGCGCCGGCTCACCGACGTGGTCGGCGACATCAACTCGGAGCTGGAGCTGCCGGCCGTGCTCGACCGCATCTCGGCCAGCCTCACCGAGCTCACGGGTGCGGACGCGGGCGGGTTCGTGCTGATCGAGGGGGAGCGGCTGCGGCTGGTCAGCACGTACCGGCTGCCGGAGACGCTCAGGGGCACCACCACCGGCCTGCGGACGAGCCTGGTGGACAAACTCTTACGCACGGGCAAGACCGTCATGCTGGAGTCCCAGGGGCTCGGCGACCTGGTGTGGGCCAGCCTCGACGGGCTGCACACGATCGCGCTCGGCCTGGCCGCGGTCGGCGGCCGCCCCTACGGCGCCCTCTACGCGCTGTTCGCCGGGCCCGCCCCCGGCCACCTGGAGCTGGAGCTGCTGGAGCTGCTGGCCGGGCACGCCGGCATCGCGGTCGGCAACGCGGTGGCCTACCAGGAGGCGGTGCGGCAGCGGGCGCACGAGCGGGCCGTGTTCGACGCCAGCGCCGACGGCATCGCCGTGCTGGACGGCGCCGGCCGGGTCGTGCGCTGGAACCCCGCCGCGGCCGAGCTGACCGCCTTCCCCGCCGACGCGGTGATCGGCGGTCCGCCGCCGTTCCCGCTGCCCAGCCCCGGCGAGAAGCTCACCTTCCAGATGGAGAACGGCCGCTGGCTGGACGTGGTGAGCGCGCGGATCGAGGAGACCGGCGAGATCGTCATCGACTTCCGCGACGTCACCCAGGCCAAGGAGCTGGAGGAGGCCAAGGACCTCTTCCTGGCCACGACCAGCCACGAGCTGCGCACGCCGATCACGATCGTGCGCGGGTTCGCCGGCACGCTCGACGCGCGCTGGGACAAGATGAGCGACGCGGAACGCCGGTCGGCCGTGCACACGATCGCCGAGCGGGCCGGATCGCTGGGCCAGCTCATGGACCACCTGCTGCTGGGGGCCAGGGCGGGCGCGGACGAGCTGGCCGTCCGCATCGAGGCGTTCGATCTCGCGGCCCGCATCCACGCGGCCACGCTCGGCCTCCCCGTGTTGTCCGACCGCCACCGCGTCGAAGTGCGCATCCCGGACGACTTGCCACCGGTGCTGGGGGACGCCCTGGCAACCGACATCGTTTTGGGGCAATTGCTGGAGAACGCGTTTAAATATTCCCCAATGGGTGGATTGATCTGTGTTGAAGCTTGGCCCGAAGACGACGGCGTGGTCGTAGTGGTGGATGACGAGGGGGTCGGAATCGCACCGCCTGACCGCGAACGGATCTTTGAGCGCTTCGTCCAGGTGGACAGCGGGGACCGGAGGCGCTTTGGTGGAGTGGGGCTCGGCCTCTACATCGTCCGCAGTCTGGCCAGGGCGCAGGGGGGAGAAGTGAGTGCTCAACCGAGGCCCGGAGGGGGTACGAGGATGCGGTTGATCCTGAGGCGCGCTTCCCCTATCCGATCCGACACACCGATGCGGTAACGAGGTGGTCACAGTTGAGCTGATCTATCGTCCAATGTGTACAAGCTGTGATCGAGATGCGGTTTCTGCGATTGGCTAACGGGGCATTTCGGTCGTACCGGGGAGTGTTCCCGCGGGGGGCACAGGGAACGGGGAGGTGGGTGTGTCAAGCGTGGTGCTGCTGCCGTACGCGCCGTCCAGCGTCGCCGTCGCCCGCCAGCGTCTGAGCACTGACCTGCAGGATTGTGGGGTCTACACCGCCGCGATCGACGATGCGGTGCTGGTGGTGAGCGAGTTGCTGAGCAACGCGCTGCGGCACGCGCATCCGCTGCCTTCAGGCATGGTGAGGGTCGCCTGGATGCGTAGCGACGATCACATAGAGGTGGCGGTCAGCGACGGGGGTGCGGCGACAGAGCCGCGGGCGGGCCGCCCGACCCTGTCTTCGCTCGGGGGCCGGGGGCTGGGGATCGTCGAATACGTGGCTGAGAGCTGGGGGGTTCGTCACGACGGTGACACGACGACGGTGTGGGCCATCCTGCCCGCACCCCACGGGGCGGCGGTGAACGGGCAGGTCGCGGCCCTGAAGGAGGCCGGTTAGGCGGTCCTGGCCGCCAGTACGGCCCGTTCGGTGACGGCCCACGCCGTGGAGACCAGCAGGTACAGGCCGGCCGCCAGGGGGAGCACGAGCACGGCCAGCGCGGAGCCGTACGGCATCAGCGGCATGACCTTGCGCAGCAACTCCGGCTGCTCCTCCGACACCTTGATCGAGCGTGCCGACAGCCATGCCAGCAGCACGAGCCCCGCGATCACGACGACAAAGACCGAAACCGGCCAACTGATCAGACCGAAATTGGCCACCACACCCGCGAGCTGCTGTCCCAGCGGTGCCCCGAACAGAGTGTGACCGGCCAGTGCCGTCGGATGCGTGGCCACCCTGAACATCAGCCACAGGAACGGCAATTGCGCCAGCATCGGCAAGATCCCCGCGAACGGTGACGTGCCCTCCCGGGCGTACAGAGCGGTCAGTTCCTTGGACAACCGCTCCGGATCGCGCCCGTGGCGCTCGCGCAGCTCCTGCAGCTTGGGCGCGAGCCGCTGCCGGACCTGGCCGGCCCGCGCCTGCCGGACGTTGAGCGGCAGCAGAAGCAGGCGTACGGCGAGCGTGAACAGCACGATGGCGAGCGCGGCATGGCCCCCGGACGCGCCGATGACGAACGTGACAAGTGAATCGATCATGAGCCCTTCAGACATGACGACGGATCAGGGCTCACACATGACGATGAGCCCCGCTTTGACGGAAGCGGGGCTCGCCTAAGGCGCTCGTGGACGCGGGCGTCCAGCCGCGTCAGGATCGCGCAGCCGCTGGAAGGCCGTGCGGCGCGCGTAGGTCAGCGGGAAGCCGGGAGACTCACCGCCGAGGACGGGCGGCAACGTGGCCGCCCACGTGGCCAGCAGGAGGATCGCCATCATGGTGATCCCCACCAGCCACGGATCGAACAGAAGCGAGGTCACTGCGACGAACGGGACTTACCGACGACGGTGACCGCGATGAAGACCACCAGGGCGACGACCCCGACGATCAGGACCAGCTTGAACAGACCTGCCAGCAGGGGCAGGAGGAAGTTGAACAGCACGAAGAGACCGAGAAGGGTCCCTAAAACGAGCATCACGACTCTACTCATGAGGCCACCGTACGTCCTCCGAGCATGATCCGCGAGGCTTACGAACCTGTGACGTCCACGTCCGCCACCATGTCCGCCACGTGGGCCTGGCCGTACGGTGAGACGGTGAACACCCGCATCCTGGTGGTCGACGACGATCCGACCGTGTCCGAGGTCGTGGCGCGCTATCTGGAGCGCGACGGGCACGAGGTGGAGTGCGTGGGCGACGGCGCCGAGGCGCTGCGCAGGGCCCTGGCCGACCCGCCCGACCTCATGGTGCTCGACCTGATGCTGCCCAGGATCGACGGGCTCCAGGTGTGCAGGAAGCTCAGGGAGCGGTGGCCGGTCCCGGTGATCATGCTGACCGCGCTCGGCGAGGAGATCGACCGGGTGGTGGGCCTGGAGACCGGGGCCGACGACTACGTGACGAAGCCGTTCAGCCCCCGGGAGCTGGCGTTGCGCGTGCAGTCGGTGCTGCGCCGGGCGCGGGGGGCGTCCGTCACGGCCGGCACCGGCGTGCTGCGCGACGGCGACCTCGTCGTGGACGTCGGCGCCCACGAGGTGCGGCTCGGCGGCGCGCAGGTGCTGCTGACGGCCAGGGAGTTCGACCTGCTGGCCTACCTCATGCGCAACCCGCGCCAGGCGTTCAGCCGGTCGGCGCTGCTCGACCAGGTGTGGGGGTGGTCGTTCGGCGACTCCTCGACCGTGACCGTGCACGTGCGGCGGTTGCGGGAGAAGGTCGAGGCGGACCCGACCGAGCCGCGGCGGATCGTCACGGTCTGGGGTGTCGGCTACCGGTACGAGCCGCTGGAGAGCGCGGGGTGACGCCTCCCGAGCCCTGCCTGGGCGGGACGTGCCCGCCGGCCATGGTGTCGGTGAGCGAGCTGCCCATGGTCGTGGCCGTCTCGGCGGGGCTGGGGCTGCTGGTCGCCGCCGCCGGCGTATGGGCCATGGGACGGCTGCGGACCAGGTCGATCGGGGTGATGCTGGCCGTCGTGGTGGTGGTCGCCGTGGCGGCGACGCTGGCGGGCGTGGTCGCGATCACCATGAAAATGATCATCGAGGGGGCGGTCAAGGACTTCGTGCTCAGCGTGGTCGCGGTGGGCGGGCTGGTGGGGCTCGGGGTCGCGTTCGTGCTGGCCAGGCGGGTGGTGGGGGAGAGCAGGCGGCTGGTGGCGGCCGTGCGCGACGTGCCGTTCAGGGCGCCGCAGGGGTTGCCGGCCGAGCTCCAGGAGATCGCGAGCACCCTTGAGGAGGCGTACGCGCGGGAACGCGCGCTCGAAGGCGCGCGCCGGGAACTGGTCGCCTGGGTGAGCCACGACCTGCGCACACCGCTCGCCGGCCTGCGGGCCATGGCCGAGGCCCTGGAGGACGGGGTGGTGGCCGACCACGAGACGGTCGCGCGCTACCACGGCCAGATCAAGCTGGAGGTCGAACGGCTCTCGGCCATGGTGGACGACCTGTTCGAGCTGTCGCGCATCCACGCGGGCGCGTTGCGGCTCTCGCGGGCCAGGATCGGGCTCGCCGACCTCGTCGCGGACACGCTGGCCGGGGTCGAGCCGCTGGCCAGGGCCAAGGGGGTGGTGCTCACGGCGGAGGCGGCGGGGGCCGTGCCCGTGGAGGCCGACGCGGCGGCGCTGGGCCGGGCCCTGCGGAACCTGGTCGTCAACGCCATCCGGCACACGCCGTCGGAACGGGCCGTGGTGCTGCGGGTCGGGGTGGACGAGCAGGGGATGGCCTGCCTCTCGGTGGCCGACGGTTGCGGGGGGATTCCCGAGGAGGATCTGCCTCGGGTGTTCGAGGTGGCGTTCCGGGGGGAGGCCGCGCGTACGCCCACCGCCGACGGCGGCGCCGGGCTCGGGCTGGCGATCGCCCAGGGGATCGTCGAGGCGCATGATGGGATGATCGGGGTGGTCAACGAAGGACCGGGGTGCCGGTTCGAGATCCGGTTGCCCCTGGTGTCCGGAAGTTGACGTTCCCGCATGGTGTCCTGCCTCGATCTTCCGCTGTGATCTCGCTTCCTCGAACGTGGGTCGCCCGGGTCAGGCGGGTTCGGGGAGCGCGGTGTCGCGTTGCCCGAACGACTCCGACATCGCCCGGAACGTCGGGCAGGGCCAGCGCCACATGCAGCTCCGGCACCGCAGGATCGGGTTGGCGGTGTCGCTCGTGATGCCACCCGCGTCGCGCGGCTGGTGCAGGTCGAGCAGCCGCAGCCCGAGCTCGGCGAACCTGAGCAGGTCGGCGCGGGAGCCGGCCAGGAAGTCGAGGTCTTCGCTCGCCAGCCTGGTGCGGATCGGGACGTAGCCCTCGTGGTTCAGCAGACCGCGCAGGCGCGCTGCTTCGTCATGCCATGACGTGGCCTTTTCTGTGCGGATGAGGATGGTCTCCAGCCGTTCCCGGAGCCCCTGACGCTGTGGATCTTCAGGTTTCTCTGCATTCATCGATACGAGGCCCATGGGGCGGGCCACAGCCCCTCCTTCTCCGTGAAGCGTTGCCGGTTCCGGTGTCACGCTGTCAAGCTTCGCGTACTCTCCGTTTTGATGGAGCCCAAACGGAGGACAAAAACCTGTCGTTCCCCTCTCGGCGTGACAACGTGACCGGAAGCCTCCGCGCCGCTAGCCTGCCCATGTGGAGCTCAAGGTCTCGACTCGATCACATGCCGGGTGCGCACTCGTTGCCATCACCGGAGAAATCGACCTCTATACGGCGCCTCACCTGCAGGCCGAGTTCACTCGGCTGCTGCAGGACGAGCCCAGCCGGGTGGTCATCGACATGTCCGCCGTGGATTTCTGCGACTCCACGGGGATGAACGTGCTGCTCTCGGCGCTCAAGCGCATGAAAGAGCGGGGAGGTGTGCTGGAGGTGGCCGCGCCGCGTCCGGCCGTCCGCAAGATCCTGCAGGTGACGGGGCTCGTCTCGGTGTTCACCGTGCATGACGAGCTGCCGCAGGAGTTCCTCATCACCGAGGGATCATGACGCAGGCTGACACGGCTGTCGTCATTCCCGCGGTGAACGAGGGCGACCGCATCGCCGCCACCGTCGCGGCGGCGGCCGGCCTGCCGGGCGTCGATCTCGTCGTGGTCGTCGACGACGGCTCGACGGACCGCACCGGCAAGGTGGCGCGGGCGGCGGGCGCGCGGGTGGTCCGCCACAGCCGCAACCGCGGCAAGGCCGCGGCCATGGAGACGGGCGCGGAGGCCGTACGCCTCCTCGACGACGGCCGTACCCCTCGCCACCTGCTCTTCCTCGACGCCGACCTGGGTGACACGGCCAGCGCTGCGGCGCCGCTGGTGGAGCCCGTGCGCGAGGGCAAGGCCGACATGACGATCGCGCTGTTCGGCACGCGGGTGAAGCTCGGCGGCCATGGGTTAGTCGTGCGCGTGTCCAAGGACGGCATCCGCCGCGCCACCGGCTTCGAGGCCGCCCAGCCGCTCAACGGCCAGCGTTGCCTGACCAGAGCCGCCTTCGAGGCCGCCCGGCCGCTGGCGCACGGGTTCGGCGTGGAGACGGCGCTCACGATCGACCTGCTGCGCAAGGGGTTCAGGGTCGTCGAGGTCGAGGTGGAGATGTCCCACCGGGCCACCGGCAACGACTGGCGGGCCCAGTTGCACCGCGCCCGGCAGTTGCGGGACGTCGCTCTGGCTCTGGCGAGCCGGGAGCCGGTGGTCGTCGAAAATCTCGGCAAACTTCTCCCCAAGCGGTGAGGTCGGCCTCCGGGTTGTCCACAGGCGTGGATGATCTGGGGCTGCGGCCGTGAGGAGTGTGCTGGAATTTGCGGGTGACTTCGGAGAGACGCCGCAAACAGGCACAAGCCCCACCCTTGTGGGTGGTATCGCTGCGGCTTCCGTGGTCCGCCGCCGACCGGCGCCGCTTCTCGGCGGGCGGGGTTCTCGCGTGGGGTGGGCGGCCGGTGTTCGCGCGGGCCTCCGCGGCCGGTGGGCGGGCGGTGACTCCTCGACAGGGGCGGTTCGTCGACGCCGTTCGAGCGCGGCTCGCGGTTCCCGGGCTGGTGATGATCGCGGTCTCCGTGCTCCTGACGATCACGATCGGGTTGCTCGGGCCCTCTCCCATGGTTCCCGCGCTGGGCGGGCCGGGGTGGCAGCCGCCGTACTGGCTGGCTGCCCGTCCTGATCCTTATGCGGTGCTCCTCCTGGCCGCCGCGGCTCTGGTCATCGGCGGGGTCGGGCTGCTGGCGGCGCTGGCCGCCGGGGCGCGTCCCGGGCTGCGTGCTCGGCCGCTGGTGCTGCTCGGCTGTCTCGCCGCGGGGGTGCTCGCGTTCCTGCCTCCCTCGGGCTCCGGCGACCATCTCAACTACGCCGTGTACGGCCGGATGGTCACGCTGGGGCTGAACCCCTACACGCACGGCGCCGTCGACCTGCCGGGCGATCCCATCGCCGACGCGGTCGAGCGGCCGTGGCGCGAGGAACCCAGCGTCTACGGGCCCGTCGCCACCGCTCTCCAGGCGCTGGCGAGCTGGATCGGGGGCGACTCGCTCCGGTTGACCATCTTCGTGCTGGCGGTGTTCAACGCCGCCGCCTTCGTCGTCACGGCCCTGCTCATCGACCGCTTCACCAGGGACGACCCGGCCCGGCGGCTGCGCGCCGCCCTGCTGTGGGCGGTCAATCCGCTGCTGCTCTACCACCTGGTCGCGGGCATGCACGCCGACACGCTGGCCATCGCCTGCATGGTGGCCGCGCTGCTGGCCAGGGCACGTCCGGTCGCGTCGGGGGTGCTGCTCGGGCTCGGGGTGGCGACGAAGCTCAACGCGGGGCTGGTGGCGCTGGGGCCCGCGTGGGAGCTGCGCCGCCGTCCGGGGCGGCTCGCCGTCATGGCGGCCGCCGCGCTGGCCGTGGTGGTCGTCGGCTACGCGGTCGTCGGGCCCGAGGCGATCACGCCGGTGACGACCACCAGCAAGGCGATCTCGCACGCCTCGTTCTGGAAGCTGGTTCAGGGGTGGCTCTGGGCCCTGGTCGGCCCGGGGCGGGCGTACCGGGGCGAGATCCAGGTCGGCGCGCTGGCAGTGCTCGCGCTCGTCGCCTGGTCGTTGCTCCGGCTGGCGTCCCGGCGGTCCGCCGCTCTCCAGGGGCCGGGGACCTCCGCAGGGCTGGAGGCGCCGGTCGTGGCGGCGGCGCTCGTCGTGGCCTACCTGTTCGCCACGCCGTACATCCTGCCCTGGTACGACGGGCTGGCGTTCGGCATGCTCGCCCTGGTGGGCGCCTCGGCCGTCGACGGGTTCATGGTCGCCCACCTGCTGGTCCTGTCCCTGGCCTACCTGCCCGCCCGGGTCGACGGGCAGCCGCCGGGCGTCGAATGGCTCAGCGGCGTGCTCAGGCCTCAGATCGGGTGGGCGCTGCTGGCGTTGACCGTTCTGCTGGTGGTGTGGGCGTGGCGAGCTGGAGGGCCCGTACGCAGGCCGCGAGCGTCAGCGGCACCGCCACCGTGAGCGCCATGGCCGGGATGGCGATGCCCGAGTCGTTCATCAGGAAGCCGATGAAGGCGCAGGTGAGCGTCCCGAACAGGCCGGCCCTGAGCGGCGGGGCCAGCGTGTACGCCTGACCCAGCGCCGAGGCGCCCCAGCGCGACGGGCGGGCCAGCACCAGGAACAGGAACGCCAGCGCGACCAGCGAGAGCAGGGTCAGCGGCCAGTTGCCCACGGTCACGCCGATCATGGCCCCGAACTTGCGTCCGACGACGGTCCACGCCTGGCCGTCGATGATCTGCTGCACGAACGCGCCGAGGTGCGTGCGCCTGTCGGCCGGGCGCATCCAGTCGAAGACCGAGATGGCGGCGATCAGCGCGACCGCGCCCACCCCCACGAGCAGGAGTTTCACCACCGACACCCGCCTGCCGGACAGCAGGATGAGGAAGACCGCCACCCCGATGACGAACGCCGGCACACCGCCGAAGTCCGCGCCCCACGAGGGCGAACCGTCCGCGAAGACGGCGAAGGCGCCGTACAGGGCGCACAGCGCCACGACCACCGTCCTGGAGACGCCTCTGCCGAGCAGCCAATGCGCCACCCCGGCCAGGCCGAGAACCGTGCCGGTCGCGTAGACGGCGAAGGCGATGTTGCTGAAGCCGTAGAAACGTCCGCCGGTGACGGGTTCGTAGCCGGTCACGGCGTTCACCTGGAGGGCCGAGCCGGTCATCACGTCGATGAGGAGGGCGAGCGAGGTGACGGCCGCGACCACGGTGAGCGGTCCCAGCACGTGCGCACGCCAGGGACCGGCGAACGCGAGACCGGTGATCAGGGCGGCGATGGCCAGGATCGTCACGATCACCGAGACCATCGGCTTCGGCAGGCTCCACCACGGCACGAGCTGGGCCAGGAACGTCGAGACGGCGATGGCGCCGCTGACGGTCGCCACCACCTGGATGGCGGCCAGCAGTTTCGAGGCGCCGGCCGGGTCGCCGCCCGCAGCCGGGGCGGGGCGGCCGTCGGCCTCGGGAGCGCCCGTCACGGCGGCGGTCGCCGGGGGCGTGCGGTCGGCGGCGGCGGACGAGCCGACGTCGGACGCGGGTGCGGCCTGCCGGACGCGGGAGGAGCGGCGGCGGCGCAGCGCCAGGGCGGCCAGGGCGTAGAAGAGCAGCTGGACGCTCACCAGGACGGTGAAGAACGGCCCGCGTACCTCCCGGAGCACCTGGCTGGCCAGGTCGCCGTCGGCGAGGCGGGTCACCGCGGCGGCGGCCGGCGCGGGGGCGTTGCCGTCGGGCTGCCAGGCGCGGCCGACCACGTCGCGGGGGGCCGTCAGGCCCAGGAGCTGGACGGCGGTGGCGGTGAGGTCGGTGATGGTGACCAGGCCGTCCTGGCGGGTGGAGGAGGCGGTGAGGTAGCCCCCCTGCGGGTATGGCTGCCCGCTCGGGGACGGTCCCGTGGCCAGGGCCGCGTGGAGGTGGGCGTTCGGGCTGAGGTCGGAGATGCCGGCGAGCAGGACGGTGGTGTTCGGGGGCACCTTGCCGAGCAGGGCGGCGATCTGCTGGTCCGCCTTGGTCGCGGCGGCTCGACGGTCGGCGGCCGGGAGGGAGACCGGGATTGCGTGATCGCCGAGGGGGCCGCGGGCCCAGGCGGTGGTGAGGTCGGCGGCTTCGAAGACGATCAGGTTGTAGGGGGTCAGGTCGGTCAGGGCGTCGAGGGTGGGGACGTATTTAGTGATTTTTCCGGTCTTGTCGGCGGCGGCTAGGGCGGCGCCGGGGCCGATCGCCGCCACCTTGCCCCCGCCGTCCGTCACCAACTGGCCGAGCGTGCCGATCTGTGCCGCGTAGCCGGTGTCGGCCTGGAAGGCCACCAGCTCCCGCCACCCGGGGACGGTGGCGCCTTCCCCGGCGGGCTGAGGCGGCGTCGCGGCGGGGCAGCCCTGCCCCGGGGTGCCGGCGCGCTGGCCGGCGGAGACGGTCAGCCAGCCCGCCATGGGGCAGGTGACGCCACTGTCCTTGGGCGGGACGGCGCGGGTGGACAGTGACGCCGAGCTGCCCTGGGCGGCGAGCTTCCACAGGGTGGGCGTGCCCGACTCGCTGAAGTCACTCCACTGGAGACCGGGAACGCCGACCACCACGACCCGCCGCCCCGCCGGCCCGCCTTGCCCGCCTTGCCTGCTTTGTCCGGAGACGCCGTCACCCGAGGCGCCGTAACCCGCGGCTGTGCTGCCGCTCCGGGAAACGGCGACGGCCGTGCCGGGGAGGAGGAGGGCGGCGAGCAGGAGGCCGAGGAGGACAGTGACGAGATGGCGGCGCGCCCGAGGCGCCGCTGTACCGAGGTGCCGCAGGAGCTTGGCGAGGTGCCGCAGGGGCTTGGCATGGGCGCTCGGGGCCGCGGGGCGTGCGCGACGCGCTTGGTGCTCGCCCCCCGGCGTGGCGTGATGCATGTACGGAACCCCCAGTGTCTGCGCCCTCGATCAACAGCCACGGTAACGTGCCACATCGTGACAAGAGGCGAGGTGCGAGTGATCCGGCGGCAGTGGTGGGCGTGGGTGGTGGTGGCGCTCGTCGTCGCGGCGGCGGCCGCGCCTCTTGTGCACACGTGGCTGACCAACCCGGACGACCAGCGGCTCGTCGACCTCGACGTCTACCGTACCGGCGGCCAGATGCTGCTCGACGGCCGTCCGGTGTACGACTTCTTCACCCCGGCGCCGCAGCTGCTGCCGTTCACCTATCCGCCCATCGCGGCGATGCTGGCCGTGACGCTGGCCGAGATGTCCTGGGGCACCGCCCAATGGGTGTGGACGGCCGGCATCTTCGCGGCGCTGGCCGTCACCGTCTGGTTCGCCTTCCGCCAGGCGCTGCGGGCCTACGTGCCGTGGGTGTTCGGGCTGCTCATGGTGGCCTGCACGTACCTGATGCCGATCCGGGACCAGGTGCGGTTCGGGCAGGTGGACATCCTGCTGGTGGCCCTGTGCCTGGTGGACTGCCTGGCGCGGCGGCCCTGGCTGCCCCGGGGGTTCCTGGTCGGGCTGGCCACGGCCGTCAAGCTGACCCCCGGCGTCTTCCTGATCTACTTCCTGGTCACCAGGCAGTGGCGGACGTTCTTCATGGCGGCGTTCGTGGCGGCCGTGCTGACGGTGCTGCCGTTCGTGGTGATCCCGCAGGACGCGTCCGCCTTCTGGTTCTCGGCGCTGCTCGATCCGGAGCGGCTGGGGGCGAACACCGCCACGACGAACCAGTCGATCCGGGGCATGTTGCTGCGGCTGTACATGCCGGAGTCGCTGACGTTCGCGATCTGGGCCGTGATCGTGGCGGCCGTGGCCTGGTACGGGTTCCGGGCTGCGCGGGCGGCGTACCAGGCGAAGGACGAGCTGACGGCGGTGGCGCTGACGTCGCTGATGGCGGTGCTGCTCTCGCCGGTCGCCTGGATCCACCATCTGGCCTGGGTGGTCGTGGTGCTCGGGGCGATCGTCGGCGACGGGCGCGATCCGGTCAGGCTGCGGGTGGCCGCGGGGGTCTGGCTGTTCTACGTGGTGCCCGTGCCCTGGTGGGGGGTCTCGCTGATCGCCGCCGGCATCCCGGGGGTGAGCCTGGTGCTCGGCAAGATCGTGCAGGACGGTTTCGGGCTGGGGGCGCTGGTTCTGGTCTGGCTGCTGGCGTCCTGGTTGCCCAAACGGCGGCAATTGGCTTGACCGAAGTATTACCCTCTGTGGCGTGCTCGTTACCGCTTGGGTAGTCGTGGGCCTGGTGGCCGGGGTGAGTGGCGTGTTCATCGGCTACATGGGCCTCAGGCAGGCCAGGGCCGCCGTCGACGACTGCCTGCGCAGGGTGGCCAGGCAGACCAGCGAGAGCGCCGGCGACCTCAAGGCGATCCGGGACGTGGCCGTGTGCCGCTACGACGCGCTCGCCGAGATGAGCGGCAGGCTCTCGTTCTCGGTGGCCATGATCAACGGGCTGGGTGACGGCATCGTGCTGACCTCGATCAACGGCACCAGCGAGACGCGCACGTACGTGCGTCCGGTGGTGGGCGGGAAGGGCCAGCAGCCGCTGTCGCCGGAGGAGGAGCAGGCGGTGCGGGCGGCCCGGCTCGGGCTGGGGCCGCTGGTCCCGCCGCGGGTCCTCAGAGGTTCACGCTGAGTGCCCGTACGGGTGCCGTACGCGGTCGGCGAAAGAGCGGCATGCTGCGACCACCTGCGGATACTCTGGATGCATGCCCAGACTCGCCTATCTCGGACCGGAAGGGACCTTCACCGAAGAGGCCCTGAGGCTCCTTGACCCCGCCGCCGAGCGCCTGCCCTGCGCCACGGTGAGCGCGGCGCTCAACGCCGCCCGTTCCGGTGACGCCGACGGCGCCGTCGTGCCGCTGGAGAACTCCATCGAGGGCGCGATCACCACGACGCTCGACGAGTTCGCCTGGGGCGAGCCGCTGGTGATCACGGCCGAACTGCTGCTGCCGGTCCAGTTCTCGCTGCTGGCCAGGCCCGGCACCGAGATCGCGCACATCAAGCGGGTCTACACCCATCCCGCGGCCATCACGCAGTGCCGCGCCTTCATCGCCCGCGAGCTGCCCGACGCCGTGGTGGTCGCCGCGCCGTCCACGGCGGCCGCGGCCCAGGAGGTCTCGCTGCCCGGCTCGCCGTACGACGCGGCCATCGCCGCGCGCATCGCCGGCGAGCACTACGGGCTGGTCGCGCTGGCCGGCGACATCGGCGACCGGTCCGACACGGTGACCAGGTTCGTCAAGGTGAGCCGTCCCGGGCCGCTGCCGGAGGCGACCGGCTCCGACCGCACCACGCTGGTCGTCTTCCTGGCCGACGACCACCCGGGCGCGCTGCTGGAGATGCTGACCGAGTTCTCCGTGCGCGGGGTCAACCTGACCCGCATCGAGTCCCGGCCGACGGGCGACGGCATCGGGCGCTATTTCTTCCACTTCGACTTCGAGGGGCACATCGCCGACGCGCGGGTGGGCGAGGCCGTCGCCGGGCTCCACCGCATCTGCGGCGAGGTGCGCTTCCTCGGCAGCTATCCCCGCGCCGACGGGGTCGCGCCGCAGATCAAGAGAGGCACGGCCGACACCCAGTTCGCCGAGGCCGCCGACTGGCTGGCCCGCGTCAGATCCGGCCGGCTCTGACACCCCAGGGCGTTGACGCGGGCCCGACCGTTCCCGGGTAGGCCCACGAGGTCGCGCTGCCTGCGGGTGGCCGTCGCCGCCTTCGAGGGGTCCGCGGGCGTGCCCCGAGTGGTGTGCCGGGGAATCCGGGGGCGGGGTGGGGGCGCGCGCCGGTAGCCTTTCCTTGTGATTGACCTGCGTACCCTTCGTGAGGATCCCGACCGGCTACGGGCGTCGCAGCGTGCCCGCGGTGAGGACGACTCCGTCGTCGCAACGCTGCTCGACCTCGACGAGCGCCACCGATCCGCGCTGACCTCGTTCGAGTCGATGCGCGCTGAGCAAAAGAGCATGGGCAAGTCGGTCTCCAAGGCGCAGGGCGAGGAGAAGGCCGCGCTGCTCCAGCGGGCCAAGGACCTCGCGAGCCAGGTCAAGGCCGCCGAGGCCGAGGCGGAGAAGCTGGCCGCCGAGCTCGAACAGCTCATGCAGACGGTGCCGAACATCGTCGAGGAAGGCGCCCCTCCGGGCGGCGAGGACGACTATGTCGTCCTGGAGACGTTCGGGGAGCCGCGCCAGTTCGACTTCGAGCCGAAGGACCACCTGGAGCTCGGCGAGGCGCTGGGCGCGATCGACATGGAGCGCGGCGCCAAGGTGTCCGGCTCGCGGTTCTTCTTCCTCAAGGGCGTCGGCGCGCGCCTGCAGCTCGGCCTGCTCAACATGGCGATGCAGCAGGCGATCGAGGCCGGGTTCACGCCGATGATCACTCCGGTGCTGGTCAAGCCGGAGACCATGCAGGGCACCGGCTTCCACGTGGCCCACGACAAGGAGATCTACCGCCTGCCGGAGGACGACCTCTACCTCGTCGGCACCTCCGAGGTGGCGCTGGCCGGCTACCACGCCAACGAGATCGTGAGCGGCGACGAGCTGCCGCTGCGCTACGCGGGCTGGTCGTCGTGCTTCCGCCGCGAGGCCGGCTCGTACGGCAAGGACACCCGGGGCATCATCAGGGTCCACCAGTTCGACAAGGTGGAGATGTTCTCCTACGTCCGTCCCGAGGAGGCGCACGAGGAGCACCAGCGGCTGCTGGCCTGGGAGAAGGAGATGCTGGCCAAGATCGAGGTCCCCTACCGGATCATCGACACGGCGGCGGGCGATCTCGGCATGTCGGCGGCGCGCAAGTTCGACTGCGAGGCGTGGATCCCGACCCAGGGCCGCTACCGCGAGCTGACCTCGACCTCCAACTGCACCGAGTTCCAGTCGCGCAGGCTCGCCGTCCGTTATCGCGACAAAGACGGCAAGCCGCAGCATCTGGCCACGCTCAACGGCACGCTGGCCACCACCCGGTGGATCGTGGCGATCCTGGAGAACCACCAGCAGGCCGACGGCTCGGTGGTGGTTCCCAAGGCGCTGCGTCCCTACGTGGGGCTCGACGTGCTGGAGCCGTCCAAGTAGGAGTGGCGGCGGGCGTCGATCGCGATGACGGCGACGCCCGCGATCACGATCAGGCCGGTCAGCAGGGCCGCGAGCGTGACGGCGGCCCCGTGGGTCTCGGGCGTGCCGCCTGCCCAGCCGTGGAAGGGCAGGTAGACGGCCGCGTAGACCAGCGGCGCGGCCACGACGCCGGTCAGCGCGCTCACCGGATGCGGCTTCCCGTCCCAGGCCAGCACGAGGCACGCCAGCCCGGCCGCCAGCGCCACCGCCCAGCTGAACACGGCGGTGAGGTTGACGAACACCGTCTCGTGCGTCCCGCTGTCCAGCGCGACGAACATGGCCAGCGCCCCGATCGCCCCTGATGCCGCGAACACCCCCTGATACCTGCGCATCCTGGCGCCGACGCCGCCCAGCAGCATGCACGCCGCCAGGAAGAGCGCGACGTTCCGCTCGGGGCTGAGGTCCACCTCGTCGGCCTGCACGGCGTCGAGCGTGTAGGACCAGCCGAGGCGACGCCAGACGCCTGAGATGTCCCTGACCAGGATGCCGTCCACGCCGTTGGCGACGACCACGACGTGCCCTCCTGGCCTGGCCTGGACCGCCAGGTCGTAGGACATGAGCATGTTCTCGTCCGCGCCGTACTTCCTGGTCAGCCGGAGGCGGGCGTCGGGGGAGGGTTGCCAGGAGGGCCGCCAGGTGCGGCCGCCGTCGTCCGACTGGTCCACGCCGAGGTGGTTCTGGCGGACGCGGTAGCAGCGGGTCGCCTGGCCGGGCACGCACTGGGCGCTGATCGACGTCCGGGCCGAGGCGCGGACGGTTCCGTCGGTCCAGGTCGTGCCGCCGTCGTCGGAGAGGCGGGAGCTCTGTTCCGTGCCGGTCGTCCCGACGACGATCTTGCCCGATTCGGTCACGTCGACGGACATGGCCGCCGACGCCGGGACGGGCCCGGCCGTGGCGGTCACGGCCAGGACGGCCAGCGGCACGGTGACCATGATCCGCCGGCGCGGGGAGTCGGTGTCGGCGCTGCGCAGCCGTACCCACCAGGCCAGGGCGAGGGCGGGCAGGGCGATCAGGTCCGTGGGGTCGGCCAGGACGCGCGAGGGCCCGGCCACGAGGCTCCAGCCCTGGGAGGCGAGCTCGGCGCCCGTCTCCGTGGTCTTCATGAACGTGAACAGCAGACCGGTCAGGACGGTGGCCGCCAGGTCGGCGCGGCGCCCGAGGAGCAGTGCCATCAGGGCGGGGGCGACCACGAGTCCGGCCACATCACTGAGCTTGCCGGTGAGCAGGCCGGGCCAGAGCGGCTTGAAGAGGTGGTCGTTGAGCAGGAGCAGGATGACCCCGGTGATGGTCACGGGGTGACATAACCACGCGTACCTCATATACGGGTGGATGGCGGGAGACGGCGGGAAGTTGGGCCGCGCCCGAGGCCGTGACTGATTTGTGAAACTCCCCTTTGTCCACAGGACGACCTCCACCTGTGGACGGAACTTCCCGTCGCGCTTCAGACGGCCCCTGACGCGCGAGTACATGTCCGGACATGGGGAGGGGCCGCCCAGCGCATGTCAGGGCCGCAACGGCGTCCTCAGGCCCTGCCGAAGGGGCAGGCGAAGTGCCGGGGCGAGAAGCAAAAAGACCGGAGTCCGCTGGAATGCGGACCCCGGTCTTAGTTGCGAACTACGAACTACAGGTCAGAGGGCACGGACCTGGGAGGCCTGCGGCCCCTTCTGTCCCTGCGTGATCTCGAACTCGACCCGCTGGCCGTCTTCAAGGCTGCGGTAGCCGTTGCCGACGATCTCGGAGAAGTGCACGAACACGTCCGGCGCACCGCCGTCCGGGGCGATGAAGCCGAAGCCCTTCTCAGCGTTGAACCACTTGACGGTTCCCTGAGCCATAAAAGCTCTCCCTCAGGATGTGAATCTATGGGACCCACACCTCGTGGATCCCGGTGTGTCGTACAGCAGGCACCCGGGGTGGCTCAGACAAAGTCATGCTGGTTTTCACTACGGGAACAGCTAATACAACGCCATCACATCTAACACCATTCTGGCGCGTTGGTGTTCCCGTCCCTACGAAGATTTCTGTCAGGCGGCATCACCGGGCAAACTGGAACCTGTTATGCAGAGCCTTGCACCGCCGCGCCTAGTGGCCACCGACCTCGACGGCACCGCCCTGCGCGCCGACGGAACCGTGTCTCCCCGGACGGCTGCGGCCTTCGCGAAAGTCGAGGAATCCGGGGCCGCGCTCGTCTTCGTGACCGGACGGCCGCCCCGGTGGATGAGGGAGGTCGCGGACGCCGTACGGCACCGTGGCCTGGCCGTATGCGCCAACGGTGCACTGATCTACGATCTCCATACCGAACGGATAGTGGAATCTCACCTCATCGACGCCCCCGTACTCGGGGAAGTCGTCGCTCAGCTACGAGCGAACGTGTCCGATCTCGTATTTTCGGTCGAGTATGAAGGCGGTTTTGCGCACGAGTCCGATTTCCGGCTCGGTGGCCTGGATCGCAAGGGTGTCGGAGTTGTCCGGATTGACCGTGACGCACTGACTGCCCGGCCCTGCGCCAAGCTGCTCGCCCTCCATCCCGAGATGGACGCCGACGAGCTGCACGCGACCGTGCACGACCTGGTGGGCCACCTGGTGACCGCGACCCACTCCAGCCACGGCGGCCTGGTCGAGATGAGCGCCCAGGGCGTGACGAAGGCGACCGCGCTGGCCGCGCTCGCCGGGCGGCGCGAGATCAAGCCGGCCGAGGTGGTCGCCTTCGGCGACATGCCGAACGACCTGCCCATGCTGAGCTGGGCAGGTACGTCGTACGCCGTCGCGAACGCCCACCCCGACGTGCTGGCGGCGGTCGATCACGTGACCGCGTCCAACGACGAGGACGGCGTCGCTCAGGTGCTGGAGCGGCTCTACAGGTAGGGGCCCGACCCGCTCGGCGGCCGGTGGCCCTCGTCACCCGGCACGCCGGGCAGCGCCCTGCGCATCTGCTCCAACTGGGCCCTGGCCGCCATCTGCTGGGCGAACAGGGTGGTCTGGATACCGTGGAACAAACCCTCCAACCAGCCCACGAGCTGGGCGTGCGCGATGCGCAGCTCGGCCTCGCTGGGGGGCGTGCCGTTGTCGTCGGTGAACGGGAGCGACAGCCGTTCCAGCTCGTCGACCAGCTCCGGCGCCAAACCGTCCTCAAGCTCCTTGATGGAGGACTCGTGGATCTCCTTCAGGCGCTTGCGGCTGGCCTCGTCGAGGGGGGCGGCGCGCACCTCCTCCAGGAGCTGCCTGATCATGCTGCCGATGCGCATCACCTTGGCGGGCTGCTCGACCAGGTTGGTGACCGAGCGCTCTTCATCACCGCTATCGCCCTGACCTTGGAAGTCGGGGCCCACCACCACGATGTGAGGGGTGTTGTTGTCCTCAGCATTCATAACACTCACCGTACTAGCAGGATCTTGCCGACGTGCTCTCCCGAATCCAACATTCGGTGTGCATCGGCCGCCTCCGCCATGGGCACCCGCGCGTGGACCACCGGACGCACGGCACCCGCCTCCACCAGGGGCCAGACGTTGTCCACGACGCTCCGGACAATGACGCCCTTCTCATCCACCGGACGGGCGCGCAACGTGGTGCCGTGGACGGAGGCCCGCTTGGTCAGCAGCGCGCCCAGGTCGAGCTCGGCCCTTCCGCCGCCCTGCAGGCCGATGATCACCAGCCGGCCGCCGGTGCGCAGCGCCCGCACGTTGGCCGCCAGGTATTCGGCGCCCATGATGTCGAGGATGACGTCGGCCTCCACCCGGTCGGCGAAGTCCTCCTCGCGGTAGTTGACGACCTCGTCCGCGCCCAGCTTCCTGACCTGCTCGGCCTTCGCCGCGGACCCGACCGTGGCCGCCACCCGTGAGCCGAGCGCCTTGGCGAGCTGCACCGCGAACGTGCCGATGCCGCTGGCCCCGCCGTGCACCAGCAGCGTCTCGCCGCGCCGCAGCCGGCCGACCATGAACACGTTCGACCACACCGTGCACGCCACCTCGGGCAGCCCCGCCGCCTCCGCCAGCGGCACGCCCCGCGGCGCCGGCATGACCTGCTGCCAGGGCACCGCCACGCGCTCGGCGTAACCGCCGCCGGCCAGCAGCGCGCACACCTCGTCGCCGGCCTTGAACTGCTCGACGTCCGCCCCCACCGCGGCCACCACGCCCGACACCTCCAGCCCGGGGTACAGGGGCGCGCCGGGAGGCGGGTCGTAGAAGCCCCTCCGCTGGTGGACGTCGGCGCGGTTCACCGCCGAGGCCACCACGTCGATGAGCACGTCGCCGCGTCCGACGGGCGGATCGGGCACCTCGTGCCATTCCAGGACCTCTGGTCCGCCCGGCTCCGTGATCTCAATGGCTCGCATGCGATCCACGGTAGCCGGGCAAAGAAGTTGTGGGTTGCCGGGCTGCGCGGGAACGCGTGGCGTTAACCTGCAAAGTATTTGCTGCCCCTTTAGACCCACCCGAGGGGGAACACGGTGGCAAGACACGATCGAGAAGAATCTCTCGAGGAACAGCTGGCCTGGCTGGACGCGATCAAGGAGACGGAGGAGACGCCCGTCTCCGTCGGAGCCTCGTCCGCGTCGGCGGACGAGCCGGTCGCTTCGCCGTACCCCAAGGACCCGTGGCTGCTCGTGCCCACGCCGCACGACACGCCGACGCCGCCGCTGTTCCGCGCCGCCGTCGACTCCGTTTACGGCCACGCGGCGGCCGAGGATCTGCCCGAGGCCGAGAGCGAGGCCGGGGAGTGGCTGGACCGGGCCGCCACGCAGGAGAGCGGCAGGGGGCAGGAGAGCGGCGGTGCGCAGGAGAGCGAGCCGGCCGCGCCGCCGGTGAGCCTCGGCCGGTCGGAGGATCCCTTCCTGGCGCCGCTCAGGCCGTTGCCGCGTCCTGACGACACCGACAGCTACTCCTTGACGTTCACGCCGCCCGAGCGGGCGGGAAGCGGGGAGAAGAGCGCCGAGAAGAGCAGCGGGAAGAGCACTGAGCAGGGCCCGGAGCCGAGCCGGGAGCAGGACCGGGAGCAGGACCGGGAGCAGGGCGAGGAGCCGGTCCGGGAGCAGGGGCGGCGGCAGGGCGAGGAGCCGGCGGGCGAGAGCGAGGAGCCGGGCTGGCCGTCGCTCGGCGACTGGTCGCGGCCCGCCGAGCAGTCGAACGAGACGCAGCCGATGATCACCGAGCTCCCCGAGGCGTTCGACGTGCCGTCCCGCACCGAGTCTCCCAGGGCCTTCGACGTGCCGGCCCGTACCGAGTCGGCCAGGGCGTTCGAAGTGCCCGCCCGTACCGAGCCCCCCGGGACGCTTGACGAGCCTGCCCCGGTCGAGCCGCCGCGCGGGTTCGAGGAGCCCGGCCGCGCAGAGGACCCCGTACGCAGGGAGTCCGTACGCGCGGAGCCCGTACGGACGGAGGCGGTCGAGGAGGCGCCGGCCGACGAGCGGCCCCGGTGGGACGAGCGGCCGCAGTGGTCCGACGCCTCCTTCCGCGAGGGCCGCCCGCAGCGGCCCGACCTCGCGCACGGCGACCCCGCACCCCAGGAGACCGCGCGGGACGAGCGCCCGCAGTGGAGCGACCGCCAGGAATGGCGGCCGGCTGAGCGGGAGATCCCGCCGCCGCACGAGCGCCGGCGGCGTCCGGCGCCCATCCCGGTGTTCACCGCGCCGCAGCGCCCGCCGCTCACCGGCAGGCCGACCGCCGACAGCCTCGACCCGGAGTCGCTGCTGCGCGGCAGGCGCAACGCGCCCTCGAAGGGCTGGCGGCGTCTGGTGTACAAGGCGTCCGGCGGCTGGATCAAGCCGGGCGAGGCGCCGGAGGTGCGCCGCCGCCGCGAGCTGGTGACCAGGGCGCGCACCCCCGTGACCACCGGCCACCACCGGGTGGCGGTGCTGAGCCTGAAGGGCGGCGTGGGCAAGACCACGACCACGGTCGGGCTCGGCGCGACGCTCGCGCAGATGCGCGGCGACCGCGTCATCGCCGTGGACGCCAACCCCGACCGGGGCACGCTGTCCGACAAGCTGGTGCTGGAGACCTCGGCCACCGTGCGCGACCTGCTCAACGAGCGCGACCAGGTCAAGCGGTACGTCGACATCAGGGCGTTCACCTCGCAGGCGCCCTCGCGGCTGGAGGTGCTGGCCTCCGACCGCGACCCGTCGGTGTCGGAGGCGTTCAGCGGCGCCGACTACCAGGCCGTCTCCCAGGTGCTGGAGAACTTCTACTCCATCTGCATCACCGACTGCGGCACCGGCCTGCTGCACTCCGCCATGGGCGGCGTGCTCGGGCTCGCCGACCAGATCGTGCTGGTCAGCAGCCCTTCCGTGGACGGCGCCAGGGCCGCCTCGGCCACCCTCGACTGGCTGGAGGCCCACCACTACGCCGACCTGGTGAAGAACGCGACCGTGGTGCTGTGCAGCGTCCGGCCGCGGTCGAAGTCGGCGGTGGACATCAGAAAGCTGGAGGCCCATTTCGCGGCCAGGTGCCGCGCGGTGATCAGGGTGCCGTACGACCCGCACCTGGAGGAGGGCGCGGAGATCGACCTCGACCGGCTCCAGGAGGCGACCAGGGAGGCCTACCTGCAGCTCGCCGCCAGCGTGGGCGACGGGTTCGCGGGTGTGCGCGAGTGAGCGGAGGGTGTGGGATTCGAACCCACGAGGCCATCGCTGACCTGGCCGCTTTCAAGGCGGCTGCACTCGTCCACTATGCGAACCCTCCTGTGCGGACACCACGATAGCGGCTGTGGTGGCAGGGGTGTACGTTCAGGAGGTGGCGGATCTGGGCGTCGAGGTTGAGCGCGGTCTTGGCGACACGACGGTGCGCCTTGCCGGAGACCTCGACAAGATCACGGCGCCCCTGCTGAAGCGGCGGCTGGCCGAGCTGTCCGCCGAAGGGCTCGTCGCCCTCACGATCGACGCCCGCCACCTCGACTTCTGCGACTCCAGCGGCCTGTGGACGCTGGTGGAGCACCAGCGCGCGGTCGCCGGGCGCGGCGGCTCGTTACGCCTGTTGGGCGTGCACGGCGTGCTGCGACGGGTGCTCGAGGTGACCGGGCTGACGGCCGTCTTCGACGAGGTGGTTCCTGTTTGAGGGCGCCGCCCGTTCAGCGGCTCAGTTGTGACAGGAGCCAGCGGGGGCCCTCGGTCTCGGCGCCCAGTTCGGCGACCCGTTCCCGGAGCCCGCGGTCGGCCGTGACGACGAGCACCCGCTCCCACGGCTTGGCCTGGGCCACGACGGCGACGATCGCGTCGTCGCCGCTGCCCGTGGCCGCGACGACCTGCAGCCCGGGGATCTCGGGGGTGCTCCTGGCCGCGCCCTCCACGACCGCGACCACCCGCGGGAACCACTGCGACAACACCGGGTGGAACAGCCTGAGCTCCGCCACGTCGGTGAGCAGCCGGGTGGCCGCGCCCAGCCGGTCGTTCCACCAGCCGCGCTCGGCCCGCGCGCCGATGATGTTGGCGACGTCGAGCACGATCGTCTCGGGACGGATGGCGGCCTGGACGCGGTCCCAGGTCGCGGCGAAGCCGGGATGCAGCTTGCGGCCGGCCACCTCGGGCAGCGGCAGCCAGCGCAGGTCGGTGCTCTCGCTGTTGGCGGGCCTGGCCGGCACCAGCTCGGCGGACTCGGCGATCACCGTCTCGAAGGTCCAGCCGCCGTGGTCGTCGAGGTAGACGCCCTGGACGCGGAACCCGTCGCCGCCGAGGGCGGCTTCCTCGTGGGCCTCGCGCAGCGCGCTGGTGACGGCGTCCTCGTGGCTGTCGCGGGCGCCGCCGAGCAGCCCCCAGGTGCCGCCGTGGTGGCTCCACAGGGAGCGCTCCTGCATGAGCACGTGGGGCACGCCGAGCGGGTCATGGTGGACGAGCAGCAGGCCCGACGCTCCGTGGATGCCCCAATGTCTGTGTCCGAGCCCGCATTCGGCCCAGCCGTCGCCGTCCTTAGCCGCCATGAGGGATTGTCTCAGCCTCCGCCCTTACTGAAATGTTGCAGGTCCTTGGCGCCCGCCCAGTAGCCGCCCCACTCCCAGCCGACGTCGGCGAAGGCCCTTACGACCTTGTCTCCAGGGTTTACCACACCTTTACCCTTCATTGGGCGCTTGGTGTACCTCTTGGCATTTTGGTGCGCTGTGCCACCGCTTGCGGTGACATATGGGTTCTCGCGCGGATTGATGTCAATCGCTTGGCCGTACGCGTGGTTCGACCAATTGCTGGACCCGGTGGCGCGACGGCAGTTGAATGCCGAGGTGTTGTCGGCCTCGATGGAGGCGAAGTCGTCGCCTTTGTAGACGTCGACGAGCTTCATCTGCCGGATCGGCCAGCGCCAGTCGTACAGCTTGCGGAAGACGGTCTCGATGTCGTCGGTGACCGTCTTGCGGACGACCAGCTCGCCGGTGTGCGGCTTGTCGTCGAAACCCCAGAACGACATGGTGACCAGCCGCAGGTCCTGGTAGGACACCGGGCAACCCGGCCGCCACGAGTACGGCAGCCGCTCGCGCGACACCTTCGTGACCTTCGAGGTGAACGGCGGCGGAGCCGTCGGGCTCGGCTCGCTCGTGGGCGAGGTCGTGGGCGACGCCGTCCCGGCCGCGGGCGCGGAGGGCGTGGGCGTGGCGCCGGAGGAGGCGACGGGCTCCTGCCCTGCGCACGAAACGGACGTGAGCACCACGAACGCGATGGCGGCGGTACGTTTCATCTGGCCACCATATGCGACGTCGTGCCAGGTCAGGGGACTATCAGCACGGTACGGCGAGCCCGTTTCGCCAGGCCGACGGCCACCGAGCCGCCCAGGGCGTGCCAGGAGGAGCGCGACCTGCCGACCACGATGGCGTCGGCCCGGTAGGAGCCGGCCAGCGCCTCCAGCTCGCGGGCGGTGTCCCCGCGGACGCTGACGAACTGCCAGGGCACGCCCGCGCCCCTCAGCTCGTCCCGGAGGTCGTCGGTGAGGTCGGCCGCGCTGTCGGGGATGACCGGGGAGCCGGCGAAGAACCACAACGTGGTGCTGTTGATCGGCTCCACGAAGGCGACGAGCAGCGCGGCGGCGTCCCGCCGGGCCAGCCCGGCCGCGTACGCGAGTGCGTTGCGGCTGGGGTCCGACCCGTCGAAGCCGACGACCAGCAGCCCGGCGCCGTCCTTGCCGATCTCGAACTGCCCCGCCGGGAGCCGGCCTTCCAGTGGCTCCCGGCCGGGGTCTGTGTTACCGCCGAACACGGCACGACTCGCGTCAGACGTCCGCGTGCTTGCCGCGGCGGGCCAGCTCGCGCAGTGAGTCGGCGGCGTAGATCACCAGGGCGGCGAACGAGACCGCGGCGAGCCCGCCGCCGACCCACAGGTCGTTGACGGTCGCGTCCGTGTACCCGGCGCCCCGGGGCTGATAGCCGACCGCGAACGGCGCGGCGACCAGCCACAGCCCGGTCAGGAACAGCAGCACGAGGGCGGAAATGCCCAGCTTGGCCTTCATCGGGACTCCTCCAGACCCACCAGGGTGGTCCTGCCGTTCTGACGGTGCTCACCGCCGCGGCTCGGGTTGTGCATGTCCTCGCGCAGCGCCTCCACCAGCGGGGCGAGCAGGCTCGCCAGCTCGGCCGAGGACGCCTGCGGGGCGGCGGGCACGGGCTCGGGCTCCGGCTCCACGCGCTGCTTGACGGTCACCAGCCCGCGGATCACGAGCTCTTCGTAGATGGCCAGGACGAAGCCGACGACGCCCACGAGACCGAAGACGGTCACGCCCAGGCCCGAGAAGAACTCGGTCGTGGTGGGGTCGGTCCAGTCGGCGTTCTCGGGCTGCGTGCCGAGGGCGAAGGGGGCGATCATCAGCCACAGGCCGGCCATGACCGCCAGGGCCGCCGCTACGGCGCCCACGAACTTGCGAATCATTGTGAGACTCCTCCGGATACGAGGTCTTGCTGCGCCGGCGTGGCCTGCGCGATGAGGGCGCGCGAGGTGGGCCGAAGCACGTTCTGTGCGACTGCCCAGGCGCGTTCGCGCTCGGGGCGGCCGTCGGGCGGCGCCATCCTGGCGACCGCGGAGAGCAGCGCGGACGGCTGGCCGTTCGACCGCTCGACGCGCTGGGCGATGAGCTCCAGGAGCAGGCCGGCCAGGACGAGGTCGTCCTTGCCGAGTGGCTTGGGGCCGGCCGGCATCGTGGTGCCGCGCAGCGGCAGCTCCTTCAGGAACAGCGCCGCGACGAACCCGAGCAGGGCGATCGGCACGCCGACCATGAACACCGTCTCCAGGGCCCGGGTGAAGGACTCCAGGATGATGCCCTTGATCGGCTCGGGCAGGTGCTGGATGGCGGCCGGGCTGCCCAGCTTCTGCCCGGTGCTGGGCAGGTGGAGACGGGCCTGGGCCACGAGGTCGGCGAACTCGCTCGCCTGCCGGTTGGTCAGGATCGCGCCGAAGCCCGCGACGCCCATCGCGCCGCCGAGCGAGCGGAAGAACGAGACGCCGGCCGTGGTCGAGGCCATGTCACGCAGCTCGGAGCCGTTCTGGGCGGCCAGGATGAGCATCTGCATGGACAGGCCGAGGCCGATGCCGAGGACGCCCACGTCGAAGCCGATGAGCCATTCGCTGGAGTCGACGTGCAGCCGGGAGAGCAGGAACAGGCCGACGGCCACGATCACCAGACCGGCGACCGGGAAGATCTTCCACTTGCCGGTGTTCGTGACGATCTTGCCGGAGATCACGCCCGCCAGGAACAGCGCCACCACCATGGGCAGCGTCATCAGGCCCGAGTTCGTCGGGCTCAGGCCCTTGACGATCTGCAGGTACTGCGGCAGGTAGATCATCGCGCCGAACATGGCCATGCCGACGAACAGCGAGGCCGCGCTGGTGAGCACGAACGTGCGGTTCCTGAACAGCCGCGGGGGCAGGATCGGGTTGCGGGCCGTACGCTCGGCCAGCACCGCCAGCGCCAGCATGAGCAGGGCGAACGCGGCCAGGAAGTAGGTCCAGAACGAGTTCCACTCGAACTCGTTGCCGCCCAGCGTCAGCAGCAGCATCAGCGAGGCCGCACTGGCCGTGATGGTGGTCGCGCCCCAGATGTCGATCGAGGTGTTCCGCCTGACCTTGGGCAGCCGCAGCACCTTCTGCACCACCGCGAACGCGACGATGGCGAACGGCACCACGACGTAGAAGCACCAGCGCCAGCCGAGCCAGTCGGTGTCCACGATGAACCCGCCGAGCAGCGGCCCGGCGACGGTGGAGATCCCGAAGACGGCCCCCATGTAACCGGAGTACCGGCCGCGCTCGCGCGGCGAGACGATGTCTCCCAGGATCACCTGCGCAAGTGCCGACAAACCACCCACGCCCAGGCCCTGCACGGCACGCGCCGCGATGAGCTGTCCCATGTTCTGGGACAGACCGGCCACCAGTGAAGCCGCCACGAACAGACCGAGAGCGGTCTGGAAGAGCAGTTTCCGTCCGAACAGGTCGGACAGCTTGCCCCACAACGGTGTCGAGACCGTCATCGTCAGCATGGTGGCGCTGGCCACCCATGAGTACTGGTCCTGACCGCCGAGTTCCCCCACGATCGTCGGCAACGCGGTGCCCACCACGGAAGTGGAGATCATCGACGTCAGCATGGCGAGCATGAGCCCGGACATGACTTCGAGGATCTCGCGGTGGGTGTACTGCCTTCGGGCGGGGGGCGCGGCCTGTGCCTGGGCTACCAAGACACCACATCCCCTTCGTACGCACTTATCCAATGTTGAGTATACGCACGTTTACTAGCCGCGCGGCAAGTGACTTTATTCCTGAGTAGAGTTCGGGACATGGACGCCCCGACGACGGACGCCCGGCCCCGCGGCCGCGAGGCCACCCGGCAGCGCATCCTTGACGCGGCCCGCGTGCTGTTCGGCGAGCACGGATACGAGCAGGTCACCGTCCGCATGATCGCCGCGGCAGCGGAGGCCAACATCGCCCTGGTCGGCCGCTATTTCGGCTCCAAGGCCGGGCTCTTCGGCGCGGTGCTCGAAGGCGAGCCCACGTTCGTCGCCCTGCTGACCGGCGACCACGCGAGCCTGCCGCGACGCCTGGCCGAATACGCGGCCGAGCGCATGCACCACGACCCCGAGAGCCCGGTGCTGCGCACCCTTGAACGTTCGGCCGGTCATCCGGAGATCCAGGACGTCGTGCGCGAGCGCCTGCGCACGTCCATCCTCGATCCGCTGGCCGCGCAGCTCGACGGGCCCGACGTCCAGGCGCGGGCCAGGATGGCGACGGCGGTCTTCCTGGGCATCGGCGCGATGCGCCGCCGGCTGGGGCCTGAGCAGCCCACGGCGGCCGACGTCGACCGGTTGACCGCGGTGTTCGAGGCGTGCCTGGCGGAGTGAAACTTTCATTGCCCTGACCGGTCGTGGCCTGGGGAAAGCCGGTGCGCACCGGTCGGACGTCTTTCTGTGGCCGGGCGGGCTCCCTACGATCCGGAGAGAGCCGTGGGAGCGCTCCCACTCCCACTCTACGGACGGAGTAACCTCATGTCTCGCAGAAGGCCCGTGCTCGCGGCGCTCCTCGCCGCCACCGCCGTGGCCGCGGCGGGGGCGGTCGTCCTCGCCTCGTCCACCGCCCAGGCCGCCGACTCCGCTTTCTACGTCGATCCCCAGACGAACGCCGCCAAATGGGTCGCCGCCAACCCGGGCGACAGCCGCACGCCGGTGATCAGGGACCGGATCGCCGCCGTGCCTCAGGGCCGGTGGTTCGCCAGCTACAACCCCGCGACCGTGCGCAGCCAGGTGGACTCCTACGTGGGGGCCGCCGCTGCGGCGGGCAAGATCCCGATCGTCGTCGTGTACGACATGCCCAACCGCGACTGCGGCGGTGCGAGCGCGGGCGGCGCGCCCGACCACTCGTCCTACCGGGCGTGGATCGACCAGATCGCGGCCGGTCTGGGCGGGCGGGCGGCGACCGTCGTCCTCGAACCGGACGCGCTCGCCATCATGACGAACTGCATGAACGCCGCGCAGCAGGCCGAGGTGAAGGCGTCCATGGCGTACGCGGGCAAGAAGTTCAAGGCGACGTCGTCGCAGGTCAAGGTGTACTTCGACATCGGTCACGACGCCTGGTTGCCGGCGTCGGAGGCCGCGTCCAGGCTCAACGGCGCCGACGTCGGGGGCAGCGCCGACGGCATCGCGCTCAACACCTCCAACTACCGCGCGACGCCGGGACTGGTGTCGTACGCCAAGAGCGTCATCGCGGCGACCGGCGTGTCCAGGTTGAAGGCGGTCATCGACACCAGCCGCAACGGCAACGGCCCGGCGGGCAGCGAGTGGTGCGACCCCGCCGGCCGGGCCACGGGCCTGTGGAGCACCACGAACACGGGTGACGCCGCGATCGACGCCTACCTGTGGGTCAAGCCGCCGGGCGAGGCCGACGGCTGCATCGCGGGGGCCGGGCAGTTCGTGCCGCAGCGGGCGTACGACCTGGCCATGGCCGCGCCCTCACCCACGGCGAGCCCGACCGTGACCCCGACCGTGACCCCCACAGTGACCCCCACAGTGACCCCGACGGTCACCCCCACAGTGACCCCGACCAGCGGCCCGGCCGGCTGCTCGGCCGCCTACAAGGTGACCAGCCAGTGGCAGGGCGGCTTCCAGGGCGAGGTCACCGTGAAGAACACCGGCACGGCGCCGACCGCCGGCTGGAAGGTCCAATGGACGTTCCCCGGCGGCCAGACGATCAGCCAGCTCTGGAACGGCACCCTGTCCGGCAACGCCACCGTGACGAACCTGAGCTGGAACGGCGCCCTGGCCGCCGGCGCGACCACCACGTTCGGCTTCCTCGCCAACGGCGACGCCGCGACCAGCACCCCGCCCGCCCTCACCTGCACCGCGTCCTGACGCCTCCCGGGCGCCCCCGCGCGGGGGCGCCCGGGAAATAAGCGGAGAGCCATTACGGTTGCACTGCCCGATGGCCACCGTCCAGGCGAAAGGGCTCGTTCCCCATGACTGTTCCACTCTCCATCCTTGATCTGGCGCACATCGGCGACGGAGAGACGGCGAGCGAGAGTCTGGCCGCCAGCGTGGGCCTGGCCCAGCGGGCCGAAGAACTGGGATACCACCGCATCTGGTACGCCGAGCACCACAACATGCCGAGCATCGCCTCCTCGGCCACCAGCGTGCTCATCGCCCACGTAGCCGCTCACACCAGGACGATCCGCCTCGGAGCGGGCGGCATCATGCTGCCCAACCACTCCCCGCTGACCATCGCCGAACAGTTCGGCACCCTGGAGACCCTCCACCCCGGCCGCATCGACCTCGGCCTCGGCCGCGCCCCCGGCAGCGACCAGCCGACCATGCGCGCCCTGAGGCGCACCCCCGGCGCCGCCGACACCTTCCCCCAGGACGTCCTCGAACTGCAGGGATTCCTCACCGGCGAGTCGCGCATCCCCGGTGTGGACGCCACGCCTGGCAAGGGCACCAACGTGCCGCTGTACATCCTCGGCTCGTCGTTGTTCGGCGCCCAGCTCGCCGCCGCGCTCGGGCTGCCGTACGCGTTCGCCTCGCACTTCGCGCCCGACGCGCTGGAGGAGGCCGTGGCGCTCTACCGGCGGGAGTTCAAGCCGTCCGAGCAGCTCGCCGAGCCGTACGTGATCGCCGGGGTGAACGTGATCGCCGCCGACACCCGCGAGGAGGCGCAGGAGCAGCTGCTGACGGCCAAGCGGTACCGGGTGAGCCGGTTCCTCGGACGCGGGCGCACGTTCACGCCGGAGGAGGCCGACATGGTGCTCGAATCGCCGGCCGGGCAGCAGATCCTGCGGATGATGCAGTACTCGGCCGTCGGCACGCCCGCCGAGGTGGAGGACTATCTCACCCGCTTCGCCGCGCACGCGCAGGCCGACGAGCTGATCGTCGTCTCCTCGGCGCCCGACAGGAAGGCGTGGCTGCGCTCGGTCGAGCTGCTGGCCGCCGCCCACGGCCTGGCCCGCGACGCCTCCTAGTCGGCCGAGCGCTGCGGCAGGAGCAGGTGCGGCCCGGTCAGGTCGGACGGCGGCGCCGGTGACAAGCCCGCGTCCACCAGCTGGGAGCGCAACGCGAGAACCGTGCGTTCCAGCGCCCGGATCTGGGCCTGCAACCGGCGGATCTGGTCGCGCATCACCACCGAGCTGCTCTGCTCGTTGACCAGCTCGGCGCCGAGCTGGCTGGCCTGGCCCTGCATCCGGGTCATCTGCTTCTCCATCTGCGCCAGGGCGTCCTCGTTGATCGTCTTGGCGCGGATGAAGGCTTCGGCGTCGACCTTCGAGCGTTCGACCTCGGCCTGGTGCTCGACCTGGAGCAACGCGCTCTGCTGGGACTTCTTGCTGGCGTCCGTCGCCGACCGGAAGGCGAGGTAGGCCACGCCGAGCGGCACGATGCCGACGCCGAGCTGGACCAGGACGTCACTCAGAGCGGACATGGCGGCCCCCCAATGGACGGATCACCCCTGTGTAGGTGACGCCTTCGTCGCTGTGCCAGGCGTTGACCGTCAGCGCGATCGGGAACTCGCCGCCGTCGCGGTGGAGGCCGACCAGCGGGATGATCCGGCCGGCCAGGTCGGAGTGGCCGTCGCAGAGCACCCGGGCCAGCCCGTCGGTGTGCCGGTCGCGGAAGCGCGGCGGCATCAGGATCGTCAGCGACCTGCCGACCGCCTCGTCGGTGTCCCAGCCGAACAGCGCCTCGGCCTGCGGGTTCCACGACTGGATCGTGCCCGAGGCGTCGGCCACGATGACGGCCGTCGAGGACGCCGCGCGGCCGCCCGGCAGGCGGCCCAGCACGACCGCCTCGGGCCAGGTGGCGATCAGCGCGATCCAGCCGCCGAAGGCCAGCCAGACCGCCCCGCCGACCCAGCCGCGCGGGTTGTCGCCGGTGAAGGTCGAGATCAGATAGATCAGCCCGTACGTGAGGAGCAGCGCGGTCGCGGCGGCGAAGGCCACCCGGTCGGACCGCATGAACGCCTGCGCCAGGCACAGCATGCCGAGCGCGCACCAGACCGCCGCCCAGGCGGGCAGCGGCGCGATGACGGCCAGCGACGCGTAGCCGGGCGTGCCGCGCTGGTTGCCCGGCACGAACGCCAGCGAGGCGGCGATGGCCAGGCTCAGCAGGCCCACGAACGCCAAGGAGGCGCCCCGCCTCCCGACGCGGCGGAGGACGCGGGTGAGGGTACGGCGAAGCGGGGGCGTACCGACAACGTGTCCATTACTCACAGTCGTCAGATTAATGCATTTAGTTATCGTCCGATGAGATTACCGTGCTGGTATGCCCGGCGTGGCGACCGTCCGGGAAACATCGTGACCGGCCGCATGCCCTTCCCGGACCCGCTTCGGCTCCGAGCGCTAGTTCGTTCCGCATGTGGTCAGGAGGCGGGCGAGGGTTTGGGCGGGGAGCTCGCCGTCGGTGTGCAGGACGGTTGTGGCCAGGGTGCGGTTGCCCGGGGCGCGGACCCACTCCGCGAGGAAGTCGTGGCCGTCGGCGCTGATCCAGTCGGTGTTCTTCGCGGCGAGGCTGCGCGCCCGCAGGACTTCGACGGAGCGGCCCTCGTCGGCGCAGGGCAGCACCAGCACCACGTGCTCGACCGCGGCGAGGGCGGCCCGGACGCGCACGAACAGCTCCGGCCGCGTGTAGTGGCTGTAGCCGGCGCCGATCGCGTCGAGGTCGACGAAGCTCCGGCCCGTCGCCGCGGCCATGCCCGCGCCCAAGGTGCTCTTGCCCGCTGCGGCGGGGCCGATGAGGATCATCCATGGCGCTGCACGCATCCGTACATTCTCCTCGGTAACCGGTGAAACCTTGTCGAGGGCGCCATGAAACCGGCGTCCCCGACACTGGAGGCATGAGCATCACAGAACTCGGGCACGCCGGGGTCGGCCCGCCCCCCAGAGCGGCCGCCGAGGCGGCCGTACACGCCGAAGGGCTGGTGAAGACGTTCGGCGCACACCGGGCCGTGGACGGGATCGACCTCGACGTACGCACCGGCGAGATCTTCGGCGTCCTCGGCCCCAACGGCGCGGGCAAGACCACCACCCTCCGGATGCTGGCCACCCTCCTGAAGATCGACGCAGGCCGGGCCGAGATCTTCGGGGTGGACGTGGCCGCCAACCCGCACGTGATCCGCCAGCTCGTCGGCGTCACGGGCCAGTACGCCTCGGTCGACGAGAACCTGACCGCCCGCGAGAACCTCTGGCTGTTCAGCCGCCTCCAGGGCATCGCCAAGCCGCGCGCCCGGCGCATCGCCACCGAGCTGCTGGGCCAGTTCGGCCTGGAGGACGCGGCCGACAAGCCGATCTCGCAGTTCTCCGGCGGCATGCGCAGGCGTCTGGACCTGGCGGTGAGCCTGATCACCAGACCCCCGCTGATCTTCCTGGACGAGCCCACCACCGGCCTCGACCCCCGCACCCGCGGCCAGATGTGGGACGCCATCCGCGACCTGGTCTCCGACGGCTGCACCGTGCTGCTGACCACCCAGTACCTGGACGAGGCCGACCAGCTCGCCGACCGCATCGCCGTCATCGACCACGGCCGCAAGGTCGCCGAGGGCACGCCCGACCAGCTGAAGAGCGCGGTCGGCAACTCGACCCTGCAGTTGCTGCTCGCCGACCCGGGCGAGGTGCCCGCCGCCGTGGAGGTCGTGCGGCGCGTGCTCGGCTCCGACCCGGTGCTCAGCCCGGAGCAGGGCCGCCTCAACGTCGCGCTCGACCAGGCGGACCTGGCCGCCGAGGTGCTGATCGCCCTGCGCACCGCCGGGGTGTCGATCGCGTCGGTGAGCGTGGCCAAGCCCAGCCTGGACGAGGTGTTCCTCGTCCTGACCGGCCACGGCACGGACGACGACGCCGCGACCGGCACGGAGGAGAACCGATGAGCACCATGATCGCCCCCACCCGCGAGACGGTACGCGCCGCCGACCGCGTGGAGGCCGCCCGGCGGCGCGTGACCCTGGCGGAGACCGTCGGCCAGACCCTGTCGATGGCCTGGCGGGCGTTGAAGAAGATGCGCCGCAACCCGGAGCAGTTCTTCGACGTGGCGCTGCAACCCCTGCTGTTCACCGCGATGTTCGCCTACATCTTCGGCGGCGCCATCGCCGGCGACGTGCAGAACTACCTCCCGCTGATGATCCCCGGCATCCTCGCCCAGACGGTGCTGACGACGTGCATGGCGACGGGCACGCAGCTGCGGGAGGACATGGAGAAGGGCGTCTTCGACCGGTTCAAGTCGTTGCCGATCGCCCGGATCGCCCCGCTGGCCGGCCCGATGGTGGCCGACCTGCTGCGTTACACGATCGCGGCCACGCTGACCTTCGGCATGGGCGTGCTGATGGGCTACCGGCCGGGCGGCGGCGTGGGCGGCGTGCTGGCCGCCATCCTGCTCGCGATCTTCACGGGCTGGTCGCTGGCGTGGATCTTCACCTGGGTCGGCACGATCGCCCGCAGCGCCCAGGCCGTGCAGGGCATCTCGATGATGATCCTGTTCCCGCTGACGTTCCTGTCCAACGCGTTCGTCCCCGTGGAGACGCTGCCGGGGTGGCTGGCCGCGTTCGTCCGGGTCAATCCGGTCTCACACCTGGTCACGGCCACCCGGGACCTCGCCAACAACGCCCTCGTCAGCGGCGAGGTGGCCTGGACCCTGCTGGCGTGCGCGGTCGTCATGGCGATCTTCGCGCCCCTGTCGGTGCGCAGCTACAAGCGGCACATGTGAGCGCCGCCGGTCACGGTTGAAGACCTGCTCGACGTGCCGCCGGGCCTCGTCGAGCAGGTCAGGCCCGCGCCGGTCGCCGTACCCGGCCCGGACGGCCGCGAGCAGGCCCGGCGCGGCCCGTTCCGCGTGCGGCTCGATCCGCTCGAAGTGCATGCTCGGCATCGTGCTGTTGTAGGCGAACCGTTCGGCCAGCACCAGCAGCCTGATCGCGTCGCGCGCCTCCATGGCCTGCCGCAGCAGCCCCCACGTCCCGAGCGCGAACAACATCGAGCCGCACACCGGGAAGTCGAGGACCGGGTTCGTCACGATCAGCAGGTCGTAGCCCTGCGCGGCGGCGAACAGCTCCGCGCCGTACCGGGCCTCCCGCGGCCCCGCGTGGTGCGCGTACGCCGTCAGCGCGATCGACTCCGCGACGACCGACCAGGACGTGGCCCCCTCGAACGGCACCCCCGGCGGACGCAGGTCGCGCGCCCGCTCGACCGCCCTGCGGTAGTGCAGCAGCGCCGCGGCCGTCTCCCCGCGGGCGAGGGCGATCTCGGCCGCGCACAGAGAGTCGATCGCCGCGCCGCCGAGCACGGTGTCGCCCTCGCTGATCCCGTTGATGCCGGCCAGCTCGGCCTCGGCGGCGTCGAGATCGCCGTCGGCCAGCGCCGAGATCAGCAGGACCGAGCGGAGCTGGGCCTCGTCGTCGGCGGCGCCGAGTCGGCGCACCACCGGCAGCGCGGTCCGCGCGTGGCCGACCGCCCGCCCGCGGTCGCCGAGCTGCATGAACAGCTGGGCCAGCACGGCATGCGCGACCGCGCCGATCCACGGGCCCTCACTGTCGCGGAGCAGCGACAGGGCCTGCTCGGCGGCCTCGATCGCCTGGTGCACCTCCCCGACGTTCTCCAGGACGTGGATGCTCGCCTGCGCCGCGGCCAGCGCCACGTCGCGGTCGGGGCTCCGGCGCAGCTCCAGGAGCTTGCGGTGGGCGTCGTCCCGGTCCCAGGCGAGCGCCACCGTGGTCATGGCCCCCAGGCGGGGGTCGATCTCGCCGGTCTCCGGCAGCTCCTGCAGGAGCAGGCGCAGGGGATCGTGGGCGCGGTCGGTCACGGCGATGGTGTTCATCAGCGTGATCAGCAGGGCGGCCCTGGTCACCTCGACGAGCGGCGGTGGCGGCACCCAGCCCTTGAGCGCCTGGCCGATCGCCTCCCGGTGGACGAAGATCCGGGTGTGGTCGCCGCGGATCGACCACAGTGAGCCCACGCCGGCCAGCAACTGGACCGTCGCGGCCGGGTCGGGCTCCCTGAGCGCCTGCCGGAGCAGGTCGGCGAGGTTGCCCTCCTCGGCGCGCAGCGCGTCGACCGACTCGTACTGCCCCGGGCCGAACAGCGTGTAGGCGTGTGCGAGGGCGTACGCCGTCGCCCACTCCCGCTGCGCCGCGCGGGCCGCCGCCTCCTCGCCGGCCTCCTTCAGCCGCAGCCGCCCGAACTCCCTGACGGTCTCCAGCATCCGGTAGCGCAGGCCGTACGCCGTCTCGCGGACGCCGAGGATGGACTGCTCGGTGAGCGCGTCCACGACGGCCAGGGCGTCCGGGCCGAGCACGTGTTCGGCGGCGGTCAGCGTGAACCCGTCGCCGAACAGCGACAACCAGCGCCAGGCCCGCCGTTCGGGCTCGTCCAGCAGGTTCCACGACCAGTCGATCACCGCGAGCAGCGTCTGGTGGCGGTCGGGGGCCGTCCGGTTGCCGCCGCGCAGCAGGGCGAACCGGTCCGCCAGCCGCCGCGCGATCTCCTCGACCGACATCACCCGCACCTTGGCCGCGGCCAGCTCGATCGCCAGCGGCAGCCCGTCGAGGCGGGCGACGACCTCCCCGACCGCCTCCCCGCCGATCCGCACCCCCGGGCGGGCGGCCGTGGCACGCTGCCGGAACAGCTCCGCAGCGTCCTCGGCGAGCAGCTCGCCGAGCAGGTAGACACGTTCGGCGGGGATCGACAGCGGGGCCCGCGAGGTGGTCAGCACCCGCAGGTCGCGGGTCGTCACGGTGAGGAACGCCACCAGGTCGGCGACGGCCTCGATCACGTGCTCGCAGTTGTCCAGGATGAGCAGCGCCGGAGCCTGGTCGAGATGCTGGGCGATGCGGGCGCGCACGTCGGCGCGCTGCCCGGCGGTCAGGATCCGGCGCCCGCTGACCGAGTCGCGGACCCCGAGCGCCGAGCCCACCTCGCCCACCACGCCCTCCGGCGAGGAGACGCCGACCAGCTCGATGAAGTGCACGACGGGCTGCGCGGCGTTCCGGCCCGCCACGTGGGCCAGCCGCGTCTTGCCCAGGCCGCCGGGGCCCACGACGGAGACCACCCGGTTGGTCTGCAACAGGGCGTGCACGGCGCGGATGTCGTCCTCGCGGCCGAGCAGCGAGGAGCCGTCGAACTGGAGGCCGGCGCGCACCGGCCGGTCGGCGGCGAGGAGTTCGGCGTACACGCGGGCCAGCTCCGGGCCGGGTTCGGTGCCGAGCCGGGCGATCAGGCCCGAGCGGTGGCGTTCGTAGCGCTCCAGTGCGGCGGCGGCGCCGCGGACGGCGGCCTCGCTGCGCAGCAGGCAGGCCAGCAGCTCCTCGTCCTGCGGCCGTTCGGCCGCGGCCTCCTCCAGCAGCGGCAGCGCGGCCTCGTGCGCGCCGCCGCGGCCGGCCGCGATCGCCGCCACCCGCCGCGCCTCGGCCGCCTGGCGCGCGGCGAGGGCGCGCAGGTCGGCCAGCGCGCCCATGGCGCCGTCGGGGCCGCCCGCCACGACCAGGTCCAGGGCCTCCTCGGCACGCCGGCGCGCCAGCGCCGCGTCGTCCTGGCCCAGCGCGGCCCGCGCCTGCTCCACCAGCGTCCCGAGCAGCAGGACGTCCACCTGGCCGGCGGGCAGCCCGAGCCGGTAACCACGCGGGACGCGCACCACGACGTCGGGGCCGGTCGCGGCCCTGGTCCGGGAGACGACCACCTGCAGCGCCTTGGTCGGGTTGGCCGGCGCGCCGTCGGGCCACAACTCCTCGACCAGCCGCTCGTCGCCGACGCCAGCGCGCCCGTGCAGGGCGAGCACGGCCAGCAGGGTGTGCGCGCGGTCGCCCACGACGCGCGCGCCGTGCCAGCGGACGCCGTCGAGGAGGACCAGTGCGGGAGACACATCCTCAGCTTACGGACGATTCACCGGCCCGCGCCGCTTCCCGCGCCCGCGCCGCTTCCCGCGCCCGCGCCGCTTCCCGCGCCGGCGCCGCTTCCCGGGCCCGCGCCGCCGCAACGACCCGGCCGGGCAGGCCCTGCTTACGATGAGACGTGGATCGGCTGCGGAGCGTCCCCATGGCGGGCGGCGAGGTGGAGGTGCTGATCGTCGGCGGCGGGCCGGTCGGGCTCACCGCACGGGCGCTGCTGGAACGCTGGGGCGTGCGGGTTCTGCTGGTCGAACGGCACCGCGAGCCGTCGCCCTTCCCTCGGGCCCGGCTGGTCAACGTGCGTTCGATGGAGATCTTCCGCGGGCTCGGGCTCGCCGCCGAAATCTCCGCCCGCGCGTTCGCCCCCGAGTACGGCCGCATCCGCTTCCGCGACACCCTGCGCGGCCGCGACTTCGCCACGGCGGCGATGACCGGCATCGACGCGCCGGTGCCCGAGAGCCCCGTGACCGGCGTGGTCACCTCGCAGGACCGGCTGGAACCCGTCCTGCTCGCCGGGGCGAGGTCGCCGGCCTGTTTCGGCGTCGAGCTCGCCGGCCTGACCGAGGAGGCGGACGGCGTCGTGGCCGCCCTGATCGGCGCCTCTCCGGATGGCGAGCGCACCCGGCTCCGCGCCCGTCACGTCCTGGCCGCCGACGGCGCCAACTCCACCGTCCGGCGCCTGCTGGGCATCGGCGTCACCGGCCCCGGGGGCATGGGCGGCTTCACCACCGTCGTGTTCGACGCCGACCTGCGCCGCTGGTGCGCCGACCAGCCCGCCGGGGTCTACTTCACCGCGCACGGCCTGTTCGCGCCGCTGTATCCCGAAGGGGGCTGGGCCTGGTTCGTCCCCACCCCGGCCGACGGCCCGCGCGCCGACTGGCCCGCCCTCCTCGACCGCGCCCTCGGCGGCGGCGTGCCGGCCGACGTCGTACGGATCCAGCACTGGGAGACGGACGCGTTCGTCGCCGAGCGTTTCCGTCACGGCCGGATCCTGCTGGCCGGCGACGCCGCGCACGCGATGCCCATCGTCGGCGGGCTGGGCATGAACACCGGTATCGCCGACGTGCACAACCTGTGCTGGAAACTGGCGGGCGTCCTGCGGGGGTGGGCCGGTCCCGGCCTGCTGGAGACGTACGAGGAGGAGCGGCGGCCCGTCGCCTGCCGGACACTGCATCAGGCGGTGGCCGACACCGAGCTCATGCTCGACGTGCAGAACCGGCGCCGCGCCCAGCTCCAGCCCGACCGGGCCGCGCCGGAGCACGTCGAGCTGCCCTGGTCGGAGCGGTACTTCGCGCAGCTCGGCCTGGTGCTCGGCGTCACGTACCGCTCCGGGGCCGTGCTCGCGGGCGAAGGACCCGCGCCGGAGCCGCTGGGCGCGGACTACGTGCCCAGCGCGGAACCGGGTCGCCGGATGCCGCACCTCTGGCTCGCCCGCGACCGCTCGACCCTGGACACGTTCGGCGAGTGGTTCACCGTGCTCACCCCGGACCCCGCAGCCTGGGCACGGCAGGCGACGCCATGGCCGGTGCGCGTCGAGTCCCTTCCCGCGGAACACGCGGCGTTCTGCGGGATCACCGCGCGGGGAGCGCTGCTCGTCCGTCCCGACGGGCACGTCGCCGCCCGCTGGCCCGGCCCGCTCCCGGCCGCCTCCACCCTCCTCGACGCCCTCGCCACGTTGACCGGCAAGGACGCAGGGACCGTCCGTCGCGCGTCGCCCGCGTGACGAGCGGCGCCGGGCCGTGCCGTCATCCGAGCACCGCGCCCACCGGTGCGGGAAGCCACACCCCCGCCGCCCTCCTCGGGGCTAGTTGCCGGTGCACCACTGTCCGCTCTTGAACCTCTCCTCGACCTCGACCTCGGGCGCGGAGTCCGCGACCGAGATGTCGAGTTGCGCCGTGGCGGCCACCAGGGTGCCGGTCGGCGGCTTGGCCGCCTTGGCGTCGACCACCACCTGACGGTCGCCGAGCAGCGCGTAGGTGTCCCTGTCGAAGATCAGCTCCCAGCGCAGCCCGTCCGGGCTCGTGAAGCCCACGCCGATGCCCTCGCGGCCCGCGGCGTCCTGCACCCCCTCGTCGAGGGTGATGCCGGGGAACGTGCTCAGGGCCTGGTACAACGCGCTGCGCTGCGCGGCCGGCAGGTACGTCTGCCACAGCAGCTCACGTGCGGCGAGGAAGGCGAGGAACGGCGTCAGCTTCTCCGCCTTGGGCTTCCACCTGGCGCTGAGGTGGGCGCGCATGCCGTCCGGGTCGGTCGGCAGGTTCTTGATCGTCGGGTAGTCGCTCTTGGAGTCCTTGCAGTAGACGATGGGCTGGAGCTTGGTTCCCATGTCCTTGTAGGCGGACTTCGGGATCGGTTCGCCGGCATAGGCCAGGGGCTCGATGGGCATCTGCTTGCGCACGCCGTCGGCGTACTGCCCTGGCCGCCGCTCGCCCGCTCGCAGCCAGATGGTGTCCTTGTAGCGCCGGTAGTAGTGGTCCTTGGACTCCTCGTAGGGCATCAGGGAGTAGTCCATCGTCTGCAGGGTCTTCACCACGATGTACTGGTCGTCGCGCGGCTCGATCTCGTCGACCGCGGCCCTCGCCGCGCGGTTGAGCACGTCGGCGGCCGACAGCAGCTTCATCTCGTGAGACGGGTTCGAGGCGGACGGGACCTGCACCGCGACCAGGCCGACGGCCAGCGCCAGCCCTCCGGTGAGGGCGAAGGTGTACGGCCTGCGCCAGGACCACCGGGGCCGGCCGGCCCTGAGCAGCCGATCCCTGGCCATGGCCTTGGTGCCGGGGTCGTAGGGCGCCACTTCCGGCCGTACCTCGTTGATCAGGTCGAACTCGTTCATCGGGGGTCCTCCAGGACGTTGCGAATCTTGGCCCGGATCCGGGACAGACGGGAACGGACGGTGCCCACCGGGATGTCGAACGCCTGAGCCGCCTGCTCGTAGGACAGTTCGGCCCAGGTGACCAGGAAGAGCAGCTCGCGTTCGGCCGAAGAGAGCCTCGCCAGCGCGTCGGCCAGGCGAGGACCGAGCCGCTGGGCGTCGATCCGGTCGATGCTGCGCTGCTCGAAGGGGTGGTCGTCGTCACCCGGCATCCTGGCCAGGGCTCGCAGCCTGCGCACCTCGGTACGGCGGTGCTTGGCGATCAGGTTGGCGGCGATGCCGTACAACCAGGGGGCGGCGTCCGGTCTGGACAGGTCGTAGCGGGACCGTTTTCGGAACGCCGCGAGGAACGTCTCCGCCGTCACGTCGTCGGCCGCGGAGGAGTTCTCCTGGCCGAGGCGTCTGGTGGCATATCGGTGGATCTCATCCGCGTACCTGTCGAAGAGGCCCGCGAACCGATCGGGGTCGGCCAGCGACTCCTCGATGAGGGCGGCGTCCGTGACGGCCGCCACCGGGGTGAGTCCTCTCATGGGGGGAAGTCCTTCCACAGGGCGCGTTCGCACCCTTCACCACTGACTCACCCGCACCGGCCCTTCGGTTCCATCGTTCCCTATGCGAGTTCGGCGCGTGCGAGTTCACCCGTGCGAGTTCGGCGGGATGCGACCCGCTTCCGCAGGATCCGGCCTGCTTCAGCGGGATGCGACCCGCTTCAGTGGGACGCGACCGCCGAACTCGCCACGCGTACGTGCCTGTGCGTCGCCGTCGTCAGACCAACCTCGGCGCCGGCATGACCCTCTTCCTCAGCGCCGCGACGCCGACGGCCGCCACCCAGATGGCGGCGATGCCGTTGAACATCGCGACCGCGCCCCAGCCGTTCGAGGCGTAGAACTCCGAGGAGTTGAAGCCGAAGAACATCGACGGCACCCCCGCCAGGTGCAGCGCGGCGATGCCGAACGACGACCAGCCGACCCACCGGGAGAGGGCGCCGGTGCGCAGCACCGCGTACCCGAAGGCGACACCGAAGACGACCAGCATCAGGTGGCTCATGGAGCCGTAGAGCAGGTAGGTGGGCACGGTACGGGTCGGGTCGATCTCCTCGACGGCCTTGATGGCGCTGCTGCCTTCGATCCCCTTGGCGACCATGTCGATGATCGTCCACGCCACGCCGGCGGTGCCGGCGACCGCCCCGAACCACTCGTAGCGGGCGTCAGCCCGCGTGATGAGTGACCGGACGCCGCTCATGAACACCAAGAACAGCGTCAGCGCGCAGAAGTTGAAGAGCGTACGGGTGAGGATCAGCCAGTCCGGCATGAGAGCGCCGGTCTCGACACCGCAGGCCGGAGGGTCACACGCCGGCACGACGAAGTAGAGGGGGAGCTCGGCCATCGCGAAGACGGCGCCGAGGATCCCGGCCACGCCGATCCAGCGGCGGGCCGTGGGCGGGAGCTGAATCTGTGTAAGTAATGAAGTGTTCATGGCATGCACAGTAGCAACAACTGTGTAAGCCGTCTACTATTTCCTGCAGATCTTCGAGAGGATGCCGGCCATGACCCCACGCAAGAGCTCCGGACGCGACCTCACGCGAGACCGCGAGCCCGCGCCGGATCCCGGCCCCGCCGACGACGCCGACCTCGATGCGCTGCCGCCGGGCCTGGCCGCGGCCTGGGGCGTCGTCGACACCGGTGGGCGGCGCGGCCCCAAGCCGGCGCACAGCGTCGAGAAGATCATCGCGGTCGCGACCGAACTGGCCGACGAGGAGGGCATCGCCGCCGCCTCCCTGCCGAAGGTGGCCGCCCGGATCGGCGTGACCGCCAACGCGCTGTATCGCTACGTCAGCTCCAAGGACGAGCTCATCGTGCTCCTGGCCGATCGCGCCTGGGGCGACCCGCCCGAGTTGCCCGACGACGATTGGCGAGAGGCGGCCGCGCTGTGGTCACGTCGGCTGTTCGAGCGTTTCCTCTCCCGTCCATGGCTGCTGGACGTCCCGACCACCGTCTCCCTGACCCCGCACAACGCGGCCTGGCTGGACGCCCTGATCACCGCGCTCGGGCCGACCGGCATGGAGGCGCAGCTGATGCTGAACTGCGCGTACCTCCTCGACAGCCACGCCCGGTACGGTGCCAACCTGCGACGCAACACCCCGACACCGGCCGCGTTGCGCCGCGCCAACCCCGACCAGCAACGCGCGGTCCGCGCGGTCCGCGTGTTCCTGGACGGCCAGCTCCGCTCCCGCAACCTGAACGCCGTCGCGGACGCGATCCAGGACCCCATGTTCCTCGCCGACGAACCTCCGCTCGACGGCTTCGAATTCGGCCTCGCCAGAATCCTCGACGGCATCGAGGCGTACGTCGCCGCGGCAGCAGGAACGCCGCAGCAGTAGGAACACCGCAACAGTGGGAACGCCGCACATTCCCGTCGGCGATTGCGCCTTTGCTGGCAGGGTCTCGGCCGGGCTGCACGCAGCTCCAGCCCGAACTCGCCACGGAACGCCCGCACATCCTCCGTGGCGAGGCCGACCCGCTCGCGCCGGACGAGGCGTCGTCGCGGGCCCGCGTCCAGGTGATCAAGGGCGCTTTTGCCGGAAACAGCACATAGCGCCGGGCCCCGTCATACCCCGAAGGGCGCGCCCACCACGACGGCCGACTGCGGCACCATCACGTACCAACAGCGTCAGGACTTCGGTCGGCATGAATCCACGAACAAATGGAACGCAGGATGCTGCGATCAGTCTGTCCCCGTGGTCGCCGCCGCCATTGAGGGCCCGCTGAGCCTGGCCGCCACCGGCCTCTACGCCTGGCGGCTGTACGGGGCGGGCGCAGACCGGGTCACACTGGCCAGCCACTCGACTGACACAGACTCCGCATGTGCCGTTCGACCACTCAGGCTGACGCCAGGTCCTCGAACCCCACCTTCAGCCAAGTAGTGCCCACGACGACGTGCAGCTCGCTGCCTCGCCCCAGCACGGCCGCCGTCCTGGGAACCGGCCGTCCGTCGGGCATCACCAGCCGGGTGGGACGATCCACCGACAAGCCTTCTCCCTTGATGCTCCCGGTGACCACCCGGCGCCGATGTTCTCCATATCCGCCGACAAGCGCCACCCGGTCGCCGGCGACAACGAGCGCATGGGCGCCCCTCACCTGCGTGGACCAGCCGGCAACCGCGCCGGCTCGTACCCGCACAAGGGGAAAGTCGATGTAGTAGTAGGCCCACGCTTCATTTCCCGACACGTTCAGCGCGTAGCAGTCGGAGATGGCGCCGAACTCACCGTCGTACGGATATCGCCACGCGGGAGCCAGGTCAGCCCCGAAGCGGATCAGCCCGGGGGAGCCGATGGGGGTAGGACTGCCTTTCTCTCCCCATCCGGAGCTGCCGAACACGCCTTCGTCGTAATAGCTCACCCATATGTCGCCGGAAAGCGTCGTCTGCACGTCGGCGATTCCGTCTCCCAGGACGCCCTTTCGCAGGAGTTTTCCGTCGGCATCGTAGACGGCAGCGTTGGACTCGGCCGCTCCGTCCCGCCACCGGCACCGCGCCCCCACCAACAGCACGGCCCCGTCCGGCAGCGGCTGGACGTGGTTGTGCACCTGTGAGCGCCGGGCGATGGGAACCGACCTCGTCAGATGGGGACGGTACGTGGCGACCTGTAATGCGGCGGGCGCTGCCATACGCGAATGAGGAAATGATGCCCCACCGGGGGCCGTAGTCTGTGCGGTTGGCGCATCGGAGTTCTCCTGCGAGGCCCACACAACGACGAGTTCCCCCTCGGGCCCTGCCGCCGTACTCACCATCTCCGCGCCCCTGGATGGCGAAGCCAAGTCCGCGTGACGGCGCAGCCTCACAACATCTGTCTTTCGCTTTCTCCCGCCCCGGCCTGGCATGTGAGACACCTTATTGAACGCACGGCGGAATCGCGCCTGAAATAAATCCCGGCCGGCGCTCGCACCGACCACAAACGAACGAACCTCGCTCCGGAGGCCCCACTTTCGGGACCGATCTCCATATCGCAAGCGACCGGCCCGACCACGTGGCATCGAACGACGGCGGGATCAGCAGCCGACCCCGCACGCCGGCGATGCCTTCGAACAGGTTTCAGCGACGGGCTTTGCGCAGCCCGGTGATCTGCAGCTCGGCGAACAGCCCCACGACCACGGCCTGCGCGACGGCCCAGACGGCCCCGAGCGTGCTGAACCCGACGGCGCTGGTCACGACGGCCGCCACGCTGCCAAGGGTCCAGACGATGTTCAACGCGATGACAGCCCTGACGGCGTTCTGGCTGATCGCGGGACGCGCGGCCACCAGGCCGACGGCGGCGCCGTACACGAGCAGGAAGACCCCGATCTCGCGCAGCAGCCCCGCACCGGGCCCGAGCAGGTCACTCGCGGGGCCGGCCAGCGCCAGGTACGCCAGCCCATTGACGCCGGTGACGACGGCGTCCGCAACAAGAGCGAAGCGCAGGAACTTGGTCCGGTCAGCGGTGATGGTGAGGGCGGTCATCTCGGCTCCTTCAAGTGCTCGTTTCGACACCTGAACAATGGCAGCAGGCACGTAAGTACCGCGATTACGCGTCAGGTAATGAGAATGGCGACCAGTGGCCGCGAGTCTTTCGCATGCGGTACACGAAGCCCAGGGCCGTCTGATCCGTACCAGGAACGAGACGTCCACCACCATCCATCACCGACAAGAACGCGTGGTCATCAGAGCCCTCAGCCGCAGAGACGTGTTGTCAGTCCCGACGTCTACTGTCCAGCGCATGACAGTCCCCGAGATCATCCCCATCGTTCACGAACCCAACTACCACACCGACACGATCGGCCATTGGGACGGCGGCCAGTTCTTCGGCTCCGTCATAGCCGCCTTCCCGGAGGACTACATCCACTCCGACGACTGGCCGAGGCGCAAGCGCTGGTACGCCGTCCTGCACACCTTCGACGCCGCCGGCCACCACCTCGGCTCCCGCATCGAGCACACCGGCGCCGACGACGTCCACCGTTCGGCCGTCGCCCGCGCCGAGGAGCGACTGAAACACTGGCTCGACACGCTCACGGGCCTCCGCTTCGACGACATCGCCATCCGGCCCTTCCAGCACACGTTCGACGGAGTGCTGTTCGGCCTCGTCATAGAGACCTTCGAAGGCGAAGAACACGCCGAGTTCTACCCGAACAACATCGGCTTCTACGATCCATGGGACGGCCTGTACGACACCTGACCACCTGAGCCGTAGACACCTCGCCAACGGCCTTCCTCAGAGGCAGATGCGAGCAGGTGGAGAATGCCTCTGTGAGGCGGTGTTGCTGTACAGCACTTCCTCCGCATGGATCAGGACCCCGTCAAATGCGGGCGTTCATCGAGATGGCCGCCAGTCCCGACTGATTGTCGGTACGGCCTGCCACCATGACCCGCGTGACGACATCCGACCCCTTGGCCCCGTTCCAGTGGCTCAACCTGGCCGAGGGCTCGGGCGGCGCGTTGAGTGTGATCTTCAGTGTGGCCTTCTTCCGCGGGCTCGACCCGGCGGAGGTGATGCGCCGCTTCAGCCGCGGTGACAGCTCCGGCCAGGAGTCGAACTTCCGCGGGCTCGAGGACAAAGCCTACGAGTTCGTCCTCGAGACGGACGGCGGGCTTGGCGGCGGCTACGTGGGCGTCTTCAAAACCGGCGAGTGGTGCGTGGCCATCGAGCCCCACGGTTGGATGGTGACGTCCCACGCGGTGGTGACCGAGCTGTCGCAGGGCTGTGAGGTTGTGGCGGTCACCCGGCACGACTACGCCGACCACAGCTTCGCGTACGCGATTGACGGCACCTTTGTCACCGGTTACCAGCTGCGACACCCATACGAGCGTTACGGCTCCGACCCTGACCGGCTCAACGGCTTCATACGGGAGCTGAGCATGCGGCTCGACATGCCCGAGGACGAGGCCGCCTGGGACGCCGCTTGGGAGGACAACTACGACACCGCCGTGCCAAGGGGCTTCGCCCTGGCGGCCAAGGTCACCGGGGTGCCGTTCAGACCGGACATGCTCGACCACCCAATGCTTGTGGGGCCCATCGTCGGAACATGATCGTTCTGCGCCGTCCAGCAACACTCGCTGCTCGGCGTACTACCTGACCACCCTGGCAGTGCCACGGGGTTGCACCCACGCAGGTCTGGGTCACGGCCGGGTCCAACCGACCTTCCGCTGCCCAGACAGAGCAACCACCATGCTCGATTGGTGAAGACCTTGGTCAGAAGCGTGTGGGTGCTGCCACAGCTGTGTCGGCGGATGGAGACGTTGCTGCCCCAGCTGCGCGTCATCCGACTGGCAAGGCCCGACGGAGAAGGCCGCCGACAGCCGATCCCTCAGCCTCGTATGGTGGTGCGATGCCCTGCTCACGTGGCAGACACGGTCCGGCGGCGGGCGATGGTGTTGCCGTACGAGGCTGATGTACACCACCTCAATGGACGCGCCCCCCAGCCTGATGTCTCGCGTAGCCAGGTCGTCCGCTTCGACAGCTCATGCGGAGCAAGGAGACTCACCGACGCGTGCCAGGTCGACGACCATCAGCCGATTCTGAGTCGTTCGCCAATACAGGACGGGACCGTCCTGCGGCCACACGCCGATCTTTATCTCTCCCCATGGCATCTCAGCCTTCGTCAAGGTATAGGACCCGAGGATGGCGGCCTTACGCGTGCAGCGATCGTAGACCTGCATCACATGCCCAAGGGTTGCGGCCCCCCAGGTGTTAGGGATGGAGTCGTCCCCAGCGACCGTTGGGACGCCGAGAAGAGCAAGCCGATCGCGGATCGGAGGCCTCATCAGGAGCGCATCTCCCGGCACTGTGACGCGATCGGAACCATCCACGCGCAACACGGTCGCCTGCGTGACCTTCCACAGCTCCTGCCAGTCTTCCCCGACACACCAGGCGGGCCCGCAGGCAAGACGATGTTCGAAATCCTCAGCCTCGGTTACTTCGGTCTCCTGGCCCGTGTCGAGATTGATCACAATCCGCTCGTATCTGTCATACGCCCATGGCCACGAACTCACGCGAAGCCGTCTACCTGGAAGCACCTGCTCAGGCTCCCCGCCATGGAGCGAGACGCGCCAGATGTCACCGTCGTATCCCCACCACACGACGTTCTCGCCGATGATTTGGAAGCCGTCAATATGGGCGCCCTCAGCCTGCACGGATAGCGGCAGACGCGCCACCATGCGCATGGATCCACCTGCTCGCGGCATTGCCCATACCTCGTAGTGGCGTTGCCCACCGGCAGAGGCGCCCGGCACGTAACCCTTGATGATCATTGCCACGTGGGTAGTTCCGAGGGCCGTTTTCTGGATCTCAAAGCAGCCACCGCATTCCGCCCATTCGGGGGCTCGCGCCATGACATGCTGCCTCTTGGTCCGCGTATTGAAGCTGCTGAACTCCGGAGCACGCTCATCGCTCATCAAGAGCAATTCATCTTGGCCGAGTGATCCAATGGGCCATAGCCACGTACCGTCTTTTCTTTCAGCGGGCACCACGCTGACAGCCTCTGGCCAGACCTCGCTGACCGGTGCGATATGCGGCAACACGGGGAGCTGCGTGGGCCGTTTGGACTCCTCCTCCGCGTGTCGAGGAAGCCACACCAGGGCCAAGGTGATCACAGATAACAGCGCCACCCCCACACGCATCAACAGAGCCTGATCCCAAGAGCGTCCCACCCGACGTACCCCCCGCTTCCAACGCCACGATGCCCGCAGAATAGCCAGGCGAAATCCAACGCTGAAGTCCGCTGCTCCTTCCGATCCTGATCAAGCGATCTGTCCAGAGGCCTTCTACTGAGCTGGGTTACCGGCGCTCAGCCGTTGTGCTTGTCGCGGATCACGTAACGGGTGTGAGTCCCGTTCATCCACTCCCGGTCAATCTCCCTGCCCGTCACTCTGCCAACAAGCGTCAGGGCTGACGTGAGGCAGGTCGCCATCGGAGGGCTGTAGCCGCTGTGAGCCAGGGCAATGAAGTCCTGCCACTCCTCGGGGATGTCTTCATCGCCGTAGTCCTGCCCTGTCTCAAGCCGGGCCTCCTCCCACGCGCAGTACTCCAGCCAGCCCGCCGGCAGGTCGGGATCGCTCTGCCAACTGGAGTCGTCGAGGTCGAACTGCAACCCCTGAGCGTGGTGGTCGAGCGCCTGAGGATCGCTACCCCAGCGCTCTCCGGGGACGGTGACGCTGAAGCCCGTAACGTATTCGCCGTTGATCGCGTACTCCAGATCACGCGGCCCGTTCAGGTCCCAACCCACCTGCAGCGCCCGTCCGCCGTAGGAGAGATCTCGCAGAGCCTGGTCGCAATCGAACCCCCGCACCTGAATGATCTGCGTCCAATCCGCCGTGACCGGGCCTGCCCAGACCACCCCGGCGTCATCATCAGCGGGCAGCCCACGCAGGACATTCGCCCAGGTGCACTGGGTCGAGTGATCCACCTCCGCAACCGATGCCCCCAGGCGACGGGCGGCCTCCCACACCTCCAGACCCTCGACCCACGCGGACATGAACCACTCGCCCATGTCGTAGGACCGGACGAGATGCCAAAGACGCTCAGACCGCCGCATTCCTACCCTCTGCTCGTTCAACGCTCGCTTCCGAGGCGACTCAAGCGGCTACCCCGACAGTCCATGATCGACGCCGCGCAGCGGCTCTCGCGACACGTGGTGAATGCTGGGCCAGGCGGCCGGATCGGCTTCCTCTGTAGGGACATCAAGCAGCAGCGGGAGCCACGCCGCTAGCAGAGGTGTTAGCAAGAGCCTGGGATTGTCCTGACAAACACGAAAGGTCGGGTGTGATCGCGTAAGATGGCGTTGCTGTACGTGCTGCTGGACAGCCCGCGCGCCACAGGAGCCGAGGGCCTGGTTCGAAGAGACTCGTCAATCGTCGAAGCTGGCGATCCATTCATCGATGAACTTCGACGCCTCCTCGGCCGTGACGACATCGCTCCTGGGCGCAGGTCCGAGGCTCTCGACGAGCAACTCCGGCGACACGGGTTCCCCAGCGACGACTACGTAGCATGACAGGCCCTCGCTCATCTGGCGTGACATCGAGGAGACGAACGCATCGCGGCGGTACCTGTTGCAGAGCAACAGCAGGTTCTGCTGTTCCAGCTCTGCTCTCAGCTGTCGCAGGGCGTCTTCGAAGTCGGTCGAAGAGTGAACCCTGATCGGCGAAGCGCTTGCGCGATCCAGTCGGAGCTCGTACGTCTCGCCATCGGTCTGCGTTGTCACCTGGCAGGGCAGAAGGGACTCGTCCGCCAAGCTAACCAATTCGAGGTCGTGCATGCTCACCTCGGCACGTAGTGGGGGTTCGGAATCCAGACGTCGTCAGCGCTTCCATACTTGCCCGGCTTCCAGGCTCCTCTGATCTGCGACGGATCGATCCGCTTGAACACGACCTCCTGCTCGCCTCTGAGGTGCCTGAATCCGGGGCCGTACTTTACCTCCATGCCGTTCCCGCGGTCCTCGATCTCAAAGATGTAGCCCTTGTGCCCGACGGCGAACCCTCGGGCCACGTTCTTGCTCTTCGAGGCGGCGATCAGACCGTTCTCACCGGAGAGATGCTGTTCGACGCTCATGTCCGGGTCGCGAGCGGTCATGCCCTTCTCGAAGATTCGCTCCAGTGTCCGGCCGTCTCCCCGGAACAGCGGTGGCACGTCCTTTCCCTTGAGTTCGAAGCGCTCCCCGAAGCGTGAGAGTGTGGCCGTTGGCTTGGGTTTGATCACGCTCTTGGCCGCCTTGCCCAGGGCTCCCACGGCTCGGGTGGTGCCGGAGACGGCGCCGCTTGAGCCGGCGGTTGTGACGGCCGCCACGATGTCCGGGATGAGGCGGCCCAATGCCCGATCGGGATTGGCGGCCCAGGTGTCCCAGTCCAGCACGGACTTGGCGAACCCGACCGGGTCCTGAATGCCGTAGAGCAGGCTTTGGCCCAGATCGTTGACGCTGCGTTGCCAGCCCATGAAGTCGACGACCGCCCGCGTGGGAGAGTAGTCGATCACCATCTTGCCCAAGCCGGCCAGGCTCTCCACCGTGCCCTTGGCCGTTTCCGTCATCTGGTTGCCGGAGGTCAGGTTCGGGTCGAAGGCGTCCTGGATCTGCTGGCCGATACGGTCCCAGAAGCCGCCTGCCGTGGGCAGGACCGCTCCCGGGGCGAACATCGAACCGTCGACCGAGATCGCCGGCTTCCCAGCGCCGAACATCTCGGGCTTGGCCAGCTCCATGCGTTCCAGGAGCACCAACCGCTTGTTGATCTCCGGTCCCTGTGCGCCGGCCCACGCCCCTACCTGACGGATCGTGTCGGCCGAGGCGGTCGACAGCCAGGACCCGCGCAGGATGTTCCACAACTCCTCGCCGATGGCTTCCAGCGACGATTCAGCTTGGTGCAGCGTGTCCTTCAGGCTGCGAACTCCCTCGGGGACCATGCCCTCCAGCTGACCCATGGGCTTAGCCGGAAGTGTCTGCCGGCGTACGGGCTAACAGCGCCCGCAGCTCGTCTACCGCACCGGTGCACGCGCCGATCAGGGCTTGGCGCTGAGCGGTCAGCTCGTCGGCGAAGCGCCGAGCTGCTGGGCCGGTCCAGACGTTCTGTGCCATGAGCGAGATTGCCCGATCCAGAATGGGCTTGGCTTGATCCGTGAGTTGCTCGGCTCGGCGCAAGGCCTGTTCCACTTGCTCCCGGGTCATACGTGACTCCTTCGGGTGCGACGACCAAGCTCGAGATCAAGGCGTGAGGCCATTGGACTGCGCTCCATTCACCGCAGCAACCGAATCGCCGGGATTGGTCTGAAGTGTCAGTCGATGCGACGTGCTGCTCTGGGAGAGGAGGCCGATCCCTTGCGAGGAGGACTGTTGGCTTCTCAAGCGGAGCAATTACCCTGCTCGCCTGATCAAGAAAATGATCAAGGGCGTGCGGACGGTGGCACGGATGCGCTGATGCGTGGGGACGTTGCAGTCAGCGATGCTGTCACCTACGCCATGGTCACTCGGTGCCGGTGCCGGTGCCGGTGCCTGACGGAGGAGGCTTCGGCGTCGATCCCCCAGCCACGGTCGGCGATGGGGGAAGTGAGCGATCGTCACGGCCTCAACTGGGCGACATCGTGTCTCCCTGCAGTGGTACGTGAGCGCCCACCTGCAGATGGGAGCCGGTCACAAAGTAGACGGCTCCTCGCCCTGGTCAGGTCACATGGCAGATGCAGCCCAGTGGAGTGTGATGACGTGAGGCGGTGTTGCTGTATTCCACTGCTGCACACAGCCCCCCGGCCGGCCGCCCACCCCCTCATCCGATGGCGCTGGCCCCTCGGTCGCAGGCCGACCTGAGTCATCCGGCCCCTTCGACGTGCGACGCCAGGTTGGCCAGCGAGGAGGCCATCCCGGCCTCGTGTACCGCTTGGTCGATGCCGGGCGGTACGTCCGTGGCGGTGACGGTTACTTCGGTCCCTTCGCCGACGGCAGCGAGGTGCCAGGTCATCGTCATGGTGCCCGCGTACGACGGGTCATCAGCTTCGAACACTGCCCGCTGCACCACGCGCTCTGGTGGCACCAGGTCGACGAACGCGACGTTGACGACGTCCGTCGCGTCTGACGTCTTGCCGGGGTTGTCGGTGGGGTCGAGGTACGTGAGAACCATCATGAACCCCCCACCAGGCCGGGCATCCCACCGCTCGATCCGCCCGCGCATGCCGTCCGGCGGCAACCAGGTTTCGAGCGACTCCCGGTCGAGGAGAGTGCCGTATACGGTCGCCGGTGGTGCCGCGATCAGTCGGCTGGCGCGGTCAATCCTGGCCATGACTCGAGTCTAGGACCGAAGCTCTCCAGGCCCATCCTCGTCGAACGGCAGCCAGACCATCGCCTTTGAAGGCGTCGTGGATAGATCCCCCCTTAGGTGTCGCCCGAGATGCGGCTGTTGAGGGAGCAAGCGCGCTTCGCTGCCAGTCTGTGGCCTGTGCGTTTCCGCACTCAGGGACCGGCAGCGCGTCCAGGAGGAGGCGCGGAAATTGGCTGGCGACGCATGGAAGACCTCGGACCTGACGTTCACGACCCGTACCGGTACGCCAATAGAGCCGCGCAACTTCAATCGGGCCTTCGAGAACCACTGCCGCCGAGCGGACGTCCCACGCATCCGTGTCCACGCACCCGGCACACCTGCGCCTCGCTCCTGGCCGCCCTCGACGTCCACCCGCTGTGGCGATGCGCATCCTGCGGCACTCGCAGATCTCGATGACCATGGACGTCTATACGCAGATCCCGGGTCCCGAGGCCCGCAAGGCGCTCGCCCGGCTGAATGAGCGTCTGACCGCCGAATCAGACGGTTAAGCTCGGCGGCGTTGCTGTACAACGCTGCTGTACGCCTACGAAAAAGGCCCTCCGGGATGATCCCGGAGGGCCTTTGACCTGCTGTGCGGCCGGAGGTACTCGAAACCCCAACCTTCTGATCCGTAGCAAGGCCGAGATCGTCCACCAGCGTCCACGGATGTCAGAAAGACCTGTTCGAGACACCTCGCTCTTGATCACCTTTCATGGGTGTCCACTCACATCCAGGGACGGTGTTAGCACCTCCGTTAGCAAGATCACATTTTCTGGGTGCCGTCCGCACGAGCTGACAGCATCAGTGTTCAAGCTGAGAAGCGGGATGCGGATCACCACCGTGATCGCCAAGCCGCATACACCACTTCCGCGTACGCAACCTGAGAGCGCGGCGCGGCTGGATCATGAGATTCTGTGGCGTGGACTCGGTAACACTGCACGTGGCAGCACGCCGGTATCTAATAGATCGCTACGACGAGTTGGCCGACAGGTACGCTGAGCTGCCCAACCAGGGGCGAGCCGCGGACGGGTATGACTACAGTCCCGAAGCCTGGCGTATCTTCCCTCGCTACAACGTGGTCGCAGCGATCCTGGAACAGGTGGAGCGGCTCGATCCAGACCGGCTGCCCGAGTTCTCCGACCTCGTCGAGGCTCTGGCAGAGGCGGCCGACACCGCCCAGTCCCCGTTCACCCAGCCGGCGTCCAACGAGGTGGAGGCCAAGGCCATGGCTGAGGAACGCCGTCTGTTCCAGTCGGTCCTGCAAGGTTTGGTTACGCGGGGCGACCTTCAGGTGACACCGTTGGCGTACCGTCGCGTGTTGACGCCTGCCGAGTCGGCCGAACGGCAGGAACAGTTGCGGCAGCGGTGGGGGTTGGCGGGCAGGTCGTGGCACCCGATGCTCGCCGGGCCAACCCCGCCCGGCGTGCTCGTGCTGACGGAGGCATCGATGTGGAATGAGCAGGGACTCGCCCAGGTGCGCGCCGCACTGCTCGAGATGAGCGGCAGCCGTGTGACAGAGCTCCGTGAGTACGGCGCGGACTATCTCGTTGACGTGGAGATTTTTGCACCTCAGTACACGGGCGCCGAGGGCGTGTGGAGCGATGACACGCTTACTTGGATCGCGTTCGCCTCCCACGAGGGAACTGTCGCCTTCGGTGGCCGACTCGCCGCCGCCCTCGAAGCGGAGTGGGTCGACCTCGACCGATGGCGCTGGTCAGGCTGAGCCACTCTGGCTTCGATGGACGCTCGACCTTCTGATCCGTAGAGAAGGGCAGACCACTCATTGAGGGAACCTTGGCCTGTTCAGGCGGTAGATGCGCGCTGATCGAATGTGATCGCGTAAGACGGCGTTGCTGTACGTACTGCTGTACAGCCCGTGCGTCACGGGAGCAGAGGGGCCTGTTCGCAGGGACTCGTCAGTCGTCGAAGCTGGCGATCCATTCATTGATGAACTTCGATGCCTCCTCGGCCGTTACGACATCGCTCCTGGGGGCGGGCCCGAGGCTCTCGACGAGCGACTCTGGCGATACGGGTTCCCCGGCGACGACTACGTAGCACGACAGGCCCTCGCTCATCTGACGTGACATCGAGGAGACGAACGCATCGCGGCGGTACCAGCACTCCGACCATTCCGCTTTTCGGGCGAGTCGGCCCTGTGCCAGGCCGGCCCCATCCCGAATGGGCGCACCGAAGGCTGGCACCAAGGCGCTGGCAGGTTGGGGGCGCGAATCTGCGCTCGTCACAGACACTAGCGAGGCTGCTGAGCCGAAGACCTCGCCTAGTCGACATCACATTAGGCGCCAACAAAAATTTGACGCAACTGGGAGATCTGCCGATATTGCACTAAAAGACGTGCTCGGCGCTCTTTCTCTATTCTTATTGACTTGTTAATCTGTCCAGCCCAATCACATGTGACTAGATCTCGAACGCGAGGAGGGCTGTCGTATATCTCTTCGATCTCCCTAAGCGCCGCCTCTCTACGTCCCGGAAAATGATGAGGCCAGAGGAGGGCAGCGTGCTCGGAAGAGATGCTAAGGTCTACGATTCCGTCATCAAACCGCACAGGGATCGTGGCTGCAGGTCCTGGAGGGGTTTTAAATGGGAGCTTGATCCCGCAGTATAGATGTACGCTTAGCCAGTTCCAATGATCCGCATCATCGCCAGGAAATCTGCTCGGAAATACAGGCATGTCGACCTTGCTTCGCCGAAGCTCTTTGCCCTTGACCCAAACAACATGAAAATGCACGTCCTGGCTTTTCGGCTTGCAGCCCTCAAGAGAGTGATGAACAAAACCAAGGGGGTGACCCGCCAGCGTCCCATCAAGGTTGATCAACGGCTCCTCATAGAGTTGTACGTAGTACGCCTTAGGGAAGCGTCCGTCGTTCAGGCGCAGCACGTGGAGTTGAGTAGGACCCGTCTCGGCAACGCCGATGTACGCTTCGGTTGGTACGACTGCAGTGTGCACGGAACTCGTAGTACGCATGGGCCGTCCATCATGATTGAGCTGGTATGCCCCAACACGCGTGAGTGTAACTACCGCTGAAGCCCGCCGGAGTCCCTTCGGCAAGAAAAGCGCGGATGCTTCTACCCTCAAGCTTCCAAGCGGGTCCTGAGCTCCCTGGCTGACGCTCGAACCGCCGGCCTTCCGTCTTTCAGGCGGACCGGTGACCCTCTTCGGTCGATCGAGTGCGTGGTCAGGTACGTGCCACCGCGTCGAGCTGTTGCCATTCATGGGGCTTGTCAATGTGCGTCAAACGAGCGCACTCTGACGACACTCCACGTCAGGCGCTTGCCACCTGATCCGCTGCCGGTTCGCACCAAGCCGCAGCTACAGCTGTGGGCACGCGGTGGCAAGGGGCGACGAAGGAGCGACTTGACGGCGATCACCCCTGCCGCATCGCGAAGTCCGCGATCGTAACGGCATGAGCCATGCGATACCCGGGTTAAGAGAGCGGTGGCTTTCCGGCTGGCTCATCTCCTGTGACCTGCGTAGATGCTTCGAACTCTCCGCGCCATTACCATGATCATCTCGTGTATGTCCCCGCACCCGCAGTGAGGGTTTTCCAACCAGAAGCCCGCAGGTCGAGGGCATGCTGCGTGAGTGGACTTGATCGACAAGTAGGAAAGCCCCTGGTAGAAGGGTTGTCGGCCAAGAACAACCTTTACTACCAGAGGCTCTTAGTTGCTGTTTTATCGTGCCGCGCTGCCCTTGTCATCTCGGATGCTGTCTACTGTCCGACATCCTGCGCCGGCACCACAAGACGATCGGCACGCCCTGGCGCCGTCTCAATCTCGGCCAGCAGGCCCTGCTCGTGCTCGTCCACCTGCGCAAAGGCGAGACCCTGGCCGAGGTCGCGGCCGGCTTCGGCTTCGGCATCGCGACCGCCTGGCGCTACATCCGCAAAACCGTCACCCCGCTCGTCCGGCGCTCTCCTCGCCCGGACCAGGCGTTACACGTGGCCAAGCGCGCTGGCTACCCCTACTTGGTGCTGGACGGGAGGCTGATCCCCATCGACCGAGTGACCGCCGACCGGCCCTACTACTCCGGCAAAGACAAGAAGCACGGCATGAACACCCAGGTTCTGGCCACGTCCGACGGCACCCCCGTGTGGACCTCCGGCTCCCTGCCCGGCTCCGTGCACGACCTCAGGGCCGCCCGGATCTAGGCATCCTGTGCCGCCTGCAAGCCGCCGATGTGATCACCCTGGCCGACAAGGGGGCGTCGGCGCTGGTGAGCACCTGCGCGTGCCCTACAAGGGCCGCAACAAGCCCGCCTCACCGAAGACCTCCAACGCGGCCCAGGCCAAGCTCCGCGGGCCCGGTGAGCGCGCCAATGCCCAGCGGAAACCCTGGCGCATCCTCCGCAAACTTCGCTGCTGCTCACTCCTTGCAGGTCAGTTCGTCAAAGCAATCCTTGTCCGTCAACTTCGCGAAGCGGGATGAAACGCTCAGTATTTGGGGATTCCACTTCGCCCACGAGGTGGTTGGAGTCATGCAGCCCATCTGTCTGCCTAAACGAGAAGCCACCTCGGCTGGCTCGCGAGACAGGTCTGAGTAGGGCTGCCCTGAATCGAGGAGCCCATGTGCACGGCAGTCCTTCCAACTGGGGGTATCCGCTGGGTCATTCTGCTGAGAAGGTAAGTCTTGTCCGGCCTCTCCACTAGGCTGCGCTTGTGATTACGGGTGAGCTCAAGAACAAGATCGACCGGCTATGGGACGCCTTCTGGTCGGGCGGGATCTCCAACCCGCTCGAAGTGATCGAACAGATCACCTACCTGATGTTTCTCCGGCGCATGGAGGACCTGCAGACCACGAAGGAGCGCAAGGCCAACCGCACCGGTAAGCCGATCGAGAACCCGATCTACACGGAGGAGACGAACTTCCTTCGCTGGTCGAAGTTCACCGAAGAGCACCCGGACAAGATGCTTGTAACGGTGCGGGACGGCGTCTTCCCCTGGCTGCGCGGTCTCGGTGACGATGAGTCCACCTACTCGCACCACATGAAGGACGCCCGCTTCACCATCCCCACCTCGAACCTGTTGACCAAGGTCGTCGACATGCTCGACGACATCCCCCTCGGCGAGCAAGACACCAAGGGCGACCTCTACGAGTACATGCTCGGCAAGATCGCCACCGCCGGACAGAATGGCCAGTTCCGCACGCCCCGGCACATCATCCAGCTCATGGTCGAGATGATGGCTCCAGGGCCGAACGACGAGATCTGCGACCCGGCCTGCGGTACGGCCGGCTTCCTTGTCGCGGCCGCCGAGTACGTCGCCCGCGCCCACAGGGACGCGCTCCTCATTCCTGGCCAGCGGCAGCACTACAACCAGAGGATGTTCCACGGCTTCGACTTCGACAGCACCATGCTCCGCATCGCGAGCATGAACATGCTGCTGCATGAGATCGAGCAGCCGGACATCCGCTATCGTGACTCGCTGGCTGAGAACGTCGCCGACGAGGCTGAGCGCTACTCAATGATCCTCGCGAATCCGCCGTTCGCTGGCAGCCTTGACTACGAGACTACCGCCAAAGACCTGCAGCGGATCGTCAAGACCAAGAAGACCGAGCTGCTCTTCCTCGCACTGTTCCTCCGGCTCCTAAAGCCCGGCGGGCGCGCGGCGGTCATCGTTCCGGAAGGCGTGCTCTTCGGCTCCACCGGGGCACACAGGGAACTCCGTCGCATCTTGATCGAAGATCACAAGCTAGACGCTGTGGTCAAGTTGCCCAGTGGCGTCTTTAGGCCGTATGCCGGGGTCTCCACCGCCATCCTGTTCTTCACCAAGACCAACAGCGGCGGGACCGACGACGTCTGGTTCTACGAAGTCACCGCCGACGGGTTCAGCCTCGACGACAAGCGCACCCCGCTGTTGTCCGAGGACAAGCTCGGCGCGACACCGAACGCTCTGCTCGACGAGGCTGATCTGGTCAAGAACAACCTCCCGGACGTCCTCGCCCGCTGGTCCCGCCGCAATGGTAGCGAGCAGCAGCGAGCCAAGACCGAGCAGAGCTTCTGCGTCCCCAAGGCCGATATTGCCGCACAGGGGTATGACCTGAGCCTGAATCGGTACAAGGAGATCGCCCACAATGAGGTCGAGCATCGTCCGCCAGCGGAGATCCTGGAGGAGTTGGAGCGTATCGAAGCCAACATTCAGCAGAGCATGTCCGAATTGAAAGGGCTGCTGGGATGAGTAAGTGGCTAGAGGTTCCAATCGGCGACGTAGCCCACTTTGTGGGGGGCGGCACCCCTACCAGGAGTAATCCGGACTACTATGGCGGAGATATTCCTTGGATAACTCCAAAGGACATGAAGTTCTGGAACATCGAGAAGGCTCAAATAAGTATCACACAGAAAGGACTGGACAACAGCACCTCACGACTTATCCCGGAAGGCAGTGTTCTCATTGTCGTCCGCTCAGGCGTATTGAAGCACACTATCCCTGTAGGATTGAATCGACTTCCAGTCGCCATCAATCAGGACATGAAGGCGTTGATTTGCTCTGATGCGGTTATCCCGGATTACCTGGCTCGCTTCATAAAGGGGAGCTCGGGTCGAATTCTGACATGGGTAAGGGCAACGACTGCCGACAATTTCCCCATTGACAATCTCAAAAACCTATTCATACCACTGCCTCCCCTCAGTGAGCAGCGGCGGATCGCAGATATTCTGGATCGGGCAGACGCTCTGCGCGCGGAGCGCCGGAAGGCTATCGCCCTCCTTGACGACCTCGCTCAGTCTATCTTCATCGAGATGTTTGGCGATCCCGTCCTTAACCCTTACGGCTGGCCCATACGCACTGTTGGCGATCTAATCGATTCAGCCAAATACGGAACGAGCGAAAAGGCTGTCGAGTCCGGAGACTTGCCGGTCCTGCGGATGGGGAACGTCACGGCGACTGGCGAAGTTGACTTGCGGGATCTTAAGTACATGCCAGATTCGTCAGTAGATGAACGTTACCTAGTTCGCCACGGAGACATCCTCTTCAATCGAACTAATAGTGCCGACCTCGTTGGGAAAACTGCGATCTATCGAGGAACTGCTCCACTAGCATACGCGGGGTACCTGGTGCGCGTTCGAACAAATCCGAATAACCATCCCGAATACCTCGCCGCATTCATGAATACGGCCTACATCAAACGCGTGCTCCGCAACATGTGTAAAAGCATCATCGGAATGGCGAATATTAACGCTCGAGAACTTCAGACTATTCGTATAGCAGAACCGCCACTTGACCTTCAGAACGCCTTCGCTGAACGAATCGCATCGGTGAACGCGCTAAAGGCTGTCCATCGCATGCACCTTGCTGGATTGGATGCACTCTTCGAATCGCTTCAACAGCGGGCTTTTCGTGGGGACCTGTGGGACAATCGAGACATCTGAAAGCCTTCCTGGGTGAGGTGTCTCGATGGGCAACTTCGCGTTCCTCCAGTCCGAGCCCGAGTGGGCTGATCTGTACGACGGTGCGACACGCGCGGAGCGGCTCGCCGTAGCCGACCCACGCGTCTCGTGCTTCTACGCCCGCCGGACCCTGGAACTAGCAGTCACCTGGCTTTATAAGGCCGACGAGACGCTCAAACTGCCGTATCGTGACGACCTTTCGGCGTTGATTACCGAACCGACTATGGTGAAATTGGTCGGCCCGGCGATCCGCACGAAGATGGACCTGATCCGGCGCCAGGGCAACACCGCCGTACACAAGCACGGACCGGTGCCCGCTGCGGACGCGGTCCGGATCGTAGGCGAGCTGTTCCACGTCATGTACTGGATCGCCCGGCAGTATTCCCGTAATCATGACGAGTTACCTGCCGCCGGGCTGGCCTTCGATCAGACGTTGATTCCCAAGCCGGTGCCCGCCGACATCCGGCAGAAGAAGCAGGCCGAGATTCAGGCGATGGCCGAGGAGTTCGGCAAGCAGCAGGCCGAGCTTGCCAAGGAGCGCCGCAAGAGCCAGGACTTGGACGCCGAACTAGCTAAGCTGCGCGCCGAGATCAAGGCGGCGAAAGCCGCGAACGCGAAGGTCCCGGACACCCACGACTACAACGAGGCCGAGACCCGCGACCTCCTTATCGACTTGTTGCTGCACGAGGCAGGTTGGCCACTCAACAAGCCAGAGGACCGAGAATTCCCGGTCACAGGGATGCCTACTCCCAGCGGGAAGGGCAAGGTCGACTACGTCCTGTGGGATGACAACGGCAAGCCGCTGGGACTGGTCGAGGCCAAGCGCACCACCAGCGACGCCACGGTGGGCCAGCACCAGGCCAAGGCGTACGCCGACTGCTTGGAGCAGAAGTACGGCCAACGGCCCGTGATCTTCTACACCAACGGCTACGAGACCCATATCTGGGATGACCGGAACTATCCGCCGCGCAAGATCTTGGGCTTCTACACCAAGGACGAACTCCGCACCCTGATCCACCGGCGGAGCAGCCGTCGCCCGTTGGGCACTGAAACGGTCAACGAGGAGATCGCTGGCCGCCACTACCAGAACCGCGCGATCCGCCGTATCGACGACGCCTTCGAGAAGGATCACTTGCGTCAGGCCCTACTGGTAATGGCGACCGGTTCGGGCAAGACCCGGACCGTGATTGCCCTCGTAGACCAGCTGATCCGGGCCGGCTGGGTGAAGCGGGTGCTGTTCCTGGCCGACCGGCAGGCGCTGGTCACCCAGGCCACCAACGCATTCAAGCAGCACCTACCAGGGGTGCCGACAGTGAATCTGCTGAACGAGAAGAACACCGAGGGCCGGGTCTACGTCTCGACATACCCCACCATGATGGGGCTCATCAACGAGACCAGTAACGGCCTGCGCAGGTTCGGACCCGGCTACTTCGATCTCGTCGTCATCGACGAGGCGCACAGGTCGGTCTACCAAAAGTACGGCATGATCTTCGACTACTTCGACTCACTGCTGGTTGGACTCACCGCTACCCCGAGAGAGGAGATCGACCGCAACACCTACCGGCTGTTCAACCTCGAAGACGGCGTGCCCACCGACGTATACGGCTTGGATGAGGCCGTAACCGAGGGGTATCTCGTCGCTCCGCGTGGGGTGGACGTACCTCTGAAATTCCTGCGCAAGGGCATCAAGTACGACGACCTGTCGGAAGAGGAGAAGGAAGCGTGGGACACGGCAGACTGGGATGAGAACGACGACGTTCCCAGCGAGATCAGCGCGGACGAGTTAAACAAATTCCTGTTCAACAAGGACACCATCGACAAGACCCTCGAGACGCTGATGACCTACGGCGCAAAGGTCGAAGGCGGGGACCGGCTTGGCAAGACGATTATCTTTGCCCGGAACAACAACCACGCCGAGTTTATCGTCCAGCGTTTCGACACGCTGTTCCCCGAGTTTCGCGGCGAGTTCGCGCAGGTCATCACGCACAAGAAGGTCCTTGCACAGGACCTCATCGACAAGTTCTCCGACAAGAACAAGGCTCCGCACATCGCGATCTCGGTAGACATGCTCGACACCGGGATCGACATCCCTGAGGTCGTCAACCTAGTCTTCGCCAAGATGGTGCGGTCCAAGACGAAGTTCTGGCAGATGATCGGTCGTGGCACCCGGCTATGCTCCGACCTGTTCGGTCCGAACCAGGACAAGAGTGGCTTCCTCGTCTTCGACTTATGCCAGAACTTCGAGTTTTTCAACCAGGGCCTCGCTCTCGCTGAAGGCAGACTTCAGCCCTCGCTCAGCGAACGGCTGTTCAAGCACCGGATGGACTTGCTGCTCAACCTGGACCAGCAGAACCTCAACCTGGCGGCCCCGGCGGAGAAGACGCCCGACGAGCCGAAGACCGTGGCCGATCTTCGCTGGAGTCTGGCCGAGCGGCTGCAGATCGAGGTGGCGAACATGAACCATGCCAACGTCGAGGTTCGCCGGCACCTGCGCGAGGTCGAGACCTATAGGGAGCCGGCTAGCTGGCTGAAGATCACCCCGGAGAAGCACACGGAGATCACCCAAGCGCTCGCGCCGCTTCCCACAGAGTTCCGTGAGGACGAGAACAGCCAAGAGGCCAAGCGCTTTGACCTTCTGGTGCTGCGGCTCCAGCTGGCTCAAGTAGAGGCCGATGCGAGCTATCCGCGGCTCCGCAGCCAGGTTCAGGAGATTGCCTCAGCACTGCTCGACCCCACCACACTGACCATCCCCGCCGTCCGGCAGCAGCAGGAACTCCTTGAGGACCTCACCACAGACTCGTGGTGGGAGGACGTCACCATGCCGATGCTGGAGTCGATGCGGCGTCGCCTGCGTGGGCTGGCCAAGCTCATCCCCAAGGTGAAACGCGGCATCGTATACACCGACTTCCAGGACGAACTCGGCGAACTGGGTATGGCCGAGATCAAGGGTGTCGTGCTGGGCACGGACAAGTCGCGGTTCGAGTCCAAGGTGCGCACCTACCTGCGCAGCCACGAGAACGAGTGGGCAGTGCAGAAGCTCCGCCGCAACCAGCAGATCACAACCGTCGACCTCGAAGAGCTGGAGCAGATCTTCATCGTGAACGGCTTCGGCACCGAGGCCGATATCGAGCAGGCCAAGAATGAGCACGACGGCCTCGGCGTGTTCCTCCGCTCACTCACAGGCCTGGACCGCGAGGCCGCATCCAGGGCGTTCGACCAGTTCCAGGCCGACAAGAATCTCACCGCCAACCAACTCCATTTCCTCCACCTCCTGATCGACTACCTGGCCAAGAACGGCATTGTAGAGGTCGAAGCCCTTTACGAGTCGCCATTTACCGCCCTCGCTCCTCGCGGACCCGAGGACCTGTTTCCCGAAGCCAGCGTCGATGCCATCGTCTCGGTCTTGCGAGGCGTACGTGCGACAGCCATACCGGAAGAACATGCCGCGTGACGCTGGTGATTCTCAAGGGTCATGCTCTTGCCTAATAATCCAGGAAACGACAAGACCATGAAATTGTTTGGATGACAAGACAGGGAGACGCGATTAAGTGCCGCAGGTCACAAGCTCCTCTAAATGAGAGTGCACTGGCCCGCCACGTCATCCGGTGGCAAGTGGACCCGGAGCGCAGGGCCGCCAGGCCCGAGCACCGGAAGCCGCGCGGCAGTCGATCGCCCTAGCCGCTTCGAAGCGTACCGAAGTGAGCGATCGTCACGGTGTCAAGTGGTGACTCTTGTCCTCCTCAGGCGCACTGGACGGTGCGTGCCCGGACCGGCCGAAGAGCCGCAGCCGGGCACGCTGACCGGCCAGTGCGCCCGGCGGGTCGCGCAGCGGGCCGCCCTTGATGACGTGTAGAGAAGTTGCTTTCGGGACTGTCCGGTGCCCTGTGTCCGGTGCCCTGGTCAGCTCTCGTTGTTGTGAGGCACAGCAGTGGCCCAGACGTGTACGAAGCTTGTGAGGTAGACCGCCGCTGTGCCCTGCTCCTCCTTGTGGTGGAGGTGCATTACGGGGGCTTCGGCGGCTGGGGTGGCGTAGGCGTGGAGGTTGACCAGGAGTTCGTTGTCTGCGCGGAAGATGGAGTTGTAGAGGACGGTTCGGTGGAGGCGGATCTCTACGTTGGGGGCGTCGTGTAGCCGGCGGTAGAGGGTTAGGGCGTTCTTGATGCGGGCGGCCATGACTTCGGGGCCGATGCCTTCGTCAGTGCCGCGTCTGGCGACCTGGGGGCTCTCGGGGTCGCCGAGGAGGATTCGGATCTTGACGCCTGCTCGGGCGCGAGCGGTGAGGGTGTCGAGGATTTTGCCGTCTTCCGGGAGGAACAGGCCGCTGTAGGTGAGGATGTCGATCTCCTCGGTCGCGCCCTGGAAGAGGGCGTGCCAGGCGCTCTGGGGGACGGCCCAGCGGTGGGGGTAGACGGCGCGTACGCCGCCGGCCAGGGCGAGGTGTTGTTGGGCTACCTGCGGCCACAGGTCGGCTTCGTGGACCTGGAGGAGGTCGGCGATGGCCCAGCGGTGGCGTGGGTAGGGGATGCGGCCCTGGAGCCAGCGGTGGACGGTCTTGGGATCCACGGTGAGGGCTGCCGCGACGTCGGTCGGGGTGATGCGGGCTGCGAGCATCGCGTTGCGCAAGTGGTCGTTCATGGGGGCCGCCGCTCCTGTGAGGGAACCGTCGTTGCCTGCGACGTTAACATGAGACGTCCCTAGACGTCCCCTAGTTGTGGTGTAGAGGTTCCGGGTGCCTGGCCGATGCTCGTGGGGCCGGAAGAGCCACCGAAGGGACGGAACACATGCAAAGCGGCCGAGCACAGAGCCTCGCTTATCAGCAGCGTCTGCTGACGGAGCTGGGGAACGGGCTACGACCTCGGGGTATCGCGGCCGTCTTGATGGCGGCCGAGGATGGACGTCCTGAGTTGTGCGTCCAGGATCGCCGCTCTCGGATCCGCAAGGTCTACGTCAACGTCCCGTTCTACTGGTTCTATTGGGGTGATCAGCCCGACGAGCGGACCAGTTGCCTCAATCTGGAGGCTGCCATCGACCGGGTTGAGCGGGTCGCCCGGAACGGCTGGCGCGCGGGTGAGCAGGCGGAGCTGCGCATCGATCTGGGTCTGATCTCTGATGCGTATCGGCGTGCCTGACGGCATGGCTGTGGACGAATCTCCGTGGTTGACGGGCGGTGCTGTCTACACCCAGATCGCAGAGCGGCTGCGGGCGCGGGTCGTTGCCGGTCGATATCCGGCGGGCGGTTCGCTGCCGTCCGAGGCTGAGTTGTGCGCGGAGTTTCGGGTGGCTAGGAACACGCTCAGGCGTGGCCTGGCCATCCTGGAGCAGGAGGGGGTCATCGTCACGGTTCCCTCGAAAGGCCGCGTGGTGCCGGGGCCGCGGGCGGACACCGCGTACCGCTATGAGGTGATCGCCTCTGAGCTCCGCGCTCAGATCGAGAGCGGGGCCCTCGCGGTGGGGGCTGTGTTGCGGAGCGAGAAGGAGCTGCGGCAGCGGTACGAGGCTTCGCGGGACACGGTGCGGCGGGCGCTCGACCTTCTGGAGCGTGAAGGGTTGGTCGTGGTCGAGCATGGGCGGGGCCGGTTCGTTCGAGGATGAGACGTCCTGGGACGTCCACATGTGCCCCTAGATCAGCCCATATGCGGTCTGTCTAAGGTGAACAACGTGGAGCATGTCGATTGGGCCTATGGCCTGGCCAAAGAGCTGCTGGAGACGACTTTGCCTCGCCGCTGGGCGCATACCCAGGGAGTCGCTGAGCGAGCTGCGTCCCTGACGCCACTCCTCAGGGAAGAGGCTGACACCTTGATTGCCGCTGCGCTGCTGCACGACATAGGGTACGCCCCGGACCTGGTCGACACGGGCATGCATCAGCTCGACGGCGCTCGGTACCTTCGCGACGTCGCCGGGGCGGATGGGCGGCTGTGCCGCCTGGTGGCCTACCACTCGTGTGCGGACAACGAGGCCCGGCAGCGTGACCTGTTCGATGTGTTGGCCAAGGAGTTCGACCAGGAAGCGCCGGACTTGGCGAGGGCGCTCACCTACTGCGACATGACCACCGGTCCGGACGGCCAGCATGTGGACGTTACCGACCGGCTGGCCGAGATCCATTCGCGGTACGGTCCTGAGCATGTGGTCAGCCGGTCGATCACGGACGCCACCCCGTGCATCGTGTCCTCGGTGCGGTCGGTGGAGGCAGCGCTATCCGATGTGCGGCAGGCCGACGCCGGTTAGGTAGTGGTCGATCCGCATGCGCATCGACCGGTCCATCGGCAGGGACGCGATCTCGCTCCGGGGCACCCAGCTGACCTCTCGGGATTCCTCGCTCGGAGTCGGCTCACCCTCGACCGCGCGGCCGGTCAGGACGATGGAGAACTCCTGTCGGGCCTCGCGGTTGGAGGTGTAGAGGATCACGTGCCGGGGGTCGCTGTAGGTGCCGACCAGGCCGGTGATCTCGCAGGTGATGCCGGTTTCCTCGTACGTCTCCCGGATGGCCGCCGCGGGGATGGACTCGCCGAGGTCGATTGCGCCGCCGGGCACGGCCCAGTTGTCGTTGTCGCTGCGGCGGATCATCAGGACGTCCCCGGCCGCGTTGATGACGATGACGTTGACGGACGGAACCAGGCTGTTCGGCTCGGGCGCGTCGGGGTCGTCGTAGAAGTCGATCCGCTTGGCCATGATCAGAGCTCCACCGGGGTCGCTTGCGCCCATACCTTCTCGAAGCTGTCGGCGTAGGTGGTCACCATCTCCCCGCCGGCCACCCTTCGCAGATGCAGTACAGGTGCGTTCCCTGCGCGGGTGCCGTACACGTGCATGTTGACCAGGTAGTCGCCGTCAGCCTGATAGATCGAGTTGTAAAGGATCGTCTGATGGAGGCGGAGCTCGAAGTTGTCCAGGGGCAGAAGCGGCCGGTAGAAGATCAGCGCGCTACGGATCTGCGCGGCCATGCTGTCGCCGACGCCCTCGTCCTCTCCTCGCTGAGCGACTTCGGCGCAGCCGGGGTCGCCGAGTAGGACACGGACCCGCACGCCCGCCTGCGCCTTCTCCCCCAGCAGACGGACCATCGCGGCGTCGTCGGCGAGGAACAATCCGCTGTAGACCAGGACGCCGATGTCCTGGGACGCGGCAGTGAACAGACGTCCCCACGCGTCCCGCGGTACGGCCCAGCGGTGTGGATAGATCGCCAGGACCTCGCTCTCGGACGCGGCGACCACCTGTTCCCGCGAGAGGGCCTGCGGCCACAGGTACGTCTCGTCCACACCGAGGTACGAAGCCGTGGCAAACCGGTGCTTACGGTACGGCTCGCGTCCCTTGGTGATCCACCGTTCGACGGTCTTTGGATCCACCTCAATCGCCTCGGCCAGGTCCGCGACGCTCACGCCCTTCTGCAACAGCGCAGCGCGTAGCCGTTCGTTCGCCATCTCACCTGCTCCCAAGGACGTCCGGGGACCTGGACATCGTAGGCCGGACGTCTTGAACATGTCCCGTCGTGTAGTGATCTCGTCCTAACACTGCGTCGCATCCTCGGTTGCACAACGCCACAACGGCAGCGATCGAAGGAGGAGATGCACCCATGAACAACGAGATCACCATCCCCGCCGAGACGCCCTCGTGCGACTGCGGCAACGCCCTGACCGAGGGGCAGACCCAGTGCTCCAAGTGCCTGGCGCGGAGCCGGTGGGCGCGTAAGGAGCGGGCCCGGAACCGGCGTAACCGGCGACGGACCGAGACCAGGCGTCCCCCGCGCAACCCCCGCGGCGCGTTCGCGATGGGGGTGAGCTGGACGTGAGCTGGCTCCCGCTGATCGTCGCCGCTCTGTTGAGCACGACCCTGCTCGTCGGCTACGTCATGGTCCTGGTCGGCATCCGTCGCCAGGACAAGGCCCTGAGCCTGCGCCGGCACCCCGGCGGGGCTTCGGCCTCGCTGGCCCGGAAGGTCACCGGCTGCTACGTCCGGGATGGCGTGACGTGGACGTAGCCAACTGCTCCTCGACCTTCGCGAGGCGAACCGACAAGTCCCGTACGGCGGCGCGCAGCTCGGCCACGTCGGCCTGCTCGTCGCCGGCGGGGCGCTCCTCCGTCTCCCGGACGAACACGCCCTTGCCCTGCTGGCCGATCACCAGGCCCTCGTTGCGCAGGATGCCGACGGCCATCTTCACCACGCTCAGCGAGGCGTCGTACCGCTCGGCGAGTTGCGCCGTGGATGGCAGCGGGGCACCGGGCGCGAGAGAGCCGCCTTGGATCTGCTCGCGGAGATCGTCGGCGATCTGGAGGTAGCCGGGGCGCCCGGTGTTCTTGACCATCGCCGTCCATCACACCACGAAACATCGACCAAGCCAACCGAGAGGACGTTGACAACCAAGCCAACTAGGTTAACTATGTTGGTGAACGATGAAAGAGGAGGTCACAGCCCATGCGTTCCATCCCGATTCCTGTGGATGTCGGCAAGCTCGCCATCACCTGCGTCAAGGCACCGCGACCGCGGGTGCTCAACAGGGACACCGGCGAGATCAAGACCGACAAGAACGGCAACACCGTCTACGAGGTCACCGTCTCCGTCGAGGACGAGTTCGGCCGGATGGAACTCGTCAAGATCGGCATCACCGGCGAACCGCCCATCAGCGTCGGCGACCAGGTCAACGCCGTCGGCCTGCTCGGCTACGTCTGGGAGATCGCCGGCCGATGGGGCATCGCCTACCGCGCCTCGGCGCTGCTCCCCGCCAGGGAGGCCATCGATGCCTGACGCGCCGTACATGCTTGCAGCCCTGGCCGCCGTCGCGGCCGGGCTGTGGGCCTGGCGCCGCTACCACTACCCGTCCTTCTGGCTCGTGCTCGGCTTCCCGCTCGTCGGCCTGTCGGTACGGGCGTCGTGGCGGCGGGTCGCCCTCGGCTGTGGGCTGACCAAGAAGCGGCAGCGCTTCTGGTTCACCACCGTCCCCGGCCTGGTCGCCTCGACGGGCATCGTCCGTGTCCGGCGCAGGTGGCAGCGCATCGCCGTGGATACCAAGCCGTTCATGTGGCTGCCGCTGCCTACCCGGCACGGCTGGCGCGTCACCCTGCACACCCTGGAGGGCCAGACGCCCGGCGATTACGCCGACGTCGCCGAACGCCTGGCCCACTCCTGGGGCGTCCACGCCATCCGCGTCTCCTCACCCGGTCCCGGCCGCGTCGTCCTCATGGCCACCATGCGCGACCCGCTGGTCAAGGTCGACGAGCTGCCGCCCTCACCGGAACTGCTCAAGGTCACGGTGGGACGGCTGGAGACGGGCAAGCCCTGGACCATCGACTTCCGTACCGTGCCGCACTGGCTGAACGCGGGCGCGACGCAGTCCGGCAAGTCGAACCTCGCCAACGCCCTGATCGTCGGGCTGGCTCCACAACCCGTGGCCCTGGTGGGCTTCGACCTCAAAGGCGGGGTGGAGTTCACGCCCTATGGACCACGCCTGTCCGCGCTGGCCACCTCGCGCGCCGAGTCCGGTGGGCTGCTGGATGACCTGGTCGGCCTGATGGTCGATCGCATGGGACTGTGCCGCCAGGCCGGCGCCCGCAACATCTGGCAGCTCCCGCCCGGCGTGCGACCGGTCCCAGTCGTGGCCCTGGTCGACGAGCTGGCCGAGCTGTACCTGATGGCCGACAAGTCCGAGAAGGACGAGATCGCCAAGACCTCGACGGCGCTGCTGCGGGTCGCCCAGCTCGGTCGGGCGTTCGGCATCTACCTGTTCTGCTGCGGCCAGCGCATCGGCTCCGACCTCGGACCCGGTGTCACCGCTCTCCGCGCCCAGTGCTCGGGACGGATCTGCCACCGCGTCAACGATCCCGAGACCGCCACCATGACGCTCGGCGACCTCGACCCGGCGGCCCTCGCCTCGGCTCGTGCCATCCCCGCCGAAACGCCGGGCGTCGCCATCGTCGCCGGTCAGGACGGCCAGTGGTACCGCGCCCGCTCCTACTACGTCACCGAGCAAGCCGCCGAACACGCCGCCCGTACTCACGCCCACCTCACCCCTGCCTGGGATGAGATCACCGCCCACCTGCCCGAACCCATCAACGCCTGAACCACGAAGGGAGGAACGATGCGACGCTTCGCCTGCTGGCTGCTCGACACCGGCCCGGTCCTCGTCCTGGCCGCCATCGCGGGTGCCGGATCGTTCACCCACATTCGCGACACCGCTATCGAGCACGGCCAGACCGGCTGGATGTCCTGGGCGGTCGCGGTCTGCATCGACCTGACCTGCGTGATGGCCGCCCGCGAACGTCAGCGCGACAAGAGGACCGGCAACCGCCGGCGGGGTCGGCTCTCGTGGCCCGTCCTCGTCCTGACCGGCGGCATCGTCCTGTCCCTGGCCGCGAACCTCGCCCAAGCCGACCCGACCGTCTGGGGCTGGATCACCGCCGCGACTCCGGCCGCCGCCTTCCTCATCGCCGTCTCAATGCTGGAACGCCGCGCCACCCGCCCGGAACCGTCCACTGCCGTGGCGTCCTCGCCCGTCCTGGCTTCGTCCTCGGCTCCGGAACTCGTCCCGTCCCAAGTTCGGGACGAGGACGACGAGCGGGACAGCGACCTCGCGCCCGCCCTGATCGACTACGCCCGCCGTGTGGCCGACGAACACCACACCCGGCACGGCAAGCCCATCACCCGAGACGCCCTACGCGCCCACCTGGGCGTGTCCAACCAACTCGCCTCCGATCTGCTGCGCACTCTACGCACCGCCTGAAGGGAGAACCGACCCATGACCCACGACCGCCGCACCGCCCTCATCAACGGCCTGCTCGACCTGGCCGCCTTCCTGGAAGCCCATCCCGACGTACCCGTCTCCTCCAGCGTCACCGTCCACCACTTCACCGACCAGGCCGGCGACGCCGACCAGCGCGCCGAGATCGACCAGATCGCCGCCCTCGTCGGCTCGGACATCGACTACGAGGACTCCCCGTACGGCCACTACGCCACCTCGCGCCTGTTCGGCCCGGTGGAATACCGCGCCGTCGCCATCCTGGCTGCCGCCCGCGCCCGCCACGCCGCCGAAGCCAGCTACCGCGGCTGCATCCAATCCGACCCCACGCCAGCCACCTGACCAGATGAGGATCCGACCATGCGCATCCGCATCGACGGCACCCGAGCCGAGATCGTCGACGCCCTGTTCCGCCTACGCCTGCACTTCACCGTCATCGGCGTCTCACGCGCCTACCCCGACCGCACCCGCCCGTACCACTGGCGCATCTACCTCACGACCGCCCGCGACAGGAAGTGACCCGATGGACGAGGTGATCCACTACCGCTGCTGCACCTGCAACGGCACCGGAATCGACTCCGACGACGCCCGCTGCCTCGACTGCGACGGCAACGGCATCGACAACCACGGCGCATAACGCGCAGCGCCCCCGGCCTGGCCGCACATCCGCCAAGACGACTGCCAGGTCGAGGGCCATCCCTTCACCCGAACGAGCGAAAGGAGGTCTCCATCTTGCCCACAACCCACGCCACCGCGCACGCCAAAGCGGGCATGATCGCCCGACTCAACCACCCCGATTACGACCGCTGGGCCAATCAGATTCGCGCCACGGGCGGCTGCCGTCAGCCCATCCACCTCCGCGGCAAGGTCGACCACTACGACCGCGCCACCGGCCAACTCCTGCACCGCTACACCACCCGCACCGAACCTGACGGCATCCTGCGCGTCCCGTGCAAGACCCGCCGGGCCACCCGCTGCCCGTCCTGTGCCGAGACCTACCGCGCTGACACCTACCACCTCATCCGCGCCGGCCTCGTCGGCGGCAAGGGCGTCCCCGAGACCGTCACCACCCACCCAACCTTGTTCATCACCCTGACCGCCCCGTCCTTCGGCCCGGTCCACACCCGCCGCGAACACCACGGCAAGGCCCAGCCCTGCCACGCCCGCCGCAACGCCACCACCTGCCCACACGGCCAAGTCATGTCCTGCACCCAACGCCACAGCAAGGACGACCCACGCCTCGGCGAACCACTCTGCCCCAACTGCTACGACTACACCGGCTCCGTCCTGTTCAACGCCCTGGCCCCACTGCTGTGGAAACGCTTCGCCGACTCCGTACGCCGCCACCTCGCCAAACTCGGCGGCCTCCTCCTCAAGGACCTCCGCCACCACCTCACCCTCTCCTTCGCCAAAGTCGCCGAATACCAGCGCCGCGGCGTCGTCCACTTCCACGCCGTCATCCGCCTCGACGGCCCCGGCGGCCCTGCCACACCTCCGCCATCCTGGGCCACCACCGACGCCCTGACCCAGGCCATCCAGCACGCCGCCAAAGCCGTCACCGCCAAAGCTCCCACCTACGCCGACCAGCCCGAACGAGTCCTGCGCTGGGGCACCCAACTCGACATCCGCCCCATCACCCTGCACGGCGACCTCACCGACCAAGCCGTCGCCGGCTACATCGCCAAGTACGCCACCAAAGCCGCCGAATGCGTCGGCACCCTGGACCGCCGCATCAACCCCCTCGACGACCTGACCCTGTACAACCTCCGCGACCACGCCCGCCGCCTCATCACCACCTGCATGGAACTCGGCACCCAACCCGACCTCGCCGAACTCCGCCTCGCAGACTGGGCCCACATGCTCGGCTTCCGCGGCCACTTCTCAACCCGCTCTCGCCGCTACTCCACCACGCTCGGCGACATCCGAGCCGACCGCGAACACCACGCCCGAGCAAGCGAGATCACCACCGGCCGCCTCCCGCTCTTCGCCGAAGACGCAGTCCTCGTCATCAGCGAATGGGAGTACGCGGGCAAGGGCCACTCCCTGGGAGACGCGCTCCTCGTCGCCGCCCTCACTGGAACGCCATCGGCGACGTTCGAGTACGCAGGAAGCCGCTCATGACTCGGCTACTCCTCACGGTTCCCGAAGCCGCCGAAGCCCTGGCTATCTCACGAAGCAAGCTCTACCAACTGCTCGCTACCGGCGCCGTCGCTTCCATCCGCATCGACGGCTCTCGCCGCATCCCCATCACGGCCCTTAACGACTACATCACCCGCCTGACCAGGAAGGAGGTTGCCGTATGACCAAGACCTATATCGGCACGCCGGACGAGCAGCCGCGCAAGAAGAAGGCACCCAAGCTTCGTGACGGCGTCATGAAGCGCGGCACCACCTGGTCGTACGTGATCAGGGTCCGCGACCCTGAGACAGGGGAGAGCAAGCCGCGATGGGTTGGCGGCTTCACCTGCGAGGACGATGCCAAGGCCGCTCGTGACGAAGCACGGGTCAAGGCCCGCCGTGGCGAGTACGTCGACCGCAATACGATCACCGTCTGCGAGTACCTCGATGAGTGGATCGAGGCGCACGCCGTCGAGATCAAGCCCAAGACCCTCGCCGACTACCGACACATCATCGAGAGATACATCAAGCCCAACATTGGCACGCTGCGGTTGCAGGCCGTTCGGGCTACCGCGATCACCAAGCTGTACCGGGATCTGAGGGCCGGCGGCGGCAAGAATGGGCGGCCGCTCTCCTCACGCACGGTCGATTACGTCCACGCCGTGCTTCGGAAGGCATTCCGTGACGCCATGAACGTCGATGAGATCCTGTCGTCCAGTCCGGTGGAGAAGGCCAAGCGCCCGCGACGGGAGATCAGCGAGCCCGGCACGGTTTGGACCACGGACCAGCTCAAGACGTTCCTCCTCGCTGCTCGCGATCACCGCCTCTGGCCCTTCTTCCATGTCGCGGCCTACACGGGTGCTCGGCGTGGTGAGCTGCTTCATCTGCGCTGGTCCGATGTCGACCTTGAAGATAGGCAGATCACCATCCGCGGCTCGGCCTCGTTCATCGACGGCAAGCGCGTCGAGGGCACCACCAAGAGCGGTCGTAAGCGCGTCGTCAGCCTCGATGCGCGGACGGTCCAGGTCTTCCGTGCGCAGCGGTCTCAGCAAGCCGCGGACAAGCTCCAACTCGGCCCCGAGTGGCGAGGCACCGGCGACTACGTGTTCACCACGGGATGGGGCGAGCCCGTTCACCCCGACACGCTGAGCTCGCTCTTCCCGATCCTGATCAAGCGATACAACCTGGCGAACCTCGGCACACCGTTGCCCCACGCACGGCTTCACGACCTACGCCATATCCACGCCACGATCCTGCTCCTGGCGGGCGTTCCCGTCCACGTCGTCGCGGCCCGCCTCGGACACGCTGACCCGTCGATCACCCTTCGGGTCTACGCCCACGTGATCCGCGAGGCCGAAGCATCAGCCGCCGACGTCTTCGCCGAGGCGATCGGTGAGTGACGAGGGCCTGTGTTAGCAGAGGTGTTAGCAAGATCTGGAGATTGTCCTGACAAACCAAAAGGCCCGCTCCCAGGAACCCCTGGTTGCGGGCCTTTCGCATGTGTGCGGCCGGAGGTACTCGAAACCCCAACCTTCTGATCCGTAGTCAGATGCTCTATCCATTGAGCTACGGCCGCTCGCTGCGTAAGCAAGCATAGCGGGTTCTGTGCAGTGCATCGAACCGAATACCGCGATCACTGGCGAGCCGACTGCTCCTTCTTGGGCCAGAGCGTGTGGCTCACCGGCCAGATCAGGGCGATCAGGGGGACCTTGAGGAGGTTGAGCATGAAGTCCACCAGGGCTTTTGTGCGCGAGGGGTCGTTCACGAGCCAGATGAGGCCGAAGAGGATCAGGCACGAGATTCCGTACGCCAGGAGCAGTTTCAGCCAGAACGCCCACTCGTAGCGGGTCCGGGCGGGTCCGCCTGCTGGAGGCTTCCAGGGCGGGGGGCCGCCGGCGAAGCGGTGGTGGAAGCGGGCGTCGGCCCAGCGCATCGTTCGGTGGCCGAAGACGATCGAGTAGGCCAGGTAGGCCGCCGCCAGGCCGTGGCGCACGTCCGCCGTGGCGCCGCCGCGCATGTCGATGACCGCCGCGGCCAGGAGGACCACGTCGAGGAGCGGGACGCAGAGCAGGAGGGCCGTGCTCAGCCGTCGGCGCTTCCAGAGGTAGCGGCAGGCCAGGCCGAGGCCCAGGAGGAGCCAGAAGCCGATTTCGCAGCCGATGAGGATGGCGACAATCACGTGTACCAGCTTGCGGGGATTCGCGGCCCGGCACATCGTCGGCGAAAACGAGCCTGTGGATACATCGAAAGGTGTATCCACAGGCTGACCCTCGGAGGACGGCGGCGGCGTCCGGGAGTGGTGAGATGAGGACATGACACGAGCGGCGGTGAGGGGCTGTGGCGCCGGGGCGCGGGCGGTGGCGGGTCGGGCGACGCCGTCCGGGGCGCCGCTGGGGGCCGGCTCGGGTGGTTCGGGGTGTGGGCGGGGCCGGAGCTGGCCGCGTGGTTCGGGGTGTGGGCGGGGCCGGAGCTGGCCGGGTGGTCCGGGTGCGTAGGGGCGCCGGCCGGTCGACGGCCTTGACGCGGTCGGTTTCACAGTGGTGGCGATCGGTGCCGCTGCCGTGGAACGCCTGGGGGCGGGCGGGTTCGCGGTGGTTGAGGCGGTTCGAGGCGCGCGGGGCTTCCGGGGGCGGCGGTCAGGAGAAGGGCAGGGTGCCGCCTGGGGTGGCGGCGGGGGCGGCCTTCGTTCTGGGGGCGCTGCTGATTCTGGCTGGTGGATACCTGCGTCGGGGCGTGCCGGTGTGGGTGTTGCTGGTGCCGTTGGCGATCACCTGTTCGGCCGTGTTGCTGCGGCAGCGGGCCCCGTTGTGGTCGCTGGCGCTGGGGGTGGTGGCCGTCACGATCGACGGGCTGGTGGGGCCGTCGCTGGCGACCGTGCTGGTGTTCACCGACAATCTTTACGCCGCGGCGCTCTACGGGCCGGCGCGGCTCGCTCGGTGGCTGCTCGGGATCACGACGGTGCTGGCCGTGGTGGCCGGGGCGGTGGCGGCGTTCATCGCGGCGGACTGGCGGTTGCTGGCCGTCATGGGGATCCAGGCGGGGCTGGTGCTGGTCACGCCGGTCACCACGGCCTGGGTGCTGCGGGAGCAGCGCGACCGGGCGGCCGCGGAACGCGCGCGGGCCGAGCAGGTCGCGCACCTGGCCGAGCTCGATCGGCAGGCCGCGATCGCGGCTGAGCGTACGCGGATGGCTCGTGAGCTGCATGACATGATCGCGAACCATTTCAGCGCCATCGCCATCCAGTCGACGGCTGCTCTGTCCCGTAAGGACCTGGATCGGGAGACGGTTCGCAAGGTCATGGAGTCCGTACGGGAGAACAGCGTCAAGGGCATGGCCGAGATGCGGGACATGATCGGGCTGCTGCGGGAGGCCAACGGCGGGCGCGAGGGGGAAGGGCCGGAGCTTGAGGCCACCCGGCCGCGGCTGGCCGACGCCGAGAACCTGGTCGAGCGTACGCGGCGGGCTGGGATGGCGGTCGAGCTGCGGGTCGAGGGGGAGTTGCGTGAGGTGCCGGCTTCGGTGGACCTGGCCGGTTATCGCATCCTTCAGGAAGGGCTGACGAACGCGCTCAAGCATGGTGAGGCGCCGGTCGTCGTCTCGCTGACGTACGGACCGGGGGAGGTTCTCCTGACGGTCGAGAACCAGGTCGGGCGGCGGGGGGCTCGGCTGCCGGGTTCGGGGGCGGGGCTGATCGGCATGCGCGAACGGGCTTCGCTGGTCGGAGGGTTCTTCGAGGCGGGGCGGTCGGGGGATGGGTGGCGCATCGCGGCGGGCTTTCCGACGTCGCTCAACCCCGGTACACGGGCGCTCGATGGTCGGCCGCCGAACGGTCGTGGGTCAGGTGACGGTCCTGTGGGTGGGCGTGTCTTGGGTGATGGTGCTTCGGACGGTGGACGTGCCTCGGGTGGTCGTTCTGCGGAGGTGCGTGCTTCTGGGGCGCGGGATCCGGAGGGGCGGGGTGCGGATGTGCAGGAGCCGGAGTAATTCACGACATTTCCATCACTAATCGGAAATGGCGGGGTGCGGGTGTGCAGGGGCCGGAGGCTGGGGCTGTGGATGGGCGGGCGGTGCGGTGGCGGGCGGTCGGAGGGGCAGCGGTGGCGCCGGTGGATGAGAGCGCTGGTGACGACGGTGAAGACCTCAGGGATGGTGAGCGTCCCAGGGATGGTGAACGTCCCAGGAACGGTGATGGCGGAACGGACGTGGCATGAGCATCAGGGTGTTGGTGGCTGACGATCATGCGGCCGTACGGGCCGGGATTGTGATGATTCTGGACGGCGCCGACGACATCGAGGTCGTGGGGGAGGCCGCTGATGGTGAGCAGGCGGTTCGGTTGGCTCACGATCTGCGCCCTGACGTCGTCCTCATGGACATCCGCATGCCTCGTCTCGACGGCATCTCCGCCACCAGGGAGCTGGCGGGGGTGAGTGACGTCCTGATCCTCACGACGTTCGACGTCGACGAGTACGTCTTCGGCGCGCTGCGGGCGGGGGCGGCCGGTTTCCTGCTCAAGAACACCGAGGCCGATGCCCTGGTGGAAGCGGTGAGGTTGGTGGCGGGCGGCGAGGGGATGATCGCGCCGGGCGTCACCAGACGGCTGATCGCCGCCTTCGCCGACCAGCCGCCCCGTCGTGAGCCGCCCGACCCGGAGGCCCTGACCCCGCGCGAGCGTGAGGTGCTGGCCTGCATCGGCCGCGGCCTGTCCAACGCCGAGATCGCCAAGGAGCTCGACATGGCCGAGGCCACCACGAAGACGCACGTCAGCCGGCTGCTGAACAAACTGGGGCTGAAGAGCCGCGTGCAGGCGGCGATTTACTACTCAGAGTCGCTTTAGCCCCGTAGGGTGAACGGCGTGACCACGCCGCCGCCCCCTCCACCGGGGGAGCCGCCCTCGGAGCAGCCTCCGTTCGGACAGCGTCCACCCGGGCCGCCCGGTGGCCAGTCTTCGTCCGGGCAGCCTTCGTCCGGGCAGCCTTCGCCCAGTCAGTCGCCCTCCAGTCAGCCTCCGTCGGGGCAGGCTCCGTCTGGGCAGCGTCCACCAGGGGTGCCTGGGTCTCAGTCTGGGCACCGGCCGTCCGGGCCGTCTGGGCAGGCGCCGTTCGGGCAGCCTGCGGCTGGGCAGGTTCCGTATGGGCAGCGTCCACCTGGGTCTCCTCCCGGGCAGCCTCCGTTCGGGCCGCCCAGCGGGCCGCCAGCCGGGCCTCCTCCCGTAGGGCCGCCGCAGCCGCGGCGGCAGGCCGGGCTGACCGTTGCGTTGGCGCTGGCCGGGAGTTTCGCCTACCTGGTGATCAACCTGGTGGTCGGGCTGCTCGCGGTTAGCGTGCAGTCCACGGCGGCGATCGGCGTCGCGGCGGGGTTCCTCTTGCTCCTGGGGCTCGGCGTGGGCATCGTGCTGGTCGTCCTGCGCAAGCCGTGGTCGTTCGGCCTGGGGCTCGGGTTGATGATCGGATGGGCGTTGGCGTCGATCGTCTCGGCCGGATATTGCACGGGGCTGAACCCCGGCCTGTACGCATAGGTGAAGGCATTGATCGTTCGGCACGTAGCATCGCCTGTCGGCCAGAGGTAGCGGGATGACGACGCCACCGCCACAGTGCCCGCCGGGGCAGCACCAGAACTGGCCACCACCGTCGCCTCCATCGTCGCCCCCGCCGTCGTCACAATCGGGGCCGTTGCCGCCGCCGTCGTCACGACCGGGGCCGTTGCCCCCGCCGTCCCCACAACCGGGGCCGTTGCCGCCGCCCCTGTCACAGCCGCGGCCGTTGCCGCCGCCGTCACACGTGCGGGCGTTGAACTCGCAGCCGCCGCAGCAGCAGCAGCGCTCAACGCCTCTACAGTCACCACCACCCAGTAGTCGCAACTCCATGAGGCTTCTCAGCGCGATGCTGGTCGCGGGCGTTCTCACCTACACCGCGGTCCTGATCGCCCTCGCCGGCCTGGCCGCCGGTCTGGGGTTCGGTCTACTGCGCAAGCCATGGTCCCGAGGGCGAGGGCGAGGGCGGGGGCTGGGGCTCGCGATCGGCTGGGCGTCGTGGTCGACGCTGACGGCCGGACTCCGCACCGGTCGTCCCAACCCCACCCTGTACGGCTGAACCATGCCTTACCACGAGATATTCGTCGGCCTGGGCGTCCTGGTGGCCGCGGTGGTCTTCGTCCGCGAGGCCAGGGCCAGGGGCGCGCTCAACGAGCAGTCACTGGTCGCCGTCACCGGAGCCCTGGTCGGGGGCGCGATCGGCATGCGTCTGGCGGGCTGGCTGGAGACGCTCGACCTCGCCGACCTCTGGCTGTACGGCTCCCGCAGCATCCTCGGCGGCCTGACCGGCGCGTACGTCGGCGTGCTGGTCGCCAAGAAGGTCATCGGCTACAAGGAGCGCACCGGTGACCTGTTCGCCCCGGCGGTGGCGCTCGGCATGGCGATCGGCCGTATCGGCTGCCACCTGACCGAGGCCCCCGGCAGGCCCACGGACCTGCCCTGGGGGGTGCACGCGCCGCCGTCCACCCCGGAATGTCCGGGATGTCTGACGGGCCAGGCCATGCACCCGTCGTTCGTGTACGAGATCGTCTTCCAGCTGGCCGCGTTCGTCGCGCTGCGGTGGGCGCGCAAGCGGCTGACCGAGCCCGGGGAGCTCTTCACGCTCTATCTCGCCGGATACGCGGTCTTCCGGTTCCTGGTCGAGTTCACCAGGGCGAACGAGACGTTGTGGCTCGACCTCACCGGGCCGCAATGGTTCCTGGTGCCCGGCCTGACGTTGCTCGCGCTCAGGCTCGCGTACGGCTGGCGTCGAGGCCACTACGATGCTCTTTTCAGATGGAAGGTCACGACATGAGCGCAGGGATGGGGCTACGGGGAGACCGCATCCTCCGGTACGTCAACGCGTTCTGCCCGAGATGCCACGGCCAGGACCTCGACCAGGTCGAACGGCTGAGCGGCTGGCTGGCCGAACGCGACGGCAAGGTGTGGCTGGAACGCGGCTGCCGCGAACACGGCCTGATCCGCACGCTGTACGACGAGGACCCGGAGATCCTCGCCTACCTGGAGGAGTGGACCGCTCCCACCAAGCAGCACATACCAGACGTGTCCGGAAACTTCGCCCCGATCCCCGGCGCGTACCTCAACGGCCTGCCCGAGATGCAGACCCAGCACACCTGCATCCTCCTGGAGGACATCGCCGAGGCGTGCAACCTGCGCTGCCCCACCTGCTTCGCCGACAGCTCGCCCGACCTGACCGGCGTCGTCCCGGTGGCCGACGTGCTGGCGAACGTCGACCAGCGTCTGGCCAGGGAGAACGGCAAGCTCGACGTCCTGATGCTGAGCGGCGGCGAGCCCACCCTCCACCCCGAGCTGAAGACCCTCCTCGCCGAGCTGGTGAGCCGGCCGGTCACCCGCATCCTGATCAACACCAACGGCGTGCTCATCGCCAGGGACGACGCGCTGCTCGACCTGCTCACCGAACACCGCGACCGGGTGGAGGTCTACCTCCAGTACGACGGCTCGTCGGCCGAGGCGTCCAAGCACCACCGCGGCGGCGACCTGCGCCGGATCAAGGTGGAGGCCGTACGGCGGCTGTCGGAGCGGGAGATCTTCACGACCCTGGTCATGACCGCGGCCCTGGGCGTCAACGACGGCGAGATCGGCGACGTCGTGCGCCTCGCGCTCGACACGCCGTTCGTCGGCGGCGTGTCGCTGCAACCCCAGTTCGGCTCGGGGAGATCGGGCGTCATCGACCCGTCCGACCGGCTCACCCACACCGGGGTGCTCAAGCGGCTCGGCCCGCAGACCGGCGGCCTGGTGACCTGGCGCGACCTGACCGCCCTGCCCTGCTCGCACCCCCACTGCTGCTCGGTCGGCTACCTGATCCGCGACGACGCCCAGCAGTGGCGCTCGCTGGTCGCCCTGATCGGCCACGACCGCCTCAAGGAGAACCTGGGCCTGGTCTCCAACCGCATCGCCGACACCGAGCTGCCCCGCGAGCTGCGGACGGCCGTCCAGGAATCGCTGCTCGGGCTGCTGTCGGAGCAGTCGTCGCTGTCCCACCCGCAGATCGGCGACCTGTGGCGGGACATCTGCGAGAACTGCGACCTCGGCGTCGCCACGCTGCTCACCCTCGCCTCCTCGGCGCTGCCCGGCCGGCGGAAGAAGCTGCGCAGGATGCTGGGCGAGCGGGTGGTGCGGATCACGATCAAGCCGTTCATGGACATCTCGACCATGATCGAGGAGCGGCTCACGCAGTGCTGCGTGCACGTCGGCACGCGGGCCGCGCAGGACCAGTGCGCGCCGTTCTGCGCCGTACAGGCCTGGCCGCAGCTGTCGCGGCAGCGGCTGTCCGCGGTGGCCGCCAGGCCGGGGCTGGTGATCCTCTGAACAGCCGGCCGTACGACCCGCTCCGGTTGTGCGTGTACGCCACCGTGGCGCTGCTGGCCTGGCTGCTCGGGCCGTGGGCGGTGCTCGGCTTCGCGGCGCTGGGGTTCGCGGGGTACTGGAAGGCGCGGCGGGCCGGGCTGACCCGGAGCAAATGCCTGCTCAGGGACACCCGGCTCGTGCTGGCCTATCTCGGGCTGATCGGGCTCGCCGCGGTGGTGGGAATCGTCCTGTCGCTGTGGTGATCAGCTCGCGGGGACGTACAGGCTGAGCGACTCGGCGATGCAGGCGGGCCGGCGCTCGCCCTCGATCTCGATCGTCATCTTCAGGTTGGCCAGGTAGCCGGCCGGGGTGCCCTTGACGTCGGTGAGCTCGCCCACGGCCCTGACCCGCGCGCCCACGGGCACCGGCCGCGGGAAGCGGACCTTGTTCAGCCCGTAGTTGACGCCCATCGCGATGCCCTCGACGCGCACCATCTCGAACATGAACGTCGGCAGCAGCGACAGGGTCAGGTAGCCGTGGGCGATCGTGCCGCCGAAGGGCCCCTCCTTGGCGCGCTCCACGTCCACGTGGATCCACTGGTGGTCGTCGGTGGCGTCGGCGAAGAGGTCGACCTGCTCCTGGGTGACGGTGCGCCACTCGGTCGGGCCGAACGTCTCGCCCACGGCCGCCTTGAGTTCCTGTACGTTCGCGAAGGTCCGCATGGCCACGAACGCTATTGCGCGGGCGGGACGGCTGCCAAGTTGAGCACCCGGTACCCGTCGCGCAGGCTCTCGGCCCAGTACACGATCGCGGCCGGTTCGGCGGACCATTCGTGCCCCCACCAGATGCCCGGCCGGTCCGACGTGGCCAGCGTGCCGGTCCGCACGTCGTAGACCGCGCCGTCGCTGCTCACCACGAAACGGTCGAGGGCCGGGTAGTCGCCGAGCCTGGGCACGAGCCCGAGTCCTGGGGGTTCGGCCGCGCCGCCGCCGTCCAGGCGCTGCAGGTACGTGCGCCCGCCCCGCACGCCCCGGCACCAGGACGGGCCGCAGCGCAGCCTCAGCACGTCCGGGGGCGCGACGACGTCCCTGGTGGAGTGGCGGCCGGTCGACAGGTTCACGAGCCTGGTCTGGTTCCGGTCCTCGCCGTCGGCGACGTCGCTCGCCCACGGCCATTCGACGAGGTGCAGGCCGTCGCTGCCCGGAAAGCGCGTCGGGGCGCCGCCCGCGAGCGGCATCCACCACACGCCGCCGGTCCGTTCCGACCAGACGATCCGGTCGCCGTCGAGGGCGATGCGCTCGATCCGCAGGTGCTCTCCGGTCATCGCGGCGACCTGCCGGGGCTCGCCGCCGGCGAGCGGGGCCGTCCAGATCTCGCGCACCTGCGTGCCGTCCTTCCGTACGGCGTTCACGTGCCAGGCGAGGTTCAGCCCGTCATGCGCCGGCGGCTGGGGGCGGTAGGTTCTCACGCCCGGCGGAGTCGAGATGCCGGTGATCTCGCGGAACGTCCGGGTGGTGGTGTCGTAGACCTCGATCGCGCGGATCGTGGCCATCCCGGGCCCGGCGACGACCAGGATCCGGGTGGCGTCGAGCGCGGTGACCGGGAAGCGGAACAGGCCGTCCGCGCGCACGCCGGGCATCGTGACGACGGCCTGCGGCCACGCCCGCTCCAGGGGCACGGCCACCGCCTGCGGGAAGGGCCGCGCGGCCGGGGACGGCGCGGCTGCCTGCCGCCCGTTCGCCGCCATGACCGTGCCGGTCGCGAGCACGGCCGCCACCGCCGTCGCGACGGCCAGCCCCCGGGTACGCCGCCTCCGCCTGCGCCGACGCCGCCCCTCCACCCCGGCGAGCAGCCCGCCGGGGTCAGGAGCGTGCTCCGCCGCGGCCCGAAGCGTCTCGGTCAGGTCCTTCTCGCTCCTCATGCCCGTTCCCTCTCCAGCAGTGCCGGCCGGATCCTCAACGTGTGCAGCGCGCGCGACGCCTGGCTGCGGACGGTTCCGCGGGAGATGCCGAGGATGTCGGCGATCTCCTGGTCCGGCAGGTCCTCGTAGTACCGCAGCACCAGGACCACCCGCTGCCTGCGCGGCAGCGTCGCCAGCTCCCGCCACAGCTCGCCGGAGGAGTGGCGGTCGGTGTAGGCGCCCTCGGGCATCTCGCCCGTGAGCTGCTCCCTGCGTCGCCGGCGCCACCAGCTCACGTGCTGACGGGTCATGATCGTGCGTACGTAGGACTCCGGGTTGTCCTTGTTGCGCACCTTGCGCCAGGTGTCGCCGAGCTTGAGCAGCGCCTCCTGGACGAGGTCGGCGGCGTCGTCCGGGTTCCCGGTGAGCACGTATCCGTACCGGAGCAGGGCGGCGCCACGCGCTTGCACGAACTCCTCGAACTCCACAACACCCAGACGCACGGGCGTCCCGGACTGTTGCAAAGATCTTTTACTCGAAACCATCGCATGCATGTTCGAGTCCGCGCTACAGTTCTGGGTATCGAAATCGAACAAGGGTTCGGCCTGGTGAGAGGGGGTGTGTCCGATGACGATGCTCGCCACAGCTCCTGCTCGGACACGCCGTAGCACTTTCTTCCCAAATCTAAGACGGCCGCTATATCCGGCAATAAAGTCCGAGAGCGTGGACCCTGTGCGCAATCCCTACGCCCCCGGCGCCGGGCAGCGTCCGCCGGAGCTGGCCGGGCGCGACCGTGAGCTGCAGCAGTTCGAAGTGGTGCTGGAGCGGGTCGCCCGTGGCCGTCCCGAGCGCAGCATGGTCGTCACCGGCCTGCGCGGCGTCGGCAAGACCGTCCTGCTCAACACGTTCAAGTCCATGGCCATGCAGCGCCTGTGGGGCACGGGCAAGATCGAGGCCCGGCCCGACCAGTCGATCCGGCGTCCCGTGGCGGCCGCCCTGCACATGGCCATCCGCGAGCTGGCTCCGCGCCACCGCGCGCCCGAGCGCATCGAGGAGTTCCTCGGCGTGCTGAAGGCGTTCGCGATGCGCGACCCGTCCGCGGCCAAGGGCACCTCCCACTGGTCGCCCGGCATCGAGGTGCCCGCCAGCCGCGGGCGCGCCGACTCCGGCGACCTGGAGATCGACCTCACCGAGTTGTTCGTCGACGCCGCCGGCGTGGCGACCGACCTCGGCGTGGGCATCGCGCTGTTCATCGACGAGATGCAGGACGTGCAGTCCGCCGACGTCTCCGCGCTCTGCGCCGCCTGCCACGAGCTGTCCCAGTCGGGCGGGCCGCTGATCGTGGTGGGCGCGGGGCTGCCGCACCTGCCGAGCGTGTTGTCGGCCAGCAAGAGTTATTCCGAACGGCTCTTTCGCTACGCGCGCATCGACAAGCTCGACCGTGAGGCGGCCGACCTGGCGCTGATCCTGCCCGCGCGGGAGGAGAAGGTCGAGTTCACCCAGGAGGCCCTCGACGCGCTCTACGAGGCCGCCGACGGCTATCCCTACTTCGTCCAGGCGTACGGCAAGGTCGCCTGGGACCTCGCGCTGCGCAGCCCGATCACCCTCGACGACGTCAAGGTGTCCGCGCCCGAGGCCGAGGAGGAGCTCGCCGTGGGCTTCTTCGGCAGCCGCTACGAGCGCGCCACCCCCGCCGAGCGCGACTACATGCACGCCATGGCCCAGATCGGCGACGAGCCGGTCGCCACCGCCGACGTGGCCGACGCCCTCGGGCGGAAGCCGTCCAGCCTCTCGCCCGCCCGCGACAGTCTGATCAAGAAAGGGCTCATCTACAGCGCCGAACGCGGTCTGATCGCGTTCACGGTGCCGCACTTCGGAAGGTTCCTGCGGGCTCAACCCATTTGAGCGCCGCCCCTAGACCTCTATTGGGCTGTCTAGTGGGGAAGCTAGACAGCCCAATAGAGCTGTATCGCCATGCCCGGATAGAGAAATCTAGGGCTCTCTAGCGTCACGCCGATACTGACGTATATTCCGGCAGAGAGTCGCTGTCGTCGCTGCTCACCACGGCCACGCGCACCGCCGGACGCCGTCCGCTCAGGTAGACCGCGAAGACCACGTCGTCGTGGTCGTGGCCGGTGAAGACGAAGAAGCGCCAGCACAGCTCGCGCCAGCTGTCGTACGGTTCGGGCGAGGCCAGCGCCTCCCGGTACGTCCGCCACGCGCCGCTCGACCTGAGCCTGGAGAGCATCACCTGCTCGGCGGGGCCGGGGCGCTGCTCGCAGGGGGCGCGGTACCGTACGCGGTCGACCAGCTCCTCGATCTCGGGGGAGAGCAGCGCGAGCACCGCCACCCCCGCGGCCGTGAACCAGGTCGGGTGGGTCATCGCCGCCCAGCCGGACGCCGGCGCGGCCACCGACAACGCCGACATCCCGGTCAGCACGACCGTCCGGCCGATCGAGCGCATGCCGACCGGCGCCGAGCTGACCTCGCCGAAGCAGCCGCAGCCCGCGTCCGGACGTCGCCTGCGCAGCTCGATCAGCACGTACGTGGACAGAGCGAAGAAGCAGACCGTCCCCCACCTGAAGATCGGCGCGGTGCCGGCCAGCAGCCCGACGGCGAGCACCAGCTCGCCCGCCGCGCAGACCAGCAGCGAGGGCGCCTGCATGCGGCCGGGCATGAGCACGGCCGGGCCCAGCCTGGACAGGGCGCCCGGCTCGCCGCCCCCGCGGACCGTCACCACCTTCGCGCCGGTGCCCATGACCAGCAGCACGATCAGAGTCGGCAGCTGCGATTCCAGCACGCCCGTCTCCAGCACGCCCGTCACCCCAATCCGATCTGAGCGTTGAAGCAGCCCTTGATCAACTCGCCGCCCAGCTCGACGAACGAGGCCGGCGACAACTCGGCGACGCGTCCGCGCGGCGAGGTCTCGCACTCGACGCAGCGGTCGCAGAACCGCCCGGCCAGGCATCCGCAGGCGACCACCGGCAGGTTGGCCGTGCGGCCGGCGCACGTGTTCCTGATCTGCAGCAGCGAGCCGATGGCGAGGTAGGGCAGGCCGGCGCAGGAGAGCCCGGCGTCGGGGCAGCCGGTGTCCACGCGCTCCAGCATCGGGTACGCCGCGCCGCGCTCCTCCTCGTCGAACGTGTCGGACCAGGTGGCCGTGCCGGAGATGCGCGCCTGCGCCCCGGCGTAGGCCGGCGGCGGAGCCGGGACGCTGCCCGACCGGTGAGCGGGCTGCGAAGTCGCCGGCAGCAGCGCCAGGGCGGAGCCGTCGCGCCTGATCCCGATGGCGTCGAACAGGTAACCCGGCTCGAACTTCGGATGCCGCACCTGCAGCCGTCCGGTGGCCGGGTAGGGGATGACGATCGTGCGGGGGCCGCGGTGGGGGCCGCAGTCGAGCTCGACCGTCAGCTCCCGGCGCCCCTCGATCGAGACGATCGTGCCGGTGAGGCGGGTGGTGTCGGCCCAGATGCGCTCGACCACCCGGCCTTCGCGCAACGTGCGCATGAGGACCATGGAGCCCACCGGGAGGTCGGCGGGCGCGATCTCCGCGCCGTGCCAGGCCGTGGCCCAGGGGGCGATCACCAGCCGCTCCTCGGCGCCTTCGGAGGTCTCGACGACGATGAGATGCGGGCTCACGTCAAGGATCTCGCCGGTGACGGCGCACAAAGGCGGGCCGCCGGCCGGGTCGGGGCCGGCGATGCCCGGGGCGCGGCCCAGCGCGGCGGCCGCGAGCAGTCTGCGGCGCTCGACGTTCGGATAGCCCATCCGCCCTCCCTCGTCAGGTACTAGGTTCACATGACTCCGGAGCGGCTCGTGCCGCGGCGAACAGATGGGAGCAAAATACGCATCCCCGGGGAAGGTAGTTGACACCCGCCTTCGAACAATCTGCCACCGACCTTGACTGACCTTTGTCTTCGTCGGGCCGAAACCTGAATTGTGGCTCAGTCGCAAAAGGGCATCAGGCTGCGATTCTGGCCACGATGCAGACCACCGGGTGGGAAGAGGAGTTCCGCGAGTACGTCATGGCCCGCGGTCCCGCGCTGCTGCGCGCCGCCCGTCAGCTCACCGGGCATCCGCTGGACGCGGAGGACCTGTTGCAGAGCGCCCTGGCCAAGACGTACCTGGCGTGGGGCAAGATCGAGGACCGGGGGGCGCTGGACGGGTACGTCCGCCGGGCGATGGTCAACATCAACATCTCGCAGTGGCGGCGGCGCAAACTGGAGGAGTACCCGTCGGACGAGCTGCCCGAGGTGCCCACGGCCGACCCGCCGGCCTGCGGAGAGGTGCACGAGCTGCTGGAACAGGCGCTGGAGGGGCTGCCCGAACGGATGCGGGCCGCGATCGTGCTGCGGTACTACGAGGACATGACCGAGCCGGAGATCGCCAGGACGCTCGGGATCAGCGTCGGCACGGTCAAGAGCACGGTGTCGCGGGCGATGGGCAAGCTGAGGAGCGCCTTGGGGATCTCCACGGAGGCGGGGGGCCCGGGGGTTCCGGAGACGTCCGCGTAGGATCGCTCCGAGCCCTCGGCTGGTTCTAGGCCCTCGGTTGTCTGGCTCCGAGCCCTTGGTCGGCTCAGAGCCCTCAGTTGAGCGACGGGGTGGTCTCCTCGGCGCCGGCGGTCGCGCAGGGGCGTACGACGTCTCTGATCTTGCGGAGCGTCTGCAGGAACGCGGCGAGCTCGTCGTGGCTCAGGAGGCCGGTGAAGGTGTCCTCGATGTCCTGAAGGTGCTGGGGCAGGACGCTCGCCAGCCGGTCGCGCCCCTCGTCCGTGAGCGCGGCGTAGGAGGCCCTGCGGTCGGTGGCGCACGCCTGCCTGGTCACCAGGCCCTCGCGTTCGAGCCGGTCGACGACCCTGGTCACGCCGCTCGTGGACAAGCCCGTCTGGGCGGCCAGGTCGGTCATCCGCAGTGCCTGCCGCGGTGATCGCGCCAGGCGGATGACGGTCTCGAAGTCGATGCCCGACAACCCCGCCGCACTGAAGACGGGCTGCATCCGGGCCGACAGGCCTGCGTGAACCTCGGCGAGCAGGCCCATCGCCGTCAGCCTGGGGTCATCGATGTGCTTCACGTCCATACCTTAACCGACGTTAGTTGACTTGCGGAATATTCCTCGTGTAGACATTTGTTGCCGCAGACATCCGCACAGCAACGTTCCCAAGGAGAACCCGATGAGCACCCGCACCTGGGAGTCCCTGACCATCCCCGCCGCCGGCACGTACAACCTCGACGTGGCCCACACCCGCATCGGGTTCGTGGTCAAGCACATGATGGTGAGCAAGGTCCGCGGCCGCTTCGGCGACTTCAGCGGCACCGTGACGATCGCGGAGAACCCGCTGGAGTCCACGGCCGAGCTGACGATCAAGACCGCCAGCATCGACACCGGCGTCGGCGACCGCGACGGCCACCTGCGCAGCGACGACTTCCTCGCCGTGGACAAGTTCCCCGAGATCACCTTCCGCAGCACCCGCGTGGTCGGCCACTCCGGCGACGAGTTCACCGTCGTAGGCGACCTGACCATCCGCGACGTCACCAAGGAAGTCGAGCTCACCGTCGAGTACGGCGGCGCCGGCACCAACCCCTGGGGCAACTCGGTCTGGGGCTTCTCCATCAACACCGAGTTCGACCGCGAGGAGTTCGGCCTGACCTGGAACCAGACCCTGGAGGCCGGCGGTGTGCTCGTGGGCAAGAAGGTCAAGATCGAGATCGAGGGCGAGGCGAACCCCGCCTGAGCTGGGTTATCCACACCCGGGAAGCCCGTCCTGACATGGGACGGGCTTCATCCACAGGTGGTTACCCACAGGCTGTTGATAACTCTTGGTGAAGGCGCGACGCGCAACCGCTTTGCCGCCTCGGCAGAAGGCCGGTACGCTGTGCTGAGCCGCGATGGCTTCCAGGAGGATTCGCCTAGTCAGGTCTATGGCGCCGCACTGCTAATGCGGTTTGGTGGCAACACCATCCGGGGTTCAAATCCCCGATCCTCCGCAGGTGAAAGGCCCTTCCCCGATCTTCGGGGGAGGGCCTTTTTCGATCTCTGCGGGGCTGTGGGTTGCAGTTGGCCCGTCAGCCCCAGAGGGCGGAGTCCATGCGGTCGCTGGCGTCCTTCATCTGGAGGGTGGCCACGTGGGTGTACCGCTCGGTGGTGGTCACCCGCGTGTGGCCGAGGATCTCTTGGACGACGCGGATGTGGACGCCCTGCTCTATCAACAGTGTTGCGGCGGTGTGCCGGACATCGTGAACGCGGACGTCCTGTACGCCGGGCCCGCTTGAGGATGGACTCCACGCGACGCGCCGGCTTGTCCTGAGATGCGGCGGTTCTGCTTTGCGACGGTTGGCCGCCGCGCGGACGAACCCGATGACCTCGCCGCTGTGGGGCATCCGTACGGTCGGCGTGCCGGTGGGGTGGCGTTCGAGAGTCAGCCGGGCTGATCATCGGCTCGGACCAATCGATGTTCCCAGGCCAGGGCTGCGACGACCCCGATGGCGTAGGCGACCAGGTCCCATGGGTCGGGGAACGCGCCGACCAGGACACCGCCGACGCCCGGCGGGGTTATGCCGGCTATTTGGTAGAACTCGACGGCGGCGGCGATCGCGGCCGTGGCCAGGGTGCGGCGTGCGGCAGTGGTGCGCCACAACAGCCCCAAGAACGCGTAGACCAGCATGGTGGCGCTGACGTCGCTCACGTAGCCGCGGATGAACGGTTGTCCCGGGCCCCGGTAGAAGAGGACGAACGCGCCGATGACGAGGGCGACGCCACCCAGAAGGACCATGGCGCGGCGCATGAGATTGACATCTTCTCCGAATCTCAACGATCAGGACGAACATGATCATAGAGTTCGTCGCCCGTGGCGGCATGCTCATTGCGTCAGGTCGGCGACCGCGGTGGGGTGCCATGGTGGCGATGCTGCCCATACGTTGAGCTGCGTCTGCTCTGGTGAAGCAAGATCGGCGTGCGTCTTTGCGAGCAGTACATCAGCGGAATCCGTCATGCAGCGCGCCAAGATGACGTACATCCGACCGCTGATCAACAGTCATCTACCTCAGATGGACCTGACCCAGGAGCGAGCCAGGTTCACCGGCATACCGAATTCGACTTGAGCAAGCCGGACTGCTTGTTCCTCATCCCCGCGGATCTTGAGCTGACGGACGCGTCCGGTGAGCTCCTCGGCTCTGAACCGGTCCGTGTATCGGAGTATGCGGCGCTGTCTGAAGACTCGGATCATGCCCACCGTCCACAAGGCGAGGCCGCAGATGAACAGTCCGGGGACAACGAAGCCGACAATTTCAGGGAGCGAGAGATCGGACACGAGATGATCATATGGTCATGGCCGCCGCCTCGTAGGCGCCGTCATTTGATCGCTATGGGTTGCAGTTTTGCGCCGTACCGTTCTGTTCCGCCAAGGCCGTCCAGCCGCATCGGCCCATATGAGACGGCCTGGGACCGAGCTGCTGATGCGATTTGGTGGCAGCACCATCCGGGGTTGCATCCCCGATCCGTCGCCAAATCAATGACCCTTCCCCCATCTTCAGGGGAGGGACTTTTCATCTCTGCGCGGCTGTCTCTGGGATCGCCGGCTCGGCAGCGTCGCCATTGCTGACTAATGCATGCCTCGATTGAACGAGCCCACCGCCAAGGCTTGGATGCATGCCGTCACGCGGTTGGGCGGTGCCGCTGCCGCCGCCATGGCCAATCAGGGGATGCGGGCGGGGGGCTGGCGACGTTCGGACGAGGAAGCTTCTGTCGATGGGGAGTACGAGGCTGTAGAGATGCGGCCGCGTCCAAGATGAATCGAAGGTCTGTGGGTTACGCATATGAATTTTCGGGTGCGAACCGCTGAAGGGCGCCTACGCGGTATGGCCCCTTCGGCACGAAGTCATGAGCGTGATGATCGCCTGCCTGCGGTGTGATCTCCAGGTCGCGATTGCCCCAAGTGAATACGCCTTCGGAGGCGGCACATCGGTGCCGGCGCAGCTGCTGGCAGTCCAGGCGTCTTTCGCACATACGTACGATCCCCTAATCTGTCGCGAACATGGAAGCCGGGCGATCGAACGAGAGGGACGCATGGGGGTCTTCTACGACTATTACCGGGCGGCGAACAGGCAGGCCGCTGCGGAGAATCCTGATGACCCACGTGCAGTCGAGAAGCCCATCCCGGGGGTGGCCACGTTCGACGCCGTGGAGGCCAAGTGGATCGACCCCTACGTGATTCTCGGCCAGCTGATAGCCCTTGCCAGAGACGTTCCGTACAGCTTGGACCTGGTGCGGCCGGTCACCGTCTATCCGCCGCCCGAGGGCGCTCCGGCGACGATGGAGGAGTGGGAGGCTCTGCCCGACGACTCTCCTTACAAAGAGGGGCCGGGAATCGAAGAGCTCTCTGCGGATGTGCGCGACACGCTGGCCGGCATCCCGGACAGCAGGGTGGACGAACTCGTCGAGCGATGGGAGCAGATCGAGGAGTTCGCCTACGTGCCACCGGGCGCTGGATACCTGCTGGAGATTCTTACCGGGCTGCGAGGTCTTGCTCAACGGGCGCAAGAGGAAGAGCAGATGATCTATTGCTGGATCTGCATCTAGTCTCTGCCGGTGCCGGGTTCGAGCCCACGGCGTCTTGTTCCCAGCGGTTTCGCGCCCGGCGCCCTCCGCCTGCCGGCGCAGTGATCAGAACTGGACGTTCGTCATCGTGTACCAGGTGGGAGCGAACGTCAGCACGGCCAGGGCGACCAGGACGGCGAGCGCGCCGAGTACGCCTCGGGTGGTGACGGGTGCGGGGGAGATGGGGCGCAGCTTCCATCGTCCGGCCGTGACGAAGGCCGCGACGGCACCCAGGAGGATGTTGGCGGGAACCAGTTCGTACTCGCCGCGCAGGATGTGGAAACCGGCCGCGAGGATCATCGTCAGCGTCAGGCCGGCGGCGGCGAGCGGCGTCAGCATCGGCTTGACCTTCGTCATCGCCGGCAGGATAAGGCCGATGCCGCCGAGCACCTCGACGATACCGATGAAGACGATCAGGGACTGCGGCACCGCCGCGTACCAGGCCACAGCTCGGGGCGCTGTCGCGAACAGGGCGTCGTCGTACAGCAGCACCTTGCCGAAGCCGCTGCCGGCGAAGAAGAAGCCCCACAACGCCTGGAGTGACCAGAGTGCGCCGTTGAGGGTGAACCTCATTCTGCGGGCCTTGGGCTGCTGCTGCTCGATGTCCGTGATGCTGAGGACGTTCTCGCTGACGTGGTGGCTCATGTCCGGTCACTGCCTTTTCTGATCGGATTCGCGGGGGACTCGCCGGTGCTTCGTGCCTTCGTCAGTACGTGGTGAGCGGTGCGTGCTGACGGGGCTTATCCGAACACGGAGGCGAGGTCGTGCGCATCGTCCGTGGGACAGGGTGGGACACGCGAGAGGCGGTCTGCCTGCGGAAACGTGAGTCATGCCGGGGCCGTGGGATGGGACGGTCCGGGGTGGGGCGGGCGCCGCAGGGGGGGAAGGTGTTCCTGCGGCGCCGAACCGCGGCCCGGCTTCTAGGCGTCAGTCCTGGAGGATCGCGGCCTGGCTTCCGGGCGTCAGTCCTGGAGGACTGAGAGGACGTTTCCTGACGGGTCGGTGAACCAGGCGATCAGGGGGCCGCCGCCGCGGAAGATGCCCTTTTCGTCGGTCTTCAGGTGGTCGTAGCGCTGGAAGTGCACGCCGCGGGCCGCCAGGGCGTCGACGGCCTGCTCGATGTCGTCGACCGGGAAGTTGAGGATGGTGAAGGTTGCGGGGACGTGGTCGGGTTTGGGGTAGACCAGGATGTCGGTGCCGCCGGCGATGTGCAGGGTGAGCAGGCCGTTCGACTCCGACACCTCCAGCCCGAGGGTGTCGCCGTAGAACGCCTTCGCGGCGGCCAGATCGTTGACGGAGAATCCGCTGAACGCCTTCGTCTTGCCGAACATCGTCACATCGCCTTCCGGTGTTCCTCGCTGAGCTGGATGATCTGGACATAGTTGCCGTCGGGGTCGATCGCCGTGGCGAACAGGCTGCCCTCGCGGTCTTCGAGCTCGGCCAGCCAGGACACGCCCGCCTCCTCCATCCGGGCGACGATCGCGCGCGCGTCGGGGACGTCGAAGTTGAGTATCACCCGTCCGGGCTCGGGATTCTTGTCCGCCACGTCGGCCCGGGTGTCGATGATCAGGTGGAAGTCGCCGAACGTCAGCACGCCGTAATGGGTGACGTCGGTGTCGGACTCGGGGTCGAGCACGGCGGCGTACCAGGCGCGTAGCCGGGCCGGGTCGGTGCTGGCCAGGAGCAGGCTGTTCAGGTTGGGGCGCGTCATCGGTGCCTCCCGGTGGTCGGTGCGGCGGAGGGGATCCGCTGTCGGGAGGGCAGACCGGGCCGGGCATGGGAACTCATCGGTGGCGCGCGAACGAATTTCCCGAAGGGAGCGCGCGAACGGATTTCCCGAAAAGAGCGCGCGAACGGATTTCCCGGAGGGAGCGCGCGAACGAGTTTCCCGAAGGTCCAGGGTGGCCCTGGAAGAGGGCGGGGCGGGGTCAGGCGGTGCGGAGGGTCAGGCCGTACGCGCTCAGGATCTCGTTGACCGGCTGGAAGTACGTCGTGCCGCCCGTGCTGCAGTTGCCGGAGCCGCCCGAGGTCACGCCCTGGGCCTGGCCGCCCGAGATGAACGGTCCGCCGGAGTCGCCGGGTTCGGCGCACACGTTGGTGCGGGTCAGGCCGTACACGGTGCCCTGGGCGTAGGTGATGGTGGCGTTGTGCTGCTGGACGGTGCCGCAGTGCCAGCCGGTGGTCGGGCCCCCACGGCAGACGGACGCGCCCACCGTCGCCTGGACCGAGCCGCGTACCGTCACCAGCGTCCCGCCTGGGCCGCGGACGTACGGCTGCGCGGTGTACCCCGGGGTGGCGACCCACGCGTAGTCGTTGCCCGGGAAGGACGAGCCCTGGACGGTGCCGGCCGGCGACTTGACCGGGTCGCCGGTGTGCCCGCAGTGTCCCGCGGTGACGAAGCCCGGCATGCTGCCCTTGGTGACCGAGAAGCCGATCGTGCAGCGCATCGAGCCGATGTAGAAGGGGTCGCCGCCGATGATGTCGGCGTACGTGCGGGGCAGCTCGGCGGCCGGCGCCACCACGACGGCCGCGCTGCGCGCCGCCCTCACCAGGGCCAGGGCCGGGGCCGGTCCGGACGGGGAGGGGACCTGGAGGACGACCCGGTTCGCGCGGACGTCGGCGTACCAGAGGGCGGGGCCGGTCCGGATGCGGCGGGCGGCCTGGTCCAGGCGGCGCACGACGGCGTCCAGCTCCGACAGCGAGTGCCGCACGACGACGGGGCGCGCCCCCCGGGCCGAGATCGCGGCGGTCCGATCGGGGTCGGTGGTGGCGACGACGAGGGCGGAGGCGTCCTCGGTCAGCCACGACCCGCCGTAGGAGTCGCCCAGCGAGGTGGCCAGTTCGGCCTCCAGGGCGGCGGCATGCCGCTCGTTCGCCAGCCGGGTGACCACTGCGGGCTCCGAGAGGCCGAGGTCGCGCGAGAGCGCCTCGATCACGGGGTCGGACGCCGCGTGGGCGGGGGTGGCCAGGCAGGCGGCCAGGAGGGTGACGCCTGCCACTGCACAGCGAAACATGCCGCCGCTCCTCGATGGGGGGTTCTGTCACGGTAACGGCTGACAGACAAATGAGGAGATACCAATCATTTCCTATTAAGGCGATATGCCCGTCCTTCCGGCCACCGGCCACAAATGGAGATTTTTCGTCCTAAAGTTGTAACTGGTGGTATGTCGGTATCGTATTGGGCCTGGAGGTGTTCTCTATGGGTAATGGTGTTCGTCATTTCGCCGGGGCCGTGCTGGGGGTGGCCGCGATCCCGTTGATCGCGGCCGGTCTTCTGTACGGACCCCGCGCGACCACGTCCGTCCCCGAGTCCGTCCCCGACTGGACGGCGACGGCGGCGCTGGCGGGAACCGCGCTCCTCATCGGAGTCCTGGCCGGTTCCCGGATTTCTCCGGTCGCCTCGCTGCTGCCCGGCCTGGCATTCACCGCCCTGGCCGGGGCGACGGTCGTGCGGGCCGCCACGGGAGGCGACCGGAGAATGGGATTCGACCTGGTTCCCACCGATTATCTGGACGCGTACACGGCATTGCTGAATACCTGGTCGTTGGTGGTCGGTGGCATTCTGCTGACCGCTTCGGTGTTCCCGTCCCGCTGGCGGGCGCGCCGGGGCGGGGCGCCGGCTCCGGAGAAGGAGGGGGAGGAGCCGCCGCCGCTGCCCAAGCGCGTCCCGTTCGCGTCGAAGAGGATCACATCGGCGCGACCCGCTCCCGGGCCAGCCACAGGGCGATGACCACGTACGGCAGGACCAGGAGGGCGAACGTCGTGCCGTGGGACAGGAACGGCGATCCCGCGCCGTAGGCCGTGTAGACGGCCAGGGTGACCACGTTCGTCCCGAGGCCGGCCACCGACGTCACGGTGGCCCGCTGATCGCCCGAGACGCGTTCCTGCAGCCGCGTGTCGGCCACCACGCCGGCCATCTGGAACGCCCCGAAGGCGCTGGCGACCAGCAGGAACCCGGCCGGATGCGGAACCAGCGCGCCCGCCGCCATGGCCAGCGCCGCCAGCGCCAGGACCAGCGCGAACGACCGCTCGCTCAGGCGGCGGGCGGGCCCCGCCAGCAGGCCGCCCGCCGCCGCCCCGACCCAGACGGCCAGGACGAGCAGCGGCACGGCCGTCCTGGGTGCGCCGGTCGCGGCGGCCAGGAAGGGCACGTACTCCTCCAGCGCGCCCCAGATCGCCGTCACGACGGAGATCAGGACGATCGCTTCGAGCACGTTCCGATCGGTACGGGCCTCGGTCACACCGGCCCGCAGAACCGCGAGATACCGCCCGTCCGAATCAGTGGAGGTAGCTCGGGCAGGACGCCGCTCGGGCAGGGTCAGCGCGGTGGCGGCGCACAACAGGCAGGCCGCCACGCTGGCCACCCCCACCGCCGGATAGCCGCCGACCGCGAAGACGGGCGTGGCGAGGGCGATCGCCGACGCGGCGGCGGCGATGCCGATCGAGTGCGCCCGGCCCATGACGGCGGCGTACCGGCCCTGCAGGCCCCGGCGTTCGAGCTCCTCGTACGCGAGCGCCTCGAAGGCGCCCGAGACGAGCGCGCCCTCGGCCCCCCACAACACGAAGCCCAGCGCGAAGGCCCAGTAGGACGGGAACAGCACCCACAGCGCGAAGCCGGCGCCGGCCAGCAGCGGACCCAGGAACAACAACAGCCTGCGGGACACCGCGTCGGCCCAGGCGCCGGAGGGGATCTCCAGCACCATGCCGGTCACGGACCAGATGACGAACAGCGAGGACGTCTCGGCCACCGAGAGCCCGGAATCGGTGAACAGCAGCGTGTACACCGGGTAGAGCAGGACGAACTCGCCGAGGAACGTGTAGACGTAAAGCTTGGGGACGAACATGCGGCCCTCTCGGAAGGGGCGGACAGGGACTCCGTCTGGTGCTCGGCACCTCGGAGGCCCGCGCGCGCTCCTGCCGCGTCGGCCGCTGGTGGTTCATCAATGTCGCCAGTGCATGCCCGGAGTCTAACCCCGGCCCGCCTCCCCGCGCTCGCCCGTACGCGCTAGGCGGATCTGGCCGGTTCCTCGGGCAGCGTGATCCACTTGTGCGCCCAGGTGACCAGTTCGTCGAGCACCGGGCGCAGCTCCTGGCCCATCTCCGTCAGGTGGTATTCGACCCGCACCGGCGACGTGGCCAGCACCCGCCGCTCGACGAGCCCGGCCGTCTCCAGCTCGCGCAGCCGGCGGGCCAGCATCGTGTCGTTGATGCCGGGGATGGCCGCCTTGAGATCGGCGTAACGATGGGCGCCCTTGAAGATCATGTGGATCACGGCTCCCGACCACCGGGCGCCGATCAGTTCGAGGGCGACGTGGAACCGGACGCAGACGGAATGGGGGCTCACGGGGATGATCCTAGCATTTGCTAAGAAATGTTTAGTTACTCAATAATGTTGAGGTGTCAACTATCTGAGGAGGAACCCCATGGACAAGCCGGTCCTGCAGATCATCGTCGCCAGCACCCGTCCCGGCCGCGCCGGGCGCGAGGTCGCCGAGTGGTTCAGGAGCCGGGCCGTCGCCTCCGGCCACTTCGACGTCGAGCTGGTCGACCTCGCCGAGGTGGGCCTGCCGTTCCTCGACGAGCCGAACCACCCCAAGCTCAAGCAGTACGTGAACGCCCACACCAAGGAGTGGAGCGCCACCGTCGACCGGGGCGACGCCTTCGTGTTCGTGACCCCCGAGTACAACCACAGCTTCACGGCCGTGCTGAAGAACGCCTTGGACTACCTGCACCACGAGTGGCAGCACAAGGCGGCGGGGTTCGTCAGCTACGGCGGGATCTCCGGCGGCACCCGGGCGGTGAACGGCCTGCGCCAGGTCGTCAGCACGCTGAAGATGATCCCCGTGGTCGAGGCCGTCAACATCCCCTTCTACCAGCAGTTCATCGCCGAGGACGGCAGCGTGGCGGCCAACGACGTCATGATCGCCGCCGCCGACGCCATGCTCGCCGAGCTGGCCAAGCTCACCGGCGCGCTGCGTCCCATGCGGCTGGCCTCCGCCTGAGCTACGCTGCCGGTCGTGGCGCTGGCAGTGGATGTGGTGGTCCGTTACCGCAAGGCCGTGACGTACGGCGTGCACGCGGTGCTCGCCGCCCTGGAGACCTCGGGCGTGGAGCACCGGCAGCTGCTGGGCGTCACCCCGGAGGAGACGGCGGCCCACATCGCGGCGAGCCGGGCCGACCGGGTGCTCGTGCTCTGGTCGTTCTACTCGCCCGACGCCGAGGCCATGGCCGCCGAGCTGGCCGCCGTCAGGTCGCTCAGCGACGGCCGGGGGCTGCACATCGCCGGCGGCGTGCACGCCACCGCCGAGCCGCAGCAGGTCATCGACGCCGGCTGGGACCTGGCCGCGATCGGCGAGGGCGAGTCCACGATCATCGCCCTGGTCGAGGCGCTGCGGCGGGACGAGCCGCTGACGACCGTGCCCGGCCTCGCGGTCAAGGACGGCGACGGCGTCGCGCTCAGGACACGCCCGGCCCCGCAGCTCCCGCTCGACGCGTTCCCGTCGTTCCTGGGGCGTAAGGGGCCGATCGAGATCACCCGGGGGTGCCGGTACACCTGCCGGTTCTGCCAGACGCCGTTCATGTTCGGTGGCCAGTTCCGCCACCGGTCGGTGGCCAGCGTGCGCGAGCACGTCAGGGGCATGGTCGAACAGGGGCTGCGGGACGTGCGGTTCATCACGCCGACCTCGCTCTCCTACGGCTCGCCGGGCCCCGACCCCGATCTCGGCGCGGTGGAGGAACTGCTGGCGGGGGTCAAGGAGGAGCTGCCGCCGCACGGCCGGGTGTTCTTCGGCAGCTTCCCCTCCGAGGTGCGCCCTGAGCACGTCACGCCCGAGGCCATGCGGCTGCTCAAGCGGTACGTCGCCAACGACAACCTGATCATCGGCGCCCAGTCGGGGTCCGACCGGGTGCTGGCCGCCTCGGGCCGCGGGCACGGCACCTCGCCCGTGCGCGACGCCGTCCGGATCGCCGTCGAGCACGGCTTCAGGCCGAACGTCGACTTCATCTTCGGCATGCCGGGGGAGTCGGAGGAGGACCAGCGCCAGTCGCTCGTGCTGGCCGGCGACCTGGCCGAGCTGGGCGCCCGCATCCACACGCACACGTTCATGCCGCTGCCCGGCACGCCCTGGCGGGACGCCGAGCCCGCGTTCATCCCGCTCACGACCATGCGGCAGCTCGACCGGCTGGCCCAGCGCGGCGACGCGTACGGCCACTGGCGCCGGCAGGCCGAGCACTCGGCCCGGCTGGCCGAGACGGCCAAGGCCTACCCCCGCCGCACCCGCCGCCGCAGAACCGACTGACGGCCACGAGCCGCTACGCGCCAGAACGGGCCGGTCAGCGCCGGTCAGGGCCGGTCAGGTGCTGGTCAGGGCTGGTCAGGGCTGGTCAGTCGTCGTCGGTGAGCCGTTCCAGCGCGCGGTTGATGGAGTCGCCGAGCGGCCGCAGCACCTCGGAGAGCGCCTCGGCCAGCGGCCTGAGGATCTCCGTCGCCTCGTCCAGCAGGTCGGGCGACTTGTGCTCGGGAGGCGCCCAGCGCATGGCGTCCGCGCTCAGCGTCTCCCATTCGTCCACGACGCCGTCGATGGCGTCGAGGACGTGATCCGGATCGTTTGGCATGACCCTCTCCGGAACAAATCGGTCGGATACCTGCCACGGTACCTTCAGGCCGGGATCGACACCCCTACCCCGCCCCGCGTCTGAGCGCCGTACCGCTCCTTGTCGGCGGCCAGGTCGAGCGGGCGGATGGCGGACCTGGCGGCCAGGGTCTCGTCCGTGATCAGCGAGGCCGGCACGAGCCAGGAGACCTCGAACTCCAGCCCGTCGGGGTCCTTGGCGTACAGCGCCTTGGTCGTCCCGTGGTCGGAGGCGCCGACGAGGGAGCCGAGCTCGCCCAGGGTGACCGCGATGCGCTCCAGCTCGTCGAGCGTGTCGACCTCCCACGCCAGGTGGTAGAGCCCGACGGCGGTGCGTCCGGCGGGCGAGGGGCCGGCGCCCGCGCCGATCTCGAACAGCCCGAGGTCGTGGTCGTTGCTGGAGCCGGGGGCCTGGAGGAACGCGGCGCCGCGCATGCCCATGACCACCTCGAATCCGAGCGCCTCCCGGTAGAAGGCCACGCTGCGCTCCACGTCACGGACGTAGAGGACCGCGTGGTTGAGCCTGTGGACCGGCATGGTCGTCCCCTTTCACCTGTTTCTCCCGGGTCAGAGTATATGAGAGTTCAACTAAAATGAGAGGGTGACCCGATGGCTGGATCCGGACGAGCAGCAGACCTGGCGTGACTTCCTGGCCGCCGGCCAGCTCATCAACGAGGCGCTGGACCGGCAGCTCCAGCGCGAGGCGGGCATGCCGCACACGTACTACATGATCCTGGTGGCCTTGTCGGAGGCGCCGGGCCGGTCGATGCGCATGAGCGAGCTGGCCGCCAGGGCCCAGAGCTCCCAGAGCCGCCTGTCGCACGCCGTCGCCCGCCTGGAGGAGCGCGGCTGGGTGCGCCGTGAGCGCTGCCCGGCCGACGGCAGGGGCAACCTCGCCGTCCTGACGGACGAGGGGTTCGCCACGCTGACCGCCGCCGCCCCCGGCCACGTGGAGGAGGTGCGCAGGAGCCTGTTCGACGTCCTCACCCCCGAGCAGGTCCGCGAGCTCGGCGCGATCTGCTCGGCCGTGCGGGGCACGCTGGAACGGTAGAACGCCCGGCCGTGCGGGACGCGCGGGAACGACTGGTCGCGGGCCGTGCGGGACACGCTGGAGCGGTAGCGAGCGAACTGTCGTGGCCAGGCCGTAGCCTCTCCCGGTAGCCGAACGAGGGGATTGCCGATGCACGACACCGAAGAGGCACTGTTCCGGACGGTCCACGGCATCGCCGGGCTGATGGCGGGCCAGCCCGTGCCCGTCGTCATGGAGGCGTTGCTGCGCCACCTGCCCAAGGCTCCAGGTCTCGAGGTGACGGAGATCCGCAAGATCGCGGAGGAGATCAGCGTCGGCCGCGACCCCTCGGGGTTGTGAATCATCCGAATTGCCCCTGAACGTCGCTCCCGAGCGGGGATACCATCTCAACCATCTCGCGCGGGAGCACGCATAAGGAGTTCGGGTGACGCTGGTCGCTGGGGTTGATTCCTCCACGCAGAGCTGCAAGGTCGTCATTCGCGAGGCCGAGACGGGCGCGCTGGTCAGACAGGGCCGCGCCGCCCATCCGGCCGGCACCGAGATCCACCCCTCCCACTGGTGGACCGCGCTGCTGCGGGCCGTCGAGGAGGCCGGCGGGCTCGCCGACGTCGCCGCCGTCAGCGTGGCCGGACAGCAGCACGGCATGGTCTGCCTCGACGAGTCCGGCGAGGTCGTGCGCGACGCCCTGCTGTGGAACGACACCCGCTCCGCCCGGGCCGCCGCCGACCTGGTGGCGGAGCTGGGCGGGCTTGGGGCCTGGGCCGACGCGGTCGGTTCGGTGCCCGTCGCCGCGTTCACCGTGGCCAAGCTGCGGTGGCTGGCCGAGCACGAGCCGGACAACGCCCGCCGCACGGCGGCGGTCTGCCTGCCGCACGACTGGCTGACCTGGCGGCTGGCGGGCGCGCTCGCCCTGGCCAACGGCTCCGGTCCGGGCAGGGGCTCCGGTTCGGGCAAGGGCTCCGGTTCGGGCAAGGGCTCGGGTCCGGGCGGCGGCTCCGGTTCGGGCAAGGGCTCGTGTCCGGGCGGCTCCGGCGCCGGTTTCGATCTCGCGGCCTGGCACGACGCGCCCCCGCCCCCGCTCGACCTGCTCACCACCGACCGGGGCGACGCCTCGGGCACCGGCTACTGGTCCCCGGCGACCGGCGCCTACCGCACCGACCTGCTCAAGGCGGCCTTCGGCGCCGTCCCGCTGCTGCCCCGGGTGCTGGGGCCCGCCGACCGCGCGGGCGACCCGGCGTCTGCGGGGCCGCTGCTCGCGCCGGGCACCGGCGACAACATGGCGGCCGCCCTCGGCGTCGGGGCCGGGCCGGGTGACGTCGTGGTCTCGCTCGGCACGTCCGGCACGGTGTTCGCGGTCGCGGAGACGCCCAGCGCCGACCCCACCGGCGCGGTCGCCGGGTTCGCCGACGCCACCGGCCGTTTCCTGCCGCTGGTGTGCACGCTGAACGCCGCCCGGGTCCTCGACGCGGCCGCCGGGCTGGCCGGGGTCGGCCTCGACGAGCTGAGCGACCTCGCGCTCCGGGCCCCGGCGGGGGCCGGCGGGCTGACGCTGGTGCCGTACCTGGAGGGCGAGCGCACCCCCAACCGGCCCACCGCGACCGGCTCGATCCTCGGGCTCACGCTGGCCACCTCGACCCCGGCCCACCTGGCCCGCGCGGCCGTCGAGGGCATGTTGTGCGGCCTCGCCGACGCCCTCGACGCGCTCGGCACCCGTCCGGAGCGGGTGCTGCTGATCGGCGGCGCGGCGCGCTCGGAGGCCGTACGCCGCGTCGCGCCGACCGTCTTCGGCGTGCCGATCGCGGTGCCGCCGCCCGGCGAGTACGTCGCCGACGGCGCCGCCCGCCAGGCCGCCGCCCTCCTCACGACCCCCGACTGGCGAACCGAGGACACCGAGACCTACGACGCCCCGGCCGTCCCGGAGATCCGCGCCCGCTACGCCAGGGCCACGTCCCACGTGCTCGACTGAGGGCTGTGGTATCGGGCGAAAAAGCCTCGCAGTTGACAATTCCTTAGAAGTCCGGATGCGTGTCGGACGTACTGATCGCGGCCGTGCGAAGCGATGCTGCGAACAGCGTGACATCCGGAACCGCAGGATGTCTTTCCTGCGAGAGGGGAACCGGCGATGAGACGGGCATCGCATCGGGTGACAGCGGCACCCCCTTCGGCTGGTTGCCCATCGGCGGGACCCTCGCCGGACGGGGGAGCGCCGTCCACCTCCGGGGGCCGGGGAGGGGGACTCAGGGGTGGACTCAGGGACGGCTCGGGGGTGCCACCGGATGTGGCGGCACGCCTGGGGGCGCGAGAGTTGGGCACATGACCGCAGTGCCGAACAGCAGAGTGAGAGTCGCGAGAGCGCCCTGGAGCGTGAATCTGAGGGCCCTCCTGACCCCGACGAGGCTCTACCCCCTGATCGCCTGTGCATCGATCGTGTTCTCGGTGGTCGCGATCCTGGTCGGCCACTTCGGGCCCGACCCCTACCTCGACCCCATGAACGTGACCATCAGCGAGTACGCCGTGACCGACCGCGGGGGCGTCACGGAGGTCGCGATGGCGGTGCTCGGGGTCGGCTCGCTCACGCTGCTGGCCGCCCTGCGGAGGATGGGGGCGCCGATCCGGGGGCTGCCGGAGAAGTTGCTCATGGTGTGGTCGGCGGCGCTGATCGTGGTGGCGGTCATCCCGACCGTCCCGCTCGGTCTCGATCTCGACCTCGCGGCCCAGATCCACCGGTACGTGTCGATCGCGGCGTTCGTGAGCCTTCCGGCCGCCGGGGCCCTGCTGGTGCCCAGGCTGACCGCGAACGCCCACTGGAAGCCCGTCGCGCGGGCCGTGGAGTGGGTGGCGCTGGCGGGCGGGTTCGGGCTGCTGGCGATCACGTACGTGGCCCTGCCGGGGGAGCGGGTCATGATCGGCCTGGTCGAGCGGCTGCTGCTGGGCGCCGAGGTGTCGTTGCTGGGCCTGCTGGCGGCGTGGGCGCTGTGGCTGACGTGGTCGCCGGTCCGCGCCCCGAAGCACCCAGTAGACGCAAATTTCCCGACATATCACAGATTTATCGCTAGTCGATCTTAATCTCGTCTGTTTCGATGCTATTCTCTCCGCGATCTTCTATGCGGGAGCAGGTGTCATGGCATCGGGCAGATCCATCCGATTCAAGATCTCGACGCTGCTCGTCATCCCCTTGATCTCCCTGATCGCGCTCTGGGGCTTCGCCGCGAGCACGACCACGGGTGAGGCGCTGAACCTCTTCAAGGTCGACGCCATCTGGTCGGGAGTGATCAACAACGCCGACGGCCTGGTCTCCAGCCTTCAGGTCGAACGCCTGGCCTCCGCCGAACGCCTCGCCGGCACGGCGACCGAGCCCGGAGCCCTGACCAAGGCCCGCGCCAAGGTGGACGCCGCCAGGAAGACCCTGCGCGAGCAGGCCCTGTCGGAGGACTCCCAGTCGGCGATGACCGACGACATGAAGAAGCAGTTCCAGGTCGTCCTGGACACCGTCGACCGGCTGCCGGAGGTCAGGCGCAAGGTCGACGAGCGCAGGATCACCCCCGGCAACCTGGTCACCGAGTACGCCAAGGTCTCCGACGAGGTCCACCTGCTGTACTCCCGGCTGACCGTCAGCACCGACCTCGAACTGTCCCTCCAGGCCCACGGCCTGATCGCGGCCGACGAGGTGCGCGAGCTGCTCAGCCGCGAGAACGCCCTGATGGTCGGCTCGAACGGCCGTCCCTCGATGCACGACGTGCACCTGCTGGCCGGCATCGACGGCACCCGCACGTTCCTGTTCCCGAAGGCGCTGGCCAACCTCGACACCGAGCTGCGGGCGCCGTTCGAGAAGCTGTTCTACTCCTCCAGGTACATCACCATGGAGAGCCTCCTGCGGAGCTACGTCGCCGGCCAGCCGGCCGACATGGACCTCTGGCGCGGCATCGCCGACCAGGTGCTCAAGGAGTACAGCGAGGCCGTCTGGGACACCGGGGACAAGCTGCTCGGCCGGATGCAGCCGGCCGGCGTGGTCATCGTGGTCAGGGCCGCGATCGCGGGCGCGCTGGGGCTCATCGCGGTGGCCTTCTCGATCTTCATCTCCGTCCGGGTGGGCCGCAGGATCACCAGGGAGCTGGCCACCCTCCGCCGTACGGCGCTGGACCTGGCCGAGGTCAGGCTGCCCGACGTGGTGACGAAGCTGCGTACCGGCGAACGGGTGGACATCGAGGCCGAAGCGCCGCCGATCAAGGTCGGCGGCAACGCCACCAGCGAGGTCGCCGACCTCGCCGCGGCCTTCGACAGCGTGCAGAGCACCGCCGTGGACGCCGCCGTCGAGCAGGCCAGGCTGCGCGAGGGCGTGGCCGAGGCGCTGCGGAACCTGGCCAGGCGCAGCCAGTCGCTGCTGCAGCGCCAGCTCAGGATGCTGGACGAGATGCAGCGCCAGACCGAGGAGCCCGAGGCCCTGGAGCGCCTGTTCCGGCTCGACCACCTGACCACCCGCATGCGCCGCCACGCCGAGGGCCTGGTGCTGCTCTCGGGCGGCACGGCGGGCCGCAGGTGGCGCGGCGTCATCCCGGTCGAGGACGTGCTGAGCGGCGCCGCCGCCCAGGTCGAGGAGTACACCCGGGTCCGGGTCTACCCGATGCCCGAGTGCGGCGTGTCCGGCTCGGCCGTGGCCGACCTCATGCACCTGTTCGCCGAGCTGATCGAGAACGCGACGTCGTTCTCCTCGCCCGCCAACGAGGTCTCGGTGCGCGGCGAGATGGTCGGCAGGGGCTTCGCGGTCGAGATCGAGGACCGCGGCCTCGGCATGGACGAGGAGACCCGCAAGGCCATCAACGACCGCCTGGCCAGCCCGCCCGAGTTCGACCCGGCGCAGACCGAGCGGCTGGGGTTCGCGGTGGTCGGCATGCTGGCCGCCCGGCACGGCATCAAGGTGACGCTGAAGCTGTCCCCGTACGGCGGCACGACCGCCATCGTGCTCGTGCCGGGATCGCTGGTCGAGCCCATGGCGACGCCGGTGCGGCCGATGGAGTTCGAGCCCGTGTCCGTCTCCGTCCTCCGGTCCGAGCGGCCGGCCGACGCGGGGGAGGCGACCGGGCCGGGCGAGCTGCCGCGCCGGGTGCGCACGAGCAAGCGCGCGGGGCCCGCGCCGGGCGAGGGGCAGGACCTGCCCCGCCGCGACCGGCAGACGGGCCTGCCGCAGCGGCAGCGGCTCAGGCAGGCGCCCCTGGCCGCGCCGACGCCACCGGCGCCCATGACGCCCGTGGCCGACGAGCGTTCTCCTGAGGAGACCAGGGCGCTGCTCTCCTCACTCCAGTCCGGATGGCAGCGGGGGCGGCAGGAAAGCGACCAGGATGGGGGTTCCCGAGCGTGAGCGGCGAGCACGAGTGGGTTGACGAGGAGGCCGGGCCCGTCGTCCGGCCGTACGCCGTGGCGCGGGGGCGCACCAGGCCCTCGTCCCCGGCCCTCGATCTGCTGGCGACCGTCGTCTCGACGGGACGGCCCGCGCCGGCCAAGGCCGAGCTGAGCGGCCAGCACCGGCGGCTGATGAGCTGCCTGACCGGTCACTCCAGGCCCGTCGCCGAGGTCGCCTCGGAGCTCGGGCTGCCCGTGGGCGTGGTCCGGGTGCTGCTCGGCGACCTGCTGGAGTACGACCTGATCGACGTGCGCCCGCCGCGCGACAAGACCGCCACCCCGACCGAGAGCCTGCTCCGCGAGGTGATCAACGGGCTGCGCGCGCTCTAGCCCGGCGGCGGGCCGTGCCCGCCCGGGTTCGCGGCGGGCCGCGCGTCCTAGTTGGCGGCGGTGAGCGTCCGCAGGGAGTGCTCGACCAGGGTGATCATCACTTCCTTGGCCGAGGCCCTGCGCCGCACGTCGCACAGCATCACCGGGACGTCGTCGTCGAGGTCGAGCGCGATGCGCACGTCGTCCACGCTGTGCTGGGAGGCGCCGTCGAAGCAGTTGACGGCCACCACGAACGGGGTGCCGCGCTGCTCGAAGTAGTCCACCGACGGGAAGCAGTCGGTCAGCCGCCGGGTGTCGGCGATCACGACCGCGCCCAGCGCGCCGTAGGACAGCTCGTCCCACATGAACCAGAACCGTTCCTGGCCGGGGGTGCCGAACAGGTAGACGACCAGTCCGTCGCGGATCGTGATGCGGCCGAAGTCCATCGCCACGGTGGTGGTCGTCTTGGCCTCCACGCCGTCGAGGTCGTCGACCCCGATCCCGCGGTCGGAGAGCACCTCTTCCGTGCGCAGCGGCTTGATCTCGCTGATCGACCCGACCAGGGTGGTCTTGCCGACGCCGAACCCGCCCGCGATGAGGATCTTCAGCGCGACGGGGTCCTCAGAGAGCACGGAGTCCATTGATCACTTCCTTGAGAATGCGCTCATTCGAACGCGACCCCGTTGCCGAGGGCGACGTCACCGAGATGAGGCCGTGGTCACGCATGTCGCCGAGCAGCACCCGGACGACGCCTACGGGCAGGTCGAGCTCGACGGCCAGGTCGGCCACCGAGATCGGGCTCCGCGCCGCCCGCAGGATGAGCTGCTGTTCCGGCCCGAGGTCGGCCGCCTGGTCGGCGAGCGCGCGCACGGACGCGACGAGGTCGAAGGCGTCTCCCGACGAGCGCGTCCGGCCTCGGATGAGGGCGAAGGGCCGGACGACCGGCCCGGCCTCCTCGTCGTACCAGCGGGGGGCGTCGGTCATGCCGTTCCCGCGCGCGGGTTGGTGGTGATGTGCTGGCCCACCCGCTTGACCAGCATCGCCATCTCGTACGCGATGTGCCCGACGTCGACGTTCGCCTCGGCGATCACGGCCAGGCAGGTGCCCTGGCCGGCCGCGGTGACGAACAGGAACGCGCTCTCCATCTCCACGATGGTCTGGCGCACGTCGCCGCCGCCGAAATGGCGCCCGGTGCCGCGGGCCAGGCTCTGGAAGCCCGCGGCCACGGCCGACAGGTGCTCGGCGTCCTCGCGGGTCAATCCCTTGGAGTAACCGACGGCCAGGCCGTCGGTGGAAAGGATGACCGCCTGGCGGACGGCGGCGACCCTGCCTGCCAGGTCGTCGAGCAGCCAGTTCAGCTCACCGGTGTTGGTGGTTTGCGCAGTCATGCGTCCCCCTTGCTCATGGGCTCCTCCTCGGAGGCTTCTTCTCGGGCACGTTGGGTTCCCCGCTGGAACGCGGAGAACAGATCGCGTACCTCGTCGGGAGAGCGTTCGGCCTGCGGCTCCGGCTCCGGCGGTTCTTCCTTGAGCTGCGGCGCCAGGTTCGCCTGGCGCACGCGCCTGGGCAGTCCGGCGTGGGTGCCCGAGGTGACCACCGCGAGTGCCTTCTTCGTCCGGCTCGGCAGCTCCGCCGGCCGGCCGTCGTCGTCGCCGGAGGTCAGCGCGGCCTGGTCGGCGACCAGCGAGCGCGGCACGAGCACGATGGCCGCGGTGCCGCCGTAGGGCGAGCGGCGGAGCTGGACCTTGACGCCGTGGCGTTCGGCCAGCCTGGCCACCACGAACAGGCCCAGCCGGTCGCTGTCGGCCAGGTCGAACTCGGGCGGCGCGGCCAGCAGCTTGTTGATCGCGGCGTATTCGACGGCCGACAGGCCGAGCCCCTTGTCCTCGATCTCGATCGCGTAGCCGTTGCTGACCACGTCGCCGCGGATCTGGACCACGGTGTCCGGCGGTGAGTAGATGGTGGCGTTCTCGATCAGCTCGGCCACGAGGTGCGTGAGGTCGGCCGCGGCCCCGCCGTCGAACGCGCTGACCGGCATGGCCTCGACGTTGACCCTCGTGTAGTCCTCGACCTCGGCGACCGCGGCCCGGACGATGTCGATCACGGGCACCGGCCGGCGCCAGGCCCGTGCCGGGGGCGCGCCCGAGAGGATCATCAGGCTCTCGGCGTGCCGCCGCATCCGGGTGGTCAGGTGGTCGAGGCGGAAGAGCTCCTCCAGCCGGTCGGGGTCGTGCGTGCGGCGCTGCATGCCGTCGAGCAGCCCGAGCTGCCGGTGCAGCAGGCCCTGCTTGCGCCTGGCGAGGTTGAGGAAGACCTGCCCGACCCCGCGGCGCAGCGCGGCCTGGCCGACGGCCGCCGTCACCGCCGTGCGCTGCACGGACGCGAAGGCCCGGCCGACGTCGGTGATCTCCGCCGATCCGCTCACCCTGATGGCCCTGGCCTCCTTCCGCACGTCAACGTCCTCGCCCTTGCGCAGCCTGTCCACGACGTCGGGCAGGCGCACCTCCGCCAGCTCGATCGCGGCGGTGCGCAGCCCGTACAGCTCGCCCGCCAGGCGGCGACCGAAGCGTACAGAGATGATGATCGACGCGAGCACGGCTATCAACCCGAGGCCGCCCGCGACGGCGATCTCGACGACCGTGCCGGTCGCGGCCCGCGAGGTCCGGCCGGCCAGCGTCCTGGCCGCGGCGGCGCTGTCGCGGTCCAGTTCGGTGGTGAGCCGGTCCACCGCGCTCTTCCACGCCTCGGCATCGGCGGGCGGTGCGCCGGTCTTGACGACCCTGGACTCCAGTGCGGAGAAGGTCAGGAACGGCTGGGACGCGAACACCTGCTCGAACGGCCTGCGCAGCGGCACGTCGAGCCCGGCCAGCCCGCGGGCGTGCAGGAACTTCCTGGAGGCCGCGTACTCGGTGAAGGCGGCCCGCTCGGGCTCGGTCAGCCGCTTGTCCACCAGCGCGCCGACGATGAGGGCGTGCTCCCTGGCGATGTACTCCCGGGCGCTGCCCATGGCGTGCAGGGAGGTGGCCTGCTGGAAGACGGTCAGGTCGGAGACGGAGATCAGGTGGTCGTAGAGGGCGAAGACGGCGTCGAGCACCTGGTTGTAGGCGTCCACGCCGGCCAGGCGGGAGCTGATGCCGCCGTCGATGTCGGCGCGGATGGCGCCGAGCCGGTCGAGGTGGGCGGTCAGGGCGTCGAGCGGCGTCCGCAGGTCGTCGCCGACCGCGTCGCCCGCCTCGGTGACGGCGTGCCGGAAGTCGGCCGCCGCCTTGTCCGTACGGGCCCGCTGCGCGCCCAGGACCTCGGTGAGTTCACGGGTGGTGAGCGCCTCGGCGGAGCGCACCCGTTCGGACTGGAGCTGTACGCCCAGGTCGGTGGAGGTGACGCCGAGTGTTTCGTAGAGCGTGTCGGCCCGGAGGAGTGACTGTGCGTCGCCCATGGTCAGGTTGAGGACGAAACCCCACAGCGCGCTGAGAGACAGGAGGGGTAGCAGCAGCAATAAAAAGATCTTGAACCGAATTGACCGGTTTCGCGAGCCCATGTCCCAACCTCGAGTCGGGGGCATTTCCACACCTTGTGTAAATACACCTCCGGAAGATCGCACAGGAGACTAGCATCGTTTATGGTTCCGGCGCAGTGGGAGGAACAGGATGATTACCGTGATTATTGGGGCATGATCTCGGTCTCCCGGCGAGCCGCACGCAGCACCCGCCAGAGCCACCCCAGCGCGACCAGCGAGATCACGATGAGTCCGGCCCAGTTCACCAGCGTGTACACGTGCACCTGCCCTTCGGTCACGTTCGGCACCCGGCCGATCCGCAGCAGCTCGAACTGCCACCGCCGCCCGGTCAGGACCAGTGTGATCGCGATGGCGATGGCGCTCATCGAGTCCCACAACGCGTGCAGCAGCGAGACGCCGAGGTAGCACCACACGACGTGCCCGGTGAGGCGTCCGTGGGCGGCGAACAGCACGCCGCCGAGTATCGCGGTCCACAGGCCGTGGCCCACCGGGGCCAGGATGCCGCGCAGGATCTCGGTCTCGACGAGCTGCGCCAGCGACAGGCCGTCGGCGGTGAACAGGGCGTTGAAGGCGTAACCGGAGCTCTCGAAGGCGGCGAAGCCGAAGCCGACCGTCGCGCCGAGCACCACGCCGTCCCTGGACGAGCGCCGGACCGCGTGCCGGGTGACGTACATCAGCGCGGCCAGCTTCACGCCCTCCTCGATCAGGCCGACCAGCGCGTACATGACGAACGAGGGCCGGATCAGCCAGCTCTCCAGCAGCGACGCGCCGAGCACCCCGAGCACGCCGCCGACCACGAACGCCCGGAACTGCAGCTCCACCGTGACCACCGGCGAGCGGTCGCGCCCGTGCGCCCACACCACGAACGTCACCGGGATCAGGAAGCTGCCGAACAGCACGACGGTCGGCACCAGGTTGGAGTTGGCCGTCCAGGCCGTGACGGCGACCGTGGCCAGCCACAGGACCAGCCCGCCGAGAAAGACCCGCAGCCAGGGCCTCATGCGGTGAGCTCGCGCACGGCCCGGTGCGCGGCCACCACCGCCGCGTCGCCGCCGGCCGCCGGTTCGGTGTCCGACCCGGCGATGGCGATGCGGCCGAACCGCCTGCGGGCGACGTCGGCGGGGAAGGGGCCGTCGGGGTAGAAGGGGTGCCAGGGCCTGCAGTACGCCACTGGCAGCCCGTGCCCCCAGCGGTGGACGGTGACCGCCTCGACGCCGGCCCGCGGGCCCAGCAGCCGGGCCACCTGGTCGCGCACCCCGTCCGCCAGCCGGTCGTACGGCGTCGCCATCATCTCCCGCCGGCCCGCCGCCGCCCCCGCCACGGGCCCGAGCTCCGACCGGCACGGCGTGGCCAGCAGGCGCAACCCCTCGGGCGCGGGCTCGCTCAGGCACCAGAACGCGCCCGTCCAGCGGGTGCGCCCGATCCGCGCCCGGCCGCCGCGTAGCCGCACGCTCGCCTCCAGGACCGGCAGCCGGGCCGCCTGACGCAACGCCAGCTGCTGCTGCTCGGGCAGGTCGGGCACCAGGTGCGGCACGTCCGCGCTCCAGCAGGCCATGATCACCGACTCCGCGCCGACGGTCCTGACCCGATGCCCGTCGAAGTAGGCGACCACCACGGACGCGTCCCCGTGCCGTACCGAGACCACGGGGCTGGACGGCCGCAGCACCGCCCGCGCGGCACCGAGCGGGCCCGCGGTCGCGGGCCCGGCCGCCGAGGCGTACCGCGAGGGCTTGTCGAGCCCCAGGCCGCCGAAGCCCGGATAACCCGCGGCCCAGGCGTCCACCGCCCCGAGCGCCCGGCCGTCGTAGGCCCGTTCGGCGCACGGCAGCGTCCGGCAGAACCGTTCGGCGTCGGGATGCACGCCGCAGACCTCCAGCAGGAACCCGGAGTAGGTCAGCCCGGCCAGGCGCTCCTGCTTGTCCTCCTGCGACAGCCCGGGGAACCAGTCGGGCGGGTCGTCGCGCAGCATGCGCAGGTCGTCGACGGCCCGCGCGGCGAGCGGCAGCTCCTCCAGCCGGTCGGCCGGGACCAGCGTGTCGGCGCCGAAGGTCTCCCTGTCGCACATCACGCGCACGGCCGGGCGCGCGCCGAACCCCGCCGGGCCGCCGTGCTCGCCGGGGTCGCGGTTGTCCAGCACGAGCACGCGGGCCCGCGGCTCCCGGCGCAGCCACTCCGCCGCCGCGCTGAGACCGCTGCGCCCGCCGCCCACCACCACGAGGTCGTAGCTCTCGCCGGTGGGCTCGGGCGGGCCCGCGTGCCGCCAGAAGCGGCCGTCGCGCAGCGCGTGCGGCACGGCGACCGCCTGCGCGGTGTCCCCGCGCAGTCCTCCGGCCGGTTCCGCGGCATTGACAACGGCCTTCGCCGCCGAGCTTGCCAGAGCGCTCACCGCAATCCCGTCGAACAAGTCACGGCGGGAAATGGGCACATCCATCCCGAGGTCGCGCGGATTCCTGCTCATGAGGGCGATCATCAGCACTTCGACCAAAAGCCCCACAGGGGCGCGCAGCGGTTCGAGAAACATTTTGCGTGGCCTATTACCGCGAATGCCCGTTTGGAGTAGCGTCCGGAACGGAAGCGAGCGGGGGGAGCGCGGTGGTCGGCAAGCAGGGCAGAGTCACCGGAAAGATCGGCCCTGGGCTCGTCGGCGAGGTCATGATCCCGGTCAGGGGCGGGGTGGAGGCCTTCTACGCCCACCCCAGTGTGCCCGACGAGGAGTTCGGCCTCGGAACCATCGTCGTCGTGGTGGACTACTTCCCCCCGCGGACGGTTTACGTGGCCGGAGCACTCGTCTAGGGAGGGGCGGATGTCCCCCGAGGTCTTCATCGTCGCCGGAGCCGCGGTCGTCGCGGTCGTCATCGTGATTCTGCTGTTCAAAGCCGTCTGGCGAGTCGCCGAGCCCAACGAGGCGCTGATCATCTCCGGTCTGGGGGCGCGCCGCCGGGGCGAGGGCGTCGACAGCCTGGGCTTCAAGATCATCACTGGCAAGGGCACGGCCGTGCTCCCCGGCTTCCAGGCCGCCCGGCGGCTGCGCCTGGACACCAGGGCGGCCAATCTCCAGGTCTCCTGCGTCACCCAGCAGGGCATCCCCGTGCACATCCGCGGCGTGGTCATCTACAAGGTCGGCGACGACCTGTCCTCGATCGCCAACGCCGCCCGCCGCTTCCTCGACCAGCAGGACTTCATGACCAGCGCGATCCACGAGCTGTTCACCGGGCACCTGCGCTCGATCATCGGCAACCTCACCATCGAGGACCTGATACTCAACCGCGAGCGCCTGACCAGCGAGACCAGGGCCTCGGCGGCCGACGAGATGAGCAAGCTCGGGCTGATCGTCGACTCGCTGCAGATCCAGGAGATCGACGACGAGACCGGCTACATCGCCAACCTCGGCAAGCCGCACGCCGCCAGGGTCGCGGCCGTCGCCCGCATCGCCCAGGCCCAGCGCGACCAGGAGGCCACCGAGGCCGAGCAGATCGCCGCCGCCAACAAGGCCGCCGCCCAGCGCGACGCGCAGCTCAAGCGGGCCGCCTACCAGGCCGAGATCGACCGGGCGCAGGCCACGACCCGGCAGGCCGGGCCGCTGTCGGAGGCCACCGCCCGGCAGGAGGTCGTCGTCCAGGAGACCCGGGCCGCTGAGCTGGAGGCCCAGCTCGCCGAGCAGCGACTGCAGTCGCAGGTGCGCAAGCCCGCCGACGCCAAGGCGTACGAGACCGTCACGCTCGCGCAGGCCGACCGGGACGCCCGGATCGCCCAGGCCCAGGCCGAGGCGCAGGAGACCGAGCTGCGCGCCGGGGCCCAGGCGAGCCAGGTGAAGCTGGCCGCCGCCGCGGAGGCCGAGTCCGTACGGCTGCGCGGCGAGGCGGCCGGCGCGGCCACCAAGATCGCGGGTGAGGCGGAGGCCCAGGCCGCCCAGGCGCGCGGGCTGGCCGAGGCGCAGGCGGCCAGGGCGCTGGGCCTGGCCGAGGCCGAGGCGATCAGGGCGCGGGCCGAGGCGCTGAAGGAGAACCAGGAGGCGGTCATCGCCCAGCAGCTCGCCGAGCGCTGGCCGGAGGTCGTCGAGGCGGGCGCGAAGGCGTTCGGGAACGTGGACCACATGGTGGTGCTGAACGGCGCTCAGGGCGTGGAGGAGCTGCTGGCCAAGGCGCTCACGCTCGGCGGCACCGGGATCGGCCTGGCCAGGGCGCTGCTCGACGGCGGAAGCCGGAACGGCGCCGAACCCGTTGTCCCGCGCGAAGCCAAAACCTCTCGCGAACCTGAAATCCCTCGCGAACCCGCCGAATTCCGTGAATAGCGCCGTTACTCGGCTCCTTACTCGGCCCTTCCTCTAGCGTTTTCGAAAAAGCCGCTAGAGCAAGGGGAGAATTCGTGCTTAAGGCTATTTCGGGGGTATGTCTGAGCATGATGGTCGTCGCCGGATGTTCCGCCGGCGAGGCCGGTGATCAGGCCGCCGGGTCGGCGCAGCCCGCCGCGTCCTCCTCGGCGGTGGAGGCGGCCCGGCTGCGCGCCGCCCTGCTGCCCGTGCCCAAGGGCATGCGCATCGCGTACGGGCCGGAGATGGGGGCGTTCGGCTCGCTCAAGTCCACCCAGGAGGGGCTGGCCGCCATTCAGCAGGCCAAGCTGGAACGTCCGGAGTGCGCCGGGGCCGCCCAGCTCGACGCGGCCAAGCCGGAGGTGGCCCAGGCGCCCGCCGCCGTGATCGCCTTCTCGGCCGCGCGCGGCTCGATCACGCAGGCCGTCGTGTCGATGCCGTCGGCGTCCATGCCGGCGCCGCTGCCGCAGCAGTGCGCCCTGTACAAGGCCACCGTCGAGGGGGCGGACGTGACCTACCGCACCGCCAAGCTGGCCATGCCGGCCAGGGGCGACGAGTCGCGGGCGTACCTGACGACGGCCTCCGGCGGCGACAAGCGCGCCCAGATCGGGTCGATCGTGATCAGGCGGGCCCACCTGATCATGAGCATGCTCGTCGTCGGCGAGAAGGTGAAGGCGGCCGGCCTGTACGAGCTCGCCCGCCTGGCCGACCAGAACCTGGCCCGCGTCACCCGCTGAGGCTCAGATGAGCACGTGGTCGTCCGGGCGGCCGACGAAGGAGAACTGGGCGTTGCGGGTCAGCTTGATGTGGTCGGCCTGCCAGGTGTGCATCGAGGCGTCGGCGCTGCGCCAGTAGACGAAGTTGAACCGGTCGGCCGAGTAGATCTTGACGGAGTCCTCCTTCAGCCGGCGTACCAGCTGGGTGTCCTCCCCCCGCGTGATGTCCGCGAAGCCGTACGAGCGGAACATGTCCGCCTTGCCGAGGAACGTGCCGCCCTGGACGAGGAAGGAGTACCGGTGCTCCAGGCCGGGCAGCCGGAGCATGGTGGTGTTGCTGCCCTCGAAGTACGCGTAGTGCGCGCCCTTGCCGACCAGCTCGGCGTCGGAGTAGTCGAACGCGCGCACCAGGTCCGACAGGTAGTGCTCGCCGTAGAGGTTGTCGTCGTCCATCTTGGCGATCAGGTCGCCCTCGGCGGCGGCGATGCCCAGGTTCATGCAGGCGCCGAGCGTCAGCTCCGGTGCGGCGGGCAGGACGACGACGTCCGTGATGCCGGCCATCCGCGCCTTGTCGGCGACCACCACCGGGTCGATGTCCAGCCCGTGCAGGACCATGACGAGCTGCAGCGGCCGGTGGAGCTGCCGGGCCACCGACGAGATCGCGTGCTCGATCTGCGCGGCCCGGTTGGTCGGCAGCACGACCGAGATCGAGCGCGACCGGGGCGTGGTGGCCTGGCCGAGGTTCTGCAGGATCTGGTCCACCCGGTGCGAGAACAGGTGCTTGTCGAAGACCTCCCGCATCGCCAGGTGGCCCATCCTGGCCCGCAGCTCGGGGCTGTTGATCAGGTGCAGCACCTGGTTGTACGACTCGACCGGCTCACGCGCGATCGGCACCAGCTCGCCGAACGTCTCCTCGATCGCCCGCGACCACCCCGACACCACCGGGGTCGCGCACGCCGACAGCTCGAAGACGCGGCGGGCGCACATGGTCGGCGAGTCGAGCACCGAGTTGACGTTGAGGAAGACCTTGTACATCCGGTACGCGGCCAGCATCTGGTCGTAGGGCAGCTCGCCCACGATGTGCGGCCGGTACTTCTCCGGCCAGGCGTACTTCTCGTCCACCTCGCCGTTGCGGGCGAAGATGTGCAGGCCCAGCTCGCGCACCGGGTCGAGGACGACCTCCATCTGCTCGCGCCGCTCGGGGTGCTTGTCGCGGAAGTACATGCCGGCGAACACCACGTCGTGCAGCCGGCCCTGCTTCTGCTGGATCGGGTTGTGCACCCGCGGCTGGGCGGCGAACTGCAGCACGTCGACCCGGTCGTGGCCGAGCACCTCGCGGTACTTCGGCAGCATGTCGCCGTCGCAGGTGAACACGTAGTCGAACAGCTTGGCCGTGTCGATGAAGAAGTCGAAGTTCGGCGGGTCCTCCTTGTTCCAGAAGACCGTGGGGATGCCCTCGGCGCGGCACCAGGCGACCAGGTCGCGCAGCGGCTCCTTGGGGGCGTTCGTGCCGGTCATCTGGTAGCGCCAGCGGCCCTGGTTGCCGTGCCAGGCCGACTCGCAGAACAGCAGGTCGGGGCGCTTGTCGGCGAAGATCTCCGGCCAGTCCTTGAGGCCGAACTCGATCTGGTCCCACTCGTACCTGAAGGCCATCCTGGAGAAGTCGTCCAGGATGACCGCCACCTTGAGGTCGGGCCGGTTGACCGGGCCGAGCGGCCACTTCGCCGCCGGCACCTCGACCAGCGGGGGGCGGTGGTTGGCGAGCTCGACCGCCTCGGTGACCGGCATGGGCGGCTTGGGCGCTTTGTCCTTCGACCTGACCGCCTCGACGATCCTGCCCGGGCTCTTCGAGCCCAGGGCCTCGCCCAGCTTGAACGTGCGCTTGGCCTGGGTGGCCTCCAGCTTCCAGCCGGCGTACGCGGCCTTGGCCTCGGCGATCTCCAGCCGCCGCCGCAGCTCCCTGACCTCGGCCTCGTACCGCTCGACGAGCTTGCGCTCCTCGGGCAGCCAGTTGACGGGTCCCAGTCGCTGGAACGCGGGGGGCTCAGGGTTTTCGGCCATGGTGATACGCCTATCGCTCAGCGGAGGTATGTCATAGTACGGCGGATTCAGCCGCTATTCGGGGCGTTTGGCCTGGGAAGCCGGGGCCAGGTTGTCGCCCTTCAGCCACGCCGCGATCACCGTCGCGATGCGCGGACCGGCCTTGCCGTCCCACAACACCGGCAGCTCGCCGGCCGGGGTGGCGGCGCCGTCGGCGAGCGCCTTCTCCGCGGCGGCGGGCAGCAGCGCGGGCGTGACCAGGCGGTTCGTGCCGTGCGTGATCGTGATCGGCCGCTCGGTGTTGGGCCGCAGCGTCAGGCACGGGACGCCCAGCATGGTCGTCTCCTCCTGCACGCCGCCGGAGTCGGTGACGACCAGCGCCGCGCCCCGGACGAGTGAGAGGAAGTCCACATAACCCAGCGGCTCGATGACCTTGATCGTGTCGCCGTCCACCAGGCCCGCCTCGGCCAGCCGCGCCTTGCCGCGCGGGTGCACCGGCACCACGACCGGCGTCCGCCGCGACACCTCCAGCACCGCCTCGACCAGCTCCCTGGCGGCCTCGGCGGTGTCCACATTGGCCGGGCGGTGCAGGGTCGCCACGGCGTACCGGGACGGCAGGCCGAGCCGCGCCACCACCGGCGCCGGGTCCAGCGAGGGCAGCGCGGCGAACAGGCTGTCGATCATCGGGTTGCCCACCAGGTGCACCTTCGCGGGCGGCACGCCCTCCGAGGCCAGATAGGCGAGGGCCTCGGGCGAGGTGACGAACAGCAGGTCGGCCAGCGCGTCGGTGACGACCCGGTTGACCTCCTCGGGCATGCCCCGGTCGAACGAGCGCAGCCCGGCCTCGACGTGCGCCGTTCTGATGCCGAGCTTGGCGGCGACCAGGATCGCGGCCAGCGTCGAGTTCACGTCGCCGTAGACCACGACGAGGTCGGGCTCCTGGGCGACGAAGACGTCCTCCAGGCCCACGAGCAGGGCCGCGGTCTGCCTGGCGTGCGTGCCGGAGCCCACCGCCAGGTTGGCCACCGGCTCGGGCAGGCCGAGATCGGCGAAGAAGACGTCCGACATCAGCGCGTCGTAGTGCTGACCGGTGTGGATGATGCCCTGCCGCACGCCGAGTTCACCGAGTGCACGCACCACCGGGGCCGCTTTCACGAAATTGGGACGAGCACCCAAAACGTGCAGGACCAGGGGGTTCTCCCTCATTGACCTCGCCTTTCATAGCGGAAGGGAAAAAACGCTGCCTATGGTACGGTCCCAGCGTGGCATCCGACGCCAGTCGTCAAGACTCCTCCAAGGTTTCCGCGAAGTCCGCCCGGGCCGGCGTCGGGGGACTTCTCAAAGGCTTCGTCCAGCACCCCGTCATCGTTTCCCGCGTCGTCGTGACCAAGGTCAAGTCCGACCCCGTCCGCGTGGCGCAGGCCGCCGCCGACGCGCTCCCGCCCAAGCTGCGCCCGTTCGTCGGCAGCGTGGCATGGCCCGCCGCCCGCCGCGCCCGCCGCATGGTGCGCAAGATCGGCATGCGCGTGATCAAGGCGCCGTGGAACGAGGCGAAGGCCCACTGGGACGCCGGGCGGGTCTCGCAGGCCGCCGAAGTGCTCGACGCGCACACCAAATACCCCTTCGTCAAGCGCAGGGCCGCCTACTACCGCGGTGAGCTGGCCGCCATCAGCCCCGACCCGATCCCGCCGGGGCCGAAGGTCGCCATCGCCGGGCGCGTCGAGGGCCGCGTGCTGCACCTGGTCACCAACGCGCTGCCGTACACGCAGGCCGGTTACACCGTGCGCACCCACCGGATCGTCACCTCCCAGAAGGCGGCCGGGCTCGACCCGCACGTCGTGACGAGCTGGGGCTGGCCCATGCTCCAGGGGCACGCCGACGCGCCCGCGCAGGAGGAGATCGACGGCATCCCGTACTACCGCCTGCTGCCCGACGGGCACGGCGAGGTGCCGTTCGAGATGCGCGGCCGCATGGTCAAGGGCGCCGAGGGCGTCACCCGCCTGGTCGAGCAGCTGCGCCCGCAGGTCCTGCACGCCGCCACCGACCACCGCAACGGCTCGGTCGCCCACGCCGTCCGCGACCGGACGGGCACCCCGTTCGTCTACGAGGTGCGCGGCTTCCTGGAGGAGACGTGGGCCTCCCGCGACCCGATCCGGGTCGGCAGCCAGCGGCACGTGCTCCAGCGCGAGCGCGAGGCGTTCCTCATGCGCGAGGCCGACGCGGTCGTCACGCTGGCCGAGACGATGGCCACCGAGATCGTCGAGCGCGGCGTGCCCAGGGAACGCATCCACCTGGCCCCCAACGCCGTCGACGACACCCTGCTGTCGGCCCACTACGACGGCGCCTCCTTCCGCGAGGCGTACGGCATCGCCCCCGGCGAGATCGTGGTCGGCTCGGTGTCCAGCATCGTGGCCTACGAGGGCTTCGCGACCCTGCTGCGCGCCGCCGCGCTGCTGCGCGACGACCGCACGCCGGTGCGGGTGCTCATCGTGGGCGACGGCGCCGAGCGGGAGAACCTGCTCGCCCTGGTCGAGGAGCTGGGGCTGCGCGACGCCGTCCTGCCCGGCCGGGTGGGTCCCGACGAGGCGCTGCAGGCCCAGGACGCCATCGACATCTTCGCCTGCCCGCGTGAGGACCTGCGGGTCTGTCGGCTCGTCACGCCCCTGAAGCCGGTCGAGGCGATGGCGCTCGGCAAGCCGGTGGTGCTCAGCGATCTGCCCGCGTTGTCCGAGCTCGTCGGCTCCGACGGTGCCGGCCTGCTGGTGCCTCCCGGCGACCCGGCCGAGCTGGCCAAGGCCATCGCCGGCCTGCGTGAGGACCCGGCCAGGCGGGCGGAGATGGGCGAGGCCGGACGCGCCGAGGTCGCCGCGAAGCGGACCTGGAGCCGCGTTGCCGAGACTTATCAAGCCCTATACCGATCGCTTGCCGAAAGATGACCTCCACGTTGCCTGTACGTTGTGACGGGTTCGGTCGCATTAGGCGTGAGCTAGGTGGACTTGAGATAACCTTTGCGACCATGAAGTGTTGTTTCCGGCTCTCGAAGGCACTGCTGTGACAGAAATCGACTTGGCTGTCATCGGCCTGGGCTACGTCGGTATGCCGCTTGCGAAGGAAGCGGTTGCCGCCGGGCTGCGGGTCGTCGGCGTGGACGTCGACCCCCGGAAGGTCGACGCGCTCAACGCCGGGCAGTCCTACATCGATGACCTGACCGACGCTGACCTCGATCACATGCTGGCGAACGGATTCAGCGCGACGCTGGACGAGTCCGTGCTGGCCAGAAGCAACACGATCGTCATCTGCGTACCCACCCCGCTGGACGAGGACCACCGTCCCGATCTGTCCGCGGTCGAGGGCGCGACCAAGGCCGTCGCCCGCAACCTCAGCAAGGGCACGCTCGTCGTGCTCGAATCCACCACCTGGCCCGGCACCACCGACGAGGTGGCCCGCCCGCTGCTGGAGCAGTCGGGCCTGGCCGCCGGCGTGGACTTCCACCTGGCCTTCTCGCCCGAGCGCATCGACCCGGGCAACCCGAAGTTCGGGCTCAAGAACACCCCGAAGGTCGTGGGCGGCTACACGCCGGTCTGCCGCGACCGGGCGACGGCGTTCTACAAGCAGTTCATCGAGCAGGTGGTGCCGGTCAGCGGCACCCGCGAGGCCGAGATGGCCAAGCTGCTGGAGAACACCTACCGGCACGTCAACATCGCCCTCGTCAACGAGATGGCGATCTTCTGCGACGAGCTCGGCATCAACCTGTGGGAGTCGATCGAGGCCGCGGCCACCAAGCCGTTCGGCTTCCAGAAGTTCCTGCCGGGGCCGGGCGTCGGCGGTCACTGCATCCCCGTGGACCCCTCGTACCTGTCCTACACCGTGCGCAAGCTCGGGTACCCGTTCAGGTTCGTGGAGCTGGCCCAGGAGATCAACGAGCGCATGCCGTCCTACGTGGTGGCGCGCGTCCAGCGACTGCTGAACAGACACAAGAAGCCCGTGAACGGCGCCCGAGTGGTTATGCTCGGCGTCACGTACAAACCGGATATCGCCGACGAACGGGAAACTCCGGCTCTGCCGGTGGCGCGTGCGCTGCTGGAACTGGGGGCCGACCTCTCGTTCGCCGATCCGTACGTCAAGGAGTGGTCGGTCGACGGCACTCCGGTGCCACGGGAAGAGGATCTGACCGAGGGCGTGGTCAACGCCGACGTGACGCTGCTGCTGCAGCAGCACGCCGCGTTCGATCTGGCCATGGTCGAGGCGAAGGCCAAGCTCGTGCTGGACACCCGCGGTGTGCTCACCGAGGGTGAACGCGTCGAGCGGCTGTAGCGACGGAGGGCTGCGCGCAGTGCACGTGCTCGTCATGACGGTGGTGCATAACCCCGAGGACGCGAGAATTCTGCATCGGCAGATCCGTGCCCTCGTGGATGCCGGTCATGAGGTCACGTATGCCGCCTCCTTCTCGGCACACGGGGTCGTACCGCGTCCATGGGTCAACGGCGTCGATCTGCCCAGGGCCGCCCAGCGCAAACGCATGGCGGCCGTCTGGGCCGCCCGGCGGCTGTTCAAGCGCATGCGGAACAAGGTCGACCTGGTCCTGATCCACGACCCGGAGCTGCTGTTCGCGGTCTGGGGCGTGCGCAACCGGCCGCCGGTGGTCTGGGACGTGCACGAGGACACCCCGGCGACGTTGTCGCTCAAGCCGTGGCTGCCCTCGTTCCTGCGCCCGCCGGTGCGCTTCTTCGCCCGCATGCTGGAGGGCACGGCCGAGCGGCACATGCACCTGCTGCTGGCCGAGACCGCCTACGCGGGCCGGTTCAAGCACGCCCACCTGATCGTGCCCAACGAGACCTGGGTGCCGGACTCGGTGACGCCTCCGGGCGACGACCGGGTGGTCTACCTCGGCTGGTTGTCGCGGGCGCGCGGGGTGTTCGAGGCCGTCGAGGTGGCCAAGCTGCTGCAGCCGTACCGGGTGACGGTCGAACTGATCGGGTACGCCGATCCGCAGAGCCGTCCCATGCTCAACCAGGCCGTCGCCGACGGGCTGCTGGAGTGGCGTGACTTCATGCCCAACGACGAGGCGCTCAAGCGGCTCGACGGGGCGCTGGCCGGGCTGTCGCTGCTGCACGACGAGCCCAACTACCGGCACTCGATGCCGACCAAGATCGTGGAGTACATGGCGCACGGCATCCCGGTCATCACGACGCCGTCGCCGCGCGCGGTCGAGCTGGTGGAGCGGTACGACAGCGGCGTCGTCGTGCCCTGGGAGGACCCGAAGGCCGTCGCGCAGGCGGTGCTGACGCTGCGCGACGACGTGCGCGAGCGGCGGGCGCAGGGCGCTCGCGGGTACGCCGCGGCCCGCGCGAACCACCACTGGCCGAATTCGGCCAAGCGGTTCGTGACCCAGCTTGAGGCATGGGCCGGGATCACCCGATAGCGGTTTATCTCCGGCAGATCACGAGAGCGGTAGGTTCCTGAACGTGCGATGGCTCTTCCTGCTCGTGGGCGCAGCCGTCCTGGCCGTGGTCGCGGTGGTGATCATCCTCTTCCCGTCGTCGTCCGAGCGGCCGGTCGCGTCCTCGTCGAGCACGCCGAAGCCGTCCAGGACGGTCTCGACGCCGCCGCCGCCGAAGGTCAAGGAGTTCACCGACCCCTGCGGCACGTTCGACACCACGACCAAGAACTTCTACGCCGTCACCGGCTACTGGATCACGCCGAAGTCGAACCCGTGCACCTGGCGTCACCAGCTCCAGGAGATCCACCGCGCCGGCGGCGACACGATCATCAGGATCGGGTACGGCCTGCAGTTCCGGAGCGTCTCCGACGACACCGGCGAGGTGCTGGCGAAGGACGGGACGCTCGACCCGCTGTACAAGGCGTGCGAAGAGGACGGCCTGAGCTGCCACGACGCCGCCGAACGGGACCTGCGCAAGGCCAACCCCGGCAACCGGATCGGGCGCACGTACGTCTACCGCACGGACGAGGCGTTCGGCGGCGGCCTGTTCCGCTGCCCCAAGATGGAACACGCGGTCAAGGCCGGCGACCGCATCTACTACCGCATGGTCGCCCCTCCGGACGGCTCCGACGACGCCACCTGCGACTTCACCAAGAAGGCCACGTCGTACGACCTGATCCTGGTGGCCGGCTCGGCCAAGGACAGCCTGAACGAGCTGCTCGACCTGGCCGACCAGTTCAGCATGCGGGTCTTCCCCGCGCTGCCGCTCGCCCCGCGCGACTCCGAGACGCCGACCAGGGCGAACAAGCGGCACATCGGCACCCTCACCACGCTGACCCGGCGCATCCTGCAGGACTACGGCGTGCGCTTCGCCGACCGGCAGGCCCTGGGCGGCGTCTACCAGCCGTTCGAAGTCCAGATGGGGGCCACGCTGGCCACCAACCCCACCCTTGAGGTGTACGCCGACCAGCACCGGATCGTGGAGCAGGAGCTGGGCAAGCCGATCCTGATCAGCCCGTACCTGGACGCGCGCAAGCGGGTCGGCTTCGGCCAGACGCCGGCGCAGGTGGCCGAGGCGTTCAAGGCGCTGGCCCGGACCGGCGTCGGCATCATCGCCCCGCAGGACAGCCGGGGGACCGGCAAGGTCGGCCTGTTCTGGCCGGACGAGCGCGACACCGAGGTGGACGACCGGCTGCGCCCGGTGGTGGGCGAGGCCACGTACGGCACCGCGTACCACGGCTCGACCCGCGACTACTACCGGGAGATGGCCAAGGCCCGCGACGAGATGCTCCAGGCCGGTCACGAGGTGGAGCTGTGGGCGAACGTGGAGGCGTTCGAGCCGTCCGGCAAGCAGCCGTGCGCCCCGCAGGGCACCCGCGGCCAGACCGACAAGAAGCGCCTGGACCAGGCCGTCACGATGGCCGGCCGGTACGTCCAGAAGATCGTCTCCTACATGTGGAGCGACTTCATGACCTGCGGCGACCCCTCGCTCCAGGACGAGATCGCCCGCGACTGGCAGCGCCCGATCGCCGTGGACGCCATCAGGCGGGCCCGCGACCCGCAGGACGGCGTCGAGGTGCGCGGCTACAACCTCGACGGCAGCACCGTGCTCGTCCAATGGTCCGGCGGCACCAAGGAACTGGTGGTCGCGGCCGTCGGCTGGCTGGACAAGGACCCGCTGGACGAGCACCCGGCCCGGATGGCGACGGCCTGGGTGCCGTTCGACTGGACCCAGGTGCCGTCCGGGGAGTGGGTCAAGATAGGGATCAAGGGGGCGTCCGGCAAGGAGGCCACGACGCCCCTCCACGTACGCATATCCGCATAGGGCAGACGGGACTCCGTGTAACGTGCCGTCCATGGTCCCGAGCATCCCGGTCAGCGTCGACCTGGTCGTGCTCACCGTGCGCAACCACGCGCTCAGCGCCCTGGTGTGGCGGCGCGACAACCCGCCGTTCCTGCGCCGCTGGTCGCTGCCGGGCGGGTTCATCCAGCTCGACGAGGACCTGCCGGCCGCCGCCCACCGCGTGCTGGCCGAGCGGGCCGGGCTCCCGGGCGCCCCGGTGCACCTGGAGCAGCTCCAGACGTACGGATACCCCGACCGCGACCCGCGTCAGCGCGTGCTGAGCGTCGCCTACCTGGGCCTGGCCCCCGACCTGCCGGCCTCGGAGCAGGCGCACATGAGCTGGCAGCCGGTCGAGGCGCTTTCCGTCATGGCCTTCGACCACCGCCGCATCATGCTCGACGGCGTCGACCGCGCCCGCGCCAAGCTGGAGTACACGTCCCTGGGGGCGGCCTTCTGCCCGCCGGAGTTCACCGTCGCGGACCTGCGGCGGGTGTACGAGATCGTCTGGGGGCGGGCCCTCGATCCCCGCAACTTCCACCGGAAGGTCACCAAGGCGGAGGGCTTCCTGGTGGAGACGGGCGCCACCACCACCAGAGACGGCGGCCGCCCCGCCAAGCTCTACCGCCGCGGCCCCGCCGAGCTCCTCCACCCGCCCATGCTTCAGGAGTGACCATCCCGAACGACCTCGTCGACGTCATCGAGACCCCTCGCCTGACGCTCGTGCCCCTGCGCGTCGAGCACGCCGCGGAGATGGCGGCCGTGCTCGCCGACCCGCGCCTGCACGAGTTCGTCGGCGGCGCCCCCGCCACCGAGCAGGAACTGCGCGCCCGCTACGAACGCCTGGTCGCGGGCCCGCCCGGCTGGCGCAACTGGGTGCTGCGCCTGCGCGCCGACGGCCGGCTGGCCGGTTACGTGCAGGCGACCGTCGAGGCGGGCACGGCCGAGATCGCCTGGGTGGTCGGGGTGCCCTGGCAGGGCCGCGGCCTGGCCGCCGAGGCCGCCCGCGCCCTGGTCTCCTGGTGCAACGCCCACGACCTCGGCACCGTCGTCGCCCACATCCACCCGGGCCACGCGGCCTCCGCCGCGGTCGCCGCGCACGCCGGCCTGCACCCCACCGACCTCGTGCACGACGGTGAGATCCGCTGGGAGCGCACCCGGCCATGAGCCCTCCCGACGTGCGGGGGCTGGCGGATGCTTCATCGGGCGTGGCCTTTTAAGGTAGTTCTATGCCTCGTTTCCGCCACATCCTGGACACCATGCCCCCCTACAAGCCGGGCAAGGCCGTGGTCTCCGCCGACGGCCGGTCGTACAAGCTCTCCTCGAACGAATCCCCCTACGACCCGCTGCCCTCCGTGGTCGAGGCCGTCGCCGAGGGAGCCCGGCAGATCAACCGCTATCCCGACCCCGGCGCCGTCGGGCTGACCGAGGCCATCGCCGAGCGGTACGGCGTGCCGTTCGAGCACATCGCGCTGGGCGCGGGCTCGGTCACGGTGGCCCAGCAGCTGTTCGAGACGGTCGGCGAGCCCGGCGTCGAGGTCGTCTACGCGTGGCGGTCGTTCGAGGCGTACCCGTTGCTGGCGGACCTGGCGGGGGTGACGTCCGTCCAGGTGCCGCTGGCGGGCGAGGACCACGACCTGGACGCCATGGCGGAGGCGATCACCGACCGCACCCGCATGGTCTTCGTGTGCAACCCCAACAACCCCACCGGCACCGCGATCCGCCGCGACGCCCTGGTGTCCTTCCTCGACCGCGTGCCGGAGAACGTGCTCGTGGTGCTGGACGAGGCCTACCGCGAGTACGTCCGCGACGAGGACGTCCCCGACGGCCTGACGCTCTACCGCGACCGGCCGAACGTCTGCGTGCTGCGCACCTTCTCCAAGGCGTACGGGCTGGCGGGCCTGCGGGTCGGCTACCTGATCGGGCACGAGCCCGTGGCGGCGGCCGTCCGCAAGACGATCATCCCGTTCGCCGTCAACCACCTCGCGCAGGTCGCCGCCGTCGCCTCGCTGAAGGCCGAGGACGAGCTGCTGGAGCGGGTCGAGCGGGTGGTCAAGGAGCGCAGCCGGGTCCGCGAGTCGCTGATCGAGCAGGGCTGGACGGTTCCGCCGACCGAGGCGAACTTCGTCTGGCTGCGGCTCGGCGAGCGCACCCTCGACTTCGCCGCCGCCTGCGCGGTGGAGGGCGTGGCCGTACGGCCGTTCGCGGGCGAGGGGGCCCGGGTCTCCATCGGCGACCCCGAGGCCAACGACGCCTTCCTCGCCGCGGCCAAGGCGTTCCGCGGTTAGGCGCTGACCTCTTCGGCGAGGGGCGCGGTCCTGGCCTTGGCGCGTCGTTCGGTGGAGACCACCAGGGCGACGCCCACCAGGATCACCGCCCCGCCGGCGATGATCTGCGGCGTCACGTGCTCGTTCACGACCAGCACGCCGAGGATCACGGCGACGACCGGGTTGACGTAGGCGTACGTGGAGACCAGCGAGATCGGCGCGTTCCCCAGCAGCCAGGTGTAGGCGGTGAAGCCGACCAGCGAGCCGACCAGCACCAGGTAGGCCAGCGCCGCCCAGGACCGTCCGGAGATCGCCGCCAGGTCGAGCCGTTCGCCGAGCGCCGTGCCGGTCACGGCCAGGCCGGCGCCGCCGACCAGCATCTCGATCGAGCTGGCCGCGAAGGGGTTGGCGGGCATGGGGATGCGCGCCGACAGGAACGAGCCGACCGACCACGAGAACGACGCGACCAGGATCACCACGATCCCGGTGGTGTCCACCGACTGGCCGCCGGTCAGCGACAACGCCGCGACGCCGCCGAACCCGACGAGCACGCCGGCCAGCGTCAGCACGGCCGGCCGGTCCCTGACCAGGATCCGGAACACGACGAGCCAGAGCGGCACCGAGGCCACGAGCAGCGCGGCCAGGCCGCTGGAGATGTGCTGCTCGGCCACGGCCACCATGCCGTTGCCGCTGGTCAGCAGGAGCAGGCCGACCAGCCCGGCCCCGCAGACCTGCCGCCACGACACCCGGAACGGCTCCAGGCCCTTCCTGATCAGCAGGAAGCCGCCGAGCAGCAGCGCGGCCGTCACGAAACGCAGCGCGCCGCTCAGCATGGGCGGCATGGTCTCGATGGCGATCCTGATGCCGAGGTAGGTCGAGCCCCACACCACGTACACGATCGCCAGGGCACTCCAGACGAGGACGGGAGCCCGGCTGTCAGTGGTGTTCGCACTCATGGGTCATGACTTTATCCGGCGACTCCGACAAAGCACCTGCGGGTATCGGACTTCGGGATTTGGCGCGATATTAGCGACAGGCGGCTTTCGTGCCACTGTTGGGCGCGAGGGCCGGCTGGGAGGATCGCGACTGACCAGCAATGAAGGGACATGTCGTAGATGTCAGCCGTCACCTCCACCCCCGCCGCCTCCAACGCCGCCGCGCTCGCCCACTTCGCCGCCCGCCTGGCCTTCGAGACCGATGTCTCCGACGTGGCCGCCGACCTGGCCGCCGGCGTGCCGGGGGTCGTGGTCGTGGACTCTCGCAGCCGGGAGAGCTGGGACCAGGGGCACGTGCAGGGGGCGATGCACCTGCCCACGGCCGAGATCGCCGCCGGGGCCGCCGCGCTGATCCCCCGGGACGTCACCGTCGTCACCTACTGCTGGGGCCCTGGCTGCAACGGCGCAACGCGGGCCGCCCTGGAGTTCGCCAGGCTCGGCTACGCGGTCAAGGAGATGCTCGGCGGCTTCGAGTACTGGGCCAGGGAGGGCTTTCCGGTCGAGACCGCGTCGGGCGTGAGCCGGCGACCGGTCGACGCCCTGACGGCGCCGGTATCGGGAATCGCGTGCGCCTGCTGAAAGCGACCCAGGCGGGTTGGTGTGGCCGGCTATATCCGGACATGCCCGGTGGGCCGACAGTGCCGCCAAACGGCCTCACAGCCCCGTCCGGACGCCTTCCGTAAAAAGGGCGGCGGCGAAGGGGCTGTGCGGGAAAGTTTGGCGCCCCCGTCCGAATCCCGTCGATCGGGGGCGTGGGAGAACATACCCGGATCTACTCGGGTCAACCAATAAGACCACAAGAGTCAAGCGGATTGTCTGTACCTTTGACTCCTCAGGTCAAGAACCGGGCACCCGTCGCCCCTGAAATGGGGCGACGGGCCCCCGAACGGTCACCGCGGTCCGAGCTTCTCCACGATGAGCCGGTAGAGCTGGCGCGGACGCCCCGGCTGCGGGGTGCGGTTCGGCGGAAGCGGCCACGCGAGTCCCTCGTCAACCAGCGTGCGCAGCAACCGCCGAGCCGTGCGCGGCGTCACCCCGAGCATCTTGCCCGCGCCCTCGGCGTCCACCACCGTGTCGCCGCCTTCGAGCTTGGCCGCCAGCCTGGCCAGCACCTCCACGCCCTTCGGCTTGAGCGCGGTCGACCCGGTGGGTGGCATCCGGGGGGCCGGGATGAGGGCCCGGCCCTCGCGGTCCACCGCGAACCCCTGCGCCTGCTTGCCCGCCTGGGTACGGGCCAGCGCGGCCCGCGCGTGCGACTCCGCGTCGTGGGTCGTCCGCCCCATGCCGACGCCCACCTCGACCGCCAGCCCCAGCTCGTCCCGGATCCTGGCCGCGAAGGGCAGCACCCGGAACCCGTCGGTGGCCGCGGCGATCGAGCCCCTGGTCGCGGTGACCAGGTAACTGTGATCGTCGATCGGCCAGACGGTCGCGTTGATCCGGTTCGCCTCCTGGACCAGCAACCGGTGCAGCGACAGCCGCAGCTCGTCGCGCCAGTAGCGCGGCGCCGCGCGCCGCACGGGCTCGCGCAGCGTCGGCACCTCCACCAGCACCACGGTGAGCTGCGACTCCTCCAGCCGGTGATGCGCCCCGAGCAGCGCCGCGGTGTGCAGCGCCGTCCGGACCGCGGCCGAGGTCGGCCTGATCCTGATGACCGGCACGCCGGCGGCGTGCAGGCGTTCGGCCACCGCGGGCAGGCACGTCAGTGCCCCCGAGGTGGCGCCCTGGCGGGCCAGCCGTTCGTGGTAGGCCGCGATCGTGCCCGTGGCTCCGGGCTCGTCGCGGCTGTGCACGTCCGTGGCCGGTATGCCGAGGTCGGTGTACGCCTCCTCGACATCCGCCCTGCTGACCACGTCCACGCTGACCCGTTGCGGGTCCATCCGAGTGTCAAGTGCGGCCTTCGCCAGCGCCGCCACCAATGCCGCTCCGCCGAGTTGCACGTAGGTCGCGGGCATCGTCAGCACGCCTGATCGCCTGGCCAGGTCATAGGGGACCGGGCTGGCGAACAGGCACGCGTCGACACCGGGACCGAGCCGCGTCACCTTGTCGGGCGCCTCCTGCTCATCGCGGTACGCGGCCGCGACCAGGCGACACGGCAGCGGTGCCGCGGCGTGACCCATCAGCATGACTCGCTCGACCAGGTCGTGGGGTCCGACCACGCCGATGGTGAGGTCCGGTGTCATGGCGCCCGGGCGTGACACTCGGGGAGTTTCTTCGGCCCTCTCGACCAATGTTCGTCCCATCCTGCCGTCCGTTGCAGTGCTCTCTTTTGGAACGATCGCTCGCGGGGGCCGTAATGTCACGCCCGACTTTTCCGGAAAGTCGTTCTGGTTGACCGCCCGACAAGATGTCTCAGCAGCTCAACGCGGTTTTTCTCATGTTTTTTAGCGCTCAGAAATCTCTCGTGTAATGTCCGCGCCGAGCGCGCGCATTCGCGCCGCGAGATGTGCGTGGCCGCGATCGATGAGGTATCCGGACTCGATGACGGTCTCTCCTTCGGCCGCCAGACCGGCGAGCACGAGCGCGATACCGGAGCGCAGATCGTGCGCCGTGACTTGTGCGCCCTTGAGCGGCGTGCGCCCGCGCACGACGGCCCGGCTGCCGTCGACCTCGACGTCGGCGCCCATCTTGTTGAGCTCGCCGGCCAGGGCGAAGCGGCCGTCGAAGATGCGCTCGTGGATGTAGCTGGTGCCGTCGGCCAGGGCCGCCACCGTCATCATCGGCGACTGCAGGTCGGTCGCGAACCCGGGGTAGGTGTCGGTGATGATGTTGATGGGCCGCAGCGGGCGGTCGCAGCGCACGTGCAGCACCGCGCCCTGCCGGGCGAAGTCGACGCCCATCTGCTCCAGCTTGTAGCGGACGACGCCCAGGTCGAGGCCGGTGCCCACGAGGCTGAGCTCGCCGCCGGTGATCGCCGCGGCCATCGCGAACACGCCCGCGTCGAGCCGGTCGGGCATCACGGTGTGCTCGACGGCGTGCAGCTCCTCCACGCCCTCGACGGTGATGAACCCGGTGCCGCCGCCGCTGATGCGCGCGCCCATCTTGGTGAGCATGTCGATGACGTCGAGCACTTCCGGCTCAAGGGCCGCGTTCTCGATCACCGTCGTGCCCTTGGCCAGGGCGGCGGCCATGATCAGGTTCTCGGTGCCGGTGTGGGAGGGCGTGTCGAGGTAGAGCGTCGCGCCGGTCAGGCCGCTGGCCTTGACGTGGATGACGGTCTCGCCCTCGTCGACGACCGCGCCCAGCCGCTTGTAGCCCAGGTAGTGGAAGTCGAGGTTGCGGCTGCCGAGGTTGCAGCCGCCCACGCCCTCCACGATCGCCTCGCCGAGCCGGTGGAGCAGCGCCGGGGTGAACAGCACCGAGCCGCGGAACCGGCGCGCGATCTCGGCCGGCAACACCGGGCTGCTCAGCCGGGAGGCGTCGATGACCAGCGTGCGCTCGGACTCGTGCAGCTCCACGTACGCGCCGATCGCCTCGGCCAGCTCGACCGCGCGCCGGACGTCTTCGATGATCGGCACGTTCCGCAGCACGGTACGGCCCTTGGCGGCCAGCAGAGCCGCACCGATCATGGGAAGCACGGCGTTCTTCGCGCCCTGGATGAACGCGGTTCCACGCAGTGCGTTGCCACCGCGCACGCGGTAACGGACCATTTCGTGCGGCTCCTTGAAATCAACGGTGAGGCTCGATCGGGCCAACAGTAGTGGCTGACACCAGGTGACCCAGCCGAATCATCCGCTAAAGGGAACCCCCGTGACGCGCTCATACGCTTCTAGGTATCGCTGCCTTGTGCGCTCGACAACGTGCTCGGGAAGCCGAGGCGGGGGGTTTCCGGATGATTTGTCCCATCCGGATTCGGGCGAGAGCAACCAATCACGTACATATTGCTTATCGAAAGAAGGTTGCGCCCGGCCCGGCTGCCATTCGTCGGCCGGCCAGAACCGCGACGAGTCCGGCGTCAGCACCTCGTCGCCCAGGGTCAGCACGCCGTCGGCGTCGAAGCCCAGCTCGATCTTGGTGTCGGCCAGGATGATGCCGCGCTCGCGGGCGATGTCCGCGCCGCGCGTGTAGACGTCGAGCGTGATGCGCCGCAGCTCGTCGGCCGTCTCCGCGCCGACCTCGGCGACCACCTGCTCGAAGGAGATCGGCTCGTCGTGCTCCCCCTGCGGGGCCTTGGTGGAGGGGGTGAAGATCGGCTCCGGCAGGCGGGAGCCGTCCTCCAGCCCCGGGGGCAGCGGCACCCCGGAGACCGTGCCGGTCGCGCGGTACTCCGACAGGCCGCCGCCGGCCAGGTAGCCGCGGGCCACGCACTCCACCTGGACCATGCGCAGCGGCTTGCACACCACGCTGCGCGCGTCGTCGCCCCTGGCCAGGATGTGGTTGGGCACGACGTCCTTGAGCTGGTCGAACCACCACAGCGACATCTGGGTGAGGATGGCGCCCTTGTCGGGGATGCCGGGCTCCAGCACGTAGTCGAAGGCCGAGATCCGGTCGGAGGCGACCATCAGCAGCAGGCCCTCGTCGGTCTCGTAGAGGTCGCGTACCTTGCCGGAGTGCAGATGCTTCATCGGGCGATGTCCGTCCTGTGGTGCGAGCCGCGCAGCTCGACGCGGTCGACGAGGTCGTAGGCGTTGCGGCGGGCGCTCGCCTGGTCGGGGCCGTGGCCGACGACGGTCAGCACCCGGCCGCCGTTGGAGACGACCTCGCCGCCGGGGCCGCGCGCGGTGCCGGCGTGGATGACGTACGCGTTCTCGGTCTCGGTCAGGCCGGTGATCACGTCGCCCTTGACCGGCGCGTCGGGGTAGTTCTCCGCCGCGATCACCACGGTCACCGCCGAGCCGTCCTTGAACACCGGGTCGAGGCCCAGCTCGCCGGTGGCGCAGGCCATCAGCAGCCCGCCGAGCGGCGTCTCCAGCCGGTCGAGCAGCACCTGCGTCTCGGGGTCGCCGAACCGGGCGTTGAACTCCACCACCTTCGGCCCCTTCCGGGTCAGGGCCAGCCCCACGTAGAGCACCCCCTGGTACGGCAGCCCGCGCCGCCCCAGCTCGGCGATCGTCGGGTGCACGACCTCGCGCATGACCTGCTCGGTCAGCCCTTCCGGAGCCCAGGGGAGCGGCGTGTACGCGCCCATGCCGCCGGTGTTGGGCCCCTCGTCGCCGTCGTAGGCGCGCTTGAAGTCCTGGGCGAGCTGGAGCGGCACCGCCGTGCTGCCGTCGCAGAGCGCGAACAGCGACACCTCGGGCCCGTCGAGGAACTCCTCGATGACCACCCGCTCGCAGGCCCGCGCGTGCTCCAGCGCCTGGTCGCGGTCGCGCGTGACGACCACGCCCTTGCCCGCGGCGAGGCCGTCGTCCTTGACGACGTAGGGGGCGCCGAACTCGTCGAGCGCGGCGGCGGCCTCCTCCTCGGTCTCGCACGTGCGGGCCCGGGCGGTGGGCACGTCGGCGGCCTTCATGATCTCCTTGGCGAACGCCTTGGAGCCTTCGAGCATGGCCGCCTCGCGGGTCGGCCCGAAGCAGGCGATGCCGGCCTCGCGCACGGCGTCGGCCACGCCCGCGACGAGCGGCGCCTCCGGCCCGATGACGACGAGGTCGGCCCCCAGCCGCCCGGCCAGCTCGGCCACCTGCGCGGGATCGACGGGATCGACGGGATGAACGGTCGCGACGCCTTCGATGCCCGCGTTACCGGGAGCACAGTGGAGCTCGCTGACCTGGGGATCGAGTTTGAGCGAACGGCACAGGGCGTGCTCACGCCCTCCGGAACCAATGACTAGAACGCGCACGTGCCCCATTGTCGCAGGCCCGGCCCCCTCGCCCGGCGCGGGTCCCGGACGGCTCCGGAGCACGTCCCGGGCGGGTTGCGGGCACGTCGAATGCCGGATCAAGCCCGCATCTTTGTGTGGTTCCACCTGATCCGAGCAGCCTCCGGCGAGTATCGTCGTTTGGGTTCACCCGCCTGTGGTAGGTTAAGGCGGCTTTGCGGCGTCTCTTGTGATTGGAGGTGGTCCGGGATGAAACCTGGTGATCCCAGCAGTACGTGCTCTCCCACGTACGCCCCAGTTACCCCCGACCACTCCAATCCGGCAGCCTGATCGTGCCTCCACGCATTTGTGTCGATTGAGGTGACTTTTCATCGCGCGTGGAGCGTGCCAGGTCGGGCGGAAAGGGACTGCCATGCGCTCGTCCACGCTTTTCCGTCGCATCAACCGTCACCCTGTTCAGCCGCATGCCGCACGCCCGCTCACCAAGCCGGTGCGTGAGGTCTGCGTGCCCCCTGTCGACTCCATCGTCGAATTCGGCGCCTACATCCAGGGCAAGAAGGTCTGCGCCCCGGGCATCGTCGAGTCCCTCGAACTCGTCCGCGAGCACAACAAGAGCTCCGACGGCGCGAACGCGTTCGTCTGGGTCGGGCTGCACGAGCCCGAGGCGCCCGAGGTGGAGTGGTTGTCCGAGGTCTTCGGCCTGCACCCGCTGGCCGTCGAGGACGCGGTCAAGGCCCACCAGCGTCCCAAGGTCGAGCGCTACGGCGAGTCGCTGTTCATGGTGCTGAAGACGGTCGCCTACCTCGACCACGACGAGCTGACGGCCAACAGCGAGATCATCGCCACCGGCGAGATCATGGTCTTCCTCGGCGTCGACTTCGTGGTCACCGTGCGCCACGGCGAGCACTGCCCGCTCACCCTGGTCCGCGAGCGTCTTGAGGACAAGCCCAAGCTGATGAACCGCGGCCCGGCCGGCGTGCTGCACGCCATCGCCGACCACGTCGTCGACCAGTACCTCCAGGTGGCCGACCTGATGCAGCTGGAGCTCGAAGAGGTCGAGGCGACCGTCTTCGCCGACGTCAGCTCCCGCGACATCAACCGGATCTACCAGCTCAAGCGGGAGATGCTGGAGATGAAGCGGGCCGTGACCCCGCTGCAGTCGCCGCTGTCGGCGCTGCCGCAGCGCCGCGTGATCCCCTCGGAGATGCGCGAGTACTTCCGCGACGTCGGCGACCACCTGTCCCGCGTGTGCGAGCAGGTCGAGTCCTCCAACGAACTGTGCAGCTCGATCCTGCAGGCCGCCCTGGCCCGCTCGAACGCCCTGGCCAACGAGGACATGCGCAAGATCTCTTCGTGGGTCGCCATCCTGGCCGTGCCGACGATGATCGCCGGCATCTACGGCATGAACTTCGACTTCATGCCCGAGACCAAGCAGGTCTGGGGCTATCCGGCGGTGCTGGCTGTGATGATCACGGCCTGCGTGCTGCTGCACCGCGGCTTCCGCCGCAACGGCTGGCTCTGAACGACGCGTCCGGACGCTCGGGGCTCGCGGCGCTCAGACGCTCACGGGCTTGAGCGGCCGGACGCCCTCCGGCAGATCGAGGCCGCGCTCGCGCCACAGCTCCCGCATGCGGTCGGGGTAGTCGGTCACGATCCCGGCCACGCCGAGGTCGATCATGCGAGCGGCCAGGGCCTGGTCGTTGACCGTCCAGACCGCCACGTCGAGGCCCGCAGCGGCCGCCTGGGCCATCAGCTTCTCGTCGACCATCACGTGCTCGGGCGAGAGCGTGGTGGCCCCGGCCTCACGGGCGGCGGCCGGGATGTCGTCGCCCAGCCCGCCCTCGTGCCAGTGGAGCGTGTCGAGCTCGATCAGCGCGAACCGCCTGGCCGCCGGGGCCAGCCGGGCCGCGTGCCCGATGACGCGCCAGTCGAAGCTGAGGAGGGCGGCGTTGCCCAGCCTGCCGTGCCGGTCGAGCTCCTCGACCACCAGCTCGGTGAACATCTCCGGGTCGGCCGTCAGCTCCGGCCTGGTCGGGTCGGACTTCAGCTCGACGTGCAGCCGTACGTGCTCGGCCTCGTAGGCGTTGACCAGCCCGAGCACCGCGCCGAGCGTCGGCATCCTGGTCTCCGGCATGGCGACCTGGGTGAGCGCGAACGGGTCGTCGAGGTGGCGCGGCAGGCGTACGCCCACGTCGAGCGTGCGCAGCTGGGCGAGGCTGAGCGCGTTGATCGGCTTGCCCACGTACGGGAAGAGCGGATCGCCCGGCCGCAGCGGCCGGCGGTCGGCACTGGTGACGGCCGAGACCGTCAGGTCGTGCGTGAGCACGAGGCGGCGATCGGCGGTGAGGGCGACGTCGAACTCGAGCGCGTGAACGCCCAGCTCCATCGTGTGGCTCAGCCCTGGCAGGGTGTTCTCCGGCCACAGGCCCCGAGCTCCTCGGTGACCATGAATCTCAACGCGCACACCGGGGACACTACCCGCCGCGAGGCCCGCTGAGGCAGTGCCACGCCGTGTCCTTTTTATCCTGCTACGCCCCGGTTGCCGGTGAAGGTGCCAAGAGAACTCTCCGCCCGCCTATTGCACGATAAATGCAACTACCTTGCAATAAGCTGGAGCTCATGACGGAGGTTCTCAAACATGCCCATTCCGCAACAGTCCGGGCATGGGTGGACGGCTGGGTGATCTCCCGCAACGCCCCGCGGCCCGTGCCCGAACCGTGGGGCCTCAGAGTGGACGTCGGCCTCCCCGGCCACGTGACGCGGCACGTCGTCCCCGCCCCGACCGCGGAGATCCTGGACCACCTGACCGGCACCCTCACCGTCCCCGGCACCTGGCTCAAGCTCTGCGCCCCCGCCGAGGCGGTCGCCCCCTCCCTGCCTCCGCGGTGGTCCGTGCAGGAGCAGGAGTACATGATGACCACCGCGTCCCTGACCCGCACCACCCCGAAGGCCCCCGCGGGCTACACCCTGGCGATCACCACCAGGGCGGGGGTGACCGTGGCGCGGCTGCTCACGGCCGCGGGCGAGGTCGCGGCGCGCGGCCAGTTCGCCGTCGCGGACCGGGCCGCCGTGATCGACCAGGTGGAGACGGCCGCCGAACACCGCCGGCGCGGCCTCGGGACGGTCGTCATGGCCGCGCTCGCCGCCGCCGCCGTCTCCCGGGGCGCCCGCACGGGCATCCTGGTCGCCACCGAAGCGGGGCAGGCCCTGTACGAGACCCTGGGCTGGACCCTGCACACCCCGATGACCGCCGCCGTCCTCACCGCCGGAGGCCCGGCGGACGAGCAGCCCGCCGGCCGGCCGTAGTCCGGAGACACGCGAGGGGCCCGGCGCGTTCCCGCGCCGGGCCCCTTCTCACGTGCCGGTCAGACCAGCGACCGCACCACGACGGTCTGGTCGCGGCCGGGGCCGACGCCGATCGCCGAGATGGGCGCCCCGCTCATCTCCTCCAGGGCGCGCACGTACGACTGCGCGTTCGGCGGCAGGTCGTCGAACGACTTGGCGTTGGAGATGTCCTCCTTCCAGCCCGGCAGCTCCTCGTAGACCGGGACCGCGTGGTGGAAGTCGGTCTGGGTCATCGGGATCTCGTCGAACCGCACGCCGTCGACCTCGTAGGCCACGCACACCGGGATGCGCTCCAGCCCCGACAGGATGTCGAGCTTGGTGAGGAAGTAGTCGGTGATGCCGTTGATCCGGGTGGCGTAGCGGGCGATCACCGCGTCGAACCAGCCGCAGCGACGGTCGCGGCCGGTGGTGACGCCGTACTCGCCGCCGGTCCTGCGCAGCCACTCGCCCGTCTCGTCGGTCAGCTCGGTCGGGAACGGCCCCGAGCCCACGCGGGTCGTGTACGCCTTCAGAATCCCGATGATCTTCGTGAGCCGGTTCGGCGGGATGCCCGCCCCGGCGCACGCGCCCCCGGACGTCGGCGAGGAGGAGGTGACGAACGGGTACGTGCCGTGGTCGATGTCCAGCAGCGTGCCCTGACCGCCCTCCAGCAGCACGAACTTGCCCTCGTCCAGCGCCTTGGAGAGCACCAGCGAGGTGTCGGCGATGTGCGGCTTGAGCCGTTCGGCGTAGGCCAGGTACTCCTCCAGCACGGCGGCCGGGTCGATGCCGCGCCGGTTGTAGACCTTGGTCAGCACCTGGTTCTTCTCGGTCAGGGCGACCTCGATCTTCTTGGCCAGGATGCCCGGGTCGAGCAGGTCCTGGACCCGCACGCCCATCCGGGCGATCTTGTCGCCGTACGCCGGGCCGATGCCGCGTCCGGTGGTGCCGATCTTGGCCTTGCCGAGATAGCGCTCGGTGACCTTGTCCAGCGCCTTGTGGTGCGGCATGATCAGGTGCGCGTTGGAGGAGATCAGCAGGCGTTCGGCGGAGATGCCCCGCTCGGCCAGCCCGTCGATCTCGCTCAGCAGCACCCCCGGGTCGATCACCACACCGTTGCCGATCACCGGTACGACGTCCGGCGACAGGATCCCCGTCGGCAGAAGATGCAGAGCGTATTTCTGGTCACCGATGACGACGGTGTGTCCCGCGTTGTTGCCACCCTGATAACGGACGACGTAGTCGACGTCGCCACCGAGCAGGTCGGTGGCCTTGCCCTTGCCCTCATCGCCCCACTGGGCCCCAACGAGAACGGCAGCCGGCATTGTTCAGTCTCCCGAGCACAAAACGAAACCCCTGGCGCAAGTGCGACAGGGGCTCTTGCGTAGAGAGACTACCCGAGTCTGCCCATTCGTCCCAAGGCGCGTGGGTCCAATGCGGGCCCAACGCGCCGCTAACCCTTGGTCAGCGCCTCATATCCGGTCTCGCTGCTGTCCTTGAGGAACTGCAGGCAACGCTCGGCCTCGTCCTTCTCGCCGATGGACTGCGCCGCCCTGGACAGGGCGTGCAGGCAGCGCAGGAAGCCGCGGTTGGGCTCGTGCTCCCAAGGGATGGGACCGTGGCCCTTCCAGCCGTTCCTGCGCAGCTGGTCGAGGCCGCGATGGTAGCCCGTGCGGGCGAAGGCGTAGGAGGTGACGGCATGGCCCTGCGCGAAGTACTCCTCCGCGAGCGCGGCCCAGGCCGCCGGGTGGGCGGGGAAGCGGGCGGCCACGTCGGCGGCCTTGGCCCCGGATTCCAGCGCCTCCCTGGCCTCGGGCAGGTCCGGCAGGTGAGTCGGGGGCGGCCCGGCGAGAAGGTTATCCATAGGACAAGTCATACCCGCCGTGCCGCCCAAGTGGCTAGGAGATCTTCGTCCCACTGCTCTTGAGGTTGTGGCAGGCCTCCGCCACGCGGGCCGCCATGCCGGTCTCGGCGCTCTTGCCGTAGGCGCGCGGGTCGTAGGCCTTCTTGTTGCCGACCTCGCCGTCGACCTTCAGCACGCCGTCGTAGTTGCGGAACATGTGGTCGGCGATCGGCCTGGTGAAGGCGTACTGGGTGTCGGTGTCGACGTTCATCTTCACCACGCCGTAGGAGATGGCCTCGTGGATCTCCTCCAGCAGCGAGCCGGAGCCGCCGTGGAAGACCAGGTCGAACGGCTTGTCCTTGCCGTACTTGGCGCCGACCGCCTCCTGGATCTCCTTCAGCACGCTCGGCCGCAGCTTCACGTGGCCCGGCTTGTAGACGCCGTGCACGTTGCCGAACGTGGCGGCCAGCATGTAGCGGCCCCGGTCGCCGACGCCGACGGCCTCGGCCGTGGCCAGCGCGTCCTCGGCGGTGGTGTAGAGCTTCTCGTTGATCTCGCCGACGACGCCGTCCTCCTCGCCGCCGACGACGCCGATCTCCATCTCCATGATGATCCGGGCGCGGGCGCACTTGTCCAGGAGTTCCTTGGCGATCTCCAGGTTCTCCTCCAGCGGCACGGCCGAGCCGTCCCACATGTGCGACTGGAAGAGCGGGTCGAGGCCCTTGGACACCCGCTCCAGCGAGATGTCGATCAGCGGCCGCATGTAGCCGTCGAGCTTGTCCTTCGGGCAGTGGTCGGTGTGCAGCGCCACCGTGACCGGGTACTTGGCGGCCACCACCCGGGCGTACTCGGCCAGCGCGGTCGCGCCCGTCACCATGTCCTTGACCGTCGTGCCGGAGAGGAACTCCGCGCCGCCGGTGGACACCTGCACGATGCCGTCGCTCTCGGCCTCGGCGAACCCGCGCAGCGCGGCGTTCAAGGTCTGAGAAGAGGTCACGTTGATCGCCGGATAGGCGAACCCGCCCGCCTTGGCACGGTCGAGCATCTCGGCGTAGACCTCTGGAGTCGCGATGGGCATGAGTCATCTCCCTGAGAAGTACGGCTTCGCGCCTGCCCAGTATCCCGGCTCCCAACCACAACTGGTAGTGACAACGCGAGCCGGATGGCCACATCCGATCCGCTCGGCTCCAGGTAGGCTCACGGGGTGGACTGGCTCTGGAATCTCCTCGACCCGACGTGGTGGCTCACCATCCTCGGCGCCTTCGCCACCATCGGCGTCCTGGCGATCATCTTCGCCGAGACGGGTCTGCTGCTCGGCTTCTTCCTGCCGGGCGACTCGCTGCTGGTGGCGGCGGGGATCTTCAGTTCCGCGTCGCTGGTCGTGGGCGAGGCGCCGCCGATCTCCTTCCCCGTCCTGGTGATCGGCACACCGCTGTGTGCCATCGCGGGCGCCCAGCTCGGCCACTTCCTGGGGGCCAGGTTCGGCAGGAAGATGTTCGACCGGCCCGACTCGCGGCTGTTCAAACGCGAACACGTGATCCGCGCCGAGGAGTTCTTCCAGAAGTTCGGCCCGGCGCGGGCGGTCGTGCTGGCGCGGTTCGTGCCGATCGTCCGCACGTTCATGAACCCGGTGGCGGGCGTCCTGGAGATGCCCGCCAGGCGCTTCTTCGTGTGGAACGTCATCGGCGGCGTGGTCTGGGTCGAGGGCCTGGTGCTGCTGGGCTACTTCCTCGGCAGCAAGGTCGATCCCAAGCAGATCGACAAGTACATCCTGCCGGGCGTGTTCATCATCGTCTTCATCTCGCTGATCCCGATCATCGTCGAGGTCGTCAAGAAGCGCCGCGAGCGCAAGCGGCTGCCGCTGCCCAACGGCAAGCACCACCGCGTGCCCTCCAGCACCGACCCCCAGCACTAGCGTCCGGCGCCGGGGGCCCGGAGTCACTGCCGGGTGCAGGCGCGCCCTGGTGCGCAGGGCGCGAGGGAGGTCTTCAGAGTCCGAGGTCCTGGAGGGTGAAGGCGGTGCGGTAGTCGAGCCCCTCCTCCGCCATCCGCGCCGCCGCGCCCCGGTCGACGATCGTGGCCACGGCCACCACCTCGGCGCCCGCCTCCCGCAGCGCCTCCACGGCGGTCAGCGGCGAGCCGCCGGTCGTCGAGGTGTCCTCCACGGCCAGCACCCGGCGGCCCTTCACCTCGGGGCCCTCGATCCGGCGCTGCATGCCGTGCGACTTCTGCGCCTTGCGCACCACGAACGCGTCGAGCGTGCGCCCGCGCGCCGCCGCCGCGTGCAGCATCGCGCAGGCCACCGGGTCGGCCCCCATCGTGAGCCCGCCGACGGCGTCGAAGTCGAGATCGTCGGTCAGGTCGAGCATCACCTTGCCGACGAGCGGCGCGGCCACCCCGTCGAGCGTGATCCGCCGCAGGTCGAGGTAGAAGTCAGCCTCCTTGCCCGAGGAGAGCGTGACCTTGCCGTGGACGACGGCCTTGCGCTTGATCTCGGCCAGCAGGTTGTCGCGGTCTGTCATGCGCCCAAGCTTAGGGTCCCAGGCTCAGCGTCCTGATGAGAGCCAGGGCCTGCGCGTGCGCGCGGGGGAGCCGGCGCACCCGGACACGAGGGTGGCGGCCGTACAGGATCTCCGTGGCCCGCAGCTCGGCGACCTTCTCGGCCAGCCGATCGTCCTCCCTGGTCACCGCGCCGACGCGGGTGGGCGCGAGCAGCGCCAGCGTCTCGTCGCCGGTGAAGGCCCTGCGCAGCGCCGTGGCCAGGTTGAGCGCCGCCGCCAGCCGCTCGGCCAGTTCCGCGATCCGCCCGTACGGCTCGGCCACCACCAGCAGGTGCCCGCCCGCGACCGCCCCCCGGTAGAGCTCGCCCACCCTGGTACGCAGGTAGGCCACCGTGGCCAGCCCGGTCAGCGGGTCCTCGCACTGCAGGTCGTTCATGGGCGCGAAGCTCTGCTCGGCCCACCCGGCCGCGTACGCCCGTACCAGCGGGAACGTCGGCTCGCCCCGATCGGTGACGTCCTCGTCCATGCGTCCTCCCGTGGTCCTCGGAGGTAAAGACGGCGCTTCGGTTTAGTCATGACGCAGAATGCGGAATGATTGCGCGGGGCAACCCGCTGTAATCGTGAGGTCACAATGAGTGTGGAATCGCCGCGAAGCGATGCGGACCTGCTGAAGGAGGTCCGGGCCGGCGACGCGACCGCGTACGGACGGCTCTACGAGCGTCACGTGGCCGCGGCCCGTGCGCTGGCCAGGCAGCTCGTCAGGGGCGAGTCCGAGGCCGAGGACGTCGTGGCCGAGTCGTTCACGAAGATCCTCGACCTGGTGGGCAGGGGCGGCGGGCCCGAGTCGGGGTTCCGCACCTACCTGCTGACCGTCGTGCGCCGCACCGTCTACGACCGCGGCCGGGTCGAGAGCCGCCAGGTGACCACGGGCGAGATCGAGCGCTACGACGCGGGCGTGCCCTTCGTCGATCCCGCGCTCGTCGGCCTGGAGCGGTCGATGATCTCGCGCGCGTTCCTGTCGCTGCCCGAGCGGTGGCGGGCGGTGCTCTGGCACACCGAGGTGGAGAAGTGCAAGCCCGCCGAGGTCGCGCCGCTGCTCGGGCTGTCGGCCAACGGGGTGGCGGCGCTGGCCTACCGGGCGCGCGAGGGGCTGCGGCAGGCGTACCTGCAGATGCACCTGCGCGCGGCGCCGCAGCACGAGTGCCGTCCGGTGCTCGGCAAGATGGGCGCCTACGTCAGGGGCGGCCTGGCCAGGCGTGACTCGCGCGCGGTCGACGAGCACGTCAACGAGTGCGAGGAGTGCCACGGCGTCCTGCTCGAACTGACCGACGTCAACCGCGGCCTGCGCGTCATCGTCGGCCCGCTGATCGCCGGCCCGGTGTTCGGCGGCTACGCCGCGGCGCTGGCCAAGGCGGGCGCGGCCGGCGGCGGAGCCGGCTGGCTGCTGCGGCTGTTCGGCTGGTTGCGGCGGGCGCCCTCGCGGCAGCAGGTCGTGGCGGCGGGCGGCGTCGCGGTCGCGGCCGCGGCGGTGGCGGCGTTCGTGCTGGTGTCCGGGGAGTCGCCGGTGGCCGAGCGGCCGGCGGCCACGCCCACGCCGCTGGCCCAGCCCTCTGCGTCGGTGCGGCCGGTGCCGCTGCCCGTGGCGAGCGAGCCGCCGGCGCGCGTCCCGCCGCCGCGGAAGGAGCCGCGGGGCAGGGCGCGGCTGCGGGCCACGATCGGCGCGCTCGGCGCCCTCGTACGCGCCCAGCCCGGCATCGTCGGCATGCGCCTGCGCAACGACGGCGATGGCCCGAGCGGCGAGCTGGCCGCGACCGTCGAGCTGCCGCCCGGCGTGACGCTCCTGCCCCCGGCCAGGCGCGGGCACGGCGTGGCGCTGCTCGAACCCGTGGGCACGGTCGACGGCTGGTCCTGCCGGCAGGCCGGCCAGGGCGCCCGGTGCGCCAGGCAGCCGCTGGCCGCTGGGCAGGGCACGGCGGTGTTCCTGCGCGTGCAGGTGTCGGAGCTGGCCCCCGAGGGCGCCGGGCCCGCCGTGCGCGTCGACGCCGACGACCTCCACGTCAACGCGCGGGCCGCGCAGGGCGTGCGCACGGTGGGGGCGTCGGCCCGGTTCGCCACCGAGGGCAGGGTGGCCGTCCGGGCGATCGGCAACACGTTGCTGAGCTGTCCCGAGGAGCACGACGGTTGTCCCGAGGCCAGGCGCCGCCAGGGCGACCAGCGCGACAACGACCTGTGGCCGATGACCCCGCTCGACCAGGACTCCAGCCCGGCCACCAGCGCCTCCAGCGCGGCCCGGCTCACCCTGCCCAAGGACGGCCGGGTCGTGTGGGCCGGCCTCTACTGGTCGGCGAGCGGCGCGGCGGCGGGGCCGGTCAAGGTCAGGGCGCCGGGCCGGCGCACGTACGTGTCGGTCCGTCCCGACCACGTCACGGCGCTCGACATGCCGCTCGGCCCGGCCTACCAGGCGTTCGCCGACGTCACCGCGCTGGCCGGGCAGGCACGGCCGGGCGGTCTGTGGTGGGCGGCCGACGCGCCGATGGCCGAGGGGGCCTCCAGCCATGCCGGGTGGAGCCTGGTGGTGGTCGTGGCCGGGCCGCGGGAGCCGTACAGCCAGGCCGTGGTGCTCGACACGGCGACCGTGATCGGCGGTGCGGCCAGGAAGGTGCGCATGCCGCTCGGCGGTCTGAGCCGGGCCGCCGCGCCGGCCCGGGCCGAGCTGGTCACCTGGGAGGGCGACGCCGACCTCCAGGGCGACAAGGTCTCGCTCGGCACCGGCGCGATCGTCCCGGAGGGCGGCGACCGCGAGCGCGCCAACGTCTTCGACGGCTCCGCCAACGGCGCCACGGGCATGACCTTCGGCGTCGACGTCGACACGGTCGACGCCGAGCTGGGCCGCGATCCGGCGCTGACGATCGTGACCGACAAGGACGTCGTGCTCTTCGGAGCGGCCGCGCTGACCGTCCGGGCACGCTCATGACCGCAAACAGGACGAACTGGTACGGTCTGCCTAAATGGTCTGGCTGCACGGCGGCCCGCGGTCGAATCGTCGGGATTCACCCTCGCGCGATCACCTGCTTTCATTACCCTGAAAGAGGGCCGCCGAGTCCGGTCTCTGACGGTGCAGAGCCAGCAAGGTCGGACCACCAGGAAAGGGGCGGTGTCAGTGGATCGCTGTGCGCTGTTCGTGGACGCCGGCTATCTGCTGGCAGACGGAGCGATGGCCGTGCACGGCACTCGCCATCGAGAGGCCGTCGCCTGGGACTATCCCGGGCTGCTCCAGCTGATGACCAACCTGTCGCGCGAACGCACGGGCCTGCCGCTGCTGCGGTGCTACTGGTACGAGGCGACCGTCGAGGGCCGCCGCACCCCGGAGCACGACGCGCTGGCCGACATCCCGGGCCTCAAGCTCAGGCTCTCGCGCATCCGGCCGGGCCGCCGCGAAGGCGTCGACGCCCAGGTCCACCGCGACCTCATGACCCTCGCCCGCAACAACGCCATCTGCGACGCCGTCGTCGTCAGCGGCGACGAAGATCTCGCCCAGGTGGTGTGCGACGCACAAGACCTCGGCATCAGGGTCACCGTCATCCACATCGCCGCCGACGGCGGGTGGGCCGTGTCCCGGTCGCTGCGGCAGGAGTGCGACGACCTGGTCGAGCTGGGCAACGCCCACCTGCGGCCCTACGTCACGATGGTGAGCGGCGTCACCGAGTCCTCCAACGGCCACCACCAGCCGCTCAGCAACGGGCACGCCGCCCACTCGCTGCCGCCCGCGCCGCCGGCCGCGCCCCCGGTGACCCCGACGGCCTCGCTGCCGCCGGCGCCGACCGCGCCGACCGCGCCGTCCGCGGGCAGCCACGCGGCCGGGCAGCCCTCCGGGAGCCACGCGGCCCCCTCCTCCGGCCAGTCGTCCGCCAACGGGCAGGCGTCCTCGGGCGGGCGGTCGGCCACGCCGCCGATGCTGCCCTCGTACTCGGGGTACCAGGAGCAGCCGCCGTCGATCCCGCCTTCCGTGCCGCCGTCCGCGCCGGCCACCGGGCCGCTGCAGCAGCCGCAGTCCGCCTCGCCCACCACCGGGCAGTTCGCCACGCCGTCCTCGGGGGGCGCCTACCAGCCGGCGCAGCTCGGGCCGTACACCGGGCCGCAGGCCGCGCCCGTCTCGCCGCCGCCCGCCGTCACCGCCGGGGCCACCACGCTGGCCGACGCCGTGAAGGCCGCCCATCGCGAAGGGCACGACTTCGGCGAGTCCGTGGCCCGCGACGCGCCCGCGCTGTGGCTGGAGGCGGTGCTGGCCCGCAAGCCCCGCATGCCCTCCGACCTGGAGGCCCGCCTCCTGCAGGGCTCCTCGCTGCCGATCGACTTCCTGCTGCACGACGAGGTCCGCCACGCCCTGCGCCGCGGCTTCTGGGACGCCCTCGAACGCGCCCGCCACTGACCCACCCCGCACAGCGAACCGGACGCCCGGGCGCCGTGAGCGGCGGCCCGGGCGTCGGACGGCACGGGGTCAGGAGAGCGCGTCGAAGCCGGCGCGCAGGTGGGCGAGCCGATCGCCCAGGTCGGCCAGCGGCACGGCGAGCGCCGGATCCTGCGACTTGCGGGCCAGCTCCCGCACCCGGGCCAGCTCGTCCTCCACCGCCGTCAGCCGCCGGGACAACTCCGGCAGCACCGAGGCGTGGTCACCCGCTCCGGGCGGCAACTCGCCGGTCAGCCGCTCGCGCAGCAACGACGCCTGCTCGGCCAGGCGCTTGTTCATGTTGTAGAGCTCGGTGAACACCGACACCTTCGCCCGCAGCACCCAAGGGTCGAACGGCTTGGTGAGGTAGTCGACCGCCCCCGCCGCGTATCCGCGGAAGGCGTAGTCGGGGGCGCTGTCGACCACGGTCAGGAAGATGATCGGGATGTTCCTGGTCCGCTCCCGCCGCTTGATGTGGGCGGCCGTCTCGAAGCCGTCCATGCCCGGCATGCGGACGTCGAGCAGGATCAGCGCGAACTCGGTGTTGAGCAGCGCCTTGAGCGCCTCCTCGCCGGACCTGGCGCGTACGGGCACCAGGTCGAGCGAGCTGAGGATCGCCTCCAGGGCGATCAGGTTCTCCTCGCGGTCGTCGACCAGGAGGATCTTTGCACGGTCCGGCATCGATCACGACCCTTCAGCGGTTGAGGGCGACGAGTCGGTCGTGGCTCCCCGCCCACGGCTGAGCCAGCCGCGCAGCCGTTCGAGCAGGCGATCGACGTCGACCGGCTTGGGCACGTAGTCGGACGCGCCCGAGGCGATGCTCTTCTCGCGATCACCACGCATGACCTTAGCGGTCAGCGCGATGATCGGCAGGTCGGCGAACTGCGGCATGCGCCGGATGGCCGAGGTCGTGGCCCAGCCGTCCATCTCCGGCATCATGATGTCCATCAGCACGAGCGCGACGTCCTCGTTCCGTTCGAGCTGCTCGATCCCCTCGCGGCCGTTCTCGGCGTAGACGACCGTCGATCCGTGTCGTTCCAGCACGCTGGTGAGGGCGAACACGTTGCGGATGTCGTCGTCGACGATGAGGATCTTGGCGCCGTTGAGCGGGTCGTCGCCCTGCCACTGGGCGGGCGTCTCCACCGGCGGCTCGACCAGCTCGGGCATCGGCATGTCCAGCGGCGGCGGCTCGGGCAGGGTCGCGGCGGCGGCCTGCTCCTCGGCGGGCGAGGTCATGAGCTGCCGGCGCGGGGCCGTGCTGCCGTCGGTGGCGGCCAGCGGGCCGGTGTAGGAGGCCGGCAGGTAGAGGGTGAACGTGCTGCCCCTGCCCAGCTCGCTCTCGACGTGGATCTCGCCGCCGAGCAGCCGGGCGATGTCGCGGCAGATGGCCAGGCCGAGGCCGGTGCCGCCGTACTTGCGGCTGGTGGTGCCGTCGGCCTGCCTGAACGCCTCGAAGATGACCTCGCGCTTGTCGGGCGCGATGCCGATGCCGGTGTCGATCACCTGGAAGGCCAGCAGGTCGGTGGCGTCGTGGAGGGTGTCGTCGTCGAAGTCGACGTCCCGGGGCGCCGCCGCGACCCGCAGCTTGACCTCGCCCTTCGGGGTGAACTTCACCGCGTTGGACAGCAGGTTGCGCAGCACCTGCTGCAGGCGCTGCTCGTCGGCCCGCAGCTCGCTCGGCACGTCGGAGGCCACCTCGACGCCGAACGACAGGCCCTTGTCCTGGGCCAGCGGCGCGAAGGCCGCCTCCAGCAGGTCGACCATCTTGGGCAGCGACACCTGGATCGGATGGATGTCCATCCGGCCCGCCTCGACCTTCGACAGGTCGAGCATGTCGTTGATGAGCTGCAGCAGCGCCGAGCCCGCGCTGTGGATCGTGCGGGCGAACTCGACCTGCTGGGACGTCAGGTTGCCCTCGGCGTTCTCGGTCAGCAGCTTGGCCAGCACCAGCAGGCTGTTGAGCGGCGTGCGCAGCTCGTGGGACATGTTGGCCAGGAACTCGGACTTGTAGCGCGAGGAGACCGCGAGCTGCTCGGCGCGCTCCTCCAGGGTGCGGCGGGCCTGCTCGATCTGGAAGTTCTGGATCTCGATCGCGCGGTTCTGCTTGGCCAGCAGCGCCGCCTTGTCCTCCAGCTCGGCGTTGGACCTGCGCAGCTCCTCCTGCTGCCGCTGGAGCTCGTCGGAGCGCTCCTGCAGCTCACGGGTGAGCCGCTGGGACTCGGTCAGCAGGTCTTCGGTGCGGGAGTTGGCGATGATCGTGTTCATCGTGACGCCGATGGTCTCGACGAGCTGCGTCAGGAAGTCGAGGTGCACCTCGCCGAACGGGGTGAAGGAGGCCAGCTCCAGCACGCCGAGCACGCGGTTCTCGAACAGGATCGGCAGCACCACGATCTGCGCGGGCGTGGACTGGCTGAGCCCGCTGTCGATGGTGATGAACTGCGGCGGCACGTCGTCGAGGATGATGTGCCGGCCCTCGGCCGCCGCCTGGCCGACGATGCCCTCGCCGATCGCGAAGCGCCGGCGCGGCCCCCGGTCGGGACGCACGCCGTAGCCGCCGATCAGCGTCAGCTCGTGGTCGCCCTCGGGGTCGATGCCGTAGAAGGCGCCGTAGCGGGCCGAGACCAGCGGGGTGAGCTCGCTCATCGTCAGCTTGGCCACCTCGAACAGGTCGCGGTGGCCCTGCATGAGCCGGGAGATGCGGGCCAGGTTGGACTTGAGCCAGTCCTGCTCCTGGTTGGCCTGGGTGGTCTCGCGCAGGTTGGCCACCATCGAGTTGATGTTGTCCTTCAGCTCCGCCAGCTCGCCCTGCGCCTCGACGGCGATCGACCGGGTCAGGTCGCCCCGGGCCACGGCGCTGGTCACGGTCGCGATGGCGCGCACCTGCGTGGTCAGGTTCCCGGCCAGCTCGTTGACGCTCTCGGTGAGCCGCTTCCAGGTGCCCTCGACGCCCTCGACCCGGGCCTGGCCGCCGAGCTGGCCCTCCGAGCCCACCTCGCGGGCCACGCGGGTGACCTCGGAGGCGAAGGAGGACAGCTGGTCGACCATCCGGTTGATGGTGGTCTTCAGCGCCAGGATCTCGCCCTGGGCGTCGACGTCGATCTTGCGGGTCAGGTCGCCGTTGGCCACGGCCGTGGTGACCTCGGCGATGTTGCGCACCTGATAGGTCAGGTTGTTCGCCATGAAGTTGACGTTGTCGGTGAGGTCCTTCCACACGCCCGACACGCCCTGCACCCGCGCCTGGCCGCCGAGCTGCCCCTGCGTGCCCACCTCGCGGGCGACGCGGGTGACCTCGTCGGCGAACGACGACAGCTGGTCGACCATCGTGTTGAGGGTGTCCTTGAGCTGCAGGATCTCGCCCTGGGCGTCAACGGTGATCTTCTTCGACAGGTTGCCCTGCGCCACCGCGGACGAGACGGCCGCGATCTGGCGCACCTGCGAGGTGAGGTTGTTGGCCATCGAGTTGACGTTGTCGGTGAGGTCCTTCCACACCCCGGACACGCCGCGCACCTGCGCCTGGCCGCCGAGCTGGCCCTCGGTGCCCACCTCGCGGGCCACGCGGGTGACCTCGGAGGCGAACGAGGACAACTGCTCGACCATCGTGTTCATGGTCGACTTGAGTTCGAGGATCTCGCCCTGGGCGTCGACGTCGATCTTGCGGGTGAGGTCGCCGTTGGCCACGGCCGTCGTCACCTGGGCGATGTTGCGCACCTGGTAGGTCAGGTTGTTGGCCATCGAGTTGACGTTGTCGGTGAGGTCCTTCCAGACGCCCGACACGCCCTTCACCTCGGCGCGTCCGCCGAGCTTGCCTTCGGTGCCGACCTCGCGGGCGACGCGGGTGACCTCGTCGGCGAAGGAGGACAGCTGGTCGACCATCGTGTTGAGGGTGTCCTTGAGTTGCAGGATCTCGCCCTCGGCGTCAACGGTGATCTTCTTTGACAGGTTGCCCTGGGCGACCGCCGTCGCGACGGTGGCGATCGAGCGCACCTGCGAGGTCAGGTTGTTGGCCATGAAGTTGACGTTGTCGGTGAGGTCCTTCCAGACGCCCGACACGCCGGTGACCTGCGCCTGGCCGCCCAGCTGGCCCTCGGTGCCCACCTCGCGGGCCACACGGGTGACCTCCTCGGCGAAGCCCGAGAGCTGGTCGACCATCGTGTTGACGGTGTTCTTCAGCTCGAACATCTCGCCCACGGCGTCGACCGTGACCTTGCGGCTGAGGTCGCCCTTGGCGACCGCCGTGGTGACCACGGCGATGTCGCGGACCTGCGCGGCCACGCGCGAGGACATCGTGTTGACGGCCTCGGTGAGGTCGCGCCAGCTTCCCGACATGCCCCGCAGGTTGGCGCTGCCGCCCAGCCTGCCCTCGGTGCCCGCCTCGCGGGCGACCCGGGTGACCTCGGAGTTGAACAGGGCGAGCTGGTCGACCATGCCGTTGATGGCCTTGCCCAGGCGGCGCACCTCGCCGCGCGCCGACCGGTCGAGGTCGATGCGCCGCGACAGGTCGCCCTTGGCGACCGCGTCGATCACGTCGGCCGCGCCGCTGACCGGGCTCACCAGGGCGTCGATCAGCATGTTGACCGACTCGACGCTCTCGGACCACGCCCCGACGCCCGGGCCGGGCGTCAGCCGCTCGCCGAAGCGCCCTTCCTTGACGACCTCTTTGCGAACCCTTGCCAGCTCGTTGGCGAGATGTTCGCGGCGGTCGGCCACTTCGTTCAGCAGCAGGCGCACTTCGCTGAGGATGCCGGGAGGAGCGTGCGGGACCCGACGCCGGAAATCGCCGTCACGCCAGGAGAAGAGAGTCTCCAGCACGGGAACGAGATCCGATTCTGTATAGGTCCGCTCCTCCGGGCTTGATGCGGCCTTGGCCGTGGTCATGGGGCCTCCTTCACTCGCGATGGGTCCCGGCGAGTGATTCAAGTCTGTCACGATGAGTAGCTCGTAGTCCTGCCCTTGGATTTACCCCAAGTCAGTGAGAAGTGTGGTAGGCACGATGGGATGACTGCTTCTCCCCACGCGGTCCTGGCCGCGACCTTCGCGCCTGGCGATACCGCTGTGACGGCTGCGATGAGGTTCACGCGCGAGGTGATGACCGCGTGGGCCACCGTCAGCGTGCTCCACACCGCCGAGCAGGTGGCCGGCGATCTGGCGGAGCAGGTCTCTGACGAGCCGTTTGAGGTGATTTGGAAGCATTACGGGGACGCAGTCCAGGTCGAACTGCGGCAGCGGATCACCGCGCACGGTGACCCGAAGGCTCCTTCCGTGAACGTGGAGGAGTGGGGAGTCACCTTCGCGGGCGATTCCCGTGTCCATTGGGCAAGGCTCACGCTACCCGGCTCCGTGGACCAGGTGGCCGCCGAATGGGCGGAGGAGAGCGCGCGGGGCCCCCACTGGCTCGGGTTCCTGGCCGACGCCAGCGACCTGCTGGCCGGCACCCTCGACCCCGACATGGTCCCGGCGATCATCGCCCAGATCGTCGTGCCCCGCCTGTCGAGCTGGTGCGCGGTCTACACCGCCGGCAACTCGGGCGGCCCGCTGCGGCTGGTCTACCTCTGGCACGCCGACGAGGCCCGCATCGACGGCCTGCGCGAGCAGCTCACGGACATGGACGTCGGCGCGGCCGACACCAGGGCCACGTCCGTCATCCACCTGAACGACTCCCAGGTGCTGGCCGTGCCGCTCACCGCGCGCGGCCGCGGGCTCGGCATGATGTGCCTGGGCCGGTCCGACCGCTTCCCCGACGAGGTCATCCAGTTCGCCGACGACATCGGCAGGCGCGCCGCGCTGGCCATGGACAACGCCCGGCTCTACGCCCAGCAGGCCGCGGCCAACCGGGCGCTGCAGCGCAGTCTCCTGCCGCCCAACGAGCCCGAGGTGCCCGGCCTCGACTACGGCGTCATCTACGAGCCCGCCGGCGAGGCCAACGAGGTCGGCGGCGACTTCTACGACCTGTTCAAGGCGGGCGACGACTCCTGGCGCTTCGCCATCGGCGACGTCTGCGGCACCGGGCCCGAGGCCGCCGCGGTGACCGGCCTGGCCCGCCACACGCTGCGCCTGCTGGCCCGCGAGGGCTACGGCGTCGCCGCGGTGCTCGGCCGGCTCAACCAGGCGATCCTGGAGGAGGGCGAGCGGGCCAGGTTCCTCACGCTGCTGCACGGCGACATCACGCCCGTGGAGTCCGGTCTGGAGGTGCGGCTGGTGTCCGCCGGCCATCCCGAGGCGCTGCGGCTCAAGCCGAGCGGCAAGGTGGAGGCGGTGACCACGCCCCAGTCGCTGCTCGGCGTCTTCCACGAGGTCGTGTTCGAGGCCGACACCATCCATCTCGACCACGGCGACGTGCTGCTGGCGGTGACCGACGGCGTGACCGAGCGGCGCTCGGGCGGGCGGCTGCTCGACGACGACGGCGGCCTGGCCAAGCTGCTGGCCGAGTGCGCCGGGCTGTCGGCCAGGGCGGTGGCCGAGCGCATCCGCAGGGGCGCGGCGGAGTTCGCCGCCGAGCCGAGCGCCGACGACCTGGCCATCGTGGTCCTGCGCGCGCGCTGACCCGCCCGGCGACGCCCCCGCAGGAGCGCTCCCACGACGTGCGCGACAGGTCAGCCGACGTGCACGTGCTTGCGGGCGAACTCCAGTTGCAGGGCCGTCTGCGCGATGCGTTCGGCGACCACGAGCGAGCCGCGGATGGCGCCGTAGGTGTAGAGCTCGTGCTCGCGGCCGTGCTCGGCCAGCTTGGCCACGTACTTCTCGATCTGGCGCAGCGGGCAGCGGGTGTCGTTCTCGCCGGCGAGGATGAGCAGGGGGCTCTTGATCTGGTCCACGTACGTGATCGGCGAGCAGAACGCGTACCGCTCGGGCTGCTCGTCGGGGGAGCCGCCGAGCAGGGCGCGCTGGTAGGCGCGCAGGCTCTCGGCCTCGTCCTCGTAGCAGGTCTGGTGGCAGGCGATGGGCACCGCGGCGATGCCCGCGGCCCACAGGCCCGGCTGGACGCCGAGCCCGAGCAGCGAGAGGTAGCCGCCCCAGGCGGTGCCGGCCAGGATCAGCCGGGCGGGGTCGATCGTGCCCCGGTCCACCAGCGACTGGCGGACGGCGGCGATGTCGGCCAGCTCGATGTGCCCGACGTCGCCGTGCAGCGCGTCGCGCCAGGCGGAGCCGTAGCCGGTCGAGCCGCGGTAGTTGACGCGGACGACGGCGAAGCCCGCGTCGACCCAGGCCGCGACCTCGGGGGAGAAGGCGTCGCGGTCGTGGTCGGTCGGGCCGCCGTGCATGAGGAAGACCGCCGGATAGGGCGCCGCGCCGGTCTCGGGCTTGGACACCAGCGCGTGGATGCGCCCGCCGGGCCCCTCGACGTCGAGGTCCTCGACGGGCACGCTCGGCGGCGCCGGCGGGCCGCCCGCGTTGAGCACGACCTGGCCGTTGCTCGACCGGATGACCGGCGGGCGCGAGCCGCTGGACCAGGAGTACTCGATGTGGCCGCCGGGCCGCGGCGCGGCCTCGTCGATCACGCCGTGCGGGGTGTCGATGAGCGTCAGGACGCCGCCCGCCAGGTCGTAGCGGTGCAGGTAGCTGCGGGCACGGTGGTCGCGCACGATCAGCAGGCCGCGGCCGTCGTCGAACCACTCGGCGGCCAGGTCGCCGGGGTCCTTCAGCCAGATCTCGCGCTGCTCGTCGGTGACCGGGTCCCAGACCAGGGGCTCGTGGCGCTGGCGGCGCTCGTGCAGGGTCAGCAGGCGGCGGTCGCCGAGCACCGGGGCGAAGCGGAGGCCGTGCACGCCCTTGTCGGGGCCGTCGTAGAGCTCGCCGACGGTCTCGCCGTGCTGGTCGACGACGCGCAGCGCCGGACGCCGGAAGTCGCCGTACTCGCCGTGGTTGATGGCGATGAGGGAGCCGTCGAGGGACATGTCGGTCACCCAGGCGGCCTCGGCGTGCTCGTACAGCAGCTCGGCCGGCCCGCCGGGAGGCACCAGATGGATCCGGAACGTGCCCTCGCTGGCCAGGCTGATGGCGGCCAGGCCGGTGGCCGACAGCGCGATGCCGCCCGGCTGACCCGGCGGCAGGCCGGGCGCGGCCGGCTCGCTCGGACCGCCGGCGAACGGCTGGCGCCACCAGGTGCCGAACTCGTCGCCGTCGGTGTCGGCGAACCAGTAGATCCACTGTCCCGCCGGGTCGATCGCCGCGTACGCGGTGCCCTTGGGCCGGTCGGTGACCTGGCGCACGGCGCCCGTCGCCCGGTCCCAGGCGTAGACCTCCCACGTCCCGGTGGCGTTGGAGCGGTAGATGGAGCGGTTCGGGGCCTGGCGGGCCCAGGTCGGCAGCGTCATGCGCGACGCGCGGAACCTGGCCTGCCAGCGTTCCTCCGCCTTCATCCGGCGCGCCCCCTCCCATCGATGGCCCACGCCCTCTGGGTGCGGGATGCCGTCCAGTATTGCGCCTGAGTCGGGGAAATACTCGGGGAATGTGGGGGAATTTCGGACTAAATGCCCCATTAGTAACACCAGTCGCAGATGCCCGTCAAGGAACAGGTCTTGAACGGGACTCAGGCTCGAAGATAGACAGATGAAACGCGGCTCTGACCGTAACTTTCTTCTGGCCATTCTTGGCATGTCGGCGGAAATAACCGGATATGCGGGCGGCCAGCTCGGCGGAATCAGTGTGCCACGCGCTCGGGCCCATTCCCACGACCTGGATCAGCTCGTCCGGTCCGAGCTCCATGTCGAACTCGATCGTGCGCCGCCCGGTCTGAGCGAACCCCTGCATGCTGCGGGCGACCCGGCGATCCTTCTCCTCGTCCACCGAGAGCAGCCCCAGCTCCTCGACCAGCGGGCTCAGGTGCGCCGCGGCCGGGGTCGCGACGACCGCGGCCCCTCCAGGGCGCAGGATCCGCCGGAACTCGGGCCCGTTCCTGGGCGCGAACACATCGATCACCACATCGGCCACCCCATGCCGGATCGGGAGCGGCCGCCACACGTCCGCCACGAACGCCCCCAGCCTCGGATGCGCCCGCGCCGCCCGCCGTACGGCGTGCTTGGACACGTCGAACGCCATCCCGATGCCATCGTCCACCGCATTGAGCACGGCCGCCAGATAGTGTCCGGTGCCCGTGCCGGCGTCGACGATCAGCGGTGCGACCCTGCCCGCCGCGCCGAGACCCTCGACGGTCACCGGCCCATCTTGCGGACCGGCCTCCACTCCCGCCCCACCGTACGCTCTCGGCCCGGTTTCGTCATTCGATTCAGTAGAAGATTCACGTTTTTCTCCGGCCGCCACCCGTACGCGTACGGTTTCCGCCAGCGCCTGCGCCAGCGGGGCGTAGTGCCCGGCCGCCAGGAACTCGGCCCGCGCGGCCACCATCGCGGGGCTGTCGGCGGTGCCGGGCGGGCGTGACCCGGTGAGCAGGCTGACGTACCCCTGCTTGGCGACGTCGAAGGAGTGCCCCCGCGCGCACCGCAGGGCGCCCTCGGCGAGCTCCACGTCCGCGTGGCAGACGGGGCAGATCAGGTGTTCGACGATGTCGGCCAGCATGCGCCCATTCTCCAGCGGCCTCACGCCGCCGCGCGCAGCGCCTCCAGCAGGAACGCGGCGTTGGACGGCGTCGCGCGCAGCTTGCCGACGAGCGTCTCCAGGGCCTGCTGCCGGTCCAGCCCGGCGAGCGTGCGGCGCAGCCGCCAGATCACCTGGCGCTCCTGCGGATGCAGCAGCATCTCCTCGCGCCTGGTGCCGGAGGCCTCCAGATCGACCGCCGGGAACAGGCGTCGCTCGGCCAGGTCGCGGGCGAGGTGGAGCTCCATGTTGCCGGTGCCCTTGAACTCCTCGTACAGGCTGTTGTCCATGCGCGAGCCGGTGTCCACGAGGGCGCTGGCGAGGATGGTCAGCGAGCCGCCGCCCTCGACGTTGCGGGCCGCGCCGAAGAAACGTTTGGGCGGGTAGAGGGCGCGGGCGTCGATGCCGCCGGTGAGCACCCGGCCGCCGCCGGGCGCGAGGTTGTTGTAGGCCCGGCCGAGCCGGGTCAGCGAGTCGAGCAGCAGCACGACGTCGCCGCCGCCCTCCACCAGGCGCTTGGCGCGTTCGAGGGCCAGCTCGGCGACGGCGGCGTGGTCGCGGTCGGGGTGGTCGAAGGTGGAGGAGAAGATCTCCCCCTGGACGGAGGCTCGCATCTCGGTCACCTCCTCGGGCCGCTCGCCCACGAGCACGACCATGAGGTGCACCTCGGGATGGTTGCGGGTGACCGCGGCGGCCAGCGCCTGCAGCACCATCGTCTTGCCGGCCTTGGGCGGCGCCACGATGAGACCGCGCTGCCCCTTGCCGATGGGCGCGACCAGGTCGATGACCCGGGTGCTGAGCGACCCGGTCTCGATGACCAGCCGCTCGTCCGGGTGGACGGGCGTCAGCTCCTCGAAACGCGGCCGGTCCCGCCACTCGGTCAGGCCGTTGACGGACTGGACGGCGGCCGGCTTGTTCCCGGCCACGGAGGCCACGACGTGGTCGCCGCGCCGCAGCCCCAGCTGCCTGACCCGCTCGACCGGCAGGCGTACGTCGCCCGGCCCGGGAAGGTGTTCCGCGCGGATGAAGGCGGACTTCTCCTGCACGTCGAGGAGGCCGCTCACCTGCCCTGCGGGCGTTTCCGCGCGCTGTTGCGGAATGGTGTGAACAGACATGATGAGCCCCTTTGGGGGAGATGCGCCGATGCGGGATCGGCGAGTTCGATGAAGAAGCCGGGCCCGGAGAACCTGGGCGGGGCTTGACGAGGAAAACCAGCGGAGCAGAAGCTCAACGCTTGTGGGGAAGATACCACACGTTCCGCCCCATGAAACGCCTAGCCCTCTTGGACTATTCCCGGACGGTTCTGGTGTGTTCTGCCGCGCGTCCCGGCCCGTACGCGTGACAATGTTCTTCATCGCACCACGCCGTGAGGAAGACGCCCGGCCGGCGGTGCGGCGAAGACACACAACCCCCATCAGCGCAGCGGCACCGTGTCAAGTGACATGCAGGACCCCTGCAACTCGGCGGGGGTTCCATGGACACATCCGAGCTCCTTGGGGGAACGCCATGAACACCGTCCACTGCCCGCAGTGCCAGCACACGCTCGACGAGGGCCCGATCATGTACCGGTGCGCCCACTGCTGCCGCGCCGTCTACGCCGCCGACCTGGAGAACGAGTACGTTCCGCGGCAGCCCGTCGCCGCCTAACCTAGGCGGGATGAAGCACAGCCCCATCACCGTCTCCGGCGTCGAGGTGACGCCGCTCTGCGACGCGGTGGGCCCGATGGGCCCCGCGATCCGCCTCCCGCTCGCCGAGATGTTCCCCGGCTCCGGCCCGGCGGACGATCCGTGGGTCCTGCACTTCCACTGCTACCTGCTGCGTGACGGCGCAGGCCGCCTCACCCTCGTCGACACCGGCATCGGCGGGGAGGACTCCCCGGCGGCCGGCTGGGCGCCCGTGCCCGGCGTCCTGACGGACGAGCTGGCGGCGGTGGGCGTCATGCCCGCCGACATCGGCACCGTCGTCCTCACCCACCTGCACAGCGACCACGCCAGCGGCGCGGTCACGGGCGGCCGGCCGGTGTTCGAGAACGCGCGCCACGTGCTCCAGCGGGCCGAGGTGGACTCGGCCTCCGGAGCCATGTCCGACCTGCTGACCCTGCTCAAGGACCAGCTCCACGTCGTCGAGGGGCAGGCCGAGATCGCGCCGGGCGTCCACGTCCAGCACACGCCCGGCCACACCGCCGGCCACCAGATCGCCAGGGTCGGCGACCTGGCCATCACCGGCGACCTCGTGCTCCACCCGGTGCAACTGGCCGACCCGGGCATCCACTACGCCTACGACGACGACCAGGAGACGGCCGCGCGCACGCGCACCGAGGTCCTGGCGGCGCTGCGGGCCGAGCGGGCGACCATCGCCACCGCGCACTTCAGCGAGCCGTTCATGCGTCTTTGATCCGTTACGGCACCATAGGCTGTCATGAAGATTCGTGTTGTGGCCGGGCTCGCCCTCGGCGTCGCATTGCTGGCCCCCGCCCCCGCGTCGGCGGCCACCGCGCCCGAGCTCTCCGGCGCCGCCGTCTACGCGGGCGACGGCCACCGGCTCGCCCGCTACGAAGGCGGGGAGTGGAGCACCCTCGCCAAGATCGGCGCGCTGCCGCAGTTCGCCGTCTCGCCGGACGGCAGGAAGGCCGCCTGGGTGACCGACGGCGGCAACCTCCAGGTCAAGGACGGCGCCAAGACCGTCACCGCGGCCACGAAGCTCCAGGGCGGCACGCCATGCCTGACCCCCGTCTGGTCGCCCGACTCCACGCAGGTCGCCTACGTCGGCAAGGGCGAGACCGTCATGGCGGTCAAGGCCGACGGCACCGGCAGGCGCCGGCTCGGCACGACCAAGGGCGTGTGCCACCTGGCGTGGGCGGCGGGCGGCCGGTACCTGGCGGGCTACACCGGCGAGGCCGACGCCGTCTACCGGCTCGACGTCCAGACCGGGAAGGCCGTCAGGGCCAAGGGCGTCAAGCTCGTCACCCACGTGCAGAGCCTGTCGCCGAACGGCCGCAACGCGGTCGTCGCGGTCCCCGCCGATTCCGCCGCGCTCGGCGACGGCAGCTGGCCGGCGGCCTTCAAGCCGGCCGTGGTCGACCTGGTGACGGGCCGGAAGCTCACCCCGGCCGTCAAGGGCCGGCTGATCGGCGCCTTCTACCTGGCCGACGGGCGGCTGGTCGTCCGCGTGGCGGGCGGCGCGCACAACACGCTGGTCGTGCTGGACGCGGCGGGCAAGGAGAGCCAGCGGATCGAGGAACCGGCCAAGGCCAGGACCCAGGCGCTGCTGCAGGTGCTGCCGTAACGTTGGCCCGGTGAACGATTTCTGGTCCACCGTCAACAGGGTCGTCACCGGGGCCGCGGCCTACATCACCGACGAGCGGGGCCGCGCCCTGCTCGTCAAGCCCAACTACCGCGACCACTGGTCCTTCCCCGGTGGCATCATCGACGCGGGCGAGCACCCGGCGCAGGCGTGCGCCAGGGAGGTGGCCGAGGAGCTCGGCCTGACGCTGGAGGTAGGCCGGCTGCTCGCCGTGAGCTGGGTCGACGGCCTGGCCTACGTGCCGTACGCGATGGTCAACTTCATGTTCGACTGCGGCGAGCTGCCGCCGGGCACGGTGATCACCTTGCAGGCCGAGGAGCTGGACGACCACGGCTTCTACACCCATGAGGAGGCCGCCCGCCTGCTGCCCGCCCACGGCCACCGGCGGCTGCTGGCGGCCGCGCGGGCGCGAACCTCGGGCGGGACGGCCTACCTAGCTCCCGGCGAGGACCGGCTGGTCGGCCAGGATGGCTGAGGGCAGGAAGACCATCGCGGTCAGGCCGCCGTAGGGCGAGGGCGCGAGGGTGACCTTGATGTCGTGCCGGGCGGCCAGCCGGCCGACCACGAACAGGCCCAGCCGGTCGCTCTGCGCCAGGTCGAACTCCGGCATCTTGGCCAGCCGGTCGTTGAGCTCGTCCAGCTCGACGCGGGGCAGGCCGAGGCCGCGGTCCTCGATCTCGATCATCAGGCCGTTCGGGGTGCTCGAACTGCGCACGTCCACCCTGGTCTGCGGGGGTGAGAAGAGGGTGGCGTTCTCGACCAGCTCGGCCAGCAGGTGGGCCACGTCCGTGACGGTCGCGCCGAGCAGCGCGGTCTGCGGCGGCGGCAGGATCTCGACGCGCTCGTACTCCTCGACCTCCGCGACGGCCGCGCGCAGCACGTCGAGGATGGCCACCGGGTTGCGCCAGCCGCGTCCGGGGGCCTGGTCGGACAGGATGATCAGGCTCTCGGCGTGCCTGCGCATGCGGGTGGTGAGGTGGTCCAGCTTGAACAGGTCGGCCAGCAGGTCGGGCTCCTCGGTGGCCCGCTCCATGCTGTCGAGCTGGAGCAGCTGGCGGTGCAGCAGCGACTGGTTGCGGCGGGCCAGGTTCACGAAGACCTGGCTGACGCCGTGCCGCAGCCTGGCCTGGTCGACGGCGGCCTCCACGGCCGTGGACTGCACGTGGTTGAAGGCCCGTACGATGTCGGCGACCTCGGAGGTCTCCGTCCTGACCTCCAGCGGCGCGACCTCGGCGGCCGTGGGCGGGCGGGTGTTCGTGCGCAGCCGCTCGATCAGCCCGGTCAGCCGCACCTCGGCCAGCTCGGTGGCCGCGTCGCGCAGCCCGGCCAGCTCGCGGACCAGCCGCCTGCGGAAGCGCAGCGACAGCAGGATCGAGGCGAGCACGGCGAGCAGGCCCACGCCGCCGGCCACGCCGATCTTGATCAGGATGCTCCCGGCGGCCGGCGTCACCCGGGCCACGATGCCCTCCACGGCCTGGCCCTGGTCGCGTTCGAGCACGGCCCACAGGTTCTGGCCGTCGATCTCCCAGGTGGCGGCGGTGGCGGGCAGGCCGTTCATCGCGGCCTGGCCCCGGATGGCGTCCTCGGCGTCGAGGAACTCCTTGTAGACGGGCGAGGCGGCCAGTTGCTCGTACGGGCCGCGCAGGCCGCCGTCCAGGTGTGAGAGCGCCTGCGAGTACAGCAGCCGCCGGGTCGCCACCATCCCGGTGAACGCCTCCCGCTCGACCGCCTCGACCCGCCCTCTGGCCAGCACCACGACGATCATCGCGCGCTCGCGGGAGACCAGGTCCTTGGCCTCGCCGAGCATGGTGACGGCCCGCGCCTGCCGGTACAGCGACATGTCGGGCACCAGGACCATCGCGTCGTACATGCGGAAGGAGGCGTCCACGATCTGGCTGTAGCCGTCGATCACGGTCAGCGGCGCGACCGTGTTGCCGTCCACCTCGGCGCGGATGCCGGACAGCAGGTCGAGCTTGGCGTTGAGGGCGTCGAGCTGGGTGCGCATCTCGGGCGACATCCCGCGCTGGTCCTTGGCCAGCTTGCGGAAGGCCGCGACGGCCCGGTCGGTCTGCCCGTGCTGCCTGGCCAGCTTGTCCGCGCCGCGGTGGGTGGCCAGGAACTCGACCGAGGCCAGCCGCTCGTCCTGGAGCTCGGCGTTGACGCGCTCCGACGGCGTGGCCAGGTTGGAGGCGAGCTTGTTGATCTCCAGCAGGCGCAGGCCGTCGCCGCCGGTCAGGCCCGCCGCGAACGCCCACAGCCCGACCAGGGACAGCAGCGGCACGAGCAGGAGGATCAGGAGCTTCAGAGCAATGGGACGGCCACGCGTGGGGGGCATGCGACCTCCGGGTGCATGATGAGATCGCCTCGCAGATTACACCCCCCTTTGGAAGGATTTCTGTGCGTCTTCCGCGTTCCGCCGCCGGCTGGACCATCGGCGTCTTCGGCGTGCTCGCCTTCGCGCTCGGGCTCGTCGGGCTGCTGTCGCCGGACTCCCTGCTGGTCCTGCTGGGTTTCGAGGTGCTCGGCGTACGGCCGTCCGGCGACTACACGCTGGTCTACATGGCGGCTTCGTCGATGGCGGCGGTGAACATGGGGGTCTATTACGTTTTCGCGGCATCCGCCGACTACACGCCGTTCTTCCGGTGGACCGTGCCGTTCCGGCTGGTGACGTTCGCGGTCTTCACGACGCTGGTCGTCACGGGGGCGGCGCCGGGCGAGTTCTTCGGCGTGGGGCTCTGGGAAGGCATGGGAGCGCTGGTCACGGGCTTCGCGCTCTGGCGCGAGGGCAAGCTGCTGCCCTCGCGCCCATGAGCTCACGGCCTGGTGTCGTCGGGGCGGCGGCCGCCGGCCACCAGCCGGTCGCCGTCCACCCGTTCGTGCGCGGCTCGCTCGCTCGCGACCCGTTCGTGTGCGACGCGGCCGTCCGTTCCGCCGTCCGTCACGCCGTCGTGCGCGGCGCGGTTGCGGTCGCGTTCGAGCCGCCGTTCGAGGTCCCGCTTCTCGTTCTCCAGGCGGGAGACCCGGTCGGATTCCTCGGCGCGGGCGGCCCGCAGCCTGCGGCGCTTCCTGGCGGTCCTGCGCGACCCGGCGCCGATCAGCCAGATCCCCGCCAGCAGGGCGGCCGCGACGACCGCTCCGGCGAGGAACATCTGGACGTGGTCGAGCTGGTAGGTGTTGCCGAACAGGATGTACCTGGAGCTCTCCTCCGTCGCCACCAAGGCGACGGCGCCGCCGGCGAGCAGGACCAGGATCAGACCCAATAAGACCATCCGAACTCACCCCTTGTCGTCAGAGCGCGTTTCTTCTGCCCTGACGGAGACGGGGTATGCGCATGATGGCGGGTATGAGACCCGAGCCAGGCCAGGTGCTGCACTTCTCCGAGGACCCGACCATCGAGCGGTTCGTGCCCCGGGTCGCGCAGACGTCCTCGCTCGGCGAGCCGTACGTGTGGGCGGTCGGCCACGACCGCTGCCCCGACCACTGGTTCCCGCGCGCCTGCCCGCGGGCGATGGCCTGGCGCGGGCCGCACACCACCGACGAGGACGTGGCCAGGATCGCCGGCGCGGGCTGCGGCGAGCGCGTGCACGCCGTCGAGTACGCCTGGCTCAGGGCCGTCATGGACGTCCGCCTGTACGCCTACCGCCTGCCCGCGGCCGGGTTCGCGCCGATCGGCGACCCGCCGCACGCCCTGGTGTCGAGGGAGCCGGTCGTCCCGATCGGCCCGCCGGAGCCGGTGGGCGACCTGTTCGAGCTGCACGAGCAGGCCGGGATCCAGTTGCGGGTGCTGGACAACCTGTGGCCGTTCTGGCACGAGGTGACCGGCAGCAGCATGGAGTTCAGCGGGATCAGGCTGCGGAACGCGCGTCGATGAGCGCGGTCAGCTCGGCCACCGGCATCGAGGCGGGCGGCAGCTTCTCGCGGGCGACCCGGTTGGCCTCGCGGCGCAGCACTTCGTTGACCGGCGTGGGCACGCCGTGCTCGCGGCCGAGCAGGACGATCTCGCCGTTGAGGTAGTCGGCCTCGATCGAGCCGCTGCCCCTGGCCAGGCTCTGCCAGGACGACCCGCCGCCGCGCCGGACGCCTTCGATCGGGACGACGTCCACCTGGTGGCCGCGGACCCGGCGCTCGTCCTCGGGGGTGGAGTAGGGGATGCCCGCGTGCTCGAACACGCCGATGGCCTCGGCACGGGCCCGGTCGGCGAGCTCGGCCATGCCGTCGGCGTGCCCGACGAGGGCTTCGACGGCGTTGCCGAGGTTGTTGAGCAGCTTGCCGTGCTTCCAGCGCATGACGTCGGGGGTGGCGCGGGCGAGGAGCCCGTGTTTGCCGAGGTCGTCGGCGATCTTCCCGGCGAGGTCGTCCACACCCTGGGGATAGCGGCCGACGTGCAGCAGGCCCGAGTACGGGTGGCCGTGGGCGGCCACGACGCCGGGTTCGAGGTGCTGGGACGGCAGCCACACGCACATGCCGTAGACCCGCTCGGACCTGCGCAGGACGGTGCGCTCGTTGGCCACGCCGTTCTGCGCGCACACGACCGGCAGGTCCGTCGGCCAGGGATCGAGGGCGGCCAGGGTGTCCTGGGACTTGGTGGCCAGGATCAGCACGTCGTCGTCGCGGGTGGGGATCGGGCCGGAGGCGGCGGGGATGGCCAGGGTCTCGTCGGAATCGGGGGTGATCAGGCGGAGTCCGTCACGCTTGAGCGCCTCGTGGTGCGCGCCTCTCGCGACGAGCACGACCTCGTGCCCGCCCTGGTGGAGGCGGGCGCCGATGGTGCCGCCGACTGCTCCTGCTCCGATCACTATGTAGCGCATTGTCGGAGGATGTCACTTCCTACTTCGCCAGCGCCACCTCGGTCTGCGGCATCAGGGCGGTCCCGCGCGTACGCTCGCGCATGATCGTCTTCAGCACGCGCCAGCCGTCGCGCACCGCGTGCAGGTTGCTCGCGCCGTGGATCCGGGAGCGCTCGTGGCTGGGCACCTCGTGGATGACCAGGCCGGCCTGGGCGGCCCGGACGTTCATGAGGGTCTCGATCTCGAAGCCGTCGCAGTCGAGCTCCATGACGTCCAGGTGGTCGCGCCAGAAGGCGTTGTAGCCGTAGCACAGGTCGGTGAAGCGGGTGCCGTACAGCATGTTGGTCAGGCCGGTGAGGAACTTGTTGCCCAGCGACCGGATGGGGCTGAGGTCGTCGGAGCCGCCGCCGGGGGCGTACCGGGAGCCCTTGGCGAAGTCGGCGCCGTCGATGAGGGTCTCGACGAACGAGCGGATCTCCTTGCCGTCGGTGGATCCATCGGCGTCGATCATGACGATGATGTCCCCCCGGGCGGCCTGGAAGCCCTCGATGAGGGCGTTGCCCTTGCCGCGCCGGCTCTGCACGACGACCCGGAGGTCGGGGCGCAGCCTGCGCGCGACGGCGACGGTGTCGTCGGTCGAGTTGCCGTCGACCAGGATCACCTCGTCGATCCAGTCGGGCAGCGTGGCGAAGACGTGGGGAAGGTTCTCGGCTTCGTTCATCGCGGGGACGATGACACTGACACTGGCGGCGAAGGGCTGCTTGTTCATGGGTACAAGGTGCACCTGCACACATGCAGCCCACTTGACACTGCCTTGCAGTGATCCTACTTATATGCGATCTCCACCGACCAATGCCTCGTCCGCCCGCGCGAGGATCTCCTCGACGGTCTCGGCGGGGGACTGGGCGGAGGTGTCCAGCCACAGGCCGATGCGCGGCGTCCCGGCCCGCAGGGCGGCGTCGAGCTGGGCGATCGTCCAGGTGCCGTAGCCGGTCTTGGCGCGTTCGCGCTCGCGGCGCTCGACGGCGGCGGCGTCGGGGGCGAGCACGACCACCCGCAGCGGACGGGTGCGGATCCACCGAGTGAACCGCTCCAAGTCCTCTCCAAGAACCACATCTTGCACAATTGCTGTAAATCCGGCTTCGAAATACAAGTCCGCCGTCCGGGCCGCGAGCCGGTAGCGCAGGTGCAACTGGCGCACCGCCTCCTCCTCCGACCCGGGCGTCATCTCGGCCCGGCCGCCCACGACCATGCGGCGGAAGGTGTCGCCCCGGACGTGGGCCGACCGCGGCAGGCGCTCGGCCAGCGCCTGGGCGACCGTGGACTTGCCCGCGGCCGAGATCCCGGTGACCAGGACGACGCCGTTCACCCGCGGCCGCCCCTCACCCGCCGACCAGCTTCCGCACCCGGTCGGCGCCCACCGCCATGAGCAGCGTGGGCAGCCGCGGCCCGGTGTCGCGGCCGACCAGCAGCCGGTAGAGCAGGACGAAGAACGCGCGCTGGGCCGCCTTCAGCTCCGGCGTGGGCTTGGCGTCGGCGTCGAGGCCGGCCTGGAGCTTCGGCACGCCGTAGACCAGGTTGGTGAGGCCGTCGAGCGTCCAGTCGTCGAGGCCGTCGGCCAGCAGCCGCAACGACTCGCGCTCGGTCTGGCCGAGGGAGTCGAGCAGCTCCTGGTCGGGCGTCTCGCGCACGTGGGTGCGCTGGTCGGCGGGCAGGTGGTCGGCCACCCAGCGCTGCGCCCGGTCGAGCCGGGGGCGGGCCTCGTCGAGCCGGTCGACGGCGTCGAGGTCGCGCAGGATGCGCAGCGCCTGCTCGTCGTGGCCGGTGGTGATGTCGAGGATCGAGGCCAGTGTGCGGTAGGGCACCGGGACCGGCGTGGCCAGCAGGGGCCCGGCGGCGGTGCCCACGGCACGGGCGTGGGCGGCCAGCTCGGCGGGCTGGGCCTGGCCGGCTGCGACCTTGCGGGCCAGGGCGTCCCACTCGTCGTAGAGGCGCTGGATCTCCTGGTCGAAGGCGATCTTGAAGGACTGCGCGGGCTTGCGGCGGGCGTACAGCCAGCGCAGCACGGGCGCCTCCATGATCTCCAGCGCGTCGGCCGGGGTCGGCACGTCGCCCTTGGAGCTGCTCATCTTGGCCATGCCGGTGATGCCGACGAAGGCGTACATCGGTCCGATGGGCTGCTCGCCGCCGAAGATCTCGCCGACGATCTGGCCGCCGACGATCCAGGCCGAGCCGGGGGAGTGGTGGTCGACGCCCGACGGCTCGAAGACCACGCCCTCATGCGCCCACCGCATCGGCCAGTCGACCTTCCACACCAGCTTGCCGCGGTCGTGCTCGGCCAGGCGCACGGTCTCGCCGAACCCGCACTCGCAGGTGTAGGCCAGCTCGGTCGTCTCGTCGTCGTACGCGGTGACCTTGGTGAGGTCGCGCTCGCACAGCTCGCAGTACGGCTTGTACGGGAAGTAGTCGGCCACCTCCCGGCCGCCGTCCTTGGTCCGGTACGCCGCCAGGATCGCGTCGATCCGCGACCGCTCGCGCATGGCCAGCAGGATCTGCTCCCGGTAGGCCCCCGAGGTGTACTGCTCGGTCTGGCTGATGCCCCGGTAGTCGACGCCCAGCTCGGCCAGCGCGGCGGTCATCGGCGCCTTGAAGTGCTCGGCCCAGTTGGCGTGCGGGCTGCCCGGCGGGGCGGGCACCGAGGTCAGCGGTTTGCCGATGTGCTCGGCCCAGGACGGGTCGACGCCCGCGGGCACCCTGCGGAAACGGTCGTAGTCGTCCCAGGACAGCAGGTGCACGCAGTCGAGGCCGCGCCGCCTGATCTCGTCGGCGACGAGGTGGGGGGTCATGACCTCGCGCAGGTTGCCCAGGTGGATGGGGCCCGAGGGGCTGAGCCCGGAGGCGCAGACGATCGGTTTGCCCGGGGCACGACGCTCCGCCTCGGAGATCACCTCGTCCGCGAACCTGGAGACCCAGTCGGCCTCTGCACTTTCCGCCATCGAGCCATTGTCGCGGCTCGCCCGGGTCATACGCGAACCGGCCGAAAATCCGGTGCGTCGCCGACGGGCCCTGCAGTAGCCTCCGGCGCATGACGCCACCCCGTGTACGTCCGCCCTTCGTGGCCGACGAACGTACCCAGCTCGTCGGCTGGCTCGACATGCAGCGCGCGATCGTCCACTGGAAGTGCGAGGGGCTGGCCGAGGCCGACGCCCACCGGCCGGTGCTGCCGACCTCGCCCCTGATGACGGTGGCCGGCCTGGTCTCCCACATGCGCTGGACCGAGCACTGCTGGTTCGAGGTGCTCTTCCTGGGCGGCAGCGCCGAGGGCAACCCGCAGTTCCAGGACGAGCCCGAGGACGCCGACATGCTGGTCGAGGGCGTCACGCTGGCCCAGCTCCTCGACGACTACGCCAAGCAGTGCGAGCGCTCCAACGAGATCGTCGCCGCCCACTCGCTCGACGACGTCGGCAAGCACCCCGACTTCCGGTCGGCGGCGTCCTCGCTGCGCTGGGTGCTGATCCACATGGTCGAGGAGACCGCCAGGCACGCCGGCCACCTCGACATCGTCAGAGAGCTGGTCGACGGGAACAAGGGCTACTACTGACCCGTCACACGCCCAGCACGTCCGCGGGGTCGGCGACGATCCGCTGGATGATCAGCCCGGCCGCCCCCAGCACCGCCGCGTCGGCGCCGTTGGCCGAGACGACCAGGGCGGGCGGCGTGCCGCGCATCTGCCCCAGCCGGGCCGCCAGCACGTCCCGGGCCGGGGTCTCCAGCCACGGGAACAGCGGGGCGAAGATGCCGCCGAGCACGATCCGGCCGGGGTCCAGCAGGTGCACGGCCGACGTGAGCGCCACCCCGAGCGCCTCCCCGGCCCGCGTGCAGGCGGCCAGCGCGCGGCGGTCGCCGCCGGCCAGCGCGTCGGCCAGGGCGGCGACCGAGTCCAGGTCGCCGAGCAGGGCGTCCTGGCCCGCGTACACCTCCAGGCAGCCCCGGCCGCCGCAGCGGCAGGCGGGGCCGTCGGGGGTCACGACGACGTGCCCCAGCTCGCCGGCCAGCCCGTACGTGCCCCGGAACACGGTCCCGTCCACGACCAGCCCGGCGCCGACGCCGATCTCGCCGGAGACGTAGAGGAAGTCCGTCGCCCGCGAGCCGAACCACAACTCGCCCAGCGCCGCCAGGTTCGCCTCGTTGTCGACCGCGCACGGCAGGTCGAGCAGGTCGGCCACCCGTACGTCGCGCCAGCCCAGGTGGGGGGCGTTGCGCAGCAGGCCGTCCTCGACCGTGCCGGGCACGGCCAGGGCGGCGCCGATGATCCGCAGCCCGGCCGCCTCGGCCTCCGCGGCGACCTCCTTCACCAGGTCGCGCAGCAGGTGCAGCACGCCCGCCGGGTCGGAGCCGCGGTTGTCGGCCGGGCGGATGCGGCGCAGGCGTACGGACCGGGTCAGGTCGACCACGCAGGCGGCCAGATAGTCGATGTTGACCTCCAGCCCGAGCGCGGCCACCCGGTGCCCGCTCAGCTCCACGGCCACGCCGGGCCGCCCGCGCTCGCCGTCGCGCACCGCGCCCGACTCGCTCACCGCGCCGGCCTCCAGCAGGGCCGCGACCAGGCTGGACACGGTGGTCTTGGTCAGCCCGGTGAGCTCGGCCAGCGCCGCCCTGGTGAGCGGGCCGTGCCCGTGGACGGCCTGGAGTACCACGGCCAGATTACGGGCACGCATGGAATCATGCCTGACCCCCCTTGACGCCACCATGCATGCCTCCTCAGGATTATGTACAGATTATGGACTAAAGGTAGGGGACGTCAGCAAATGTCATCCTTCACTCCGACACCCGCCGATCGCTTCACCTTCGGACTCTGGACCGTGGGCTGGCAGGCCCGTGACCCGTTCGGCGACGCGAGCCGTCCCGCGCTCGACCCCGTCGAGAGCGTGCACCGGCTGGCCGAGCTCGGCGCGTACGGCGTCACCTTCCACGACGACGACCTGCTGGCCGTCGAGCCCGACCGGGACAAGGCGATCGCCGCCTTCCGCAAGGCCCTGGACGAGACCGGGATGAAGGTCCCGATGGCCACCACGAACCTGTTCACCCACCCGGTGTTCAAGGACGGCGCGTTCACCAGCAACGACCGCGACGTGCGCCGGTACGCCCTGCGCAAGGTCATGCGCAACATCGACCTGGCCGCCTCGCTCGGCGCGACCACGTACGTGTGCTGGGGCGGACGCGAGGGCGCCGAGTCCGACGCGGCCAAGGACGTCAAGGCGGCCCTCGACCGCTACAAGGAGGGCCTCGACCTGCTCTGCCAGTACGTCCTCGACCGCGGCTACGACCTGCGCTTCGCCCTGGAGCCCAAGCCCAACGAGCCGCGCGGCGACATCCTGCTGCCGACCATCGGCCACGCCCTGGCGCTCATCAACGACCTGGAGCACCCCGAGATGGTGGGCCTCAACCCCGAGGTCGGCCACGAGCAGATGGCGGGGCTCAACTTCGTCCACGGCATCGCCCAGGCGCTGTGGCACGGCAAGCTGTTCCACATCGACCTCAACGGCCAGCACGGCCCCAAGTACGACCAGGACCTGATCTTCGGCCACGGCGACCTCAAGAGCGCCTTCTTCCTGGTCGACCTGCTGGAGAACGGCGGCTACGACGGCCCCCGGCACTTCGACTACAAGCCGCTGCGCACCGAGGACCCCGACGACGTGTGGGACTCGGCCGCCGCGAACATGCGCACGTACCTGATCCTGAAGGAGAAGTCGCGCGCCTTCCGCGCCGACCCCGAGGTCCAGGAGGCCCTGCGCGCCTCCCGCGTGGACGAGCTGGCCCGGCCCACGCTGGCCGCCGGCGAGACCTGGCAGGACCTGGCCGGCGACGACTTCGACCCCGAGGCGGCGGCCCGGCGCGGCTTCCACTTCACCCGGCTCAACCAGCTCGCCCTCGAACACCTCATGGGGGTCCGTGGATGACCAGGCCGCTCAGCGTCCAGCTCTACACCGTCAGGGAGCAGCTCGCCGCCGACCGCGACGGCACCCTTGAGCGCATCGCGGGCATCGGTTACGGCGCCGTCGAGCCCTTCGACCCGACCGCCGACCCCAAGGGCTTCCGCCAGGCGATCGACGACCTGGGGCTCGCGGTGAGCAGCACGCACGCGTACGCGCTGCTCAGCCAGGAGCCCGCCGAGGTCTTCGACGCCGTCGCCACGGTCGGCGCCGACCTGGTGATCATCCCCGGCGGCGTCCCCGAGGCCGAGTTCACCACCCGCGACGGCCTCTCGCGCACCGCCGACCTGCTGAACGGCCTGGCCGAGCAGGCGGCCGGGCACGGCATGCGCATCGGCTACCACAACCACTGGTGGGAGATCGAGCCCAGGATCGACGGCCGGCACGCCATCGAGGCGCTGGCCGACCTGTTGGTCCCCGAGGTGTTCCTGGAGATCGACACGTACTGGGCGGCCGTGGGCGGCGCCGACGTGCCCGCCCTGCTCGGCCGCCTGGCCGGGCGCACGCTCGCGCTGCACGTCAAGGACGGGCCGATGGTCAAGGGCGAGCCGCACACGGCGGTGGGGGCGGGCGCGATGCCGGTGCCCGAGATCCTGGCCGCCGCGCCGGACGCCTGGCGGATCGTCGAGCTCGACACGTGCGCGACCGACCTGTTCACCGCCCTGGCCGACAGCCACGCCCACCTGACCGGCCTGGAGGGCTCATGAGCGGCGGGCCCGTCGGTGTCGCGGTCGTCGGCGCCGGCGTGATCAGCGCCCAGTACCTGCGCAACCTCACCGCCTTCCCCGACGTGCGGGTGCTCGGCGTGGCCGACCTCGACACCGGCCGGGCCGCCGCGGCGGCCCGCGAGCACGGCGTGCCCGCCTCGGGCGGCCTGGCCGAGATCCTCGCCCTGCCCGAGGTCGAGATCGTGGTCAACCTGACGGTTCCGGCCGCGCACGCGGCCGTCGCGCTGGAGTCCCTGCGCGCCGGCAAGCACGTGTACGGCGAGAAGCCGCTCGCCCTGGACATGGACCAGGCGGCCAAGGTCATGGCCGAGGCCGCGAACCTGGGCCTGCGCGTCGGCGGCGCCCCCGACACCTTCCTCGGCCCCGGGCTCCAGGCCGCGGCGCACGCCCTGCGCTCCGGCCTGATCGGCGAGCCGGTCGGGATCACCGTCGCCTTCCAGAACCTGGGCCCGGAGTCCTGGCACCCCGATCCCGAGTTCTACTACCGGCCCGGCGGCGGCCCCCTGTTCGACATGGGCCCCTACTACCTGACCGCGCTGGTCTCCCTGCTCGGCCCGGTCGCCCGGGTCGCGGGCGGCACCCGCAGGGCCCGCGCCGAGCGGGTCGTCGGCTCCGGCCCCAAGGCCGGCACCCTGTTCCCCGTGGACGTGCCCACCCACGTCAACGCCCTGCTGGACTTCCCCGGCACGGCCACCGCCACCGCGACCTTCAGCTTCGACTCGCCCGTCAGCCGCAAGCTGATCGAGGTCATCGGCACGGAAGGAGCCCTGCTGCTGCCCGACCCCAACACCTTCGGCGGCCCGCTGCTGGTCCGCGGCCCGCACGACGCCGACTGGCGCGAGCTGCCCGTCGCCGCCGAGCAGGCCGGGCGCGGCATCGGCGTGCTCGACCTGGCCCGGTCGCTGCGCGCGGGCACGCCGCACCGGGCCTCGGGCGAGCTGACGCTGCACGTGCTGGAGCTCATGACGGCCATCACCGAGTCGGGCGAACGCGCCGAGTTCCGCCCGATCACCTCGGCCGCGACGGCCCCCGAGCCCCTGCCCGCCGGCTGGGACCCGTACGCGAGCACGCTGTCCTGACGGGACGGCTCAGAAGAGCGGCTTGGCCAGCCGGATCGTCAGGATCCGGCTGGTCACGCCCGAGTCCACCAGGCGGCCGTCGGCGTCGAAGGTGCCGAGGCCGAAGTCGTTGTCGTTGGCCACGGCGAGCGTCACCGGGTCGAGCAGGGCGACGCCCTCGATCTTGCCGGGCAGGCCGGGGATCGCCGCCAGGTCCACGGCCAGGGCCTTGGTGGCGACGGTGACGTCCGACGGCAGCGACGCCTCCAGCGAGGGCGTGGTGGCCGGGTCGTCGTGCCGGCCGCCGAGCAGGTTCGTCGCCCGGCGCAGGTCCACGGTGTAGAGGCGGGCCACGGCGTCGGTGCGCTCCTGGAGCAGCAGGCGGCCGGGGCTCAGCACGTTCAGGGCGGAGATCTTCATGTCGCCCTGCTCGGCCGCCGGGTCGAAGGCGGCGACGTTCTCCATGGTGTAGGCCCACTCGCCGGTCGGGCGGCCGGTACGCAGGTCCACCCGCAGGATCCGGGCCGTGCTCGACGCCTTGCCGGTCTTCTTGTCGGGGTTGGCGAGCGGGCTCTGCACGGCCAGGTACAGGGCGCGCTCGGCCTGCGAGACGCCGAGCGCCTCGATGCCGCGGTTCTGCTGCCGGGTCGCCAGGATCGCGGGCAGCGTCTCGTGGACCGGGTAGCCGGCGCCGGTCAGCTTCAGGCCCTTGGGCACGTACCTGGCCAGGACGCGGCCGTCGCCCGCCACGTGCAGCAGCGAGGGGGAGTACTCGTCCACCAGCCAGAAGCCGCCGCGACCGTCGGTGACGAGGTCCTCGGTGTCCAGGCCGTTCGGGTCGTAGGGGAGCTGCGTCAGGCCGTCCCAGGTGTAGGGGATCTCGTCGTGGCCGGACTGGTTGGACAGGCCGGTGATCGGGGTGCCGTCGGAGGTCTTCAGCGGGATGCTCTGCACGATGCGCGCCGTGTCGTGCCGCACGGCCACGCGGACGATCGCCGGGGCGAACTCCGGCACCGGGAACGTGCGCCGCTTCTCGCCGTTGATCTTGGGCTCGCCGTTCGGGCCGCGGTCGGTGACCATCCAGTACTCGCCCGCGCGCCTGGCCGGGAACAGGCCGCTGCCGAGGCCGCCCAGCTTGACGCCGCGGGAGTTCTTGACGATGTCCGGCTCGAAGGCGGCCAGGTCGGGGGCGGGCAGCGTCACGTCGGACAGGACGCGCGGCTGCCGTCCCGAGGCGGCGTCGGCGGGCGCGGCGACGGTGGTGGCGAGGGCCGCGCCGACGGCCAGCAGGGCGATGAACGAACGAGACATGACGCTTCCCTTGACAGCAAATCTACAGATAAGGGTCGAAAGGTATCCACGCTGGATGTCCTGCCGTTGAAGGGCGCGTGAATTCGTCACACGACATTCTGCGAAATTTCACGATGACCGGTGACATGTCGTACTAGGTGGTCCTCCGAGGGCTTCCTACCGTGGAGCCGTGATCCTCATCCGGCGTACGGCCGTCGCCGCGGCGGCCGCGCTCATCTGCTCGCTGCTGCCCGCGCAGGCCGCCCGCGCCGACGGCGCCTACACCTGCTTCCTCGGCCGGATCGACCACGGCACGATCTCCGGCCGGGACTGCGAGGGCGTCGGCTACGTGAACGTCAACGTCACGATCATGGCCGGCCCCGACCCCGGCACGTACCTGTGCCGCACGGCCTTCTCCTGGAACGGCTCCCTGTCGGGCGAGGGCTGCACGCGCTGAGCCCGAGCCGGGCGTCCTTTCCTGCCGGTGAGGTCCCCGGACCGGCCGTTCCCTTCCCCTTGTTCGGGGCAGAGGGCTGCTCATGACCCAAGACCCTTTTGAACCCCCCGGAGCCGGGCTCATCACCTCCTGGATCGCGCTCCTCGACAACGCCCGCCACGAGAACCGGGTCATCTCGGTACGCCTGCTCAGCGGTGACTCCTTCACCGGCCACGTCACCCGCCGGGGCGACTCCGTCGTCACCGTCGAGTCCTCGGAGCGGACCTCCGGCGTCCGGGAGCACAACCTCGCCATCAGCGCCATCGTGTCGATCACCTTCGAGTCGCCGGCCGCTCCCGGCGGGACCTCGCCCGCCTGAGCACCCGCCGGAACGCCCGGCTGTGTGCCGGAAGCGCCGGACGCGCCGGCCTGTCGCACGGGAACGCGTCGTCCCGTATCGTCCCCACCAGCGGACCCCGTCCACGTGAGGAATGATCAACATGTCCCACGATGTGGTACGACGCGTTTTCCAGGCGGTCGACTCGTTCGACCCCGACACGTTCGCCGAGCTGCTGGCCGAGGACGCCACCCTGGTGTTCGGCAACGCCGAGCCCATGGTGGGACGCCACGCCGTCGCCGCCGGCCTGCGGACGTTCTACTCGACCATCGGCGGCCTGCGGCACCGGATCGTCCGGGACTGGCAGGTGGGGGCCGACACGATCGCCGAGACCGAGGTGACGTACCGGCGGCTCGACGGCAAGGACGCCGCGGTGGTGGCCGTGTCGATCTGGCGCACCCGGGACGACGGCCTGATCTCGGACTACCGCATCTTCGCCGATCTCGCCCCCGTCCACGAGTCGTAGCGGCTTCCTGCTATTCCTGTCGGTATTGTGGACAAATCCGTGCGCCGCCGGCGGCCACGTACCGACAGGAGAACCGCCATGCCCACCTACGAGCCGCCCACCCCCACCCCGACCGGTACGCCCGCCCCGAGCCCCACGCCCCCGACCCCCAGTGAGCCCCCGACCCCCAGCCCCACGACCCCGTACCCCACCCCGACCCCCACCTCCACGGCAACCCCGTCGCCCACCGGGACCCCGACTCCGACCGGGACCCCGACTCCGACCGGAACCCCCACTCCGACCGGGACAGCCTCTCCGACCGGGACAGCCTCTCCGACCGGGACGCCGACGCCGACCCCGACCGGGACCGGCACCCCGACCCCCACCGGCACCCCGACCCCCACCGCAAGCCCGACCCCCACCGCGAGCCCGACCCCGACCCCGACCACCACCCCCAGTGCGACACCGAGCCCTTCAGGGGTGGCTCCCGCCCCGAGCGCCACCCCCTCGGCCCCCGCCCCGGGCGCGGCCGGCCCCCAGGGCCCTGGGATGCCGACCACCGAGGTGCACGGCACCACCTTCACCAAGGCCGCCGGCGCCTTCCTGGCCGAGCGCACCGAATTCGCGAACGACACCCGCCGCATCCTCGACGCCCTCGACGCACTGGGCGACTTCGCCGGCACCGACGAGACCGCGAACACCTTCAAGAAGAACTACGCGACGGCCCTGGGAAAGGCCGAGACCTACGTCGACGCCCTGCGCGAGGTCTACCCGGCGGTGGCCGACCGCCTGGCCGACATGCGGACCAGCTTCGACGTCGCCAACTGGGCCACCATCGCATCCCTGCCCGAAGTGTCCGACCCGCCCAAGCTCGCCCCCAAGGACGGACAGCTCATCTGACACCCCTGGAGCCCCCGATGACCACCCCCGAAGACCCCACCCCCTACCTCGACGACGAGATGCGCCACCTCCTCGGCCAGTTCCAGGCCGACGTCCGCCCGCTGGAGGAGTTGCAGGAGAGCCTCGACGCCGTCCGCGGCCGTGGCGAGGCCGCCGACGGCCAGGTGACGGCCGAGGTGTTGCCGACCGGCGCGCTCGGCGGCCTGCGCATCGATCCGCGGGCCATGCGACTGGGCGCGGACGCCCTGGCCGAGGCCGTCCTGGCCGCCGCGAACGCCGCGGCCGAGGACCTCGCCGCCCAGATGACCGGCCTGATGACGACCGGTCTGAGCCCTTTCGCCGACGAGATCCGTCGTTTCACCCGGGACTGACGACGTGACCGGCACTCAGTACCGGCGCCACCGCCTGAACTGGTCCTGGCCCGCGGCGACCCCCAGCTTGGCGAGCATCTGCTGCCAGGTCGGCAACAGGCTGACCGGGTCGTCCACGACGTCGCCCGGCCGGTTGAGCGCGTTGGCGGTGGTGCTGAAGATGGTGGACCCGGTCAGGAACACGACCGCGTTCCGCGCCGCCGGGTTCTTCGGCAGCACGTTGGCGGCCTTGCCGAAGTTGGCCGGGTCCACGTGGTAGAAGACCATGGCCGCGGCGAAGTTCTTCAGCATGTACTCGCCGCGGTCCCCCCAGGAGCCGGTGTCCTCGCCCCTCGCGAGCTTGAGCCCGTCGACGACCGCCTGGTCGAGCACGGTGTAGGCCATGCTGCCCCCGACGGCGTAGATGAACCGCTTGCCCACGGCGTTCTCGAACATCTTGAGCAACAGCCGCGCCTGCGACCTGCGTATCGCCCAGTTGATCATCACCTGGACCTTCTTGTCGATCGCCGGCCAGCAGAAGAACATCAGCAGTTCGATCCACTGGATCATGGCCATCGTGCGCAATGTGTGCTGGGTCCGTTCCAGCAATTCGGCGTAATCCTCGACCGCGTCCGCCAGTCCTCGGATGTAGGCGGCGACGCGCGGCGGATAGGGCGCGATCTCCTGGTTGAAATACGTCCGGAACGCGTCGATGCCCACGCCGGAATTCGGCGGCAGCCAGACCCGGGACGCGACCTCCTCGACGTCGTCAAGGCTGGCGTCCACGCGTCCCGCCAATTGCCGCAACAACCCCGCGGCCGCCCGCGTCTTCGCCGGATCGCCGTCCGGATAGGCCACGCTCAACATCTGCAGAACCACGCCGCCCACTCCGACGGCGGAGAACATGAACCCCGCCATCGGCAGCGCCCGGGAAGACGGACTCATTCGACAACCCCTTCTGCTGGAATCGACAATCAGTTGTGGGATCATCCCATCAATAACATCGATAACGCCAGTCCCAGATTTCCGCCGCTGTTCACCTGCCGGTCCGGATAGGTTTCCGGTCATGAGCCGAACGCCCATCGTCCCGGTTTCACAACTGGCGAGTTACGTGGAGACCGCGCGGGCTTATTACGAACCCCAGATGCAGCTCATGGGGCTCGGCCAGCAGCAGATCGAGCAGCAGTCCTTGACCGAGCTGAAGGATTCGCTCGACCGGGTGAACCGGGCCATCGCGCACCCGTCACAGTTCGGCACGCTCGCGCTGAAGATCAGCGCCTCGGCCGGCGCGATAATCGCCAAGACCGGCGCCGAGGCGACGGTCTCCATCGGCGCCCTGCCCATATTGCTGGAGCGAAAGCGAGCCGTCATCGACCGTATTCGCGTCGTCTATCCGCAGGAACAACTGCAGGACGTCCAGGAGGTCGTCAGCCGGAAGGTCGACGACCCGGAGGTCCGCGACGAGCTCTACGGGATGATCTCTTCTCTGCTCACCGAGCAGCGCGCGCTGGCTGAGCAGACCGCCGCCTCGCAGCTCGACGACATCGACATGGCCCTGAGGGACATCGAGATCAGCGAGCGGAAATGGCGGATGCGCTGGTCGTTCCTCGAGCGCGAACCGGTGGCCATTCTCATCGGCGCGGTGCTGCTCATTCTGCTGGGCGTCGCCCTCGTCATCGCGATGTTCACCGCGACCGCGATCCCCGAGCTCGTGGCCAGCGCCTTCCTGGTCATTCTCGGCTTCTTCTTCGGCCAGACGACCTCCGGGGCCCGCGCTAACGCCGACCGGCAGGGCGAAGGCGGCGTCACCGACCCTCCGAGATAGCGGCACCGACGCCGAGCGGCCTTCTCCGTATTCGTCTGTCACGCCTGGAACCATCCGGACACCTGCTTGTTGTGACATACCCCTACGGAAGGGACGACCGCGTGGGCCCACCGGACCCCCGGCAACGCTTCGAGGAGCTCTACACCGAGCACTACGCGACCGTCTCCGGCTATGTGCGGCGGCGCAGCGACGAGCCTCACGACGTCGCCGACGTCATCGCCGAGACGTTCACGACCGCGTGGCGGCGGCTCGGCGAGGTGCCGACCGGCGACCGCGCCCGGCTCTGGCTGTACGGCGTGGCCCGGCGCACCCTGGCCAACCACCGCCGCGGCGAGTCCCGCCGGGCGGCGCTCACCACGCGCCTGCGCACCGAACTCGCGGAATGGACCGGCCCGGCGGCGGACACCGTGCCCGAGACCGCCCGCGCGGCCTTCATGCGGCTGTCCGCCGACGACCGGGAGGTGCTCTCGCTGGTCGCCTGGGAGGGGCTCGGCAACGCCGAGCTGGCGCAGGTGCTCGGCTGCTCGCGCCTCGCCGTCCGGCAGCGCCTGCACCGCGCACGCAAGCGCCTGGCCGCCGAGCTCGCCGCCGCCGACCCCGATCTCGCCCGGTACGGCCCGCGGGCCGTCCGTCTCGCCAAGGAGACCTCATGAACCCGCAGCCCGACGACATCGTCAGGCGGCTCGCCCCGCCCGCCGGGCCGGGACTGACGCCCGGCGCCATGGAGACGATGTACAAGATCATGGAGGACGAGCCCGCTCCGGCCGTGCCCGCGCCCAAAAGGCGGCGTGCCCTGTTCGTGCTGCCGGCCGCGCTGGGCGCCCTCGCGGCGTCGCTGGCCGTCGTCGTCGCCCTCGGGCCCGCCTCGGCCTCTGCCCTGGACGTCAAGGAGGAGGGCGGCTACTTCGTCATCGAGGTCACGGACGTGTTCGCCAAGCCGGAGGAGTACCAGCGGCAGCTGCGCGACGCCGGCCTCGACATCAAGCTGCGCCTGTTGCCCTCCACGCCCAGCAGCGTCGGCTCGGTCGCCCCGAGCATGGTGGAACCGGACGGGATCAAGGTGATCGACCGTCAGGAAGGCTGCGAGGCGGTGGGCGGCTGCCCGATCAGCATCAAGGTCCGCCGGGACTTCAAGGGCTCGGCCGAGCTCTTCCTCGGCCGGGAGGCGCGTCCCGGTGAGGAATACCAGATCATCACCGGCTTCGACGTGCCCGGCGAGCCCATGCATTGCGCGCCGTACTACAACAGGCCCGTCAGCGAGGTGCGCGCCCTGCTCAAGGACCGGGGGGTGGACATCCAGGCGTTCGACGTCCTCGGTCCCGCCTTCTGGACGGACGAGGGCAAGAACACCGAGCCGGTGACCAAGACGTCGGTCCCGGAGTCCATGCACGTCGTCGGCGGCTACCTGACGATGGCCGGCAAGGCGGCAGTCCAGGTCAGCGACTCGGACCTGCCCGCCGACCTCGTGCGCACGCTGAAGGAGAAGGCCGGATGCCCGTGATCCCGAACAAGGCGCTGGCCGCCGTCCTGGTGGCCGCGACGGTCGGCGTCGTGCCCGCGCCGGACCGTCAGGACGACCTTCCGCAGCCCGTGGACGCGGGCCGGGCGGGCGGCGTCACGCTGATCACCGGTGACCGCGTGGTGGTCACCGGCGGCGGCGGATACCGCGTGCAACCGGGTCCGGGCCGGCGGGTGGCGTTCAGCGGCCAGGTCCAGGACGGTCACCTGTACGTGATCCCGTCCGACGCCCGGCCGCTGGTCGCGGCGAACCTGCTCGACCGGCGGCTGTTCGACGTCACCCAACTGCTGGCCTGGCGGTACGGCGACGCCGACCGGCCGGACATCCCGCTGATCGTCCAGTCGTCCCGAGGGACGGCCCCGGCGCTCCGGGGGACCGAGCGGGCCCGGCCGCTCGGCGGGCTCGGGATGAGCGCGATGAACGTTGCCAAGGCGTCCGCCGGGCAGACCTGGCGGCCGGCGCCCGCTCCCTGACGGCCGGATCCACCAAGCTGTGGCTGGACGGCCGCCGCTCCTACAGCCTCGACCAGAGCGCCGAGCAGATCGGCGCGACCCAGGCCTGGAAGCAGGGCATGACGGGCAAGGGGGTCACGGTGGCCGTCCTGGACAGCGGATACGACCCCGACCACCCCGACCTGAAAGGCGTGGTCACCCAGGAGAAGAACTTCACCGACGAGCCCGACATCCGCGACAACACCGGGCACGGCACCCACGTCGCCTCGATCATCGCGGGAGCCGACGCGAAGTACCGGGGGATCGCGCCCGGCGCGAAGCTCGCCGTCGCGAAGGCCGGCACCGCCTTCGGACTGACCGAGTCGGCGATCCTGGCGGGCATGGAGTGGGCCGCCGCCGAGGTCAAGGCCAAGATCGTCAATTTGAGCTTCGGCGCCCCCGACACCCTGGACCTCGACCCGGTCGAGCAGGCGGTGAACACGCTGTCGCAGCGGTACGGCACGCTGTTCGTCGCGGCCTCGGGCAACCGGAGCACCACCGTCACCAGCCCCGGCAGCGCGGACGCCGCGCTCACCGTCGGTTCCGTCGACCACCAGGACCGCATCGCCGCCTCCTCGGGCAGCGGCCCCCGTGAGGGCGATCACGCCATCAAACCGGACATCACCGCGCCCGGCGTGGGGATCGTGGCTGCGAAGGCGGGCGGGGCCGGGACCGAGGCGCATGTGGCGATGTCGGGCACCTCCATGGCCGCGCCGCACGTGGCGGGCGCCGCGGCGATCCTCGCCCAGCTTCATCCCGACTGGACCGGGCAACGGCTCAAGGCCGCGCTGACGGGCAGCGCCACGCCGCTTCCCGGCCTGACGCCGTACCGGCAGGGGACCGGCCGGGTGGACGTCGTCCGCGCGCTGGCCCAGCAGGTCGTCGCCGTGCCGGAGCGCGTGTGGGCGTACTTCCCCTCCGACGGGACGGGCGAGCGGGTCTCCACCGGGACCGTCACGTACGACAACGCCGGTGACGCCCCCGTCGACCTCGACCTGACCGCCGACGGCGAGGTGGTGCGGCTCTCCGCGCGACGTCTCCAGGTGCCCGCCAAGGGGCAGGCGACGGTCACGGTGACGATCGACGCCAAGGACAGGCGTCCGGCGATCACCTGGCCACGATCATCGCCAGGTCGGGCGACACGGTGATCCGCACCCTGGCCGGCGCGTACGTCGAGCCCGAGTCCCACAACGTGACCGTCAAGGCGCTCGACCGGGCTGGCCGGCCCGCCGAAGCGGGTTTCATCCAGGTGTACGACGCGCGGACGGGCGCCGGCCGCGACGTCCCCCTCGTTGACGGGACGGCCCGGCTCAGGCTGCCCGAGCGCGAGTGGAACCTGTACACCGAGATCTACGACGACGCGGGACACACCCTGGCCCACGCCCGGCTCGATCTCGACCAGGACCGGCAGGTGACCGTCGACGCCCACGACGGCAGGCGAGCCGGTTTCAGCGTGGACGACCCGGACGCCGTGCCGGGCGCCGAACTCATCGTCGAACTGGCCGACGGCGCGTGGTCCTACGGGTTCTCGAGCTGGTCCGCACCGGGCTGGGACACCTACGTCGTCCCGGCACGCGCGCCGGGCCTGCGATTCCTGACCAGGAACATGTGGACGAGCAGGACCCGCACGCCGAGCCCGTACGTCTACGACCTGGTCAACACCCACACCGACGGGCTGCCGGACAACCCCTTCTACGCCGCCCGGCGGGTTGACCTGGTCAAGGTGACGGCGACGTACCGGGCCGCGGCCGCGGCGGCGACCGGACTTCCGTACTTCGGCCCGAGGCTCGTCGAGGACAGGCCCGGGATCATGGCCGCCCCCGGGCAGGACGTGGAACTGCCGAGCACCCTCACCCACTACCGGACGCCGGGACTGGTGTGGGACAGCGGCTTCCAGGTCGGCACGTCCCTCGTGGCCGGTGCCCCGGTCAGGCTGGAGCGGGGGAGCACCACGGAGGTGTGGAACGCCGCCGTGACCGGCCCGTCCGCGCCCGTCGCGACCCGATCGGGTGACGAGCTGACCGTTCCGGTGGGCGACCTGTTCGCCGACGGCGTCGCCGGCCACAGGGGCGCCGACGACGCGGCCACCGGCACCGCCACCCTCACCGCCGGCGGCCGGACGCTGGCCGAGACCGACCTGGCGGGATGCGCGACGGAACGGCCCAATGAGTGCGTGCTCCACGCCGCCCTGCGTCCGGAGCCCGCCACGTACACCCTGAAGGCGTCGGCCCGCCGCGGGGTGCCCTACTCCGCCCTCTCGACCGCCGTCGAGTCCGTCTGGACGTTCCGCGCCTCCAGCGCCGACGGCCACCGCCCGCCGCCCCTGACGGCGGTCCGCCTCACCCCCACCCTGGACGACCACAACCGCGCTCGCCCGGGCACCCGCACCCCCCTCACCCTCGACCCCTCATCCCGCCAGGAGGGCACCCGGGTACGCCTTGAGACCTCCGACGACGACGGCCGAACCTGGCGTCCCGTCCCGGTAACACGATCCGCCCGGGGCTGGCTGGCGGTGGTCCTCAACCCCCGCACAGCGGGATTCGTCTCCCTGCGCGCAACCGTCACGGACACCCCCACCACCCGGCTGACCCAGACGGTCATCCGCGCCTACGCGGTGGGCTGAACCGGTGCCCGGCCGTGCATCGGGGGCACGGCCGGGCACAGCCGGCTGACTCACCCGCCGCCCGTGCGCGTGCTACGTCGAGCTCACCTCGTCGTCGGGGATCGGCGAGGGCGCGGAGAAGTACGGCAGGCCGGACGAGCGATAGAGCACGACGATGAGCACGACCAAGGCGGCGAACCACGCGACGAGCAGCACAGGTGACAGCTCGGCGTAGCCGTACCCGGCCAGCAGGCCGGCCGCGCCCAGACCGGCCACGGCCCAGCGCAACACGTCCAGCAGGGCGGCCTGGGAGTTGTCGCCGTGTGCGCGCATGGCGGTGATAAGGGCGTCCGCGATCAGCCAGACCGTGATCAGTGGGCCGGCCGTGCCGACGAAGCCGATCACCAGCCTGATCGGCTCGTCCGTGCCTGGGCCGATCGCGACGGGCACCAGCGAGACGAGGCCCATGCAGAACGCCCACTGCCGGGCCGTGGCGAAGGCGTCGCCCGGTCGCTGCAACGAGAGCAGCCCGGCGGCGCACAGGCCCCAGCCGACGGGGTCGAACAGCAGGTCGAGGCCATTGAGGCGGAGCGCACCGAAGGCGATGACCAGCCCGGTGGCGATCTTCGTGACGGGACGCACGTGGTGCCCTTCTCTCCCGAGGCCCTGAGGTGGTCGTCAGAACTCGCCGCTCACTGCCTTGTTGCACACCGTGCCGGCCAGGGCGCGTTGCCAGGCCACGGGAACGCGACGCTCGCCCACCGTCATCTGCCACGGGTCCAGCACCACCTCAGACGTGCCCGAGACCAGCCAGGTCCGGTAGGTGAAGCGGATCGGCTGCGGCTCGTGCGGCACCGCCGCGCAGTCGGTGATGACGATCCGCCGGATCACCGTCTCCGAGTCGTCGCCCCTGACGGTGAACTTGGCGGGATCGTCCTGCGTGTCCTCGGGAGGGAGCAGTCGCAGGCCCGGTATGGCCATCGAGATATCCGTGATGGTGAATGGAGAAATCGCCTGGTTCTCCAGCTCGATCCAGGCTCTGGTGGACAACACACCATTGTCGTCAACGTGGGCGGTGAGAAAGAAGCTGTCGATTCTCCAGCGGATGTTCGGCGTTATCGACCCCGTCCACCACAAGCCGCCCGCGACGCACATCAGCACGAGACAACCGGACACCACGAACGGTAATCGCGTACGCGGGGCGACGCCAAATTGCTGCCATATATCCGCTAAACTCACGAGACGGAACCATATATCGTGACGCCTTGTGACGATACCCCCCTTGATCTTCTGGGCGGCGGCGCTGATCACCGTGCCGGCGGCAGCCGCGCCCCTCGGTCAGGGGCGTCTCGGCAGGTTCGTCGCCCTGACGGGCCTCCCGGCCGAGGAGACCGACGCCCGCCGGGTCGTCGGCCATCTCGCCGGTGTGCGCCGGTGGCGGCTGGCGGCCGTCGTCCTGGCGGCCCCCGTGGCGGGGCTGACCGCGGATCCGTTCTATCTCGTCGTGGGGTGGTGCGCCGTTTCGGTGTTCCGCGTCGTACGGGCGCCGGTCACGGAGGCCGTATATCGCCAGGCATGGCTGCTCGCCGTATTCGCGTCCGCCGTGACAGGCTGCTACCTCCTGGCAGCGCAGGGAATCACTCTCACGCGGCTTGCGCACGCCGTCATCGTGGTCGCGGTGATAGCGGCGATACTGTACGCCGAGCGGAATGCCGGGCCGGAAAAGGCAGATGAAACCGAGTCCGCCATTGGCCGATGGTCTGTTCGCGCGCGCTATTCGGCGGGCGCCGCGATTGTGCTGGCTGGCGTTTTCCTGGCTCCCGGACGGGCGCTGCCGAGCGAATCGCCGCAGTACACGATGCCCATACGGGTCGAGGAGCAGCAGGTCTCGTTCCAGGAGATCGGCGAGGTCAAGCGGCCCACCTGTCCGTGGATCGACGAACTGGACGCGCCGTGCCGCTACTGGCTGGTTGACGACGTGCCGTTCCCGCAGGCCGCGCCATATGTCGTCATGAAGGGTGGGGCGCCGAAGGCGGCGCCGTTCGTGGTGAGCCCCGATCGGCGATCCGTCGTCTACCTGGACCGGACCTCGCGTCGTATGGTCCACCAGAACGAAGCGAACCGGCATGAACTCGGCGGGCCGCTCGCCGACACGGACGTGCCCGAGGTGAGCATCAGCGAACGCGGCAGGTACGTCGCCCTGACCAGGAACGGCACCCGCGTCATCGACACCAGGGCCTGGAGCGGAATCACGCTTCCCGGCGTGCTGAAGGTGCTCGAAGTCAACTCGGCGGGGACGGTGGTCAGGACGGCTTCCCGCCTGATCGCCTACGACCACCGCGGCAAGGAGCTGCTGAGCACCGCCATCCCGGACGGGCTCCTGCGATCCCACACCGCCTTCCTCAAACCGGACGGAAGCCGACTTCTGATCATCAGTGACGACGGGAACCTCGTCGAGACCTACGACCTCACCACCGGCGAGCGCATCCATCGCGTGCGCCCCCGACTCCCCGGCGGGGACCCGATCGATTCGGGCACCGGCTGGTCGAGCAAGGGCCCGTTCCAGGTCCGCCGGGACTCGGGGGACGGGGAGCGCAAGAACTTCTTCCTCGACCTGGCGACCGGCAGGACCTGGCACATCAAGAACGGCCCGCCGCCCGGCTACCGACCCGGGAACCAGTAGGCGGCCGCCTACTTCCCGGGCCTTCCGGCCCGCCTGTGGCCGTGACTCCGGATGAGGCTTGGGTGTGCCGATGGAGTGCAGGCCGCCCGGAAGCTCTCCGGCTCGATGGACCGGCGGGTCCTTCGCGAACGTCCTAGCAGGCGTCGACCCACTTGTGCGAGGCGACGTTGTCGTTGAGGGACTGCCCGTAACCGGACAGGCCGGCGCCGCCGTTGAAGGTCTCGCGTCCCAGCGAGAGGTTGTCCCAGTGGTTGCCGCTCGCCAGGCAGCGCCAGGCGCCGGTGTAGTTGCGGCCCCAGTAGAGCTTGACGACGCTGTAACCGCCCGGGAACCCGTTGTTGAACATCTGGGAAGCCTGGTTCTCCATGCTGATGGTCTGGTTCTCGCCGTTCAGGCAGTCGGCCCAGGAGGTGTCGTAGAGGAGCCACCTGCAGTACTTGCCCAGCCCGTTCGGATGCTCGGCCGCGTAGAAGAACCCGTCAGGGATCAGGAGGTCCGCGGGCGTGACCGTGTTCTCCGCCGTGCCGTCGGCGGGAGCGCCGGACGAGGGGGACGAGGGGGACGAGGTGGACGAGGTGGACGCGGCGGGCGCGGTGTCGTCGGCCACGGCCTGGCCGGCCGGCAGGACGGCGGCCAGGCCGGCGACGGCCAGCCCCGCGGCCACGGAGATGATGGTGCGCATGGTGATCCTTTCTCGCGTTCGACAGAAGGCGGGAACTCAGAGGGACTCGGTGACGGTTCGGGCTCGCGGAAGCGCGGAGAGCGCCAGGCGGCGCCAGGTCGCCAGCTCCTCGCGGTATCGGGCGCGGATGCGCTGCTCGTAGTGCCGGTCCAGGCGGCGCGCCGTGGCGGCGAAGCCCGTCCGCAGGGCGCAGGTGGCCTCGGCGACGGCGGTCCGGCGCCACCGGGCCTCCGTCCCGTTCTGGCGGCTGTTGTCGAGGGCGACCCGGATCTCCACGGGGGATGCGAACGCCTGCCCCTGCCCGCGCATGCAGGCCGCCCATCCGGCCATGGCCGTGGCGAAGGCCGGATCGCCGCTGACGGCCTCGTACCGGACCGCGCGCAGGCTCGTCCTGATCTCCTTGACGCGGAACCACGTCCGGGCGTCGCCGTAGAGCTGCTGCTGGGCCTGGGACGTGCAGCCGCGCGAGCTGTGACGTACGCGTCCGCCCGACGGCAGATTCGCCTCGAACTGCTCGTCCGTCAGGCTGCCGTGGATGGCGAGGAGCCAGGCGTGCCGCCGCTCCGGCGGGAGGCTCATCCCGTGCACCTGGTTGGGGTGGGGTGATCCGCCACGCGTTCCGCCGGTGTCGTAGCCGCGGGCGCCGGCCGCGTTCACGTCGTCCACGACGTAGGGGAACGCGGGGGGCGGCGCGTACTCGACGACCCAGTAGGCGAAACCTCCTTGCCGCATGCATCGCTGGATGAGGAGCTCCTCCGCGTCGTGCAAGAGTGCCTCGTCCCGCGGCGTGGGATCACGAGAAGCGGTGAGCGCCGGCGTCGGGACCGCGGCTCCCGAGCCGGCGGCGACCGTGGCCAGCACGCCCGCGAAGGCCAGCCACCGCCGCCACCGCGAGGACGGACTCATCGGCCCGGCCGCGCCGCGGGGCGCGGGATTCTTCGAGGCATGGCGGCGGCCTTTCTGGAGGAAGGGGATGCGCGAGAAGCCGCCCGGACGCGGGCTGCGCGGCGAGCGCCGCGCCACTAGCCGGCGCTCTCACGACCCTCAGTCTCGGCCGCCGGAGAATTGTCCGGCACCCCCATCCGCCACCCCGGACAAATCTGATCGCCCTGCCCCGCCTCCCTCCCGCACCAGCGTGCGCAACGGTAACACCCCCGTCGCCCGTCGACGGTGGCCTGCTCGTGTTCGCCTCACGTTCCGTGGGGCGCTACGCAGCCTGTCGCCTGGGACGCATGTCGAACATGTAGAAGACGAGCAGCAACACGTAGAACACGAGCGCGCCAATCGCGCTGAACGCGCCGATGACGGTCGCGACGAGATAGAGCACCGGCCCCATGCCCCAGCGGAATCGCAACGAGCGCGCCTCGGCCGGAGTGATGTGCCCGCCGAGGTGGCGGTGTCCCGACGAGGCGTACCACCACACGGCGTTGTAGAAGATGCCGCCGATCACCAGCACGATTCCGTAGAAGACGGCGGCCATCTGGGTGCCGTGGTCGGCGTGCAGCGCCTCGGCCAGCACGTGCGTGGGAAACGGCAAGAAGGCGACATCCATCAGGAGGAGCACGTTGAGGGCCAGCAGCGGGCCGTCGGTCCGGCGGATGAAGTGGAACATCCGATGGTGGTTCATCCAGATCATCCCCACCAGCAGGAACGTCACCATGTAGGCGAGGTAGGACGGCCACAGGCGGATCAGCGCACCCCCGAGGTCCTCTTCCAGCCCTCGGGCAGCCGGATCTCAAGCACCAGCAGCGTGATCGCGATGGCGAAAACGCCGTCGCTGAACGCCTCCAGGCGCCCGGTGCTCATCACGAAGAGTCATCACTCACGCCGCGTATCGTAGCGAGCGAACCAAGTCGCCCGACGACGGGCAGTTCGCCGCATTTCCACTGCTAGCCGGGCCTCGATGCACCGTTACGTCCCAGTGGCACGGCGAGGCTCAACCCCGTCAGCACACCGAAGAACCTCAACCCAACCTCTGTAGTGCTCCGATTCGGCCGTCCGCGCGGCGCGGTCAAGCAAGGGGACCGCAGCGCTGCTCCGACAGGTTGAGTCCGAGTGAGATGGCTCCCCTCGGCTTCCGGAAACGGAAAAGGGCTCGACCCGCTAAGCGGATCAAGCCCTCTACCTGGTCAAACTGTGTCGGGGTGGCGGGATTTGAACCCACGACCTCTTCGTCCCGAACGAAGCGCGCTGCCAAGCTGCGCTACACCCCGGTGCACGCCCGTCTTGCGCGTGCTTGAGAAAGTCTAGCGGACTTCGCGGGTACTCGTGACCGCCTCAGCGCCGCGGAACCAGCGTGAGCAACGTCGCCTCCGGGAAACACGCGAAACGGGCCGGTGCGTACGGCGAGGTGCCGAGGCCGGCGGACACGTGCAGCCAGGCGTTCTCGTGCCGGCTCAGGCCCTTCACGCGGGCACGGTCGATGCCGCAGTTGGTGACCAGGGCGCCGTAGAACGGGACGCAGAGCTGGCCGCCGTGGGTGTGGCCGGCGAGCAGGAGCTGGTAGCCGTCCTCGGCGAAGCGGGTCATGTTGCGCGGCTCGGGGGAGTGCATGACGCCGAGGCGGAGGTCGGCGTCGGCGGGGGCCGGGCCGGCGACCAGGTCGTAGCGGTCGCGGGAGATGTGGGAGTCGTGGATGCCCGCCACCGCGACGTCGAGGTCGCCGATCTTGACGCGGGCGGTGGTGTTGTTCATGTCCAGCCAGCCCTCGGCGGCCATGCCGGCGCCCAGTTCCTCCCACGGGAGGTTGGGGATGTGCTGGCGGCGGTCGTTCTTCGAGGTACGCCAGAGGTAGCGGGCCGGGTTCTTCGGCTGCGGGGCGTAGAGGTCGTTGGACCCGTAGACGAACAGGCCGGGACGGGACAGCAGCGGCTCCAGGGCGTGCAGGAGCGCGGGGACCGCTTCGGGGTGGGCGATCGAGTCGCCGGTGTTGACCACCAGGTCGGGTTCCAGGGCGCCCAGGGAGCGCACCCAGTTGATGAGCATCGTGCGCCTGGGGGTCAGGTGCAGGTCGGACAGGTGCAGCACGCGTACGGGACGCCGCCCGCGCTCCAGCACCGGCACGTCGAAGCGGCGCAGGCGGAACCAGTTGCGCTCCACGACGGAGGCGTAGCCCAGCCCGGCCAGGCCGAGACCGATCATGGACAGGGGCACTGCGACGGCTTTCCTCACGTACTCATGATGCCTGACAACGGGCACGAGCCGTCCCGGCAGACGGCAAGATGGACCGCATGAGCGCAATGAAGGACAAGCTGAAGGCCGATCTCACGGCCTCGATGAAGAGCCGGGACGAAGTCCGTCTCCGGACGATTCGCATGGCTCTGGCGGCCGTGAACGTCGAGGAGGTGGCGGGCAAGGCGGCCAGGGAGCTCAGCGATGACGAGGTCATCAAGGTGCTGACCAAGGAGGCCAAGAAGCGGCGCGAGGCCGCCGAGGCGTTCCAGAACGCCGGACGCACCGAGCAGGCCCAGGCCGAGCTGGACGAGCAGGCGGTGCTGGAGGAGTACCTGCCGGCGCAGCTCTCCGACGAGGAGCTGGCCCAGATCGTCGACGCGGCCGTGGCCGAGACCGGCGCGTCGGGGCCGCAGGCCATGGGGCAGGTCATGAAGGTGGTCAACCCCAAGGTCGCGGGCAGGGCCGAAGGCGGCCGCGTCGCCGCCGCCGTCCGCGCCCGCCTCACCGCCTGACCCCGGCACCACTTCACCCACCGACCGCCACCCTCGCGCCGCCTTCGCGTGGGACGCCTTCGCGTGGGACGCCTTCGCGTGGGACGCCGCCCTTGGGACGTGACTGCGGCGGTCCTACATGGCGGCGGCGGTCCGAGGGAGTGGCGGTGCCGGTTCACCGGGCGGTGTCGTGGCCCCGCGGCGGTGTCGGTCTGAGAGGTGTTGTGGGAGGTGGCCAGGGGCGGCTGTTGAGGGCCGTCCCTGGGAAGCCTCTGGAGGCGTTGCAGGAGGGGCTGGGCGGCCATGGAAGGGCAATCCGGCGGCAAAGGCTGTTCGGGGCCGCCCAGCGCCTCTCAGCGGCGGGTTCGGGCCGCCGGGGCGGTGAGCCCGGTGTCGGCCCGCCCGCCGAGCCCATCGCCGAGCCCGCCGAGCCCGCCGACTCCCGGGCCGCCGCCCAGCCCGCCGCCGAACCCGTTGCCCGGCCGCTGCCAGTCGCCAGGCCCGCGCCCGTCCCCGCCGCCGTCGCCACGGTCGTTGTGGTCGCCGAAGAAGTTGTCGAACGGGTCGCCGTCCCCGGGCCCCTCGTCGCCGCGCTTCTTCTTCTTGGGCTTCGGCGCGCACTTGTCGGAGCAGCCGCCGAACCGCGAGTGGTCCACCGGCGTGAACTTCGCCGGCTCCACCCCCTTGAGCGCCTGCATCATCGCCTGCTTCCAGATGGGCCCGGAGATGGAGGCGCCGTACACGTACGGGAAGTACTGCCCCCCGATCGTGACCCCGATCAGCTTGTGGGTGGAGGCGCCGCGCGGGTCGCCGAGGCTCACGGCCGAGGACAGGTTCGGGGTGTAACCGGCGAACCAGGCGGACATGTAGTCGTCGGTCGTTCCGGTCTTGCCGGCCGCGTCACGTCCGATGCCGCCCACGCCGCTCATCGTGCCCTTGGTGAACACGCCCGACAGGATGCCGCTGACCGCGTCGGCGACCTCCTCCTCCATGACCTGCGAACACTTCGGCTTGTACTGCTTGGCGGCGCCGTTCCTGTCCTTGATCTCGGTGATGGCCAGCGGCTGGCAGTACTGGCCGCGCGAGGCGAACACGGCGTAGGAGTTGGCGATCGTGACGGGGTCGACCTCGTTGACGCCCAGCGTGAACGTCTCGACCTCGCGCAGCTTGCCGCCGTCGGCCCGCTTGACGCCGAGGCGCTTGGCGAGCTTGACGACCTTGCAGAGCCCGACCTCCTGCTCCAGCTTGAGGAAGAACGTGTTCACCGAGCCCCACGTGCCGGTCTGCAGGGTCTTGAAACCGCCGCCGCCCTCGCTGGAGTTGTGCGCGGTGTGCGAGGGGTCGCCGACGTTCTCGCCCTTGCAGTCCTTGAAGGAGTTGTAGCCGCTCGCGGTGAACCCGGCCGGCGCGGGGAAGCCGTCGCCGTACTTCAGGCCCTCCTCCAGGGCGGCGGCCAGCGTGTACGCCTTGGCCGTCGAGCCCTGCTGCAAGCCGCGCCCGCCGCCGTGCGCGGCGTCGGCGACGACGTTGTAGCTCATCTCGTTCTTCTTCTTGCTGCCGCCGAACTTGCGCGAGGCCGCCATCGCCTTGATCTCGCCGGTGCCGGGCACGACCATGGCCTGCGCGGCCACGGGCTTGTCCTTGGGGCTGACGTACTTCTTGATGGCCTTCTCGGCGGCCTTCTGCATCTTGGGGTCGAGCGTGGTCTTGATCGTCATGCCGCCGCGCTGGAGCAGCTTCCTGCGCTCGTCCTGGTTCTTGCCGAAGTCGTCGTTGTTGAGGATCTCGTACTGGACGTAGAGGCAGAAGTACGGGAACTTGCTGGCCTCGCAGCCGCCGGGGAACTTGACGTCCTTGTAGCCGAGCTTCTCGGCCTTGGCCGCGTCGGCCTCCGCCTGCGTGATCTTGTGGATCTCGGCCATCCGGTCGAGCACGGTGTTGCGGCGCAGCAGCAGCCGCTCGCGCGACTCGGGGCCGACGTTGGGGTCGGTGCGGGCCGGGTTCTGGACGGCGCCGGCCAGCGTGGCGGCCTCCGACAGGTCCAGCTCGGAGGCGGGCTTGTCGAAGAAACGCCTGGCCGCGGCCTGGATGCCGTGCGCGCCCGCGCCGAAGTAGGCGATGTTGAGGTACTTCTCCAGGATCTGCTGCTTGCTGTACTTGCGCTCGATCGCCATGGCGTACCGCAGCTCCTGGAGCTTGCGGGACATCGTCGGGGCGATGGCCGCCTGCTGCTCCTCCGGCGTCTCGGCCTTGTTGACCAGCACCTGCTTGACGTACTGCTGGGTGATCGAGGAGCCGCCCTGCATGACGCCGCCGCCGGTGAGGTTCTTCACCAGGGCGCGGGCGGTGCCCTCGACGTCGATCGGGCCGTGCTCGAAGAAGCGGAAGTCCTCGATCGCGATCAGCGCGGTCTGCATGATGGGCGCGACCTTGTCGAGGGTCACGGACTGCCGGTTCTCGTAGTAGAACTGGGCGATCTGCTTGCCGTTGGCGTCGACCAGCTTCGTGCGTTCGGGCAGCGGGGGTTCGTCGAGTTCCTGGGGCTTGAGTTCGAGGCCGTCCATGGCGGTCTTGGCCGACACGCCCGCCCCGCCCACCGCCGGCAGCGCCACCGCCGCCGCCAGCACACCCGCCGCCGTCCCGGCGATGATCAGACGCAGGACGCTGACGAGCGGGTGGGAGCGGTCTTTGCGCTTCGCTTGCACGCTCCCAAGGGTACGTCGAAACACTGTCCTTATCGGTAACACGACACCATTTCGCCTTGACTGGGAGGGGTGACTAGTCATTCCCGGTCAACAGTCCGGCGAGAAATTGGTCCTCTGGGGTCTGTCGGCCCGAACGTGAAGTTGCGTACGTTCATCCTCTGCGGCAACTGAATACGGAGGCTCGGCGCCCGCGCCCGTCGGCCCCAAATGACGACTGACCACCTAAGGGGAGTGGGGTCGAAAAATGTGGATCACGGATTGGACCTCCCGTGCCGCCTGTAAGGGTGCGGACCCGGACGCGCTGTTCGTCCAGGGCGCCGCACAGAACAGGGCGAAGCTGATCTGTCGAGGATGCCCGGTCCGTACCGAATGCCTCGCCGATGCGCTGGACAACCGCATCGAGTTCGGGGTGTGGGGCGGTATGACCGAACGCGAACGCCGCGCGCTGCTCAGGCGCCGGCCCGACGTGGACTCGTGGCGCGACCTGCTCGAGTCCGCGAAGGAAGAGTACGAACGGACCAATGAGCTGATCGCGGGCTGATCGGGCCCGCGGCGGGAAAGCACGGCCGGCGCCGCCCGTCGGCCGTGCTTTCCCTACGCGCTCGCCAACAGGTTCCCGATCTGCCGCAAGCCGGCTAGGTCGTGGACATCTCCGGACATCGCACGTACCTGTGCCACGGGCACCGTGGGATGCGCCGAGACGAAATGCTCCTGCTCGCGGCTCTCGCGAGTGGCGAGTTGCATCCGGCCGGTGTGCAGCCGCAGCACAGCGGCCGTCAACTCGTGTTCGCCCCTCGACTCCAGGTCCTCGGCCGCGGCGGCGCTGCGTGCCGCCGAGAGCGCCGAGCCGGGCGACACGTGCACCCGGTTCACCACGAGCCCGGCGAGGGGCATGCGCTCCTCGGCGAGCCGTTCCACGAAGTACGACGCCTCCCTCATCGCGTCGCGCTCCGGCGCGGCCACCACGAGGAAGGCCGTGCCCGGCGCCTGCAACAGCTTGTACGTCATCTCGGCCCGCTGCCTGAACCCGCCGAACACGGCGTCCAGCGCGGACACGAACGTCTGCAGGTCCTTGATCACCTGCGCGCCGAGCAGCTTGGTCATCGCCCCGGCCATCAACCCGAACCCGGCGTTGAGCAGCCGGAACGCGCTGCGTCCGCCCGCCTTGGCGGGAGCGGTGAGCAGCCGGATGAACCGTCCGTCGAGGAAGCGGCCGAGCCGCTCGGGCGCGTCGAGGAAGTCCAGCGCCGACCGCGAGGGCGGCGTGTCCACGATGATCAGGTCCCACTCGTCGGAGCGGCGGAGCTGGCCGAGCTTCTCCATCGCCATGTACTCCTGCGTGCCCGAGAAACTGGAGGACAGCGACTGGTAGAAGGGGTTCGACAGGATCTGGCGGGCCCGTTCCGGGTCGGCGTGCGCCTCGATGATCTCGTCGAACGTGCGCTTCATGTCGAGCATCATGGCGAAGAGCTGGCCGCCGCCCTCGGGCGAGCTGACCAGGCGCGGGGTGTTGTCCAGCTCGGTCAGGCCCATCGACTGGGCCAGGCGGCGCGCCGGGTCGACGGTCAGCACCACCGCGCACCGGCCGCGTTCGGCGGCGCGCAGGCCGAGGGCCGCGGCGGTCGTGGTCTTGCCGACGCCGCCGGAGCCGCAGCAGACGATGATCCGGGTGCCCTTGTCGTCGAGGATCGCGTCGACGTCGAGGGGGATGGGCTTCTTCACGCGGCTCCCCGGTGGGTGCGGAGGATCTCGGCCAGCTCGTACAGGCCGGCCAGGTCGACGCCGTCGGCCAGCAGCGGCAGCTCGACGCGCGGCAGGCCGGCCTCGGCCAGCGACTCGCGCTCGGCGTGCTCCAGCTCGGTGCGGCGGGCGTGCTCGACGACCTCCTCGGCGAGCGCCTCGGCCATCGCGGCGGCGTCGGAGGTGTCGGCGAGACCGGCCGCCTTGAGCCCGAGCGCCAGCTCGCCCACGTCGAATCGGCCCTTGACAGCCATGTCAAGAGCGGCCTGTGGAAGCAGTGATTCACGGACCATGTTGATGAAAACGCAACCTGCGGGGAGCCCGGCCGAGCGCAATTCGGCGACCCCGTCGAGGGTCTCCTGCACCGGCATCTCCTCCAGGAGGGTGACGAAGTGCACCATCGTCTCCCTGGACTTCACGACGCCGTTCACGAGTTCCGAGTGGTTCTTGATCGGTCCGACCTTGGCCAGGCCGGCGACCTCCTGGGTGACGTTCAGGAAGCGCGTGATGCGGCCGGTGGGCGGCGCGTCGAGGACGACGGCGTCGTAGACCCGGCGGCCGTTCTTGCCCCGCCTGCGCACGGCCTCGGTCGTCTTGCCGGTGACCAGGACGTCGCGGAACCCGGGGGCCACGGTGGTGGCGAAGTCGACGATGCCCATCTTGGTCAGCGCGCGCCCGGCCCTGCGCATGCCGTAGAACATCTCCATGTATTCGAGCATGGCCTCTTCGGGATCGATGGCCAGCGCGTACACGTCGCCGCCGGAGGGCGCGACGGCGATCTTGCGCTCCTCGTAGGGCAGCGGCGGCAGGTCGAAGATCTGGGCGATGCCCTGCCTGCCCTCCACCTCGACGAGCAGCACCTTGCGCCCGCCCGCGGCCAGTGCGAGGGCGAGGGCGGCGGCGACGGTCGTCTTGCCGGTGCCGCCCTTGCCGGTGACGACGTGCAGCCGCACGTCGCCCCAATCCGTGTCCGGGAAGTCCACGTTTCGAGGCTACCGAACGGTTACTTGTCGAAACCCGACGGCCACCGTTTGATTGCTCACATTGTGGTCACCGCCTCCCGTATGGGTGGGGTGACAGGCCGGGAAGCGGCTTTCCATGAGATCGTCATGCCATGAAGAAATGGGAGTACCTCACCGCTCCGGTGCTGATCCACAACACGAAGATGATCCTCGACAACTTCGGGTCCGACGGCTGGGAGCTCGTCCAGATCGTCCAGGGCGCCTCGCCCGAGCAGCTCGTCGCCTACTTCAAGCGGGAGAAGGCATGACCCCCGAGGAGCGGATCGCCGAGCTCGGGTACGAGCTGCCCCAGCCGGTGACGCCGCTGGCCGCGTACGTGCCGACCGCCCGTACCGGTGACCTGGTCTACACCTCCGGCCAGGTGCCCATGCTGGAGGGCAAGCTGCACCAGACCGGCAAGCTCGGCGTCGACCTCGGCGTCGACGAGGGGAAGGCGCAGGCGCGCATCTGCGTGCTCAACGCGCTGGCCGCGCTGAAGGCCGAGCTGGGCGAGCTGTCCCGGGTGCGGCGGATCGTCAAGGTCGTGGTCTTCGTGGCCAGCGCGCCGAGCTTCACCGAGCAGCCGCAGGTGGCCAACGGCGCCAGCGACTTCCTGGCCGAGGTGTTCGGCGAGGCGGGCAAGCACGCCCGCAGCGCCGTGGGCGTGGCCGCGCTGCCGCTGGACGCCCCCGTGGAAGTGGAGCTGATCGCGGAGGTCTCCTGACCATCAGGATGTGTCACCATGACCGAGTGATGTTCTAGTAGGAGGTCAGGTGGCCGGTCTTCCCCTTCCCGACGAGCTCGCCGCGCGAGCCAGAGAGATCATCGCCGGGCGGCTCGCCCCCGTCCCGGCGCGCGACGCCGCCACGGTGGTGATCCTGCGCGGCTCGGGCCCGCGCGGCGGGCCCGAGGTCTACCTGCTCCGGCGGAAGTCCACGATGGCCTTCGCGGCGGGCGCCTACGTCTTCCCCGGCGGCTCCGTCGATCCACGCGACACCGACCAGGCGGTGGCCTGGGCCGGGCCGTCCCCCAAGGAGTGGGGAGAGGTCTTCCACGCCAGTGAGAACGTGGCGCGCGGGCTGGTGTGCGCGGCCGTGCGGGAGACGTTCGAGGAGTCCGGGGTGCTGCTGGCGGGCCCGGGGCCGGACAGCGTGGTCGAGGACACCACGGGCGACGACTGGGAGGCCGACCGGCTGGCGCTGATCGACCGGAGCCTGGCCTTCGCCGACTTCCTGGCCAAGCGGGGCCTGGTGCTGCGGTCCGACCTGCTCAAGCCGTGGGCCCACTGGATCACGCCGGAGATCGAGCAGCGCAGGTTCGACACCCGGTTCTTCGTGGCGGTGCTGCCCGAGGGGCAGCGCACGCGCGACGTCGGGGGCGAGGCCGACCATGTGGTATGGCGGCGGCCGGCCGAGGCGATCGAGCTGTGGCGCGCGGGCGAGATCTTCCTGATGCCGCCCACCTCGCACACGCTCACCGAGCTGGCCGGGCACGACAGCGTGACGTCCGTGCTGGCCGAGGAGCGGCGGATCACCGCGATCCTGCCGGCGGCCGTGGAGGTCGAGGGGGAGATGAGGTTGATGACGCCGTGAGCGGCCTGCACATCCCGCTCGGCACGCCCGACGGCTCCCGTACCGAGCACGCCGAGAACCTGCTGGCGCCCAACCCGTCCGCCATGACGCTCGACGGCACCAACACCTGGGTCATCGGCACCCGCGACGCGGTCGTGGTCGATCCCGGGCCCGACGACGAGGCGCACCTGCTGCGCGTACGCGACCATCTGGGCGAGCGGCGGGTCACCCAGATCCTGCTCACGCACGGCCACGCCGACCACAGCGGCGGCGCCAAGCGGTTCGCCGAGCTGGTCGACGCCCCCGTACGCGCCCTCGACCCGCGCCACCGGCTCGGCGACGAAGGGCTCGGCGACGGCGACGTGATCACGGTCGACGGCCTGGAGCTGCACGTCCACGCCACGCCCGGCCACTCGTTCGACTCGCTGTGCTTCTGGCTGGCCCAGGATCGGGCCATGCTGACCGGCGACACCGTCCTCGGCCGGGGCACCACGATCATCGCCCAGGACGGCGGCCTCGGCGACTACCTGCGCAGCCTCGACCGGCTGCGGGCGGCGGCCGAGGGCCTGGGGGCGCGGGCGCTGCTGCCCGGCCACGGCCCGGTGCTGCCCGACCCGATCGCGGCCCTCGACGGCTACATCGCCCACCGGCGGCAGCGGCTCGACCAGATCAGGGCGGCGCAGGCGCAGGGCGCGCGCACGCCGCGGGAGGTCGTCGAGATCGTGTACGCCGACGTCGACAGGTCGCTCTGGCCCGCCGCGGAGGTCTCCGTGCGGGCCCAGCTCGACTACCTGGAACGGTTGTAGAGCCGGTCCATGTCGAGGATGACCACGGCCTTGGCCTCGATGCGCAGCCAGCCGCGCTGGGCGAAGTCGGCCAGGGCCTTGTTCACCGTCTCGCGCGAGGCCCCGACGAGCTGGGCCAGCTCCTCCTGGGTGAGGTCGTGGTGCACGCGCATGCCGTCGTCGGTCTTGGCGCCGAACCGCTCGGCCAGGTCGAGGAGCTGCTTGGCGACCCGGCCGGGCACGTCGGTGAAGACCAGGTCGGCCAGCACGTCGTTGGTGCGGCGCAGCCGCTGGGCCAGCGCGCGCAGCAGGTGCAGCGCCACCTCGGGGCGGCCGGTCAGCCACGGGCGCAGGTCGTCGTGGCCCAGACCGGCCAGGCGCACGTCGGTCAGCGCCGTCGCCGTGGCGGTGCGCGGACGCGGGTCGAACAGCGACAGCTCGCCGAACATCTCGCTCGGGCCGAGCACGCTCAGCAGGTTCTCGCGGCCGTCGGGCGACGTGCGGGAAAGTTTGATCTTGCCTTCGAGCACGACGTAGAGCCGGTCGCCGGTCTCGTTCTCGTGGAAGAGGGTCTGTCCCTTGGACAGCTGGACCTCGGTGATGCTCGTCCGCAGCGCCGCGGCGCTCTCGCGGTCGAGCGCGGCGAACAGGGGGGCCTTGCCCAGCACATCTTCGGTGTTCACTCTGCCTCCTCTGCTGCCATTGTGACTCACCCCACTCCAGGCGGCACACACAGGCTATGGGAATGCCCGGGTTAGCCCGGTATTGCCCTGTTGTGTGGCGCACTGAAGTGTATGAACAAATCGGGTGACCTGCTTACTTCCGCAGGAGGTCGTCCACGGAGGCGACCGCCGTCGCCATCGTGTGGCCCAGCAGGACGCGTACGACATGGGCCGCCGAAGGGCGGCCGGCCGGCTCCGGACGGCGGCACCGCTCGACGACGCCGCGCAGCGGCTGCGGCAGCGCGCCGGACCCGCTCGCGAACCTCACCAGCTCGGCCCAGTCCCGCACGTCGGCGGCCGGGCCGCCGCGGCCGGGCGAGCCCTGCACGCCCACCAGCACCTGGCCGCGCGTGCCGAGCGCGACGTTGTCCGGGGTGAGCCGCAGGCCGGTCACGCCGTGGGCGTGCATCCTCGCCATCGCCGCCGCGCTGCCCAGCGCCAGCCGGTGCAGCGCCGCGCCGCGCAACGGCCCGCCCGCGCGGACGAACTCGGTCAGTGACTCGCCCTTGTGCCGATCGCCCATGGTCGCCGCCCTCCAAGCCGCCAGGTTGTACGCGAACGCGGCGTAGAAGGTTCAACCGTTCCCATAGTCTTGCGGCATGGCCACGAACGCGGCGGGGCGCAAGCCGGAGACCCAGCTCGCCCTGGTACGGCGGGCACGCAAGATGAACCGCATCCTCGCCGAGACCTACCCCGACGCCCACTGTGAGCTCGACTTCCGCAACCCGCTGGAGCTCCTGGTCGCCACCATCCTGTCGGCCCAGTGCACCGACAAGCGGGTGAACATGGTGACCCCCACCCTGTTCGCCAAATACCCCACCGTCGAGGACTACGCCGCCGCCGACCGCGCCGAGATGGAAGACATCATCCGCTCGACCGGCTTCTTCCGCGCGAAGACCAACAGCATCATCGGCATGGCCCAGGCCGTGTGCGAGCGTTACCGCGGCGAGGTGCCCGGCCGGCTCAAAGACCTGGTCACCCTGCCCGGCGTGGGCCGCAAGACCGCGAACGTGGTGCTCGGCAACGCGTTCGGCGTGCCGGGGCTGACCGTCGACACGCACTTCCAGCGGCTCGTGCGCCGCTTCGGCTGGACCGAGGAGACCGACCCCGTCAAGATCGAGCACATCGTGGCCGAGCTGCTGCCCCGGCGCGAGTGGACGATCTTCTCCCACCGGGTGATCTGGCACGGCCGCCGCATCTGCCACGCCCGCCGTCCGGCCTGCGGCGTGTGCCCGCTGGCGAACCTGTGCCCCTCCTTCGGCACCGGGCCCACCGGCGAGGCGGAGGCCGAGAAGCTGGTCAGGCCCGGTCCCTTCTCCTGATCCCCGAGCCGCGGGAAGTGATCGAGGCCGTGCCGTGTTGGAGGTTGGCGTGACAGAAGTGCCCGACTGGCTCGAACGGCTGGCGGCGCAGGCCGCGCGCATCACGGTCCCCCGATACCTGCGTCCCCCGGCCGACGGCGGGCGCCCGGCCGCGGTGCTGATGTTGTTCGGCGAGGGCCCGCTCGGCCCCGACGTGCTGCTCATCCAGCGCAGCTCACGCGGGCGCAGGCACGCGGGCCAGCCCGCCTTCCCCGGCGGCGGCGTCGATCCCGGCGACGGCGGCCCGGTCGGCGCGGCCCTGCGCGAGGCGGAGGAGGAGACCGGCGTCGATCCCCGCGGCGTCCGCGTCCTCGGCACGATGCCCGAGCTCTACCTCGATCACAGCGACAACCGGGTCACCCCGGTGTTCGGCTGGTGGCACACGCCGTCCGCCGTGCACGCGGCCTCGCCGGACGAGGTGGAGTCCGTGGAGCGGGTGCCGATCGCCGAACTGGTCGATCCGGGCAACCGGGTCATGTTGCGGCATCCCAGCGGGCTCGCCGGCCCGGCCTTCCACGTGCGGGGCATGCTGGTGTGGGGGTTCACCGCCATGGTGCTCGACGCCGTGCTGCGCGAGGGCGGCCTCGAACGTCCCTGGGACCAGGCGCGGCTGGAGGACCTGCCGGCCGAGGTCGTGCGGCTCGGCCTGCGCGAGCGCACCACTCCGGCCCCCTGACGCAGGACGCCGGGCCAGGGTCGCTCCGGCGCCCTGACGCGGGACGCCGGGCCGAGGTCACTCCGGGGCCCTGAGCGAGACGCCCAGCGAGGCCCAGTCGGCCACGTCGGCGTCGTCGTCGGCGGCCAGGGTGCGCAGCATCTCCAGGCCGGCCCGGTCGGGCGGGTCGCCGAGCACGTGCTGCAGCGCGTACGCGGCCCCGTACCGCACCCGGGCGTCGCCGTGACAGGCCAGGTCGATCACCGAAGGCAGCGAGCGGGGGTCGGCCAGGTGGCCGAAGGCGATCAGCACGGAGTACAGGACCATGGCGTCGTCCTCGCTGGCGGCCAGGTAGCGCAGCACCGGCAGCGTACGGTCCACGAACGGCCGCAGCATGCCCATGATGTCCACCCCGAGCAGGCGCTCGGCCACGTTGTCCGCAGCGCACAGGCGGCGTGCCTCGATGAACGACTCCAGGTCGGCCCGCTGGCGCAGCTGGCAGATCACGTGCCAGCGCAGCGGGCCGTCCGGATCGGTGTCGCTGAGAGCTGCCTGGATGAGATCGCGCACTGTTCCCTCGGCCGGCGGCATACCGCTCAAGATAGCCAGGCGGGTGACGCCGTCCTGGCGGAAGACGTGCACACTTGACCGTATCGCTGGCTACCTTTGAAGCGTGCGCGGTGATCTGCTTGACCTCATATTGATCGGCCTCGTGATCGCCTTCGGCGTATCCGGCTACCGACAGGGCTTCATCATCGGCGCGATGAGCTTCGTGGGGTTCGTGGGCGGCGCCGTGCTCGGCATCTTCATCGCTCCGCCGATCGCCAAGGCCGTCGTCGACGGCGACACCCCGCAGGCGCTGCTCGCGATCGTGATCGTCTTCCTGGCCGCCACGATCGGCCAGTTCGCCTCCTCCACGGTCGGCGCGGTCGTGCGCAGCCACGTGACGTGGGAGCCGGCCAAGATGGCCGACGCGGTGGGCGGCACGTTCGCCAGCGCGCTGTCCGTGCTGGTGATCGCCTGGCTGATCGGGTCGCTGATCGTCTCGACGACGTTCACCCCGCTGGTCGACCAGGTCAAGAACTCCGCGCTGCTGACCACCGTCGACGACGCGATCCCGCAGGCCGCGCGCAACTGGCAGCAGCCGTTCAAGAAGTTCGTCGACAGGTCGGAGTTCCCGCCCGTCTTCGACGCGATCGGCGCCGACACCCTGATCGACGTGCCGCCGCCAGCGCAGAGCATCCTGCAGGGCGCCAAGCTGGGCCGGGCCCAGCGGGCCATCGTCAAGGTCCAGGGCAACGCCGAGAGCTGCAACAAGCACATCGAGGGCACCGGCTTCGTCTACGCCGACGACCGGATCATGACCAACGCGCACGTCGTCGCCGGCGTCACCCGCGATCTCGAGGTCATCGACTACAAGAACGTGCGCCACCCGGCCAAGGTCGTGCGCTACAACCCCCAGCGCGACATCGCGATCCTCTACGTGCCCGGCCTCGACCTGCCGCAGCTCAGCTTCGAGGCCGACGGCAAGCGCGGCGCCAACGCGATCATCGCCGGCTTCCCCAGGGGCAAGGGCTTCACCGCCGAGCCGGCCCGCATCGGCGGCCGCCTCGACGCCGAGGGCCCCGACATCTACCACGGCAGCAACGTCCGGCGGAAGGTCTACGCGATCCGCGGCAAGGTGCTGCCGGGCAACTCCGGCGGCCCGCTGCTCACCGTCGACGGCCGCGTCTACGGCGTGATCTTCGCCGCCGCGGTCAGCGAGAAGGACACCGGTTACGTGCTGACCGCCGAGGAGGTCGCGCCCGACGCCGGCCAGGGCCGGAACGACACCTCCGCGGCCAGCACCCAGGAGTGCGACTAACCGGGCAGCTCGCCCAGGATCAGGGCGATCGCCTCGGCGGGGTCGCTGTCCTGGGTCAGGCCGGTGGCCGCCCTGCCGACGGCGTCGTAGTCGCCGCCGTACGCCTGCGCCCTGGCCGCGCCGCGGCTGAACAGGGTGACCGCGCCGCGGCAGTTGCCGCGCTGGAGGTGCGTCAGGCCGACGCAGATCTGCGCGAGCCCCTGCCACAACTCGCGCTCCTCCTCGGGCGCGCACTTCCAGCGGCCCTCGAAGACCTCGTGGGCGTTGAACGGCAGCCCTTCGGCCAGGAAACGCCGCGCGTCGGCGAGCGCCTGTTCGGTGGTGGGGGCGTAGTCGTCGGGGACCCGGTCGACGCCGGGCGAGCCGTAGGGGAGCGGCCTGCCGTACGCGTCGCGTGGCCTGGCGTTGCGCGGCTTGCCCTGGGGGTCGCGGTCTCTCATCGCTCGCGGGGCTTCCTCATCGGTCGGGCTCGGGGTCGGCCAGCCAGCCGAGCAGCTCGGTGTCGAACACGTCGGGGATCTCTTCGTGGGGGAAATGGCCGGCGCCCTCGAACAGCCGCCAGCGGTAGGGGGCGGCGACGTACCGGCTGGAGCCCTGGGCGGTGCGGGGCAGCACGCACGGGTCGAGCGCGCCGTGCAGGTGCAGCGTCGGCGCCTCGATCTCGGTACGCATGACCCGGGCGTAGCGGCGGCCGTCCGGCCGCAGCTGGGAACGGCCGAACCAGCGGTGGTACTCCAGCGCCGAGTGGGCCACGGCGGGGATCCGGAACGCCTCCCGGTAGGTGCGCGCGGTCTCGGCGTCGGGCCAGCCGGGCGCCGACCAGCTCGTCAGGATGCGGCCGACCAGGGCGGCGTCGTGCCGGGTGAGCCGGCGTTCGGGCAGCAGCGGGAGCTGGTAGCCGAGCGCGTGCCGGCCGGCCTTGAACTGGGCGGGGTCGGTCATCAGCGCGTTGCGCAGCCGCAGCGGGTGCGGCGCCGAGACCGCCACCAGCCGGCGCACGCACTTGGGGTCGAGCACGGCCATCGTCCAGGCCAGCAGGCCGCCCCAGCCGTGCCCGACGACGACCGCGCCGGTCTCGCCCAGCGCGCGGATCAGGCCGGTCGCGTCGGCGGCCAGGGTGGGCAGATCGTAGCCGCGCGGCGGCTTGTCGCTGCCGCCGTAGCCGCGCAGATCGGCGGCGACCGCCCGGAAACCGGCCCGGGCGAGGGAGGTGAGCTGGTTGCGCCAGGTCCACCAGAACTGCGGGAACCCGTGCAGCAGCAGGACCAGCGGCCCCTCGCCGGCCTCCACGACGTGGAAGCGGGTGCCGCCGGCGTGCACGGCCCGGTGTGTCCACGGGCCGTCGATCTGGACGACCGACTCGTCAGGTGCCATCACGACTCACCGGCTGGCCCTCGGGACTGGGCACGGGAAGCGGCTGCTCCTCCGGCGTCGCGATCTCCTTGAGGCCCTTGATCGACCTGGCGGTGCGCTTCATCCCGGCCAGGCCCTTCAGCCGGCGTACGCCGACCAGCACCAGCAGGCCCGCGGCCACCAGGTAGAAGACGGTCACGATGAGGAAGGCCAGCCAGTTGGGCAGCCACTGGGCGAGCACGTACGCGATGGTGAACGAGGCCAGGATCAGGCACAGGTGCGCCATGAACGCGGCGGCGGCGAACAGGCCCGCGGCCATGCCCACCCGCTTGGCGTCGAACTTGAACTCGGCCTTGGCCAGCTCGATCTCGGAGCGGACGAGGTCGGAGATATGGCTGCTGGCCTGGGCGACCAGCGAGCCCAGGGATTCTTCCTCGGGAGTCTGCGGCATGAACGTCTCCTATCGAGGCCTGGTGGCCGTGTCAAACATCCCGTACTGACGGCTGGGCGCCACCGAACACGCCGAGGACGCTGCTACTCACAGAACTACCCGATCGCCCACGATAACGCCGTCCGGTGGAGACAGCTGAGGCGCATGCCCGGTTCGGGCATGCGCCTCAGCTGTCCTGCGGCCTGATCAGTCCTCGGACTTGGCCGCGGGCAGCTTCTCGGAGATGAGGTTCATCACCGTGCTGTCGGCCAGCGTGGTGACGTCGCCGATGCTGCGGTTCTCGGCCACGTCGCGCAGGAGACGACGCATGATCTTGCCGGAGCGGGTCTTCGGCAGCTCGGGGACAACCAAGATCTGCCGCGGCTTGGCGATCGGGCCCAGCGTCTTGGCCACGTGGTCGCGCAGCTCGGCGGCGATGTCGTCGCTCTCCTCCACGCTGCCGCGCAGGATCACGAACGACACGATGGCCTGGCCGGTCACCGGGTCGGTGGCGCCGACCACGGCCGCCTCGGCGACCTTGGGGTGGCTCACCAGCGCGCTCTCCACCTCGGTGGTGGAGATGTTGTGGCCGGAGACGAGCATGACGTCGTCGACGCGGCCGAGCAGCCACAGGTCGCCGTCCTCGTCCTTCTTCGCGCCGTCGCCGGGGAAGTACATGCCCTCGAAACGCGACCAGTACGTGTCGATGTAGCGCTGGTCGTCGCCCCAGATCGTGCGCAGCATGGAGGGCCACGGCTCGCGCACCACGAGGAAGCCGCCGCCGCCGTTGGGCACGCTGTTGCCCTGGTCGTCGACCACGTCGGCGTTGATGCCCGGCAGCGGCCGCATCGCCGCGCCCGGCTTGGCCGAGGTGACGCCCGGCAGCGGGCTGATCATGATCGCGCCGGTCTCCGTCTGCCACCAGGTGTCCACGACCGGGCAGCGGTCGTGGCCGATGTTCTCCCGGTACCAGACGTAGGCCTCGGGGTTGATCGGCTCGCCGACCGAGCCCAGGACGCGCAGGCTGGACATGTCGAACTTGGCGGGGATGTCGTCGCCCCACTTCATGAACGTCCGGATCGCCGTGGGGGCGGTGTAGAGGATCGTGACCTTGTACTTCTGCACGATCTCCCAGAACCGGCCGCGGTGCGGGGTGTCCGGGGTGCCCTCGTAGATGACGCTGGTCGCGCCGTTGGCGAGGGGGCCGTAGACGATGTAGGAATGGCCGGTGACCCAGCCGATGTCGGCCGTGCACCAGTAGATGTCGGTCTCGGGCTTGAGGTCGAAGACCGCGTGGTGCGTATAGGCGGTCTGGGTGAGGTAGCCGCCGGTCGTGTGCAGGATGCCCTTGGGCTTACCGGTGGTGCCGCTGGTGTAGAGGATGTACAGCGGGTCCTCGGCGTCGTGGGGCTCGGCGGCGTGCTGGTCGCTCTGGCGCTCGACCAGGTCGTGCCACCACACGTCCTTCTCGCCCACCGCGACGTCCTGGCCGGTACGCCGTACGACGAGCACGTTCTCCACCTGGGGGCACTCGGCGACGGCCTCGTCCACGGTGGGCTTGAGCGCGCTCGGCTTGCCGCGGCGGTAGCCGCCGTCGGCCGTGATCACGAGCTTGGCGTCGGCGTCGTCGATGCGGCTCTTGAGCGCGCCGGCGGAGAAGCCGCCGAACACCACCGAGTGGATCGCGCCGATGCGGGCGCAGGCCAGCATCGCGATCGGCAGCTCGGGGATCATCGGCATGTAGATGGCCACCCGGTCGCCCTTGCCCACGCCGAGCTCCTGCAGGGCGTTGGCGGCCTTGCTGACCTCGGTCTTGAGGTCGTTGTAGGTGAGCGTGCGGCTGTCGCCCTCGGGCTCGCCCTCCCAGTGGTAGGCGACCTTGTCGCCGCGTCCCTCCTCGACGTGCCGGTCGACGCAGTTGTAGGCGACGTTGAGCTCGCCGCCGACGAACCACTTGGCGAACGGCGCGTTCCACTCCAGCGTCGTGTCCCACCGCCTGGCCCAGGTCAGCCGCTCGGCCGCGCGCTCCCAGAAGGCGAGACGGTCGGCGTCGGCCTCGGCGTAGGCGGCGGCGGTCACGTTCGCGGCCGCGGCCAGCTCAGCCGGTGGTGCGAACCGGCGGTTCTCCTGCAGCAGGTTGGACAGCGCCTGGGTCTCGTTGCCAGGGGTCTCCGGGGCCACTTCGTGCTCCTTCTATGGCCAGGTGGGATAGGTCGGGTCCCACTTCACCAGCTCACGGCCTCCCCACACAAGAGGTCTAGACAGGTCTGTACCGATTCGCGTGGGTGGCCGCACGATTATCAGCTCGCATGACAAACGCAATTGAACTGTTGTCATCCTGAAATCAGGAGAATATGCGGTTCGGCGTGGCGGGAAAAAGCGGGGGGTGCCGTAGCGCCTAATCCGGCGGCGGTCCGGTCCATGGCGAGGGGCGGCGTGGCGCCTCATATGGCGGTGGCCGTGGTCTCGGGCGGGCATGACGTGATGCCTTTTGCGGCGGCGGTGTGACCCAGGGCAGGGCATGGTGTGGTGCCATTTGCGGCGGTGGTGTGGCCCGTGGCGGGGCATGGCGTGATGCCTTTCGCGGCGGTGGTGTGGCCCATGGTGGGGCACGGTGTACCCGCCGGTAAGGTCGGTTTCCGTGAGTGACCCATTGGCCGTCATCGCGCGGTTCCCAGGCGTGTCCGAGGCGGTTGACGAGGCCCGGCAGGCCGTCGACAGGCTCTATCGGCATCGCGTCCTGCGCCGGGCGAGCCCGGCGGTGTCCACCGAGTCGTCCCTGCGCGGCGCGCGGGCCTCGGCCGCGATCGAGGGCGCCGACGTTCCGCTGGACGCGCTGCGCCGCGACGAGGTGCACGACCCGCTGGTCCAGGGGGCGCTGCGGGCGTCCGCGGAGATGGGCCGGCTCGGCGCCACCTGGCGGAAGGCGCCGAGGCAGGTGCTGGCCCGCCTGCACACCGTCGCCGCCGCGGGACTCGCCGACCAGCCCGACCTGGGACGTCCCCGTACGGACGACTCCGCCCCCGACCCGCTCGGGCTCGGCCCCGCGCCGGGGGCCGCGGAGACCGCGACGCGGATGGAGGCCCTGCTCCGGCTGCTGGAAGGGGCGGGCAAGGCCCCGGCGATCGTGCTGGCCGCCGTGGTGCACGCCGAGCTGGCGGTGCTGCGTCCGTTCGGTACGTGCGACGGCGTCGTGGCCCGCTCGGCGGAGCGGCTGACCCTGGTCGAGTACGGGCTCGACCCGAAGTCGCTGGTCGTCGTGGAGATCGGGCACCTGGAGCTGCCGTACGCGGAGGCGCTGCGGGCGTACCTGACCGGCACCCCCGAGGGCGTCGGTCAGTGGGTACAACACTGTGCCTCGGCGGTAAGCCTGGGGGTGCGGGAGACGACCGCGATCTGCGAAGCGATGCAGCGGGGCTGACGGACGGGCTGGTCACATAGCTGACGGCGTCTCGTGCGAGACGCCGTCTGCCGGTGCATCACACCGGGTTACCAAGCGTGCACCTCAATTCGTCGGAGCGGGTCAAGCCCGTCACGACGCGCCTCCCGCGGCTGGTCGCACGTGGGTGCCCGGCTGATGCACCCGGACAAGTGGTCCGTAACACCTTTCTACGTCGGATCCCCCCTGATGGGAACCCCTTGGCACAAGACCTTTACCGGGCCCTGGGGCGGTCGGGAGGGTTCCGTTGCGGCGCCCGCGAACGCCAACCCGTTACCTACCTGTGACGATTACGGACAGTGATCGCCTTTATGCGATCGTTATGGGGTGGCGAAAAAACTTGGCGAAAATGCCAGATTACTGCTCGACGAAACTCGAGTGGATCGGGCAGCATACGGTGGTATCGCCCGAAACTGGAGCGACTGAGTGAGGGATTGCTTTGCAAGTCTCTTGCCATGCTCCGGTGAAGTGATGAAAGCTTTCTTCTGAAACGGGACCGGCTCTACCCCCCCGGAGCCGGACCGATCAGGCGACCCCCGCTCTCCCCCCCGGCGGGGGTCGCCCTTTTTCCGCCCCAGGTCGTCTCGGGCTCACCGGTTGTCCACAGGCGGCACGTGCCTCGGCGCCGCCGTCCACAGAATCCCGTTCGCCCTCTCGCGACGTCCCTCCTCACCGGCAGGGTTGGCCTCCCACGCCCCCGCAAGAGGAGGACCCCGTGCACCGCCCCCTGGTCATCACCGAGGACCACGACCTCCTCGACGACCTGGTCCGCATCGCGGCCGCCGCCGGCGCCCAGCTCGACGTGGCCCAGTCCCCCGCCGGCGCGCGCCCCTACTGGAACCTCGCCCCCCTGGTCGCCGTCGGCCCCGACCAGGCCGACGCGCTCTCCGCCACCTCGCCGCCCGCCCGCGACCAGGTGCTCCTGGTGACCCGCGTCCCCGACGACCCCGACACCTGGCGAAAATGCGTGGCCGTGGGCGCCCAGGGCGTCGTCCGCCTGCCCGGCGACGAGCGCCACCTCGTGGAGCGTCTCGCCGACGCCATGGAGCCCGAACCCCGGTCCGGCGCGGTGACCTGCGTCGTCGGCGGCCACGGCGGGGCGGGCGCGAGCGTGGTCGCCGCCTGCCTGGCCCTGCGCGCCTCGGGCGACCGCCTCCGTACGCTGCTGGTCGACGCCGACCCGCTGGGCGGCGGCATCGACGCGCTGCTCGGCCACGAGGAGGCGGCGGGCGCCCGCTGGGGCGACCTCGTGGCGAGGGAGGGAAGGATCAGCTCCACCGCCCTGCGGGCGGCGCTCCCGTCGTTCGGCGACCTCGCGGTCCTGTCCTTCCACCGGGGCGCGGTGGCCGCGATCCCGTCCCAGGCCATGCGCTCGGTCCTGGAAGCGGGCCGGCGCGGCTTCGACCTGATCGTCGTCGACCTGCCACGCCATCTCGACCCGTCCGCCGTGGAAGCCCTCACCAGGGCGACCACGACCCTGACGGTCACCACGGCAGACCTGCGCGGCATCCTGTCCACCGTCCAGGTCCTGGGGGAGCTCCGCAAACACACCTCCGACGTGCGGGCCGTCCTCCGTCCCGGCGTCCTCGACGAGGAGACGGCCGCGGCGTCCCTTGGCATCCCCGTCGCCGCCCGCCTGCCCGACCACCCGAGGCTCACCGCCACCCTCAACCGCGGCGAGCTGCCCGGGCTCGGCCCGCGCACGGTCCTCGGCGCCCTCTGCGCCGTCCTCCTCCGCGACCTGCTCCCGGCATGAGCGCCGCAGAGGAGGTCTCGCCGGAGCTCGTGGAGGCCGTCCGCATCCGCCTGGCGCGCGCCGGTGTGGAGCCGACGGCGGCCCAGGTGGCCGTGGCGCTCCGGGCCGAACGCTCGGTCTACGGAGACGCCGAGATCCTGGCGGTGGCCCGCGCCCTGTGCGCCGACCTGATCGGCGCCGGCCCGCTGGAGCCGCTCCTGGCCCGCCCCGACGTCACCGACGTCCTGGTCAACGGCCCACGCGAGGTGTGGATCGACGACGGCGGCGGCCTGCGCCGCACCTCCGTCACCTTCACGGACGACGGGGCGGTCCGCAGGCTGGCCCAGCGCCTCGCGGCCGCCGCCGGTCGCCGGCTCGACGACGCGTCCCCCTACGTCGACGCGCGGCTGGCCGGTGGCGTCCGGCTGCACGCCGTACTGCCGCCGATCGCGTCCGGTGGCACCTGCGTGTCGCTGCGTCTGCCGCCGCGCCGCACCTTCACCCTGTCCGACCTGGTGTCGGCCGGCACGATCGCCCCGGCGGCCGTCACGGTGCTGACGGCGATGGTCGACGCCCGGCTCGCCTTCCTCGTCACCGGAGGCACCGGCACGGGCAAGACCACGCTCCTGTCGGCCCTGCTGTCCCAGGCCGACCCGGCCGAACGGCTCCTGCTGGTGGAGGACTCCGCCGAGCTGCGCCCTCTGCACCCCCACGTGGTCCGTCTGGAGACCCGCCCGGCCAACCTCGAAGGAGCGGGCGGGGTGGGCCTGCGCGACCTGGTGCGCCAGGCGTTGCGCATGCGTCCCGACCGTCTCGTGGTGGGCGAGGTCAGGGGAGCGGAGGTCGTCGACCTGCTCGCCGCCCTGAACACCGGCCACGAGGGCGGCTGCGGCACCCTGCACGCCAACGCCGCGGCCGACGTGCCGCCCCGCCTGGAAGCCCTCGGCTGCGCGGCTGGGCTGACCAGGGAGGCCGTGCACAGCCAGCTGGCCGCGGCCCTCGACGTGGTCGTCCACCTGACCCGCACCCGCAGCGACGGCCGAAGGCGCGTCGCCGAGATCTGCCTGCTCTCCAGAACCCCGGCCGGCCTCGTCGAATCGGTCCCCGCCCTCACCTTCGCCGCGAACGGCTCCTCCCACACCGGCCCCGGCTACGAATCCCTGCTGCGCAGGGCATCGTGAAGGCCTCCGGGCGATGACCGCCGCGCTCGTCTCAGCCTTGTCCACAGCCTGCGCCATCTGGCTGTGGACCGGCCCCGCCACGCCCGCCCGCCGCCTGCACGCGCTCCTGACCGCTCGCCATCGCCGTCTCCCATGGCAACACCTGCTGCGGGCCACCCTCACCCGCCCCGGTCCCGCCCGCCGCGCCGACTCCTGGCGCCGGGCCTCCATAGAGCTGTGCCAGTCGCTCTCGGCCGAGCTCGCCGCGGGCCGCACCCCCGGCGAAGCCCTGACCCGGGCCATCACGACAGTCGACTTCCCCGACCCGGAAGCCCTGCGCCCCGCCCTGGCCGCCGCGCGAGACGGCGGCGACGTCTCCGCGGCCCTCACGGCGGCGGCGCCGGCTCAGGGCGGCGAGGGCCTCCGCCGGCTCGCGGCCTGCTGGGACGTCAGCCTCACCGTGGGCGCCGGCATGTCCGCCCTCGTCGAACGAGTCGGCGGCACGCTCCGCGCCGCCCAGACCCACCGCCAGGACGTCGCCGCCCAACTGGCGGGCCCCCGCACGACGGCCCGGATGCTCGCGGGCCTGCCGGTCCTCGGCCTGCTCATGGCGGGAGCGCTCGACATGCATCCGCTGAGCTTCCTGTTCGGCACCTGGCCGGGCCTGCTCTGCCTCCTGTCCGGCACCGCCCTCGACGCCTGCGGCCTGTGGTGGACCCACCGCATGGCCACCAAAGCCCAACCCTGACCCCGCCACGCCTTCGACACCTGTAGGCCAGTACTCCTGCGTGATCTGTAGGCCGGCACTTCTGCGTGATCTGTAGGCCGCTACTCCGGCGTGATCTGTAAGCCGGTACTCCGGCGAGGCGTCCTCATCTCTGCCAACCGAACCTCTGGATTTCGTCCGATGCTCCCTTTGTTGTCCGCCCTCTGCGCAGCCCTCGCGACCTGGTTGTGGTCAGCCCCACGCGTCCCGGCGGACCGCCTCAGCCGCCTCCTGCCCGCGCCCGGCCCGCCGTCGAGCCCCGCCACCTCTCCGCCGGACGTCCCCGCCCAGCCCGACTGGCTCGACAAGAAGGATCCCCACCACCGCCGCCCGAGCCGCAGAACCGTCACCACCGCCGCCGTCACCGGCGTGATCACGGCCCTCCTGATCGGCGGCCTCCCAGGAATCGCGGTGGCCCTTCTGCTGACCCCGGTGACCGCCCTGATCCTGCACAGGAAGGAACCTCCGCGGTCCCGCCAGGAACGCGAGCAGATCACCGCCGACCTCCCCTTCGCCGCCGACCTGATGACCGCCTGCCTTCTCGCCGGACAACCGGTGACCGCCGCCACCGACCTGGCCGCGACCACGATCGGCGGCCCCCTCGGTCAGCGTCTGGCATGGGTGGGCAGCCAACTCCGGTTGGGCGCCGACCCCGAGCCGACCTGGGCGACCCTGGCGAAGGACCCGGCCCTGAGCCAGCTGTCGAGAGCCATGAGCCGGGCCGCGCAGACCGGCGCCCCGCTGGCGGACGTCCTGACCCGGCTGGCCGATGACGCCCGAGACACTGCCAGAGCCGCCTCACTCGCCGCCGCCCGGACCGTGGGCGTGAAGGCGGTCGCCCCGCTGGGCCTGTGCTTCCTGCCGGCTTTCGTCCTCCTCGGCATCATCCCGGTGATCGCCGGCCTCGCTTCCACGATCGTCCTGCCGTGACGTCCCCTTGGCGGCGGACTTGTCCACAGGCTGGGGGCCGACTCGCCGACAATCCCCAGAACGCCATTCGGCCTGACGGCGGCTGTGCCTTCTCGGCGAACCTTGGACTCCCGCCGGACAAGACCCGGCTCCGACCACCTGGAGGCACGATGCAAGGTCCCGCCACCATGCCAGGCACCCCCAGCCCCACTCCAGCTCACGCGTACGCCACGTCATCCTGGCCCACCGCCTGCACCGAGCCGGCCACCACCACGCCGCCCCCCGAAGCCGACGACTCCTCCGACGTCGAGACGGCAGCCACCCACGCTTCCTCGACCGTCCCCGCACCTCCCGGCGATCCCACCGGGCAGAGCTCACGCTGGTACCCCGGCAAGTGGATCACCTGCGCTGTCGCGAACCGAGAGCGCGGCATGTCCACAGCCGAATACGCAGTCGGCACCTCCGTTATCTAGGGTTGGAGAACCCTTTTAGCAGGTCAGAGGATGATGATCTCTTCTTTCACGTCTGGCAAGTAGACCCCAGCATCGCCGTCAGATCACCGTGAAGGCCCACCGGGGTGAGACGATCACCGCCGCCGAGGGGGTCTATGTGGTCGCAGGTCACAACCCCGGTGTGCCCGGCGCAGTCCAGACCGAGGCGCTGGCGTCGCGGTTCGACGCGCAGACCCAGGTGTCCACCGACTACGAACGACCTCGCCTCGACGTTGAAGATCGACCCGCGCGCCGCACTACTACCGCCACCGCCCCTCATCGTCGCTCGGCGCCGCCCAGGGCATCGCCGGTTAGGACAGGCCAGCACGCCCCGACCCGTGCCCGGTCCGGTGGCCAGTGCGCCGAACTCCGCGCCGCGGACGCGAATCCAATGTGTCCAGTGCGGATGGCCTGCGGCGCCGGTGCGGTACGTCCAGGGAAGCCCGGTCGCTGACGCGCTCAGCCGGCTGCGGTCGCCTGCTGGTGTGTGCGCCGTAGGACGGTGAGGACTTCGTTGCGCCAGGCGCGGGCGGAGGCCATGGCTTTGGTGAAGGCCGACGACATGTGGATGTGCCCTTTTTGGAGGGAGAAGGTTGCGGGGACTCCAGCTTCGTTGAGCCGTTCGGCGTAGCGTTCGCCGTCGTCGCGCACGGGGTCGTATTCGGCGGACATGATGTAGGCGGCTGGCAGGCCGGACAGGTCTGCCGCGAGCAGGGGAGAGACGTACGGGTTCGTCGGGTCTTGCCCGCCGAGGTAGTACCGGGCGCACATCGTGGCGGTGGCGAGTGTGAGTCCGTATCCGGTGGCGAGTCGCTGATGGGAGGGCAGGCTGAAGGTGAGGTCCAGGGCCGGTACTTCGAGGAGTTGCAGTGCGAGCGCCGGACCGTTCTCGTTGCGGGCTTTGAGTGCGACCGCGGCGGCGAGATTGGCGCCGGCGGAGCCGCCGCCAATGGTGATGAGGTCGGGTCGGATGCCGAGTTCGTCGGCGTGTTCGACCGTCCAAAGCAGGGCCGCGTAGCAGTCGTTGAGTCCGGTTGGGAAGGGGTTTTCGGGCGCCTTGCGGTAATTCACCGCGATGACGACGCATCCAGCTCCGGCTGCGCGTTCGGCGCAGAAGATGTCGATGGCGCTGTTGTTGATCGATCCGCCGATCCATCCGCCGCCGTGCAGGTAGATGTGCGCGGGGTGAGGGCCGGCGGCGATGGGTGTGAAGATGTGCAGGTCGATGGTCCCTTGGTTGACAGGGATGGTGACGGCCTGACGTGATCTCACGGGCGGGGCCGGCTCCATCAGCTGGGATACGAGCGCTTCGCTGCCTGCTTGGTCTTGGGCGCGGAAGGCGGCGAAGTCGTCGATTTCCTCCGGTGAGGGCGGTAGGGAGGCCAGCAGGGGTTCGAGGAACGGGTCGAGCGGCATGGTGTCGTCTCCTTAGGGTTGGAGTGCAGCTTTACAGGCAGGCGCGCAGTGCGCGGCAGAGGGCTTCGGCGCGGTCGTCGGGGATTCCGCCGGGGCGGATGGTCTGGTAGGCGAAGGCCGTCTGGGATTCGGGGTGGGCGAAGGCGAGCTGGCCGCCGAGGCCGTCGTGGCCGAAGCTGCCGGGCCCGGCCATGCCGCGCCGTGTCGAGTGGAGCATGAAGCCGGTTCCCCATCGGTTGCCTTCGTCGAGGCCGATACGAGGCTGGCCTTGGGAGCGGACGGCGCGGGCGTCGTGGATGGTGGCGGGCCTAAGGAGGCGGATGCCATCGATGTCGCCGATGGTGGCGGCATACAGGCGGGCGAGGCTGCGGGCGTTGGTGACTAGGTTCGCGGCGGGGAGTTCCGGGGCGAGGAACTCGGGCGTGCTGGCGGAGGCGGGCATGTCGCCGGCGTTGAAGACGCCGCCGAGGCTCATGGCGCGGACCGCCGTCGGGTCCGCGAGCACTGCGGCGATCGCCTTGGCGGCGGCGGGGTCGGTGATGGGGAGCGGTTGGAGCATCGGGGAGAAGTCGGCCGCGGCCGGGTCGGCTCCGAAGGTCATGGCAAGACCGAGTGGTTCGGTGACGTGGTCGCGCAACCAGTCGCCGACGCTGTGGCCGGTGGCGCGGCGCATGACTTCGCCGACGAGCCAGCCGAAGGTGAGTGCGTGGTAGGCGAATGCGGTGCCGGGGGGCCAGGCGGGCGCTTGGCGGGCGAGGGTCTCGGCCACGGGATGCCAGGACTGCAGATCCTCGGCCGTCAGGTCCTGGTCGGGGGCGACGAGTCCGGCCTGGTGGGCGAGCAGGTGCCGGACGGTGGTGCCCTCTTTGCCGTTCTGGACGTACTCCGGCCAGTACTTGGCCACGGGGGCGTCGAGATCGATCAGGCCTTGTTCGGCGGCCATGAGGACGCAGATGGTGGTGACGCCCTTGCTGACGGAGAACACCACACTGCGGGTGTCGGGTGTCCAGGCGCCGCGTCCGCTCCGTCCGGCCCAGATGTCGATGACCGGTCGCCCTGCGATGTAGACGACGCATGATGCGGCGGTGTCGCCGCGTTGGTCGAAGTTGTCGGAGAAGGCTTCGGCGACCGGTTCGAATCCGGGGGTCACGAGGCCTTGCGGGCGCGGGCTCAAGATGTCTCCGTTCCATTGGAGGTCGTGGTCAGCGGCGCGGCCCCGTGGTCGGGCGCGTCATGTTGCCATTGGGGGTAGTGGTGGCAGGCGACGGTCCGCCCGTCGTCGAGGTGACGGGTTTCGGGTCGGGTCTGTCGGCAGCGGTCTGTCGCGAAGGGGCAGCGAGGCGCGAACGGGCAGCCGCCCTGGGCGCCGGTGGAGTTCTCGGGGACCGTTGCAGCGGGGCGGCGTCGGCGTTGCGTAGTGGGGTCGGCGACTGGTGCGGCGAGCAGGAGCGCCCGGGTGTAGGGGTGGGCCGGGGAGCGGGCGACCAGGTGGGTGGGGCCTGCTTCCATGACCTGGCCGCGGTACAGAACGGTGAGATCGTGGCACAGGTGCCGGACGACCGACATGTCGTGGGAGATGAACAGGTAGCTCAGCCCGTGCTGGTCTTGCAGGTCGGCGAGCAGGTTGAGGATCTGTGCCTGGACCGAGAGGTCCAGTGCGCTGACGGCTTCGTCGCAGATGACCAGGCGGGGCGCGGTCATCAGGGCGCGGGCGATCGAGATCCTCTGGCGTTGGCCGCCGGAGAAGTCGCGTGGGAACCGTGACGCGGCACTGGGCTCCATGCCGACGTCCTTGAGCATGGCGGTGGTGCGGCCGGTGATGTCGTGGCGAGAGTGCGTTCCCTGTGCTCGCAGTGGCTCTGCGAGGGACCGGCCGATGGTGTAGGAGGGGTTGAGTGAGCTGTTCGGGTCCTGGAACACCGCCTGGAGCGTGCTGCCGAGCTTGCGTCGCTGGGCCGGCCGCAGGCGGGTGATGTCTTGATCGAGCAGTTGCACGGCGCCTGAGGCGATGGGCGCGAGGCCGAGAACGGCTTTGGCGAGGGTGGACTTTCCCGAGCCGGACTCGCCGACCAGGCCCATGGTCCTTCCCTGCGGGACGATGAGGGTGACGTCGTCCAAGGCCCAGAACATCGGGTCACGGCGCCGGCGCCGGAAGCCGACGGCGAGGTTGCGGACCGCGAGCGCGGGAGTGTCGGTCACTGCGGTAGTGCTCCTTCCTGGACGAGCTCGTCCACGCGGCTGCACCGGGTCGCCGCATCAGCCCCCACCTGGACCAGGGGGATGGGCGCCGTCGTGCAGGCATCGGTGGTGTGGGCGCAACGTCCGGCGAACCGGCAACCCGCCGGCCAGAAGCCGGGCGGTGGTACACGCCCGGGCAGGGTGGGCAGACGAGCCCCTTCGGCGGCATTGCTGGGGTCGGCGGCCAGTAGGGCGGCGCTGTAAGGGAAGCGCGGCGCGCGGAACAGCGCCTCAACGTCGGCCTTCTCCACGACCTCGCCGGCGTACATGACGACAGCGCGGTCGGCGATGTCCGCCACGACGCCCCAGTCGTGGGTGATGAGCAGGATCGCCATCCCGGTCTCGTGTCGCAGTTCCCGCAGCAGTTGCAGGATCCCGGCTTGGACGGTGACGTCGAGTGCCGTGGTCGGCTCGTCGGCGATCACCAGCTGCGGCCGTCCGGCGAGCGCGAGGGCGATGTTGACGCGCTGGGCCATGCCGCCGGAGATCTGATGCGGATAGGCGGCCAGGACCCGGTCGGTGTCGGTGAGCTTGACCTGGTGCAGCAGCTCGATCGCGCGGGCGCGGGCGTCCCGCCGGGACAGCTCATCGCGACAGCGGATGACCTCGATGAGGTGGCTGCCGATGGTGTGGGTGGGGTCGAGGCTGCCCAGCGCGTCCTGCGCGATGTAGGCGATGCCCGAGCCCCGTACGGCGCGGTAGGCCTTCGGTCCGCCGGCGACCAGGTCCATGCTGGCGAATTCCACGTGCCCTGAGGTGATCTGGACTCCGCTGGGGAGCAGGCCGAGGACCGCCAGTGCGGTCATCGTCTTGCCGCAGCCGGATTCGCCCACGACGGCGACGGTCTCACCCGCTCGGACGGTGAAGCTCGCGTCGCTGACGAGCAGCGGCCCGCCGTCAGCGCTGATCGCCAGGTTCTGGACCTTCAACAGAGCATCGCTGGTGTCGGTTGTGGTAGCGGGTTGAGTCGTGGCCGGTTCCGCGCCGGTGCGTCGGCGCCGGGCCGACAGCCGCTCGCCGGATGAGATGTCGCGGATCGTGTCACCGAGCACGCCGAAGGCGAGCACGGTCAGTGCCAGCGCCACCCCGGGCGGAACGAGCAGCCATGAGCTGGTGGTGATGACCGACGAAGCCTCGCTGATCATTTGGCCCCAGCTGGGCCGGTTGCCGGCGGCGGTGACGCCGAGGAAGGCCAACGCGGCCTGGAACGCAAGCGCCACTCCCGCGAACACCGATCCCTGCACCAGCACGGGACCGAGCACGCGCCGCAGGATGTGACCGGTCATGATCCGCCAGGGACGGACACCGGCGACCCGTGCGGCGATGACGAACAGCTCGTCGCGGACCAGGAGGGTCGCGCCACGCACGACACGCGTGAGCATGGGGGCTCCCAGCACGCCGAGGGTCACCATCGCCGCCGTCGGACTGGAGGAGAAAACGGCGAGGACCACCAGCACCAGGATGATCGAGGGGATGCCGAGGGCCAGTTCGGTGGCCCGGCTGACCGCCGCGTCGATCAAGCCGCCCCGGTAACCGGCCGTGATCCCCAGGGGCAGGCCGAGCGCGAGGAACACCACCAGCGCGATCACCACGTTGACCAGCGACGGGGTGATCCCGTACAGCAGCCGGCTGAGCACGTCGCGGCCGAGTGTGTCGGTGCCGAGCAGATGACCGGCCGAAGGCCCGGCGAGCACGTCGGCCAGGTCCTGTGCCTGGGGCGGATGCGGCGCGAGGGCCGGGGCGAGCAGACCGGCTGCGATCAGCAGGACGAGGTAGGCGGCCGCGATGGCCCCCAGCGGTCTGCGGCGCAGTGCGGTAATCGAGGTTCTCATGACAGCCGCGCCCGGGGGTTGAGGTAGCCGTAGGCCACGTCGACAAGCAGGTTCACCGCGACGACGATGAGGGTGAAGTACACGACCACTCCTTGGATGAGCGGCAGGTCGTGGGCGGAGGTCGCCTGCACAGCGGTGCTGCCGAGCCCGGGGATGGCGAAGATGAACTCCACCGCGACGGTTCCGCCGAGCGCGCCGACGAACACCATCCCGATGACGGTCAGCACCGGGACCGCGGCGTTCTTCAGCGCGTGCCGGTAGACCACCGACAGCTCCGGCACGCCGGCCGCCCGCAGCGTGCGGACGTAGGTCTGGTCCAGGGCCGCCGAGACGGCGTCGCGTGCCTGCCGGGCGATAGTGGCGGTGGCCGGCACCGCCAGCGTGATGACCGGAAGGACCAGCGAGTTCAGCCAGCCTGCGGGATCTTGGCCCAGCGGGATGTATCCGGTGGGCGGGAAGGCCGCGAGCTTGACCGCGAACACCACGACCAGGACCAGTCCCAGCCAGAAGTCGGGCAGCGCCAGGCCGATGATGGAACCGGCCTGCACGAGACGGCCCACCGCACCCCGGCGTGCCGCCCGCACACCCATCAGCACACCCACGGCCGTGGCGACGAGCACGGCGCCGATGATCAGCGAGAGAGAGGGCCCGAGCCGGTCGCCGAGCTGCCCGGCGACCGGCTGCCGGTTGATCAGCGAGCTGCCCAGGTCTCCGTGCAACGCCCCCGACAACCAGTTCCAGTACTGGACCCACAGCGGCCGGTCCAGCCCGAGTTCCTGGCGTGCGGCCTCCAACTGGTCCGCCGTGGCGTTGGGGCCCAGCAATGAACGGGCGGCGTCACCCGGCAGCAACGCCACCAGGGCGAACGACACCACGGACGCCACCAGCACCAGCGGTATCGACCACGCCAGCCGGCGCAGGATGAGTTTCAGCATCATTGTCTCCGTGCTCGGGTGCGCTGCCTCAGCCGGCCGGCCGGAGTTCGGTCAGCCATGGCACACCGGCATTGGCGGTGGTCGCATCGAGCCCGGTGAGGCCCTTGACCAGGTAGTAGCTCAGCGGTGCACCCACCACCGGCAGGCTCCAGGCCTGATCCACCAGGTAGGCGTTGATCTGCTTCTGGATGGCCGCGCCGTCCTGCTCGCCGGCCGCGAAGTACTGCCCGTACAAGGCCTCCAGCTTCGGGTCGACCGTGTGGAGCGGGTTGAACGGGCCCTGCGGGTTGACGAATCCGACGTACAGCGACGCCATGTTGGCCAAACCGTACCCGATGGCCGCCGCGGGGAACTTCCCCGACTGCATCGCGACGAAGTAGTCGTTGGCCACCGCCTTCGTCGTGATCTGGAGCTTGACTCCTACCTTGGCCAGCTGGCCCGCCACCGCCTGCATCATCTTGTCCATCCCGGACAGCGAGGTGTCCAGGACCGGCAACGTGAACCCGTCGGGGTAGCCCGCTTGGGCGAGCAGCTGCTTGGCACGGCCCGGGTCGTAGGCGTAGGCAGAGTTCAGCGACGGATCGTAGGCGGCCTGCCCCGGCAGGGCGTACTGGCTGATCGTCAGCTTCTGATCGCCGTAGAGGGCCTTGGCGATGGCAGCGCGGTCGACCGCGTGGTTCAGCGCCTGCCGGACCCGCACATCGCCGAGCGGCTTGGCCAGCTCCCCCGCCCGGTCGACCAGGTTGAGCCCGGTCAGCGCCTGCGGCGGGGCCGAGACGGTGAGCCCGGCGCCGCGCGCCGCCTGCAGCGTCGTCGGATCCCCCAGCGCGGCCTGTACCTGCCCGGCCCGCATCGCCTGGATCATCGACGAGGGGTTGGGAATCACGCGGATCGTGACCGACTTCCAGCGCTGCCGACTCTTGTCCCAGTAATGCGGATTCGGCACGAACGTGTAGTGGTCTCCCACGACGGTCTGCGATGCCTGCAGCATGTACGGGCCGGCCCCCGCCGTTCCCTTGTCCAGGGTCGCGGGATCGGCCACCGCCTTCGGGCTGGCGATGTCCCCACCGCCGAACGCCTGCGCGAAGGCGAAGGTCAGGTTCGGGTCGGACTTTCTCAGGTTCAGCCGCACCGTCAGGGGCCCTGTGACCTCGACCTCGGAGACGCTCACCAGCAACTGCGCCGGCGACCCGATTTTCTGGCCGCGCGCATAGTCCAGGTAGGTCTTCACAGCCTGGGCGTCCAGGGCGGTGCCGTCGCTGAACTTGAGCCCTTCGCGCAAGGTCAGCTCGTAGACACGGTTGCCCTTGCCGGAGTAGCCCCATTTGACCGCGAGCCCCGGCCCGAACGTGCCGTCTGGCTTCATGACGACCAAGGGGTCGTACGCCCACTGGTAGAAGGCCGAGTACGAGGGATCGCCGATCCCCGGGTTCAGGCTCGGCGGCGACGCAGGAAAGCCGAAGGTGAACTGGTCGCTCACCTGTCCGCCGCTGCTCTTCGCACCGCCCGTCCCGCAGGCGGTGGCGGCGAGCGCGGTGACGGCCGCGGTGGCGATGGCGGCGCTCAGGCGCGGCCACCGGGGCGGCGACCAGCCGTGGGATAGGAGGCCGGACACGTTCATCTCCAGATCGAAGTAGGCACTGCAGGGTTGGATCGAGGCGTTGTGACAGCCGGCCAGAGCGCCAGTTAGGGCGTCTACCAGCGACTTTTCCGTGCTGCCGACGACACCGTCGGACGTGTTATCGTTGCGCAAACGATTTAGCAAAGGATGCGTCCCGGTATGCGCCGTGTCAAGCCCCCCTACGATGATCAGACGACGGAGCCCGTGTCCCCGGGGAGGAGAGCATGTCTCAACGCAGAGTGACGCTGGCCGACGTGGCTCGGCGCGCTGGCCTGTCCACGACGGCGGCTTCCCGGGTGCTCAACGGGCGCGAGGGGACCCGGCTGTCGGAGGACGCCCGGCGGCGGGTGCTCGCCGCGGCGAGCGAGCTCGGCTACCGCCCCAACGTGGCGGCGCGCAGCCTGCGCACCCACAAGACCGCGACCATCGCGCTCATCTCCGACACGGTCGCCACCACCCGGTTCGCCGGCGGCATGATCCGCGGGGCGCTCGACGCCGCCCGCGAACGCGACCACGTCCTGCTGATCGCCGAAACGCAGGGCGACCCGGACCTCGAGCGCGACGTGATCGACGCGATGCTGCACCGCCAGGTCGACGGCGTCATCTACGCCGCCATGTACAGCCGCCACCTCGCCGTCCCGCCGCCGCTGCTGTCGGTCCGGACGGTGCTGCTCAACGCCACCAGCGCACACCGGCTCCCGTCCGTCCTGCCCGGTGAGGAGGACGCGGGATACGCCGTCGCCGCCGCACTCATCGCTCACGGGCACAGGCGCATCGCCGTGCTCGGCCGGACCGAGTCGGTCGAGCGGGGACCGCACAGAGCGCTCGCCGCGGGGCTGCGCCTGCGAGGCATCCGCCGGGCGCTTACCGGGCAGCGCCTTCGGCTCTCGACGGGTGAGCAGACGGCCGACTGGGAGGTCGAGAGCGGATACGCCGGCATGCGCGCCCTGCTGCGCCGCCCCAACCGGCCCTCCGGGGTCATCTGCATGAATGACCGGCTCGCCTTCGGCGCCTACCAGGCCGCCGCCGAGGCACGCTGCACCGTCCCCGGCGACATCTCGATCGTGTCCTTCGACGATGAACCCATGGCCGCATGGATGCGCCCCGGCCTGACCACCGCCGCACTGCCCCACGAGGACATGGGCCGCCTCGCGGCCGAACTCCTGCTCGACGAGGACGCCGGCCCCGGAACTCGATGGGTGCCGATGCCACTGCGCGAGCGAGGCTCTATAGCGGCGCCCACCGCCTGATCTCGTGGTGCCGGTCGAACCGACCGGTGTTCGCCCCCCTGTTGCTCAATCGATTTAGCCTTGGAGAGTGACGAATGCTGCGCTTGCCCGACGCCTGGGTGTGGGACAGCTGGTACACACGCGACGACGAAGGCCGCTTCCACGCCTTCTTCCTCCGCGCCTCCCGCGCGCTGCTGGATCCTGAGCGCCGCCACAAGCGCGCCTCCATCGGACATGCCGTCTCCAGCGACCTGTGCTCCTGGGAGTTGCGGGCCGACGCGCTCGTCCCGGCCGACGGCCCAGCATGGGACGGCCTCGCAACCTGGACCGGCAGCGTCGTGCGCGGCCCGGACGGCTGGTACATGTTCTACACCGGAGTCGGCCATGCCGCCGGCCGCCTCGTCCAGCGCATCGGCCTGGCCACCTCCGACGACCTGCACACCTGGCACCGCTTTGGCGACAAACCCCTGGTCGAGCCCGACCCCACCTGGTACGAGCACGCCGACTCCACCGACTGGCCGGGCGAGGCCTGGCGCGACCCGTGGGTGTTCGCCGACCCCACCGGCGACGGCTGGCACATGCTCATCACCGCCCACGCCAGGCAAGGACCGGCCGGCGGCCGAGGGGTCATCGGACACGCCTGGTCACCCGACCTCCTGCATTGGGAGGTCCGACCTCCCCTGACCGAACCCGCCGGGTTCGGCCACCTCGAAGTCCCCCAGAGCGCCGTCGTCGACGGCCAGCCGCTCCTGCTGTTCTGCAGCAACCTCACCCAGCGGACAGAGCCCGAGCAGATCTGGGCGGTGCCCGGCCGCTCGGTCACCGGCCCGTGGGATCTCTCTCGGGCACGACCCGTCCCGGTCTCCAACCTCTACGCCACCCGCCTGGTACAGGACACCGACGGCGCCTGGAACCTCATCGGTTTCGTCGAGGAACGCGACGGGCGCTTCGCCGGCGAACTCGGCGACCCCATGCCCGTGCGCTACACCGTCGGCGGCCTCGAACCCGCGCTGTGACCCTGGCCTGCGAGATCCGATCACTCCGTGAGAGCACCGGAGCCGACGCGATCAGAGCCTGACCCTAAGGACGGCCATATGACGATCTCCACCGCACCTATTGTCGTGGTGGGCGAAACACTGGTGGACCTGTTGTGGCGAGCCGGTACGGACACGCTGCGCATCTCTCCCGGGGGCAGCCCGGCCAATGTGGCCCTCGGGCTACGGCGTCTGGGATGCCCCGTCAGCCTCCTCACCTGCTGGGGCGACGACCCGCCCGGCCAGATGATCAAGTCCTATCTGGCGGACACCGGCCTCGACGTCGTTCGGATTGCCGAGGCGTCCCGGAGATCAACGGTCGCTCTGGCCTACCTCGATGCCGACACTGGCTCCGCAACGTATGAGTTCGTCCCTCACTGGGCTCCCGAAACGCCGACGCTGAGCCAGGACGTCATCCTTCTGCACACCGGCTCGCTCGCAGTGGCCGTTGAACCCGGAGCCCAAAATGTTCTCAACCTGTGCATACAAGTCCACCGGCAAGGCTGCACGGTGAGCATCGACCTCAACGTGCGCCCGGCCGTGCAACCAGACCACCGCGCCTACCGGTCGGCGCTCGAACGTTTCGTCGCGGTGGCCGATGTGGTCAAGGCCAGTGATGAAGACCTGCGCTGGCTGTGGCCGGAACATGACCCGCAAGACAGTGCCCGACGGCTTCGGTCCCTCGGTCCCCGGCTGGTCGTTCTCACCCGCGGCGCCGCCGGAGCGACCGCTTACACGGCCCTTGCGCAGGTGTCGGTGCCGGCACCCTCGGTCGAGGTCGTCGACACCGTCGGCGCCGGCGATGCCTTCCAGGCGGCGCTCCTGGACGGGCTCGTCCGCACCGAGGCTGGGCGGCGCCCACGCGCCCACATCCCCGACCACCCCGAAGCGCTGCGGCGCCTCCTCACCCGCGCAGTGCTCGCTGGCGCACTCGCCACCACCCGGGAAGGCGCACAACCCCCGCACCGCTGGGAGCTTTCCGCCGCCGCACACGCCTCTCAGACCGCATGCCCCGACAGGACCGCTCCCGGCCTCGACACCACGGCGCCGTGACCTCGATCAGCAGGACGAGGCCATGCCCATCGGGGGAGATTACGAAGCGCCGTCCGGGCGCGCGCCCCACCCGGCTCTCGCCCCTCTACGGCACCGTGTTCGGCGAGTACGCCGCGGCGCTGGAGCGCGCGCCGCTGTCGGATGAGACCCGGCGCACCTACCGCTCCCGGGTGCGCATGTTCCTGTCCTGGCTGGCCGATCACGCCGCCAGCCATTCCGCAGATCCTCTCGCCGATCGGCAGGCGCGGGACTGGGCGGTGCGCGACTACCGGATGTGGCTGCTGCGCGACGGCCCGGCCAGGCGTAGCCGCGTCTACGTCAACTCCGCCCTCACCGCGCTGGACGACTTCCACGTCCGCCGAGGCTTGGGCAAGGCCGACGTCGCTCGCGAGGACCTGCCCAAGAACGCACCGCGTGCCCTGGAGGAGCGCGCCCGCATCCGCTGCCTACGCCCGCATCAGCGAGGTCGTGCGCCTCGATGTCGACGACATCCAGATGTCGGCCCGCAATGGCCGGCTGCGCCTGTACGGCAAGGGCGGACGGCTGACCGCCCTTGGCACACGCTCGCCACCACGCTGTTCCGCGGCAGAACCGACCTGGTCCTGGTCACCGAGATCCTTGGCCACGCCCGCCTGAAGACCACCCGCCGATACAGCTTGCCCTCCGACAAGGGCAAGGAGGACGCCCTCAAATTGATCACGGTTGACCGCTGACCGCCCTACCTGCCTGCGGAGACGGGCGTCAAGATCGACTCATGGCCGGTTTTGCCCGTACCTCGGCTGGACCCGTTCAGCGCCCGGCACAGCCTCGACCGCCCGACGCCGAGCTCGCGGGCGATCTGAGAGACCGACTGGCCGCACTTGCGCCGGCCCCGCGTCACGGCGAGCGCCTCATCGGTGACCGTGGCCAGGCGAGTGCCCTCTGTCGGCGGCGCGGGCAGCGTCCAGGCCCTCCAGAACACGCGACGCCGCGCGAGGCGAGCGGAGGGCCTTCGGGCGCCGTGTCAGTCACTCACACAGTCAGTCACACGGTCCACGTCGAGCGGAGCGGACGACGAAGCCGAAGTCGTCGGCGACCTGTCCCGGGGCCAGCTCTCGGCGGTCGCCGCCGTAACCGAACCAGTTGTAGAAGCACCAGGAGTCGCCGCTGTAGTTGGCCGCCCGGACGATGGGCGGGACGATATCGGCTTCATCGTCGTAGAGCACCCTGAGGTTGTCGTCCACGTCGTAGGCGCAGATGCCCAGCACGGGCGGGCAGGCGAAGTCGGCTGCGGCCGGGGCGGCCGCGGTGGCCGGCTGTGCGATACCGGCGGCCAGAGCGAGGGCCAGGGCGCCGGTCAAGGGTGCGACGGTGGCCAGAGTACGGCGGATGATGTTCATGGCGGTTGACCTCCTCAGGTCATGAGGGAAGACGTGCAGCCCCTCCAGGGGGCGGAGCGGGCGGCCGGCCCCGGGCGCAGGTGTGAGCAGCGGCCGGGGAGGGCGTGCAGACAGTGGTGAGGCAGCGGGACCTGACGGGAGTCAGCGGGCAGGCGGTGTGGGCAGCGGCGCGTTCGGGCACTGGGCGGCGATGGAGGCCAGCTCCTGCTTCTCCCGCTCGTCGACGGTCAGGCTCCACCGGCGTTTGACCGCGGTCCACTCGGCGATGTAGCGGCAGCGGACGGCCTCGATCGGCAGCCAGTCGGCGGGGTCCTTGTCGGCTTTCTGGCGGTTGGAGCGGGCGGTGACGGCGACCAGGTGCTCGGGGGCGTCGAGGTAGTTGGCGTAGGCCTCGCGCTGGGCCGCATCCCATGTCGAGGCGCCCGAATCCCAGGCTTCGGCCAGCGGAACGAGATGATCAACGTCCAGTTTGCCCGCGTCTGCCACGATTTGATCGTCGTAGTACGAATACCAGACACCCCCGACAAGGGCGCACCTCGGGCCGACTTCGGGGGCGTCGATGGCCTCGGCGATCAGCACCTCGTAGCGAGCCGAGCAGCCGTCCCCGTCGGCGTCGACCCAGTGCTTGAACGAGGTGCGCTTGTAACCTTCCCGGTTCTCGGCGGCGACGGTCAGATCGGCGACGGCCGCGCGCAGCAGGGGCGGGGGCACGGCGTGGTGGGTCGCCTTCGCCTGGGCGGGCCCAGCGCCGGCGAGAGAGGTGGCCAGTAGTGCCAGCGCGAGTACCGCGTGGCGCAGGGGGAGACGCATGACCCTCCAGAACTTAACTATCTGTAATCGACTACATACAGAAAGTAGTTTTAGGAGGTGAAGAAGTCACTGCCGTAGCGGTAAGAGCCCCCTTGCTTGACGAGAGTTCCTCGGCGAGGGTGAGCCCCGAGGGCGATGCGAGGTGCAGGCTGGTTTCGGCTCGAACGATGGGATAAGTCGGGCTCGATAACGATCGGCAGCGCGTTTCCCAAGGTCGTGGTGCTCGATATCGGCGCTTATAACGCCTCGCCGTCCGTCGTCTGATCGCCGCCGTCTCCCGCCGCCGCCAGGCGCAGCGTCTGCCACCCGTTCGCGGTTCCCTCCGCCCGCCAGCACGGAGGCCACTCCCGCTCCACGCCCTCGGTCGCCGGTGCGACGCGTACGCCGGTCAAAAAACGCCATCTCCGGCCCGGATGCCCCGTCGAACAAGGTGTCGCCTGAGAAGGTCGCCTCGCCGAACAGGGCGTCGCCGGTGAAGGTCGTCCCGTCGAACCGGGCGTCACTGGAGAAGCTCGCCTTATAGAACCAGGCCGTGCAGGTGAAGGTCGCCTCGCCGAACAGGGCGTTGCCGGTGAAGGTCGCCTTGCCGAACAGGGCGGCGCCGGTGAAGGTCGCCTCATCGAACACGGCGTTGTCCAGGCGGCAGGTGCTGAGATCGAAGTGGATGAGGACGGCTCCGGTGAGGTCGAGTCGGATGTCGGGCCAGTGGCGTGGGTTGCGGTCGGCGCGGCGGGAGGGCCACCGGCGGCGTGGGGCAGGGGAGTCGTCGTAGCGCAGGTGAGCGGTCAGGATGTGCTGGGCGGTCAGCCGAACCTGGCGTTCCTCCTACGGATCGCGGCCCGTCGCCGGGGCGGAGACGCCGGCGACGGCGGCGCGCGGCACGGCGGGCTCGGCCGGATCTGCCCCCTCCGGCGGCGGCGTGTACGGCATGCACAGATAGGAGCAGATCACGTCCACGATCGTCTGCCGCAGCGCCGGGGTGTCCTGGGCCAGGCGCTCCAGCGCGTACAGGCCACCGAGCCGGACCGGGGCTTGGGCGTTGCCGAGTTGCTCGACGGCCTTGGTGTAGAGCTCGGTCACCCGGCGTTCGGCAGCATCGTGCGTGGTGTGCGCGGTGGCCAGTTCCTGGTGTCGCTGGCGGCGTACGGCCAGCAGGAGCATCACCGCGGCGCCGACGCTGGCACCGGCCGCCAGCGCGGTACGGACGGCCTCCGGGCGGAGATCCGCTCGGGAACGGGCAGCGTGCCCAGATCCTGCAGCAGCCAGGCGCTGACGCCCCAGGCCGCGGCACCGACCAGAAACGCCGCAGGAAGAGCCCACCACCACATCGAACGTGGCGGTCGCAGCGCGGGAGGAGGGGCGGACGGGCGGGGAGAGCGCCAGATAAGACCCACGTACTCGGTTCCGGTCCTGGCGGCACACCGTTACGGCCCGGAACTCCTACAGCTCCGGCTGGCCGTCACCACCAGAATCACCGGAAGCGGCCTCAGTCGCTCACCGCGACGGAGGAAAAATCACACCCTGCAGGCCGTAAATGATCTCTTGCGCGGTCCGATATGCGTGTTTTTTTGATCATTGGAGGGACAGGGGTATGTCAAGATGGCAAGTTCATAGGCCCGGCGTGAAGGAAAAACCGCAGCCGGACAGGGCAAGCGCCCGAGTGCGCCTAGCCTGATGTGGGCGGGCCTCCTGCCTGGTCGACTTCCCGTTGACTCCCCGGCAGGAGGCCCGGCCACCCTGGTCACTCAGATGGTGACTCAGCGGGTGGCATCGTGATCACTGCTGGTCCAGACGAGCCAGCCCAGCCACAACACGAACCTGATCGCTGCCAGGCATGCCGTGATGCGCCCATAGCGATCCCGATCCCGGTCAGGACGGGAATCCACGCCCTCACCTCCTTCCCTGCCGAAGCCATCCGGCAGATCTGACCGGACGTTCTGCATGGGCGAGGGAAGCGGCATGTCTCCTATCCCAGGGTGAACCCTAGAGGATCGGAGTGGACCTCTCACAGACAGTCACAGCGCTCGGATGTGAGTTTTCCCCCACCAGCCTGCACCCGTCGCGAAACCGCTGCTGGAGGGCCCTTAAAGACGGTTAAGGACGGTGAACTTTTATCCTCCTGCGCGCGGAAGCTGCTGACCGCTGGGGCTGCCAGGTCAGTGATCACGTGGTTCTGTCCTGCGGGCGGCGAGTTCGTCGTTGGCCGCGGCCTCCATGCTGGTCAAGCGTGCGTGGACTTCGCCGAACTACTCGTCCAGGCGCGTACGCAGCTGCTCCAGCGCCGTGGTGAGTGCTGGGGCCGACTGGACGTGCACGGTGGGCCGGCGGTGAAGGCCCCGCAGGGCGAACACTGACAGCACGCCCCAGTACAGGACGGTGATCCCGGCCGCCAGCATGCGCCCGTTGACGGGGCTGGCGCTGTAGACCATCGCCACAGTGGCGGCGCCGTACAGGAGCCAGGCCAGGCGAGCACTCCAGGAGGAACCCGTCAGCCGGCACAGCAGCCACAGGATCGGTCCGGTCAACGCCCAGGCCGACCAGATGGCGTCTGCTCCCATGGGCAGGCCGGCTGCGTGGGCGGTGATGTAGGCGTGCGCCGGCGTGGTAACGACCTCGGTGAATTTCCAGTCGGCCACCCGTTCCAGTGCCAACGTCCCACCGGTGATCACGCCGTTGGTCACAACTTCGACGATGGCCAGCAGCACGGTGACGGCCAGCCAGAAGAGCGCGAGCACCAGGAGGGCCACACCTGCCACGCGAACGGCCAGAACCGCGTACTTGGCGATCTCAGCCTCGCGCGGATCCTCGCCGAACCGCTACTGCGTCCACTCCTGGAGGCGTTGGTAGCGGTCAGCGATCCAGTTGGCCACGTCGACCATGGGGCCTCCTTCACCGAGGTGGAGGTGCGGGAGTGTCGCCCGATGGTCCCTCGTACGGACGGCCCGCCGGGGCTGTCATGATCCCCCGCACAGGACGGGCAATAAGACCAGGTCACATTTGGAACGAGACAGAAGTTGCGCCATTCAAGCGTGCGATGTGCTCATGAGACGTCATTATGAAAAGCCGTAGTGCTTTTGGGCTCCGCGTGCGGCTGCAACAGGCCGCCTTGGCGCCACTCAATTCGGTCATCGCTTGGGGCCGGCCTAGGTGTCAGGGCGCTTGGAGGTGCGTGGAGTGACCTGGAGTCTCCCCGTCGACTTGATCGGTGACGCCTCGAATCTGCACGTCTCTGCCACGATCTTGTCGGGCAGTCAGGGGTGCGGCCGTCATCTGGCGCTCAAGGCGCGGCCCAAAGTCGCTGCGGCGGGTTGGAGTCCCTTCAAGGGCAAGCAGCGCCCCTTCCCGCTCGGGGACTTGGTGTATCTGATCAAGGAGGCTCATGCGGCACCCGCAGAAGCCTTGGGCCCCTCCGCCATTGCGGGTTGGCTGCAGCAGCAGTTTGACGCGCTCAACGTCCACCGACTGCTTCGCCCCTTTCTGGCGCACGCGGTGGAGAACGTGCTGGACGCCCACGACTCTATCGAGGGAGAGCTGGGCCCGCTGCGGCTGCTCATGCACGACCCGAGGATCGGACCGCCTGGCAAGCAACTGTCGGCCTGGGGGCCGGTGTATGCCAGAGAACAGGATGTCCGGGAGGTTCGCCGCTATCGGCTGGGCCGCGCCCACGTGGTTCCCACCGAGGGGGATCTGCGGTGGGGCGTGACCGCCGCCCATGTGGCCGCGCTGCGCGGCAGCAGTCCCGCTCGAATTAGAGCTGTAGAGGTCGGTGCCGCCGACGGCAGCATCAGCGTGCTGTTCGATGACACACCCGAAGCGGCGCAGGCGGCCTTCCAAGCCCTTGGCATGCCCCGGTTGCGTCATGTGATCGAACAGACCGATGCCGAGCCGGGCTGGGATTGCGCGAGCTGCAAGATCGCCGGCACTTGCGACAGCCTGCTGCCAGTGACCGGCATGCTCGGTCAGCGGGGACCCGGCATCGCCTTCCGCTCCGTCACACCGCGCGAGCTGCACGAATACCGCCAGTGCTCGGCTCAATGGTTCTTGGCCCGGGAAGCGAAGCTGCCCAGGGACACCGAGTTCACCGAGCCGCAAGCTCGTGGGCGGGCGGTGCACCTGTGGCTGCGCGCCGCCCATGAGCGCGGAACCGCCTGCCGCGGCGATGACTTGCCGGAGCCTGGCAATGACCTAGGGCTGGCCGAGGGCATCATTTCCTCGCAGGAGTACGCGGCCGCCTACCCTTACCTGCTGCAGCACCTGAAGGACTGCCCGCTCGACGTCCCGGGCACCATGGTGGTCGGCGTGAAGAAGGCCATCCACGGCATTGACCACGACGCTCAGGTGGTGGTCGTGACGACGCCGGATCTCGCGCTCCTGCGTGACGGAGAGCTGATCTTGCGCGAGGTCAGAACGGCCGCCGCTGTTCCCGAGCACGGCCGCGATGAGGCCTACAGCCGGGATCTGCAGATTCCCTTCCTGCTGCGGATGCTGGCCTGCGGTCTGATGGCACATCATGAGGTGGCGACGGGCCGAGTTGAGCTGGAACTGCTGACCCCGGATGGGGCCGAGCTGTGGTCATGGGATGGTGACCACCCAATGACCGCCCAGGTGGCTGCCGGCGACGTTCGCCGGGCGGTCGAGGTGTGGCATCGGGATGAGACATGGGCGTCCCGTCCCGGCCCGCACTGCACCTGGTGTCCCGTGCGCCAGTGGTGTCCCGACGCCGACAGCGAAGGCCCGGGGGTGTCGCTTGACAACAGTGGGGTCGACCTGGAGAGTCTCGCCGGCATGGCGATCGATGAGTTGCCTCCGTTCTGAGTTCGCGACCCGGGAGTCCTGCCAAGCTAGAGGACGTGACCACACCCCCCAGGCCCACACCAGCGTCGATGCCGCGGCGGCGGCGGCCCGTTATCCCTCCGCGGCCTTCCCCGCCCAGCAGGAGCGCGTTCAGGGCCGCCGACGGCTATCCCCGGCGCGGTTGGTCCGACGCCGCGGTATGGCCCGACACCGGCATCTGGTTGACGTTGGGTGTGGCCCAGCATGTGGCAGGCCGCTTCGTGCGCCAATACGGAGGTCGGGTGCGGGTGCCCCGTACAATCGAGCGCGAGATTCGACGTCACGCCAGGCCAGGAGGCTCCACCGCGCACGAGCAGCGCAAAGCTACAGCGGCCACTGCCATCGTGGCCGCGTTCTTCCTGGGCAAAAGCCGCTTTCCGCAGCCTGAGCTCATTGCGGAGGATCTGCCGGTGGTGGACCGCATCAGAGAAGCGCTCAAAAACCTCCCTGGCGGCATGGACAAGGCCCACGGCGGTGAAGCCGAGCTCATCGCCCTGGCCTCGCGGGAGCAGAAAACCACCGGAGCGCGACAGGTCCTGCTTTCGAACGACGGAGGCGCGAGCGTGGTCGCGGCGCTTTACCAGATCCCCACCCGTCACGCGGCCGACGTCCTGGCCGAGTTCGCATGCGCTGACCCGGAGCTGTCTCCGGCGGAGTGCATGACGCTGTTCACATCCGCCTGCGAGGTCTCTGCTCCACCGACCGTGGCCCGACCTGCAGACGCCTCCGCCTTCGCCTGCAGCAGTGCTGACGGCGTGTGCACTCCGTGCGACAACGCGGGCTAGCCGGGGAGCCTACCAACCAGCCTCGGTCAGCATGCGCCGTACCACAGGCTCCTCTACCCCCATGAGCTCGGCTACCACCGAGATATCGAGCAGCCCGTCCCCGTGAGCTTGGACAGCGCGTTCGACCAGCCAGGGAGAGCCTGATGCCTCGTCCTGCCCCTCGCACAATTCTTGCCATGTCTGCGCTTGGCCAGCGCGGGCCATCAGATCCCGCACCGGTGCCGTTTCCAGCATCGCAAGGCGTTTGTCAGCGGGGGGCACCAACCCGTCGTCGACCAAGGCTTTGAGCACAACATCCCGGCTGACCCCGAAGGTGAGTATGAGCCGGACGAGCAACGCATGCGCGTGCTCCTGCCTTGCCCGGGCCGCCTCTACTTCCCTTCGTAGCGCAGCCGTCGGCAGCAGCAAGTGGCGGGCGAACACTTCGGCACGCAGTTCAGGCAAGGTCTGGGGAACGTCGACTTCATCGACGATGATCTGGCCTTCGTCGTCGTACAGGCCATGGCACAACTCGTGCGCCAAGGTGAACCGCTGCCGCGTCCAGTAGTCGCCGCTGCTGACTACGATGGCGCGCCGCACCTGGTCGTTGCTGTCATCGCGGACATTGATGCCGTGCAAGTTGTCGGGAAGAGGCTGAAAGGCGACGGGGATGCCGCAGCTCTCGACCAGACCCACTAGATCGGAGATCGGCTGATCGCCCAGGCCGAGGGCGTCACGGACCTTCCCCGCCGTGCGCTGGCCCGCCTCCTTGTATAGCGGGCTGTAGTCGACGCCCAACTCATCCAGTGCCCCCGGGCTCCTGCCCTGCCAGGAGTCCAAGAGGGTGAGCCGGCGGATCAGCATGTGGGCGTATTGCAGCGCACGCTCGGGCACGCCAGACTCTTGTGCCTGGCCCAGACGTAGTGATACAGCCAAACTGTGCGCCCCGTCGGTCTGCCCGGCCAGATAGGTGACGGGAACATCTAGAACATCAGCCGCTGTCACCAATTCGCTCAGCGACAGTCCTTCCGGCTGGCGCAGCATCTGAGCAAGCGACTCCGAACTGAGAGACAAGGCTTGGGCGAGGACGCCGCTCGCCTGTGGTGAACGCTCTAGCAACTGCGCGATCCGGCCTCCAGGGCTTCTGGGGACCTCCTGCCTCGTCACACGCTCCTCCTCGCCTTGCCCGACCTTTGAAGGCTCTGACGTTACCCGCCACTGCGACCCTCGACCCGAGTATCGGCTACCACGTACGACAGTAGAGGTTGCCACCGACAACAACCGGACGTATGAGGGGAAAGAGGATGGACGCTGTATAACCACTAGATATCGTTTGCCACATAGATGCTGGCAGCACATCGGTCTCCCGAGCGGGGATCCCACCACTACGGTTCGAAGTGCTCTCGTCTCTCCTTATTCCTTCATTTCCCGCACAGACGTTCGCCTAACCCTCCCTCCAGGCTGCCAACGACTCTGCGGGAGCGACGCCTGCGCCGGGAGGACTCGAGGTGACACCATCCGTCGCGTCTTGATGGCAACGTGTGACGACACTGCCGCCCCGCTCCACCCAATGACCCCAGGCCCGCATCCCATATCTGCCTGCCGCGGCAGCTCGCCTCGGGACGGGGTGGAACGGCACGGACGGATCGACGAGTTGCGCGCTCGAGTGCCCGGCCAGCAGACGATGCACGAGCGGTCGCGCATATCGCGGCGGAGCTCGTCACACTGGTCGGCTTACCGCAAGAGTCCGCCAACGGGTGCACGGTGAACAATGGGGAGGACTTCGTCTCGAAGTACTGCGACGAGAACGGGTTCATGAGCCGCGACATGGTGCAGCGCCGATGCCAGAACCCGGGCTGCCTGATCATCTTCGAGTGCTGTAGCGACCACTTCAGCGAGTGAATCGTCAGCGGCGGCGGCTTTGTCCGCGCCGCTCTGGCTGATCCGGCGGATGGCGTTTGCAGCAGCTGTCACCTTTACCAGCACGTCCCTGGAAAAGGGGGAGGTATGAATCTCCTCTTCGAAGTCGGTCCAGCCGTCCAGCAGCATGCCTGGTGTGCTCGCGCTTGGTCGCCGGCGAACCTCTGACAGTCCCTGGGTCCGTGCCCGTGCGTCGATGTCTTCGACCACATCCTGAACCGTCTTCTGAAAGCGTTCCGCCGTGGCCTGGGCGGCTGGTGAACCCGCGAGGGCATCGCGCAGCCCTTCGGCAACAGCATGATGTTGGTCGTCACCGATGCTGGCGAAGCGCACCAGGGTGCGCACGACTGTGAGGAGGTCAGCGGGTGTCAGCTCAGGTTCTTGAAGCACGCGCAGTCCGCAGGCAACGAGGCGGTCGCGCCACTTCGGCCACGAGCGTGCCATCCCGTCGTCGATGAGGTCAAGAGCCAGCCTGGGCCCGACGGGGACGACGCTGCCCAGCCTGGCCTCGGCGCTCTCATCGATGGTTTCCACGAGTTCGACCAGCGCGTGGTGCTGGTGCTCTTGAGGGGTGGAGAATAACCGGCCAGCGGCGAAGATCCATGTGTTGCGCCAGTGCGGGCTGGCGGCTGCGGTACGCAGGCGCTGGCTCACCAGGTCCAGCGGGCCGGTGGTGAGGTGCATCGCGGCCATGAGCTCTTGCAGGGAACGTACGTCGAAACCGTAGCCCTCGTCGCCGCGGGGTGCGATGAGTACCAGGCGCCGAGTGGCAGCGGTGACGATCTTGGTGCGGAGGTCGGCGTCGGCGTCCGAAGGTTTGAAGCCGGCCTCGTGCAGCACCTGCCAGGTGAGGTCCTCCAGTTCCTGGTGGGTGAGCGTGGCGTTGGACCGGTCGCCGGACTCGCTTCGGACCTGGAGCTCGAACCCGATGCGTTCATGCAACTGCTGGATCTGAAGCCCGTACTCCTGCAGGATCCGGTTGAAGCTGGTCTGCTTGTCCCGTTCGCGCCTGAAAACGATCTCGTAATAGCCCCAGAACAGGCTGAAGCGATCTGGGGCCAGGCGGCCCGCGGCGCCGAGGATGATGGTCATGATCAGCACTTGTAGCGGCGTGCGCAGCAAGTTGCGTAGCGCCTCGTCATCGGCCGCTTTTCGCAACTGCGCGACGATCTTTTCGATCCGGTCCTGATCGTTGCCCAGTCGTACCGTCGTTACCAGCGTGCCATAGCGCACGGCCTCTTCGGGCTGAAGGTAGTCCAAGTCGATGCGTTCGAACTGGGTGGGGGCGATGTTCTCGGTATAGCCGATGGGGCGAGTGGTGAGCACGACGAACAAGTCACAGTCATCGCCCTCGGCGGTGGCCACGAGTTCGGTGACTCGCTCGATGAGCCGCTTGCGCACGGTCGGGTCGGTGACTTCGTCCAGTCCATCCAGCACCAGGAACCAGGGCCAGCGGCGCATCCACGCCGACAGCGCGCTGGGCATGACGTTGCCGAGATCGGAACGCTTGGAGACCCGTTCGGCGATGTAGCGGATCAGCGTGATGTCTTCCTCAGTTCCGTGCTCATGAGCGAACTCGGCCAGGTCGACGCGCATGGCCCATCGCCGATGACGCGGCAGCGCCGTACCGAGCCGCTGCAGCGCCTCCTCCATACCGGAGATCACGGCTTGGTGTTCGCCGCTGAGGTTGCTCGCTCCGGCGAGCATGGCAGCCCGGTAGGCCTGGACGAGGAACTTGGAGACGGTGCTCTTCCCGTTGCCTGGGGCGCCGGCCACGATGAGGTGTCGCGGGCCTCGGCGGGTGGTGAGACGAGGACGCAGTATGTGCTCGCCCCGCTCAAGCACGAGCTGAATCACACTGCCGTGATCAGCTCCGCCGTCGAAGGTGACAGGAAGGTCTATGGCCACCTGGTGAACGGGCAAGCCTTTGCCGTCGCTGCTGCCGGCCTCGTCGAAGTAGATGGTGCCTTCACCGATCAAGGTGGTGCGGGCGTGAGCGCGCAGCCCCGGCTCGAGTCGGTCAAGCGGCAGGGACCCGGCTACCTCGGCCAGGTTGGCGAACACGTCGGCGGCGGTGAGGAAGCCTGGGAACGCTTGCCGTACGCCAGGGTAGAGACTCAGCAGGGCTTGGATTTGGTTGCCGTCCCATAAGCGCCACTTGCGCATCCGTGATAGACGGGCGAGCTTGGCCTTCCGCAGACTGCCATCGCCGATATCGCGGCTGTCATCGGCCAGCGTCTTGAGGTAGCTCCGAATGTTGTTGTTGAGGCTGTCATGGCCGCCAGAGCCCGGTACCGGGCTTAGCGGCACGTTGGTGATGACCACGAGATGGTCTGGGACCGGGTCCCTGCCCTTGGCGGGGTCGGCCCAGGTCTCGAGCTCTTTGCGGACCTGTCCCCACAACCACGACGCATCATCTTGGGGCCGCGCCGACAGTTGCTCCTTGTGCTTGACCTGGAAGACCGTGTACCCATCCCAGACCTCACCGGGCTGCCCTCCGGCTTGTTGCCAGACGAGCGGGCCCTTGAAGTACAGATCGCGGCCACCGTCGCGGCCGGCGCCCATCACCTGAACGCCCGGGCCGAAGGCCTGCACGGCGAGCGCCGCTGCGAGATCCTGGAAGCCAATGGGTCCTAACTGTTCCAGGTTGGAGGCCACCCGCACGCCCTTCTGCGATCTCGCCATACCCGCTTCAGTAGTACTTCAGGACGACCAACCTACCGTCTTGTGCATCCACGAGCCGGGGTGCGCATGAGAGCTTCATCCGGTTCCTGGGGGGCACGCCTGAGAGCACATCCCTACCGCGGCAGTCGGCAGGTCTTGCAGGATGCTCGTTCAGCCCGAATGCTCGTTCAAGATTGCTTCCATGTCGGACCCGCCCGTCATGGCACGCTGCGCAGGTCGAACAGATCCCTCACCGGGATTCGCAAGGCATCTGCGATCTGGAACACCTTATCGAGGTGTGGGCTGTACATGCCGTTCTCGATCCGGTTGATGGTCTTGCGATCTACCTCGGCCAACTCGGCCAGTTGTTCCTGGGTGAGTTCATGTGCCTCGCGTAGCTCACGCAGCCTGAGCCCGAACTGTCTGCGCAGTTCAGCAAGGCGCGGCGTGATCGGATCGGGCACTCACCCACGGTGGCGTCCATGATCCCCAAAGATCTGTACCAGCGTTGGTACAAATGACGGAAGGTGGCCGGGAGCGGACTCGCCGTCATTGCAGCATGAGGATGTTCCACGCCCGCCTATACCCCCGCGCCGGACAAGCGTCAGCGGATGGATCTTGCCGTAGGGGATCTCGTTATCAAGGAGAGTCACCGCGTGAGCATGAAGACCTACTCACCGGAGTTCAAGGCAAGCGGCGTCGCCGCGTACATGGCCGACCCTTCGCGAACGTTCACCGACGTCGCCAAGGACCTGGGAGTCAATCGCGAGACGCTGCGGCTTTGGGTACGAGCCGCGCAGGCACAGCAGGGCGGCGGCCCCGGCAAGGACCGCCGCAAGGCAACCGCACCGGACATCGGCGGCCGGGATCCGCAGGAGGAGAACAAACAGCTGCGCAACCGGGTCCGGCAACTTGAACACGAGCGGGACATCTTGCGGCGCACGGTCAAGTACTTTGCCGCGGAAGCCAGTTGGTGAACCCGTCTCGGCCGCGCCGCTCATCACGCCCGGCGCTAGCAGGAGAGCCCCAGTCCCGGCCAGCCAGGTTTGCGCTAGGTCAGCCGGGCTTCTAGGTCAGCGATCATCTGCGTCAGCAGGCTGGTGTTCTCGGTCCGGACCACCTGCGAGCCGACCTTGTCGAGGCCGGACACTTTCGTGATGCACTCATCGGCGGCTTGGGCCATCGTGGCGAACTCCTGGCGCGCGTTCGAGTGAAGGTTGTTGGCCTCGAACGTGGTGGCGCGGTGCATGTCCTGGACCGAGGTCATCGCCGCGCGTGCGGCCGACATCGCGTCGCGGGCGCTGAACTCGTCGCCGTGTCCCGAGCGCATGTAGCGGGTGACCCAGACCCGGCGCCGGCCAGCGTCGCGCCGGGCGGGGTCGGTAGACGGCATGAACCGTTCCAGGCGATCGCCCCTGTTGGCTGCAACCACGCGGGCAACCCTGACGGCCCGCCGCAGGCGAGCGCGGTTCTTGATGCCGACGCCGGCGGCGATGTCGGTGTAGCTGAGTTCGCGGCCGTGGTTGCTGCGCAGCCAGATCGTCACCTCGGCGACGTCGGTCTCGGCGCGGGTCCAGCCCATCACATCACCGCGTCGGCTCATAGGAACTTTCCATTCTCATCCATGAAAGCCGCGAGCGCGGCATCGTCCAGAGCAGCACCGGTGGCTATGTCGCGGACGGCGGCGATCGCCGCCTCGGCGCCATCACATAGCTCCGCGATGGCCTCCGCGCGGTCCATGGTGAAGTTAATTTGCTGCTTGCTCAGCAACGCCAGCGCCCGCGAGGCAGCCATGCGGATCTCGGCCATGGCATTGAAGACGTCCATGGACGCCTCGGCCTGTGATCCCTCGTTGGCTTCACGGGCTTGTGTCGCGTAGGTGTCCCGCTCTGCGCGGATGGCATCGTCGTGTTCGCGATGCCGCTCGCTGGTGACCTTGGCGGCTGCGGCGCGGTCTTCAGCATCTGCGGCGGCCTGACGGGCGTCGAACTCCGCCAGGGCCTGCCGTGCCGCCGTTCGTGTCGTCTCATCGGCCAGCAGAGCGGTCTTAACCGCCTTGGGATGACTGAGGATGTAGGCGACGGCAGGAGGACGAGTTCCGGACTTCTCCGCCTCTTCCTCAACCGCCTCGCGCCGTTTGGGTGAGAGGTTGGTGGCCTCCCAGCTACGGTAATAGCCGTTCTTGCCGTAGAAGGGATACTTCGAGGTATCGGGGAGCTCGACGTCCTTGTCCGGGTGCAGGTCGGCAGCATGGTCAACGACACCCTCCTCCGCCAGCCGATTCCAGGCATCCAAGAACGCCAGGACCCTCTTGGCGCTGGTGCCGGCCCGGCGGGCGAACTCGCTGGCGCTGACACGCCGGTAAACATTTCGGCCGAAACGTTTGGACTGCTGTTCGATAGTGACTCCATGACCCTGCCCAGGCGCGACCCGCCTGGCAACGAGGAAGGCCAGCACCCACGGGCCCTTGCTCTCCAGCTTGACGAACTCGGCGATGTCCGCGACGACGGCGTCCTCGCCATCGTCGATGGTCGGCTCGGGTGGTTCCTGGCTCATCACGCTCGCGCCTTTTGGCGTGGTGCGCGACGCTGCGCCGGGACGCTGACCGTGCGGATCGCCGCGATGTGACGGATCCTCGTGGTGAAGACGTCCAGGTCGTCCAAGGCGACGGACGCGTTGGCCTGCTGCGCGAGGTCCAGTTGCACTGTCCTGGGAAGGCGTTTGATGATCCGTGCGGACTGGGCAGCCAGGGTGAGCAGATCAGCAACCAGCGCGGCGCTGGGATCGGGCTTGCCCGTGGGCTGCTTCGGAGGCTGTTGGCCACCCTGTTCCTCTCGCTCGGCCCGCTGCTTGTTGAACTCGGCCTCCAGCTCGGCGTGGGTCACGGCGTCGTCGGCGAGCAGCGCCGAGACGAGTAGGTCGCGGTTGGGGCTGTTGTTCATATCGCTGACGTAGTCGACGACCTCCTCAGCCTCTCGTGCCTGCGGATCCAAGACGATGGCCAGCGAGGGAGCCGTGCCCAAGACTGTCTGGTAGGTGGCGTGGTTGACCCGATCGGCGCCCGTCGTCCTGGCGTCGTCGATCAATCGCCGGAGCTTGGCGTAGCCGGGGTCGATGGGCTGGCCGCCCATCATGCGTGTTCCCTCGCGCAAGACGCTGTAGGAGACGAAGACGCCGGAGGTCTCCAGCAGCATGCGCAGGTCCGGCGTGACCGCCTTCGCTGTGGCCCGCCACTGCTTGGCGGTCGTCACCGACAGGCCGACCCGCTCGCAGAACTTCCCGAGCGTGTCGCCGTCGGCCCACGCGGCCGTCAGCATGTCGCCGATCGCCAGCTGGTTGATGCGGCAGGCGCTCATAAGGCGGCGGCACTCGTAAACGTCGTGTTCTGTGAAGCTCATGCGGACCCCTCAGCGAACCGGGCATGCGTGACGAGCACGCAGTGTAATCAGAAAGATACGTTTCTGTTTGCCGATTGCCTGCCCAGGCGGTCGGGGAAGGGGGCGGCGCCGGGGTCAGCGATCACGGTTGACCTCCTTCATCAGGTCTTTCAGCGCCGTCCGGGCGGCGGTCAAGTTGTCTTCGGTCTCGGTCACTGTGGCCTTCAGCCGCGTGTTCTCCGCCAGCGCGGCGTCGCGTTCGGCGGCCAGGCGTTCGACCTGGGCAAGCAACTCGTCAATCCGCTCGGTCAATTCCCGGCTTCCGGTTGTCGCCAATACCGCCCCCAGATGGCGCTGCACGGCGGCCTTGAGCTTGTCTCGCTCCGCGCGCAGCTGCTTGATATGTGCGCGGGCCAGCTCCAGGTCGCAGGCCAGGGACGCGGCCGAGGCTTTGATCCCGGTCGCAGTGGCGCGCCGGGCTGCCTGGGCCTGTCCGGCGATCGCGGTCTCGATGTGCTCGCGGACGCCTGGGGAGTAGACCAGCGAGATCGACACCCGGGCCGCCGCGGCGACAGCCCGGAATGTGATCGGTTCCCTGCAGGCCTTCAACTCCTCCAGTGTGGCCAGCACCTTGCCACGTTTGAGCTGGCTGTCTTTGCGACGAACCTCGCGTAGCACGTCGCCGGGGGTGCGTCCGGCGCCCGGCAACCTATGGCTCATGCGCTCTCCTGCCCGCGCCGCCCGGGCATGCCCAGATCAGTGACGCCACCGGCCTGCTGGGCCCGGATGATACGCAACGACTCGGCGGCCGCCATCAGCTCGGCCCGTTCCTCCTCGGGCAGCGCCTCCAGCTTGTCCCGGGCGATGCCCACGACCCTTCCCATAGCGTCGATGTTGGCGTCGAAGTTTGCGATCACGTACGCGTCGACGTCCATCGCCAGCGCCCGCTCCCGATCGGCCCGCAACTGCATGACGTGCTGCTCCATCTCCGGCAGGTAGGTCGGGTCGGCGCGGAAGAACTTGCAGGCGGCGCACTGGAAGCGGATGGCGCAGACGTTGCCCCCGGCTCTGACGTTGGCGGGCTCCTGGCAGCGGCCGTAAGGCACCGCCACCGACTGCGCCTCATAGGCGGTGCCTGAACGGGTCGGCCGAGCATGACCGGCGCGGTCGAAGCCGTGACGGCCAGCGATTTCCACCGCCTCCCGCTTCCGCTTCAGGGAGACGGTGTAATACCCGGCCGTGGTTTGCGTCGATCGGTGATCCATAAGGTCGCGGAGCACATCGATCGGCACCCCGGCGTCGGCATACCGTTGGGCGTAAGAATGGCGAAATGCGTAGGGGAAGATGAGCGAGCGATCGAACGGCAGCGGCCGCCCGTCGGGGCCGAACTCCTCGGCCAGCAGCTGTGGAATCGCATCGGCGAAGGCCCGGATGATCGGCGAGATCTGCTCGGAGGTCAGATGCCGGACCTCCCCGAACTCTCCGGCCGGTGGAAACAGAAACCCCTCTGAGCCGGACGGCAACGCGGTCGTAGCGCGGACGGCCTGCCAGGTGTGGATGGTGGTCACCGTCTCCGACGGGATCGGCAACCGGCGCCGGTTGCGCAGTCCTTTGCTGTTGTCCCAGCGCAGCTGCCAGTCCTGCCCGTCCCGCTCCAGGCAGTCGACCTCCAGTTGTGCGATCTCGGCAGGGCGGCGCCCGGTGTCGCGCAGCAGCTCATAGATCGCCACCGACATTGCGTGGACCTGTTCGGGTGAGAGCCTTCCGTGGGTGATGCCCGTGCCCAGTAGTTCGGTGTGCGCGTCCAACTGGATGATCACCGACTCTGGGATCGCCCTGCCGATCTCGTCCTCGTTAACCTGGACCTGCTTGATGACGTGGCTGGAGTGCCGGGCGAACCCTGCGGCCATGCCGTCCAGCCGCTCGGTGAGCCGGCCCCAGTCCAGCACCTTGAACCACATCGACAGTAGGCTGGCTTTGTTCTTCTGGCTCATTTCCTGGCCATCGGCGCGCAGGAGGTTCTCGAAGCCCGCGACGATCGCGGTCATGTCGGCGAACCCCAGCGTCGCGGGGTCCAGCCCGCCGCCGGTGCGCGCGTCCAGCGCCTGGGCGGCGGTTTGTACCGCCTTGTGCGCCCGGCGGACCTCGCTGGTCGTGGGCTTGGCCTCGCTGATCCAGGCCACCAGGATGTCCCGCAGCCAGGCCTGCCGGATCATCGAGATGTCCAGATCTCCCGGCCGAGCGGTGGGCCTGCCGTGCCTGCCCCGGGCCCCGAGGTCGACCAGGTCCAGGGTCGGCCGCGTGGCCGGATCCACGCCGCGGAACCGGTCGAAGGCCGCAGCCACCACCCGGAACGTCTCTCGCAACAGCGCATCGACGTTCGCCGTGGCCCGGGTCGGCAGCGCGCCCAACTGGACCGCCGCGATCGCGGTGATGCGGTGGTCGGCCAGCACCGCGACCGACTGACGGATCGCAGTCGGGTCCAGCCGCTGTCCCCGCTCATCCCGGCCGGCTAGTGCGAACAGCAACTCCGCGCGCACCACCGGCCCCAACGGTGCCAGGGAGAACTGGTTGACGATCAGAAACGGCGCCTGTTTGTCGAGCCAGGCCGCGTCCGCCACCTCCAAGCCGTCTACCTTCAGCCGCCGGGCGTGCAGGTCGCATATACCCGAGCCCGGCCGCCAATCACGTCCGCAGCCGCCGACCAGACACGCTGGGAGTGGGTTGTAGGGGGTCGCAGCGGCGACCCACGCCTCTAGGTCCTCGGCGCCGTGCCGCTTGCGCATCATGTCTTTGTGCCGCAACGACCCGTGCGCGGCGCACAACCCCCACACAGCCCCGTCCCGTGGGCAGTTCGCCACGATGCAGGGCTCGGTCCGGCCGTCGATCACCCGGTTGCGGTCCGGGACAAAGCTGTCCCGGAATTCCTCCAGCGTCAGCTTCGACTTCCGGAAGGCCTTCTCGCACAGGTCACACAGGGTTTTCGTGCGTGAGATCCGGTCGCAGGCTGTCACTGTGCAGCGGTAGGCGACTGTGGAGCGGTTGTCGACATCGCCGGTGAACAGCCACGTGGCCGCGTCCCACTCTCCAACCCGCCACGGGGTGGGCGTGTTCGCCGACAGCCACGCGGTCCAGATCTCGGCCTGCGCCGGTGCCAGCGCTCCCTGTATCGGCTCGTGCCCGTCCGGCTCGTCGTCCGGCGAGGGGAAGGTGAGCACGTTGCCTGGGCGGCTCACGAACGGGCCTGCCGTCTCTTGGCGGCCACCATCTCCACGGCCTCGCGCTTGTCGGAGTCGGTGACATGGGAGTACGGGTCCTGCGAGGTCACCGAGACGTGACCGGCGATCTCTTGCACGACCCGGCGATCCACCCCGGCCCGCCGGAGCCTGGTGATCGACGAGTGGCGGAGCATGTGCGGTCTGGCCCGGAATCCGGCCTGCTTGGCCAGGCGGCAGAACAGCTCATAGGCGGTGCCGTACGACATGGCCTTGCCTAGCGGCGCGTGGAACAGGTTCACGAACACCATGTCCCCGGCGTCCTCGACGATCTCGGCCTGTTCGAACTGATAGTGCGCATAAATCTCGATCGTGACCTCGTCCACTGGGATCGCCCGGGGCTGTCGGGCCTTAGCGAACGCCCCATTGGCGTTGACCCGCCGCCGGACATGAACATGCGGCCCCTCGTGCCGACAGCCCAGCACCCGAGAATCAGGCAGCAGGTGCATATCCTCTTTGCGCAGTCCAAGCGCTTCACCAATCCGCATGCCAGTTTGAGAAAGAAGCTGGATGAGAAATCTGTCGCGGTCGTGTCGGGCAAGGCCGAGCAGCACGTCGATCTCCTCATCCGTCAGCCACTCATAGCCCGGGATCGCAACCCTGTACTTGATCGAGCGGGCCATGACCGTGCGGTGCTGATCGTCCTCGCCCGGGTCGAACCCCGCCGGCAGGTAGCGCAGGAACTTCGGCTGGGTAAGCGTGTTGACCACCGTCGGCGGCACCCAACCCTGCAGGCTGCACCACGACAGGAACTCGCCGATGGTTCCCATGATCGCGTTCGCGGTGCCCTCGCTGCGATACCGCACTGTGGCGCCCGGTTTGCGTGATCGCGACGGCATTGGCTCATTAACCAGCCAGCGCATCATCGTCATCAGCTGGGGAAGGCTCGGGCCGGACCAGTTCAGCCCATGATCTCGGCAGTACGACAGATACAAGGCGATCCGACCGGCGTAGGCCTTCTCGGTATTGAACGCTCGGCCCGCCCCACGTAGCCCTGCCAGGTACGCGCAGGCCTCGACATGCAACTCGAGATCCTCGTTGACCACAACCCACGACACCGACTCATCAGCGGCTACTGCTCGTTCAGCTCGGTAGCGCCGTTCTGCCACATCTAATCTGTCCAACATGCCAAACGGACCCCTAGATACTGTGCGTCAACTAGCCATCGACACTACTTGAAGTACTTGATGCACGACCGAGAGTCACCAAAGATAACCATCGCGGCCTGCGCCTTCGCCGCGCTCCTGTTCAAAGTGGTCAGCAGCCCGGAGGTGCAGGAGATGCTGAAGTCCCTCATAGACCGAGCGCTCAAGATGACCGGATGACCCTCCACCAGACGCGGAACGCCGCCACCAGGCAACGGTCGGCATCACGCGGCTCGGTGACGGCCGAGACCGCCGCCATGCTGCCCGCGCTCATGATCGTCCTGGCAGCCGCGCTCTGGGCCATACAAGCGGTGAACGTCCAACTGGAATGCGTGGACACAGCCCGAGCGGCAGTGCGCGCCGCAGCCCGAGGTGAGCCGCTGGACCAGGTCCGCGAACTCGCCCGCTCCGCCACCCGCCCAGACGCACACGTAGAGATCGCCCGCGACGCAGAATTCACCCACGTAGAGATCGCAGTAGATGTACGACCAGCTTGGGGCGCTTCGCTGCCGGCCGTCCGCGTGTCGGCCTCGGCGACAGCCGCCACAGAACCGTGACGTCACGCAGGTGCCTGCCGAAATGAGATCTGCCAGGAGGACATGAGCCCTCGTGTCCTCCTGGCAGCCGGGGGGCGAAATCTCCAACCCCTACGGCGTCTTCTACCCACAAGAAGAGACAACAACTCCGCGACGCGGCGCGGAGATCGTCAGCGCGGGAGGTGCGGAAGCGTCTCAAGCTCGGCGAATCGACGACCTTTCACCGATCAATCACGGCGAGGACAAGGATGATCAAGCACAGGGAACGAGGGTCGGCGACCTTATGGGGAGTGGCCCTCATGGGGCTCCTGATGGCGGTTGCCGGAGGGTTGGCCTCCGTGGGGGCGGTTCGTGTGGCCCGCCATCGGGTTGACAGCGCGGCCGATCTGAGCGCTCTGGCCGCGGCCAGAACGGCCATCGTCGACCCCGAGGGCGCGTGCGGCAGGGCGGCCGCGTTGGCCAGAAAGAACGGTGTCCGGCTGGCGGCTTGTGAGCTCACGGGAGAGATCGCGGACGTCCGGACCTCTTTGTCGATCACCTTGCCGATCGCCGGAGCACACACCCTTACAGGCAGGTCTCGCGCAGGGCCGGTCACGATGTCGCCTGGGTAGCAGCTGATCGCGGCGGCCCGTCGTCAGGCCGCCGTCCTGGGGCCTTGGGGGCGCGTGATCGACCGCGACACATGCAGGCCTCGGGGCGTCGCGCGCGAGTCCGGCCACTGGCTGATCGGGAGACGGGACGGCGCGAGCCGAGAGGCCAACGCGCCTGCGCCGGCTCCGGTGCTCACTCTGCCGTCAGTCCCTCGACCAGGCCGGTGGTCGGCCTGCCGAGGAGTCGAGAAAGATCGTCACCGACGCGAGCGAAAACTCCCGCGGCGATGGTCTCATCGAGACGTGCCAAGAAGCCGGCCAGCTCGCCGTCCATCCCGGAGTTGATCAGTGCTACCCGCAACTCTTCGGAAGTTACAGGGCGGTACGTGACCTCCTGCTTCAGGACGACCGACATCGCGTCGGCAATGTCGGCGTAGGTGAAGTTCGTGTCGCCGGAGAGGCTGTAAGTCACATTGTCGTGCCCAGCTGTGGTGACGACGACGGCCAACGCCTCAGCCAGGTCCTTCCGGCTGGCTGCGGCAACGACGGCGTCGCCGGTCGCTGCGGCGAGAACGCCGGTGAAGCGGGGGCCTGCCAGCGTCTGGATGTAGTTCTCGATGTACCAGGTGTTCCGCAGGATCGTGTAGGTCACGCCGGAAGCGGTGAGAGCGTCCTCTGTCGCTCTGTGGTCGGCGTTGATCTCGAACCGGTCGTCGTCGGCTCGAACGCCGCTGGTGTAGTAGAGGTGCCGGACGTTCGCGTTCTTCGCCGCCTCGATGACCGACTCGTGCTGAGCAAGACGGTTCGGGTCTCTGCCCGAGATCAACACGATGTCGGAGTGCCTGGCGACCAGCTCTGCGACGCCGGCTGAATCCGACAGGTCGACGGCGGCGGTGCTGAACCCGGCGGAGGCGAGTTCCCCCAGACGTGCTTGGTTCCGTCCGGCCGCGGTGATTGTTCCGGGGCTGGTTCCACGAGCGACCAGCGCGTCCAGGAGGTGGCGGCCGAGTGCCCCGGTAGCTCCGAAGACCAGGGTGCTCGCCTCAGGCGCGGTCATGGAGGGTGATCTGGTAGCCGTCGGGGTCGGCGAAGGTGAAGGTGCGGCCGAAGGGGCCGTCGATCGGTGCGGAGACGATGGTGTGACCGTCGGCGAGGAGGGCGTCGTGGATGGCCTGGACGTCGGTGGCGTGCAGCCAGATCGCGGCACCGATGCCGGGCTGGGCAACGGAGCCGAGATCGGTGCCGGGAACGACCTCGCGGAGTGCGAAGGCGATCGGCTTCGTCTCGAAGACGACGGCGTGCGGAGGGCCGGCCTGCGAACGGACGAGGCCGAGATACCGCTCGTAGAACGCCTGCGAAGCGTCGAGGTCGCGCGCTTGCAGTGAGATGAAGTCGGGGCCGGTGACGGGCATGAGGATGCTCCTTCAGTTTTATGTCAGTTTTCTGACACGCATCAATGTATGTCAGAATACTGACATGAGTCAAAACGGTGCCGGCGTCGACCTGGACAAATCGCTGGGCTACCTGCTGAAAGAGGCTTCCAGCACCCTGCGTGCAGCCATGGAGGAGGTGCTGCGGCCACTCGGCATGAGCGTGACGCACTACTCCTGCCTGGAGTTGCTGGCTCAACGGCCGGGCTTGTCGAACTCCGAGCTGGCGCGTGGCGCGTTCGTGACCCGGCAGTCGATGAACGTGCTGCTCCAGACCCTGGAGCGAGACGGCTACGTCACCAGGCCCGCGGAGGCGCCCGTCGGGAAGGCGCTTCCCGCGCGGCTCACGCCTCGCGGCCGACGGAGCCTGGAGAAGGCCAGCGCGGCGGTCCGGTCCGTCGAGGTCAGAATGCTGGCCGGCATGACCGAGGCCGAGCAGTCGGACGCGTTCCGGATTTTGCAGAGCATGATTCATTCGCTGCGCGATGGTGACGACGGGGCATAGCTGGTTTCTCGGTGCACGATTCGTCGCGTCGGGACAGGGGTGTGGCGGAGCGTGGAAGTCTGTGCGAGGGACCTCGAACTACTGCCCACCCTGTTCTGCGATGGGCTGATAAATCGTTCGGCGGGCGAAATGGATAAGGGCCTTGTGGCGTGGGCTGCGGGCATCGATGGTGGCGTGCGAATCAGCGGGTGTGAGGTGCGAGGCGTGGCGGCTCGTGCGCTGGGGCTTTCCGCTTGAAGCGTGCGGAGTAAGGCGCGAGGGGCGCGGGGATGAGTCGACGGCGGCTTCGCCTGGAACCTGGCGGAGCAAGTTGAAGCCAGGGTGCGGTCGGCGGGGATCGGGCAACGTAGGGCGGTTGGCGGCCGAGGCGGCACGCGGTTCGTCGACGGGAAGCTGGGGCGGCGTGCCAGCAGCGGTGTTCGTGTCGAGGTGAGAGGCGTCTTGGGGGCGTCCGGCCAGCGTGCGGTCGGCGGGGTGTGTCGCGTGAAACGCCACGTAGGGTTCGTGGGGCGTGTCCCTTGTGAAACGCCACGGGATGTTCTTGGGGGCGTTCTCGTGTGAAGCGTTGCAGGGAGTCCCGCGGGGGCGTTCTGGAGTGAAGCGCTGAGGAGGCTCGCTGGACTTTCCGGTGTGAAGCGCTGAGGGGATGCGCGAGACGTTCCCATGTGAAGCGTTGCGGGGAGGCCCGGGGCGTTTCGGTGTGAGGCGGGGCGCGGAGATTCTCGGGATTTGTTCTTAGGTGAGGTATTGCGCGAAAGTCTGGGGCCGAAGTTGTGTGATTGATGGGAGAGGCGCCTTTTCGGCTGGGGTTTATTGGTCTTTTTGGATCATCCCCATCAAACAGGCGATATTTCTGTGAGTTGCGGTGCAATGTCGCAATCGAGTCACGACTTCTTGGACGCGGTGTCCAAGAGTTCGTTACGTCGCATAAGGTTCCGCTTACCCTCGGTTCATGCCATCCACGGCGCGCTTCCAGAACGTCGCCAACAGGGCGAATTCAGGAGCGGTCGGTGACCGCATCGGCCGGGCGGACTGCACTTCCGGTCGTCGCGTGCACGCCCCCTGGACGGTCATGCGGCGCGAGGCTCTCTGTGGAGGGAATCGTCGTGACGGTGGTTGGCAGAGTGGTGGCCGCTGTGGCGGTCGTGGCGGGTTCGATCGTCCTGGGCGGGTCGGCGCAGGCGGCTGTGGTGACGCGGCAGGCCGAAGCCTCTGGGCAGATCACGTCGCCTTCCGACGGCCAGGTGGTCACGGGGTCGTCCGTGACGGTTTCTGCCCAGACCGGGTTGATGCAGCTCAAGATGGGTTTGTACGTCGAAGGCCCCGCCACGCCGAGCCAGAGGGTCGCCGGAGGCGGGGCGAACCAGACGATCTCCGGTACGTTCGACGCCGGCAGCGCGCCCAACGGCACCTTCACCGTGACGCTCAAAGGAGACATCACGGGCACCAGGTACGCCACCAGCACGTTCAAACTGCGGCGACCTCCCGAGCCCCCGAGGAACGTGGACGCGCGTCTGGAGGGCACCACCAAGGTCGAGGTGACCTGGAGCAAGGGCTCGGAGCCGGATCTCCAGTCCTATGAGGTCTCCACAAGTCAGTCCGGCGTCGTCGGCCGGCTGTCCGCGGACAACGCGTGCTCCGGCTCCTCGTGCAAGGCCGTCCTCGCGGTGCCCGCCAAGGCGGCGGGGCGGCGCGTGGGCATCACGGTCAAGGCGTTCCGCGGCGACGGGGACGGTGGTTCGGTCGCGTCGGGCAAATCGGGTGTCGCGTACGTCACGGTTCCCGCGCCGGCCGCGTCCCAGCCCAAGAAGCAGACGACCAAGCAACAGACGACCAAGAAGCAGACGACCAAGCAACAGACGACCAAGAAGCAGACGACCAAGCAACAGACGACCAAGCAGCAGACGACCAAGCAGCAGACGACGAAGACGGACGGGAGGACGCGGGTCGATCCGCTGCCGACCCTCCCGGCCAAGAAGCACGTCAGGCCCACGACCGTACCCACCCGCAAGCCCACGACGACCCGCAGGCACACCTCCGCCCTGCCCGCAATGCCGGAAAGCCTCCCGACCTCGACCGCGGCCGACCCGGGCCGCGAGGAACCGTCCGGGACGAACAAGCGCGCGGACGACGACACCGAAGCGGCTGCGATCCAGGCGGGCGGCGTCAGGGCGCAGTCGGACGAGTCGCCGACGGGGAACTTCGGGCAGTACGGGATGTACGTGACAGGAGGCCTGCTGCTTCTCCTGCTCGCGGCGCACGCCGGTGCATGGGCTCGGCGGCGCGCGCTGGCCACCGGCGCCGGGCGTGGCGGTGCGAGCGCCGCGGCTTCGGCCAGCCGTGCAGCCACATCAGCAGGAAGCAGGGCGGTTCAGCCCAACCCCGACGAGGTTCCGCGAGCCAGGACAGCGTCCCGACGTCCTACCGTGGTGCTCGCCGTCGCCAGGACACGCATGCCGGAACCTCCCCAGCCGAACCCCCCGACGCCCCTGCCCGAGCCTGCGATCAGGCAAGGCGCCGGCGAAGACGAGAGGGCAGGGGATGCGCAGGGCCAGGCGCGTGAGACGCCGCAGCGTGCTCTCGAAGGGGCGGCCGCCGCACCTGGTCCGCTTCCAGAAAGCGCGGCCCCCAGGGCGGGGGAGGCTCAGGGTGCGTACGACGTTCGGGGGTGGCGGGAGGCGGAGCCAAGGGGGGCTCGGATGCCGGGTGGGGCGTCGAGGCAGGTGCCGGTCGCTCTGCCGATCCATCTGAGCGTGCAGGACTTACGCGCGGCCCAGAAAGCACGGGAGACAGGCCGTCACGAGGCTCGGCCGAAAACGGGCCGGGAAACGGGCCGGGAAACGGCGGGGGAGGCAGGGCAGGATCCGCAGAATCCGCCGCGCATCGCGTTGCCCAGTTCGGCTGTCACGGACGTTCCCGAGCCCGCCACCGGCCCCGTCGTCCCACCCGCCACCCCCCTGGAGCAGCGTTGGGACGACTACCTGCCACCGTCGCCCAGGTGCATGGAGGACAGCGGTTTCTGGGAGCGTCCGCTGCCGGGCGCCGGCGACTTCTGGGCCTCCGACGACGACGATGACGATGACGATGACGATGACGATGAGCGGGCGTATGCGGGGCGCCGGCCGGAGAAGGGTGACAGTTAGGACAGAGGGCCGGGGGCGAGGAGGATGTCCAGGAGCTGGAGCGCGCCGCGTTTGTGCAGGGGCTCGTTGCCGTTGCCGCACTTCGGGGACTGGATGCAGGACGGGCACCCGCGCTCGCACTCGCAGGACGCGATCGCCTCACGCGTGGCCGTCAGCCAGTCGGTGGCCCGCGCGTAGCCGCGTTCGGCGAAGCCCGCGCCGCCTTCGTGGCCGTCGTACACGAAGACGGTGAGCAGGCCGGTGTCGGCGTGCAGTTCGGTGGAGACGCCCCCGATGTCCCATCGGTCGCAGGTGGCGAACAGGGGGAGCAGGCCGATCGAGGCGTGCTCGGCGGCGTGCGCGGCGCCGCCGAGGTCGATGTCCGCCGCCGCGAGCGGCGCGACCGCCGTGGCGGGCAGGGTCCACCAGACCGCGCGGGTGCGGAGGGTGCGCGGCGGCAGGTCGAGGGGTTCGTCACCGAGCATCTCGCCTGACTGCAGGCGTCTTTTCAGGTACGAGACCACCTGCCTGGTCACCTCCACCTCGCCGAAGTGCAGCGTTCCCGGGCCGAGGGGGCGCGAGCGCTGGGTGGCGAGGATGGAGATGTCGGTGATGTCGCGGGCGAACGTGGAGTAGTCGGGATTGGCTGCCTCGACCAGGGCGACTCCGGCGTCCAGGTCGAGGGTCTCCACGAGGAAGGTTTCGCCCTGGTGGAGGTAGACCGCGCCGGTGTGGACCGTGGTGTGGGCGGACGGCTCGTCCACGCTGCCGAGCAGGCGGCCGGTCGACGACTCGACCACCTGGATCGGGGCGCCTCCGCCGCCTCTGATGTCGGCGAGGTCGGTGGCGCGTTCGCGGCGGGTCCAGAACCAGCCTGCGGGACGGCGTCTCAGGAGGTTCCGGGCGACCAGGTCTTCCAGGACGTCGGCGGTGGTGGCGCCGAAGACGGGCAGGTCGTCGTCCGTCAGCGGGATCTCGGCGGCGGCGGCGCACAGGTGGGGGCCCAGGACGTACGGGTTGTCCGGGTCCAGGACGATCGCCTCCACCGGCCGGCCGAACAGGGCCTGCGGGTGGTGGACGAGGTAGGTGTCCAGGGGGTCGTCCCTGGCGATGAGCACGGCGAGGGCGTCCTGGCCGTCGCGTCCTGCCCGGCCGGCCTGCTGCCAGAGGGAGGCGCGGGTGCCGGGCCAGCCGGCGATCAGCACGGCGTCCAGGCCCGAGACGTCCACGCCGAGTTCGAGGGCGTTCGTGGTGGCCAGGCCCATGAGGGTGCCGGCGCGCAGGGCCTTCTCCAGGAGGCGGCGGTCCTCGGCGAGGTAGCCGGCGCGGTAGGCGGCGACCTTGTCGGGGAGGGCGGCCAGGTCTTGGACGTCGTCGGGGATGGCCCAGGTGAGCGGGCTCGGCGGGGTGGAGTGGCGCGGGTCCTGGACGTCGGATGCGGCGCTTCCGGTGGGGGAAGCGGAGTCCTGAAGGGGCGAGGAGGAGGTGAGCGGCGGGGACTCGGCGCCGGGGGAGAAGCCCGGGGGCGTGGCTTCGGGTGTCGCGTGCGGGGGCCACGGCGTGGCTTCGGGCGTGGCGTGCGGGGGCCAGGGCGCGGTTTCGGGCGTGGCGTGCGGGGGCCAGGGGGCGGTGACGGAGAAGGCGACGTCGGCCAGCTTGGCGCGGGCGGACAGGGCGACCGTCTCGGCGCCGCGTCGCGAACGCACGAACGCGAGCGTCCGTACGTTCGCCAGGACCAGGTCCGCGAGGAGGTCAGCGGCCTCCGCAGTGGCCGTGCGGCGCACAGGAGCCCCTCCCTCGCCCCGCAGGTCCGTCAGGGGCGGTTCCCAGAGCGCGATGGTCGTAGAACCCTTCGGAGAGGCGTCCGTGGTCACCTCGTCCATCTCAAGCCCCGTCAGCCTCATGGCGAACACGCCGGGCTCGCTCGCCGTGGCCGAGGCGAGCATGAACGTGGGGCGCGAGCCGTACCGGGCGCAGACGCGGCGCAGGCGGCGCAGGATCTGGGCCACGTGCGAGCCGAAGACGCCGCGGTATCCATGGCACTCGTCCACGACCACCATGCGGAGGCGGCGGAAGAACGAGGACCACTGCGCGTGGCGGGGCAGCACGCCGCGGTGGAGCATGTCCGGATTGGTCAGGACGTAGTTGGCGTGCTGGCGGATCCACGTGCGTTCCTCGAAGGGGGTGTCGCCGTCGAAGCAGGCGGCGCGCACCTGCGTGATGCGCAGTTCGCGCAGGCCGCGGAGCTGGTCGGCGGCCAGGGCCTTGGTCGGCGTCAGGTACAGGACGGTGCCGCCGTCGAGGCAGGAGGCGACCGCCGGCGTGAGGTACGCCAGGGACTTGCCCGAGGCCGTTCCGGTACTGATGATCACGTTTCGGCCACGGAAAGCCAGGTCGGCGGCTTCGTGCTGGTGAGGCCAGAGTCCTGTCACTCCACGGTTCGCCAAGCGCGTAACGAGGACTTCCGGCGCCCAGTCCGGCCAACGCGCTTGACCCGCCTGACGTGCAGGAACATGCTCCACATGGGTGACACGCTCATGACGTGCGGGAACTCCGAGCAGGTGGGCGAGGAGTGGACCTGCCTGTTGTGGGGAGGATGCCGAGGAAGTCACTGTTTCCAGTCTTGCATCGATGGGCAAAGTCGCCGGGAATCGTGATTTCGTATAGACACAAGCCAGACGCGTGGTTGAATGCCGCGCGTCAGGGTCGGACAGTCTGGGGCCACGCTCCAGATTGCCAGGCCCGCAAGAGTACTTTCGCAGGCGAGGCGCTGGAGGATCTGTGGATCTGAAGTTGGATCACCGCACCGAAGACCGACTCACCATCGTGGAGGTCGAGGGTGAGATCGATGTCTACACGGCGCCGAGATTGCGTGAGCTCCTCATCGACCTGGTGAACAAGGGCAACTTCCACCTTCTGGTGAACATGGAGAAGGTCGACTTCCTCGACTCCACGGGGTTGGGAGTGCTCGTCGGAGGGCTCAAGAGGGTCCGGGCGCACGACGGCTCGCTCGAGCTGGTGTGCACCCAGGAGCGCATCCTCAAGATCTTCCGCATCACCGGTCTGACCAAGGTCTTCGGGATTTACGCTTCCGTCGACGAGGCCAAGGAAGCTCACGGCAAAGACAAGTAGCATGGCTACCGTCGAGCTGACGTTCAGCGCTCTCCCCGCGCATGTGCGGACCGCCCGGCTGGTGGCCACGGCGATCGCCCGTCGTACCGGCGTGGAGGAATCGCTGCTGGACGAAGTCAGGCTCGCCGTGGGTGAGGCATGCTCCCGGGCGGTCGAGGCGCATCGACTTCACTGCCCGGGCGAGCCCATCCGCATCGAGCTACGTGACGACTCCGGGCGTTTCGAGGTCACGGTCAGCGATCTGGCCCCCAGTGACGAGATCAAGCAGGAGCAGCCGCTCGATCTGGGCATGCTCTCTGACTCGTTCATGTCAGGCTTCGGCATCGCCGTCATCACGGGTCTGGCCGATGACGTCGAGGTCTTCCCCAGCCCCAAGGGGACGAACATCCGGATGAGCTGGCCCGCCTCCAACGGGGCGGGTTCCTGACCTGACATCGCTTGGATCGGTCCCTTGTCTCCCAAGGGGCGTGTTCGAGCTGGTCGGGTGTGGTTTCAGGGGCGATAGACGGGGATGAGGGGATGTCCGGTCGTGGCATGCCTTCCTCCCTGTCGAGTCGCGCCACGTTTCTGCATGTCCTGACGAGGGCGCTCGGTGCCTCGTCCTGTCGGCATGTCCGGACGGCCTGCATCGATCCGAGAGAAGCGGCAGCGTGTGCTCGGTCGCCGGCGGACCCGCCCAGGGTCTTGGCCAGGCCTGGTGCAGGGCTTAGCGAAGCCGGGGTGCAGGGGTCCTGCGGGAGCCGTTCAGCGAGGTCCCGATGCAGGGGTTCAGCGCCGTAGGGGCTCGGCGTGGACCGGCCGAAGAGCTCAGAGCGGCCCGCGCGGGGCTGGCGCGGCATCGAAGCAGTGCGAGGGCCGCACGCCTCCAGGCCGCACGCCTCCAGGTCGCACGTCTCCAGGTCGCACGTCTCTACGCCACACGTCTCTACATCGCACGCCTCTACGTCGCATGCTGCCTGGGCTTCGGCCTCAGAGCAGGCCCAAGTCCGCTTCGCGCGTTCAACCGCTGTGTTGTGCGGCGAGACGTCCAGGTTTCGATCGGGCGGTAGCTCGAGGGCGCGGACTGCGGGTCGGCGGTGCAGGCGGTTCTGCGGGGGGCGGGTCAGCGGCTGGGATCGAAGGGCGAAAATCTACGGCAGCGCAGCCGGAGGCTGGAGTCCGAAGGACAGCGTGGCAAGGGGCTGGGCTGAGAGCTCAGTACGGTGCGACGACTTCGCCGGCGAGGGGCGCGCCTGAGGGGCGGAAGGCCAGGACGGCGGCGTGGCTGGGCTGCCTGACGTGCCTTGGTAGAGCAATACGACTGCCCATGGCTCTTGCCGCCGCAGTGGTGTCTGTGGACAGGGGTGGGAGTTGTCCACAGGCTGTGGATGAGTGGGGGATAGTCGGCCGGGTTGTTGGAAGGGCTTGCGCTGGGCGCCGTGTGTCGCGGGGCGTGTGGCGGCGGGCCGTGTGGGCCTGGCTGTGTCCCTGCGAGGCCGTGGCGTTGTGCCGCGCCGGTCAGGCCGCGGCCGGCGGCCCGAGTCACGGAGGGCGCGTCCGCCGGTCGTGGCGCCCCGCCGCATCTCGCGGCGGTGGCGCTGGAAGGTGGCGCTGGAAGGGAAGGTGGTCCCGGAAGGTGGCGCTGGAAGGGAAGGTGGTCCCGGAAGGTGGCGCTGGAAGGGGGCCGGTAGGTGGCGCCGGAAGCTGGCCAGGGGGCGGGGCCGGGAGGTGACGGTCCGGCGGTGGTGTGCGGAGGTGCCGCCAGGTGGTGGGGGCGGGGTGTGTGTGGAAGGGGGTCGGCGTGTCGTGGGGATTAAATCTGGGTTTCGGGCGGTCCGATTTGTGGGGTTGTCACGCCCGTAAACCTGAGGAAATTTCGCCTGTCAGATCTCAAACCGGCCCGCTGTCAGGGGATTACTGAACGCCCGCGCAAATACCCGCCCCGAGAGCCTTCATATCCGTTCAGTGCCTGCGTAGACTCCCGGCACCGGCCAAGGTGATCCGGCGGAACCGCGGATTCAACCGGAAGCGGCACCCACAACCCGGATGGTGCCGCACCCGCCCGCCGAGAGATCCGCAGCACCGTTCGGGCGAGACGACCGGTCTTGCCGAGGAGAACGATGAGCAGGCACATGCTGGCATTGGCGCCAGCGCCCAATCTGTCCCTGAGCGGTAACAATCTCACCATAGTGATCGTGGTAGCCGCGGTCGCGCTGATCGCGCTAGCCGTCGCCGGCGGCCTCGTACGCGAGGTGCTGTCCGCCGGCCAGGGCACCGAACGCATGCAGAACATCGCGCGAGCCGTGCAGGAAGGCGCGGCTGCCTATCTCGCGCGCCAATTCCGCACACTGGCGATCTTCGTGATCGTCATTCCCTTCCTGTTGCTCTTGCTGCCGGGCGAAATGGACGTACGCGTCGGTCGCTCGATCTTCTTCGTGGTCGGTGCGGTGTTCTCCGCATTGACCGGATTCATGGGCATGTGGTTGGCGGTGCGCGGAAACGTGCGCGTCGCCGCCGCGGCCAACGAGTCGGGCGAGAAGCGCGCCATGCGCGTCGCCTTCCGCACCGGCGGCGTCGCCGGCATGTTCACCGTCGGCCTCGGGCTGCTCGGTGCGGCCGTGGTCGTCTTCATCTACCAGGGCGAGGCGCCCCACGTTCTCGAAGGCTTCGGGTTCGGGGCGGCGCTGCTGGCGATGTTCATGCGAGTCGGCGGCGGCATCTTCACCAAGGCCGCCGACGTCGGCGCCGACCTGGTGGGCAAGGTCGAGCAGGGCATCCCCGAGGACGACCCGCGCAACGCCGCGACGATCGCCGACAACGTCGGTGACAACGTCGGCGACTGCGCGGGCATGGCGGCCGACCTGTTCGAGTCGTACGCGGTCATGCTGGTCGCCAGCCTCATCCTGGGCAAGGTGGCCTTCGGCGAGCAGGGCCTGATCTTCCCGCTGATCGTGCCCATGATCGGCGTGCTGACGGCGATCATCGGCATCTTCGTCACCGGGCTGCGCGACCGAGACCGCAGCGGCATGGCGGCGATCAACCGCAGCTTCTTCATCTCGGCCGGGATCTCGGCGGTGCTGGTCGCCGCGGCGGCCTTCTGGTATCTGCCCAGCAGCTTCGGCGCCCTGTCGGGCTCGACCGTCACCTCCGACGCCGATCCGCGCCTGATCGCGGTGGGCGCGGTGCTGATCGGCCTGGTCCTGGCCAGCGCCATCCAGCTGCTGACCGGCTACTTCACCGAGACCAACCGCCGTCCGGTGCGCGAGATCGGCGAGAGCTCGGCCACCGGCCCGGCCACCGTCATCCTCGCCGGCATCAGCGTCGGCCTGGAGTCGGCCGTCTACTCGGCGCTGATCATCGGCGGCGCGGTCTACGGGGCGTTCCTGCTCGGGTTCGGGAACGTCACGATCGCGCTGTTCGCGGTGGCCCTGGCCGGCACCGGCCTGCTGACCACGGTCGGCGTCATCGTCTCCATGGACACCTTCGGCCCGGTCTCCGACAACGCCCAGGGCATCGCCGAGATGTCCGGCGACGTCGAGGGCGAGGGCGCGCGGGTGCTCACCAGCCTCGACGCCGTCGGCAACACCACCAAGGCCATCACCAAGGGCATCGCCATCGCCACGGCCGTGCTGGCGGCGACGGCGCTGTTCGGCGCGTTCCGCACGGCGGTGGAGGACCAGCTCTCGAAGGCCGGCCAGGACATCAAGGCGGCGCTCGGCGCCTTCTCCACCTTCAGCCTCAGCATCGACCAGCCCAACGTGCTAGTGGGGCTGATCGTCGGCGCCGCGGTGGTGTTCCTGTTCTCCGGCCTGGCGATCTCGGCGGTCGGCCGCGCGGCCATGCGGGTGGTCTTCGAGGTACGCGACCAGTTCCGCAACAAGCCGGGCATCATGGACGGCACCGAGAAGCCCGAGTACGGCCGCGTCGTGGACATCTGCACCCGCGACTCGCTCCGCGAGCTGGCCACGCCCGGCCTGCTGGCGGTGATGACCCCGATCGCGGTCGGGTTCGCGCTCGGCTACGCGCCGCTCGGCGCGTTCCTGGCCGGCGCGATCGCCTGCGGCACCCTGATGGCCGTCTTCCTGGCCAACTCCGGTGGCGCCTGGGACAACGCCAAGAAGCTGGTAGAGGACGGGCACCACGGCGGCAAGGGCTCCGAGGCCCACGCCGCCACGGTCATCGGCGACACGGTCGGCGACCCGTTCAAGGACACCGCGGGCCCGGCCATCAACCCGCTGATCAAGGTGATGAACCTGGTGGCGCTGCTGGTCGCGCCGGCCGTCGTCCTGTACGCGGGCAACGCCGCGCTGCGGGTCGGCATCACGGTGGTGGCGGTGGCGGTGGTGGTGGCGGCCATCGTCGTCTCCAAGCGCAGGTCGGTGACGAGCGAGCCGGCCAACAACGACCGCGAGCACGAGCCCGTGGCCTCGTAACGACCGATCGGCGAGACGCCCGTCCCGGCCAGGGGCGGGCGTCTTCGCATGTGGGTGGGTGGCGCGGGGACGGCGGGGGCGCGGTGGGAAACTGGGCGGGTGGAAGAGGACAACCGGCCCTCGGGCGGGAAGACGCTGGGCCTGATCCTGCTGGCGATGCTGGTCATCCTGGGCGTGATCATCGGGCTCGGGATCTGGGCGTCGAGGGGATGACGGGTCGACGCATGGACGGGTCGACGACAAGTCGAGGAAATGACGGGTCGACGCATGGACGGGTCGACGACAAGTCGAGCGAATGACAGGTCGAGGTGACGACGTGACGCGGACCCTGATACTGCTCCGCCATGCCAAGGCCGCACAGGTGCCCGGCCTGGCCGATCGCGAACGTCCGCTGACCGAGCGCGGCGAGCGCGACGCCGGCCGGGCCGGCGACGAGATCAGGGCGGCCGGGCTGAGCCCCGACGCGGTGCTCTGCTCACCGGCGCTGCGGACCAGGCGCACCGCCGAGCTGGCCTTCCCGGGCATGGAGATCAGCTACGAACGCGACATCTACCAGGCATATCCGGAAGAACTGCTGGAACTGCTCCGCAGGACCGACCCGGAGCTGGGCACGGTCGTGTTGTGCGGGCACAATCCCGCGGTGCACGAGCTGGCCCTGCAACTGGGCGGCGGCGACTACGGCTTCCGGCCCGGGGCGTTCGCGGTGATCCAGGTGGAGGCGGCGTGGGTAGACCTGTGGCCGGGGGAGGGACGCCTGGTCATGCACTGGGCTCCCAAGGAGCACTGACCGGGGACGACGCCTATGCGGGGGGCCGCCAGAGCGCTGCGTGACGGCTTCTCGCTGCCCGCGCGTCCGCCCTGGGGGTACGGGCTGCTGTGCGGGCTCGCGGTGGCCGGGCCGCTGCTGGCCGGGGTGCTGGCGGGCCGGCCGCAGTCGGGGGCGTTCCTGGCCCTCGGGGCCTACCTGACGGCGTTCGGGGACACGTACGGGCAGCCGTACGCGGCGCGGGCGCGGTCCATGGCCATCAAGATCGTGCTGATCGCCGGCGGGTGCTGGCTGGGCCTGTATCTGGCGGACCGGCCCTGGTGGGCGGTGCTGGCGCTCGGAGCGGTCGCCGCGGCGGGCGGCCGGTGGCGTACGGTCGGGACGCCGCCCGCGTTCGCCCTGGTCACCGGGTTCTATCTGGCGGTGCCCGCGGGTTTCGGGCCGCCCGAGCTGATGGTGTTCGGCGGCCTCCTGTACGCCGTGCTCGCCCTGGCCCTGTGGCCGTTGCGCCGGTTCGACCCGCTGGCGACGGCGCTGGGCGAGGCCGTCCGCGCCGTGGCCGGGCTGATCGACGGGCTCGCCGGCGACGACTGGGACGAGCGCAGGGAACGTGCGTCCAAGGCCCTGGAGACGGCGGCCACGGCGTCGGCGTCGTTCGAGAGCATGGACGCGGCCGGCCGGTCCGCCGGTGCGTACGTCGAGGCGCTGGTCCGGATCTTCCACGAGACGGTGGCGCTGCGCGCCCTGCGCGCGACGGCCCCGGACGAGCAGGACGGGATCGACGACGTGGCCACGACGCTGGCCGCGGACCTGCGGGAGGCCGCGGACGGGCGGCGGGCCGGGGTGGTGGAGGCGCTGGCCGTCACCGCCGACTACGCCGAGCGCCTGGGCGCGCGCGAGCCGGGCGCCGACCCGGCGGCGCTGCGCAGCGGCGCGGTGCTCGGGCAGGCCCGGCGCTGCCTGGACCGGATCGCGGTGGGGGTGCGCACGGTCGGCCTCCTGGCCGCCCGGCACGTGCCACCGGCGGGCCGCGGGCTGCTGCCGGGGTTGCCAGGAAGGCCGCCGACGGGCGGCGGGCTGTTGGCCGGGTTGCCGGAAAAGCCGCCGGAGGGCCGCGGGCTGTTGCCCGGGAAGCCTGCGGCGGGTCGCCGGCTGTTCCCGCGGCTGCCGTGGAAGCCGCCGCCGGGCGGTTCGGGGCCCGAGCACGCCGGGCGGCTGGGGCTCACCGCCGCCGTGGCGATGGCGCTGATGCTGGGGGTGCACGAGCAGTACGGCAAATGGTTCGTGTTCACCGTGCTGCTGGCGGTGCGGCCCACCTACGGGGACACCGTCGAGCGGGTGGTGCTGCGGGTGGCCGGCACCGTGGCGGGGGCCGCGGGGGCGGCGTTGATCCTGGCGGCGGTGCCGGGGCCCTACACGATCGTGGGGACGGTGCTGGTGTTCGGCACGCTCGGGTTCGCCCTGCGCGAGGTGAGCTACGGCTACTGGTCGATCTTCGCGACGCCGCTGGCCATGATGCTCACCGACTTCTCGACCCGGCTCGACTGGGAGGCGGCGGGGATCAGGCTGGCGCTCACCGCGGCCGGCGGCGTGCTGGCGCTGGCGGCGGCCCGGCTGCTGTGGCCGCGCGGCCAGGCGGGACGGCTGCGCGGCCTGGCCGCCGAGCTGCTGCGCGAGCACGCGTGCCTGGTCCGCGCGCTGGCCGAAGGCGACCTGGACCGGCTGCCGGACCGTACGGAGTCCGCCGGGACGGCGGCCGACCGGCTGCGCGAGTCGCTGGACAAGCTGGACAAGGAGCCGGGCGGCAGGGCGCCGGCCGAGCTGCGCGCCGCGCTGACGCTGGCCAGGAAGCTCAGGGACGACGCGATCCTGCTCGGCGCCGTGCTGCGCGGGGCCGAACCCGGCTCGGACGCCACCGCCGGCGTGCTGGACGCGGTGGCCGACCGGCTGGACGCCGTGGGGCAGGCCGTACGGGAGCGCGAGCCGCCGCCCGCCGCCGACGCGTTCGAGTCGCAGCTGGACGAGGTGGCGCGCGAGGTCAGCTCGCTGATGGAGGAGGCGGCGGCGGGGGAGGGCACGGCCGTGCGCAGGCGGCTGCGGCACGCGGTGACCGCCCACCCGGCGCTCAGGTCGCTCTGCAAGGACGCGCTCGACCTGGCCGCCGAGGTCACCGCCCGGTTCAGGACGTGAGCACGCCGTCCTCGGCGTCGGCGGCCTCGACCTCGTCCCTGGAGATGCCCAGGAGGTAGAGGATCGAGTCGAGGTAGGGCGTGTTGACCGCGGTGTCGGCCGCCTGCCGGACGACGGGCTTGGCGTTGAAGGCGATGCCCAGCCCGGCCGCGGCGATCATGTCGAGGTCGTTGGCGCCGTCGCCGATGGCCACCGTCTGGGAGATGGGCAGCCTGGCCTCCCTGGCGAACCGCTCCAGCGCGCGGGCCTTGCCCGGCCGGTCGACGATCTCGCCGACGACCCGCCCGGTGAGCTTGCCGTCGATGACCTCCAGGACGTTCGCCGCCGAGTAGTCGATGCCCAGCTCCTCGACCAGGGCGTCGGTGATCTGGGTGAAGCCGCCGCTGACGATGGCGAAGCGGTAGTCGAGGCGCTTGAGCGTACGGACGAGGGTGCGGGCGCCCGGGGTGAGCACGACCTCCTGGCGCACCTGCTCGAACACCTCGGCCGGCAGCCCTTCCAGCAGCGCGACCCGGCGGCGCAGCGACTCGGCGAAGTCGAGCTCGCCGCGCATGGCCTGCTCGGTGACCCGGGCGACCTCGTCGAGGCAGCCGGCGTGCGCGGCCAGCAGCTCGATGACCTCGCCCTGGATGAGGGTGGAGTCGACGTCCATGACGATGAGCCGCTTGGCCCGGCGGGACAGGCCGGTGCGCTGGACGGCGACGTCGACCTCCTGGGCGGCGGCCTCGGCGGCCAGCTCGACGCGCAGGGCGGCCGGGTTGGCGCCGGAGACCGACAGCTCGATGCAGGTGACGGGCCACTGGGCGAGGCGTTCGATGCGGTCGATGTTCGCGCCGGCGGCGGCGATGCGGCCGGCGATGCCCGCGATGGCGGCGGGCTGGAGGGTGGCGCCCAGCACGCTGACCGACAGGCGGCCGCGGCGGCGCTGCTCCTTGGCCTGGGAGCCGGTGGAGAGCTCGACCTCCATCCCGAGGTCTTCGGCCACCCGTTCGACGGCGGTCCACATCGCGCCGAGGGTGGTGCCCGTGCCGGTGGACGGGCCGCCGGCGTACGCGACGAGCACGCCGAGCGTGAGCCTGCCGCGGATGACGACCTGTTCGATGTCCGCGACCGTCACCGGGAACCCGGACAGCACGGAGAAGAGCCTGGAGGTGACACCGGGCCGGTCGGGGCCGGTCAGGGTGATCAGGAGGGTGCGCTGGTCCACATCCAGCCACGGTACTGCGCCCGGTCCGGTGCCCGCGCAGCAGGCTCGCCATTCGGACACGGGCGCAGCGTGACTAGCGGACGATCCTGGTCCTGACGGTCTTGGCGTAGCCGTGCACGGGGACGCCGACGCGCTCCAGCTCCTCCTCGGCCAGCGCCCACGTGCCCTTCTCCTGGTCCCACATGCCCTGCTGGACGTCGTAGGAGACCACGCCGAGGGTCGCCTTCTGCGTGCCCGTGGCGTTCTTCTTCAGCTTCGCGTAGAAGTCGAGGCGCACCCAGTCCTTCTTCTCCAGGACGTAGGGGACGCTGCAGTACAGGGCGCGGCCGTCGAGGGTGCAGACGGTGCCCTTCGGAGCGTCGTAGCGGACCCTGCGCAGGTCCACGCCCTTCGGGAACTGGCCGCCGACGAACCAGGCGTCGGCCGAGAACGGGCCGGTGTTGGTGGCCTTGAGGCTGTACCTGATCTGGCCGCCCGCCTTGGCGGTCTTCGACGCCTGCAGCTTGATGTCGAAGACCGCGAACGGGGCGTCGGCCGCCTTGGCGGCGTGGGCGGCGGTGGTCGTCGTGGCGGACGCGGGCACCGCCGGGACAATCAGCGCACCGGCCAGCAAAGCTAGCGAGGCGACCTTAGTGAGGGAGTTGCGCATCAACGTCTCCGGAGAGGAAGTGGCACGGGGACGCGCACGAACAAGCCCCCGTAAATGTCCGCTGTTCCTATCACGAGGGCAAAATCCATGTAAAGCTTATTTATCCAGAATCAAGTGCGTGTCGCCGAACTCGTGCCACAGATATCCCTTCCGCAGCGCTTCTTCGTACGCGCGTGCCAGCGCTTTCTCGCCGGCGATCGCCGTCAGCATGAGCAGGTGGCTGGAGCGCGGTTCGTGCAGGCCGGTGATGAGCCCGGTGACCGCCCGTACGCCGACGGCCGGGGTGACGACGTGGCCGGTCCAGCCGGAGGCGGCGCCGACCTGGCCGTCCGGGCCCACGGCGGTCTCCAGGGCGCGCACGACGGTCGTCCCCGCGGCGATCACCCGGCCGCCGTTCCGCCGGGTCAGGTTGACCAGCCGGGCGGTGGCGGCGGGCACCTCGTACCGCTCGGCGTAGGGCCGCTCGTCCTTCTCGGGCGAGGCCACGCCGGTGTGCAGCGTGACGGGCGCGATCGTCACGCCCCGCGAGACCAGCGCGGTGACCAGCTCGGAGGTGAACGGCCGGGCCGCGCTCGGCATCTCCGCGCTGCCCGGCACGGTGGCGAACACCGTCTGGTAGGCGTCGATGGGCCAGTCGGCCGGCACGTACGAGTAGCGGATCGGACGGCCGTGCTCGCGCAGGTACGGCAGCACGTCCCGGTCCAGCCGCGCCCGCCACAGCCGCGGCGTCTCCCGTTCGATCAGCCGCAGCGTGGCCCGGCCGGGCAGCGGCAGCCACTCGCCCGGCTCCCCGCCGCCGTACGGCTCGGACGCCTTGGCGGTCCTGCGGCGCAGCTCGACCAGCCAGGTGCCGTCCTCGCGGGCGGTCGAGAAGTGCACGGCGAGCCGGTCGAGCCGGACCGCCGCGGGCAGCGTCGCCGAGTTGTTGACCACGATCAGGTCGCCGGGGTCGAGCAGTCCGGGCAGGTCCCCGAACCGGTGGTGGGCGGGCTCGGCATCGCCGCGCGAGATCATCAGGCGCACCGCGTCCCTGGCCAGCCCGCGCGCCTCGGGCGGCTCGTGGGCCGACAGGTCGTCGGGCAGCGCGAAGTCCAGCAGCGCCGTCATTGCAGGCTCACCTTCCCGCCCGCCGGCCGGGACGTGACCAGGTCGCGCAGCGCCGCGGCCACCTTGGCGGGGTCGGTCGCCGCGGACGCCTCCTCGGCCCCGACGGCGTCGGCGAGCATGCGGGTGTTCATCTCGCCCGGGTCGGCCCACCAGACCCGCAGGCCGGGCTCCTCGGCGGCCAGCACGTTCGACAGCTGCTCCAGGGCGGCCTTGGTCGCGCCGTAGCCGCCCCAGCCCGGGTAGGCGCCGGTGGCGGCGTCGGAGGTGATGTTGACCACGGCCCCGCCGGCCGCGCGCAGGGCGGGCAGCGTGGCCTGGATGAGCGCGAGCGGCGCGGTCACGTTCGTCTCCAGCAGGACCCGGAACGCCTCCAGCGGGTAGCCCGCCAGCGGCGGCAGGGGGGTCACCCCGAGGTCACTGGCGTTGTTGACCAGGAGGTCCAGCTCGGGCACGGCCCGTCCCAGCCGCGCGACGTGCTCCGGGTCGGTCACGTCGCCGGGGATCGCGGTGGCGCCCAGCTCGTCGGCGACCCGGCGCAGCTCGTCGGCGCCGCGGGCGGTGAGCACGAGGGACCAGCCCGCCTCCGCCAGGGACCTCGCCAGGGCGAGGCCGAGGCCGCGGGAGGCGCCGGTGATGAGAGCGGTGTTCGTCATGACATCGACGCTAGGATCGGCGCGCCGCGCCGGCATCGGGCGCAGGGCCCGCCCCGGCCTGGGCACATCGTCCTAGGACTCCGCCCCTGGAGCGGGACCCTAGAGTGGGTCCGTGAGCTCATCGGACCGGGACGAGATCCTGCAGGCGGTGAGTTCCGCCGTGCTCGCGGTCACCCGGCATCTGTCGGTCCGCGAGGTGCTCCAGGTCATCGTACGGTCGGCGCAGCGCCTCCTCGACGCCCGCTACGCCGCGCTCGGCGTGCCCGACGACGACGGCTCGTTCGCCGAGTTCGTCGCCGAGGGCATCACCGACAAGCAGTGGGAGGCCATCGGCCCGCTGCCCAGGCAGCACGGCATGCTCGGCGCGATGCTCCGCGAAGGCACCCCGGCCCGGCTGCCCGACCTGCGGGAGGACCCGCGGTTCGAGTGGTGGCCGAAGGCGCACCCGGTGATGAAGGACTTCCTCGGCGTCCCGATCCGCGACGCCGACCAGGTGATCGGCATCATCTTCCTGGCCAACAAGCGCACCCCCGGCGGGTTCACGCAGGAGGACCAGGAGCTGCTGACGCTGTTCGCCGCGCACGCCGCCATCGCGCTCACCAACGCCAGGCTCTACGAGCGCGGGCGCGAGCTGGCCATGCTGGAGGAGCGCAACCGGGTGGCCCGCGAGCTGCACGACGCGGTCACCCAGAAGTTGTTCTCGCTCCGGCTGACCGCCCAGGCCGCCGCCACCATGCTGGACAAGGCCCCCGAGAAGGCGCACACCGAGCTCGAACGCGTCCAGCGCCTGGCCGGGGAGGCGCTGTCGGAGCTGCGCGCGGTGATCGTCGAGCTGCGCCCGGCCGAGCTCGACCGCCACGGGCTCGCCGAGACGCTGCGCAAGCACGTGCGCATGCTCGACCGGCTCCACCCCTCGCTGGTCACGTTCGAGTGCGACGAGCTGCCGCCGCTCGACTCGGCGGTGGAGGTGGCCGTGCTGCGGGTGGCCCAGGAGGCGCTGCACAACGCGCTCAGGCACTCCGGGGCCTCGCGGGTGTCCGTACGCCTGGCCCTCGGCGACGGGGCGCTGGCGCTGACCGTCCACGACGACGGCGACGGCTTCGAGCAGGGGGAGTCGCGCGGCCTGGGCCTGGTGTCGATGCGCGACCGGGCGGAGTCGGTCGGCGGGGCGATGACGGTCTCCTCGGCCCCCGGCCAGGGGACCACCGTACGCGTGGAGGTGGGCGTGTGATCCGGGTGCTGATCGCCGACGATCATCCGGTGGTCCGGCAGGGGCTGCGGACGTTCCTCGACCTCCAGGACGACGTCACCGTCGTCGGCGAGGCGGCCGACGGCGCGCAGGCCGTCGAGCTGGTCGGCGAGCTGAGGCCCGACGTGCTGCTGCTCGACCTGAAGATGCCGGTGCTCGACGGGCTCGGCGCGCTGGAGCGGCTGGCCGGCTCGGCCACGCGGGTGGTGGTGCTGACGTCCGTGAGCGACCGGTCCGACGTCGGCCCGGCGATGCGGGCGGGGGCCGCGGGCTTCCTCTACAAGGACGTCGATCCGTCCGCGCTGGTCCAGGCCGTGCGCGCGGTGCACAACGGTCAGGTGCTGCTCGCGCCGGAGGCGGCCGAGGCGATGCTGGCCGCCCCGGCGCCCGCGGCCGCCGTGCCGGGGCCGGCGCCGCTGACCGAGCGGGAGCGCGAGGTGCTCGCCCTGATCGCGGCCGGGCGGTCCAACAGGGAGATCGCGCGCAGCCTCGCCGTCGCCGAGAAGACCGTCAAGACCCATGTGTCGAACGTGCTGATGAAGCTGGGCGTCCAGGACCGGACCCAGGCCGCGCTGTACGCCGTGCGGCACGGCCTGGCCTGACCTCGGCGGCCTTCGCCGGTCGGGCCCCCGGGCCGCCTACGAGTGGCGTGCCGGCTCGAAGATGGCGTGATGGGCGGCCACCAGGGCGCGGCGGACCGCCCGGTCGAGCTCCCGCAGGGCCGTGGCCCTGGCCGCCACCTGGGTCGAGGTGAGCCCGCGGTCGTCGGCCAGGACGAGGACGGCGGCCAGCCGGGTGGCCAGCGTGGAGACGCGGTGGGCGCGGGCCGGGTAGCCGGGGGCCAGCTCGCCGCCGCGCTGCGGCCGGTCGGGCCGCGCCTGGGCCGGGCCGTCGACGCCAGTCAGCGCCTCGGTGGCGGCGCGCATGGCCGACGACAGCTCGTGCTCGGCCTCGGCCAGCGAGGGCAGGTCCTGGCGTACCGGCCCGGCGTCGTGCACCTCCAGGCGGGTCCCCACGTAGGAGGAGCCGCGCCGGTCGGGCACGGGCACCAGGCCGAGCCGCCGGTCGCGCAGCACGGCGACGGCGGCCTGCCCGGCCTCCACGGCGGAGGAGTTGAACGGCGCCGGCCCGGACAGCCCCAGCGGGTCGCCGGGCGCGGGAAGGGCGAGCCGGAACTCGTGCAGACCGTCGGACCGCAGGTTTGCGAGGTATTTACGCAGCGGCACGTCACCGGCGACGACGGGCCCCGCGACGGCTTCCACGTGGTCAGCCGCCTCGTCGAGGCCGACGTGACCGGAGAGCCACGCGTTGCCCCAGGCGACCAGCGAGGGACAGACAGGTGATTCAGGGTGCACCGATCCACGATAAGCGCTCGCCCTGCAATAGGTTTGTCCCCAGGGTGACTCCAGAGGTCCCCAGGGTGACTCCTAAGGAGGGAACGGGGATGGGTGGTCAGGTGCTGCGGCTCCAGGACGTCGCCGTCAGGCGCGACGGAGCGGCCCTGCTGCGCGGCATCGACTGGACGGTCAACGAGGACGAGCGCTGGGTCGTCATCGGTCCCAACGGCGCGGGCAAGACCACGTTGTTGCAGGTCGCCGCGACGTTGCTCTATCCGACCGAGGGCGTGGTCGAGGTGCTGGGGGAGCGGCTGGGTCAGACCGACGTGTTCGACCTGCGGCCGCGCATCGGGCTGGCGAGCGCCGCGCTGGCCGAGCGCATCCCGCCGGAGGAGAAGGTCATCGACCTCGTCCTGACCGCCTCGTACGCCATCATGGGCCGCTGGACGGAGGAGTACGACTCCAACGACGTCACCAGGGCCGTCGAGCTGATCGACATGATGGGCGCGGCCCACCTGATCAGGCGGCGGTTCGGCACCCTGTCGGAGGGGGAGCGCAAGCGGGTGCAGATCGCCCGCGCGCTCATGCCCGACCCCGAGATGCTCCTGCTCGACGAGCCGGCCGCCGGCCTCGACCTGGGCGGCAGGGAAGACCTGGTGCGCCGGCTGTCGGCGCTGGCCGGCGACTACCGCTCGCCGACGCTGGTGCTGGTGACGCACCACGTCGAGGAGGTGCCGAGCGGGTTCACGCACGGCCTGCTGCTGCGGCACGGTTCGGTGGTGGCGCAGGGGCCGCTCGACCACGTGATGACGGCCGACAACCTCTCCCGGACGTTCGGGGTGCCGCTGACGCTCGACCGGAGTGCCGAGGGCCGCTGGTACGCCAGGGCACACTGACCTCACTGGATCACCATTTATGCGGATATCGGTCGCCTAAAGGTGAAACGAAATATCATGCACCGAGTCGGTCCCCTCGACTCCGGAGCTTCGCCATGTCGACCGAGCAGCTCGTCGTCGCCCTCGTCGTGGTCGCGGCGATGGGTTTCGTGGTGGTCCGCAGCATCCGCATCGTCCCGCAGGCCACGGCGGCCATCATCGAACGGCTGGGCCGCTACCACCGCACGCTGACGCCCGGGCTCAACATGGTGGTCCCGTTCGTCGACCGCATCAAAGACCTGATCGACCTGCGGGAACAGGTCGTCTCGTTCCCACCGCAGCCGGTGATCACGTCCGACAACCTGGTGGTGTCGATCGACACGGTGATCTACTTCCAGGTCACCAACCCCAAGGCGGCCACGTACGAGATCGCGAACTTCCTGATCGGCGTCGAGCAGCTCACCGTCACCACGCTGCGCAACGTGGTCGGCGGCATGGACCTGGAACGCACGCTGACCTCGCGTGAGGAGATCAACACCGAGCTGCGCGGCAGCCTCGACGAGGCAACCGGCAAGTGGGGCATCCGGGTCAACCGGGTCGAGCTGAAGGCCATCGACCCGCCCGTGTCCATCCAGGACTCGATGGAGAAGCAGATGCGCGCCGACCGGGACAAGCGCGCCGCCGTGCTGGCCGCCGAGGGGCAGCGCCAGGCGGCGATCCTGGCCGCCGAGGGCGACAAGCAGGCGGCCGTGCTGCGCGCCAGGGGCGAGGCGGAGGCCGCCGTGCTGCGGGCGCAGGCGGACGCCGAGGCCCAGGCCATGCGCGCCAAGGGCCAGGCCGACGCGATCGGCATGGTCTTCAAGGCCATCCACGACGGCAAACCCGATCAGCGGCTGCTGGCCTACCAGTACCTCCAGACCCTGCCGGAGATCGCCAAGGGTGACGCCAACAAGGTGTGGATCGTGCCCTCGGAGATGGGCAAGGTGCTGGAAGGGCTGGGCGGGCTGTTCGCCCCGCCCGCGCCCAAGAACCCCGAAGAATAACTCAAACACATGTACGGATAAATACCGGCCTAAGTGGGTATAAATCAGTACATGAAGGGTGATCGGGTGGAGATCGTCATCGACGCGGGCGGCTCCCCGCGAACCTACGAGGTCACGGCCACCCGCGCGGGCCGGCGCGTCGAGGTGGCCAACCGGCGCGGGCTGGTGGAGGTGAGCGAGGTCACCCGGAGCGGCACGCCGGTACGCACGGCCCGATTCATGTCCAGCCGGATCCTCGCCCTCGTGGAGCATCCGGCCGACGAGGCCGCCGGGGACGACTAGCGGAAGTCCGCCACGTGGTCCTCGGCCCACTGGCGGAAGGTCAGCGCGGGCCGGCCGAGCAGCCGCTCCACCGTGTCGGTCACCCGCTCCGGGTTGTCCACCGCCGCCCCCCAGCCCTTCAGCGCGGCCTCCACGAACCCGGGATCGCCCCAGGCGGCCGTCAGGTGCGCGCGGGCCTCGTCCAGCGGCTGCTCCTCCCAGCGCACCTCGTGCCCGGCCACCTCGCCGATGATCCGCACCTGCTCGGCCTGGGTGAGCTGCTCGGGGCCGGAGAGCACGTACCTGCCGCCCGTGTGGCCGGCCGAGGTGAGCACGTGCGTGGCCACCGCGGCGATGTCCTTCTCGTGGATCAGCGCCCTGACCGCCTGCCCGAACGGCCAGCGCACGACTCCCTGCCGGATCTGGGCGGCCCAGCCCAGCGTGTTGGCGGCGAAGCCGCCGGGCCGCAGGAACGTCCAGGCCAGGCCGGAATGCCGGATCAGCCGTTCGACGCTCTGGTGGAACAGCGTCGGCTCCTCGCCGTCGGCCAGGTCCTCGACGTCGGCGGACAGGTAGACCACGCGGCGGGCGTGCCGGGCGAGGGCCGTCACCGCGCCCGCGGTCGCCGCCTCGGAGTAGCCGGGCCACAGCAGGAAGACGCTCTCGACGTCCCGCAGCGCCGGTTCAAGGGTCTCGGGCACGGTCAGGTCGCCGCGCACGGCCTCCACGCCCTCGGGGAGCCGGGCCTTGTCGGGGTTCCTGACCAGCGCCCGCACGTCCAGGCCCGCCTCCGCGAGCTGGGAGACCACATGTTTGCCCACATTGCCGGTCGCGCCGGTCACCAGAATCTTGCTCATGGCCCCGACGGTAGGACCTCAAGTTAAGTTCAGGTCAACCCCGGCCGTACCTGGATCGTGCCGTCGCGGCGGATGCGGGTCTCGAACATGGGCGCGGGCGCGGTCGCGGGACCGTGCTTCACCGAGCCGTCGGCCAGCCGGAACGTGCTGCTGTGCCAGGGGCAGACCACGCACGCCTCGCCGTCCTCCATGACCAGCCGGCCCTGGTGCAGGGGGCCCGCCAGGTGCGGGCAGCGGTCGGCCAGCACGGTCACCCCGTCGCCCTGGCGCAGCACGAAGAGCTGGATGTAGCCGAGCCGGCGGGCGACCGGCCTGCCGTCGGGCAGGTCCTTGAGCGGGCACAGGTCGTGCCAGCCCAGCGGTACGAGATGGGCGACCTGCGGCGCGTGGTTGGCCCCCGCGGCCTGGCGGTAGGCCATGTGGCCGCCGAGGTAGCCGCCCAGCCCGCCCAGCCCGAGCCCGACGTACGACAACACGCGCCCGGCCCGCTCGGCGCCGCGCAGCCGGGCCACCAGCGAGGCCGACATCAGGCCCAGGGCGGTCATGTTGGCCGCCATGTGCACGAAGCCCACGCGCTGCTGCTCGCGGTGGAGCGAGGACCAGTCGGTCAGCCCGGCCGCCGCCGTGGGCAGCGCGTTGGCGATGCCCGTGGCCAGGAGCAGCCTGCTCGCCCTGGGGTCGGCGTGGGCCAGGTCGAGCACGGCGGCCGACAACCAGCAGCCGAGGGTGACCGTGGCCAGCGGCGGGTGCAGCGGTTTCCCCGTGGGCACGCCGTGCAGCAGGTCGCGCAGAGTGCCCTGACGCAGGCGCTCGCGTACGACCTTGGCCAGCCCCCGGATCGGTTTGTCCATCGCCTTCGACTTCTCGAGTCGATCGGCGAGGTCAACCGGACCGACGAAACCCCGCAATTGCCGACGTCTCGCTCGCACTGTCTCTTTCACGACAAGTCCCCTACCCCGGCCTAGACGGGATCACTCGGAGAGGTGTCCCCTGGCCACGGAGAGTTCTACCAGCTCCAGCGCGTACGCGCCGAGGGAGGCCGACCCCTCCTGGATGATCCGCACCTTCTCCCTGACCTCGCCGGCCGTCACCTTGAACAGCGGCCAGGTGCCGCCCTCGGTGTGGTGGTTGGCCAGGATCGGCGCGAACCGGTCGAGCGCCTTGGCGAACCTGGCCTCCGGCGTCTGCCTGGCCTCGAACTCGTCCCAGAGCTCGCGCAGCCGGGCGCCCTGCTCCGCGGGGAGCAGGCCGAAGATGCGGTCGGCCGCGGCGGTCTCGGCGGCGGCCTGGGCGGCGACCGCCACGTGGTCGTAGACGAAGGTGTCGCCGGCGTCGATCTCGACCAGGTCGTGCACGAGTAACATCGCCACCACCCGCTGGAGGTCCGTTCCGGGCGGGGCGTGCTCGCCGAGGACCATCGCCAGCGTGCCCACGTACCAGGAGTGCTCGGCGGAGTTCTCCCGCCGCGACCCGTCGATCAGATGGTTGCGGCGGATGATCCGCTTCAACTTGTCGATCTCGACGGCGAACGCGATCTGGGCGTACAGGCGGTCCTCTTCTGGCGCGATAGTCACGCGCGACACCCTAATGTGCGGTGATCACCCCGGTTGGTGAAATCGTGACCGGAACTCCGTTGAACACTGCGTTACCACTTGGGATATCCAGGGCGGATTCGTCCGTCAGCACGTTCGTGTTGACACCGGCGTGTTGGGCCGCCACCTGCTGCGTGCTGCCCGCGTGCCCCCAGCCGTGCGGCAGGCTGACCACGCCCGGCATGATCGTGTCGGTGGGCTCCAGCGTCACCGTGAGACTTCCGGTGGCCGAGGTGACCACGGCCTGGCCATCCAGGCCGAGCCTGGCCACGTCGGCGGGGTTGATCTGGAGCGTGCAGGTGTTGGTGCCGCCGACCAGCGGGCCCACGTTGTGCAGCCAGCTGTTGTTGGAGCGCAGGTGGCGCCGACCGATCAGCACCATGTCCGGCGGCTCCTCCGCCAGCCTGCCGCGCAGGCGCTCGACGTCCTCGACGAGCTGCGGCGGGGCCAGCTCGATCACGCCGGAGGCGGTCTTCAGCACCTCGGGCAGCCGGGGCTCCAGCGCGCCGAGGTCCAGGCCGTGCGGGTGGTCGAGCAGCTTGCGCAGCGACAGGTCGCCCTTGCCGGCCCACTCGCCGTACGGGCCGAGCCGGAGCATGAGGTCCAGCCTGCGCTCGGCGCCCGTCTCGCCCTCCAGCGCGGCCCGCAGCGCGGCCACGTCGTGCCCCTCGACGCCGGAGCCGGGCGTCTGCACGGCCTTGCGCAGCATCTCGCCGATCAGGAACTCGTCCAGGGCCGCCTCCGGCCCGTCCGGCCCGTCCGGCCCTCCCGGCCCTTCCATGCCGGACGCGATCACGGCCAGCCTGGCCAGGATCCGGGCCTCGCTGGGCCGTCCGTCCAGCGGCAGCGCGGGGCGCGAGTAACGGGCGTAGTTGCGTACGGCGAACCCGAGCAGCGCGAAGTCGTAGTGGCCCGACTGCAGCACGCGCGGCGGCGGCAGGATCACGTGCGCGTGCCGGGTGGTCTCGTTCAGGTACGGATCGACGCTCACCATGAAGTCGAGCCCGGCGAAGGCCGCCGCCAGCCGGTCGCCGTGCGGCGCGGACAACACCGGGTTGCCCGCGATCGTGACCAGCATCCTGACCTGGCCCTCGCCCGGCGTCTCGATCTCGTCGGCCAGCGTGGCCACGGGCAGCTCGCCGTTGGACTCGGGCAGCCCCCGCACCCGGCTGCGCCACCGCCCTGTCGCGTACGGCCGCCGCCGCGCCCCGAACTCGGTCGCCGGCTTGGGGAACATGGCCCCGCCGGGCCGGTCGAGGTTGCCGGTGAGCACGTTGAGCACGTCCACGAGCCACTGGGCCAGCGTGCCGAACTCGGCCGTGCAGGTGCCCATCCGGGCGTACACGGCGGCCGTCCGCGCGCCGGCCAGCTCCCTGGCCAGCCGGACGATCGTCGCGGCCGGCACGCCGGTACGCCGGGAGACCGCCTCCGGCGGGAAGTGCTTGGCCGCCTCGCGCACCTCGGCCAGCCCGTTGACCTCGTGCCACGGCCTGGCAAGGTCCTCGGCGAACAGCGTGTGCACGATCCCGAACAGCAGGTACGCGTCCGAGCCCGGCCGGACGAACACGTGCTCGTCGGCCAGCGCCGCCGTCCTGGTGCGGCGCGGGTCCACCACGACGAGCCTGCCGCCGCGCCGGCGCAGGGCCTTGAGCCGGCCGGGGAAGTCGGGGGCGGTGCACAGCGAGCCGTTCGACTCCAGCGGGTTGGCGCCCAGCATCAGCAGGAAGTCGGTCCGGTCCAGGTCGGGGACCGGGACGGCCAGCGGGTGGCCGAACATCAGGCCGCTGGCGACGTGCTTGGGCATCTGGTCGGCGGTCGCGGCGGTGAAGACGTTCCGGGTGCCGAGCGCCTTGATCAGCGGCCCGGCGTAGAGGCCGCCGGCCATCGTGTGGGCGTTGGGGTTGCCCAGGTAGACCGCCACCGACCGGCGTCCGTACCGCTCGGTGACGCGGGCCAGGCCCTGCCCGACGGCCTCGAACGCCTCCTCCCAGCTCGCCTCGCGCCACTGGTCGCCCTCGCGGATCAGCGGCTTGCGCAGGCGGTCGGGGTCCTCGTCGAGGCGGCCCAGGCTCGCGCCCTTGGGGCAGATGAACCCCTTGCTGAAGGGGTCGTCCCGGTCGCCGCGGACGCCGGTGACGTGGCCGCCGTCGTCGAGGGTGAGCGTCAGGCCGCAGACGGCCTCGCAGAGGGGACAGGTGCGGTGGACGGTCGAGGTCATCGCGACTCCTGAGTTCGCCAGGTGAACTCATCTTGGCCCGTCCCGTCCGCAGGGGGAAGCCCCGGGAGCCCCCGCGGTCCCCGGGGCCGTTCCTAGGGAGATGTCCCGCTTTCCCTAGGTCATCGGACGACCTGCGGCAACGCCAGCGGCGTGCGCAGATCGTGCGGCTCCTCCAGGTCGGACCGCAGCGGCGTCCAGGAATGGCGGCCGTACAGGCGTTCCAGGCCGGGAGCGGTCACGCCGGGCAACTCGTCCCGCCGGACGATCTCCACCAGCAGCAGGTGGGCCCGGTCGCGGTGCCGGTGGACGGTGGCGCTCCTGGCCCAGCAGGCTGCCGCGATCTCCGCGGCGTAGGCGTCGAACTCCTCGGCCGAGATGCCCGCCCGCGTCATGACCAGCGCCTTCTCGCCCCTGGCCGAGGGGGTGATCCAGAGCACCAGCGGGATCCGTCCCGACCGGGTGTGCATGGTCGTCTCCAGGCAGACCCGCTGCAGGCGGTGGCGGGAGACCACGCACCAGAAGTGGGCCAGGGCCCAGTTGCGGCCGGTCCTGGTGACGGCGGGCACCGAGACGGCGCTGCTCAGCAGGACGAACGGCACCCAGTGGCCGTCCCGCGCGGCGCCCAGCAGGGCCAGGACCAGCAGCCCCAGCGCCCCGAGCACCATGAGCTCGCTGCGGACGCGCCAGATCCGCGTCAGCGGGCCCCCACCGCCCGCGCCCGGAAGGTCCTCGACGGCCGGGTAGATCTGGTTGCGCGGGTTCCTCGGCACGTCAGGACACCTCCTCGGGCACCCGTGACGTCACCGTGAGCTGGTCGAAGCGCGGGTCGCGGTAGGCGCGGGCGCCGAAGCCCGTCCTGGTGACCGTCCAGCCCCGGTAGATGGCGAACTCGTCCGGCTCCATGCAGATCTCGCGGTCCGCCCATGCGATCAGATCCCGGATCCGGGTCTTGATTCGGCCGAGCCCCTTGGTACCTTGTGAGTACATAGAAGACCCCTTTCGCGGCATTTCCAGAGGTGGCTTCTTCGCCGGGTCGCAGGTCGGGTCCCCGTCCCGCCGCAGGGTGGCAGCCCATATGCGGCGAACGCGGATCCGGTCTCGGCCCGGCAATTTCTTTCGTGCTCCGATGAGCGACACGCTTTTCAGGTGATGGGACGGTCCTTCCGGCAAGCGGCCTCCCTTGGGCGGACATTCGTATCCGGGACGGCTCCGTTGCCGGTGAGGCGGCCCTGTCGCGGGCGCCCGATCGTGAGCGGAGAGCCCGACGCGCGGGGCCGTTTCGTCATCCCGGCCTCCCCTCGTCGGTCGAGAACCCTCCTGGCTCGATCGTCCTCCGCGTACGGAGATGCTGCAATACATCGAGCAAGGGAAGAATTAAGTTTCTTCGCAGGTTGCTGTTCCAGTTGCCGTGCAACTTGCATGCGTTCTGTCAGGTGTATATGAGACGTCCGGGACGGCCGTAAATCCTCCCCCCGACCTCTATGCCTACGTGAAGCCTTGTCTTGCTCCCACGCTCTCTCCGTGAAAGCCTTCGGGCAACCCCATGCGGCAGAGTTCGTGCAAGTTGCAGTGTAAGATTGAGTGAACGGCCCACAAACCGGGTTGCCAAACGATCCGTTCCCGCCACACCTTCATTCCCGACAAGGAGAGTGGACGGTGCCATCGCAGCAGGGCAGTCCGACAGTGCGCAGGCTCCGCCTAGGCCAGGAGTTGCGCCTCCTTCGCGAACGACGGAAGTTCACCGGGGCCCGGGCGGCGCGCGAGCTCGGCTGGTCGGCCAGCAAGGTCAGCCGCATCGAAGCCGCGAAGACCATGCCGAGCGCCGCCGACATCAAGGCGTTGGGCGAGCTCTACAGCCTCGACGGCGACAGACTTGACGAACTCTTCGGCCTCCTGCGAGATGCGGAGCAGCGCGGGTGGTGGGAAGATTATGAAGACTCCCTTCCCGAGGAGTACATCAGGCTTCTCGGGCTGGAGGCGGAGGCGACGGTTCAGCGCAACTGGGAACCCCAGTTGGTGTCCGGTCTCCTCCAGACCGAGGACTACGCGCGAGAGGTCATCCTCTCCGCGCGCGGAATCGTCCGGATCACGCACAGCGGCGTGCGCAGTCGCGTCGAGGCCCGCCTCGACCGTCAGCAACGGGTTCTGCACCGGCCCGATCCCTGCCGCCTCAACGTGGTGCTCGACGAAGCGGTGCTGATGCGGCGCTTCGGGGAGCCCTCGGTCATGCGGGAGCAGATGGAACACCTCATCGAGGTCTCCCTGTTGCCGCACGTCAACGTCCGGGTGTTGCCGCTGGACTCGCTCCATCCGGTCAATACCGGGGCGTTCATTCACCTGAAGTTCACCGGTTTCGACGATGTCGTCTATTTGGAGCACTTGTACACTGCTCACTTCGTAGAGGACCTCGAACGAGTCGCCGGCTATGAGAACGCTTTTGACCACATGTGGGCAGAGGCACTCGACGAGGACGAATCCCGCGTACTCATCCAACGCAAAGCCATGTTGTGGCGGCGCTAGAGCACGCGGTCCCAGTAGGCGGGCAATGGGGCCTGCCTATACCTTTTGGGGAGAAAATGCACACCACTACTACGATCCGGGCCTGGCGGAAGAGCAGCTTCTGCAACGGAGCGTCTTCTTGCGTCGAGGTCGCACCTCTGGGCGACGGCAACGTCGCCCTGCGGGACAGCAAGGTGCAGGACGGCCCGGTGCTCGTCTTCACGCCGTCCGAGTGGGCCGCCTTCACGGCCGGCGTGCGCGACGGTGAGTTCGACCTGGACTCCCTGGCCGCCGGCGTGTGAAAAGCGGCCCTGGCGAGTTGGTGGCACAACCTCTCAGGGCCGCTCCGGACGAGGCCGCATCGGCCACGACCGTACTTCGGTCGCCCAGCTTGTGAGCAGTGAAGACGCCTACATCATCGCATGAGGACCACCCGGGTGATCAAGGTCTGTGCCCGCCCGAGGTGACGAACGGCCCTGGCCCCTTGCGTCGCCAAGCCCCAGGGCCCCTCCCTCCATCGGCCAGGAGCCCCGAAGCATCGCGTACGCCCGTGCACCGGTCCGGCGGTCAGCGCCTGGCGCGGCGGCGGATCAGGAAGAGGCTGCTCAGGCCCGCCAGGACGGCCAGGGCCGCCATCGCGACGGCGGCCATGAGGGAGGCCGAGACGGTGCCGTGGCCCTGGCTCAGTGAGATGAACAGGGTGCCCACGGTCGAGACGCCGATGACCTGGCCGAGTTGCATCACGGTGAGCAGCGCGCCGCTCGCGTCCGCCGCGTACGCGCCGTCGACCTGCTCGGTCGCCATGTTGGTCACCGCCACCTGCACGCCGAGCCCGGCGCCGATGAGGGCGCTCATGACCGCGTACAGGACGCCGCCGTCGGCGGCGAGGCCGAGGCCGAGGTAGGCGGGCGCGGCCACCACGTAGCCGACCGGGACGAGCGGGCGCTGCAGCCCCGCGGGCAGCCGCGGCCACAGCAGGCCGACGAGGCCGAAGGCGAGCGCGCACGGCACCAGCATCATGCCCGAGCCGAGCGGGGAGAGGTGCAGGTCGCCCTGCAGGTGCAGGGCCGAGGTGAACAGGAACGCGCCCCACGTCGCCGGGCCGAACAGCAGGATCGCCAGGCCGGGACGCATGCCCGGCGCGGCCAGCACCTTGGCGTCCACCAGCGGACGCCCGCCCCGGCCTGTCACCCAGCGCTCGACCCGGACGAACGCCACGAACATCACGACGCTGAGCCCCATCGAGACCCAGCCCCAGACGGGCCAGCCCAGGTCACGTCCGAGCACCAGCGGCACCACGAACAGCAGCACGGCCGCCGACAGGGTCACCAGGCCCCACGGGTCGAGCCCGGTCCTGCCGCCGCCCTCGTCGGCGGGCAGGGCGCGGAACCCGATGCCGAGCAGCACCGCCCCGACCGGCACGAGCACCAGGAACACCACCCGCCAGCCGGCTCCGAAACCGAGCAGGATGCCGCCGAGCGCCTGGCCCACGACGATGCCGCCGCTGATCACCAGTGACCAGAGCCCGATCGCCCGTCCGCGGGCCGCGCCCTGGTAGTTGCGCTGGATCAGGGTCAGCACCTGCGGCATCATCAGGGCCGCGCCGGCGCCCTGGGCGAGGCGGAAGCCGATCAGCCAGCCCGTCGAGGGCGCGAGGCCGGCGCCGAGCGTGGTGAGGGTGAACACGGCCAGACCGCCGAGGAAGGCGTTGCGGTAGCCGAAGAGGTCGCCGATCCGGGCGCCGGTGATCAAAAGGACGGCATAGACAATGGTGTAACCGGCGACGATCATCTGCAGCCCCGCGCCGGAGGAGTGCAGGTCCGCCTCGATGGTCGGGGTGGCCACGTTGACGATGTTGACGTTGAGGATGGCCAGGAACTGCCCGACGAGGATCACTGCGAGGAGCAGACCGCTGGCCTTGGCCCTGTCCGGTGGGGTGACCTGGACAGGAGTGGTGACAGTGGCGGATTCGGTCATGTGTTTCATTATTTAGCGAATCCGATACCAGTAACGAGAGTCCCTTTATACTGGTATTGGCGGCACCTGGATAAGTGTGCGCGGATGCCCCCATAGTGGAGGTGTGACCGTGACCGAGGCAAGACGTACGGATCTGGCGGCGTTCCTCCGGACTCGCCGGGCGCGCATCACCCCCGAGATGGTGAACCTCGCGCCGGGCCCCCGCAGGCGTACGCCGGGGCTGCGCCGCGAGGAGGTCGCCCAGCTCGCCGGGGTGGGCGTCACCTGGTACACGTGGCTGGAGCAGGGCCGGCCGATCAACGTCAGCGGCCAGGTGATCGACGCCGTCGCCCGTACGCTCATGCTGGACAACGCCGAGCGGCAGCACCTCTACCGGCTCACCGGCCAGGCCGAGCCTCCCGCCGTCGCCGACGCCAGCCGCATGCCGCCCGAGTTGCAGGGCATCCTCGACCAGCTCGGCGACATGCCCGCGTCCGTCACCAACAGCCGTTCGGACCTGCTGGCCTGGAACGCGGCCTACGCCGCCCTGTTCCCGCACGTCGTCGAGGCCCCGGACGGCGAGCGGAACTCGTTGTGGCAGACGTTCGTCAACACGGAGGCCCCGACCACCCTCGTCAACCGCGAGTCGGAGCTGCCGCGCGCGGTCGCGGTCTTCAGGGGCGCCTACAGCCGGCACGCCGACGACCCCTGCTGGCAGGACTTCGTACGGCGGCTGAGCGCGGAGAGCGCCGAGTTCGCCCGCATGTGGGCCAGGCAGGACGTGGCCGAGCCGGGCCCCCGCGTGAAGGTCTTCAAGCACGAGGTCGCCGGCGACCTCCGCTTCAGCACGACCAGCCTGAACGTCTCCGCCACGCCCGAGACGCGGCTGATCGTCTACAGCCCCAAGGACGACGCCACCAGGTCCGCTTTGACCTGGTTGATGGGTACCAAGTCCTAATCTGCCGCCCATAGAATGCTCGATCCGTAAAAGTCTGGATCGAGCGGAAATGGCGATAGATGAGACTCCCCCGTGTCCTACCGGTGCTGGTCGTCGCCGCCTCCCTCGCGGCATGCTCGTCGGCACCTGACAAAGAGCCCCAGAGCAAGCAGGTCGAGCAGCAGGCGGCCGGGTCGCCGAGCTCGAAGCCGAAGCCCGCGCGCCGGCCGTTCACCATCTCCTTCGGCGGCGACGTGCACTTCGAGGGCGTCCTGCGCGGCAGGCTCGCCAACCCGGGCACCGCCCTCGGACCCATCGCGAACGTGCTGCGCAAGGCCGACCTGACAATGGTCAACCTGGAGACCGCCATCACCACGGCCGGGACGCCCGCGCCCGGCAAGCAGTTCACCTTCCGCGCGCCGGCGACCGCGTTCAGCGCGCTCAAGGCGGCCGGGGTGGACGTCGCCTCCATGGCCAACAACCACGGCATGGACTACATGGAGAGCGGCCTGGCCGACTCGCTGGCGGCCATCAAGCGCAGCAAGTTCCCGATCGTGGGCATCGGGGCGAACGCCGCGCAGGCCTACAGACCCTTCCGCAAGACGGTGAACGGCAACCGGGTGGCGATCATCGGCGCGACGCAGGTGCTCGACGCCGAGTTCATCCAGTCGTGGACGGCCACGGCCGACAAGGGCGGACTCGCCTCGGCCAAGGACGAGGCCAGCCTGCTGAAGGCCGTGCGCCAGGCGCGCAAGACCTCCGACACCGTCATCGTGCACCTGCACTGGGGCACCGAGATGCAGAAGTGCCCCAACGAGGCCCAGCGCTCGCTCGCCCCCAAGCTGGTCGCGGCGGGCGCCGACGTCGTGGTCGGCGGGCACGCGCACATCCTGCTCGGCGCCGGATACCTGGACGACGCCTACGTCAGCTACGGCATGGGCAACTTCGTCTTCTACAACTCCACCCCGGGCACCACGGGCAGGACGGGCGTGCTGACGCTGACGATCAACGGCCGCAAGGTGCTCAAGGACCAGTGGACCCCGGCCACGATCCAGGGCGGCATCCCGATCCCCATGACGGGCGCGGCCAGGAGCCAGGCCGTGAGCGACTGGAAGGCGCTGCGCTCGTGCTCGGGGCTGGCCGCGCGGCCATGATCGATCTATCCTCTGGACAGTTCGTCCAATAGGAGGTCGCCCATGCGGCTGGGTGCGACCGGCGGTCTTCGAGGGCGCCCCCGTCGCGCCCGCGATCCTGCTGCCGACCCGCCGCGTCAGGGGCGCGCGCAACGGGCTGGAGCTCCACCGGCGCAACATGTTCGCGCCGTGCACCCGCGGCGGGGGGCCGCCACGCGACGACTGTGCGGCCCGGTGTCGCTGATATCGCTCGAATTGAAGATTATTCGCGAAATATCGTCTCGCAATATAGTGTGCCGGGCATTGTGCTGAACAATATGGCGGTCGTCGTCCGGAACATTTTATCGAACATATCATCGGCGGGGGTGTCGTCCCGGGCCGCATTCCCCTCCGGCGGCACCGGGCCGCCGGGCGTCCGCGCTGCGCCGCGGGTCGCGGGCCGGGCCGGATTCGGCGCGCCGACCAGTACGGATATTCGGTTATGCCGGCCCGTGGATTTCGCCATGGGCGACGCGGCGGGCGGTCGTCCGAGAAATCCCGCAAATTAGTAGGTAACGATCGTGCAGACGAGAGAAGATGAATCCGTGTCTTCGCCGCAAATGGATGATGACTGCGTCCACCCCAAAGCTCTCCGGCGGCAGCCGGCCCAACGCCGCAGCGCCCGGCGCGTCGAGCGCATGCTCGACGCCTGCGCCGAACTCCTCGACGAGACCGGCTACGAGGCCCTGTCCACCACCCGCATAGCCGAGCGGGCAGGCGTCGCGATCGGTTCGGTCTACCAGTTCTTCCCCGACAAGCGGGCCATCACCCAGGAACTCACCCGGCGCAACGTCGAGCAGTTCGTGGCGCGCGTGGGGCTGCGGTTCATGGAGGAGGAGTACCGCGGCTGGTGGGAGGCCGTCGACGCGATCATCGACGAGTACGTCGACATGCACCGCACGGTCCCCGGCTTCAGGAGCCTGCACTTCGGCGACGTCGTCGACCTCAACCTGCTCGACTCCGACTCCGAGAACAACACGGTCATCGCGGGCAGGCTGCGCGGCCTGCTGCTCAAGGAGTTCGGGCTGGCCGACAGCGAGACGCTCGACCTGGCCGTGCTGGTCGCGGTCGAGGCCGGCGACGCGGTGCTCAAGCTGGCCTTCCGGCGCGACCCCGCCGGCGCGCCCGACATCATCGACGCCGCCAAGCACCTGGTGCGGGGGTTCCTGTCGCGTCAGCTCAAGTCGTGGTCGCCGCACGTGCTGACCGAGGGCGAGGTGGGACGCTGACCGAGATCTGGGCATGACAGCGACGAGCGATCGTCGCTGTCCGTCACGGGTCTTCCTGAGGTGAGGATGTACGAGCTTCCGCCGTCCGCCTTCAAGCGCAGTGCCCCCTTCGACCCCCGCAACAGGCGTGGGCCGGTCCGCGTCGCGCTCGGGCTCGCCCGGGCCGTGCGGTCCGCGGTCGCCGGCCGGATCACCGGGCCGTGCCGGCGATGACCGGCCGGTGGGCGCCGGGCGCGGCCCGCCGCCACGACTCGGGCACCAGGGGCGCCGCCTCCCGGTGCCGGCGTCTGGCGGACTGCCGGTCGCCCAGCGCGGTCGCGGGCACCTGCTGGATGCGCGGCGTCACCGGCGTGCGCAGGCAGGGCAGCGGGAACGACACCGGCCGGACGTCCCGGGCCTGCCGGACGTCGAGCCTGGCCCGCAGCGCGTGCAGGTTGCGTTCGGCCGTCTGGATCGCCTCCAGCCGGGCCGACAGATACCCGGCCACACCGGGCCCGAGGGCCGAGAGAACGACGGCGCAGGCCAGCGTGAAGGTCATCTGCCTGGACATGCCCATTACAGCCCCCTCCGCCCGCGTACCGCAAAGCATGCCGTATATGCCCGCTGACCTGCGCATACACGCGCAGCGTGACCAGCCTTGGACGAGACGTTGCCGAATTTGCATGTGACCGGCGATGCGCATTGACCGGGCAAACCGCCTGGCGGCTCGGTAGTCTCGCGGGTGTGGCGCATGTGACCCGAGAGCACCTTGATCGTCTGCTGGAGCAGGCCCTGCTGGCCGACGACCACAGTTCCTTGGCCAGTCGGCTTTACGACGTCGCGCTCGGTTATTCGTCCGGCGACGTCTCCAGGGCGTCCATCCTCGTCCTGGCCGCCGAGGAGTGGCGAGCGGCGGGACAGCCCGCACGCGCGATGGAGTGTTTCCAGCGCGCCGTGGAGGACGGCGGCGACGCGGGCTTCGACCCGCGCGCAGGCATCGCCGACACCCTCTTCGAGCTCGAACGGCCCGACGAGGCCCGGGAGCTCATCGAGACCATCCGCGCGGAGGGCGACGTCTCCACGGCGACGGCCCACACCATCGCGGAGACCCTGGTCGCCTACGGCGATCTGCGGGGCGGCCTCGAATGGGCCACCCAGGCCGTGCTGGGCTGCGACGAGGGCGACCCCGAGCAGGTGGCGCTGCTGCGGACGCGATACCGGATCAGGGTCGACCTCGGCCTTCCGGAGGACGAGCTCGACGAGCTCGTCTCCTAGTCCGGGGGCCGGCGGGCCCCCGCGCGGGGCCCGGCTTGTCGCGTGCCCGCGAAGCCGGGCCGGAGGGGCCGCGACAGTGCGCGGCCACGACCCCTCCGGCTGAGGAAGCCCGGGCGCGGCAGGCACGACCCGCGCCCGGACGCATTGGCTCAGTGCAGGTCGAGACCGGGCAGCAGGCGGCTGAAGCCGTCGATCGCGGGGTAGCCGCCGGGCAGCGCTGACGCGCCCTCGATGCTCTGCACGGCCCTGGGCAGCAGGGTCGAGATCAGGTCTTCGCCGACCTCCCGCACCGGCTGCCGCGCCTTGCCCGGCGACTTCGCGGCGCGGGCCGAGGCGGGGGCGGTCGGCCTCTCGTCGAGCGTCGTCTCGGCCGGCACCCGGGCCGCGACCGGAGTCTGCGGCAACGCGGGGAGGGCGGGCAGCGCCGGCACCTGCAGCGTCGTCGCCAGGTCACGCATCCCGCTGTTGCCGGAGGCCGCGGGGAACAGCGCGGGCGAGGCGCTGTTCAGCGAGGGCATGCCCCACGTCGCCCCGACGCCGCCGAGGTCGGCCAGCGGGCCCATGGCGGACCTGGCGGCCGCCAGACCCGTCAGGCCGAGCCGCCTGGCCATGTCGCCGGCGGCCATGGCCAGCTTGCCGACCTCCTCGGTGACGACCCGGTGGCCGTTCGTCCTGCCTTCGTTGAGCTGGAGCTTGGCGTGGCCGTCGCAGTACGAGGCGATGGCCTCGGATCGCGGCCGGCAGGTGTCGGCCACCGAAGGACCGGCTACCGGCCAGGTGAGGCCCGCGGTCAGAGCGGCCACCGTGAGGATGCTTCGGATCTTACGAGATGACACCGCACGTCCCTCTGATCGGAATCGGTGATCTGACGAACGCCGAAGCTAGCCACGTGTCCGGCCGGTCGCGTGCGGCTTGTCCGAAGGGTGGCGGGAACCTTACCCCGCGGCGACGGGACATGACCCTGGCATGACATGCCGGAGCCCGGAGATCCGCGGGGATCTCCGGGCTCGACGGCACGACCTCAGCCGCGCTGGATGAGCAACTCGTCGTCGCCGAGCTCCACCCTGACCTTGTCGCCGTCGGCGATCTCGCCGGACAGCACGGCCTTGGCCAGCTTGTCGCCGATGGCCGACTGGACCAGGCGGCGCAGCGGGCGGGCGCCGTACATGGGGTCGTAGCCGGTCAGCGAGAGCCATTCGCGGGCGGCAGGGCTGACCTCCAGCGTCAGCCGGCGGTCGGCCAGCCGCTGGGCCAGGCGGTCGACCTGGAGGTCGACGATCTGGGCCAGCTCTTCGGAGCCGAGCGCGTCGAAGAGGATGACGTCGTCGAGCCGGTTGAGGAACTCCGGCTTGAACGAGCCGCGCACCGCCCCCATGACGGCCTCGCGCTTGGCGTCGTTCTCCAGCTTCGGATCGACCAGGAACTGCGAGCCGATGTTGGAGGTCAGGATCAGGATCGTGTTGCGGAAGTCGACCGTGCGGCCCTGGCCGTCGGTCAGGCGTCCGTCGTCGAGCACCTGGAGGAGGATGTCGAACACCTCCGGGTGCGCCTTCTCCACCTCGTCCAGCAGCACCACCGTGTACGGCCGCCGCCGGACGGCCTCGGTGAGCTGGCCGCCCTCCTCGTAGCCGACGTAGCCGGGAGGCGCGCCGACGAGCCTGGCCACGCTGTGCTTCTCGGAGTATTCGCTCATGTCGATGCGGGTCATCGCCCGCTCGTCGTCGAACAGGAACTCCGCCAGCGCCTTGGCCAGCTCGGTCTTGCCCACACCGGTGGGTCCGAGGAACAGGAACGAGCCCGTGGGACGGTCGGGGTCGGCGATGCCGGCCCGGCTGCGGCGCACGGCGTCGGAGACGGCCTGTACGGCCTGCTGCTGGCCGATGAGCCGGCGGCCCAGCTCCTCCTCCATCCGCAGCAGTTTGGCCGTCTCGGCCTCCAGCAGGCGGCCCGCGGGGATGCCCGTCCAGGAGGAGATGACCTCGGCGATGTCGTCGGCGCCGACCTCCTCCTTGACCATGGCGTTGTCCGGCGGCGCGGCGTCGGAGGCGGCCTGGAGGGCCTGCTCCAGCCGGGGCACCTCGGCGTACATGAGCCGGGACGCGGCCTCGAAGTCGCCGTCGCGCTGGGCCCGCTCGGCGGCGCCCCTGGCCTCGTCGAGCTGCTTCTTCAGCTCGCCGACCTTGTTGAGCCCGGCCTTCTCGTGCTCCCAGCGGCCGACCAGGGCGTTGAGCTCCTCCTGGCGGTCGGCCAGCTCCTGGCGCAGGCGGTCGAGCCGCTGGACCGACGCCTCGTCGGTCTCCTTCGTCAGGGCCAGCTCCTCCATCTTCATGCGGTCGACGCTCCGCTGGAGCTGGTCGATCTCCACCGGACGGGAGTCGATCTCCATGCGCAGCCGCGAGGCGGCCTCGTCGACCAGGTCGATGGCCTTGTCGGGGAGGAAGCGGTTGGTGATGTAGCGGTCGGACAGGGCGGCGGCGGCGACCAGGGCGCTGTCGGCGATCTGCACCTGGTGGTGGGCCTCGTAGCGGCCCTTGAGCCCGCGCAGGATCGCGATCGTGTCCTCGACCGTGGGCTCGCCCACGTAGACCTGCTGGAAACGGCGCTCCAGCGCGGGGTCCTTCTCGATGCGCTCGCGGTACTCGTCGAGCGTGGTCGCGCCGATCATGCGCAGCTCGCCGCGGGCCAGCATGGGCTTGAGCATGTTGCCGGCGTCCATGGCGCCCTCGGCGGCCCCCGCGCCGACGACGGTGTGCAGCTCGTCGATGAACGTCACGATCTGCCCGTTGCTCTCCTTGATCTCGGAGAGGACGGCCTTGAGACGCTCCTCGAACTCGCCGCGGTACTTCGCGCCGGCCACCATCGCGCCCAGGTCGAGCGAGATCAGCCGCTTGTTGCGCAGCGACTCGGGCACGTCGCCGGCCACGATGCGCTGCGCCAGGCCCTCGACGACGGCGGTCTTGCCGACGCCGGGCTCGCCGATCAGCACCGGGTTGTTCTTGGTGCGGCGGCTGAGCACCTGGACCACGCGGCGGATCTCCGAGTCGCGGCCGATCACCGGGTCGAGGCCGCCGCCGCGGGCCCGCTCGGTCAGGTCGACGCCGTACTTCTCCAGCGCCTGGTAGGTGTCCTCGGGCGTCTCGCTGGTGACGCGGGCGTGGCCGCGTACCTTCTCGAAGGCGTCGAGCAGCGCCTGCGGGGTCGCGCCCTGCGACTTGAGCAGCTCGGCCATCGCGCCGCCGTCGGCCGCCAGGCCGACGAGCAGGTGCTCGGTGGAGACATAGAGGTCTTCGAGGCGGTTGGCGTGCTGGGCGGCGGTGTTCATGACGGTGAGCAGCTGCCGCGAGCTCGACGGCGCGCCCACTGTCGCGCCCTGAGCCTTCGGCAGCGCCGCGAGCTGCTCCTCGACGCGCGCCCGCAGCGTGCGCCAGTCGGCGCCGACCGCTTCGAGCAGCGGCACGGCCGTGCCGCCGGTCTGGGAGAGCAGCGTGGAGAGCAGATGGGCCGGAGAGATCTCCGGGTTGCCCTCGGCGGCGGCGCGCCGCATGGCACCCGAGAGAGCTTCCTGGCTCTTCTGGGTGAGCTTGTAGTCCATAACCTAGGCCCCCGGTGGCAGCTCGTAGCGGATCAGCGCCCGGACCATCCGCATCTCGGCGCGCAGGCGGTGAACCTCCTCACGCAGCCGCAGAGCTTCGTTCTCGAGCTCGAGAATCCGCTTGATGCCCGCGAGGTTGATGCCCTCCTCCTGGGAGAGCCGCTGGACCTCGCGGAGCTGGATGATGTCTCTTGTGGAGTAGAGGCGGCCGCGCCCGGCGGTGCGGCCCGGGCTGACCAGGCCGAGCCGGTCGTACTGGCGCAGCGTCTGCGGGTGGAGCCCGGAGAGCTGCGCGGCCACCGAAATCACATAAACAGGCGTGTCGTCGGACAGGTCGAAATAGTTGGCGTCCATCGGCTACTCGCTTCTGGCTCGCTGAATCAGATCGGCGCGCGGGTCGTCGCCCGCGGTCGCGGTGTTGAACTCGGTGAGGAGCTCGCGCGACTTGTCGTCGAGCGTCTTCGGCACGAGCACCTCGACGCTGGCGAGCAGGTCACCCTTGGTGCCGTCCTTGCGGGTGACGCCCCTGCCCCGCACGCGGAACGTGCGGCCGTTGGGCGTGCCCGCCGGGATGCGCAGGGTCACCGGCATGCCCTTGAGGATCGGCACCTTGATCTCGGCGCCCAGCGCGGCCTCCGAGAACGTCACGGGAACCGTGATCGTGAGGTTGTCGCCCGTCCGGCCGAACACGGGGTGCGGCTTGACGTGCGTCAGGATGTAGAGGTCGCCGGCCGGGCCGCCGTTCTCGCCCGGCGCGCCCTTGGCCTTGAGCTTGACCCGCTGCCCGTCGGCCACGCCCGCGGGGATCCTGGCCTGGATCGTGCGGGTGCTCTTGGCCCGGCCGCTGCCCTCGCACACGGGGCAGGGGTCGTCCACGAGCAGCCCGCGTCCCTTGCAGTCGCGGCAGGGCTCGGAGAAGGCGAAGTTGCCCAGGTTGCGGCTGGCCGCGCCGGTGCCCTCGCAGGTGGGACAGACCCGGGGGGTCGTGCCCGCCTTGGCGCCGGTGCCGCTGCACGCGGTGCAGGCGGCCGAGCTGGTCAGCCTGAGCGACACCGTGGTGCCCTCGACGGCTTCGGTGAACGAGAGCGTGACCTCGGACTCGACGTCCTGGCCGCGGCGCGGTCTGGTCGCGCTCGTCGTGCGGGTGGAGCCCCCCGCCCCACCGCGGTTGAACAGCCCGCCGAACAGGTCGCCGAGCCGCTCACCGGCGCCCCCGCCCTGCTGGCCGGCGGTGCCGCCGAACAGGTCGCCGAAGTCGAACGGGAAACCGCCACCGCCGGGGCGCTGACCGCCCACCCCGGACCCGAACAGCGTGCGCGCCTCGTCGTACTCCTTGCGGCGCTTGCTGTCGGACAGGATGTCGTACGCCTCCGAGACCTCCTTGAACTTGGTCTCCTTGGCGGCGTCGCCCTGGTTGGTGTCCGGGTGGTACTGCCTGGCCAGCTTCCGGTACGCCTTCTTGATCTCGTCGGCGGTGGCGGTCTTGGGCACACCAAGGACGGCGTAGTAGTCCTTTTCCAGGTAGTCCTTGGTGCTCATCTACGGCCCTTCGTCCTTTTGTCAGTTTGCTTCGTCGTCATTGGACGCGGGAGGAGCGTCCTCGGGCTCGGCCACCGCCACCCGCGCCGGGCGCAGCACCCGCTCACCCATCCGGTAACCGGGCTGCAGCACCTCGATCGCGGTGGGCTCGGTCACGTCGGGCGAGTAGCTGTGCATCAGCGCCTCGTGGACCGTCGGGTCGAACGGGTCGCCCTTCTGGCCGAAGGCGCTGAGGCCCAGCTTGGTGAGCGCCGACTCCAGCGACTCCGCCACCTTCGCGAAGCCGCCGGTCAGCTCGCCGTGGTCACGGGCCCGTCCGATGTCGTCGAGCACGGGGAGCAGCTCGGTCAGCGCGCCGGCGACGGCCTGCTCGCGGACCGCCACCCTGTCGCGCTCGACCCTTCTGCGGTAGTTCGTGTACTCCGCCTGGAGGCGCTGGAGGTCGGCGGTCCGCTCGGCGAGCTGGGCCGCCAGCTCACCGTCGTGGGCCGCCGCCGGCGCCTGCTCGGCGGGCGCCTCGGGCTGCTCGCCCGAGGTCTCCCGAACCTCGCCCGTCTCCGGGTCGATCTTGCGCTTGTCGCGGATCACCGGCTCCTCGTGCCCGTTGTCGCGCGCCGGCATCACTGGTCCTTCTTCGGCTGGTCTTCGTCGACGATCTCGGCCTCGACCACGTCGTCGTCGGCCTTGGCGCCCTGACCGGCCGAGGCGTCCTGCGGAGCGCCCTCGGGGCCGGCCTGCTGGCCCTGGCCGGCGGCGTAGATCGCCGAGCCCATCTTCTGGCTGACCGTGGCGAGCTTCTCCGCGGAGGTGCGGATGACGTCGGTGTCGGTGCCCTCAAGAGCCTTCTTCAGCTCGGCCAGGGCGTCGTTGACCTCGGTCTTGATGTCGCCGGGGACCTTGTCGTCGTTCTCGCGGAGGAACTTCTCCGTCTGGTAGGCCAGACCGTCCGCGTTGTTGCGGACCTCGGCCTCCTCGCGGCGCTTCTTGTCCTCCTCGGCGTACGACTCGGCCTCGCGCATCATGCGCTCGATGTCGTCCTTCGGCAGCGCGGAGCCGCCGGTGATGGTCATCGTCTGCTCCTTGCCCGTGCCCAGGTCCTTGGCGGAGACGTTGACGATGCCGTTGGCGTCGATGTCGAAGGTGACCTCGATCTGCGGGATGCCGCGCGGCGCCGGGGCGATGCCGGTCAGCTCGAAGGTGGCCAGCTTCTTGTTGTACGAGGCGATCTCGCGCTCGCCCTGGTAGACCTGGATCTGCACCGACGGCTGGTTGTCCTCGGCCGTGGTGAAGACCTCCGAGCGCTTGGTCGGGATCGTCGTGTTGCGCTCGATGATCTTGGTGAAGATGCCGCCCTTGGTCTCGATGCCCAGCGACAGCGGGGTCACGTCGAGCAGGAGGACGTCCTTGACCTCACCCTTGAGCACGCCGGCCTGGAGGGCGGCGCCGATGGCGACGACCTCGTCGGGGTTGACGCCCTTGTTGGGCTCCTTGCCGCCGGTCAGCTCGCGGACGAGCTCGGTGACGGCGGGCATGCGGGTCGAGCCGCCGACGAGCACCACGTGCGCGATGTCGGAGACCTTGATGCCGGCGTCCTTGATGACCTGGTGGAACGGGCCCTTGGTGCGCTCGAGCAGGTCGGCCGTCAGGCGCTGGAACTCGGCCCTGGTCAGCTTCTCGTCGAGGTGCAGCGGGCCCTCGGCGGAGGCGGTGATGTAGGGCAGGTTGATGTTGGTCTCGGCCTGGCTGGACAGCTCGATCTTGGCCTTCTCCGCGGCCTCACGCAGGCGCTGGAGGGCCATCTTGTCCTTGGCGAGGTCGACGCCGTGGGCGTTCTGGAAGCGCTTGACCAGCTCGTCGACGACGCGCTGGTCCCAGTCGTCGCCACCGAGGTGGTTGTCGCCGGAGGTGGCCTTGACCTCGACGAAGCCGTGGCCGTCCTCCTGGCCGACGTCGAGCAGCGAGACGTCGAAGGTGCCGCCGCCGAGGTCGAAGACCAGGATCGTCTGGTCCTGCTCCTTGTCGAGCCCGTAGGCGAGGGCCGCGGCGGTCGGCTCGTTGATGATGCGCAGGACGTTGAGGCCCGCGACCGTGCCGGCCTCCTTGGTGGCCTGGCGCTGGGCGTCGTTGAAGTAGGCCGGGACGGTGACCACCGCGTCGGTGATCTTCTCGCCCAGGTACGCCTCGGCGTCCTGCTTCAGCTTCTGCAGCACGAAGGCGCTGATCTGCTGGGGGGAGAACTTCTTGCCGTCGATCTCCTGGGACCAGTTGGTGCCCATCTCGCGCTTGACCGAGCGGATCGTCCGGTCAACGTTGGTGACGGCCTGCCGCTTGGCGACCTCGCCCACCAGGACCTCGCCGTTCTTCGCGAAGGCGACCACGGACGGCGTGGTCCGCGAGCCCTGCGCGTTGGCGATGACGGTGGGCTCACCGCCCTCGAGGATCGAGACGACGGAGTTGGTCGTCCCAAGGTCGATACCTACCGCACGTGCCATGAGTACGTCCTTGTAGTCAAAGTTGAGTCGGTTGGACTCAAGCTACGGATTCGTGTCGTCTTTGTCAAACGACTTGAGCCTACCCGACTCAACCCCCATGAGCGCGTCGGCATTCCCACGAACTGGGGTGATTCCACACATCAGGCGTAACGGGGGCGGACGCCCGGCGGTTCCACCGGCATGAGGAAGCCGCCCACCTCGCGGTCATGAGGAGGGCGGCCGGGGGGACGTCGGGCTTAGGGCTTCGCGCCGTCCACGAGCTTGCGCTTGCCGAGGGCGTGCTTGAGCTTGACGGTCGTGGTCTTCTCCACGGCCAGCATGATGCAGGAGACGCTCTTGGCCTTGGGGGACGTGCCCTCGTACAGGGTGATGGTGACCTTCCTGGCGGTCTCCTTCACCTTGACCCTGTCCAGCACGGTGCACGGCTCCACGCCCGACCACCAGGTGAGCTTGACCTGCTTGCCGCGTGCGAAGGACGCCGCCTTGGTCCAGCGGACCTTGTGCACGTTGATGGCGTCGCCGGTGGGCTTGACCGGCTCGGGGGCCTTGCTGGGGGCGGAGGTGACCGGTGTCACGACGTGCTCGGCGGGCGTCTGCGGCAGCGGACGGGCGGCCGGCGGCGATGTGGCACAACCCGTCGCGAGCACCAGAGAACCGGCGAGAAGAGTCGCTGTCGTCATTGTGCGCATATCCCTAAGACGAAAAGGGCAGGTCCGCGGTTCAGCGATATACCCGGGAAGTGGGCGGTTAGTGTGGGTCACGTGCTCCGTCAGGCAATGCTCGCCGTCTCCAAGAGCGAACGCGCCGAACGCGTCATCACCACATCGCCGCTGACCAGGGACGTGGTCAAGCGATACGTCGCCGACGACGTCGGCGAGGTCATCCGCGCGCTGTCCCACGAGGGCCTGCTGGTGACCGTCGACCACCTGGGCGAAGAGGTGACCGACAGGAGACAGGCCGAGGCGGCCGTGCGCGAGTACCTGTCGCTGCTCGACCGGCTGCCGCCGGGCGGCGACGCCTCGGTCAAGCTGACCGCGCTCGGCCTGCGGCTGTCGGAGCAGGTCGCGCTCGACAACGCGGCCACCATCTGCGAGGCGGCGGCCGCCCGCGGCATCACGGTCACGCTCGACGCCGAGGAGCACGACACGATCGGCGGCCTGCACTTCGTGCACGCCACCCTGCGCAAGGAGCACCCCGACGTCGGGATCGTGGTCCAGGCGTACCTGCCCGACGCACTCGAACGCTGCGAGAAGCTGGCCGGCGCCCGCGTCCGGCTCTGCAAGGGCGCCTACACCGCCCCCGGCGCCTACAGCAGGCCGGCCGACGTCGACCGCTCGTTCGTGCGCTGCCTCAAGATCCTCATGGCGGGCACCGGCTACCCCATGATCGCCACGCACGACCCCAGGATGATCCAGATCGCCTCCACCCTGGCCGTGCTCGACGGCCGCGACGTCAACGGCTTCGAGTACCAGATGTTGTACGGCGTGCGCCCCGGCGAGCAGCGCCGTCTGGCCGGCCTCGGCGGCCAGGTGCGCGTGTACGTCCCGTACGGCGCCGACTGGTACGCCTACCTCATGCGCCGCCTGGCCGAACGCCCCCGTAACCTGGCGTTCTTCCTCAGGTCGCTGCTGTCGCGGGGCTAGTAGGCTGGGCCGGCGTCCGTTCCCCCTTCGAGAGGTCGAGATGATCGCGATTCTGGGCACCGGCAAGATGGGCGAGGCCCTGCTGTCCGGGCTGCTGCGCGCCGGGTTCAAGCCGGGCGACATCATGGCGACCAGCCGCCGTCCGGAGCGGGCGCAGGCGCTGCGCGAGACCTACGGCGTGCGCACGGTCGACAACGCCGAGGCGGCCAAGTCGGCCGACACCCTGATCCTGGCCGTCAAGCCCCAGGACATGGCGACCCTGCTGGCGGAGATCGCCCCCTACGTCCCGGCCGACCGTCTGGTCATCACGGCGGCGGCCGGCATCACCACCGCGTTCGTGGAGCAGCGGCTCGGCGTCGACGTGCCGGTGGTCCGGGTCATGTCCAACACGCCGATCAAGTTCGACGAGGCGATGAGCGTGATCTCGGCGGGCGCGCACGCCGGCGAGGAGCACCTCAAGCTCACCGAGGGCCTGCTCAAGCCGGTCGGCAAGGTGCTGCGCATCCCCGAGTCCCAGCAGGACGCCGCGACCGCGCTGTCCGGCAGCGGCCCCGCCTACTTCTTCTACCTGGTCGAGGCCATGGTCGACGCGGGCATCCTGCTCGGCATGCCGCGGGCCGCCGCGCTCGACATGGTCACCCAGTCGATCGTCGGCGCCGCCGTGATGCTGCGCGACTCCGGGGAGCACCCGGTGATCCTGCGGGAGGCCGTCACCTCGCCGGGCGGCACCACGATCGCGGCCATCGCCGAGCTGGAGCGCCACAGCGTGCGCGCCGCCTTCCTGGCCGCCATCGAGGCCGCCCGCGACCGGGGGCGCCAGCTCGCCTCGGGCTGACCCGCGGCGGGGGCACCAGCTCGCCTCGGGGTGACCCGCGGCGGGGGCACCAGCTCGCCTCGGGGTGACCCGCGGCGGGGCAGCCTGCCGTGCTGCTCAGGCGTCCCGCCGCTGCATGAGCACGGCCCCCGCCGCCACCGCGACGGCGACCCACAGCGCGTAGACGCCGAGCCCGCTCCACGGCCCCAGCGGGTTCCCGGGCTGGTCCAGCACGATCTCCAGGCCGGCGTTGGTGGTGAAGTGGTCGGCGACGGCCTTGCCCCACGCGCCGGGCAGCGCGTTGGTGAGCTGCGGCAGCACCATCATCAGCGCGATGGCCGAGACGATCGCGCCCGGCGTGTGCCGGATCAGCGTGCCGAGCCCCAGCCCGAACAGGCCGCAGGCGGTGAGGTAGAGCCCGGCCCCGAACACCGACTGCGCCGCGGTGCCCATGTCGACCGAGCCCGGCCGCAGGATCGCCACGCCGACGGCCACCGCGGCGGCCGCCGCGACCGTGGAGACGACCAGCGCCGTCACGGTGAACACCACGATCTTGCCGGCGAGCAGCCTCATCCGCCTCGGCACGGCCAGCAACGACGTGCGGATGCCGCCGGTCCGGTACTCGCTGGAGATCACCAGCACGCCCAGCGTGGCCATGGACAGGGAGGCGAACATGATGCCGGTCAGGCTCGTCATGACGGCCTGGTCACCGGTGATGGGCTGCCCGTCGGCCGTGGCCCTGGACGCGACCGACAGCAGCCCGCCCAGGCCGATCAGGAGCAGGGCGGTGACGGCGAGCGTCCACACCGTCGAACGCACCGAACGGATCTTGGTCCATTCGGACCTCAGGATGTCGGTCATGACGAGTACTCCACACTGTCCTTGGTGAGCTCCATGTACGCCGCTTCGAGCGAGGGCTGCACGAACGTCAGCTCCTCCAGGGGGATCCCGGCCCGAGCGGTCAGGGTGCCGATCTCCAGCGTGCTCATCGCGGTGACGCGCAGGTGGTCGGGGTACAGGTCGCCCACCTTGACCAGGTCGGCGACCTCGGCCAGGCGCGGCGAGCGCACCCGTACGTAGCCCTGCGAGCTGCGCCCGATGAACTCCTGCACGCTCGTGTCGGCGATCAGCCGGCCCCGGCCGATCACGATCAGATGGTCGGCCGTCTGGGCCATCTCGCTCATGAGGTGGCTGGAGACGAACACCGTCCGCCCCTCGGCCGCCAGCTTGCGCATGAACGTGCGGATCCACAGGATGCCCTCGGGGTCGAGCCCGTTGACCGGCTCGTCGAAGAGCAGGATCTCGGGGTCGCCGAGCAGCGCGGCCGCGATGCCCAGGCGCTGCGACATGCCGAGCGAGAAGCCGCCGATCCGCCGCCGTGCCACCTCGCGCAGGCCGACGGCCTCCAGCACCTCGTTCACCCGGCCCGCCGGGATGCCGTTGCTCTGGGCGATGGCCAGCAGGTGGTTGCGGGCGCTGCGGCCGCCGTGCACGGCCTTGGCGTCCAGCAGCGCGCCCACCTTGCGCAGCGGGTGCCGATGCTCCTGGTACGGCCGCCCGTCCACCAGCACGGACCCGCTCGACGGCCGGTCGAGGCCGAGGATCATCCGCATGGTCGTGGACTTGCCGGCGCCGTTGGGCCCGAGGAACCCGGTCACCTGGCCGGGCTCGACGTCGAACGACAGGTCCGCGACGGCATGGGTGGCGCCGTAGCGTTTGCTCAGGTTGGTTGCGCGAATCGCCGTCATGTCACCAAGCGTGCCGCCGGCGCCCGCCGTTCTCTTCGGCCGTGAGGACGTTCTTGCCGGGCGCGGCCTGGGAGCCTGGTCCTAGTCTCCAGGTTTGATCAGCGCCGCCTCGTACGCGACGATCACGGCCTGCGCCCGGTCCCTGACCCCGATCTTGGCGAACAGGCTGGTCACGTGGTTCTTGACGGTCGAGGGGGAGACGGCCAGCTGCCCGGCGATCTCGGTGTTCGACCGGCCTCTGGCGATCAGCACGAGGATCTCCCGCTCGCGCTCGGTCAGCGCGTCCAGCCCCCGCGGCGCGGGCGCGGCCGGCGGCCTCGACGCCCGCACGAACGTGCCGATCAGCCGGGTCAGCAGCCGCGGCGCGACCGCCGACTCGCCCCGGTGCACCACGCGCACGCCCTCGATCAGCTCCTCGGGGGAGACGTCCTTGGGCAGGAAGCCGTCGGCGCCCGCGCGCAGCGCCGCGACCACGTTCTCGTCCAGGTCGAACGTGCTCAGCGCGAGCACCCGCACGCCCGGCAGCTCCGAGGTGATCAGCTCGGTCGCCCGCACGCCGTCGAGCCCCGGCATGTGCAGGTCCATCAGCACCACGTCGGGACGCAGCCGCCGGCTCAGCTCGACGGCCGACTCGCCGTCGCCGGCCTCGCCCACCACGGACAGGTCGGGCTGCGCGTCGAGCATCAGCCGGAACCCCTTGCGGACCAGCTCGTGGTCGTCGACCAGCAGCACAGTGATCATGTTGCCTCCAAGGGGATGCGGGCGTGCACGCGAAATCCTCCCCCGGGACGCGGGCCGGTCGAAAGCCGGCCGCCGCACAGCGCGACCCGCTCGGCCATGCCGCCCAGCCCGAACCCCGGCGTGCCGCCCGGCTGCGGCACGCCGTCGTCGAGCACTTCGACCTCGACCGCCTCGGACCCGTAGGCCAGGCGCACACTGGCCCTCGCGCCGGCCGCGTGCTTGCGGGTGTTGGTCAGGGCCTCCTGCACGATCCGGTAGACGGCGTGGTCCACGGCCGAGGGCAGCGCCACCGGCTCGCCCGTGACGGTCAGGCTGGCGGGCAGCCCGGCGCTCCTGGCCTCGCCGATGAGCGCGGGCAGCCGGTCGGCCCCCACGCCGGTCGCGGCGTCCGGGCCGTCGTTGCCGTCGGCCCGCAGCACGTGCAGCAGCCGGCGCATCTCCGACATCGCCTGGCGGGCGGTCTGCTGGGCGCTCTCCAGCGCCTCGCGGGTGACCTCCTGCTCCGGCGCGAGCGTGGCCCGCGCGCCGCCGACCAGGGCGTTGATCACCGTGATGTGGTGCGCGACGACGTCGTGCAGCTCCCGCGCGATGCGCCGCCGCTCGGCCTGTACGGCGGCGTCGGCGGCCTCCAGCCTGCTGCGCTCGTTCAGCTCGGCCCTGGTCTTGACCAGCGCGCCGATGCCGGCCGGGATCGCGACGACGAAGGCGCCGGCCAGGAACTGCCCGATGCCCGGCCCCTTGATCTCCATCACCGTGCCGTAGGCGACGATCCCCGCCACCGCCATGACCAGCGAGGGACGGCCGGAGGAGTGGCGGGCCAGGCTGTAGAAGGCGATGCCCTCCGGGATGGTGGCCGACGTCACCAGCCCGGCCGCGATGCCGATCAGGTCGACCACCGTGACGGCCCCGGCCACCAGCACCGGCCTGCTCCGGCGGACGAGCAGCAGCACGCTGGTCAGCAGGAAGTGCGCCGACCCCAGCGCCCCGTCGACCCCCGTCTGGACGGACGACACGATCACCCCGAGGCTCGCGAACACGGCGAGCACGACCACGATCGTGGTGTCGAAAACCCGGGGACGTCGGAAGAAATTGAAGATTCTGCGGAAAGGTCGTGCCCAGCGCACCATAAAACACTAAGTCACGAAATTTCTGATGCGACCGAGGCCGTCCCCGACGATCACCCGGGCTACAACCGGAACAGGGCGCTGCGGTAACGTCGGCGCAAGGTGAGGGACGCGCGGAGGGCGGGGCATGAGCCGAACGGCACGAGTCATCTGGGACGACGCTCTCACCTCCTACAACTTCGGCCCGAGCCACCCGCTGGCGCCCATCAGGGTCGAGCTGACGATCGCGCTCGCCCGCTCGCTCGGCGTCCTCGACAAGGTCGAGATGGCCGGCTGCGCGCCCGCCGGCGACGACGAGCTGGCCATGGTGCACGACCGCGCCTACATCGAGGCGGTCAAGGGCGTCTCCGTGGCCGGCGTGCCCGACCTGCGGGCGGGGCTCGGCACCACCGACAATCCGGCCTTCAAGGGCGTGCACGAGGCGTCCGCGCTGATCGCGGGGGCGTCCCTGGCGGCGGCGCGCGCGGTCTGGGAGGGCGCGGCCGAGCACGCCGTCAACGTCGCGGGCGGGCTCCACCACGCCATGCCGGCCGCGGCCAGCGGCTTCTGCGTCTACAACGACCCTGCTCTGGCCATCGCCTGGCTGCTGGAGCAGGGGGCCACCCGGGTGGCCTACGTCGACGTCGACGTGCACCACGGCGACGGCGTGCAGGCCGTCTTCTACGACGACCCCCGGGTGCTGACGATCAGCCTGCACGAGAGCCCGCGCACGCTGTTCCCGGGCACCGGCTTCCCGCACGAGACCGGCGCGGAGGGCACGGCCGTCAACGTGGCGCTGCCGGCCGGCACCGGCGACTCCGGCTGGCTGCGCGCCTTCCACGCGGTCGTGCCGCCGCTGCTGCGCGAGTTCGGCCCGCAGATCCTGGTCACCCAGCACGGCTGCGACAGCCACGCCCTCGACCCCCTCGCCAACCTCATGCTCAGCATCGACGGCCAGCGCGCCGCCTACGCCGCCCTGCACGACCTGGCGCACGAGACGGCGGGCGGCCGGTGGATCGCGGTGGGCGGCGGCGGTTACGAGCTCGTCCAGGTCGTGCCGCGCATCTGGACGCACCTCATCGCCGTGGCCGCCGGCCATCCCGTCGATCCGGCCACGCCCACCCCCGACGCCTGGCGCCAGTACGTCAGGGAGCGCACCGGCGAGGCGCCCCCGCTGACCATGACCGATGGCCGCAACCCGGAATTTCACGACATCTCCGGCGGTTATGACCCAGCGGACCCCATCGACCGTGCGGTCATGGCGACCCGGCAGGCGGTGTTCCCTCTGCACGGCCTCGATCCGATGCCCTGACGGCTGCCCTGACGACCGCCCTGAGGACGCCTGACGGCCCTCGATGCCCCTGATGAGGAAGACCTGTGCTGAGCCGCGACGAACTCCGCCGACACCTGATCCACAGCCGCATCGCCGGTGACGTCGCGACGTCGCGCGAGAACAACCTCGACCACTACAGCTCGCTGGCCAACCGCGACCCGTACTACATGCTCGGCCTGACGTTCGAGCAGCCGTGGACCTTCCGGGACGTCCTCGACCTGATGGCCAAGTCGGCCGGCGTGGTCGCCGATCCCGGCCACCGGCGGGGCCAGGACACCATCGATCCCGACCTGACGATCGACGCGATCGACGCCATGGCGGCCCGCATCGCGTCGGTGTTGTCGCGGCCGTCCCCGCGGGTGTTGTTCGCCACCGGCCACCCGACCGGGCTGCTCGCCGTCCACCTGCCGCTGGCCAGGTTCGCCGTCGAGCGCGGCGCGACCCTGCTCACCCCGGCCGAGGGCTGGACGTACGCCGGCTCCGGCTTCGGCCGCCCGCGCCGCCTGCGCTACCTCCAGGACGTCGCCATGCTCGACGACCGCGGCGGCTTCGTGCACACCCACGACTCGGCCCCGATGCGGCACATGCTCGACGAGCTCGAAGGCGAGCTGCCCGACCTGGTGATCGCCGACCACGGCTGGGCGGGGGCGGCGGGCGAGGCGGGCGTGCCGACGGTGGCCTTCGCCGACAGCAACGACCCCGGCCTGTTCCTCGGCGAGGCCGAGGGAAAGATCGACGTCGTCGTGCCACTCGACGACAATGTGCTACCCCGCTATTACGCTCCGCTGACCGAGCGGTTGGTCACTCTGGTCTCACGAGCCCTTTGAGTCGAAAACGGCCCTCCCCATACCGTCTTTTCGCGCCTGCATTCCAAGAGGCTCGCTGTCCCTTTGCCAACTTTTGATGGGGCTTGGGCGACTCTTATGTGTGGCAACTTGGACAGTTCCAAGGTCCAGGCGAGGTGCTCGGCCCGGCTGCTAACCAGCGACTTTACTGGTCCGGCTGACAGGTGGCTCCGCGGACTGAGAAAATAGGGGGTTTGCGCACCCGGAGTCCCGACTTACGCTGACGGCAGTACACGTGCGTGAGCAATGGCACCAGTGGGGATAACCCGGAAACACGTGCGGAAGAGGCGTCCGATGGGTGCAGGCGAAAGACCTCTCAGCGAGGTGAAGTTCCTGACCGTGGCTGAAGTCGCGACGGTCATGAGGGTGTCCAAGATGACGGTGTACCGGCTCGTCCACTCAGGTGAGCTGCCGGCCATCCGAGTTGGCCGGTCGTTCAGAGTGCCCGAGCAGGCGGTCCACGACTATCTGCGGGAGGCCTACATCGAGGCAGGTTGAAGTAGCGGCGCGCCCGAACGCGCCGTGAATTCGGTCGCGGGAGAAGCCCGGCCTGCGCACCACGAGGCCGGGCTCTCACCCCCCAAGGGGCGATCTACCTCGGATCGCCGGTAGTCTGTGACCCGGTGTGCGCTCGCACATCGATTCAGACTTGCTATCAGTACCTGGGGGTCCCGTGGGCTCTGTGATCAAGAAGCGCCGCAAGCGGATGGCCAAGAAGAAGCACCGCAAGCTGCTCAAGAAGACGCGCATCCAGCGGCGCAACAAGAAGTAACCGACGCAGCTGCGAGGCGCTGATGACCCACACCGTGCTTGTCACCGGGGTCTCGCGCCACATAGGCGCCCGGGTGGCGAGCGTCCTCGCGGCTGACCCCGAGATCAGCCGCGTCATCGGAGTGGACACCGTGCCGCCCCCCTCGCTGACGCGGGACGGCGGCATCACTCTGGGCCGGACGGAGTTCGTCCGGGTCGATCTGCGCAGCCCCGACATCGCTGAGGTGATCGCGGCCGCGGACATCGACACCGTTGTGCACATGAGCCTGGTCAGCGCCCCGTCCAAGGGCGATGGCAGGGCTGCCATGAAGGAGCACAACGTCATAGGCACCATGCAACTGCTCGGTGCCTGCCAGCGGTCGTCGACCGTGCGGCGCGTGGTGGTGCGCTCCACCACCGCCGTCTACGGCTCGTCCCCGCGCGATCCCGCGGTGTTCACCGAGGACCTGGAGCCGCACGTCGGCCCGGTCCACGGCTACGCCAAGGACGCGGCGGAGGTCGAGGGCTACGTGCGCGGTTTCGCGCGCCGCCGCCCCGACGTGACGGTGTCGCTGCTGCGCTTCGCCAACTTCATGGGTCCTGGCGTCGACTCGCCGCTCACGCGGTACTTCACCCAGCCCGTCCTGCCGACGGTGTTCGGCTTCGACCCGCGGTTGCAGTTCGTCCACGAGGACGACGCGGTCGAGGTGCTGCGCAGGATGGCGAACGAAGACCACCCCGGCACGTTCAACGTGGCCGGGGCAGGCGTGTTGCTGCTGTCGCAGTGCGCGCGGCGGGCCGGGCGGGCGTCGTTGCCGCTGTTCGCACCCGTCTTCCGCACGCTCGGCAACACCGTGCGCAGGCTCGGCCTCGTCGAGTACTCGCCCGAGCAGCTGCGGCTGATGAGCTACGGCCGGGCGGTCGACACCGCCAGGCTGGAGGCCGAGCTGGGCTGGCGGCCCAAGTACACCACCGCGGCGGCCTTCGACGACTTCGTGCGTTCACGGGGTATGCACCCGTTCGGAGGTGTGCGTCCGTGAGCGTGCCGCACGAGGAGGAGGGCCGGGTGATCCCGATCAGCGCCGCGCCGTCCTACGAGGAGCCCGACCCGCTGGCCCGGCTGCTGGCGTTCGTCCGCCGGCGCATCACCGGCGAGTACGAGGTCGACGAGTTCGGCTACGACCCCGAGCTGACCGACAAGGTGCTCCTCGAGCTGATCAGACCGCTCTACCACCGCTGGTTCAGGGTCGAGACGGCCGAGCTGAAGAACGTGCCCGCCGAGGGCGGCGCTCTGGTGGTGGCCAACCACTCCGGCACGCTGCCGGTCGACGCGCTCATGATGCAGGTCGCCCTGCACGACGAGGCGGGCCGGGCCGTCCGCCTGCTCGGGGCCGACCTGGTCTACCAGCTCCCGCTGCTCGGTCACCTGTCCCGCAAGACCGGCCACACGCTGGCCTGCCCCGAGGACGCCGACCGGCTGCTGCGCAAGGGCGAGCTCGTCGGCGTGTTCCCCGAGGGCTTCAAGGGCGTCGGGAAGCCGTTCTCCGAGCGCTACAAGCTGCAGCGGTTCGGCCGGGGCGGGTTCGTGGCCTCGGCGATCCGCGCGGGCGTGCCCATCGTGCCCACGGCCATCGTGGGGGCCGAGGAGATCTATCCGAAGATCGGCGACCTGAAGTTCCTGGCCCGCATGCTCGGCGTCCCCTACGTGCCGATCACGCCGTTCTTCCCGCTGCTCGGGCCGCTCGGGCTGGTGCCGCTGCCGTCCAAGTGGATGATCGAGTTCGGCGAGCCGATCCGCACCGACGAGTACGAGCCCGCCGCGGCCGACGACCCGATGCTGGTGTTCAACCTGACCGACCACGTGCGGGAGGTCGTCCAGCAGATGCTCAACGAGTTGCGGCTGCGCAGGGGGCCGGCCTTCCCGCCGTTCCTGTGACCGCCGTTCCTGTGACCGCCGTTCCTGTGAAGGGTGCAACCGGTCGCGCCCGGCCGGTGTTCTCGCGGGTGTAGTCACTGACACCCGAGAGGAACCTCTTCGATGGATCTCCAGCTTTCCGGCCGTGTGGCCGTCGTCACCGGCGCGTCCAAGGGCATCGGTCTGGCCGTCGCGCGCACCCTGGCGGAGGAGGGCGCGCACGTCGTGGCGGCCTCGCGGACCGCGCCCGACGCCAAGGTGACGCACGTCGCGGTCGACCTGATGGACCCGCAGGCGCCCGCCCGGGTGATCGCCCGCGCCGTCGAGGAGTTCGGCGGGGTGGACATCCTGGTCAACAACGCCGGCGGGCCGCCCCCCGGCGTGACGCTGCCCCGGGTCGGGTTCATGGCCCCGGGCGACGACGACTGGCAGGCCATGTTCGAGTTCAACCTGTTCGCGGCCGTACGCATGATCCGCGCGGCCGTGCCCCTCATGGTGGAGCGCGGCGGCGGCTCGATCGTGAACATCTCCTCCGGCTCGGCCCGCCAGCCGGGGGCCATGAACGTGGACTACGGCGCGGCCAAGGCCGCCATGAACCACGTGAGCAAGGCCGTCTCGGAGGAGTACGGCCCGCAGGGCGTCCGGGTGAACACGATCTCACCCGGCCCGGTGCTGACCGACTGGTGGACCAAGGACGGCGGCGCCGCCGACGTCATCGCCGGGATGGCCGGGGCCTCGAAGGAGGACGTCATCGCCCAGGTCGCCCCCGGCATGATGAAGCTGGCCACCGGACGCCTGGTGAGCCCGCAGGAGATCGCCGACATGGTCGCCCTGCTGGTCTCGCCGCGCTCGGGCAGCACGACCGGCGCCGACATCGCCGTGGACGGCGGGTTCCTGAAGGAGATCTGAACCCTCTTGGCGGGTTGTGGCAAGACATCCGTGACCGATTCTCCACAGAAGGGCGGAGATGATCACGCAACCCGCCACCAGGGGGGCGGACTCGGAGCTCGTGAGCGCCTCCCTGACCGAGCCGGAGGCGTTCGCCGAACTGTTCGACCGCTACTCCGCCATGCTCTACCGGTACGTCTCCAAACGCCTCGGCCCTGAGCCGGCCGAGGACCTCGTCGGCGAGACGTTCCTCGTCGCGTTCTCCCGCCGCAAGAGCTACGACCTGTCCTGCCCCGACGCCAGGCCGTGGCTCTTCGGCATCCTCACCAAGCTCATCTCCCGTCACCACCGCAAGGAGGCGGCGCGGTACCGGGCGTTCCTGCGGGCCCCCCTCGACCAGCACGTGGAGTCGCCCGCCGACCGCGTCGCGGCGGGGGTCACGGCGCAGGCCGCCCGTCCCCGCCTGGCGGGCGCGCTGGCCGCGCTGCCCGCCAAGGACCGGGACGTCCTGCTGCTGATCGCCTGGGGCGACCTCACCTACGAAGAGGTCGCCCGGGCGCTCGGCATCCCGATCGGAACCGTGCGCTCCCGCCTCAACAGGGGCAGGCGGAAGGTACGGGCCGCGCTCGGCGACACCAACCCCATGCTGGAGGAGGAGTGACCATGGACGACCTGCGGATGCTCCGCGACCTCGGCGGGGAACTGGAGCACGAGCCGCCCCCGACGCTCGCCCGCCAGCGCGACCGCCTGCTGCGGGAGCGCCCGCGGCGCAGATGGAACGCCTACTGGACGGCCGGCCTGGTCGCCGTGGGCACGGCCGCGGCCGTCGCGGTGCCGACCGCGCTGGTCAACGGCAACACCGTGGCCGGACCGTCGACGGGCGCGCGGCCGGTCGACATGAGCGGCGCCCGCAACATCCTGGTGATCGGCTCCGACACGCGCGACGGGCCGGGCAACGCCAAGTACGGGCCCCACCTGGCCAGGACGCCCGACAAGGGCGGCAGGCGCTCCGACACCATCCTGCTCGTGCACGTGCCCGCCGACCGCGGCCAGGCCGTCGGGGTCAGCGTGCCGCGCGACTCGATCGTGCAGATCCCGCCGTGCGGGTCCGACCCGGCGCGGAAGGACATGGTCAACTCGGCGTACAACACCGGCGGCGCGTCCTGTCTGGTCAAGACGCTGGAGAAGCTGACCGACGTCCGCATCGACCACACGGTCGAGGTCGACTTCGCCGGCTTCAAGGGCATGGTGGACGCCCTCGGCGGCGTGCAGATCACGCTCAGGTCCCCCGTGGACGACAAGGCGGCGAAGCTGAGACTGCCCGCCGGCAAGGTCACCCTGAACGGCGAGGCCGCCCTCGGCTACGCCCGGCTGCGCCGCTACGGCGACGGCTCGGACATCCAGCGGATCAAGCGGCAGCAGATCCTGCTGCTGGCGATGCTGAAGAAGGCGAGGAGCGCGGCCGCCGACCCGGCCCGGCTGCGCGGCTTCCTCGGCGAGGTGCGCAAGTCGGTCAGGACGGACCTGAGCCTGGAGGCCATGGTCGAGCTGGCCAGAGCCACGTCCGCGACGAAGGTGACGTTCGTCACCGTGCCCTGGAAACCGGCCCAGGACGACCCCAACCGGATCGAATGGCTGCAACCGGACGCCAGGAAGCTGTTCGAACGCCTGCGATGACCGGCGCCGGCGCACGCCCGGCCGTGGACGTCAAGGAGCCGTCCACGCCGCCGGGCCGCGCCGGCGGCCTCGTCGGCGGCTGCGTCGGGCGGGCGGTCAGTGGGAGCGGTAGTGCCTGCGCAGGGCGATGCCCGCCGCCACGCCGCCCGCGATCGCGCCGACCCCGGCCGCGATCGGCAGGGCGGTCATGGTGGCCTTGCGGCCGGTGCGGAAGTCCTTGACCGGCCAGTCGTGCTTCCTGGCGTGCTCGCGCAGCTCGCTGTCGGGGTTGATCGCCACCGCGCTGCCGACCAGCGACAACATCGGCAGGTCGTTGGCCGAGTCGCTGTAGGCCGTGCAGCGGGTCAGGTCGAGCCCTTCGCGGCGGGCCAGCGCGCGCACCGCCTCCGCCTTGGCCGGGCCGTGCAGCAGGTCGCCCACCAGGTGGCCGGTGTAGACGCCGCCGGCGGTCTCGGCGACCGTGCCGAGCGCGCCGGTGAGGCCGAGCCGCTGGGCGATGACCCGGGCCAGCTCGACGGGCGTGGCCGTGACGAGCCAGACCCGCTGGCCGGCGTCGAGGTGGCTCTGCGCGAGCGCGCGGGTGCCGCCCCAGATGCGGTCGGCCATGACCTCGTCGTAGATCTCCTCGCCGAGGCGGACGACGTCGTCGACCTTGGCGCCCGCGACGAAGGCGAGCGCGGTCTCCCGGGCGACCGCGATGTGCTCGGGATTCTCGTTGCCGCGCAACCGGAACACGGCCTGGCCGACGGCGAACTTCAACAGATCGGAAGTGGTGAACATGCCGCGCGTGGCCAGCCCGCGGGCGAAGTGGTAGATGGACGCGCCGCGCATCATGGTGTTGTCGACGTCGAAGAAGGCCGCCGCCTCCAGGTCCGGCTCGACCGGCTCGGCCGGCGCGACGGTGACCGCCGCCCGCGCCGCGGCCTCGCCGGCGGCCTCGGCCTCAACCTCGTGTCGTCGTCGCATTAGCCGCCACATGCGGTTCAGCTTACCTAGCCGGTGCCACGAGCCCTTCGATGTAGTCGAGGTAGCCGGCGGCCTGTCCCTTCTGTGCCTCGTTGAGGTGGTCCAGCATCGGCTCGACCGTCTCCCGCTGCTTCTGGGCGAACTTCTTGATCTTGGACGAGCGGGGCTGCGTACGCGTCAGCCGGCTGATCCCGGAGCGGGTGGAGTCCTCCATGTCCTTGAGCGTCTGGCCGACCAGCGGGCTGTCGGTGGACGAGCCGAGCAGGCTGGCGACCTCCTTGGCGCGGGTCTCGGCCGAGGCCAGCTCGCGCTCGCCCCGCTGGGCGTCGTCGGTGCTCAGGTGCACGAGGGTGCTCTCCGCGGCCCGCTTGAGCGGGTAGAGCGTGTCACCGGGGATCGCCTGGTAGGTGGCGAAGGACGCCACCATCATCGCCCCCGCCAGGCCCAGCGTGGCGACCTGGGACAACAGCGGACGGCGTCGCCGGCGCACGGCCGGAACGGCCGGGCCCGGCGCGCGCTCCTCGTCGGGGGCCGTCAGCAGCAGGCGGCCGGAGACCAGGTCCTCGCGCAGGCGCTCGCGGAAGGCCGCCCCGGGTCCGCCGCCCTGAGACGGGCCGTGCAGCTCCGTGAGACGCTCGATGACGAGCTCCCGCCGCCTGCGCGCCCTACTCATGACAGCTCCCTGAGGGATCCAGCCGTGACAACTGGCCTAACGAGGTGCGGGTGGGAGAGGTTACGCCAGGTCGTGCTTGAGTGCCCTGGCGAGCGTTCGAATGGCCCGAAACTGCAGCGCTTTGATCGCTCCACTCTTCTTCCCCATGATCAACGCGGTTTCCGCGAGCGAGAGGCCGTGCAGGAAGCGCAGCACCACGCATTCCTGCTGGTCGGGATTGAGATCGCGGACGGCGCGCAGCACCCGGTCGTTGATGATGGCCGTGACCACCGCGTTCTCCGGGATGTGCGCGCCTTCGAGCGGCACGTCGATCAGCTCTCCCGTCGGGATCTCCAGTCGGTAACGGCCGGACTTGAAGTGGTCGGCCACCAGGTTCCTGGCGATGGTGACGAGCCAGGCGCCGAAGTCGCGGCCCTGCCAGGTGAAGTCGCCGATCCTGCGCAGCGCGCGCAGGAAGGTCTCGCTGGTCAGGTCCTCGGCGAGCTGGTGGGAGCCGACCCGGAAGTAGATGTAGCGGTAGACGAGGTCCACGTAGCGGTCGTAGAGCGTGCCAAAGGAGTCCGTGCATCCGTTCTTGGCGTGCAGCACCAGCGTACGGATGTCGTCGGGCACTTCTTCGCGCACGCCAAGCTCGCCCGTCCGGGCAGGTCCAGCGACCGCTGGAGCAAGCAGCCCGGCGAACGGCCACGAATCAGGCATCCGGTATCCCTAGGGGTAAGGGGTGCGGCGTGCTCGAATACTCTAGAAATCAACTGGAAATTCCACAATCCGCGCCTGCTGGCCTGGCTACGAGTAATCGCCCTATACCGTATAGGCGCATACCCCACAGCCTGCGGCGAAGCCCCTCATGGAGCGCCTGTTTCCTCTTCGGCTACCGGCCGGGAGGCATCGTCCGGCAGCATTGGAGTCACCATGGAGATCCTCGTTGCTGTCATAGCCCTTGCCGGTGCGCTCCTCGCCGCCGTCGCGACCGGAGCCCTGATCAGGCGGCTGCGCGACGAGCCCGAGGGCTGGTTGATCGCCTGGACCGTTGCAGCCGGCGCCCTGTGCCTGTCGCTGGCCGCGATCGGCGTCGGTTACGTCCTGGGGTTCGGGCCGGTCACCTTCCGCCTCTACCAGGTGACCGGGTCGCTGCTGGCGCCGCTCTGGCTGGCCGTGGGCCTCATCCAGCTGCTGTCCGACAAGGTGCCGCCGAGGTTCCTGGCCTGGTTGTTCGGCATCGCGCTCACCGTCGTCTCCGTCGCGATCCTGACCTTCGACCCGCTCAGGTCCACCGACCTGGGCAAGGCGCTGCCGTCCGGCTCTTCCATGTGGGGGCTCATCCCGGACAAGCTGCTCATCGGCGTGCACACGATCGACGTGGTCGTCCTGCTGGCGTGCGTGGTGGTGGCCGGGCTCAAGTGGCGCGGCGGCGACGAGTACGACACCGACAACCTCCACGCGGTCCTGGTCATCGCGCCGTCGAGCATCGCCCTGGTCGGGGCCATGCGGTTCTCGGTGCCGCCCCTGTTCACCACCGCGCTGCTCGCGGTGGGCGCGGCGGCGATCTGGTACACCGTGCTGCGCCCGCTGGCGCCGTACGAGGACGACGAGGACGACCTGGAGGCGCCGCAGCTCGACGACGTGGAGCGCCGGCCGGGCCGCAGGGCCGCGCCCGAGCCCGTGCCGGCCGCCGTGCCGCCTCCCGTGCCGCCTCCCGTGGCGCCCCCTGTGGCGGCCCCTGTGGCGGCCCCGCGCCGCTCGCCCGGCCTGGGCGACCTGGTGGCCGAATACCGGGCGGGCGACCAGCAGGTCGACCACGCCGCCCGGATGGGGGCCGCGCCCGACTCGGGCCCCGCGACCGGCTACATCATGAACGGCTCCCCGCCCCCGCGCATGGACACCTCCCCGCGCATGGACGCCCAGCCCCCCCGGCCCGACTACGCGATGCCCGGCACCGGCGTGGTCTACCCGGGCGCCGAGCTGTTCACCCCGCCGCAGCCCCAGCAGGCGGGCGGCAGGCCCTCACCCAGCATCTACGGCCTGCTCACCGTCTTCACCATCATGGACGGCGCCGGCGACGCGTTCGACCGCCTGGCCGAGGCCACCGTCGAGGCCGTGCGCCGCGGCGAGCCCGACACGCTCGTCTACGCCTGCCACGCCGTCAAGTCGGCCCCGCTGCAGCGCATCGTCTACGAGCTCTACCGCGACGAGGTCGCCTACCGCGACCACCAGCGCCAGCCGCACGTCGAGCGGTTCCTCAACGAGCGTCAGGCGATGGTGCTGGCCACCAACGTCATCGAGCTCAACGTCAACGCCGCGAAGGTGGTGCCGCTGCCCACCGTCATGTTCTGACCGTCATGTTCTAGGCGAGGGCGGCGCGCAGGCGGGCCTCGTCGACCCGCCAGAAGTCGTGCTGCACGCCGTCGATCAGCGTCACCGGGATCATCTCCCAGTACTTCTCCCTGAGCTCCTCGGAGGAGTCGATGCTGACCTCCTCCCACGGCACGCCCAGCTCTCCGGCCACCCTGGCGATGACCGCGCGGGCGTCGTCACAGAGGTGGCAGCCGGGTTTGCCGAGCAAGGTGATGCGATGCATGTCACCAACGGTAGCGCCCCTACTTTGTGCATCGGTTCACAAAGGGATTAACCTGAAAGACGGTTCTAATCCGTTCAGCGGTCCCCACCGCCCGTTCCCTGGAGCTCCGGCACGTGAAGAGCACGTCCCAGTCCCGTGACCGCGGCATCCCCGAGGCGACGGTCGCCAGGCTTCCGCTGTACCTGCGGGCGCTGCACGGGATGGCGGAGCGCGGCGTCGCGACCGTGAGCTCGGAGGACCTGGCCGTGGCCGCGGGCGTGAACTCGGCCAAGCTCCGCAAGGATCTCTCGCACCTCGGCTCGTACGGCACCCGCGGCGTAGGCTACGAGGTGGAGTACCTCGTCTACCAGATCTCCCGCGAACTCGGCCTGACCCAGGACTGGGCGGTCGCGATCGTCGGGGTCGGCAACCTCGGCCGCGCCCTGGCGAACTACGGCGGCTTCGTCTCCAGGGGCTTCCGCGTGGCCGCGCTCTTCGACGCCGACCCCGAAGTCGTGGGCGACACCATCGCGGGGTTGAATGTGGAGCACATCGACGAACTGGAAGCCGTCATCAAGCGGCGTGGAGTCTCGATCGTGGTACTGGCGACACCGGCGGCAGCGGCGCAGGAAGTGTGCGATCGTGTTGTCGCCGTGGGCGTGACCAGCATCCTGAACTTCGCCCCAGTCGTTCTCACCGTTCCGGACACCGTCGACGTCCGGAAGGTCGACTTGTCAATCGAACTGCAGATTCTCGCGTTCCACGAGCAACGCAAAGCTGGGGGGCCACTCATGGCGGTGGACGGTCAATGAGTGTTCTGGCGATCGGACTCAGCCACCGGACCGCTCCGGTGGCGCTTCTCGAACGCGTCTCGGTGACCGGTGACGCGCTGGTCAAGCTGCTGCACGACGTGCAGCAGGACACCAGCGTCGCGGAGGCCATGGTGATCTCGACCTGCAACAGGGTCGAGATCTACGTCACGGTCGACCGCTTCCACGCCGCGGTCACCTCGATCAGCGGGCTGCTGGCCGTCCACTCCGGCGTGCCGGCCGACGAGCTGACCCCGCATCTCTACGTGCACTACGAGGAGCGGGCCGTCGAGCACCTGTTCTCGATGGTGTGCGGCCTCGACTCCATGGCCGTCGGCGAGGGCCAGATCCTGGGCCAGGTCCGCCAGGCGCTCAAGCTCGCCCAGAAGCACGGCACGGTCGGCGCGACCCTCAACGAGCTGACGCAGCAGGCCCTGCGCGTCGGCAAGCGCGCCCACACCGACACCGGCATCGACCAGGCGGGCCCCTCGCTGGTCTCGGCGGGCCTGGCGCTCGCCGGCGACCTGGCCGGGCGGCGGGCGCTGGTGGTGGGCGCGGGCTCGATGAGCTCGCTGGCCGCCGTCACGCTCCAGCGCGCCGGGGTCACCGACATCGTCGTGGCCAACCGCACGTACGAGCGGGGCGCGCGGCTGGCCGAATCGGTCGGCGGCCGGGCCGTCGCGTTCGCCGCCGTGCGCGAGGAGCTGGCGGGCGCCGACGTCGTCATCACCTGCACCGGCGCCGGGCGGCACGTCATCACCCCCGACATGCTGACCAGGGGCGTGTTCCTGCTCGACCTGGCGCTGCCGCACGACATCGACCCGGCCGTGCGCGAGGTGCCCGGCGTCACGCTGGTCGACCTGGAGACGATCCAGGAGTCCGGCGTCGGCGCGCGCGGCGGCGACGCCGTCGAGTCCGTGCGCGCGCTCGTGGCCGAGGAGCTGAACGCCTACCTCGACGCCGCCCGCGCCGCCCGCGTCACCCCTACCGTGGTGGCGCTGCGCAGCAAGGCGGCGGGCGTGGTGGAGTCCGAGCTGGGCCGCCTGATGATGCGCATGCCCGATCTCGACGACAAGGCCAGGGACGAAATCGCCATGACCGTGCAGAGGGTCGTTGACAAACTGCTTCACGAGCCGACTGTGCGTGTCAAGCAGCTCGCCGCCGGTCCAGGAGGCGATCATTATGCGGAAGCCCTGCGTGAGTTGTTCAATCTCGATCCGAAGATGCCCGCGGCCGTGAGGGAGGTGGAGCTGTGAACCTGCGGTTGGGCACCCGCCGCAGCATGCTGGCGACCACGCAGTCCCAGATGGTGGCCGACGCCCTCACCGCGCGCACCGGGCGCCCGGTCGAGCTGGTGGGCGTGACGACCTTCGGCGACGTGACCAAGGCGCACCTGGCGCAGCTCGGCGGCACCGGCGTGTTCGTCAGCGCGTTGCGCGACAAGCTGGTCGAGGGCGAGATCGACTTCGCCGTCCACTCGCTGAAGGATCTGCCGACCAAGCAGGACCCGCGCTTCACGCTGGCCGCGCTGCCCGAGCGCCATGACCACCGCGACGCGCTGGTCGGCTCGCACAAGTTCGCCGACCTGCCCGCCGGGGCCAGGGTCGGCACGGGCTCGCCGCGCCGCGTCGCCATGCTGAGCGCGCTCCGCCCCGACCTGGAGTACGTCCCGATCCGCGGCAACGCCGACACGCGCATCGGCAAGATCGCCGCGGGCGAGCTCGACGCCGTCGTGCTGGCCAGCGCCGGGCTCACCAGGCTCGGCCGCGCCGGCGAGATCGCGCAGATCTTCGAGGTCGAGGAGCTGCTGCCGGCCCCCGGCCAGGGCGCGCTCGCCGTGGAGTGCCTGGCCGCGCGCGCCGACCTCATCGAGATCCTGTCCGTGCTCGACGACCCGCGCACGCGCAGCGCGGTGACCGCCGAACGCGCCGTCCTGTCCGCCCTGGAAGCAGGCTGCGCCGCCCCCGTGGGTGCTTTCGCGGCCGATGACGGGCACACTCTGAACCTGACCGCAGTGGTCGTCTCCATCGACGGCCGCGAAGCGGTCCGCAAGTCCGCCGCCGGTTCTCCTTCGGAGGCTGCACAGCTGGGCCGCCTCCTGGCGGCCGAGATGATCGCCGAAGGGGCCGACAGATTGATGGGGGAGCAATCCCATTGAGCTCCGATAGTCCAACCTCCGGTTTCGTCGCCTTCGTGGGGGCGGGTCCTGGTGACCCCAACCTGCTGACGCTCCGCGCCGCCGAACTTCTCGGCAAGGCGGACGCCGTCGTGCTCGACGACGAGCAGTCCGGCCCGCTGCTCAAGCACTGCCGCGAGGGCGTCGAGGTCGCCGAGGGCGACTACGTCCAGCGGGCCAAGGCCGGGCAGCTCGTGGTGCGCCTGTGCGCGGGCGACCCCATGTTGTTCTCCTCGATCGACGACGAGGTCGCGGCCTGCGTGGCGGCGGAGGTGGACTTCGAGATCGTGCCCGGCGTGCCGCCCGCGACCGCGGTGCTCACCTACGCCGGCATCCCGGCGGCCACGGCCGTGCCCGAGTTCCGCGTCGTCGACGCCGCTCAGGAGCAGGACTGGTCGTCCCACGCCGCCACCCGCGGCACGCTGGTGATCTACAACGGCATCGCCGAGGCCGTCGCCATCGGCAAGGCGCTGATCGCCGGCGGCAAGCCCGACACCACGCCGGTCGCCGTCAGCAGCGGCGGCACCACCACCGAGCAGTACACCGTCGTGTCCTCGCTCGGCCGGCTGCAGGCCGACCTGAAGCACGCCGGGTTCACCGAGCCCGCGCTGATCGTGGTCGGCGAGGCCGTGGGGCAGCGCGAGCGGCTGTCGTGGTTCGAGACCAAGCCGCTGTTCGGCTGGCGGGTGCTGGTGCCGCGGACGAAGGAGCAGTCCCGCAGCCTGTCCGAGCAGCTCGTGGCCTACGGCGCGGTGCCCGAGGAGGTGCCGACCATCTCGGTCGAGCCGCCGCGCACGCCGCAGCAGATGGACCGCGCCATCAAGGGCCTGGTCACCGGCCGGTACGAGTGGGTGGCCTTCACCAGCGCCAACGCCGTCAAGGCGGTGCGCGAGAAGTTCGAGGAGTACGGGCTCGACGCGCGGGCCTTCGCCGGGCTCAAGGTGGCCGCCGTGGGCGAGGCCACCTCGCGGGCCCTGGTCGAGTTCGGCGTCAAGCCCGACCTGCTGCCCTCGGGCGAGCAGTCCTCCGAAGGGCTCGTGGCCGAGTGGCCGCCCTACGACTCGATGCTCGACCCGATCAACCGGGTGCTGCTGCCCCGGGCCGACATCTCGACCGACACGCTGGTGGCCGGGCTCACCGAGCTGGGCTGGGAGTGCGACGACGTGACGGCGTACCGGACGGTGCGCGCCGCGCCGCCGCCCGCGCCCATCCGCGAGGCGATCAAGGGCGGCGGCTTCGACGCCGTGCTGTTCACCTCGTCCTCCACCGTGCGCAACCTGGTCGGCATCGCGGGCAAGCCGCACAACGTCACCGTCATCGCGGTGATCGGCCCGCAGACGGCCAAGACGGCCGAGGAGTTCGGCCTCCGGGTCGACGTCATGTCCGACAAGCCATCCGCATCAGCCCTGGCCGCAGCGCTGGCCGAGTTCGGTGCCAAGCAGCGCCAGGCGGCCGTGGCCGCGGGTGACAGCCCGCGCAGGCCCTCCCAGAACCGCCGTGGCGCCAGGAGGAGAGCCAAGTGAGCGCCCAGTACCCCGTCGCACGTCCCCGGCGCCTGCGTCGCAGCCAGGCGCTGCGCCGGATGGTGTCGGGCACGCGGCTGCACGCCGCGGACCTGATCCTGCCGCTGTTCGTCAAGGAGGGCATCGACGCGCCGCAGCCGGTGGCGTCCATGCCGGGCGTGTCCCAGCACACTCGCGACTCGCTGCGCAAGGCCGCGCACGACGCGGCCGAGGCGGGCGTGGGCGGCCTGATCCTGTTCGGCATCCCCGCGGTCAAGGACGCGACCGGGTCGGCGGCCGACGACCCCGACGGCATCCTCCAGGTCGCGCTGCGCGAGGTGACCGCCGAGGTCGGCGACGCCCTCGTGGTCATGGCCGACACCTGCCTCGACGAGTTCACCGACCACGGCCACTGCGGGATCCTGACCCCGTCCGGCGAGGTGGACAACGACGCCACGCTTGAGCGTTACGCCTCCATCGCGCTGGCCCAGGCCGCCGCAGGCTCCCAGATGATCGCGCCGAGCGGCATGATGGACGGCCAGGTCGGCGCCATCCGCGCCGCGCTCGACGGGGCCGGCCACGCCGACGTCCCGATCCTGTCCTACTCCGTCAAGTACGCCTCCGCCTTCTTCGGCCCGTTCCGCGAGGCCGCCGAGTGCGCGCCGCAGTTCGGCGACCGCAGCACCCACCAGCAGGACCCGGCCGGTCCGCTGGAGGAGGCGCTGCGCGAGGTCAGGCTCGACCTGGCCGAGGGCGCCGACGCCGTCATGGTCAAGCCGGCGCTGGCCTACCTCGACGTCATCACCCGGGTGCGCGACGCGGTCGACGTGCCGGTGGCGGCCTACCAGGTGAGCGGCGAGTACGCGATGGTCGAGGCGGCGGCGGCCAACGGCTGGATCGACCGCGACCGGACGATCATGGAGTCGCTGGTCGCCATCAAGCGCGCCGGCGCCGACATGATCCTCACGTACTGGGCGACGGAAGTGGCGCGCCAGCTCTAACCAAGGGGTTTCCCGTCAACTCCTGAGGCGTGTGCGTTAGAGTGCGATGACAAGTGCTGGTGTGTCCCGCGGTGTGCGAACGGCCCGGAGCCGGGACCTCCTCAGGCGCTGACTCGACGGGAGACACCATGGTGGGGGTACCACTGGCTCGGCGTACCAGAAAGCGGTCGCGCCCGACACGCATCGATTCCGTGCTGGAGTACGCGTCCCTGGGCTGGCCGGTCGTGCCGGGTGCCTATCCGCTGCGGCACGGCCCGCGCGCGTGTTCGTGCGACCGCGTCGGCTGTCCCGACCCCGGCGCCCATCCGCTCTCGCCCGCCTGGCACATGCAGGCCACGACGGACACGACGCTGCTCACCCGCTGGTGGGAGAGCGAGCCGGAGGCCGGCGTGATCCTGCCCACAGGGCGCGTGTTCGACGTGTTCGACGTACCGCTCGCCGCCGGCCTGTCGGCCCTCACCAGGATCGACGCCGCCGGAGCCCACCCAGGCCCGGTCGCCGCTCAAGGCGACCGGGTCTTGTTTTATGTGGCCACCCGCGGCAACCCCGAGGACGAGGACGAGTGGTGGTCCTGCCAGCTCGACTGCGACCCGGCCACCATCGACGACACGCCGGGCCTGCGCTGGCACTGCCGCGACAGCTACGTGCTCGCGCCGCCCTCGATGCTGCCCTCGGGCCAGCCGGTCTCCTGGCTGCGGCCCCCCGACGGCCGTCCGCTGCCCGACCCGCTGCGCATCCTGGAATGGCTCGCCGACTGAGCACGCCCCGCGGCGGGGGCACGGACCTGCGGGACTAACCTGGGTCGGGTGAGCCGTACACAGAACTCCGAAGGTCTTTTCACCCGCGCCAGGGAAGTGGTGCCCGGCGGCGTCAACTCGCCCGTGCGCGCGTTCGGCGCGGTGGGCGGCACGCCGCGTTTCATGGCCTCGGGCCAGGGGCCGTACATCACCGACGTCGACGGCAACCGCTACGTCGACCTGGTCTGCTCCTGGGGCCCGATGATCCTGGGCCACCGGCATCCCGCGGTCGTCGAGGCCGTCTCCGGCGCGGTCGCGCACGGCTTCTCCTACGGCACCGCCACGCCGGGCGAGGTCGAGCTGGCCGAGGAGATCGTCTCCCGGATGGCGCCGGTCGAGAAGGTGCGCCTGGTCAGCTCCGGCACCGAGGCGACGATGAGCGCGGTGCGCCTGGCGCGCGGCTTCACCGGGCGGTCCAAGGTGATCAAGTTCGCCGGCTGCTACCACGGGCACGTCGACGCCCTGCTGGCCTCGGCCGGGTCGGGCGTGGTGACGTTCGGGCTGCCGGACACGCCCGGGGTGACCGGGGCGTCGGCGGCCGACACGATCGTGCTGCCGTACAACGACGTGCAGGCGGTGGAGGAGGCGTTCGCGGCCGCCGAGATCGCCTGCGTGATCACCGAGGCGTGCCCGGCGAACATGGGCGTCGTCCCGCCGCGCGACGGGTTCAACGCCCGGCTGCGCGAGCTGTGCACGGCCAACGGCGCGCTGCTCATCGTCGACGAGGTGCTGACCGGCTTCCGCGTCTCGTCGGCCGGCTGGTACGGCCTCGACCCGGTCGACGCCGACCTGATGACGTTCGGCAAGGTCATGGGCGGCGGCCTGCCCGCGGCGGCGTTCGGCGGCCGGGCCGACGTGATGGCCTTCCTGGCTCCGGAGGGCCCGGTCTACCAGGCGGGCACGCTGTCCGGCAATCCGCTGGCCTGCGCCGCCGGCCTGGCGACCCTGCGCGCCCTCGACGCCGACGCCTACGCGCGCATCGACGCCGCGGCGCTCGCGGTGGGCGACGCGGCGGCCGACGCGCTGGCGAAGGCGGGCGTGCCCCACCGGTTGCAGCGTGCCGGCAGCCTGTTCTCGATCTTCTTCGCCGAGGGCGAGGTCAGCAACTTCGACCAGGCCAAGGCGCAGAACACGGCGGCCTTCACCGCGTTCTTCCACGCGATGCTCGACCAGGGCGTCTACCTGCCGCCGTCGGCGTACGAGGCGTGGTTCCTGTCGGCCTCGCACGACGACGAGGCGCTCAACCGGATCGGCGAGGCCCTGCCGGCAGCGGCGAAGGCGGCCGCGGCGGTTCTGTAGCGCGGCGCGGTCTGGTGCCGGCGTACAGCACGCCGGCGACGATGAGGGCCGCGGCCAGGACCTCGGTCCAGGAGAGGGGCTCGCCGGCCGCCAGCGCGGCCGACGACATGCCGAACACCGGCACCAGCAGCGTGTACGGCGCCACGGTCGAGGCGTCGTACCGGCGCAGCAGCCAGCCCCACACGCCGAACCCGCCGAGCGTCGAGACGAAGGCCACGTAGGCCAGCGACAACCAGCCCTCGGCGGGGGCGGCCAGCACGGGCGGCCCCTCGACCAGCAACGACAGCAGCAGGAGGGGCGGCGCCGAGAAGGCGCTCACCCAGACCATGAACCGCAGCGAGTCCGGCGGCGCGGCCCTGCGCTGGACCACGTTGCCGAGCCCCCAGGCCGCGGCGGCGGCCACGCACAGGGCGAACGCGCCCAGCGGGCCGGACACCCCGAAGTCGAACGCCACCAGGGCCAGGCCGCAGAAGGCGACCGCCAGGCCGAGGACGCGACGGGCGGTGAGCCGCTCGCCGAGCAGCGTCACCGCGAACAGCACGGTGAACAACGCCTGCATCTGCAGGACGAGAGAGGTCAGTCCGGCCGGCATGCCCGCTCGCATGCCCACCAGCAACAGGCCGAACTGACCCACTCCGAGAGTGGCCGCCACCCCGGCGACCCAGCGCCACGGGACTCCGGGCCGCCCCACGATCAGCAGGGCGGGGAACGCCGCCAGGGTGAACCTGATCCCCGCGTACATCAGGGGAGGGAAGTGCTTCAGGCCGACCTGCATGACGACGAAGTTGAAGCCCCACACGGCCGCGAGGCCGACGGCTAGGGCGAGGTGGCGGGGGCTCACGCAGAGCGGGTCTTCTGGTACCGGTTGCGCTGCTCGCGGGCCTGCTCGGCGAGGACCTTCAGGTACGAGGTGGAACGGGTCTCGGGCTTCCTGCTCTTAATGATTCGCATGCATATATTTTCATCTGCTTCAGATACAAGGACAAGCGAGACTTTCTACGCTAAACCCTTTAGTCTGGCTTACATGTTGGACCTGAACCGGCTCAAGGCCCTTCACGCCGTGCACGTGTACGGGTCGGTCGGCGCGGCGGCCGACGCCCTCATGGTCACCCCGTCGGCCGTCAGCCAGCAGATCGCCAAGCTGGAGCGGGAGACCGGCGCCCGGCTCATGGAGCGCAACGGCCGCGGCGTGCGGCTGACCGACGCCGCCGGCCTGCTCGCCGAGCACGCCGAGCGCATCCTGGCCCTGGTCGAGACCGCGGAGGCGGACTTCGAGGCGCTGCGCGGCGAGGTCGTCGGCCGGCTCAGCATCGCCGCCTTCGCCACCGCGACCCGCGGCCTGATGCCCGGCGCGCTCGTCCAGCTCAAGAGGCACCACCCCGACCTGCACGTGCAGCTCTACGAGCGCGAGCCGGAGCGGGTGCTGCGCGAGGTGGCCAGGGGCGAGCTGGACCTGGGCGTGATGCAGGACTGGCTCAACCGGCCCATCGCCATGCCCGAGGGCCTGTCCAGGGCCACGCTGCTCGACGACGTGGCCGACGTCGCCATCCCGGCCGGCCATCCGCTGGCCGGGCGCAGGGAGGTGGGGCTGGCCGAGCTGCACGGCGAGCGGTGGATCAGCTCGTCGCCCGGCACGGTCTGCCACGACTGGCTGGTCTTCACGCTGCGCAACGCCTCGCTGGAGCCGGAGATCGCGTGCATGGCCGACGAGTACCCCACCCAGCTCGCGCTGGTCGCCGCCGGGCTCGGCTGCGCGATCGTGCCGCGCCTGGGCCGCGACTGCGTGCCCGACGGCGTGCGGCTGGTGCCGATCATGCCGCGGCAGACGCGCCGCATCTACGCGGTGTGGCGCACCGACGCGGCCCGCCGTCCCGCGATCAGGGCCACGGTCGAGGCGCTGATCGGCGTCAGCCGCGAACAGGAGAACGCCTGGGCGGTCAACTGAGCACCCAGGCGCGCAGCCGGCCCTGCACCCGGCCGCGCACCCGCCCGACCCGCGCTCAGCTGAGCGCGATCGCCACCACGCCGCCGAGGATCACGCCCGCCGCCAGCAGCCGCCGCCGCAGGTCGCCCTCGGCCAGCAGCCGCCCGCCGAGCAGCACCGCGATCAGCACGCTCACCTCGCGCGCCGGCGCCACCACGCTCACCGGCGCCATCGTGAACGCGACCAGCACCAGCAGGTACGACAGGAAGATCAGGAACGCCGCTCCCACGATCCGCGACCGGTGCTCCCGCCACACGGCCCCGACCAGCCGCCGCCTGGCCCCGGCGACGAACGGCGTGAGCGCCAGCGCCCGCCCGACCTCCCCGAGGTAGTTGAGCATGATCGGCGCCACCGCGAACGCGCTGACCACCTGCGAGTCCCACACCGTGTACCCGGCGATGAACAGCCCCACGACCAGCCCCGACGCCAGCCCCCGCAGGTCGCCCCGCCCGGCCGCGCCGCCGCTCATCATGAACACCCCGACGCCGACGAGCACGATCCCGGCCACGCCGGCCGGCGCCGGGTGCTCGTCCAGGAACAACACGGCGACCAGGCTGGCCAGCATCGGCCCCGTCCCGCGGGCGACGGGGTAGACCAGCGACAGGTCGCCGGCGCCGTAGCCGCGCTGGAGCAGCACGAAGTACCCCAGGTGCAGGGCCGTGCTGCCGCCGATCACCGCCAGGTCGCCCCACGACAGCCGGGCGCCCGTGACCAGCAGGAACCCCGCGAACAGCGGGCTCCACACCACCATGGCCACGACCCCGACCAGCCAGAGGAAGACGATGCCGTCGGCCTGGGCCGCCTTCTTGCTCAGCAGGTTCCAGGTGGCGTGCGCGACGGCGGCGACGAGAATGAGGACCAGCGCCCAAGGGCTCATCCGGGCGACTCCTTCCAGCGGTGACGGAGAGGAGCCTCCAGGCTTTTGTCCCGTCAGCTGTACGGCCCGGCGGGCCGCGGCGCCGCTCGGACCTGTCTTCCGGCCCTGGTTGTGTGACGGGGGAGGCGGACCGGACGCGGAACCCTAGGCGCAGTCGTCCCGACCATACCTGCGCGCGAAATGCCGGACCAGGCAGCCCCTGACTATGACCGGCATCGAAACGGATAGGCTGTGGCACACCATGGCTGAAACGACCGTCGTCCACCTTTTGCGCCACGGTGAGGTGCACAATCCCGGCGGCATCCTGTACGGCAGGCTGCCCGGCTACCACCTGTCCGACACCGGCAGGCTCATGGCCGAGACGGTCGCCAAGGCCGTCGGCGGCCGCGACATCGTCGCGATCCACAGCTCGCCGCTCGAACGCGCGCTGGAGACCGCGGCCCCGCTCGCCGACAAGCTCGGCCTCGACGTGACCGAGGACGACCGCCTGCTCGAAGCGGCGAACATGCTGCAGGGCCGTCCGGTCGGCCAGGGGCTGGCCATCTTCCGCAACCCGCGCAACTACCGCTATTTCTGGAACCCGCTGCGCCCGTCGTGGGGTGAGGCGTACCCGGCGATCGTGGCGCGCATGAAGGCGGCCGTCGACGACGCCAGGGCGGCCGCGCGCGGGCACGAGGCCGTGCTGGTCAGCCACCAGCTCCCGATCTGGACGATCAGGATGGCCGCCGAGGGCCGCCGGCTCTGGCACGACCCGCGCCGCAGGCAGTGCGCGCTGGCCAGCCTCACCACCTTCACCTTCGAGGGCGACCGCCTGGTCAGCGTCGGCTACAGCGAGCCGGCCGGATCGCTGAGTTCGGGGCCGTCGGTACCAGGGGCCTGATGTCGGGGCCATGTCTGCCCGCCGGTAGAGTTGCAAGCTCTACCGGTTGTAGTACAAGGAGATCATCCTCCGTGCGCGCGACGTCCATCTCCCTCGTTCTCCTGGCCGCGCTGGCCGCGGGCTGCGCGGCCAACCAGAGCGGGCAACCCCAGGTGGGTGACACCCGGTTCGTCGCGGGCGACGGCAAGATGCAGGTCTTCGACGCCGCCGACCGCAAGGCGGCCCCGCCGGTCGAGGGCCCCACGCTCGACGGCGGCACGGCCTCGCTGGCCGCCCACAAGGGCAAGGTCGTGGTGATCAACTTCTGGGCCTCGTGGTGCGGCCCGTGCCGGGCCGAGGCGCCGGTGCTCAAGGAGGTCGCCGCCAAGACCAAGGGCGACGTGCAGTTCCTCGGCATCGACTTCAAGGACCGCCAGGCCGACGCCCTCGCCTTCGAGCGCACCGAGCAGACCGGCTACTCCCACATCTTCGACCAGCCCGGCAAGGTCGCGCTGTCCTTCCAGGGCACCGTGCCGCCCGCGGCGATCCCGTCCACGCTGGTCATCGACAAGCAGGGGCGCATCGCGGCCAGGGCGCTCGGGGCGGTCAAGTACACCGACCTGATGAACACGGTGACCAAGGTGCGCGATGAGTGACGTCGTCGCCTCGGGCTCGTTGCTGCTCGCGGTGCCGATCGCGCTGCTGGCCGGGGTGGTGTCGTTCCTGTCGCCGTGCGTGCTGCCGCTGGTGCCGGGCTATCTGTCGTACGTCACGGGCATGAGCGCCGACCCCAAGCGGGGGCGGCTGGTGCTCGGCACGGTGCTGTTCGTGGCCGGGTTCGCGCTGGTGTTCGTGCTCAGCGGCGCGCTGTTCGGCGGGCTCGGCTCGATCATGCTGGGCAACGCCCAGGTCATCACGCGGGTGCTCGGCGTCCTGACGATCCTGCTCGGGCTGGCCTTCCTGGGCGTGCTGCCCGGCCTGATGCGCGACGTGCGCATCCACAAGCTGCCGGCCGCGGGCCTGGCCGGCGCGCCGCTGCTCGGCGTGGTGTTCGGCCTGGGCTGGACGCCCTGCATCGGCCCCACGCTGGCCGTCGTGCTCACGCTCGGGCTCAACGAGGGCAGCGCCTCGCGCGGCGCCCTGCTGGCCGTCGCCTACGCGCTGGGCCTCGGGCTGCCGTTCGTGGCCGCCGCCCTGGCCTACAGCAAGGCGCTGCGCACGTTCCAGGCCGTGCGCAGGCACACCCGGCTGATCACCAGGATCGGCGGGGGCATGATGGTGGCCGTCGGGCTGCTGCTCGTCACCGGACTGTGGGGTGCGATGATCGCGGCCATGCAGGGGCTCATCGGCGCGTTCGAGCCGGTGATCTGATGAGCGTCGACGAGCTGGTGCGCGAGGAGCGCGAGCCGCGGCAGGCCGGCATGGGGCCGGTCGGCTGGCTCCGGTGGGGCTGGCGCACCCTCACCTCGATGAAGACCGCGCTGATCCTGCTCTTCCTGCTGGCGCTCGGCTCGATCCCGGGCTCGCTGGTGCCCCAGCGCAGCGTCGAACCCGACAAGGTGGCCCAGCTCTACCAGCAGAATCCGACCCTGGCCGAGTGGTACGACCGGTTCCAGCTCTTCGAGGTGTTCACCTCGGTCTGGTTCGCCGCCGTCTACCTGCTGCTGTTCACCTCGCTCGTCGGCTGCATCATCCCGCGCACCGCCACCTACCTGCGCGAGCTGCGCCGCAAGCCGCCCGCCGCGCCCAAGAACCTGTCCCGGCTGCCGCACTCCGACTCCTTCGAGGGCGACCTCACCGTGGAGGAGGCCGCCGGGCGGCTGCGCAAGATGCGCTTCCGCGTCGTCACCGGCGACGGCTGGGTGGCCGCCGAGAAGGGCTACCTGCGCGAGACCGGCAACCTGTTCTTCCACGTCGCGCTGCTCGGCATCCTGCTCGCGGTCGGCTTCGGCTCCCTGTACGGCTACCGCGGCAACGTCCTGGTCGTCGAGGGCGACGGCTTCGCCAACACGGTGGCCGCCTACGACAGGTTCATCCCCGGCAGTCAGGTCTCGGCCGAGTCCCTCCAGCCGTTCTCGTTCGAGCTGACCGACTTCAAGGCCACCTACCAGGTCGAGGGCGACAAGAAGGGCCAGGAGCTCGACTACTCCGCCTACCTGAAGGTGCACGACCGGCCCGGCGCGCCCGCCCGCGACTACGAGCTCAAGGTCAACGACCCGCTGGAGGTCGACGGGACGCAGACGTACCTGATCGGCCACGGCTACGCGCCCGTCTTCAAGGTCACCGACGGCAAGGGCCAGGTCGCCTACGAAGGGCCCGTGGCCTGCCTGATCGACCAGAAGGCCACGCTGACCTCGTCGTGCGTCGTCAAGGCGCCCGACGCGCAGCCGTCCCAGCTGGGGTTCCTGCTGCGTTTCCTGCCCACCAGCGTGCCGCTGACCGACGGCACCTACGCCTCGGCCTTCCCCGGCGAGCTCCAGCCGCAGGTGCAGCTCCTCGGCGGTTACGTGGGCGACCTCGGCATGCGGTCGGGCAAGCCGCAGTCGGTCTACAAGATCCTGCCGGACGAGCTCGACGGCAAGGTCGTCCCCGTGGTGCGGGGATCGTTCGCGACCAAGCCGCTGTCGGTGGGGGAGTCCGCCGAGCTGCCCGGCGGCGCGGGGAAGCTGGAGTTCACCGGCGTCAAGGAGTGGATCACGCTCCAGACCGCCTACGACCCCGGGCGGGTGCCCGCGCTGGTCGCCGCTGCCGTCGCGGTGGTCGCCATCGCGCTGTCGTTGATGATCCGCCGCCGGCGCGTCTGGGTGCGGGTCAGGGAAGGGCGGGTCGACGTGGGCGGCCTGACCCGTACCGAGGGCTCCGCGGCGGGCTTCGCCGAGGAGTTCGCCGAGATCGTCAAGGCTCTATCAGCAGGAGAACAGCATGTCCGCTGAGCAATTGGCCGGGCTGAGCGACAACTTCGTCGTCGGCGCCGTCCTGCTCTACATCATCGCCATGGTGGGCTTCGCGATGGAGCTGGCCTTCGGAAGGGCCGTCCTGGGCAAGGCGGCCGTGAAGCGGGCCGCCCGGCAGCCCGTCACGGTCGGCGCCCCCTCCGACGGCGACGCCGCCACCGAGGCCGAGGCGCCCGTCGCCGAGCCCGTGCCCGTCATGGCGGGCGGGGCCAGGGCCGGGCGGGTCGCGCTCGTGCTGGCCTGGATCGGGTGGGCCGCCAACCTCGGCGCCATCATCACCCGCGGCCTGGCGGTCGGCCGGTGGCCGTGGGGCAACATGTACGAGTTCGTGGTGGCCATCTGCTTCGCCGCCGTGACCGCGTTCCTGTTCACCCAGGTCCGCCAGAACGTGCGGTTCCTGGGCGCGTTCGTCATGATCGCCGCCACGCTCGGGCTCGGGTTCGCGGTCAAGGTGCTCTACACGGCGGCCGGTCCCGTGGTGCCGGCGCTGAACTCGTACTGGATCGCGATCCACGTCACCGCGGCGATCCTGGCCAGCGGGCTGTTCACGCTGGCCGGCGTGTCGGGCGTGCTGTTCCTGGTGCGCGGCGAGGGGCTGTCGCGCCTGCCCAGCCGCGACGACCTGGAGCGGGTGGCCCACCGCGCGATCGTGCTGGCCTTCCCGCTGTGGACGTTCGCCGTCATCGCCGGCGCGCTCTGGGCCGACCGCGCCTGGGGCCGCTACTGGGGCTGGGACCCCAAGGAGGTCTGGTCGTTCATCACCTGGGTGGCGTACGCGGCCTACCTGCACGCCAGGGTGACCGCCGGCTGGCGGGGCAGGGCCGCCATGATCGTGCAGCTGCTGGCGTTCGGGTGCCTGATCTTCAACCTGGTCGGCGTCAACATCTTCATCTCCGGCCTGCACAGCTACGCCGACGTCAGCGGTTAGTCCTCGCCGCGCATCCGCCGGTCGAGATCTCTCAGGAAGTCGGGGTCGTCGTCCGGGCCCTTCGGCGCGCCCGGGCCCGGCGGCACCGGCCACGGGTCGCGCTCGGCCCTGGGCCGCCCGCGCAGCATCCAGATCACGCCGCCGAGCAGCGGGACCAGCACGACGATGAGGACCCACAGCGCCTTTGGTACGTTCCGGACCTCTTCCTCGGGTGCGGTGATGACGTCGAAGAGCGAGAAGAGCCAGAAGGCCAGCAACGCCAGGCCGATCAGAACACCTGCCATGCCCGAACTGTAAGCCATCCGCGACGTGATCGTGTCGGACGATGTCCCGTTTCGGATGACTAGGGAAGATCAGCGTCGTACCGTGGAACCCGGTTCGCCATGGAAGCGGCGTGAAGGGGTGCGATGGCCTTTTCTCACGACAAGGGCCGACATCGGCGCGGCCGTTGGTGGCGCCGCGGGTCGTACCTCTTCTCGCGGCGTGACGAGGCTCCTCCGGACGCGGACCGTTCCTTCTGGTCCCGGCGGAGGGAGAGCCGCCCCGAGGTCCCAAGAGAGCAGCTCAAGGGCGCGGAGCGGCGCAGGGAGCAGCAGCCGGAACGGTTCGCCCGTCCGGGCGACCCCCAGCGGCGCGAGGTCACCTGGGACGGCCTCTCGCTGCGCGAGCGCGCAGCCCGCCTGCCCGCCGCCGTCGCCGAACGCCCCCGCTACACCTGGTACGACTTCGAGCTCGACGACACGCCGCCGAGGGCCCAGCCCAACAGGCCGGAGGCCCCCTCCATCGGCGACGGACTGCGCCACTGCGGCAAGCTGGAGAAGATCCTCCACCGCCAGTGGGACGCCCGGCACGGCCCGCCCTCCAAGGACGCCGTACGCGCCGTGGAGAGCCTGGCCCGGCTGCCCGACCGGCTGAAGGAGCTGCTGGCCGCCGGCCTCGAAGGCATCTACGTCGGCCCCGGCGGCGTCCCCGACCTCGACGACATGGGCTACTTACGCGGCGCGCCGCTCCCGTCCGGCCGGGCCACCTGGGACATCTGCGCCGGCGCGTACGGCGACCGCAAGATCGTGGTGGGCGACCGCCCCTCACCCACGCCGGACGTGATGATGCACGAGGTCGGCCACGCCATCGACGACCTGGACTCCTTCCACGGCGAATGGGTGTCGGACTCGCCGGAGTTCGTCCGGCTCTACGAGAACGCCTTCCCCAAGCTGGCCTCGACCTTCCACCGCCAGGGCAACGGCCTGGGCCGCAAGGAGTTCTTCGCCGACGCCTTCGCCGCCATCGCCGCCCGCCAGCGCCCGGCCCTGGTCGACATGCTCGGCGGCGACACACGGATGGCGCTCGACGTCATGCTCTTCTTCAACCGGCGCTACGGAATCTAGGTGATCACCCATGTACGTCATCCGGCTCGCTGACGGGACCCTGCGCGTGCCGCAGAGCCTGACCAGCGAAGACGGGCGTCTGATCGGCAACGCGTACGTGGACGTGCAGCCCGGCGATCCCGACTACGACAAGTGGCTGCCCGAGTCGGTGACCGAGGAGGAGGCGGCCGAGCGCCGCAGTCGCTGGGAAGAGGAGAACGACGACCTCGAACGCGAGTTCCTGGCCTTCAAGGCCAGCCAGGAGGACGTCTGAGAAGGACAGACGCCAGCCACGGTCGGCGGTTGGCGCCGCCCCGTGCCTGCCCTCGGGAAGTGTGGCCCGCAGGCATGCTCGTTCACGGCCTCACGAGATGAGGCGAATTGAGGTCCCGCCAGCGGTGATCCTGGCGGATCTCAGGATCACCGACTAGACGGAACGTCACACGCGCGGGGACTCACCTGCTGGCCTGTCGGCCGTGAGAACGTCCTCGCCTCGAAGAAGGGCGTGCACTTCCGACTCGCGGAAGCGCCGGTGCCCTCCGGGGGTGCGGATACTGCTGATGCGGCCTGCCGCAGCCCAGCGCGTAACCGTCTTTGGGTCTACCCGGAAGAGGGCGGCAACCTCTCCTGGGGTCAGCAGACGCTCGCTGCTACTCTCCACCAATCTCTCCCCCTCGCATCCCGCTTCCTGCCAGCGGGCGGACAGGTAACCAGTGTGTCGAGCGAAGCCTGATTTATCCGTGGTTTTCGACAAAGATCACGGGTTGTTATCAGCTGACTGCCCGATTGTTATATGATAGAGCCTCTTTGGGGCTCTCGTGGGTGTTTCTTTACGAAACACCCTTACTGGAACAGTAGCAGCGCTCGCGTCCGATGCGAAGAGCGACCGCTACGCAGGGACGAGTAACCTCGAACGTGTGCATCCCGTTCTCGTTTACACCGCGTCGCGGATCGCCCTGTTTGTCGTGACCCTGGGTGTTCTGTACCTCGTCGGCCTGCAAAACCCGCTGTTCCTGCTCGCGGCCGCTTTCGTCATCAGCGGCATAGCCAGCTACGTGCTGCTGTCGAAGCAGCGTGACGCCGTCAGCGCCCGCCTCAGCGGCCGGATCGACCGGCCGGAGCCGCAGGACGACTAGGGCAGGGGGAACATGCCAATCCGGGCATGGTACTCCCGTCCGAGTCGCGTTGTGTCACTACCGACTAGTAGGCCGGTCTTGTGCGCCAGAAATGCCTTCACGCCGATGCCCCGCTCACGGCCGGGATTCCAGGCGAGCGCCTTTCCCGTGCGCGGATGAATGGCGCCGATGCCCTCGCGGGGCACCGCTCCCGGGCCGGCCGAGTCGCGGCCCTGCGGGTTGTCCAGCCAGCGCTGGTGGCCGCCGACGTACACCGCTGAGCCGGTGACCGCCACCGCGTAGAGCGAGTCGCCGCCGGTGGCGTTGGTCCAGGTCGGCCTGACGTCCGGGCCTGCGGCGTACGTCTCGAACCGGGCGGCCGTGTCGCACATGCGGCCCTTCGGGCCCCCGGTCGTGACGACCACGAAGGAGCGGCCGTCGGGGGCGAAGTCGAGGCCGCGCACGTAGGAGGGGAACGCCTCCGCGCAGCGCTGCGCGTAGACCTCGGTCCGCCAGTCGGCGACCCTGGCCACGGGCCCGCTGACGTCGATCAGCCCGAGCTGCGGCCGGGACCGCCCGCCGAGCGTGGTGAACGAGCCGTCGACCGCCAGCCGGCCGCCCGACAGGGCGAGGGCCTGGACCTTCACCCTGGGCGTCAGCGGCTCGCCCGGCGTGACGGCGAAGCCGGGGTCGGCCACGCCCGTCGCGGCGTCGAGCCCGGCCAGGGCGATGCGCGGCCGGACGAAGTCGCCGCCGACGTAGAGCCTGGAGCCGTTCCTGACCAGGGTCGTGACCATGCCGCCCTCGATCCGGGGCAGGAAGCCGTCGACGAGCTGCCCGTCGGCGACGCTGATCCGGGCGAGCGCGCGGGCGCCGACGTTGTTGACGCCGGGGAAGGCGCCGCCCACGTAGACCGTGCCGTGGTCGCCGGCGGCCAGCCCGTAGACCGGCCCGGCGACGGACGGCGCGAAGTCGCGCAGGATGCGGCCGGTCGCCAGGTCGTAGGCGAACAGGTTGGCCCGGCGCAGCGTGTACGTGCGCCCGGCATCGCTGACCTCGCTGAACGAGCCGCCGACGACGACGGTGCCACCGACCAGCGCGATGGCGTTGACGATGCCGTCGAGGACGTGGGGGGTGTTGTCGACCGGGTCGGCCGAGACCACGCGGGGGTGCGCGACGGGGGCCGAGGCGATGATCGCCGCAAGGGCGACACGGGCAAGCATTCACCAACAACTAGCAGACGTTCGGTAGCGGTGCCGCTACTTTGCGTGAATTGCCGCAAGGGCCTGGCTCGCCGGCGGCCCGGCGGCGGCTGGTCAAAGCCCGTAGTGGCGGCTGGCCAAAGGCCGTAGTGGGGGCTGGTCAAAGGCCGTAACGCCCGGCGAATACCCCACTGGCCGCGTGAGTACTCTTGTCCGCATGACGCGCGCTCAGTTGGACAAGCAGCCGGACGAGGTCGCCGCGATGTTCGATCGCACCGCCCGGCGCTACGACCTGGTCAACGACGTGGCCTCGCTGTGGCAGGTCAGGCTCTGGCGCAAGGCCGTGGCCGCCGCCGTCGACGCGGGGCCCGGCGAGGTCGTGCTCGACCTGGGAGCGGGCACCGGCACCTCGACCGACAGCTTCACCAGCCTCGGCGCCCGCGCGGTGGCCTCCGACTTCTCCCTCGGCATGTTGCGCACGGGCGTGCAGCGGCACGGCGGCAACTCGCTGAGCGGGCCCGGCATCCCCTTCGTGGCCGGCGACGCGATGCGGCTGCCGTTCGCCGACGACGTCTTCGACGCGGTGACGATCTCGGTGGCGCTGCGCAACGTGCACGACACCTCGCAGGCGCTGCGCGAGATGCTCCGCGTGACCCGGCCGGGCGGCCGGCTGGTGATCCTGGAGTTCTCGCACGTCACCTTCGGGCCCTTCGACCTGGTCTACCGCGAATACCTGATGCGGGCCCTGCCCAAGGTGGCCAAGGTGTTCGGCTCCAACGACGACTCCTACGACTACCTGGCCGAGTCCATCAGAGACTGGCCCGACCAGCGGACGCTGGCCCGGACGATCAGCGACGCCGGCTGGGAGCGGGTCGCCTGGCGCAACCTGACGATGGGCATCGTCGCCGTCCACCGGGCGTTCAAGCCCGCCTGAGCCGCTCCGGCCACGGGCGGGCGGTCATGGCGAAAGTTCCTGGAATCGTTTTCCGTCTTTTGCCGGAGGGAAATTCTCGCCGGATGACGACAGGGCCTCTTTCCGGTTGCCGTCGGCCTTTGTGGGCATATCTCGCGATTTCTCGGAAGGGATCCAGGGATCGGAGAAAGCCCGCCGCCACCGCAAGCCCGCCGCCGAGCGTCCCGCTCACCGGCCGAACGCCGGATCCGGGCCAGGACGGGCCGCCGGCGAGGGTGACCCTCGCCGAGGAAGAGGAAGACGGCCTTCTTGGCCGGGCGCGCTCTGCCAACGGCACAACAATCGTAACGGCATGGTTATCGTGGCGTGTCTTGCAGGCTCGGCCGATCTTCTGTTGGCTACCGTCATTGGTCCAGACCAATGAGACTCGGGAGGTAGTCCGTCCGATGAGCGGTCCCACTGTCTCGCCGGACGGATGGCGCAGGAGCAGTCTCAGCGCGGCCGCCGGCGACTGCGTCGAGTTCGTCGGTGGAGTGCGCAACGCCGAGTTCGAAGTCTGACGTTCCCGTGCCCGGCCCTTCGTTGACGACGGAGGGCCTTGTCGTGTCCAGGATCCGTACCCCGACTGCCACTATGTACAGGAAAAGCAGTAGACTGCGGGCCGACAAGTTTGTGAAGGGGTTCACAAAGGAACGAAGGCGCAAGACCCCGAGGCCTTCGAGCGTGTAGGACAGGACAGTCCAGTGACCGTGCCACCAGCCATACAGGCTGACGCCGACGTCATCGTCGTCGGCGCCGGTCCCGCCGGTTCCGCAACCGCCTTTTACCTCGCTCAGGCCGGTCTCGACGTGCTGCTCCTGGAGAAGACCAGGTTCCCCCGCGAGAAGGTCTGCGGCGACGGCCTGACGCCACGTGCCGTCAAGCAGTTGCTCAACATGGGCGTCGACATCGACGCGCCCGGCTGGATCAGGAACAAGGGCCTGCGCGTCGTCGGCGGCGGCCTCCGCTTCGAGCTCGACTGGCCGCAGTTGGAGCGCTTCCCCGACTTCGGCCTGGTCCGCACCCGCAAGGACTTCGACCAGATCGTCGCGGCCAACGCGGTCAAGAACGGCGTGCGCCTCATGGAGGGCGTCACCGTGACCGGGCCGGTGCTCGACGACCGCAGCGGGCACATCGTCGGCGTGCGCACCAAGGACGGCGCGACGTACCGCAGCCGGGTGGTCGTGGCGGCCGACGGCAACAGCACCCGCCTGGCGATCGGCATGGGCCTGCACAAGCGGGAGGACCGGCCCATGGGCGTGGCCGTCCGCACCTACTTCGAGAGCCCCCGCCACGACGACGACTACCTGGAGACCTGGCTGGAGCTGTGGGACGGCGACACCCTGCTCCCCGGCTACGGCTGGGTGTTCGGGGTCGGCGACGGCACCGCCAACGTCGGGCTCGGGCTGCTCAACACCAGCGCCCAGTTCGGCAACATCGACTACCGCGACCTGTTGAAGCGCTGGTGCAGGGCCATGCCGGCCGACTGGGGCTTCACCGAGGAGAACATGACGGCCCCCATCCGCGGCGCCGCTCTCCCGATGGCCTTCAACAGGCAGCCGCACTACACGCGGGGTCTTATCCTCGTGGGTGACTCCGGCGGGTCCATCAACCCGTTCAACGGCGAGGGCATCGCCTACGCCATGGAGACCGGCGAGATCGCCGCCGAGATCATCGCGAAGGCACTCAAGGACACCACTCCCGCACAGCGCGAGCGGATCCTGAGGACCTACCCCCAGGTGATGAAGGACGCCTACGGCGGCTACTTCACCCTGGGGAGGTTGTTCGTCGAGGCGATTGGGAAGCCGGGTGTGATGAGCTTCGGGACCAGGCACGGCCTGCCACACCCGAGGCTGATGCGCTTCGCGCTCAAGCTCCTTGGTAATCTCACCGACCGGCGAGGCGATGCGTCCGACATGATCATCAACGCTCTCTCGAAGGTCGCCCCACCAGCATGATTCCCACGACAGACACATCAAGCTGCGCGCCGGCGCGCGCGGCGACTCCAGAGGAGGCGTAGCGATGGACCTTTACGTGCCCATCCTGGTGCTCGCCGTTCTCGCGGGGGGCTTCGCGATCTTCTCGGTCGCCATCGCTCCCTTCACCGGACCCAAGCGCTGGAACCGCGCGAAGCTTGACGCCTATGAATGCGGCATCGAGCCGACGCCCCAGCCGGTCGGTGGCGGACGGTTCCCGCTCAAATACATGATCACCGCGATGCTCTTCATCGTGTTCGACATCGAGATCATCTTCCTCTATCCGTGGGCGGTCTCCTTCGCGCCGCTGAAGAACGACGCGGGCACCACCATCGCGTCCGGCCTCGGGCTGTTCGCGCTGGTCGAGATGCTGCTGTTCATCGTCACCGTGCTCGTCGCCTACGCGTACGTGTGGCGCCGCAAGGGTCTGGACTGGGACTGAAAATGGGACTTGAAGAGAAACTCCCCAGCGGGTTCATCCTCAGCACGGTCGAAGCCGCCGCAGGATGGGCGCGGAAGAGCTCGGTGTGGCCGGCCACGTTCGGCCTCGCGTGTTGCGCCATCGAGCTGATGGCCACCGGTGGCCCCCACTACGACCTGGCGCGCTTCGGCATGGAGCGCGCTTCGGCGTCTCCTCGCCAGGCCGACCTCATGATCGTCGCCGGGCGCGTGTCGCAGAAGATGGCGCCCGTCCTGCGGCAGATCTACGACCAGATGGCCGAGCCCAAGTGGGTCATCGCCATGGGCGTGTGCGCCTCCAGCGGCGGCATGTTCAACAACTACGCCATCGTGCAGGGCGTCGACCACGTCGTGCCGGTCGACATCTACCTGCCCGGCTGCCCGCCGCGGCCGGAGATGCTGATCGACGCGATCGTGAAGCTGCACGACAAGATCCAGAACATGAAGTTCGGCGCCCACCGCGCCAAGCAGATCGAGGACCTCGAACTGCGGGCGCTGCGCACGCTGCCGCTGATCGACCAGGGGGCCGGAAAGTGACCTCGCCCGACCACCTTCCCGGGAGCCCGGAGAGCGGGGAGGCCCCCGAGGCCGCCTCGGTCCCGGCCGTCCCCGAGGCGCCCGTCGCCCGGCACGGCATGTTCGGCGCGCACGACTCCGGCGACACCTCCGGCTACGGCGGTCTCGTCGTCCGCCGGGCGCCGCAGATCTCCACGCCCCGCCCGTACGGCGGCTACTTCGACGAGCTGGTCGACGCCCTCGCCCTCGACGACGCCATCGAGCGCGTCGTGGTCGACCGCGGCGAGCTGACCCTGCACGTCCGCCGCGAGCGCCTGGTGGAGGTCTGCCAGAAGCTGCGCGACGACCCGGCCCTGCGTTTCGAGCTGTCGCTCGGCGTCTCCGGGGTGCACTACCCGCACCTGAAGGGCGAGGAGCTGCACGCCGTCTACCACCTGTGCTCGATCACCCACAACAGGCGCGTGCGCCTGGAGGTCAGCGCACCGGACGCCGACCCGCACATTCCATCCACCGTGGGCGTTTACCCTGGTCATGACTGGCATGAGCGGGAGACGTACGACTTCTTCGGAATCGTCTTCGACGGCCATCCGTCACTCACCCGGATCATGATGCCGGATGACTGGGACGGTCACCCGCAGCGCAAGGACTACCCGCTCGGCGGCATCCCGGTCGAGTACCGGGGCGCCACCATCCCCTCGCCGGACCAGAGGAGGTCTTACTCATGAGCACCGCTTATGACGAGGCGACAGAGGGCAAGGTCTACTCGGTCACCGGCGGAGACTGGGACGAGGTCGTCGGCGGCGCGCGCGACACCGAGGAAGAGCGCCTGGTCGTCAACATGGGCCCGCAGCACCCGTCCACGCACGGCGTGCTCCGCCTGGTCCTGACGCTCGACGGTGAGACGGTCACCGAGGCGCGCAGCGTCATCGGCTACCTGCACACCGGCATCGAGAAGAACATGGAGTACCGGACGTGGACCCAGGGGACCACGTTCGTGACCCGCATGGACTACCTCTCGCCGATCTTCAACGAGACCGCGTACTGCCTGGGCGTGGAGAAGCTGCTCGGCATCACCGACCGCGTGCCCGAGCGGGCGCAGGCCATCCGCGTGATGATGATGGAGCTCAACCGCATCGCCTCGCACCTGGTCGCGATGGGCACGTTCGGCATGGAGCTGGGCGCGACCACGCCGTTCCTGTTCGGCTACCGCGACCGCGAAATGATCATGGACCTGTTCGAGTACATCACGGGTCTGCGCATGAACCACGCCTACGTCAGGCCGGGCGGCGTCAGCGTCGACCTGCCCGCGGGCGCGGTCGACAAGGTGGGCGAGTTCCTCAAGGAGATGCCCAAGCGGATCAAGGACATCCGCAAGCTCCTCGACGAGAACCCCGTCTACGTGCGCCGCACCAAGGACGTGGGCTACCTCGACCTGACCGGCTGCATGGCGCTCGGCATCACCGGCCCGATCCTGCGCGCCGCCGGGCTGCCCTGGGACCTGCGCAAGTCGCAGCCCTACTCCGGCTACGAGACGTACGAGTTCGAGGTCGCCACCGAGCGCGGCTGCGACGTGTACTCGCGCTACCTCGTGCGCATGCGGGAGATGGAGGAGTCGCTCAAGATCATTGAGCAGGCTCTCGACCGCATCGCCGGCCCGCTCAAGGGCGACCCGGTGATGATCGAGGACAAGAAGATCGGCTGGCCCGCGCAGCTCGCGCTCGGCCCCGACGGCTTCGGCAACTCGCCCGACCACATCGCGCACATCATGGGCAGCTCGATGGAGGCCCTGATCCACCACTTCAAGCTGGTGACCGAGGGCTTCCGGGTCCCGGCCGGCCAGGCGTACGCGAGCATCGAGTCGCCCAAGGGCGAGCTCGGGGCGCACGTCGTCAGCGACGGCGGCACCCGCCCGTACCGCGTGCACTTCCGCGAGCCTTCCTTCTGCAACCTGCAGGGCTTCCCCGCCATGGCGGAGGGCGGCCAGGTCGCCGACGTGATCGCCGCGGTGGCTTCTATCGACCCCGTCATGGGAGGTGTGGACCGGTGACTTATTCACCGGAAGTCCGCGAGCGTCTCGAACAGGACGCCAAGGAGATCATCGGCCGCTACCCCAAGACGCGGTCCGCCCTGCTGCCGCTGCTCCACCTCGTGCAGTCGGCCGACGGCTACGTCTCCGACGACGGCAAGGAGTTCTGCGCCGAGATGCTGGGCCTGAGCAAGGCCGAGGTCACCGGCGTGGCCACCTTCTACACGATGTACAAGCGCAAGCCGGCCGGCGACTACCACGTCGGCGTCTGCATCAACGCGCTGTGCGCCGTCATGGGCGGCGACCAGATCTGGGACGAGCTGTCCGAGCACGTCGGCGTCGGCCACGAGGAGACCACCGGCGACGGCAAGATCTCGCTGGAGCGCCTGGAGTGCAACGCGGCCTGCGACTTCGCCCCGGTCATGATGGTCAACTGGGAGTTCTTCGACAACCAGACCCCCGCCTCGGCCAAGCAGCTCGTCGACGACCTGCGTGACGGCAAGGACGTGCGGCCGACCCGCGGACCGAAGAAGCTCTGCACCTTCAAGGAGGCCTCGCGCGTGCTCGCGGGCCTGCCCGACGACCTGGCGGGCGACGGCCCGTCGGCCGCCGGCCCCTCGCTGGAGGGCCTGAAGGTGGCCAAGGCCAACGGATGGAAGGCCCCCGAGGCATGAGCACCACACTGACCCCGGTCCTGACCGCCAACTGGGACCAGGCCGACTCCTTCACCCTCGACGGCTACGGCGGTGACTACAAGGCGGCCAAGAAGGCGCTGGGCATGGACCCCGACGCCGTCATCCAGGCGGTCAAGGACTCCGGCCTGCGCGGCCGCGGCGGCGCGGGCTTCCCCACCGGCATGAAGTGGGGATTCATCCCGCAGGGCGACGGCAAGCCCCACTACCTCGTCGTCAATGCCGACGAGTCGGAGCCGGGCACCTGCAAGGACATCCCGCTGATGATGGCCAACCCGCACTCGCTGGTCGAGGGCGTCATCATCACCGCGTTCGCGATCAGGGCCAACTACGCCTTCATCTACGTGCGCGGCGAGGTGCTGCACGTCATCCGCCGGCTGCACGCGGCCGTGCGCGAGGCGTACGAGAAGGGCTTCCTGGGCGAGGACATCTTCGGCTCCGGGTACAACCTGGAACTCGTCGTGCACAGCGGCGCCGGCGCGTACATCTGCGGCGAGGAGACGGCGCTGCTCGACTCGCTGGAGGGCTTCAGAGGTCAACCGCGACTCAAGCCCCCGTTCCCGGCCGTGGCGGGCCTGTACGCCTCGCCGACTGTCGTGAACAACGTCGAGTCGATCGCCAGTGTTCCCTCGATCATCAGCAACGGCGCCGACTGGTTCGCCTCGATGGGCACCGAGAAGTCCAAGGGCTTCGGCATCTTCTCCCTCAGCGGCCACGTCACCAGGCCCGGCCAGTACGAGGCCCCGCTCGGCATCACGCTGCGCGAGCTGCTCGACATGGCCGGCGGCATCCGCGAGGGGCACCAGATCAAGTTCTGGACCCCGGGCGGCTCGTCCACGCCGATCTTCACCGACGAGCACCTCGACGTGCCGCTCGACTTCGAGGCCGTCGGCGCCAAGGGCTCGATGCTCGGCACCCGCGCGCTGCAGATCTTCGACGAGACCACCTGCGTGGTCCGCACGGTGCTGCGCTGGACCGAGTTCTACGCCCACGAGTCCTGCGGCAAGTGCACGCCGTGCCGCGAGGGCACGTACTGGCTCAAGCAGGTGCTCAAGCGCCTGGAGAAGGGCCAGGGCACCGAGGAGGACCTGTCCACGATCACCGACATCGCGGACAACATCCTCGGCCGCTCGTTCTGCGCCCTCGGCGACGGCGCGACCAGCCCGATCCACTCCTCGGTGAAGTACTTCCGCGAGGAGTACCTCAAGCACTTCGAGATCGGCGGCTGCCCGTTCGACCCGAAGAAGTCCACTCTCTGGGGTGAGCAGTGACCGTCGTAGAAACAGAAACCACCCTGGTGACCCTCACCATCGACGGGTTCCAGGTCAGTGTCCCCAAGGGCACCCTGATCATCAGGGCCGCCGAGCTGCTGGGCATCCAGATCCCCCGGTTCTGCGACCACCCGCTGCTCGACCCGGCGGCCAACTGCCGCCAGTGTCTCGTCGACATCCCCGACGCGGGCAACGGCCGCGGCTTCCCCAAGCCGCAGCCGTCCTGCGCGATCGAGGTCGCCGAGGGCATGGTCGTGCAGACCCAGCTCACCTCGCCGGTCGCCGAGAAGGCGCAGCGCGGGGCCATGGAGCTGCTGCTGATGAACCACCCGCTCGACTGCCCGGTCTGCGACAAGGGCGGCGAGTGCCCCCTGCAGAACCAGGCCATGTCGAACGGCCAGGGCGAGTCGCGGTTCCAGGAGCAGAAGCGCACGTTCCCCAAGCCGCTGCCGCTGTCCACGCAGGTGCTGCTCGACCGTGAGCGCTGCGTCCAGTGCGCCCGCTGCATCCGCTTCTCCGACCAGATCGCCGGCGACCCGCTCATCGAGTTCTTCGAGCGCGGCGCCAAGGAGCAGGTCCGGGTCGCCGACGGCAAGCCGTTCAACTCCTACTTCTCCGGCAACACGGTGCAGATCTGCCCGGTCGGCGCGCTCACCGGCGCGGCCTACCGGTTCCGGGCGCGCCCGTTCGACCTGGTCTCCACGCCCAGCGCGTGCGAGCACTGCGCGTCGGGCTGCTCCCTGCGCACCGACCACCGGCGCGGCCGGGTGACCCGCCGCCTGGCGGGCAACGACCCGCAGGTGAACGAGGAGTGGAACTGCGACAAGGGCCGCTGGGCCTTCTCCTACGCCACCCAGCCCGACCGGCTCAAGACGCCTCTGGTGCGCAACGAGGAAGGCGTGCTCGTGCCCGCCTCGTGGCCGGAGGCGCTGGCGGTCGCCGCCGAGGGTCTGGCCGCCGCCCGCGGCCGAGCCGGCGTGCTGGTCGGCGGCCGGGTCACGGTCGAGGACGCCTACGCCTACAGCAAGTTCGCCCGGGTCGCGCTGGGCAGCAACGACATCGACTTCCGCGCCCGCCCGCACTCCGCCGAGGAGGCGCAGTTCCTGGCGCACGCGGTCGCCGGCAAGGGCATCGAGATCAGCTACACCGACCTCGAGAAGGCTCCGGCCGTGCTGCTCGTCGGGTTCGAGCCCGAGGAGGAGTCGCCGATCGTCTTCCTGCGCCTGCGCAAGGCGTGGCAGAAGAAGGGCCTGAAGGTCACCGCGATCGCGCCGTTCGCCTCCGCCGGGCTGGCCAAGATGGGCGGCACGCTCATCGCCACCGCCCCGGGCGCCGAGGCCGACGCGATCGGCGACCTGGTCGGCACGCTGGCCGAGGGCACGATCGTGCTGGCCGGCGAGCGGCTGGCCACCGTGCCGGGCGCGCTGTCGGCCCTGGTCCGTCTCGGCGCCGGCTCCGGCGTCCGGCTGGGCTGGGTGCCGCGCAGGGCCGGTGAGCGCGGTGCGCTCGAAGCCGGCGCGCTGCCCAACCTGCTGCCGATCGGCCGTCCCGTGGCCGACGAGGCCGCCAGGGCCGAGGTCGCCAGGGTCTGGAACGTGGGCTCGCTGCCCGCCGTGCCCGGCCGCGACACCGACGGCATCCTCGCCGCCGCCCGCGCCGGCGAGATCGACGCGCTGGTCGTGGCCGGCGTCGACCCGCACGACCTGGCCGACCCCGCCGCCGCGCTGGAGGCGCTGGAGAACACGCCGTTCATCGTCAGCCTGGAGATCCGCGCCAGCGCCGTCACCGACCGCGCCGACGTGGTGCTGCCGGTCGCGGCGGTGCAGGAGAAGAGCGGCACGTTCGTCAACTGGGAGGGCAGGGGCCGCTCGTTCGAGGCGCCGCTGCGCGTGCCCGGCATCCAGAGCGACCTGGCCGTCATCGGCAACCTCGCCGACCGCATGGACGTGCACCTCGGCCTGCCGGACGCCAAGGCCGTCCGGCGTGAGCTGGCCAGCCTCGGCGCCTGGCGCGGGGTCCGCGTCGCCGCGCCGAGCACCGCCACCCGCGCCCAGGCCGCCCCGGCGGCCGGCGAGGCGCTGCTGGCGACCTGGCACCTGCTGCTCGACGAGGGCAGGCTCCAGGACGGCGAGCCGTACCTGGCCGGCACCGCCCGTGCCACCGAGGCGCTGGTGTCGGCGGCCACGGCGGCCGAGATCGGCGTCATCGACGGCGACAAGCTCGTCGTCGGCGGCCCCGGCCCCAACGCGGTCACGCTGCCGGTCCGCGTCGCCGACCTGCCCGACCGGGTGGTCTGGGTGCCGGCGAACTCCGGCGGCTGCTCGGTCACGCGCGACCTGCGCGCGCTGGCCGGCGACATCGTCACGATCGGGAGCGCATCATGACCCACGTTCTCGCGGCCGATCCCACCCTTGCCGACTTCGGCAAGGACCCGCTGTGGATCACCATCATCAAGGCCGTGATGCTGTTCGCCTTCCTGATGCTGGGCATCCTGTTCGGCGTCTGGTACGAGCGCAAGCTGATCTCGCGGATGCAGCACCGCTACGGCCCCAACCGGGCCGGCAAGTTCGGTCTGCTGCAGTCGGTGGCCGACGGCATCAAGATGGGTCTGAAGGAGGACATCTTCCCGCGGACCGTGGACAAGGTGCTCTACCTGCTGGCCCCCGTGATCATGGTCGTGCCGGCGTTCCTGGCCTTCTCGATCGTGCCGTTCGCGCCGATGGTCAACCTGTTCGGCGTCCAGACGCCGCTGCAGCTCGTCGACCTGCCGGTGGCGGTGCTGTTCATGCTGGCCATGGGCGCCATCTCGGTCTACGGCGTGGTGCTGGCCGGCTGGTCGTCGCGCTCGCCGTACGCGCTGCTGGGCGGTCTGCGGTCGGCGGCGCAGGTGGTCTCGTACGAGATCGCGATGGGCCTGTCGTTCGTGGCGATCTTCCTGTTCGCCGGGACGCTGTCCACCTCCGAGATCGTCAAGGCGCAGGGCGAGCAGGGCTGGTTCGTCTTCCTGCTGATCCCGTCGTTCGTGATCTACGTGATCTGCATGTTCGGCGAGGCCGCCCGAATCCCGTTCGACCTCCCCGAGGGCGAGGGTGAGCTGGTCGGCGGCTTCCAGACCGAGTACTCCTCGTCCCTGAAGTTCGCCCTCATCATGATGGGCGAGTACCTGCACACCTTCACCGCCTCGGGCATCGCGGTCACCCTGTTCCTGGGCGGCTGGCGGGCCCCGTGGCCGATCTCCCTGTGGGACGGCGCCAACACGGGCTGGTGGCCGGTGTTGTGGTTCTTCATCAAGTTCGTGCTGACCTTCAGCTTCATCGTGTGGGTGCGTGCCTCGCTGCCGCGCGTGCGCTACGACCAGCTCATGTCCCTGGGCTGGAAGGTGCTGATCCCGGTGAACCTGGCCTGGATCCTGCTCGTCGCCGCGGCTCGCAACGTGGTCGTCAACGAGGGCAACAAGACGGTCGGCATCGTGATCGGCGCGGTCATCGTGGTCGGCGCGCTGGCCATCTGGATGCGGTTCGACACCGTCAACCAGCGGCGCAAGGAGGCGCGCAAGGCCGAGGTGGAGGCCGAGTTCGAGCAACTGTCCGACGAGCCGACGGCCGGCGGCTTCCCTGTGCCGCCGCTCGATCTGCCGCACTACCACGGGGTGCAGCACAAGGAGATTCCCAGTGGGACTAACTGATTGGCTGAACCCCGTCAAGGGCTTCGGGGTCACCTTCCACACGATGTTCAAGAAGCCCGTCACGACCAACTACCCGGAGGTCAAGAAGCCGACGGCTCCTCGCTTCCACGGTCGTCACCAGCTCAACCGCTGGCCGGACGGGCTGGAGAAGTGCGTCGGTTGTGAGCTGTGCGCGTGGGCGTGTCCGGCGGACGCGATCTACGTCGAGGGCGCGGACAACACCGACGAGGAGCGCTACTCGCCGGGTGAGCGTTACGGGCGCACGTACCAGATCAACTATCTGCGGTGCATCCTGTGCGGCCTGTGCATCGAGGCCTGCCCGACCCGCGCGCTCACCATGACCAACGAGTACGAGCTCGCCGACAGCAGCCGCGAGAGCCTCATCTACACCAAGGAGATGCTCCTCGCGGACCTGACGCCGGGCATGGAGCAGCCGCCCCACCCGATGCGGCTCGGCGAGACCGAAGAGGACTACTACCGGCTGGGACGAACCAATGGGTGAGACCATCACATTCTGGGTTCTCGCCGTCGTATCGGTCGGCGCGGCGCTCGGCATGGTCTTCAACAGGAAGGCCGTCTACTCGGCGCTGATGCTCGGCACCGTGATGCTCTGCCTCGCGGTGCTCTACGCCGTCCAGGACGCGCCCTTCCTCGCCGCGGTGCAGATCATCGTCTACACCGGCGCCATCATGATGCTGTTCCTGTTCGTGCTCATGCTGGTGGGCGTGGACTCCTCCGACTCCTTCGTGGAGACGCTGCGGGGTCAGCGCTTCTGGGGCGCCCTCGCGGCCCTCGGCTTCGCCGTCCTGATCATCCTGGCGGTGGGGAACGCGATCTTCTCCGGTGAGGCGGGCCTGGCGCAGGCCACGGCGCAGGGCGGCTACGTCCGCTCGATCGCGCTGCTGCTGTTCACCAAGTACGTCTTCGCGTTCGAGGTCACCTCGGCCCTGCTGATCACCGCCGCCCTGGGCGCGATGGTCCTGGCGCACCGGGAGAAGTTCACCGAGAAGGCCACGCAGAAGGACCTCTCGCGCGCCCGGTTCCTCGGCGAGCGTCCCTCGCCGCTGCCCGGCCCCGGCACCTACGCCAGGAACAACGCCATCGACATGCCGGCGCTGCTGCCCGACGGCTCGGTCGCGGAGTCGTCGGTCAACCGCTACATCGCCCGCTACGACGTCGAGCACGGCCACCTCCCCGAGGACCCGAAGCTCGCCGAGGCCATCAGGCACACGGCCGAGGATGACGCCGAGGAGACGACCAACGAGGTGACCAAGTGACGACCCACTACCTGATCCTGTCGGGTGTGCTGTTCGCGATCGGCGCGCTCGGCGTGCTGATCAGGCGCAACGCGATCGTGGTGTTCATGTGCGTCGAGCTCATGCTCAACGCCTGCAACCTCGCGTTCGTCACCTTCGCCAGGCAGAACGGCAACCTGGAGGGCCAGATCATCGCGTTCTTCGTGATGGTGGTGGCCGCGGCCGAGGTCGTCGTCGGCCTGGCCATCATCGTGACGATCTTCCGAACCCGCAGGTCCGCGTCCGTCGACGACGCCAACCTGCTGAAGTACTAAGAGAGGTGACTGATGCAATCTGAAATCGCTCAGATCACCCCTCACGTCGGCGGTGTGATCGGGAACGCCTGGCTGATGATCGCCCTTCCGCTCGTGGGGGCGTTCATCCTGCTGGTGTTCAACAAGTTCACCAATCGCTGGGGCCATCTGCTGGGCGTGGTCATGTCGCTCGCCTCGTTCGTGGTGGCGGTGCTGGCCTTCTTCGAACTGATCGGCCTCGGGCCCGAGGAGCGCCGCCGCGCGGTGCACCTGTACGAGTTCATCCCCGGCATGGTCGACATGGGCCTGCTGATCGACCCGCTGTCGATCAGCTTCGCCCTGCTCATCACGGGTGTCGGATCGCTGATCCACATCTACTCCATCGGCTATATGTCGCACGACGAGCACCGGCGCAGGTTCTTCGCGTACCTGAACCTGTTCGTCGCCGCGATGCTCCTGCTGGTGCTGGCCGACAACTACGTGGGCCTGTTCATCGGCTGGGAGGGCGTGGGTCTCGCGTCCTACCTGCTGATCGGGTTCTGGCAGTTCAAGCCCTCGGCGGCGGTCGCGGCGAAGAAGGCGTTCGTCGTCAACCGCGTCGGTGACTTCGGCCTGCTGGTCGGCATGTTCATCATCTGGACGTCGTTCGGCACCCTGGCCTTCAAGGACCTCGGCGCGAAGATCGGCTCCGGCGCCGCCTCCGACGGCACCATGCTCGCCATCGGCCTGCTGCTGCTCCTCGGCGCGTGCGGCAAGTCGGCGCAGCTCCCGCTGCAGTCCTGGCTCCTCGACGCCATGGAGGGCCCGACCCCGGTCTCGGCCCTGATCCACGCGGCGACCATGGTCACCGCCGGCGTCTACCTGGTCGTCCGCTCGGGCGCGTTCTTCTTCCCCGAGGGCTCCGGCGCGGCGCTGGCCGTCTCCATCGTCGGCGCGGCCACGCTGCTCGCCGGTGCGATCATCGGTTGTGCGAAGGACGACATCAAGAAGGGCCTGGCCGGCTCGACGATGTCGCAGATCGGCTACATGATGCTCGGCGCGGGCCTCGGCCCCGCGGGCTACGCCTTCGCGATCGGCCACCTGATCACCCACGGCTTCTTCAAGGCCGACATGTTCCTCGGCGCCGGATCGGTCATGCACGGCATGAACGACGAGGTGAACATGAGGAAGTACGGCGGCCTGCGCAAGTTCATGCCGATCACGTTCGTCACGTTCTTCATCGGCTACCTGGCGATCATCGGGTTCCCGCTGCTGTCCGGCTACTTCACCAAGGACGGCATCATCGAGACCGCGGTCCACCACCAGCCGATCCTGGGCTGGCTGGCCGTGCTCGGCGCGGGCATCACCGGCTTCTACATGTCGCGGATGGTCTTCATGACCTTCTTCGGCCAGAAGCGCTGGGCCGACGACGCCCACCCGCACGAGTCGCCGCTCGTCATGACGGTGCCGCTGATGATCCTTTCGCTGGGCGCGCTCGGTCTGGGTGCGTACCTGGTGCTGGGCGGCAGGCTGTACGACTTCCTGCGGCCCGCCGTGGGCGGCGAGGCGGAGGCCCCGAGCTTCCAGTTCGCCAGCACGCCCGGTCTGGCCACCCTCGCGCTCGTCGCCGTCGGCGTGGTCTTCGCCTGGATGAGGTACGGCCGGGCAGAGGTGCCCTCGGTGCAGCCGCGCGGCTCCTTCCTCACCACGTTCGCCCGCCGTGACCTGTACGGCGACGCCCTCAACGAGTCCCTGTTCATGCGTCCCGGCCAGTGGCTGACCCGCATCGCGGTGTTCTTCGACAACCGCGGCGTCGACGGGCTGGTCAACGGTCTGGCGGCAGGCATCGGCGGGAGCTCGGGTCGCCTGCGCAGGCTCCAGACGGGCTTCGCGCGAACGTACGCGCTGTCCATCCTGATCGGTGCCGCCCTGCTGACCGGCGCCCTGCTCCTCGTTGGGAACATCTGATGTCACCCTGGCTCCCGATACTCATGGCGGTGCCCGTTGTGGGCGCCATCGTGGTGGCCCTGCTTCCCAAGGGCGGCGACAAGCTGGCCAAGCAGGTCACGCTGGCGGTCTCGCTGCTGACGATGGTGCTGACGGGCGTCATGGCCGCCGGGTTCAAGCCCGGTGGCGAGCGCTTCCAGTTCAAGGCGGAGTACGACTGGATCCCGAGCTTCGGCGTGAAGTTCGGGGTCGGCGTCGACGGCGTCGCCCTGGTGCTGATCGCCCTGTCGGTCGTGCTGGTGCCGATCGTCGTCCTGGCCTCCTGGCACGACGCCGACGGCGTCCGGACCGCGGACGGCACGCTGATCACGCCCAAGCGGTCGGTCAAGACGTACTTCTCGCTGCTGCTCGTCCTTGAGACGATGATGATCGGCGTCTTCGCGGCGACCGACGTCTTCCTCTTCTACGTGTTCTTCGAAGCCATGCTGATCCCGATGTACTTCATGATCGGGTCGTACGGCGGCGCCCAGCGGTCGTACGCGGCCGTCAAGTTCCTGCTGTACTCGCTCTTCGGCGGCCTGCTCATGCTGGTCGCGGTCATCGGCCTGTACGTGCTGGCGAACAAGGGCACGTTCATGTTCGAGCCGCTCGTCGGGGCCATCAAGGACCCGACGACGCAGAAGTGGCTGTTCGGCGGCTTCTTCATCGCCTTCGCCATCAAGGCGCCGCTCTGGCCGGTGCACACCTGGCTGCCCGACGCGGCCGCCCAGGCCCCGGCCGGCGCCGCCGTGCTGCTCGTGGGCGTGCTCGACAAGGTCGGCACGTTCGGCATGCTCCGCTTCTGCCTGGAGCTGTTCCCCGACGCGGCCAAGGCGTTCACGATGCCGATCGTCGTCCTGGCGGTCATCAGCATCATCTACGGCGCGATCGTGGCCATCGGCCAGACCGACATGAAGCGGCTCATCGCCTACACGTCGATCTCGCACTTCGGCTTCATCGTGCTCGGCGTCTTCGCCATGTCGTCGGTCGCCCAGTCCGGCGCGGCCCTCTACATGGTCAACCACGGCTTCGCCACGGGCGCGCTGTTCCTCGCCGCCGGGTTCCTCATCGCGCGGCGCGGCTCGCCGTTCATCGCCGACTACGGCGGCGTCCAGAAGGTCGCCCCGGTGCTCGCCGGCTTCTTCCTGGTCGCCGGTCTGGCCGGTCTCTCGCTGCCCGGACTGTCGTCCTTCGTCAGCGAGTTCATGGTGATGATCGGCACGTACTCCAGCGAGGCGCACGGCTCCGGCGCGCTGACGGTGGCCGCGATCATCTCCGCGGTGGCCGTCATCCTGGCCGCCGTCTACATCCTGTGGATGGTCCAGCGCACGCTGAACGGCCCGACCGCCGAGCCGGTCAAGGCGTTCAAGGACCTCAACGCCCGGGAGATCTGGGTGCTGGCGCCGCTGGTCGCGCTGATCATCGGGTTCGGCTTCTTCCCCAAGCCGCTGCTCGACGTGATCAACCCGTCCGTGCAGCAGACGCTGACCAACGTGCACGTACCCACTGCCACCATCGCTGAGAAGGGGACAGGTCAGTGAACGACGTCATCCCAGCGCCGACGATCGAGTACGGCACGCTGGCGCCGTTGCTGATCATCTTCGGCGCTGCCTGCATCGGCGTGCTCGTCGAGGCGTTCGCGCCCCGCTACCTGCGCAAGTCCATCCACGTCCCGCTCACGCTGCTCAGCCTGATCGGGGCGTTCGCGCTGGTCATCCTGCAGGTCGTGCGCGGCGTGCCCACCCAGGCCGCCGCCATGGGCGCGGTCGCGGTGGACGGTCCCGCGCTGTTCATCTGGGGCGTGATCATCGTCCTGTCGTTCGTGTCAGTGCTGCTGATCAACGACGAGGGCCACTTCGTGGCCTCGGCGGCGGCCGTGCCGGGCAGCGCGGACGAGGAGGAGGCCGAGGCGGCCGACAACGGCGCCGGGCAGACCGAGGTCTACCCGCTGGTGCTGTTCGCGGTCGGCGGCATGCTGCTCTTCCCGGCCTCGCACGACCTGCTGACGATGTTCGTGGCCCTTGAGGTCATGTCGCTGCCGCTGTACCTGCTGTGCGGCCTGGCCCGCCGGCGCCGCCTGCTGTCGCAGGAGGCGTCGATGAAGTACTTCCTGCTCGGCGCGTTCTCCTCGGCGTTCTTCCTGTACGGCACCGCCATGATCTACGGCTACGCGGGCACCGTCTCGCTGCCCGGGATCAACGCCGCCCTGGCCAAGGGCGCGCTGCTCGACCCGCTGCTCATGGCCGGGCTCGCGCTGCTCGGCGTCGGCCTGCTGTTCAAGATCGGCGCCGCGCCCTTCCAGGCGTGGAAGCCCGACGTCTACCAGGGCGCCCCGACCCCCATCACCGCGCTCATGGCCTCCGGCACGCTCGTCGCTGCCGTCGGCGCCCTGCTGCGGGTGTTCTGGGTCGGTCTGGGCAACCTGGACTGGAACTGGCGGCCGGTCATCTGGGCCGTCGCGGCCCTGACGATGATCGTCGGCTCGATCCTGGCGATCACGCAGACCGACATCAAGCGCATGCTGGCCTACTCCTCCATCGCGCACGCGGGCTTCCTGCTCGTCGGCGTGATGGCGACGTTCGGCTCGGCCGGGCAGAACGCCCAGTCGCTCAAGTCGATCCTGTTCTACCTGGCGGTCTACGGCATCACCACGGTCGGCGCGTTCGCGGTGGTCACGCTGGTGCGCGACCCGGGCGGCGAGGCGGGACACCTGTCGCGCTGGGCCGGGCTCGGCAAGCGTTCGCCGATGCTCGCCGGGGTGTTCGCCTTCTTCCTGCTCGCCTTCGCCGGAATCCCGCTGACCAGCGGCTTCTTCGGCAAGTACGCCGTGTTCGCGGCCGCGCTGAACAGCGGCACGCAGCCCGGCGACTCGATGGGCGGCTGGATGGCCGGCCTGGTCGTGGTGGGCGTGGTGGCCTCGGCCATCGCCGCGTTCTTCTACGTCCGGGTGATCGTGCTGATGTTCTTCAGCGAGCCCGCGGCCGACGGCCCGGCGATCGCGGTGCCCAGTATGGGGACCGTGGCCGTCATCGCCGTTTCCCTGCTGGTTACCGTAGGAGTGGGCCTCTACCCGGAGACCCTCCTCGGTGTCGCCAACGACGCCGCTTCGGCTCTGTTCATTAGATAAGGGGATCTCGTATGTCTGCGCCGCCCGTGGTTGACCTTCCCATTGAGGACGAACGGTTGGCGCAGGACGTGGCCACCGGATTGGCCGCGGTCGAGAAGCTCCTGCGCTCGTCGGTGGAGAGCGAGGACGCCTTCGTCACGGAGGCGTCCAAGCACCTCATCGAGGCGGGCGGCAAGCGGTTCCGTACGCTGATGGTGCTGCTCGCGGCCCAGTTCGGCGACCCGTCCGCGCCGGGTGTCGTGCCCGGCGCGGTGGTCATCGAACTGACCCACCTGGGCTCGCTCTACCACGACGACGTCATGGACGAGGCCCCGGTGCGCCGGGGTTCGCCCTCGGCCAACGCCCGGTGGGACAACACCGTGGCGATCCTCACCGGCGACTACCTGTTCGCCCAGGCCTCGGACCTCCTGGCCGACCTCGGCCCCGAGCTGATCCGCATCCAGGCCCAGACGTTCTCCCGCCTCGTCCAGGGGCAGATCCGCGAGACGGTCGGCCCGCGCGACGGCGAGGACCCCGTCGGTCACTACCTGAGCGTCCTGGCCGACAAGACGGGCTCCCTCATCGCGGCCTCCGGCCGCTTCGGCGCGCTGCTGTCCGGTGCCCCCGCCGACGTCGAAGAGCGGCTGAGCCGCGCCTGCGAGGCCGTCGGCGTGGCCTGGCAGCTCGGCGACGACCTGCTCGACGTGGCCTCCTCGGGCGCCCAGTCGGGCAAGACCCCCGGCACAGACCTGCGTGAGGGCGTCCGTACCCTGCCGGTCCTCTACGCGCTCACCAGCGGCGAGCAGTCGCGCCTGACCGAGCTGCTGTCCGGCCCGGTGCCGGAGGAGCACGTGGAGGAGGCGCTCACCCTGCTGCGGGCCCACCCGGCCATGGAGCGGGCCCGCGCCGAGCTGACCGCCTGGGTCGACCGGGCCCGCGTCGACCTCTCCGCCCTGCCCGACATCCCGGCCAGGGCGGCCTTCCTAGCTCTCTGCGACTACGTGGTCGAGCGTTCGGGCTGACCGCCTGACCCGGGCGGCCGTCCGTGCCGCCCGGAGGCTGTCGTAGGTGAAGATGGCCAGGGCCAGCCACACGATCGAGAACCCGATCCACCGGCTGGGCGGCATGACCTCGCCGGCGATCGTCACCCCCACCACGAACTGCAGGATCGGCGCGATGTACTGCAGCACCCCGACGGTGCTGAGCGGCACCCGGATCGCCGCGGCGCCGAAGCAGATCAGCGGCACGGCCGTGATGATCCCGGCCCCCACCAGCAGCAGCGCATGCCCGACGCCTTCCTGTCCGAACGTGGCCTGCCCCGCGAACTCCAGATAGATCAGGTATCCGAGCGCCGGCAGCAGCAGCACCAGCGTCTCGACGGCCAGGCTCTCGGTGGCGGCCACGTTCGCCTGCTTCTTGGCCAGCCCGTACACGCCGAAGCTGACGGCGAGCGTGAGCGCGATCCAGGGCAGCCTGCCGTAGTCCAGGGTCAGCACCACCACCGCCAGCGCCGCGAACCCGACCGCCGTCCACTGCAGCGGACGCAGCCGCTCCCGCAGCACCAGCACGCCGAACAGCACGCTGACCAGCGGGTTGATGAAGTACCCGAGGGCGCTCTCGACCACGTGGCCGGTGTTGACCGCGTAGATGTAGGTGCCCCAGTTGACGGTGATGACGAGGGCGGCGATCGTCAGCAGGACGAGCTTGCGTGGCTGCCGGGCCAGCTCCCTGAACCAGCTCCAGTGCCGGCGCACGGCCAGCACGACGGCGACGGCGACCAGGGACCAGACCATCCGATGAGCCAGGATCTCCACGGCTCCGGACGGTTTGAGCAGCGGCCAGTACAGGGGGAACAGCCCCCACATGGTGTAGGCGGCGATCCCGAACAGTACACCGCGCCGAAGGTCAGGCATGTAACCCATTTTCGGGCCTTACCAGCTTAAATACAAATGTGTGTCACTATACGGGAATGTTTAGGCACCCTTAACTGTTCGGGCGTTGTGTAGGCGCAATCCCGCCACCCACGCCACACCGCCGCCCGCGGCGCTTGCGTAGGGTGGAGACACCTGATGGAGGTGGCACGATGGGCTGGCTGTTCGGCGGCAACAAGACATCGATGGTCCGTCCCGAGGACGCTCTGCCGGGCCGCTCGGAGGCGATGCCCGTGCCCGTGCGGCACGCGGTTCTCGACGCCCCGCTCGCCCCGCCGTACCCTTCGGGCCTGGAGGTGGCCGACTTCGGGCTGGGCTGCTTCTGGGGGGCCGAGCGCAAGTTCTGGCAGACGCCGGGGGTGGTGACGACCGCCGTGGGCTACCAGGGCGGCTACACGCCCAACCCGACGTACGAGGAGGTCTGCAGCGGCCTCACCGGGCACACCGAGGCCGTCCGGGTGGTGTTCGACCCGGCCCAGGTGTCGTACGAGGAGCTGCTGAAGGTCTTCTGGGAGAACCACGACCCGACCCAGGGCATGCGGCAGGGCAACGACACCGGCACCCAGTACCGGTCGGCGATCTACTACCACTCGCCGGAGCAGGAGAAGGCGGCCGAGACGTCCCGCGCCGCCTACCAGCAGGTCCTCACCCAGGCCGGCTACGGCACCATAACCACCGAAATAGCCCCAGCCAAGCCTTTCTACTACGCCGAGGACTATCACCAGCAGTACCTGTACAAAGTGCCCAACGGCTACTGCGGCATCGGCGGCACCGGCGTGTCCTGCCCGGTGGGCATCGCGCCTGCTGGCGAGTGAACAAGGCGGTCTTCGACGAGGTCTGTGTGCTCTGGGCGGAGCACTCGAGCCTGCCGTTCCCTGACGACCTGCGCGGTGTGGACATCTACGATCAGCCGGTTGCCTATCTCGAATTCTGCATGGCGGGCCCTCTGACCAGCTATGTCGGCAGCCGGAGGGGTGCGCTGGATGCTGATCAGCTGCGAGTCGTGAGGGAGTGCGCCCGTGATCTGCGGGCGCTCCTTCCGCGTCTTCGTCGCCGCGAAGGCCGAATGTTCGTCGCTCGGTTGGTCCGGATCGGCAATCTGATCATCGACGATGCTCGGAGAAGTTCTAACCACGCTGAGTAGTCGCGGCGACAATCCTCTCTACATGGTCAAGGGCTCGCTGCGCTCGCCACGGGGCCGCCGGCCCGCTCAGCGGTCTGGCGGGCTTGCGCGTGCGGCCTGGGGGCCGTTCGTGCCCGCCGCCGCACGCGGGCCGGCGGCCCCGCCGATGAGCTTCAAATTTCTGCCGCCCCGCTTCCAGGTGCTCGTGCCTGGAGGCCCTGGGCCACGGGTCGGGTTGCCGTCGATCTACCCGCCTGCAGATTCGCAGCCAGTTCATCCAACGTCGCCCCGCAACGGACGTGGGACGGGTCTGTTTGCACAGACGCACCAACCGGGAAATGCCGCTTGGAGGTCTTCGAGAATCACCGGAGCTGGCCGACCACATTCGGGTGGAGAAGGCACCCGCCAGAGAACCGGTTCCCGATTGGCTCGCGGACCGGTTGACTCTCACGGCCGGGATGGCGCGTGAGGACGTCGCCGCTCTTGACCTTCAAGAGGCGGTTGACAGATGGGCTGAGTACCGGTCCGAGGCCCATTAGGCCGTGCACCTGTTCAGCCTGGACTGATCACCATCACGGTTGCCTGTGAAGGTAGAGAGGGCAGGAGTTCGTAGAGGTAGCCCCTGGTGGCGGTTCTCTGCTCTACTCCGCGCGTACGGTGACTACTGCTCGTGGTGCGTGGAAGGCCAGGTGCAGCGTGAAGGTGTGCAGGGGGGCAGGTCGGCGCCATCCCAGTCAAGTTCGACCTGCCCAGGTGGAACAAGGTCTCATCGCAACGGACGTTGGAGAGGCCGCTGAGCTTGGACGTCTTCGGCCGTGTGCTTCCGCTAGCCGCTAGCGACCGTGCTTGCGTTTATTTCGTTTGTTGCGGATACTGCGAAGAGGGGGTGACGTCATGACTGACGTGCAGGCAAAGCGAGTTCAGCCGGGAAGCATCGATGCCGAGGTGGCCGCTCGCGCGGTCCGCAGGATCAAGGATTACCTCATGCGGTATCCCGAGCAGCCGACCGTGCAGGTCGTCGGTGAGCACGGGGGCGAGGACCCTTTGATCCTGCCTCGTGAAGCAGTGACTCTGCTTGCCTTCATCCTTGCCCAAGCAGCTGAGGGGCGCGGAGTCACGGTGATTCCGTCCCATGCTGAGCTGACGACACAGCAAGCGGCGGACATGCTGAACGTCTCACGCCCGTACGTCATCAAGCTTCTGGAGACGGGAGAGATTCCGTTCCGGTTGATTGGCAAGCACCGTCGAATCAAGTACGAGGACCTCCAGGAGTACAGGCGTCGCGATGACGCCAAGCGCCGGGCCGTGGCCGACGAACTCGCTGCGCTGGGGCAAGAGTTGGGCATCTGAGCCATGACATTCGTGGTGATCTACGACGCAAACGTGTTGTACGGCAACACCCTGCGTGACCTGCTCATCCGCCTCGCCATGACGGCACGGGTGCAAGCCAGGTGGACCAACAGCATCCTCGACGAGATGCAACGCAACCTCGCCGCCAACCGCCCCGACATTCCTGTGGAAAAGCTCGACAAGCTCCGCCGGCTGATGAACTCCGCTGTCCGCGACTGCCTCGTCGAGGGGCATGAGCCACTGATCGAAGGGCTGAAGCTTCCCGACGCTGACGATCGACATGTACTGGCCGCAGCGATCAAGGTGGGTGCGAAGGCCATCGTCACGTCGAATCTCAAGGACTTCCCTGCCGACTACTTGGATCCGTGGGATATCGAGGCGATGTCGCCCGACGACTTCGTTCTCGACCAAATCGACTTGGACGGAAGAGTCGTCTGGGCGTGTGTGCAGCAGATTGCGGACTCACGGACCAGCCCCCCTGAGACGGTCGAGGACGTGCTCGACGCTTTGGAGGCGGCCGGCCTCGTTGAGGCTGTCGCTGCCCTGCGAGCTGGATGACGCCTCTTCGGGCTGGTTCTGTAGCGCGAAGTGAACAGCAACCACAAGCACCAGCGGTACAGAGGCAGTCCCCAACGGCCACTGCGGCATCCGCGCCACGGGCGTGGCCTGTGACATCTGGCTAGGCGAAGACAGGGCGTGTCAGGACGCGGGCGGTATCAGCGGCTACTTGTGAGGGTGGTCGTCGCCCGGTTGATCGCTAGAACTTGCCTGACTGTACCTCTATGCGGTGTCCCAGTTGCTGGCTCAACTCCTTGTGGAAGCTGACGCTGAGAGGTGGCCAGCCCCAGAAGTCGAATGCGAGTGCCCCGAGGTCGAAACCGGAACCGAACTGCCACTCGGTGACCGGGACGGAGGCCCTGCATGAGGGGCAGGTGACACTCCCTTCGCCAGTCTCCTTCCAGGTGTCGATGCCGTCACTGAACGGCTGCCAAGCCGCCTGGTCCGCCTCCCACGCGTTCGGGTAGTCGATGATCACGGTGGTCGCGTCACATCGTGGGCAGGTCGCCGAGTCCGCCTCGCTCATTCCCTGGCCCCCGACGTGGGAATCCCGTCCGACGATGACCGCAACCGGGCCCGGTATCCACGACGGGTCCGAGGAGTCAGCCACTGCTCGTTTCCAGCTGGGGCCGGCTGTGTATCCGTCGTCCACTTGCAGGCTGTACATGCCGTCGCTGGACCTTTCGTGTGTGATCAGTCCCTCGGTGACCATCCAGTCGACCACCCGCTTTGCGAGCGACTCAGCCTCTTGGCCGGTCACCTCGACATCGACGATCCGTTCGAAGTAGTCACCCATGGTCCTTCAACTCCTCCTCGATTCGAGTCAGCTTTCAGCGAGTGCTGGAAGGGGTGCTCGTGTTTTCAGTACGGCCGGATCGGGGGTGCCGCAGGCCATATGAGCAGCGCTTTTCAGTCATTTCCACGGTCGTGATACCGCAGACGGTACAGGAAAGCAACGGGGAAAGAACTTTTGCCTTTTCGTCGTCCCAATCCATGAGCCATCCTGCCAGGAAGGTCGCGCCCGACATGGGCACGAAGCATAGAGTCCGGCGCCGACAATCTCGGTCGGCCGGTGCGCCTCACCTGGCCGACCGGGGCAAGCCGAAATGCGGGGGAGTCGAAAGACAAAGGCTCCGTCTTGGAAAGTGTCGCGTTCCTGGCGGATCATTTCGCATAGCATCGTGAACATGGATGAGGCCAACACCGTAAGGCTCCCGCACGGGCAGAACCTCAGGTGCGACACGTGCCAGAGTGAGATCTTCGAGGCCCGTCAGTGGAAGCTGCAGACGACCGGAATGAGTTTCATGGGCCTGGACTGGGCCAACCGGGACGCGACCTGCTTCGTCTGTACGACTTGTCGGCGGATTCACTGGTTCCACCTGTAAGGGGGAACTGGGTGCCGGTGCGCGAACATCTGGATGGTGTCCTGATCACGGTGCGCGTCGCTGTGTCCGGGCACAGGGGTTTGGCGGGAGAGACCGCTGCCCTGGTCGATCGGGCGATACGTGAGGCTCTTGCGGAGTATCTTCCCGGCCTCAGTGGGTTGTCCTGCCTGGCGGACGGGGCCGATCAGATCTTCGCTCGCGCGGTGCTCGATCTCGGCGGTGCGCTGGAGGTCGTGATCCCGGCCGAGCGGTATCGGGACGGGCTGCCGGGCGAGTGCCGTGCTGCGTACGACGAGCTGCTGGGCCGGGCACGGCGGGCTCACAGGCTGGAGTTCGTGGAGTCCACCGCGGAGTCGCACATGGCGGCCAGTGAGCGGATGCTGGATGACGCCGATGTGTTGGTCGCCGTCTGGGACGGGCAGCCGGCCCGAGGGCATGGCGGCACGGCTGACGTGGTGGCCGAGGCCCGGCGGCGGGGGATGTCCGTCCGGGTGATCTGGCCCGAAGGGGCTCGGCGAGGTTGAGGGCCTCTGGCCGGGACGGGCCTGAGACGTGCGGGGCGTGGCCCGGGCGGTGAGCGTCGGTGACGGGCGCGAGCCGGCTGTAGATCCTTGTGCCTGTTTGCTTATCCCGCTTTCCGGCTGTTCGGCGGTGTTTGTGGTCGAGGAGCTGGTGAGAAACCGCATCCCCGGGAGGAAAGACGCGTGGTGGTGGGAGAAAGAACCACACCTCGTGTCGGACCGGGGCTCGGCTTCTTTGCCTTCCATCTGTCACTGTGCTCCCGTCAGAGCACGCGCCGGACCACCGGTGCGGCATCTTCTTCCCTGCGTGGAACAGGCAGGAGCCGTGAACCTAGAGGCGGAGATCCTCGAGGTGATGCTACGCGTCAAGGCGCTCGAGACGAGCACCCGCACCGCGGAAGACCTCACCATGATCAGCATCGTTCTGATGATGACCGAACTCGCCACCTTCCAGGCTGAGCTGAGACAAGACTACGAGGCCCTGGTGGACGAGATCACCGGGCTGCGGCACCACATCAACGCCCATGACGCCGTTCCGCAGTGTGGCCTGCCGCGTTGCAGCCTCCTGCGCCGCCCCGGCACTCGGCAGCGGCCAGAGAGCAACTAGATGGTTGGTGCCAAGCCCTAGCCGTGGCGATGGTGCGGTTCAGGAGGGCGTTCATGCTCGATGAGAAAGCTGGGCGCCTTCGCGACCGCACCTCGGTATCGCAGCTCTCACTTCTGGGCATCGACCATCCCGCGTGGTGGAGTCGTAACTCCGTGGACGTCGGCTGCTCGCACAGCCGATCATGGAGTGTGGTGCGGGAGTCGGCGGGGCGGTTGTGGGCCGGGTTGGCTGGGGTGCCTGGCGTGTTTCCCGGGCGTGGCGAGGTTGCGGTGGTGGTCGCCGCCGGGTCGGGGTTGTGTCCGCCGGGTTGGACGGGGATTGTCGTGCTGGACGGCGGGGCGCTGGTCACGGTGCCTGATGCCGGGTTGGTCGAGCCGTTGCGCCGGGCCCTGCGCGGCGGTCTCGGTAGGGACGGCGTCGATCTTCCGCAGCTTTCCGAGCGCCTGTCCGACGGGCTGTCTGAGGGGCTGTTCGAGCGGCTGGAGGTGCGGGAGGTCTTGGGGCCGGCGACGCTCGCGTACGTCGATGCCGAGGAGTTCGTTCCCTGCCATGCCGGGGCAGAGGTCGAACGGCTGGCGGTGGGGGATCGGGACGTCGGCGGGCTGCTGGCGGCGGTGAGCGAGCAGGATGCCGACGAGAGCGGGCTGGCGGAGGTCGGTTCGGCGGTCTGGGTGGTTCGGGCGGAGGGCGGTGAGGTGGTCGCCGCTGCCGGATATCGGACGTGGTCGGATATGGCGGCGCATGTGTCCGTACTGACTGCCGAGGGGTTTCGGGGGAGGGGGCTGGCTCGGGCGGTGGCGTCGGCGGCGGTGGCCGACGCGCTCGGTGCGGGGTTGCTGCCGCAGTGGCGAGCGCGTCCGGAGGCGTCGCGGCGGGTGGCCCGGGCTCTCGGGTTCCGCGAGCTGGGCTTACAGGTAAGCCTTCGCGTAGAGCGGTGACCGAGCGCGTGGCCGGGAGGCGAGGACGTATGTGGATCGGTTGCTGCGGATGGCGGATCTGATCCTTGGCAGGGCCGTCGCGGACCGGCGCCATGGATCCCCGGCTGGATGAGCGGCTTGGCGGCCGGTCAGATCGCGTCGGTGAAGCGGGTGAGGAGGGTGCGGAGGGTGGTGCGTTCCTCGGGGGTGAAGGCGGCGGAGATGCGGCGTTCGATGATCACGGCTGCCTGGTCCGCCACCCGCAGCGCCTCGCGGCCGGCGTCCGTGAGGTGGGTTTCCAGCATGGTGCGGTGCCACTGATGGGGGGAACGCTCGATCAGGCCGTGTTCGAGCAGGTTCTTCAGTACGACGTTCATGGCCTGCGGCGTGACCAGGCACTCCCTGGCCAGGGCGGCGGCGGAGATGCCCGGGTTGGCGTGGAGGGCGAGCAGGGCGGCGTACTGGGGCACGGTCAGTCCGGCGGTCTTGACCGCGGCGTGCTTGGCCGCCATGAGTCGCTGCTCGGCGCGCTTGACGTCGAGGCCGAGCCGCTCCTCCGGGGGCATGTCCATGCCTGGAGCCTACAAGTCGGCAGGCACTCAAAGCTCTTATGAGCATAAAAGCTTTGATAGTGTTCCACGCATGTCTGTGATTCCGGAGAGCCATCTCGACCTGCTGACCCGTCCCCTGTACGTCCATCTGGCGACGTTGATGCCCGACGGCACCCCGCAGGTGACGCCCGTGTGGACCATCTGGGACGGCGAGTTCCTGCGCTTCACCACCACGTACGACCGGCAGAAGGGGCGCAACGCGAGCGCCCGCCCGCACGTGGCGATCTCGGTCAACGATCCCGAGCAGCCGTACCGCTACCTGGAGGTGCGGGGCACGGTCGAGCGGGTCGAACCCGACCCCCAGGGCGACTTCTTCGACGTGCTGGCCAGGCGGTACGGCCTCGACTACGCGCGGCCGGTCGGCGACGCCGAGCGCAGGGTGGTCATCGTGGTGCGGCCCACCCGCTGCACCAGCCAGTGACCGGACACCTCTAGGACGGCTGCCGGGGGCGGGGCCGGGCGCGCATGTGCATGCGTTCGCCCTGCCGTCCGAACAGGTTGAGCACCTCCACCGGATGATCGCCCGCCGGGCCGAACCAGTGGGGCAGATGGGTGTCGAACTCGGCGGCCTCGCCGGGCCCCATGACCAGGTCGTGGTCGCCCACGATCAGGCGGACGCGTCCCGAGAGCACGTACATCCACTCATATCCCTCGTGCGTGACGGGCTGCGGCTGGTTCTGGTCGGCGGGGATGACTGACTTCCACGCCTGCAGCGGGCCGGGCTGGGTGGTCAGGGGCAGCACGGTCCGGCCGTTGCGGACCACCGGCTTGAGCCGGACGCGCGGGTCGCCGACCTCCGGCGCGCCGACCAGCTCGTCCAGCGGCACCTGGTGCGCCTCCGCGATCGGCAGCAGCAGCTCCAGGCTGGGCCGGCGCTGCCCCGCCTCCAGCCGCGAGAGCGTGCTCTTGGAGATGCCGGTGGCCTCGGCCAGGGCCGACAGGGTCACGCCGCGCTGGGTGCGGAGATGCCTGAGCCGGGCGCCGACCTGGGCCAGCGTGGCGTCGATCCGGGATTGCTGCTCCATGGGGCCCATTCCACCTCCGATTTCCCAGAAATGGCAACAGAAGTTGTCGTTCCTGCGTGCCGGATCGCAGCATCGGGGCCGGAGGTGATCGCCATGACGACGGCGACGAACAGCAAGGACACCGAATACGACGTGGTGGTGGTCGGCGCGGGGGCGGCCGGACTGAGCGCGGCCCTGCTCCTCGGCCGCGCGCGGCGCAAGGTGGCGGTGGTCGACGCGGGCGCGCCGCGCAACGCCCCGGCCGCGCACATGCACGGCTTCCTGTCCCGCGACGGCCTGCCGCCCGCGACCCTGCTGGAGCTCGGCCGGGCCGAGATCGACCGGTACGGCGTGCGGCTCCTCTGGGGGCGCGTGGAGGAGGTCGAACCGGGCTTCGCGGTGCGGCTGGAGGGCGGTCCGGTGCTCGGCGCCCGCCGCCTGCTGGTCGCCACCGGCCTGTACGACGAGCTGCCCGCCATCCCCGGCGTGCGGGAGCGGTGGGGCAAGGACGTCCTGCACTGCCCCTACTGCCACGGCCACGAGGTCGGCGACCAGCCGCTGGGGGTGCTCGGCACGCATCCGGGGGCGGTCCACCAGGCCCTGCTGCTGCGCCAGTGGAGCGACGACGTCGTCCTCCTCACCCACACCCTCGACCTGACGCCGCAGGACCGCGACCGGCTGGAGGCCCGCGGCGTGCGCATCGTCGAGGGCCCGATCGACCACCTCGTCGTCGAGGACGGACGGCTGCGCGGCGTCGAGCTCACCGACGGGCGGGTGCTGCCGCGCGCCGCCGTGTTCCTGTTCCCGCGCATGGTGCCGCAGGACCAGGTGCTCACCCGTCTGGGCTGCGACAAGGACGACGCCGGCTGGGTCGTCACCGACCGGACGGGACGGACCAGCGTGCCCGGGGTCTGGGCGGCGGGCAACGTCGTCGACCCGCGCGCGCAGGTCGTCACGGCGGCGGGAACGGGGTCGGCCGCCGCGTCCGCCGTCAACGCCGACCTGGTGGACGAAGAGGTGCGGGACGCCGTCGAGCGGCGCCGCGCGACGTCCGTCCTGGCTCGTTAGCCCCCCCGCACGCAAGGAGACTTCGTCATGCCCGCGCATGTTCCCGGCTCGGTGCGCAGCGTCACCGAGCCGAACTTCACCGAACGCGTCCTGGAGGTGGAACGTCCGGTTCTGATCCAGTTCTGGGCGGCCTGGTGCCGTCCGTGCAAAATGGTCACCCCGATCGTGGAGAGCCTGGCAGCCGACCAGTACCTTGCCTCGGCCCTGCGCGCGGCGGGGGCGGACCGATGAGCGCCACGGCCACCGGACGGGCGGCGGTCGCCCGCGGCAGGTTACCGCTGGGGGTCTACCTGCTGTCCTTCAGCCTGTTCTCGATGGGCAGCGCGGAGTTCCTGCTCGCCGGGGTGCTGCCGGCGGTCGCCGCGGACCTGCGGATCACGCTGGCCTCGGCCGGCGGGCTGATCTCGGCGTTCGCGGCGGGGGTCGTGATCGGCGGGCCGCCGCTGGCCATCATGACCCTCCGCTGGCCGCGCCGGACGACGCTGGTGGTCGCCCAGGCGGCCTTCGCCGCCTGCGTGGCGATCGGCATCCTCACCGACAGCCATCCGGTGCTGCTGGTCACGCGCTTTCTCTCCGGTCTGGCGTACGCGGGGTTCTGGGCGGTGGCGGCGGTCACCGCGATCGGGCTGGTCCCGGCGGACCGCACCGCCCGCGCGTCCGGGGTGGTCGTCAGCGGGCTGAGCCTGGCGATGATCGCTGGCGGGCCGGCCGGGGCGATGATCAGCTACTTCACCGGGTGGCGCGGCGGGTTCTGGGCCGTGACCGCGCTCACCGTCGCCGGCGCCGTCCTGACGCTCGTGGCGCTGCCCGCCACCGGCGGGCACGGGCAGGCGAGCGTCCGCGGCGAGCTCCGCACGATGCGCCGGCCGCAGCTGTGGATCGTGTACGCCGTCACCCTGCTGAGCACCGCGGCCTACATGATCTCCTACAACTACCTGGCGGCGTTCCTGACGCAGGTCACGGGCGTGCCCGGGGTCTGGGTGCCGGTGATCCTGGCGCTGTTCGGCGTGGGGGCCTTCGCCGGGCTGTCGGTCGGGGGCCGCATCGCCGACCGGCTGCCCACCCACGCGCTCCTGGCGGGGGCGCTCGGGATCGCGGCCTGCTCCGTGCTGCTGGCCGTGCTCGGGCGGCACGTCGCGGCCGTCGTGCCGCTGGTGCTGCTGCTCGGCGTCGCCGGGTTCGTGCTGAACCCGGCCGTCTACGGGCGGGTGTTCGCCATCGCGTCGGGGGCGCCGGCGCTCGCCGGGGCCACCACGGTCTCGGCCTTCCAGCTGGGCATCAGCCTGGTGCCGGTGCCGGCCGCCGTCGTGCTGGACGCGGGGGCGGGGGTCGCCGCCGTCCCGTGGATCGGCGCGGGGCTGGCCGCGCTCACGGTCGTCCCCGTCCTGCTGGACCGGTTGGCCTCGCGCCGGACGGGCTAGCAGACGCCGGGCAGGCCGCAGACCTTGACGGCCATCTTCCTGGCGTTCTTGGTGAGCCGGCCGGGGTCGTAGTCGCCCTCGTCGGTCCGGTAGATGATCAGTGCGCTGCCCCGGCGCGCGACGACCCCCGTGACCGTCTGGTCCACGTTGCCGTCCTGCCGGGTCCGGTAGCCCATGCCCATGGCCTCGTCCCCCGCCTTCACCTTGGTCGTCCGCCACTGGATCTTGAGCGTGGGCGCCGACGGGTCGCCCTTGTGCGCGCACCGCGCGGCCTCGGCGCGCAGGCCCGTGAGCGCGGCGTGGGCGGCCCGGGGGCTCCTGTAGAGGACGAGCTGCTCGGCCGACTCGCTGGGCCCGGTGGTCCAGTGGCTGATCGTGCGGGCGGCCGTCCGGCCACGGTCGACGGCACGCCGATGCCCGCACGGGTTCAGCTCGAAGGGCGCGGTGAGCCTGTCGCTGATCTTGTATCCCTGCTCGGCGGCGTCGTCCGGGCTCAGCGGCACGCGCGCCTCGCGCTCGGTGAACAGGAAGTTCTTCGGAATCTCGGTCACGGCCGCCGGAGACAGGGCCAGCAGCAGGGAGAGCGTCACGCCGATCATGAACAGTTGGATGCCGCCGGGACCGGCTTGGTTCTTGGTGTGTGGCGCGGATCACAGGGGCGTCGTGTCACGGATGGGGCGGGGTCTTGCATCACGTGGTCAGACGCACCGTAGGAAAGGGCACGGCGATGACCACACAGCGCGAGAACGGCAAGGCTCCGCACCACGTCCTGGTGCTGGGGGCGGGGTACGCGGGGATGGCGGCGGCGATCCAGCTCGCGGCGCGGACCAAGGGCCGGACGGACGTCCGGGTGACCCTGGTCAATCCGCAGGAGCGGTTCACCGAGCGGTTGCGGATGCACGTCGTGGCGAGCGGGCAGCAGGTCGCCGAGATGCGCATCCCTGAGCTGCTGGAGGGCACCGGGGCCCGGTTCGTGCGCGGCTGGGTGACCGCCGTGGACGTGCGGGCCAGGAGCGTGCGGATCGACGACAACCAGGTCCTGCACTACGACACCCTCGTGTACGGGCTGGGCAGCGTGGCCGACACGGCGACGGTCCCGGGGGTGGAGGAGCACGCCTACACGCTGGACAGCGTGCAGGACGCCGAGGCGCTGGCCGTCCGGCTGGACCAGCTTGGCCGCCTGGGACGTGGCGCGGTGGCCGTCTGCGGCAGTGGGCTGACCGGCGTCGAGTCGGCCGCTGAGATCGCCGAGCGCCACCCCGAGCTGGACGTCGTGCTGCTCGGCAGGCAGGAGCCCGGCGCGGCCATGGCAGCCGGGCCGCGGGAGTACGTGCGCAAGGCGCTGGCCCGGCTGGGCGTCCGGGTGCGCAGCGGCGTCGAGGTCACGAAGGTGCTGCCCGGGTCGGTCGAGGTGGTGTGCGGGCCGGACGCGGAGAGCGTCGCCGCCGACGTCGTCCTGTGGACGAGCGGCACGCGGGTCTCGCCGCTGGCGGCGGCCGCCGGGCTCACCGTGGACGACCGCGGCCGGATCGTCACCGACGCCTTCCTGCGCTCGGTCTCGCACCCGGACGTGTACGCGCTCGGCGACGCCGCCGCGATCCGCCAGGGCTACGGCGTCATGCACGGCACCTGCCAGAGCGGCATGCCGACCGGCGTGCACGCCGCGGTGTCGATCCTGCGCGCCCTGGACGGCCGGCGGCTCAAGCCGTTCCGCTTCGGCTACTACCACACCCCGGTGAGCCTCGGCCGCAACGACGGGGTCGTGCAGTTCACCCACCCCGACGACAGCCCGCGCAGGGTGTATCTCACCGGTCGCACGGCCGCACGGTATAAGGAGACGGTGACCGCAGCACCCTGGCCGACGTACCTCCGCATGAAGAAGATGCCGGTCTCCGGCGCGCTCTGGCCGCGTGGCGGCCGGTTCACCCGGATCGGCGCCGCGCGATGAGCCGCGCGTACCCGGAGCAGGACCAGCAGGTCTTCGACGAGCATCGCAAGCTGCTGTTCTCGGTGGCCTACCGCGTGCTCGGCTCGGCGGCCGACGCCGAGGACGCGGTCCAGGACGCCTGGATCAGGTGGTCGGCCGACGACCGTTCGCAGGTGGCCGATCCGAAGGCGTACCTGGCGCGGATCGTGTCGAACGTGGCCCTGCAGCGGCTGCGGTCCACTCAGTACCAGCGCGAGACGTACGTGGGGCCGTGGTTGCCGGAGCCGATCCTGACCAGCGCCGACACCGCCGACGACGTCGCGGGCGCCGATTCTGTCTCGACGGCGATGCTGGTGGTCCTGGAGACCCTGAGCCCGCTCGAACGCGCGGTGTTCGTGCTCAAGGAGGTCTTCGGATTCAGCCACGCCGAGATCGCCGAGGCGGTGGAGCGTTCCGAGGCGGCGGTGCGCCAGGTCGCGCATCGGGCGCGGGAGCACGTACAGGCCCGGCGGCCGCGCTTCACGGCGGACCGGACGCGGCAGCGGGACGTCACGCGGCGCTTCCTGGCCGCCGCGACCGGCGGCGACATCAACACGCTCATGGAACTGCTGTCCCCTGACGTCACCCTGTGGACCGACGGGGGCGGCAAGGTGCGCCAGGCGCTGCGTCCGGTCGTGGGCGCGAACACGGTGGCCGCGTGGTTCGCCGCGATCGGCACGGTCGCCTACCAGGGCGTCGAGCCGGGCGACATGCGGGCCGAGCTGGCCGAGATCAACGGCGGCCCCGGCGTGGTGTTCAGCGGCCGGGGCCGGGTCGTCGCCACCGTGACGTTCGACTTCGACGCCGACGGGCACATCACCGCCATCCACAACGTCGCCAACCCCGACAAGCTGGGCGCGGTCGCGGCGGGCACCGCCCGCGACCTCACGCCTTGACAACCGTTGCTGACCCAGGCGGTGGCGACGACCTGACATGTCGGTTGTCCGCCATGCCCTAGTCATGGTGTGTACGTCCCTTTCTGGCGAAACTTTGTTCTGCCGGTTGCGCAACCCCCCAACCGGTAGAAAGAGAGCCACCGCCATGCCATTCAGTCGTAGAGCGGCGCTGCTCAGCGCCGCCCTCGCCGCCACGCTCGTCGCGGCCGGCACCGGAAGCGCCCACGGTGACGCGACGGCCCCCGCCCCCGGAGTCGCCGCCGGAGTCACCGGCGTCCCGGCGTCGTCGGTCACCACCGCGCGGGTCACCCTCATCACCGGGGACGAGGTCGTCGTGGCCAGCCAGGCCGGCCGTCCCGTCTCGGTCACCGTCACCCCCGGCGAACGGTCGGCCGGCGACCTGCGCACCTACACGGTCGGCGCCGACGTGTACGTGATGCCGACCCAGGCCGCGCCGCTGGTCGCCTCGGGCCAGGTGGACAAGCGGCTGTTCAACGTCACCCAGCTCATCGCCCAGGGGTACGACGACGCCCACAGCGAGTCGATCCCGACCATCGTCCGCTACTCCGGCAAGGGCCTGGCCAAGGCCGCTCCGCCCGACGGCGGCCGGCTCACCCGGTCCCTGCCCGGCATCCGGGGAGCGGCCGTCGCCGCGGACAAGAAGCGCGGCGGCGCGTTCTGGGAGGCCGTGGACGACGACACCGCCAAGGCGGGCACGCCCAAGGCCCGGCTGTCCGGCGGCATCGAGAAGCTCTGGCTGGACGGCAAGGTCAAGACGCTGCTCGACAAGAGCGTGCCGCAGATCGGCGCCCCCGAGGCCTGGGCCGCCGGTTACGACGGGACCGGCGTCAAGGTCGCCGTCCTGGACACCGGCGTGGACGCCAAGCACCCCGACCTGGCCGACCGGATCGCCGACAGCCGCAGCTTCGTCCCCGGCGAGACGGCGCAGGACGGCCACGGGCACGGCACGCACGTCGCCTCCACGATCGCGGGCAGCGGCGCGGGCTCGGGCGGCAAGTACAAGGGCGTGGCCCCCGGGGCCCGGCTGCTCGTGGGCAAGGTGCTGGCCGACGAGGGCGCCGGCATGGAGTCGTGGATCCTCGACGGGATGAACTGGGCCGCCCACTCGGGCGCGAAGGTCGTCTCGATGAGCCTGGGCGGCCAGGAGGGCGCCGACGGCACCGACCCGATGGCCGTGGCGGTCAACGAGCTGACCGCCGAGACGGGCGTGCTGTTCACCATCGCCGCGGGCAACAGCGGCCCGGGGGCGACCACGGTGGGCTCGCCCGGCGTGGCCGACGCGGCGCTCACCGTCGGCGCGGTCGACTCGGCGGACGCGGTCACCGGCTTCTCCAGCCGCGGTCCCCGCGGCGGCGACGGGGCGCTCAAGCCGGAGATCACCGCTCCCGGCTTCAAGATCGTGGCCGCCCGCGCCGCGGGCACCTCGATGGGCACGCCCGTGGACGGCACGTACACCACGGCGAGCGGCACGTCGATGGCCACGCCGCACGTGGCGGGCGCCGCCGCCATCCTCGCGCAGCGGCACCCCGACTGGACCGCCGTGAGGCTGAAGAACCAGCTCGTCAGCACCGCGCGGACGACGGCCGGCACCCCCGTGCACAGCCAGGGCGCCGGCCGGGTGGACGTGAGCCGCGCCGTACGCCAGCCCGTCTCTGGCTCCGGCGTGATCGACTTCAGGCTCGCCGACTGGGACGCCGGAGAGCCGGCCACCAAGCAGATCGAGTACGTCAACGACGGCGACCAGCCCGTCACCCTGACCCTGGCCGCCAAGGGCGCGGGCGAGGACCTGCCGGCCGCGGCGCTGACCCTGGGCGCCCAGACGGTGACCGTGCCGGCGCACGGCACCGCGTCGGCGGCCGTCACCGTCGACACCTCGGCCGTGCCGGCGGGGGCGCACGGCGCGCACGTCACCGCGACCACCGCCGACGGCCAGACGGCCGTGACCACGGCCGTCGGCTTCGTCCGGGACGTGGAGCGCTTCGACGTCACCCTCAAGGTGCTCGACCGGGACGGCAGGCCGACCACCGGCGCCGCCGTCGTGCACGACATCAACCTCGACAGGCTGGCCCTTCCGGACAGCTACCTGATCGGCGCGGACGGCACCGCCAAGGTCCGGCTGCCCCGGGGCGAGCACGCCTTCATGGCGGAGATCTTCCACTACGCCGCCGACGGGAACCGGGTCTGGGAGTACACCTACGGCGCCGAGCCGGGCGCGGTCATCGACTCCGACCGGACCGTCACCTTCGACGGCGCCAAGGCCGGGCCGGTCACCATGGACACCCCGAAGCCGAACCAGACGGACCGGGTCCGGCTCGGCCTGGCGATCCAGAACGCGGCCGGCACCAGCGCCTACGGCCTCGAACAGTGGATGAACGGCGAGACGAAGGTGTACTCCGTCCCGTCCCAGGGCACGAGCAGCCGCTTCGAGTCCCGGGTCGCCTGGTCGCTCACCGCGCCGGAGCTGAAGGCGCAGGTCCTCGGCGCCGGGGCCGAGCCGATCGAGCCGGCCTACTTCCGGGGCCGGGCCGGCTCCGCGCGCATCGACGGCACCCAGGTCCTGCGGGCCGCGGACGCCGGGACCGGGCGTCCCGAGGACTACGCGGGGCAGGCGGTCCGGGGACGGCTCGCGCTGGTCAAGCGCAGCGCCGAGGTCACGCCGCAGCAGCAGGTCGACAACGCCGCCGCCGCGGGCGCGGGCGCGGTCATCATCTACAACGACAAGCCCGACAACTGGGGCGCCGACAACTGGAGCACGTCGCCGACCAGGATCCCGGCGATGACGCTCGCGGGTGAGCAGGGCGCCCGGCTGGCCGCGGCGGCGGCCAAGGGCAGGCTGCAGGTCCGGCTCTCGGGCACGGCGGTGAGCCCGTACGCCTACGAGCTGGTCAAGTACCGCAACGGCGGCGTCCCGGTGGACCAGCGGTACAAGGTGCGCGAGGGCGAGCTGGCCACCGTGCAGTCGTCGTTCCACGCCTCGGCGCCAGCCACGGAGGCCGGGTACGCCCGGTCGCTGGTCTCGCCGATGCAGGGCACGGCCTACGCGGTCTTCACCCGGCTGATCACGCCGCGGCCGCTCACCGAGTACGTCACGGCCGACCTGCGGACCTTCGAGTCGATGCAGGTGGGCTCGGTCTGGGAGGGCGGCCAGGCGTGGCAGCAGACCGCGCCGTCCGTGCTCAAGGCCGGTCAGCGGGTGTCGCGCGACTGGAACAAGGCGGTGGTCCGCACGGCGCTGCCGGCCGCGGTGGACAAGTCCGCGGTCCGCGAGGGCGCGGTCGGCGTGGTCTTCGCGGGCGGGCTGTTCGACACCGCGCCCGGCCAGACGTACCTGTTCCGCGCCTCCGCCGACAAGGAGCAGTCGACGGTCTACCGCGACGGCGAGCTGCTTGGCTCCGCGCCGTCGGCGGCCGTCGCCTTCCCGGTGGTGCCCGAACGCGCCCAGTACCGCGTGGTGACCGACGTGCAGCGGAACCAGCCGTTCTGGACGACCTCCACCAAGGTGCGCACCGACTGGACGTTCCACTCGCAGCAGGTGGCCGCCCAGGACCTGCTGCCGGTCCTGTCGATCGACTACGACCTCGACGTGGACGAGAGCAACAGCGCCCGCGCGAACGCCCCCACCCGCGTCGGCCTCGGCCTGCGCTACCCGAAGGGCCTGGCCGGGCCGCGCATCACCCGGGCCGCCCTGTGGACCTCCGCCGACGACGGCGCGACCTGGCAGCCGGTACGGCTCGCCGGGGCCGGTGAGCGCGCCTTCACCGGCACGATCAGGAACCCGGCCGAGCCCGGCGGGTTCGTGTCGCTGCGCGTGCAGGCCACCGACGCCGACGGCGGCACCGTCGAGCAGACCGTGACCCGCGCGTACCAGCTGCGCCGGTAGTTCCAGGTGAGGGGCGTCCCCGGCGGGGGCGCCCCTCACGGCGGGATCATGCCGGACCGGGCCGCGTACCAGGCCAGCTGCATGCGGCTGTCGGTCCCGGCCAGCTTCATCAGCCGCCGGATCCGGCGCTGGACGGTGCGCTCGCTGGTGCCGAGCCGGCTGGCGACCGTCTTGTCCGGCATCCCGGACAGCAGGTACGTCATCAGCGTGACATCGGTGTCGTCCCAGGCCGCGACCCCTTCGGTCACACTCGTGGCGGTGAGCCGCAGCGGGGTCGCCGCCTGCCACACCCGCTCGAACAACGCCACCAGAAGATGGACCAGGGACTGCCCCCTGACCAGGAGGAAGCCCGGCTCCACGCTCGTCTGGTCGGGCAGGACGGGCAGCAGCACGACCTCCCGGTCCACGATGATCATCTTGCTGGGCAGCTCGGCGGCGATCCTGATCTCGTAGCCGCCCTTCAGGAACCTGGCGATCTCGGCCGGGGCCCTGGGGTCGTCCAGCGCGGCGCGTTCGTACACGTAGCGGTAGGTGGCCAGGGCGTTGGTGGAGTCGTCGAGGCTGACGTCGAGCACGTACGGAGGCCGGAAGAAGGCCAGCACCTCCCGCCGGGCGCCGCGTTCCAGGTTGCCGAGCCAGGTGGCGAGCTGTTCCGGCGTGGTGAGCGCCTCGATCTCGCCCGCCGGGGAGGCCGCGCCCGTGCGGTACACCTCCACCAGCTCGGCCAGCCTGCCCTGCACCTGCTGCAACGCGGCCTGGCGCTCGGCGATCAACGTGCCGAGGCCCACGTCGGGGGGCACGGCCATGTACAGCCCGGTGTTGTCGCGGCTGGCCAGGCCGAGCGCGACGAGCCGGGTCACGGCCGCCGTCACGGCCGTCACCGGCAGGTCCAGCGCCTCGCCCACTTCGGGGATCGTCACCCGGCGGCGGCGCAGGAGCTCCAGGTAGACGACCTCCTCCTCGTCGCTGAACCCCAGCCTATCCAGCATCTCTCAGCACTTTCCGGCTGCCTCGCAGCATCAGTGTCGCTCGTACGCGGGCGCGGCCAGCTTCCAGAGGCCGACGGGACGCAGGGCGCGCGCGGCGGCGAGCAACTGCTTCTCGGGCACGTCGCCGGCGGCGATCCGCAGCAGGGTGTTCCCGCGGGCGGTGAAGACGACCCTGCCGTAGTCGTACCTCAGCACCCACAGGTCCGGCGCCGCCTCCGTGCAGGTCATGTGTCCCGGGTCGGTGCCCTCCCGCTCGCACGCGTGCTCGGGAGACACCGTCTCCGGCAGCACATCGACCGCGACGGTGGCGGCGTCGGCGCGCTCGTACGTGAGGCTGAGGTCCGGGTGGTGGATCTCCACCTCGGTCAGCCGGAAACCGGGCAGGTCGGGCACGACGTTCGTGGCGTTCCGGGCGGCCATGGCCTGCGCCTGTGCGGCGAGCGCGGTCACGTCGTGGTTCGACCAGGCCGCCAGGAACACGGACGCGGCCACGCCGACCGCCGAGAGGCGCAGCGGCGTGGCGACGGGCAGGGCGATCCCCGCTCCCAGCGCGTAGCCGCACGCTCCGGTGGCCATGGTGATCAGGCCGACGCGCCAGGCGCCGAAGGCGAGGAGGGCGGAGAAGGGCGCGGTCATGGTCAGGCCGACGTGCAGCGCGATCAGGGCGAACTGCCCCAGCAACGCCACCAGCCACCAGTTGCGCAACATGGCGTACCAGGACAGCAACATCCCGGCCGGAAGGGGCGCGAACAACATCAGCAGCAGGTTGCCCGCGGCGTCGTCAGGGCCGTGGAAGGCGAGGACGGCCTGTGCCAGCCCCACGACGGCCCCCACGAGGGCCGCCCGGATCAACGCGTTCATGCCCGATCATGGACGATCTTCGCCCATTCCTGTCAAGAGGGGGCATCCGTCCGCTTCCGCTGCGAGAACCAGCGCCAGGACGGCGGCAGCAGCAGGACGACGACGGGCAACGGCCCGGCGGCGTTCTGGGGGAGCAGCCCCAGCAGGTCGAGACGGCCGGAGTCGGCCACGTCGATCACGACGGAAACGACGACCTCAAGCAGTTCCAGGGCGACGGCCGCCCAGAGCACCCACGTCCTGCGTCCGCCGAAGCGCCCCATCAGCCAGCCGGCCGCCCAGAGGAACGCCACTTCCCACGCGATCAGGAGGAGCAGAGCGGGCACGAAGCCGGACAACGCCGCGCCGCCCCCACGGGGACAGGGAAAGCCCGAGTGAACCCCGTCTTTCGAGCAGGGGACGATCGTCCGTCCCGGAGGCCCCCAATTGGACAGCGGCATGCGCGCAACGGATATTGGACGGGAATGGAGGATCTATTACATGGATGCGCGTCTGGACCATCTCGTTCTCTGGGTCTCCGACCAGCTTGCCGCCCTGCGCTTCTACGAGCAGGTGGTGGGCCTGCCGGGGGTCCGGGGGGAGGAGTTCCGCGAGGGCGAAGCGGGGTTCCCGAGCGTACGGATCGCCGAGGGGACGATCATCGACCTGATGGCGCAGGACGTGTCGAAGGGCGTGGAGGAGGGCACGGGGGTGACGGGCAGCGCCGGGCACCAGATCAACCACTTCTGCCTGTCGGTGAGCAGGGAGGACTTCGAGGCGCTCAAGGCCCGGCTGAAGGACCACGGGGTCGAGGTCACCGGCACCGGCTCCAACTCCTTCGGCGCCCAGGGCATCGCCCCCGAGACCATCTTCTTCCCCGACCCGGACCGCAACGTCATCGAGGTCCGCTACTACCGCTGAGCCGGCGGGAGTTGTCGGTCGGGTTTGGTAGACAGGCGGCATGGGTGTGAGCGTCGACGAGTTCCTCGATCTGGTGCGTGGGTTGCCGGAGGTGACCGAGCATCCCGGCCCGGAGTGGGTCGGTTTCAAGGTCCACGGCAAGGGCTTCGGCTACCTGTGGGAGAAGACCGAGACGGTCGGGGTCAAGGCCACGATCGAGGAGCAGCTGGCGCTGGTGGCCGAGCGGCCCGAGGTGTTCGAGGTGCAGTTCACCGCGGGGCGCTTCGGGTGGGTCGTGGTCCATCTCGACAAGATCGACATCGACGAGCTGTTCGAGCTGACGGCCGAGGCGTGGTGCCTGACCGCGCCCCGGCCGCTGGTCAGCGTGTTCGAGGCGGAGCACCAGATCGCGCCGTCGTGAGCCGGGGGTAGTCTCGGGCAGCGTGACCCCCGTCGACATCCGGCTTCGCGAGTGGCGCGAGGACGACGCCCCGGCCGTGCTGCGCGCGTTCCGTACGCCCGATCTGCGCCGCCAGTCGTCCTTCCCCGTCGTCACGCTCAAGGACGCGGTGGGCTGGATCACCTCCTGGACAGGCGTCGGGCACGCGTTCGCGGTGACCGTCGAGGGCGGCGCGGTGGTCGGCAACGTGGCCGTGGCCGGGATCGACGCCCACGACAACGGCTGGGTGTCCTACTGGGTCCTGCCCGCGTACCGGGGGCTCGGGATCGCGACGGCGGCCACCGAGGAGCTGGCCCGGTGGGCGTTCGGCGAGCGCGGGCTCTTCCGGCTGGAGCTGGGGCACCGCACGGACAACCCGGCGTCGTGCCGGGTGGCGACCAAGGCGGGGTTCCGGGCGGAGGGCATCGAGCGCGGCAAGCTCCGCGACGAGGGCGTGCGCCTCGACGTCGAACGCCACGCCCGCCTGGCCACCGACTGAACGCCCGTCCCGCCCGGTCGCGGCCCGTCGGTGCCGGCCGGAGCGGGCCGGCACCGCGGACGGCGGGTCACGGAAGTGTTTGCCAGACGCCGAAGGGGCTGTCGGCGCCGGGCGCGGTCTGCTCGCGCAGGTGCAGCTTGCCGTCGGTGCCGACGGCGAACAGCACCACGCCGCCGGCCTGGTCGAGGGCTGCTGCCGGATAGTCGGTGATGGCGCCGCCGAGGCTGCTCCACCCGCCGTACGTCCCGTTGGGGCTGACCTGCTTGGCCATGCTCACCCCGGCGTCGGCGTTGCGGTGGAACATGAGGATCCTCGCGTCCGGGCCGGGCGGGGTGGTGACCAGTTCGGGCTCGCCCACCCCGGCCTCGCCCCCGATGACGACGGGCGCGAGGGTGAAGACGCCACCGGCCGTCGTCTGTTTGGTCACGACCAGCTCCGCGGTGCCGGCCCGGCGATAGGCCAGCTCGATCCTTCCGTCCTGGGCGAGGGCCGCCGTGGGCGGGCTGGCCGGGGTCATCGACGGCAGCAGAGTGTCGGCGACGAAGGCCCCGCCGGGTATGGCCTGGTACCAGCGCACGATCCGGGTCCTGCTGGCGGCGAACAGCTCGATGCGGCCCTGCGGGTTGGTGACCGCGGTGAGCCCGTCCTGGATGTCGCTGCCGCCGCCGGACAGGGCCGTCCACGAGCCCCACGTGCCGCTGTTGGCCGCCGACTGGGTGCGCGTGCTGACGCCGCCCGCGCCGTTCTTGACGAAGATCTGCAGCCGGCCGTTGCCGTTGGCGGCCACCGCGGGCACGCCGATCTGCTCGGGGGCGCCCGTGCCCGGGTTGCCGAGGTCGCTCCAGGTGGCGGCCCAGGAGCCGCCGGCGGTGGTCTGGCTCAACGACACGACGTGGTGGTCGGACAGCCGCTGGGCGAAGATCTGCAGGCGGCCGTCGGCGTTGACGCCCACGCTGACCGCCGGCCTCAGGGGGCCGCCCGCGCCGCCGAGGACGGCGGGGCCGCCCCACTGCCCGGCCGCGGTCTGCCAGTAGGTGCTCACCACGCCGCTGCGGACCACGAAGACCTGGGGCCGGCCGTCGGCGTTCCGCCCTGCCCAGGCCGTTCCGCGGGCCCACCGGTAGTACATGCGTGACTCCCACCCGTCGGGGTCGAAGGGGTCGTACTGGAAGTAGCTCTGCAGGACGGTGTTCTTGCGGGTGACGGTGGCCGCCGACAGGTTGACCGGCACGTCGGAGATGTTGTAGTCGCGATAGTTCACCTCGACGAGCGGCACGCCGTAGGAGGTGGCGGCGGCCGAGGCGAACGCGGAGGACGCCACGTGGTCGCCGTGCCCGGGGTTGTAGCGGTTGTCGGGCATCGGGTCCATCGCCCGCAGGACGGTGGGCTGGTAATGCTGCATCAGGCCGCGCAGTACGGCGACCACGTCGTCGTAGGCGTAGGTGTACGACTGGGTCACCAGGCTGCCCTGCGGGATGATCGTGTGATCGACGAAGTCGTCCACGACGGTGAACCAGCCGAGCTGGTCGTCGCGCAGGTTCATGAACACGAGCTGGACCCGTGGTTCGGCGGTGAGGGTGTACCTCTCGACCTGGCGGCCGGCCAGCGACCAGGCGTCGCGGCTCCACTCCTCCTGGGCATGGGGGTCGGCGTCGGGCACCCCGGCCATGCGCGCGTAGGCGTCCTGGATGCCGCGCTGCCGGTTGCGGGCGCGTTGCTCGTCGGTGCTGCCGAGCCCGGTGAGCTGGCCGGCGGTGATGAACACGGTCACGCTCGACTGCCCCGACCGGATGGAGTCGTGGATGTCGGGGTTCATGAACAGCAGGTCGTCGTCCTCGTGCGCGACGACCTGCATGAACTGGTCGCCCGCCGTGGTGGCCGAGGCGGTGCCTCCGGCTCCGGTCATCGGGATCAGCGTGACCAGTGCCACGGCCAAGGCAGTCAGCCGAACGGATAAGGACGTGAACGCGTTTCTGCGCATGTGTGCTCCCCCCACCAGGTCCTCCGGGCCGTCGTTGCGTGCCCAGAAGCCGATGCTGATCAGCCCGTAATTGGCGAGCAAGGGGAAAAGAGATAACAACTGCGTAACTCGCGCCGCGAGTAAGGCAATGTTATGGCACGGACCGCACGGGAAAACGGTTGCCTCGCGGTTTTCGGCCACGCCTTTCCCGTCGGTACGAAAACGTTCCCGACAATCCACGGGCGAATATGGCGCGGCCCATGGCGTTCCGTGATCGCGGGATCGCTCCGGCGGCCGTGAATGCGGTCACGCGCCCGCGGGCCGGCGCTGCGGAATTCCGGACGGTTCCATTCGTTCCCCGCAGCCCGACGGAAACGGACGCCGAGGGCCGGTATTCCCGGCCGGCACGCATGCGAATGGACACGAGTGGTCGGCGTGGCGTGCCCTGATCTAGGCTTTCGGACGTGAATGGAGAGAGTCTGGCCGCGGCGGGCCTGCTGGAAACTCTGAGCCGGGCCGCGGTGGTTCTCGCCGAGTCGCGGCACCCCTTCGTGTGCAGCACCCCGTTCTCCTTCTTCGTCCCGCCCGCCGGGGTCAGGGTCGGAACCGTGTTCACGCTTCCCGACGGGCGCGAGGTGTCCTTCGCCGTCTCCGTCGCGGTCGCCGGCGACGCCTTCCACGTGGACGGTTCGGTGACGGTCGAGAGCGATGTGCTGCTGGAGTTGCCGCGCGCGAGCGCGCCGGCGATCCAGGACGCGCTGGCGGTGCTGGAGGACCACGCGGGGGAGGTGGCGGCGGCGTCGGGTCGGCTGATCGACCAGTTACTGGAGGATATTGTATAGTTGTCAGACAATGTCTGGCATGAAGAACGGTCCTCTCGCCGTCGTGGGCGCCTCCGTGCTGTGGGGCACGGCCGGCACAGCGGGGCTGCTGGTCTCCGCGGACTCCGTCGCCCTGGCCGCGGCCAGGCTGGTCGTCGGCGGCACGGCGCTCGCCCTGCTCGCCGGGTCCGGGCTGCGGCGCACGATCACCCCCTCCCTGCTGCTGGCCGCCGCCGCCGTGGCCGCGTACCAGTTGTGCTTCTTCGCCGCCGTCAGCCGCACGGGCGTGGCCATCGGAACGGTGGCGGCGATCGGCAGCGGGCCGGTCTTCACCGGGTTGCTGTCCTGGCTGCTGCACCGCAGAAAGCCGGACGCGCGGTGGGCGCTGGCGACCACCGCGGCCGTGTGCGGCTGCGCGGCCCTGATCGTCGGCGGCGACCCGGCGGGCGGCCAGGTCGCGGGCGGTCAGGTGGTCATCGGAGTCGCGTTCGCCCTGCTCGGCGGACTGCTCTACGCCTTCTACGCCGTCACCGCGGCGCGGGCCATCAGCGGGGGCGCGGCGTCCGGCGCCGTCATGGGCGTCCTGTTCGGCGGGGCGGCCCTGATCATGCTGCCGGTCCTGCTGCTGACCGGCGTCGAGTGGCTGGCCGAGCCGGAGAGCCTGATCGCCGTCGCCTATCTCGGCCTGGGAACCACGGCACTGTCCTATTTCCTGTACGGCCGCGGCCTGCGCACCACCCCGGTCGCCACGGCGGCGACCCTGGCCCTCGCCGAACCGGCGGTCGCGGCGCTCCTCGGCGTCGTGGTGCTGCGGGAGCACCTCGGCCTGGTCTCCGTCGCGGGGCTCGTGCTGATGGCGATCGGGCTCGTCGCGGTGGCCGTACCGGATAAGGCGCGGGCGGGGGCGTTAGAGTCACAGCCGTGACGTTGTCCCTCAAACCAGTCTCCGCCGTCGACGCGCTGGCCGGCGCCCTGCGCACCAGGGTGTTGTCGGGCGAGATCGAGCCGGGCACATCCCTGCCTGAGCAGGAGATCGCCGCCGCGTACGGCGTCGCGCGGCCGACCGTTCGCGAGGCGCTGGCGATGCTGGTCCACGAGGGGCTGCTCAGGCGCGAGCGCAACCGCAGCGCCTATGTCCCCGAGGTGACGATCTCGGACCTGGACGACCTCATGTACGTGCGCCGGCCGCTGGAGGACCTGATGGCGAGGGCCGTGGCGGGACGCCGGGTCGAGCCGGCGGAGGCGGCGCTGCGCAGGATGGACGGCCTGCCGGAGCAGGCGCCGTGGTCGGCGGTCGTGGCCGAGCACATGGCGTTGCACCAGGCGCTCATCGAGGCCGTGGGCAGCCCCCGGCTGGAACGTCTCTACGCCGGTCTCGCCGCCGAGACCAGGCTCGGCCTGGTGCGGCTCAAGCAGGTGTACAAGGACCGCGACGTGCTGGTCCGCGAGCACCGCGCCCTGCTGGACGCCATCGCCGACGGGCCGCAGGACGCCGCGCGGGCGGCGGTGGCCGCGCACCTCAACCACTCGTGGGGGCAGGAAACGGACGGCTGACCGTCCTTCGGACGGGGCATTCAGGACGAACCCTTGCGTGATCCGCCCGCGACTCGCAAGAATCGCGCCCATGCACGGCAATGCGATGCCGGACTCCTACGTGTATGTCACGGAAGAGGGCGTCACTCGTCACTACGCGGACGGGAGCGTCGAAGCCCTCGCGTGGGAGGACGTGGTCGAGATCCGTGTCGTCGCCGCCTCCGGGGAAGACATCCACTACATCCTGCTCGATCGGGACGGCGAGGGCTGCGTGGTCCCGCGCAGCGCGACGGACGCCACCTTCCTGGCCCGGCTGAGGTACCTGCCCGACTTCGACGTCGATCGTCTCCGCCTGGCGGCCGACTCGGCCGGCGACGCCGTCGTGGTCGTCTGGCGCAGCCCGGACCCGCCCAGCGCGCTGCCGGACTTGGAGTACGACTAGGCCGTTACGGCGTCACCTGCCGAAATATCGCCTTAAACCTCACATTTACCCCTCGCGGGCGTTGCATTTTTGGACCGTTCCGTCAAGGTCTCTTGTCAACTAACCTTCGTCCGATTGTGGACATTTGCTCGGTATTTCCCTGCTTCGGATTGATCTTTACCCTTTAGTGGGGGCCGCCGCCCTTGATCAGACATGGGCTATGTCAACCCATGTGGCTCAAGAGACGTCATGTACAGCGGTGTACGGAGTCATCAGGGTGGTTTCTATGAGGGTGGGGACTGGGGAGTCCGCTGTCGTGCTCCTTGAGGCCGTACCGCGTCATTCGTCCAGTATCTGGACGCGAGCCTACTCGCGACTTCTGTTGCTCGGGGACACTACCTGCGCTTTCGCGGCGTGTGTCGGAGTGATTGGAGTTCGAGCGCTCGACGACGCGTACGTTCCTTTCGAGGAGTTCGTGTTCGGATTCGTTCTGGTACTGGCCTGGCCGGTCGCGCTCGTGTTCGGCGGCGCCTACCGGCAGCGGGCCAACGGAGAAGGAACGGAGGAGTTCAAGGCGGTCTTCAACGGCGGGATCGGCCTCATGGCGGCGGTGGCGATCGGCGCCTATGCCACGCAGACCGCCGTCGCGCGGAGTTTCGTCATGGCGATGCTGCCGATGGCGCTGCTCTCGACGTTGTACTTCCGCTACAGAATGCGCAAATACCTGCACCGCCGGCGGGTGAGCGGCGACTACATGCGCCAGGTCATCGCCGTCGGCCATCGGGACTCGATCCTCGACCTGATGGTGCAGTTCCGCCGCCAGCCCTATCACGGCATGGAGGTGGTGGGAGCCTGCCTGCCGACCGGCGATCCCGACATCGACCTCGACGGCGTCCCGGTGATGGGCTCGTTCCACGATGTGGCGGACGTGGTCGCGGACGCGCGCGCCGACGCGGTGGCGGTGCTGGCCTGTCCCGAGCTGGACGGCGCTGCGCTGCGCAGGCTCGCCTGGAGCCTGGAGCCGACCAGGACCGACCTGTTCGTCGCCCCCGCGCTGCTGGACGTGGCGGGGCCGCGCATCAGCATCAGGCCGGTGGCGGGCATGCCGCTGATGCACGTGGAGCACCCGGAGTTCGACGGCGCCAGGCGCTTCGTCAAGTCGGTCTTCGACCGCCTGGTCGCCGGCGTGGCCCTGCTCCTGCTCGCCATGCCGCTGCTGCTGGTCGCGCTGCTGATCAGGAGCACCAGCGACGGGCCCGCGCTGTTCCGGCAGACCAGGATCGGCAAGGACGGCGCCGAATTCAGGGTCGTGAAATTTCGTACGATGGTGGCTGACGCTGAGCGGCTGAAGGGCACACTCCTCGACTCGAACGAGTTCGACGGCGTGCTGTTCAAGATGCGGCACGATCCACGGATCACCCGGGTGGGCGCGTTCCTGCGGAAGTACTCCGTGGACGAGGTCCCCCAGCTGCTCAACGTCATCCGCGGTGAGATGTCGCTGGTCGGCCCGAGACCGCCGCTGCCCGACGAGGTCGCCAGGTACGGGACCGACGTGCGCCGCCGCCTGGTGGTCAAGCCGGGCATGACCGGTCTCTGGCAGGTCAGCGGCAGATCCGACCTGAGCTGGGAGGAGTCCGTCCGTCTCGACCTGCGATACGTGGAGAACTGGTCGCTCATTCTCGACCTGCAGATCCTCTGGAAGACCTGGTCCGTCGTCACCCGTGGAGAAGGGGCTTACTAGCAGTGAAGGCGCTCGTGCTCGCCGGAGGATCCGGTACACGGCTACGGCCCATCACCCACACCTCGGCCAAACAACTGGTGCCGGTCGCGAACAAGCCGGTGCTGTTCTACGGCCTGGAGGCGATCGCGGAGACCGGCATCCAGGAGGTCGGCCTGGTGGTCGGCGACACCCAGCCGGAGATCGAGGCCGCCGTCGGCGACGGCTCGGCGTTCGGGTTGCAGGTCACCTACCTGCGTCAGAGCGCTCCGCTGGGGCTGGCGCACGGCGTGCTCATCGCACGGGACTTCCTGGGCGACGAGGACTTCGTCATGTACCTGGGCGACAACTTCATCGTCGGCGGGATCGGCGCGCTGGTGGACAGGTTCGCCGCCCGGCGGCCGGCCGCGCAGATCCTGCTGACCAGGGTCGGCGATCCCTCGCAGTTCGGCGTGGCCGAGCTGGACGGCCTGGGCAGGGTGGTCGGCCTCGAGGAGAAGCCGGCCCGGCCCAAGAGCGACCTGGCCCTGGTCGGCGTCTACCTGTTCACCCCGGCCGTGCACGCCGCGGTCGCGGAGCTCAAGCCGTCGTGGCGGGGCGAGCTGGAGATCACCGACGCCATCCAGTGGCTGATCGAGGCGGGCATGGCCGTCGACTCGTCGGTGATCACCGGCTACTGGAAGGACACCGGCAACGTCACCGACATGCTGGAGGTCAACCGGCTGGTGCTCGAAGCGCTCGAAGCGCGGGCCGAGGGCCTGGTGGACGAGGCCAGCGAGCTGGTCGGCCGGGTGGTGGTCGAGGCCGGCGCCGTGGTGGAGCGCTCCCGCCTGGTCGGCCCGGTGATCGTCGGGCCGGGCACCCGCGTCGCGGACAGTTACATCGGCCCGTTCACGTCCGTCGGCGCCGACTGCCTGGTCAGCGGCAGCGAGCTGGAATATTCGATCGTGATGCCCGGCGCCTCCCTCACCGGGGTGGGCAGGATCGAGTCCTCGCTGATCGGCCACCACGTCGAGGTGACCGCCTCACTCAACACACCCAAGGCCCACCGTCTCGTGCTGGGCGATCACAGCAAGGTGCAGATCGGTACATGAAGAGGATTCTGGTGACCGGAGGGGCGGGATTCATCGGGTCCCACTTCGTCCGAGGGCTGCGTGACGCCGACGTGACCGTGCTCGACAAGCTCACGTACGCCGGCAACCTGGCCAACCTGGAGGGGGTGCCGCACGCGTTCGTCCGCGGCGACATCTGCGACGCCGACCTGCTGCGCCGGGTCGTCCCGGGGCACGACCTGGTGGTGAACTTCGCCGCCGAGTCGCACGTGGACCGTTCGATCGCGGGCGCAGCCGAGTTCGTGCGCACCAACGTCCTGGGCACCCAGACGTTGTTGCAGGCGTGCCTGGAGGCGGGGGTGCCGAAGGTCGTCCACGTCTCCACCGACGAGGTGTACGGCTCGATCGACATCGGCTCCTGGGACGAGTCCGCGCCGCTCCAGCCGCGGTCGCCGTACGCGGCGTCCAAGGCTGGCGCCGACATGCTGGCCCGCGCGTACGCCGTCACCCACGGGCTGAACGTCAGCGTCACCCGGTGCGGCAACAACTACGGCCCGCGCCAGTACCCGGAGAAGCTCATCCCGCTGTTCATCACCAACCTCCTGCGCGGCAGGAAGGTGCCGCTCTACGGCGACGGCGGCAACGTCCGGGACTGGATCCACGTCGAGGACCACTGCGCCGGGATCCGCCTGGTCGCGGAGGCGGGCCAGTCCGGCGAGGTGTACCACATCGCCGGTACGGCCGAGCTGACCAACAAGGAGCTGACCGGCCGCCTGCTCGAAGCCTGCGGCCGGAGCTGGGACCTGGTCGCCTACGTCGAGGACCGCAAGGGCCACGACCGGCGCTACTCGCTGGACGACCGCAAGCTGCGCGCGATGGGCTTCCGCCCGCAGATCTCCTTCGAGCAGGGCCTGAAGGAGACCGTGCGGTGGTACCACGAGAACCGGGCCTGGTGGGCGTAGGTGACGCGAGAGCAGGCGGCGCCCGGCGCCGCCCTGACGTGGCTGGTGACGGGGGCGGGCGGGATGCTCGGCCACGACCTGACGCGGTTGCTGCGCGCCCTGCCGGACACGCGGGTGGCCGCGTTCACCAGGGCGGAGCTCGACGTGTGCGACGCGGCGGCGGTGGCGGCGGCGGTGCGCGCGACCGAGCCGGACGTGGTGGTCAACTGCGCCGCCTGGACCGACGTGGACGGCGCCGAGGCGGACGAGGCCGGGGCCATGGCCGTCAACGGAACCGCGGTGACCGGGCTCGCCCGGGTGTGCGCGGAGAGGGGAGCGCGGCTGCTGCAGCCCTCCACCGACTACGTCTTCGACGGTACGGCGCGCACGCCGTACCCGGAGGACGCCCCGGCGTGCCCGATCAACGCGTACGGCAGGTCCAAGCTGGCCGGTGAGCGTGCCGCCCTCGGCCACGGACACTACGTCGTGCGCACCGCGTGGCTCTACGGCGCGCGCGGGCGCAGCTTCACCCGGACGATGGCGGCGATGGCGGCGGCGGGCAGGCCGGCGAGGGTGGTCGACGACCAGCTCGGCCAGCCCACCTGGACCGCGGACCTGGCCGAACGGCTGATCCTGCTCGGCCGCGGCCAGGCCCCGCCCGGCGTCTACCACGCGACCAGCACGGGCCGGACGAGCTGGTACGGCCTGGCCCGGCTGGTCTACTCGCTGGCCGGGGCCGACCCCGGCCTGGTCGAGCCGGTCGGCTCCGCCGCCTTCCCCCGGCCCGCGCCCCGCCCCGCCTACAGCGTGCTGGGCCACGACGCCTGGGGGACGGTGACGCCGATGCGCGAGTGGCGCGCCGCCTTATCCGCCGCCTGGCCCCACCTGCTGGCCGGTTGGGACCCCGTAATGGGCCAGGCAGTCGGCGTAGGAGGGCAGTAGACCTTGTTCGGCTGCTTGCGCCAGCGTGGGCGCCGCGGCGTCCTTCTCCGACAGGACGGGCTCGATGCCGGCCGGCCAGGCGATGCCGAGGGCCGGGTCGAGCGGGTGGATGCCGTGCTCCATCTTCGGCGTGTAGGGGGTGGAGCACAGATAGACGACCGTGGCGGTGTCGCTGAGCGCGAAGAAGCCGTGCCCGAGGCCCTCGGCGAGGTAGACCGCCTGCCGCCGCCGGTCGTCGAGCTCGACGGTCACCGAACGGCCGAAGGTGGGCGATCCGGTGCGCACGTCCACGACGACGTCGAGCACTTTCCCGGACACGCACGTCACGAATTTCGCCTGTCCGGGCGGCACGCTGGAGAAATGCACGCCGCGCAGGGTGCCTTTGAAGGAGGTCGAGCAGTTGGCCTGGGCCACCTCCATGGGGCGGTCGAGCTCGTCCCTCTTGAACCATTCAAGGAACGACCCGCGGTGGTCACCGTGGATACGCGGGCTGAACAGCCGGGCACCGGCGAGATCAAGGGGGTCCATGAGGCGGATGATGGCACAGCGGGAACGTTCCGACCAGTGCCTGTAACGCCTGTGGTCATGGCCGCGAAATGTCAGTTGGCGCGGGTAAGGGGCCGGCGTCAAATGAGCACCCGGCACCGCATGCCCGTCGCGGAATTCGCGGTCGTGCTCGCCGGCCGCGAAATTTATTTCCTTCGCCACCCGGCCGTAGAAGGCAGATGAACCGCGCCGAACCGCACGTCCCAGAAATTCACCTGAATCCAGAACGCCTGTCATTGGGGAGGGACCATGGCTCGTCGGTACCAGTGTGAGAGAGGTCGAGGCCGGTGAGGCGGTGCCGGTTGTGCGGCTCGGACCGGCTGGCGAGCGTCGTCGATCTCGGCGCCACGCCTCCGTGCGAGCTGTTCCTCACCGAGGAACAGCTCGACGAGCCCGAACCCACCTACCCCCTGCACCTACGGGTCTGCACCGATTGCCGGCTGGCCCAACTCCCTCCGCTGATCAGGCCGGAGGACACCTTCACGGAGTACGCCTACTTCTCCTCCTACTCGGCCTCCTGGGTCGAGCACGCGCGGCGGTTCGCCGACTCCGCGCTCGACCGCCTGGCCCCCGGTTTCGTGGTCGAGGTGGCGAGCAACGACGGTTACCTGCTGCGGCATGTCGTCGAGCGCGGCGTCCGTTGCCTGGGTGTCGAGCCGTCGGCGAACGTGGGCCAGGCCGCCAGGGACAGGGGCGTGCCCACCCTCACCGCGTTCCTCGACCCGGAGACCGGGGCGGCGATCAGGGCCGAGCACGGGCCGGCCGACCTGGTGGTGGCCAATAACGTCTACGCGCACGTGCCCGACATCGTGGGCTTCACGCAAGGGCTGCGCGCGCTCGTCGCCGACGACGGCTGGGTCTCCATCGAGGTGCAGCACCTGCTCACGCTCATGGAGCTGAACCAGTACGACACGATCTACCACGAGCATTTCCAGTACTACACGGTCGCCTCGGCCCAGCGGGCGCTGGCGACGGGCGGACTGACCCTGGTGGACGTGGAGCTCCTGCCGACGCACGGCGGCTCCATCCGGCTGTGGGCCAGGCCCGCAGAGGCGGCCGCCGGCCCGGGGCCACGCGTCGCCGACGTGCTGGACAGGGAGAAGGCCGCCGGGCTGGCGGAGACCGGCGGCTATGCCGAGTTCGGCGAGCGGGTGGCCAAGGTACGCCGCGACCTGCTGCGGTTCCTCATCGACGCGGCCGAGTCGGGCAAGACGGTGGTCGGCTACGGCGCCCCGGGCAAGGGCAACACCCTGCTCAACCATTGCGGCATCCGTCCGGACCTGCTGGCCTACACGGTGGACCGCAACCCGTACAAACACGGCAGGTTCACGCCCGGCACGCGCATCCCCGTGCTGCCGCCCAGCAAGATCGCCGAGGACAGGCCCGACTACGTGCTGGTCCTGCCGTGGAACCTGCGGACCGAACTCCTCGAACAACTCTCCTACGTCCGCGAATGGGGTGGACGGCTGGTCTTCCCCATCCCGTCACTGGAGGTCGCGCCATGAAGGTCGTGCTCTTCTGTGGCGGTTACGGCACCCGCATGCGCAGCGGCGCGCCGGGAGACGTGCCCAAGCCGATGCAGCTCGTCGGCCCCCGTCCGCTTCTGTGGCACGTGATGCGCTACTACGCGCACTTCGGGCACACCGACTTCGTTCTCTGCCTCGGCTACGGCGCCCAGCACATCACCGAGTTCTTCCTCAACTACCGGGAGACGCTCTCCAACGACTTCGTGCTGCGCAAGGGCGAGGTCGAGATGCTCTCCCAGGACACCTCGGACTGGTCGATCTCCTTCGTGCAGACCGGCATCCAGTCGCCGATCGGGGAGCGGCTGCGCCGGGTCCGCCCGTACCTGGAGGGCGAGGACGTCTTCCTGGCCAACTACGCGGACGTGCTCACCGACGCCCCGCTGCCCGACGTCATCGACAGGTTCATGGCGGCGGACGCGGGCGCCTCCATGATGGTGGTGCCGCCGCCCGGCACCTTCCACTGCATCGACGTCACCGACGACGGGCTGGCCCGCGACATCGTCCCGGTCAGCGAGATGCCGCTCTGGGTGAACGGCGGCTACTTCGTCCTGCGCCAGGAGGTCTTCGACCATCTGCCGGAGAACGGAGACCTGGTCGGTGACGCCTGCGTGGAGCTGGCCAAGCGCGGCAGGCTGACGGCCTACCGGCACCGCGGGTACTGGCGGCCGACCGACACCGTCAACCAGCGCGTCGAGTTGGACGAGGCCTACTCGCGCGGCGATCGGCCGTGGGCCTTGTGGGAGAGATGATCGGGCTCCTCCCGGCACGCCTCGGCGAGGTCGTCGCGCTCGGCGCGCACTGCGACGACCTCGCGATCGGCGCGGGCGGCACCCTGCTCACCCTCTGCGCGGCCCGCCCCGGACTACGGATCCACGCGCTCGTGCTGTCCGGCGGCGGCACCGGGCGCGAGGAGGAGGAGAGGGCGGCGCTGGCCGCCTTCTGCCCGGACGCCGACCTGCGGCTGAACGTGCTCAAGCTGCCCGACGGCCGGCTGCCCGCGTACTGGCAGGAGGCCAAGGACGCGCTGGAGGAGCTGTGCCGCGCGAGCGACCCGGACCTGATCCTCGCCCCGCACCGGGCCGACGCCCACCAGGACCACCGGGGCCTGGCCGAACTCGTGCCCACCACCTTCCGTGACCACCTGACGCTCGGCTACGAGATCGTCAAATGGGACGGCGACCTCGGACGTCCCTCCCTCTACCAGCCGCTGCGCCCCGAGGTGGCGCGGGAGAAGGTCGCCCTGCTCCAGCGCCACTACCCCTCGCAGCGGCACCGCCCCTGGTACGACCCGGAGGCGTTCATCGGCCTGGCCCGCATCCGCGGCATCGAGTGCGGCGCCAGGTACGCCGAGGCCTTCCACGCCAGCAAACTCGTCATCGACCTCACAGCCGGAGGCTAGCCGGACATGCGTGTACTCCTGACCGGGCACCAGGGTTACCTGGGCACCGTCATGGCCCCCGTCCTGGTCGCGGCCGGGCACGAGGTGACCGGCCTCGACTCGGGCCTGTTCGCCGACTGCGTGCTCGGCCCGCCCCCACCCGAGCCGCTCGGGCTGGCCGCCGACCTGCGCGACGTGCCCGCCGAGGCGCTGGCCGGCTTCGACGCGGTCGTGCACCTGGCCGCGCTGTCCAACGACCCGCTGGGCTCGCTGGCGCCCGAGCTGACCTACGACATCAACTACCACGCCTCGGTCCGGCTGGCCCGGCTGGCCCGTGAGGCGGGGGCCAAGCGCTTCCTGTACGCCTCCACCTGCTCGGTCTACGGCTCGTCGGGAGGCGGGCAGCTGGTGACGGAGGACGCGCCGCTGCGTCCGCTGACGCCGTACGCCGAGTCCAAGGTCAGGGTCGAGGACGCGCTGCTCGACCTGGCCGACGACGACTTCACCCCGGTCTTCCTGCGCAACGCGACGGCCTTCGGCTTCTCCCCCCGGCTGCGCGCCGACATCGTGCTCAACAACCTGGTGGGACACGCCCACCTGTCCGGTGAGGTCAGGGTGCTGTCCGACGGCACACCCTGGCGGCCGCTCGTGCACGCCCTCGACATCGCCGAGGCGTTCGCGGCCGCGCTGACCGCTCCCCGGGAGGCCGTGCACGCGCGGGCGTTCAACGTCGGCAGCGAGCAGAACAACGTCACGGTGGCCGAGATCGCCGCCGCCGTGGTCGCGGCGGTGCCGGGATCGACGCTGGTCATCACGGGGGAGACGGGGGCGGACCCGCGCTCGTACCGGGTGGACTTCTCCCGGGTGCGGGCCGCGCTCCCCGGTTACGAGGCCCGCTGGACGGTGAAGGAGGGCGCGATCGAGCTGATCGACGCCTACCGCCGCCACGGCCTCACCAGCCAGGGCTTCGAACGGCGGTTCACCCGGCTGGCCCGGCTGGCCGACCGGCAGGCCGACGGCACGGTGGACGGGGAGCTGCGGCCACAGTGAGCGGCAAGGAGATGCACGAGCTGGTGAGACGCCTCTACCCGCTGTGCAGGAGCATCACGGGCGACGGGGTCAGGGCCACCCTCGATGTCATCGGCGAGCATCTGCCGCTGAAGGTGTACGAGGTGCCCACCGGGACCCCGGTGCTCGACTGGCACGTGCCACGCGAGTGGAACATCCGGGACGCCTACGTCCGGGACCCCGCCGGGCGCAAGGTCGTCGACTTCGCCGAGTCCAACCTGCACGTCGTGGGCTACAGCGTCCCGGTCTCGGCGACGATGCCGCTGCGCGAGCTGCGCGGCCGCCTGCACACGCTGCCCGACCAGCCGGACCTCGTCCCGTACCGGACCAGCTACTGGGCCGAGGACTGGGGTTTCTGCCTGCGCCAGGAGACCCTGGACGGCCTGGCGGACGGCGACTACGAGGTCGTCATCGACTCCACGCTGGCCGACGGGCACCTCACCTACGCCGAGCACGTCGTGCCCGGCGCAAGCGAGGAGGAGGTGCTGATCTCCTGCCACACCTGTCATCCCTCGCTGGCCAACGACAACCTCGCCGGCATCGCGGTGGCCGTCTGGCTGGCCCGGCGGCTGGCCGGGACCCGCCCGCGGCACACCTACCGGTTCCTGTTCGCGCCGGGCACCATCGGCTCGATCACCTGGCTGGCCCGCAACCGGGAGGCGGCCGGGCGGGTCCGGCACGGTCTGGTGCTGGCCTGCGCGGGAGACGCCGGCGCGCTCACCTACAAGCGCAGCAGGCGCGGCGACGCCGAGATCGACCGGGCGATGGCGTACGTGCTGGCCTCCTCGGGCCGGCCGCACTCCACGCTCGACTTCTCGCCCTACGGCTACGACGAGCGGCAGTACTGCTCGCCCGGCTTCGACCTGCCGGTCGGCTCCCTGACCCGCTCGACCTACGCGAGCTATCCCGAGTACCACACCTCCGGCGACGACCCGGACTTCGTGCTGCCGGAGTCGCTGGAGGACACGCTGGAGACCTGCTGGGAGACGTTCGCGGTGCTCGAAGGCAACCGGCGTTACGTCAACCTCCGGCCGTACGGGGAGCCGCAGCTCGGCCGGCGCGGGCTGTACGACGCGCTGGGCGGGCGCAGCGACACCAAACAGGCGCAGCTGGCGATGCTCTGGGTGCTGAACCTTTCCGACGGAGACAACACGCTGCTCGACGTGGCCCAGCGGTCCGGCCTGCCGTTCGCCGCGATCGCCGAGGCCGCGCAGAGCCTACGAGAGGCGGAACTGGTGGCGGAATGCACGGAATGAGCCTGCGCGCGGGCGATCTGGTGGAGGTCCGCGGCGAGGCCGAGATCCTCGCGACCCTGGACGAGAACGGCGAGCTGGACGGACTGCCGTTCATGCCGGAGATGGTGAAGTTCTGCGGCCAGCGCCTCACCGTGCACAAGGTGGCGCACAAGTTGTGCGACACGTTGTACAAGACGGGCCTGCGCCGCATGGAGGACGCCGTGCACCTGGTCTCCGCGCGCTGCGACGGCGCGGCGCACGGCGGCTGCCAGACGGCCTGCTCCATGTACTGGAAGACGGCCTGGATCCGGCGGGTCGAGGCGGGCGATCCGCCGCCCGACACCGTGCCGGACTCGCGGCTGCTGCCGCTGCTGGAGGTCAACACCCGCAAGCCCCCCGGCGAAGACGGTTGCGCACGGTACTCCTGCCAGGCGACCGAGCTGCTCAGAGCCGCGCCCCAGCCGCTGCCGATGGCCGACGTCAAGCAGTTCGTGGCCGACGTGCGCACGGGCAACGCCGGCCTCGGCCAGACGGCGCGGGCCGTCGCCATCGGGCTGTACAACCGGTTCCAGCACGCCACGAGGAAGCGGCTGCCGGCGGCGATCCTGATCAACAAGGGCAGGCCCTGGGGGCACATGACCGGCAGCGTGCGCGGCCGCACCCCGGTGAGAACGCTCGACCTGCGACCCGGTGAGCTCGTGCGCGTCCGGTCCAGGGAGGAGATCCTCGACACCGTCAACGAGGAGCTGTCCAACCGCGGCATGAACTTCGACGCCGAGCTGGCCCGCTACTGCGGCACGACCGCCCGGGTGCGCGCCAGGGTCGAGCGGTGCCTGGACGAGCGGACCGGGCGCATGCTGGAGATGAAGACGCCGTGCATCGTCCTGGAGGACGTGGTGTGCGCGGGCGTGCACTCGCTCAACTGCCCCCGGGAGTTCTTCCCGTTCTGGCGGGAGATCTGGCTGGAGCGGGTCGCGGATGACGAGTGAGCCGGTCGAGAGCACCAGGGCGGGGTCGGCGGCCCGGGGGCTGCGCTGGGGGCTGGTCGCCAGAGGCGCCTCGAAGCTGGCCACCTTCGCCATGAGCCTGGTGCTGGCCCGCCTCCTCGCGCGCGAGGACTTCGGCCTGTACGCCGTCGCGCTCTCGGCCAACCAGTTCCTGTTCTACGTCAACGACGCCGGGATCGTGGCGGCCGTGGTGCAGTGGCGGGGCAGGCTGGAGGACATGGTGGCCACCGCGACCACCGTGGTCCTGACGATCAGCGTGACCGTGTACGCGCTGTTCTGGTTCTCCGCGCCGTTCTTCACGGCCATGGCGGGCAGCGAGTCGGCGACCCCCGTCGTACGGCTGCTCACCCTGATCATCGTCATCGACGGCTTCGTCAACGTCCGCAGCGCGATCATGTTGCGCGGCTTCCGGCAGGACATGATCGCCAAGGCGAACATGATGGGCATCGCCGTACAGGTGCCGCTGGCGATCACGCTGGCGGCGCTCGGCGCGGGCGTCTACAGCTTCGCCCTCGGCGCGGTGGCCAACTCGCTGGTCAGTGGGGCGCTGGTGCTGTGGTGGGCCAAGGTGCCCTTCCGGCTCGGCTTCGACCGGGCCATCGCGGGCCGGCTGCTGCGCTTCGGCGTGCCGCTGGCCGGCAGCCTGGGGCTGGAGGCCCTGGTGCTCAACGCAGACGCGGTCATCGTCGGCAGGACGCTGGGCCTCACCATGCTGGGCTACTACATGCTGGCCATGAACGTGTCGAGCTGGGTGCCCGGCCTGATCGGCGAGGCACTGCGGCACGTCACGCTGCCCGGCTTCTCCCGGGTCGCCGACGAGAACCCGGCCGCCTTCTCCGACCGCGTCCAGCAGATCGTGCCCATGCTGATCATGCTGGTGACGCCGGTCGCGGTGCTGATCGGCGTGCTCGCGCCGCAGCTCGTCGCCCTGCTGTACGGACCCCGCTGGCAACCGGCCGCGGCTGCCCTGTCCTTCCTGATGGCGCTCATGGTGGTGCGCATGCTCACCGCGCTGGCGTTCGACATCCTCACCTCACTCGGCGTCACCCGGCGCATCGTGTGGATGAACCTGAGCTGGGCGGCCGTGTTGCTGCCCGCGCTCTACCTGGGGGCCGAGCTGGGCGGCATCCGGGGCGTGGCGATCGGGCACGTGGTGGCCGCGTTCCTGGTCGGGCTGCCCGTGGCGGTCTGGCAGCTGCACCGGTCGGGCGTGGTGATCGCGCCGGTCGCGGCGCCCGTCGCGCGGCTGCTGCTGGGCGGCCTGGCGGGCGGCGCGGCGGCCTGGCTCGTCGCCGGGCTGACCTCGGACGCCGTCGTGCTCGTGCAGCTCGTGGCGGCGGGCGCGGCCGGCTTCGCCGTCTACGTGGTCGTCGGGATCTCGCGCGCCCGGTTCAGGCAGATCCGCGAGGTGGCGACCGGCTGAGCCGGGGCGGTCAGGGCCCGGGGTCCGCGCGCCGGGGACGCAGGCTGCGCGCCACGTCGATCGCGGAATGGGCGACGTTGCGCGCCATCGGCACGGCGTTCCTGGCCAGCCAGGGACGCAACGCCGCGTAGGCGCGCAACCGCTGGCCGAAGCCCATCGGCGCGGCGTGGATCACCCGTAGCAGCGCCCTGCCCTCCTCCACGTTGGGGAGGAAGAAGCGCTGGTCACCGGGCATCTCCCGGGCACGGTACCGGCGGGCGTGGTTGGCCTGGCTGTCGCTGCCCGGGTGGTTGCGGTGCCGCAGCAGCGGCTCGTCCACCACGACGAGCGGCCCGAACAGCGCCCAGCCCGCGATGATCACCCGGTCGGCGGGCAGGATCGGCTCCAGCGGCCTGGCCCGCAGCAGCGTCTCGCGGCGGATGAGGCCGTAGAAGTGCATGGTGTCGTCGTAGTTGAGCATCCGGTGGCGCAGCCGGGCGGCCGGGGCGGGCTGAACCGTCGGCGACTCGTCCCGCCAGAAGCCGATCGTCTGGCCGTCCTCGTCGATCTCCTCGACGGCCGAGAGGGCCGCGGCGGCCTCGGGATGGCGTCGCAGTGCCGCGGAGAGCAGGGCGAGCCGGTCTTCGCGGTATTCGTCGTCGGAGGTGGCGTAGGAGAAGAACTCGCCGCGCGTCTCGTGCATGAGGGCGTTGTGGTTGGCCGTGACGCCGATGTTCCGGTCCCTGCGGATGTACCGCACGCGCGGATCGGTCCGCGCGGTCTCGCGGCACAACTCCTCGGTGCCGTCGGTCGAGCAGTTGTCGGCGATCACCAGTTCGAAGTCGGCGTCCTTCTGCGCGAGCACCGAACGCAACGCGCCGGCCAGGTACGGCTCGCCGTTGTAGACCGGCAGGCCCACGCCGATCGGCGGCTCCGCCTGGCCGATCAAGGACGCTGTGGAACGTTCTTCCGGAATTCGGGACGTCATCCGGCGACCTCTCGAGGATTCTTCGGCGGGCGGGCGACATGGTCTCGCGAAGGGTGCCGTGCGGCAAGATGTACCAACCATTCGTAACATCCCACCTTCTGGACACGATAAGCCATCTGCATCGCAATATGGCGAGACAAACCCGTACTGGCAGGGGGTTGGTCGGGACAATGGCCTTTTGGAACGATTTGCTGCGGCTCGTTCGACGGAAGAACATTGTCATCCCCATCCTCGCCGCCGGCCTCCTCCTCGCCGCGGTGGCCTTCCTCCTGGGCCCGTCGCGCTACAAGGCCGAGTCGTCCCTCATCCTGACCGCGCCGCCGAGCGGCGGCACGCTCTCCATGGACCCGACCAAGCCGGTCGGCCTGACCAACCCGCTGCTCCAGTACAACGACGGGCTGCGGACCGTGGCGGGCATCCTGATCGTCGCGATCAACAGCAAGGAGGAGATGGGCAAGCTGGGCGTACGGGAGAACGACGGCACCGAGGTCGTGATCGACGACGGACGGTCCAACTCCGACCTGCTCGGCGTCGTGACGCTCGGCCCGTTCCTGCACGTCAAGGTCGAGAGCGGCGAGCCGGGGACCGCCCAGCGCATCCTGGAGCGGGCGCACCAGCGCCTGCGCGAGGAGCTGATCGCCTACCAGACCAAGCTCGGCGCGCCCAAGACCACGTTCATCGCGATCAACACCGTCGCCCTGCTGCCGCCCGAGTACGACGGCGCCCGGCGGACGCAGCTCGCCGTGGGCGTGCTGGTCGCCACGTTGTTCCTCGGCCTCGCCGGCGCGTACGGGGTGGTGGTGCGGGGGCTCTTCCCCCGCCGCCCGCCGGCCGGGACCGCGAAGGCGGACGACGACGCGCCCCAGGAGGCCGAGGTGGCGGCGGGGACGCCCGCCAAGGAACACTCCGCCAACGGCCAGGTTCCCGCCGGCACCCCGCTGAACAGCGTCGCCGACGACGAGGACGTTCCCGACGGACAGGCCGCGCCGAACCCGCATCGTTAGGGCGTCCGGCCGGCGATCTCCGTGCAGCGTCTGATGGCCCCCTGCCGCACGTCGTCGGGGGTGCCGGACTTGGAGGAGATCAGCATGCCGATCGCGCCGGGGCCCAGCCGTCCGGCGAAGTCGAGTGCGGTCGCCAGGTCCATCGGCGACTCGTCCGGGTTCTTGTGGCAGATCGAGGTGTCCGAGGGCGGGCGGCCCTCCGTGGCGCTGAGCACCTCGTCCACGAAGACGCCGTAGAGCATGAACTCCGACACGTGCAGCCGCGAGCCGAAGGCGTCGATCCAGTGCCGCCCGGTGGTCTCCCGCAACCTGTCCTGAAGGGCGCGTACGACGGCCGGCCGCCAGAAGGTCAGCGGGCTCATGTAGTCGGGCAGCGGCGGCTCGGGCGGCGGCGGAAGCCGGAGCAGCTCGCGGGCGACGCGATGCCACAGGACGTGCCGGGTCATGAGGGGATGGACGCCGTCCTCCAGCCGGTGCAGCAGCACGCGGCCGTCGATCAGGGCGCGCTCGGCGGTGACCGGCCGGACCAGCACCACGTCGGAGTCGGCCACCAGGACCACGTCGGTGTCCATGGCCGCGGTGGCGGCGAGCTTGACGATCTGCTGCATCACCCAGCCGCGTACCGGGGGCCAGGGCCGCAGCACGTTGACCCACAGGCCCTTCCGCGGCACCTTGACGTACCGGCCGGGCAGCAGGCTCTCCACCGTCCGGACCCGGCAGCGCGGCCCCTCGTACGCCCGGAACAGCCCGAGGTCGGCCGCCGGGACGACCACGTGGTGGACCGTGTCGTCGGGGGTGCACTCCAGCACCGAACGGTGCAGGTCGGCGAACTGCCCGGCATCGGGTCCGTAGCTCGGGGTCACGACCGAGAGCGTCCTCATGGTCGGCCCTCCGGCGCGCGGCACTCTTCCACGGCTCACCTTTCGTGGACGGCTGTGTCGGCCCACCGTCTATCGACGCGCGACTTTGGCACGTTACAGGTGAGGGGTAACACCATCCGCGTTCCTGGCGATTGCCTGGATATCGGGGGAAACCTGTCTGGGGGCTGTGTTGGACTTCTGGAAAGCGATCACCGTCCTCCTGCGCCGCTGGTACGTGGCACTCCCCGCCCTGCTGCTGACCCTCACGCTCGCCTACGGCGTATACGCCACGATCCCGACGCAGTACTCCTCGACGTCGCTCCTGGTGCTCACGGTGCCGACCAGCGGCTCCTACCGGCCGGCGCGGCCCACCGAGCCGAACCCGCTGGTCAACCCCATGCTGAACTTCGACGGCGGTCTCAACATGACGGCCTCGGTGCTGGTCCAGATACTCAACGGGCCCGAGGTGGCCGGGCAGCTCGGCGTGCGGCCCGACTCCACGACCAGCTACAAGGTCAACAACGGCCACCCCAACCCCGAGCTGCTCATCAGCGCGCCCTTCGTGGTCATCGAGGGCACCAGCCGCTCGCCCCAGGACGCCAAGGCGCTGGTCGAGCGGGTGGCCGAGCGGGCGAAGGTCGAGCTGAAGCGGCGGCAGCAGGTCCTGAACGCCCCGCCGGAGACGTACATCAACCTGACCGAGATGGTCGCGCCCACCGAACCCCAGGGACAGCGCGGCGGCAAGACCCGTACGGCCGCCGCCGTGTTCGCGCTGGGCGTCATGGCGGCGCTGGGCTCGTCGTTCGCCGCCGAGAGCATCATGGACGGGCTGCGGAGGCGGCGGGAGGAGGGGCCGCCCGACGACGCGGGAACGTCCGCCCCGGACAAGGAAGCGGTGTTGCGGCCTTGAACGTCGCCCCTCGTCCCGTGGGAGCCGTGCGCAGCGCCGACGGCGCCACCCTGTGCGCGATCTTCGTGGTGGTCCTCATGCTGGTGCCGGCCCGCCAGGTGATCGGCGGGTTGCCGTTCGACCTCACCTACGCCGAGGCCGTCGGGCTGTTCGCCGCCGTGTGGTGGTTCTGCGCCCACCTGACCAGCACGCTCGGCGCGGCCAAGGGCCCGTCGCCGGTCAGGTACGGGATCTACTTCTACGTGCTGGCCTTCCTGATCACCTACGGTTACACCGCGGCCGGCTACCTGCCCTCCTACGAGCTGGAGCTGTCCGACCACATCCTGGTGATCACGGTGGGCATCGTCGGCATGTCGCTGCTCGCCGTGGACGGCGTGTCCGGCCGCGACCGCCTCGACCTGGTGCTGAAGACGCTCGTCGTCGCCGGTGCCGTCATGGGCGTGATCGGCGGGATCCAGTTCCTGCTGTCGTTCGACATCACCCAGTACATGCAGGTCCCCGGCGCCCGGCTGCGCGCGGTCGAGGAGACGATCCTGCAGCGCAACGGGGTCAACAGGGTGGCCTCGACGGCCGGGCACCCCATCGAGTTCGGGGTCGTGTCGGCGATGGTGCTGCCGGTGGCGCTGCACTACGCCTACGACGCCTGGGAGCGCAGGGTGCCCGCGCTGCGCTGGTGGATCCTGTGCTCGCTGGTCGCCTGTGGCATGGCGTTCTCGGCCTCGCGCTCGACGGTGCTGGGCCTCGCGTCCTCGGGCGCGATCCTGCTGGTGGGCTGGAACAACGCCAGGCGGCTCAGGGCGGCGGCCGGGCTGGTCGGGTTCCTCGTCCTGCTGCGGCTGTTCGTCCCCGGGCTGCTCGGGGCGATCTTCGGGTTGTTCACCAACCTGGACAACGACGAGAGCCTGCGCTGGCGGACCAACGACTACTCGACCGCGGTCTCCGAGTTCGCCCGGCATCCCCTGCTCGGGCGGGGGAACGGCACCTGGTTCCCGCCGCACCACCCGGTCTTCGACAACCAGTACCTGCTGACCGGCGTGCAGGGCGGGGTGTTGGGGCTGCTGGCGTTCGTCGGGCTCTTCCTGATCGGGATGTGGGCGGCGATGCGGGCCAGGAGGATCAGCGCGGACGTGCGCGCCAAGGACCTCGGGCTGACGTTGACGGCGTGCCTGGCCGTGCCGCTGATCGGCTGCGCCACGTTCGACCTCAACTCCTTCAGCACCGCCAACTCGCTGGCCTTCCTGCTGATCGGCCTGGCCGGCGCGCTGCTGCGGGCGGTACGCCGGGAGGTCACGCCCCCAGGCGCCGCCGTGCCTCCTTCCACGAGCCGGCTGCCAGATCCCGCGCGCTGATCGCGGTGACCGGCAGCGGCCAGGCGATGTCCAGGTCGGGGTCGTCGTAGCGCACCGAGACGTCCTCGGACGGGTCGTGCTCCCGGTCGATGCGGTAGCAGACGTCGGCCTCGGTGAGCGCCTGGTAGCCGTGCAGGAGGCCGGGGGGCACGTACAAGTGGGTGAAGGCACGGTCGTCGAGCACCACCGTCATCCGCTCGCCGAAGGTGGGCGAGCCGGGACGCGCGTCGACCAGCACGTCGTGGACGGCCCCGCGCGCGCACCTGACGAGTTTGGCCTCGCCGCGCCCCGACCTGCCGTGCAGGGCCCTGATCCCGCCGGCGACCGTGCGCGACTGGCTGTCCTGGATGAAGGCGGCCGGGTCCAGCCCGTGCTCCCTGGCGATCGCGGCGTCGAACGTCCTGGTGAACAGGCCGCGATCGTCGAGGTGAGGGGTGGGGACGAACAGCAGGGTCCCGGCCAGCGCGCCGCGCTCGACTCTCATGAAGCCATCCTGACCTCTGACGACTCTGGCATCCAGTGTGTAACGGAGAATGCCCTCCTCCGATGACAAAAAGGAAGGACTGGCGGCGCGGGTCAAGTGGCGTCAAGCCCGAGGAGGGTGAGGGCATCCTGGTGGACCACTCCCCGTACGAAGTCGTCCCACGCGCCCGTGTCGGGGCCGTCGAGGTCATGGCCCTGACCGAGACCGAGGTCGCCGGCCTGGTCACTCAGGGCTGGCGGGACGGCCGCGGCGGCTCGATCGTCACCGCGAACGTGGACATCGTCAGGGCCGCCACCCGTGATCCCGGGCTCGCCGCGCTCGTGGCGGAGGCCGAACTGGTCGTGGCCGACGGCATGCCCGTCGTGTGGGCCGCCAGGCTGGCGGGCCTGGCCCTGCCGGACCGCGTCACCGGCGCCTCCCTGGTCTTCACCCTCAGCGAGAGCGCCGCGCGCGAAGGACGCTCGGTGTTCCTGCTGGGCGGCGAACCCGGCGTGGCGCGGACGGCGGGCGAGGTGCTCGCCGGACGCTGCCCCGGACTGCGGGTGGCCGGCTCGTCCTCGCCGCCCTTCGGCTTCGAGCGCGAGCCGGGCGGCATGGAGGAGGTCGTGCGGGAGGTCCGCGCGGCGGCGCCCGACCTGGTCCTGGTGGGGCTCGGCTTCCCCAAGCAGGAACGGGTCATGGCCGCGCTCCGCCCCGAACTGCCGCGCGCCTGGTACCTGGGCTGCGGGGCGGGCATCCCGATGGCCGCCGGGCACTTCAGGCGGGCCCCCCGCGCCATGCAGCGCGCGGGCGGCGAATGGATCTTCCGGCTCGCGCTGGAGCCCCGCCGCCTGGTGCGCCGATACCTGCGCGACGACCTGCCCTTCGCGCTCAGGCTGCTGGCCGGGACCGCGTGGCGGCGCCTGACCGCAGACCACCGTCCCTGACCGTCCAGAGATTGGTTTCCGCAGATGAGCGTGCCCGGGCTTGCCGTCGTCATCGTCACCTACAACAGCGGCGAGATCATCGAGGAGTGCCTGGCCAGCCTGGAGCCCGCGCTGCGCGGGGCGGGAGCCGCCAGGACGATCGTGGTGGACAACGACTCGGCCGACGACACGGTGGATCGGGTGCTCGCCGCCGGGCCGCGCGTCGAGTTGGTCAGGACGGGCCGCAACGGAGGGTTCGCGGCCGGCGTGAACGCGGGCATCACCGCCGCCCCCGGCTGTGACGTCCTCGTGCTGAACGCCGACATCAGGCTCGGACCGGGCTCGGTGCGCCTGCTGCGCGAGCGGCTGGGCCGGGCGGGCGCGGGCATCGCGGTGCCTCGGCTGACGGACGCGGACGGCACGCTCCAGCTGTCGCTGCGCCGTCGTCCGACCGTGCTCAGGGCGCTCGGCGAGGCCCTGCTCGGCGGGCTCAGAGCAGGCAGGTACGCGCCGCTCGGCGAACTGGTCGTGGACCCTCGCCGCTACGACAGCCTAGGCAGCCCCGACTGGGCGACCGGCGCGGCCTGGCTGATCTCCCGAGCCTGCCTGGACGCCGTGGGCCTGCTCGACGAGCGGTACTTCCTGTACTCCGAGGAGACCGAGTACATGTTGCGCGCCCGCGACCACGGGTTCGCCATCGCCTACGAACCGCGGGCGCACGCCGTCCACCTCGGCGGCGAGCAGGCCAACTCCAGCCCGCTGTGGACGCTGGCCGCGCTCAACCGCGTCCGCCTGCACCGCGAGCGGCACGGGCGGCCCCGGGCCCAGCTCATGAGGCTGGCTGTCGCGCTGAACGAGGCGCTGCGCGCGGCTCGCCGGGGCAGCCGGGACGGCGAGCGCCATCTGCGCGCCCTGCGCGAGCTGGCCACGATGACCGAATGGCCCGCGCCGCCCGGGACGGGCCGGGCGGCGCGGCCGCAGCCGCCGCCCTACGTCTGCTTCTCCGCCCAGGACTGGTGGTACCACAACAGGGCGCACTCCGACTTCCAGCTCATGCGCCACCTCGCCGGCTCGCGCCGGGTCCTGATCGTCAACAGCATCGGCATGCGCATGCCGGTGCCCGGACGGACGACGTTCCCGGCCAGGCGCATCGTCAGGAAGCTGCGCAGCGTGGCCAAGTTCGTCCGGCGGGTGGGGCCGCGCCTGTGGGTGATGTCGCCGCTTCCCGTCCCCCTCTACAACAGTCGGCAGGGCCGGGCGCTGAACGCCTGGCTGATCAGGACGCAGGTGCGGGCGGTCTGCGCCTGGCTCGGGCTGCGCCGCCCGGTGATCGTGGTGACGATCCCGACCGCCTGGGACGCGGTGCGCCCGATGAGCCGCCGCGCCCTGGTGTTCAACCGCTCCGACCGCCACTCGGCCTTCCCGGAGTCGGACGCCGCCACGATCCAGGCGCTGGAACGCCGCCTGCTGGAACGTGCCGACCACGTGGTCTACGCGGGCCGCGGCCTGATGTGCGAGGAGTCGTCGCTGACCGGGGACCGCGCCCACTTCCTCGACCACGGCGTGGACCTGGAGCACTTCACCCGGGTGCCGCCCGGGAGTCAGCCGCCGGATCTGCTGGCCGTCCCGGGGCCGCGCGTCGGCTTCTTCGGCGCGCTCGACGACTTCGTGGTCGACTTCGCGCTGCTCGAACGGGTTGCCACGGAGCTGCCGGACGTCTCGCTCGTGCTGGTCGGCGACGCGACGGGCGACGTCGAGCGGCTGACCAAGTACCCCAACGTGCACTGGCTCGGATTCCGGCCGTACTCGGTGATCCCGGCGTACGGGTCGGGGTTCGACGTGGCGATCATGCCGTGGCTGGACAACGAGTGGATCAGGCACGCCAATCCGATCAAGCTGAAGGAGTACCTGGCGCTCGGCCTGCCGGTGGTCAGCACCGCGTTCGACGAGCTGGTCCACTACGCCGGCCGGGTCAGGGTGGCGCGTACGCCCGAGGACTTCATCACGGCGATCAAGGTGAGCCTGGTCGAGGGCGCGCCGAGCCCGCCCGCGGCGTTACGCGCCTCGCTGGCCGGCAAGACGTGGGCCGCGCGGGCCGCGGACCTGGCGGCGCTGGTCGAGCGGACGCCGCCCGCCTAGGCGGGCGCCCGGGGGAGGAGGCGCTGTGAAGCTGCTGACGTTGTCCAAGGCCGGAGCGGTCGTGACGGCCGCCGCGGTGGCGCTGGCCGGCTGGACCTGGCTGCGCGGCCACCCGGCGAGCCCGGCTCCGAGGTCGATGACGGCGGCGTCGATGTCCATGCGCGCCCTGCCCTGGGAGGGTGGCCCGGCGGCCTACGCCGGATGGCCCGCGGCGGTGGGCGCCGGCTGGACGCGCCCGTCCTTCTTCCCCGTCGGGCTCTGGTTCGCCGCCGTCCGCCGGGGTGAGCAGGTCGCCGCGGACCGGGCCATGGGGATCAACACCTACGTCGAGCTCACCGGCGACAGCCGTCCCGGCCTGCTGCGGAAGGCGGGCATGAGCGCGCTGACCGCCCGGCGGCTGCCCGGCTCGGGCGCGGAGACGGTGGGGTGGACGCTGGCCGACAAGGCCGACGTGTGGGCGGGCATCGGCGACGCCCGCTGGACCGGCTCGGTGGGCGCGACACCGCCGCCGTGCAGGCCCGAGCTCCTGGCCTGCGGCTACACCGTCCTGCGCACGCTCGACGGCAGGCTGCCGCACGACTCTCGTCCGCGCTACGCCACGTTCGGCAAGGGAGTGGCCCTGTGGGCGACCGACCCGCAGGGGGCCAGGTTCGTCGACGACTACGCCGGCATCGCCGGGGTGGACGTCTCCTGGTACGGCGATCCGAACATCTGTGCCGAGGCCGCCCGCTGGCGGCAACTGCCGTCCGGCCGGTGCCGCCGGGCCGCGAACTACGGCGCGACCGTGGACCGGGTGCGGGAGCTGGACGCCGCCGACGGCCGCCGCAAGCCCGTCTTCTCGGTCATCGCGCTTGCCGGGCTGACGCCGCCGCAGGTGGGCGGAGCCGTGATGAGCTCGCTGATCCACGGCGCCCGCGGCATCGTCTACGACGCCCACGCCGCGGGCCCGGCGTGCCGGAGCGAGAACGTGCTGCGCAGCGCCTGCGGCCAGGCGCTCAGGAAGGCGGTGACCGAGGTCGATGGCCAGATCGACCGCCTGGCCCCCGTGCTGAACACGCAGTCCTACGCCTATGACTTCGCGCCGGACCTGGACACGATGGTCAAGGCGTACGACGGCTCCTACTACCTGTTCGCCATGCTCGCGGGCGGCAGATCGCCCGGGACGTACACGCTCACCGTGCCCGCGAACCTGTCGAAGAGCGGCCGGATCGAGGACTATCTGACGAACCGTCCCATCGCGGCCGACCAGGAGGGCCGGTTCACCGCCACGTTCGACGCGGAGCACGTCTACCACGTCTATCGCATCAGGCCCTAGCTGGGAGGAACATGGCTTTCCGCAAGGTACCAAGGTGGGCGTTCGTGCTGCCGGTGATCGTCGTGCTGTTCTGCGCGGGGTGGCTCGTCACGCGGCCGGAACCGAAGCCCGGCCACCCCGGCCTGTCCCGCATCCCCTGGGAGGGCGGCCCGGCCTACTACGCCGGGTTCGGCGCCCCGGCGAAGGCGGGCTGGACCGATCCGGCGTTCTTCCCGATCGGCGTCTGGTTCGAGTCCGTGGTCGAGGAACATGACGTACGGCTGGACAAGGAGGCCGGGCTCAACACCTACGTCGAGCTGACCGCCAACAGCAGGATGGACCTGGTCCGCTCCTCGGGCATGTACGCCATCACCAGCAAGCCGCTGCCCGGCGCGGGCGCCGAGACGGTGGGCTGGATGATCGCCGACGAGCCCGACATGTTCGCCGGCCCCGGGGACGGCGTCTGGAGCGGCAAGTACGGCGGGGAAGGGCAGGTGTGCCTGCCGGACAAGCCGCCCTGCGGCTACACGGCGATGCGCACGCTCAAGGACAGGCTCCCCAAGGGGGACGGCCGCCTGCACTACGCCAACTACGGCAAGGGCATCGCCATGTGGGAGTCCGACCAGGAGGCGACCCGGTTCGTCAACGGCTACACCGACGTCATGTCCACCGACGTCTACTGGTACACCGACACCGGCATCTGCCCGGAGGCGGAGAACTTCATCAAGCTCCCGAGGGACCGCTGCCCGCGCGCCGCCAACTACGGGCGGGTCGTCGACCGCGGCCGGCAGCTCGACGCCCTGGACGGCCGCAGGCAGCCCGTCTACGCGTTCGTGGAACTCGGCTGGCCCGGCTCGAACGGCCGGCGGGCCATCACCCCCGACGAGATCGCCGGAGCCGTCATGAGCTCCCTCATCCATGAGGCCCGCGGCGTCATCTACTTCAACCACAGCTTCGGCGGCCCCTGCGCCAGCCAGCACGTGCTGCGGGAGCCGTGCGCCAAGGAGACCAGGGCGGCCGTCACCGAGCTGAACCGCAGGATCACCGGCCTGGCGCCGGTGCTCAACACCCAGTCGTACGCCCACTCCTTCAGCCCGAGGCTCGACACCATGCTCAAGGAGAAGGACGGCTCCTTCTACGTCTTCGCCATGACCAAGGAGGACGCCGCGCCCGGCGAGTACGCGCTGCGACTGCCCGGCACCCTCGCCGGGGCGCGGAACGTGGAGGTGATGTTCGAGAACCGCAGCCTTCCGGTACGCGGCGGCTCCTTCACCGACGCGTTCGCGCGGGCCGACTCCTACCACGTCTACCGGATCACGCCGTGACCGCGCCGGTGGAGGTGGGCCTGGTCGGGGCGGGTCCGTGGGCGCGGATCTTCCACGCGCCCACGTTCGCGGCGGGCCCCGAGACCAGGCTCGCCGGAGTGTGGAGCAGGAGCCGCCCGGCCGCCGAACGCCTGGCGGCAGAGTACGGGGTGCCGGCCTTCGGCTCGTACGAGGAACTGCTCGGGCGGTGCGCGGGGGTCGTGTTCGCGGTGCCGCCCGACGTCCAGGCCGCGCTGGCGGTGCGGGCGGCCCGCGCGGGCCGTGCCCTGCTGCTGGAGAAGCCGATCGCGTTGTCGGTGGCCGACGCCGAGGCGCTGGCGCAGGCCGTGACGGCCGCGGGCGTGGCCACGCAGATCGTCCTCACCCACCGGTACCGGCCGGTCATCCGCGACTTCCTGGCGCGGCTGCGCGACTTCCCCGTGTTCGGGGCGCGCGGCTGCCAGCTCACCGGCGAGTTCCTGGACGGCACGTACGACGACAGCCCGTGGCGGGCGACGGCGGGGGTGCTCTACAACACCGGGCCGCACGGGCTCGACCTGCTCGACGCCGCGCTGGGGCGGATCGAGGAGGTCAGGAGCATGAGCAACAAGGACGGCCTGCTCGCGCTGACCTGCCGGCACGAGAACGACGCCGTCAGCCAGCTCACGATCTGCGGCCGGGTGCCGCCGCGCCGCCGCAGCCACTACGAGCTGTACGGCCCCCGCGGCACGCTGACCCTCGACTTCGACCGGCTCCCGGAGGATTCGGGGGCGACCAGGGCGAACCTGCGGGCGGAGTTCGCGCATGCCGTGCGCACCGGCGAGCCGCACCCCATCGACGTGCATCGCGGCCTGCACCTGCAGCGGCTGCTGGCGCAGGCCGAACCGTCCTAGGGCGCGCCCGCCGCCGCCTCCGGAGCCGCGTCCGGCGGGACGGGGTCGGGCCTGTGCCGGCGCAGCCGGAGGGCGGGGGCCTCGACCAGGCGCCAGCTCAGCGCGGCGAACGGCAGCACCACGCAGGCCGTGGCCGTCAGCACCAGCCAGGGCGTACGGACGCCGAGCTGTACCAGCACCTGCTGGACGGGGAAGGCCAGCAGGTAGGCGCCGTAGGACAGATCGTAGGAGCCGGTGGGCCGGTGCAGCGCCGCCGGCGAGCGGAAGGCGACGAAGAAGGTCGCGCAGGTGATGGCGGCGATGGCGCACAGGTTGGCCGCGGGCGTGCCCCACGACAACCACCAGGCCACCAGCGCGGCCGGGGTCAGCCACGCGGGCGGCACCCAGCGCAGCTCCCTGACCAGCATGCCGAGGGCGAAGAACGCCAGCGGCTGCGCGGCGAAGGCCGAGACGACCAGCGGGATCAGGGGGCCGCTGTAGCCGGTGAGATGGATGACCGTGGTGACGGCGAGGGTGACCGCCACCAGCCCGGCCAGCACCGTACGGCGCCGCAGCAGTCCCAGCGCTCCCATGACGGCCACGCCCGCGTAGCACAGGACCTCGACCCAGATCGTCCACAACGAGCCGTTGACCGCGCCTGGATAGGGCAGCCCCTCGAAGACGCCGGGCAGCGCGTAGCTCACCGGCTGGACGAGCAGCCCCCGGGCGACGTAGGTCCACGCGCCCGGTCCCGAGAAGTACCCGGCCGCGGGCAGCGTGCTCACCAGGGGCCCGAGCAGCAGCGCGGTCAGGACGATGACCAGCGCGTACGCGGGGTAGATGCGCAGGGCCCGGCGCAGCGTGTAGCGGGCGGGCGACGGGTCGGCCAGCCAGCTCGCGCTGATCAGGTAGCCGCTGATGAGGAAGAAGACGCCGACGCCGATGCCGCCGGCGCCGATCCCGCTGGCCGGGGTGAGCGGCGTGCCGTGCCCGGAGAGCACCCAGCTGTGCTCGACGACGACGGCGAACGCGCCGAGCAGCCGCAGCAGGTTGAAGGCGTTGGCCCGGGAGGAGCCGGGACCTGTGCGTAACGCGCTTGCTCCGGCCACTCAGCAGCCCCCTGGGGAGTACTCCGACGCGTCCGGAGATGTATCGATCCAGCGCGGAGCCGCGTTACCGGACGTATCTGGCGCAATGTGGACAGCCCGCGGCGTGCCGGGGCGCGAGGCGCCGGTGCACCGGCCGCTTGGCCGCCGCCGGCGGGTGGCCGGGGGCCAGCGACGAGTCGCTGGTGAGGATGGCCAGCTCCAGGCGGCGCAGCTCCTGGGAGGGTTCGAGGCCGAGGTCGGCGGCGAGGATGCGCCTGCCCTCCCGGTAGACCTCCAGGGCGTCGCTCTGCCGGCCGGTCCGGTAGAGCGCGATCATGAGCTGGCCCCGGAACTTCTCCCGCAGGGGATGCTCGCGTACGAGGTCGGACAGCTCGGCCACCAGGTCGGCGTGCCTGCGCAGGCGCAGATCTGCCTCGATCCGGTCGACCAGCGCGCCGAGGCGCTGCTCCTCCAGCCGCGTGGCCTGGTGGTGGAGGAGGGAGATGTCGCTCAGGCCGGACAGGGCCGGGCCGCGCCACATGGCCAGGGCGCTCCTGATCAGGTCGCCGCCCTTTGGATCGTTCCCGGACTGGATCAAGGTCCGGCCTCTGCGCACCAGGTCCTCGAAGCGTAAGGCGTCCACCGCCTCGCGCGGCACGTCGAGCCGGTAACCGGTGGAGCGGTGGATGATCGGCGCCCGGTCGCCCAGCGTGTGGCGCAGCCGGTGGAGTTGCAGGCGCAGGCGCCGGGCTCCGGCCTCGCCCGCGCCGCTGCCCCACAGGGCGTCGATCAGCACGTCGCTGCGAGCGACGGTGCCGTGGTGACAGAGCAGCAGGGCCAGCAGGGTGCGTTGCTGGATCGAACGGAGGGATAAGTCATGCTCCCCGTCGGTCACTTCCAACGTTCCGAGGATGCCGAACTGCATGGGTCCCCCCTGCAAGTGCCCGACTTTTCTAGACGGCAAGCATATGGGGGTTTCCTGAGGGGCGGGAGCCGTATGGGAGGAAATTGGGCTGAAACTCAACTGAAACTCAGTGATCTCACACTCAATGCTGGTCGTTGGTGTCTATAGCGACTTGGAAGCATTCGGGGGACTTGCCCGAATGGGGGGGATCGTGGTGTTTTCACTCTGGCGTCGGCGCGCTCTGGCCGCGGCCGGCGGTTTCGTGCTCGTCTCTTCTCTTACGGCCGGTGCCGACGGACGTGGACAGGATCATGCGCACGCCGCACCTGTACGCGCCGACGTGCAGCGGGCCAAGGCGGCCAAACTCGGTCCGCTGCCCAGAACCAGGCAGGGGACCGTTCCCGTCAAGCGCTCCACCACGGTCGCCAGGTCGGCCGCCGCGCTCGCGGCAGCCGCCGACGACAAGGTCGGCCTGCGCGTGCTCGTCGTCGCCGTGGACCAGGACGACTGGGGCATCGCGACCTGGCGGGCCACCCTCGACCGGGTCGGCGCCCAGTACGACGTGCTGCTCAGCAAGACCCAGGCGCTCACCGCGGCCGACCTGGTACGCCCGGACGGCGTCGGCAAGTACAACGCCGTCCTGCTGACCAACAACTCGCTGCTCTACTACGACGGCTCCAGCTATCTCAGCGGCCTCGACGCCACCGAATGGAACGTTCTATGGGCGTACGAGCGGGACTACGGCGTCCGTCAGGCCTCGCTCTACACCGCCTACGGCACCTGGCCCGAGGACTACTGCCTGCGCGCGGGCAGTGAGGGCGGTGTCGCGAGCACGCCCATCGGCACCCAGCTCACCACGGCGGGCGCCGGCGTGTTCGACTACCTGAAGACCGGCGTGAACGTGCCGATCTCGCTGTCGTACGTCTACCGCAGCACGGTCGCGCCCGGTTGCGCCGCCGACGTGGTCATGACCAGCGGCTCCGACGTGCTCGGCGTACGCAGCACCTCCGGCGACGGCCGCGAGCGCATGGCGCTGACGTTCACCTCCAACCAGTACCTGCCGCAGGCCGACCTGCTCACCTTCGGGCTGTTCCGCTGGGCCACCCGCGGCCTCTACCTGGGCGAGCAGCGCCACTACCTCAACGCCGACGTCGACGACTACTTCAACTCCACCGATCACCTCTACCCGGACGGCCACGTCGAGTCCAACCCTGGCTACCGCATGACCAGGGCCGACGCGATCAGCACGTACAACCAGCAGGTGGCCTTCACCGGCGCCAACCCGCTCGCCTCGGGCTTCAAGCTGAACCTCGCCTACAACGGCGAGGGCGCCGACCCGACCGCGCCCTCCACGTGCTCGACCCCGCCGCTCTTCAAGGACGCCCTGACCAGCTACTCGCGCTGCCGCGCCGGGGCCTTCTCGTGGATCAACCACACGTTCACGCATCCGAAGCTGAACTTCACGGACTACGCGACGAGCTACGCCGAGATCCAGGACAACCTCACCAGGGCCACCGCGATCGGCCTGACCGTGGACGGGACCGTGCTCAAGACCGGCGAGTACTCCGGTCTCGGCGTCTACAACCCCGACGTCAACAACGACATCGACCCGCCCACCGACTACGGCCTGGCCGCCTCCAACGCGGCCATGTTGCAGGCCGCCAAAGACCTGGGCGTGAAGTACCTGCACGGCAACATGTCGTTCGGCAGCCACCAGCCGTCCTGCTTCAACTGCGGCATCTACCACCCGCTCCAGCCCACGCTGATGGTGGTGCCCGACTGGCCGACCAACATCGCCTACCACAGCACGGCACCCGCCGAGGAGACGCTGTTCTACAACTCCTACTACGGGCCCGGCGGGAAGTTCCCGTACTGGCCGGTGGACCAGACCTACAGCCAGATCCTGGACCACGAGAGTGACGTGGCCATGCAGCACGTCATGTCGGGTTCGATCTACGCCCACACCTTCCACCAGGGCAATCTGCGGGACTACGGCTCGTCCAAGAACCTCGTCTTCGACTGGCTGAACGCGGTCATGGCCAAGTACAACGGCTACTACAACGTCCCGCTCCTCACGCCGGCCTGGGGTTCTCTCGCCCAGTACGTCGAGAACCGCACCAAGCACTTCGCCGGGCTGTCCGGGGTGAGCGCGGTCTACGACAGGACGGCGGGCACGGTCACCTTCGAGTCCGCCGCCGACGCGTCCGTCTTCGCCACCAACGCAGCCGCCCCCGGCGCGACGGCGTACGGCACCGACTCCATCGCCCTCCTGACGCTCACCGCCGGCGTCCCCGTCACGGTCACCGCGGGCGTGCGACCGTGAAGGTGACGCTGGTCTCCGAGGGGACCTACCCGTTCGCCATGGGCGGGGTGAGCGTCTGGATGGACCAGCTCATCAGGGGCATGCCCGACTACCGGTGGGACGTCGTGACCATGACGGTCGACGGCAAGGAGCGGCCGGTCTGGGATCGGCCGGCCAACCTGGAGCAGGTCATCTCCGTCCCGCTCTGGGGCAGGACCCGCAGGCGCTCGTCCAAGCCGCCGGGGCCCGGCTTCAGCGACGCGTACGGCCGCTTCCTGGAGATGGTGCTGACCCCGGCCGTCATGGGCGACGGCGGCGCGGAGTTCCTGGCGGTGCTGGAGCAGATCTACCGGTTCGCGGCCGAGGGCGGCGACCTCATCGGCGCCCTCACCGCCAACGAGTCGTTGTCGCAGCTCATGGACGCCTGGTACTGGAACAGGACCGACGGGCTCACCCTCGCCGACGCCATCGTGGCGGGGAACCTCATGGGCCACATGTTGCGCCCGCTGTCGGAGCCGCCGCCGCGCACGGACCTGATGCACGTCGCCATGAACGGGCTCAGCATGCTCATGGCGATGACCGCCAAATGGCGGTACGGCACCCCGATCGTGCTCTCCGAACACGGCGTCTACCTGCGGGAACGCTACCTCCAGTACGTCAACGAGCCGGTCTCGCACGCCGTGCGGGTCTTACTGCTCAGCTTCTTCCGCCGCCTGGCGGGGGCGGCGTACGTGGCGGCCGACCGCATCGCGCCGCACTCGACGTACAACCGGCGCTGGCAGGTTCACAACGGCGCCGACCCGGCCCGCATCCGGGTGATGTACAACGGCGTGGACCCGGCCGACTTCCCGGTGGCCACCTCCGACCCGCCCCAGCCCACGATCGTGTTCATGGGCCGGGTCGACCCGCTGAAGGACCTGCACACGCTGATCCGCGCGTTCGACATCGTCCGGGACAAGGTCCCGGGCGCCCGGCTGCGGATCTTCGGAGGCGTCCCGAAGGGCAACGAGAGCTACCAGGAGAGCTGCCTCGACCTCATCGACGAGCTCGGCCTGGAAGGCTCGGCGGTGCTGGAGGGCCGGGTCGCGACCCAGGTGGACGCCTACCACGCGGGCCAGGTCGTGGCCCTGACCAGCATCTCCGAGGGCTTCCCCTACACCGTCGTCGAGGCCATGGCCTGTGGCAGGCCGTGCGTCGTGACCAACGTCGGCGGGGTGGCCGAGGCGGTGGGCGACACCGGGTTCGTGGTGCCGCCCCGCGACCACGCGGCCGCCGCCGACGCCATGGTGCGGCTGCTGCACGACGCCGAGCTGCGCCGCAGGCTCGGCGCGCTGGCCAGGCAGCGGGTGCTGAGCCGCTTCACGCTCCGGCAGTCGCTCGACGACTACCGCGCGGTCTATCGCGAGCTCGTCGGGGCGCGCGCGTGACCGCGGTGGAGCCCTCCCGCTCGATCGACGACCTCATCGAGCCCATGGGCACCGGGGTCTTCCGCGCCGTCGAACCCCTCCAGGTCGCGGCCATGCTGGAGTCCCAAGGGCTGAACGACAAGATCGCCCGCGAGCAGTACGGCCACGCCGACATCTTCGCCCTGGCCGAGACCGCCTACTTCCACGTCAAGGCGATGAACCGTCCGCAGGCGCGCACCCGCACGCCGCTCAAGCGGGCCAGGCCGGCCGCCCAGATGTTGCACGGCCTGCTCTACGCCCTGCCGGCGGCCCTGCTCCCGGCCGCCTCCGGCCTGGTGGGCAGCCAGTGGCTGATGCCCGGCCTGGTGCTGACCACGGGCTTCGGCTGGATCGTCGGCAGCGCCGCGGCCCACCTGGGCTATTCGCTGATCGCCCAGGGACACCCGCGCTCGGCCGGCCGCGTGCTGCGCAGCGGCCTGCTCGTGGGCGTGCTGGCCGCCGCCTTCATGGCGGGCACCGTCGCCATCTCGCGCGACGGGCCGGTCATGCTGGTCGCCCTGTGCGTCATGCAGATGGCCTTCCAGATCGCCTCGGGGATCCTGCTGTTCTACCGGCGGGAGGGCTGGCTCGGCCTGATGATGGCGCCGGCCGCGGTCGCGGGCCTGGCCTACATCGTCATCGGCGACCGCTGGGTGGGGCTGCTGACGATCTGGGTGGGCCTGATGTGCATCGTGGCCACCGTGGCGGGCGCGCTCAGGCTCACGCTCACCCGCGGCCCCGACGACGCCGCCGAGCCGCCGCTGCGCACGCTCGTCGAGGCGAACGCCCGCGCCCTGGCGCCCTCGCTCGTCTACGCCCTGTTGAGCGCGGTGTTCCTGCTCCAGGCCGAGGGCCGGTACGTGCTCGAACGGGCCGACATCGCGGTCGCCGGCGCCGGGCTCGTCGTCGGCATGGGGATCCTGGAGTACCGGGCCCACTCGTTCGAGGACGACGTCCGGGCCGCGATCGGGGAGGTGCGCTATCCGGCCGACTTCACCCGCCGCGGCCGGTGGCTGCTGGCCAAGGGCCTGTTCGTCTGCCTCGCCGCGCTCGCCGTCCTGTCGGTGCTGCCGCTGGGATTCCTCTACGCGACCGGCGACCTGACCGAGGCGAGCGTCGCCATGGCCGTCGCCCACGTCGTCATCGGCGGCGCCTACTTCGTCGCCTTCCTGCTCGCCAACCAGGCCAAAGTGATCCATCTGTGCATCGCCCAGGCGGTGGCGCTCGCCGTACACCCCCTGGGCCGCCTCTTCCTGCCCGCCGGGCACACCGCGCTGGCCGACGTCCTGCTCTTCGCGGCCGCCGCGTCGCTGTTCCTCGTGATCCTGACCGTCCTGATGAGCCTCGGGCTCAGGGACGTCAGGCAGTACAGCTGATCCTTCACACCAGGAGACCACTGTGCACGTCGTCATACTCGCGGGCGGCAAAGGAGTCCGCCTGCGCCCGTACACCTCCGCGCTGCCCAAACCGCTGGTGCCGATCGGCGAGGAGTACGCCATCCTCGACATCATCCTGCAGCAGCTGACCGCCCAGGGTTTCACCGCGGCCACGCTCGCGGTCGGGCACCTGAGCCCGCTGATCCGGGCGTTCGTGGGCGACGGCTCCCGATGGGGGATGGAGGTCGACTACACCGAGGAGGTCAAGCCGCTGTCCACGATCGGGCCGCTGTTCCCGATCAGGGACCGGCTGCCCGAGCAGTTCCTCGTCATGAACGGCGACGTGCTCACCACGCTCAACTACGCCGACCTGCTGAACCGGCACATCGAGACCGGCGCGCCGCTCACCGTGGCGACCTCTCCCCGCGTGGTCAAGATCGACTTCGGCGTGCTGGAGACCCAGGGCGGCCAGATCGTCGGCTTCCGCGAGAAGCCGCTGCTCAGCTACCTCGTGAGCATGGGCGTCTACGCCCTGTCCCGCTCGACGATCGAGCACTATCCCGAGGGCATGCCGTTCGGCTTCGACGAGCTGGTGCTCGAACTGCTGGCGCGCGGCACCCCGCCCGGCGTGTACGAGTTCGAGGGCTACTGGCTCGACATCGGGCGGCCCGACGACTACGACGAGGCCAACGCCCGGTTCGACGAGATCCGGCCGTTGTTGTTGCCGGCCAGGGACCCGGTGCGATGACCACCATCGTGCTCTTCGGCGCCACCGGCTTCCTCGGCCGCCAGGTCAGGGAGCTGCTGGCCGGCGATCCCCGGCCCGCACAGCTCGTCTGCCCGGGCCGTGCCGACCTCGACCTGCTGTCGGCGGACCCCGGCACGGTGGCGGCGTTCCTGCGCGAGGTGGCCCCCTCGGTCGTGCTCAACTGCGTGGGCCGCATGTCCGGCGGCCACGCGGAGCTGTTCCGTGGCAACGCGGGGGTGACTGCCCTCCTGCTGGAGGCCATGGCCGTCGCCGCGCCGCGCGCCCGGTTCGTCCGGCTCGGCTCGGCCGCCGAGTACGGCCCCGTGCCCTACGGCCACGTCCAGCACGAGGAGGACCCGGCCAGGCCGATCACCGCGTACGGCATCAGCCACCTGGCGGGGACGCTCCTCGTCGAGCGGACCCGCGAGATCGACGGCCTGTCATTGCGCGTCTTCAACCCGGTCGGGCCGGGCATCTCCGCCGACAACGTGCTCGGCCGGGCCAGGGAGCTCATGCGCGCCGGCCGCGCCGACCTCGGGCCGCTGGGCGCGATGCGCGACTTCGTGGACGTCAGGGACGTGGCCGACGCCGTGGTCCGCGCCGCGTTCGTCGCCGAGCCCGCCGAACGGGTGATCAACGTCGGCAGCGGGAGGGCGGTCGCCGTGCGGGAGGCGGTCAAGCTGCTGGCCGAGGTCTGCGGGTTCACCGGGGAGATCCGCGAGAGCGCCCCCGTCTCCGGCAGGGCCGGCGCCGCCCCGTGGAGCCGCGCCGACGTCGGCAGGGCCTGGGACGTGCTGGGCTGGCGGCCCTCGATCCCGCTCGCCGACTCGATCAAGGCGATGGCATGAACGTCCTCCTGGCGGGCGCGCTGCTGATGTCGCTGACGGACGTGCGGTCGTTCACGTACGTCCTGCAGGACTACCCCGCGGGCCGCCTCGACACCGTCGCCCGCGCCCCCCACCAGCTCGCCATCGTGGACCTGTCGCGCGACGGCACCACGAAGGGCTACTTCCGGCCCGCCGAGATCGCCCGGGTGCGCGCGAGCGGCAAGAAGGTGCTGGCCTACTTCGAGATCGGCTCCATCGAGACCTTCCGCACCGAGTACCGCGGGCTGCCGAGGGACCTCGTCCTCAACGTCTGGCCCGACTGGCCGGACGAGCGTTTCGTGCGCTACTGGGACCGCCGCTGGTGGGATGTCGTGGTCAAGCCCCGCGTGGACCAGGCGCTGCGCGCCGGGTTCGACGGCGTCTACCTCGACACGCCGCTCGCGTACGAGGAGATCGACCTCAAACGGGTGCCCGGCGAGAGCCGCGCGACCCTGGCCAGGAAGATGAGCGACCTGATCGTCCAGATCAGCGGGTACGCGAAGAAGGTCCGTCCCGGCTTCTTCATCGTCCCCCAGAACTCTCCCGAGCTACGGCTCCAGCCCGGGTACGTCCGGGCCATCGACGGCATCGGCATGGAGGAGCTGTTCGTCAAGGCCACCGACAAACCCTGCGTCGAGGACTGGTGCCGGGAGAACCTGGCGCACGCCCTCGCCCTGCGCAAGCTCGGCAAGGCCGTGCTCGCCACCGACTACGCGCGCAGACCGGCCGGCATCGCCGCCGCCTGCGCCGCCTACCACCGCTACGGCATAGCGGGGAACGTCACCACGGTCGAACTCGACCGCGTGTCTCCGTCCTGTTCAAAGAGAGGATCGTGAAATGCCGAAGACAGTCGGCGTGATCGGCATGGGCTACGTCGGCCTGACGCTGACCGCCGCCCTGGCCCGCAAGGGTTACACCGTGTACGGCGTGGACAACAGCCCGCACGTGGTCGAGGCGCTGTCCGGCGGCCGGATCCACGTGTACGAGCCAGGGGTCGAAGAGGCCTTCGCCGAGCACCTGGGCAGCTCCATCTTCATCTCCGACCAGCTCCCCGAGCAGCGGCTCGACGCGGCGATCCTGTCCGTCTCCACCCCGGTGGACCTGTCCACGGGCCGGCCGGACCTGAGCAACCTGTCCGCCGCCGCCGAGCACGTCGCCGAGCGTCCGGAGACGCTGGTCGTCGTCCGCAGCACCGTGCCGGTCGGCACCAGCAGGAAGGTCGTGCTGCCTCCGCTCACCGCCCGCTGGGGCGGCGCGAAGGTCGTCATGGCGCCCGAGCGCACCATCCAGGGCCAAGCGCTGCGCGAGCTGGTGGAACTGCCCCAGGTGATCGGCGGGCTCGACGAGGAGAGCCTGCGGGCCGGCATCGAGGTCTTCCAGGGCCTCGCCGACCAGATCGTGCCCGTCTCCAGCCTGGAGACCGCCGAGATGGTCAAGCTGTCCAACAACTGCCACACCGACCTGATCTACGCCTTCGGCAACGAGATCGCGCTCATCGCCGAGCAGCACGGCCTGGACCCCCTGGAGGTGATCAGGGCGACCAACCTCGACTACCCGCGGCCCGACCTGGCCAAGCCCGGGTACGTCGGCGGCGGCTGCCTGTCGAAGGACCCGTACATCATGATCGCCAGCACGTCGCGGAGCCCGTACCTGGTGGGGCAGGCGCGCAAGCTCAACGAGCGGCTGCCAGCGCACGTCGCCGAGCGCGTGGTCGAGCTGGTCCGCGAGGCGTTCGGCCGCACCGAGGGGGTCACGCTGTCCGTGCTCGGCTGGGCCTACAAGGGCTGGCCGGCCACCGACGACATGCGCGGCACACCCGTCGCCGACATGGTGCCGGTCTTCCGCGCCGCCGGGCTCACCGTCCTCGGCCACGACCCGATGGTCACCGACCAGGTCATCCGCGAGTACGGCGGCGAACCCGTCAGCCTGGACAAGGCGTTCAGCGACGCCGACGCCATGATCGTCATCAACGACCACCCCGACTACCGGGCGCTGGAGATCGGCGGCAGGCTCGCCGGGTCGGGGCTGCGGGTGGTGTTCGACTCCTGGCGCATCCTCGACGAGGCCGCCGTCGTGCGGAGCGGCGTGCGCTACGCCGGCATCGGCTACACCGCCAAGGAGGTCGTGGCGTGAGGACACTGCTGCTGGGCGGCGCCGGATTCATCGGGCTGCACCTGGCCCGCCGGCTGCTCGCCGACGGCCACGACGTCACCGTCGTGGACGACTTCTCCCGCGGCCGCCGCGACGACGCGCTCACCGGCCTGGACGTCGAGGTGCGCTCGGCCGACCTCACCGACCCGGCCGCGTACGCCGCGATCGAGCACGGCTGGGACCAGATCTACATGCTGGCCGCGGTCGTCGGCGTCCGCAACGTCGAGAAGGACCCGGCCAAGGTGATCAGGGTCAACACGCTGGCCCTGATGCACCTGCTCGACTGGCTGAGCCCCGGCGACCGGCTGTTCTTCGCCTCCACCAGCGAGGCGTACGCGGGCGCCGTCACCACGGGCCTGGCCCCCGTGCCGACGCCGGAGACCGTCCCGCTGGTGATCGAGGACGTCGGCTCGCCGCGGTACACGTACGCGATCAGCAAGCTGCTCGGCGAGGCCGCGGTGCTGCACACCGCGCGCGCCAAGGGCTTCGAGGCCGTCATCGGACGCTTCCACAACGTCTACGGCCCGCGTATGGGCGCCGACCACGTGATCCCCGAGCTGTCACTGCGGGCCGCCCGCGGCGAGAACCCCTTCACGCTGTACGGCGCCGACCAGAGCCGCGCCTTCTGCTACGTGGACGACGCCGTGGAGGCCGTGGTCAGCCTCATGGACACGCCCAAGGCCTTCGGGCAGATCGTGCACATCGGCAACGACACCGAGACCAACATCGGCGACCTGGCCGAGCTCGTCCTGAGCGTGGCGGGTGTCAGTCCGGAAAGGCACGACGTGCCCGCCCCCGCCGGATCCGTCGCGCGCCGCTGCCCCGACCTCACGCTGCTGCGTGAGCTGACCGGGTACGAGCCCCGCGTCGGCCTGGAGGAGGGCGTGCGCAAGACGTTCACCTGGTATCAGGAATCGTGGAGACCATGACGCAACTGCCTATCGCGTTCTACTACGGGGCGGGGCACCTCGACCGGCTGTCCAGGTTCGACAAGGTCGTCCTTCAGGCCGAGGAGAACTACTACAGCACGCAGGAACTGAGCCTGCTGCGCGAGCGCGGGGTGCAGACGCTCGGCTACCTGTCGCTGACCGAGGACGTCGGGCCGCCCGCCCCCTGGCAGCGGCAGGAGCGCAACCCCGACTGGGGCGGCGCCTTCGTCCACTGCGGCGACCCGCGCTGGGTGGCGCACGTCGTGGAGCAGGCCAGAGCGGCCATCGCCCGCGGCTTCGACGGCCTGTTCCTCGACACGCTGAACATCGAGTTCAACTACCCCGAGGACCTGCCCCACCTGCTCTACCTGATCGCCGCGATCAGGGAGGAGGCCCAGCCGGACTACATGCTGGCCAACCGGGGGTTCGGGCTGCTGCCGCAGCTCACCGGGCTGGTGGACGGCATCCTGTTCGAGTCGTTCTCCGCCCGCTGGGTGGACACGGACTCGTACGCGCCGTGGCCCGACGACGTGCTGGAGACGCACGCCGAGGTGGCCGAGCGGCTGCTCGGCCACGACGTGGACCTCTACGCCCTCGACTACGCCGAGGACGAGGAGCTGACCGACTTCGCCTACCGCAGGGCGCGCGAGTTCGGGATGTTGTGCTTCGTCACCGATCGTGTGCTGTCGAAGATCTGAGACGCCGCCGCCCGACGGACGGCGGCGTCTCCCTTCTGTACCGGTCTGCTGCGCCTGGCGTCAGCCGATGCGCCAGGTGTCGCCGCCCAGCAGCAGCTCGCTCAGGTCGCCGGGGCCCTTCTGCGCCACGGCCTCCTCCAGCTGGTCGGCCATGAGCACGTCGTAGGCCGGGCGGTCGACCTGGCGGAAGATGCCGATCGGCACGTGCTCGAAGGCCGGCTCGTCGAGCCTGCTGAGGGCGAAGGCCACCGACGGGTCGGGGTTGTGGGCGTCGTGCACGAGGATCTGCTCCTCGCTCACGCCGTCCCTGGCGACGACCTCGATGCCGCCGTTCGCGCCGCGCACGACGGCCTTGGACGCGCTCACGATCGGCTGGCCGTGCTCCAGGCGCAGCGTGATGTCGTCGCGGACCGCCGGGTCCTTGAGCTGCTCGAAGGCGTTGTCGTTGAAGATGTTGCAGTTCTGGTAGATCTCCACCAGCGACGTGCCGCGGTGGGCCGTGGCCTCGCGCAGCACCGACTGCAGGTGCTTGCGGTCGGAGTCGATCGTGCGCGCCACGAACGACGCCTCGGCGCCGATGGCCAGCGAGATCGGGTTGAACGGCTTGTCCAGCGAACCCATCGGGGTCGACTTGGTGATCTTGCCGACCTCGGAGGTGGGCGAGTACTGGCCCTTGGTCAGACCGTAGATCCTGTTGTTGAACAGCAGGATGTTCAGGTTGACGTTGCGGCGCAGCGCGTGGATCAGGTGGTTGCCGCCGATCGACAGCGCGTCGCCGTCACCGGTGATCACCCACACCGACAGGTCCGGCCGCGAGGCGGCCAGGCCGGTCGCGATCGCGGGCGCGCGGCCGTGGATCGAGTGGAAGCCGTAGGTGTTGAGGTAGTACGGGAAGCGCGAGGAGCAGCCGATGCCGGAGACGAACACGATGTTCTCGCGCCGCAGCCCCAGCTCGGGCAGGAAGCTCTGCACCGCGGCCAGGATCGCGTAGTCGCCGCAACCCGGGCACCAGCGCACCTCCTGGTCGGACTTGAAGTCCTTCAGCCCCTGCTTGACGTCGGTCTTGGGAACCAGGCTCAGGCCCTTCCCGTTCACCAGCTCAGTCACTGTCGATCACGTCCTGAATGACTCCGGCCAGCTCCTCGGCCTTGAACGGGAGCCCGCGCACGCGGTTGTAGCTGATCACGTCGACGAGGTAGCGGGCCCGCAGCAGCAGCGCGAGCTGGCCGAGGTTGATCTCGGGCAGCAGCACCTTGTCGTAGCTCTTGAGCACCTCGCCGGTGTTGGCCGGCAGCGGGTTGAGGTGGCGCAGGTGCGCCTGGGCGACCTTGCCGCCCTCGCGCCTGATGCGCCGCACGGCCGCCGCGATCGGCCCGTACGTCGAGCCCCAGCCGATGACCAGGACCTTGGCGTCGCCGTCGGGGTCGTCGACCGCGAGGTCGGGCACGTCGATCCCGGCGATCTTGGCGGCCCGGGTGCGGACCATCAGGTCGTGGTTGTCCGGGTCGTAGGAGATGTTGCCGGTGCCGTCAGCCTTCTCGATGCCGCCGATGCGGTGTTCGAGGCCGGGGGTGCCGGGGATGGCCCAGGGGCGGGCCAGCGTCTCGGTGTCACGCTTGAACGGCAGGAACTCGCCGCCCTCACCGTTGGGCTCGGTCGTGAATTCCTGCGAAATGTCGGGCAAGTCGGAAACTTCGGGCAGGCGCCACGGCTCCGAGCCGTTGGCCAGGTAGCCGTCCGAGAGCAACATGACCGGCGTGCGGTACTTGACCGCGATGCGGGCCGCCTCGACGGCCGCGTCGAAGCAGTCGCTCGGCGACAGCGGCGCGACGATCGGCACCGGCGACTCGCCGTTGCGGCCGAACATGGCCATCAGCAGGTCGGTCTGCTCGGTCTTGGTCGGCATGCCCGTGCTGGGACCGGCGCGCTGGACGTCAACGATGATCAACGGCAGCTCGGTGGTGACCGCGAGGCCGACCGTCTCCGCCTTCAGCGCCACGCCGGGGCCGGAGGTGGTGGTCACGCCCAGCGCCCCGCCGAACGCGGCGCCCAGCGCCGCGCCGACGCCCGCGATCTCGTCCTCCGCCTGGAAGGTGCGGATGCCGAACCGCTTGTGCTTGGACAACTCGTGCAGGATGTCGCTGGCCGGCGTGATCGGGTACGAGCCCAGGAACAACGGCAGCTTCGACTGCACGCTGGCCGCGATCAGCCCGTAGGCCAGAGCCTGGTTCCCGGAGATGTTGCGATAGACGCCGGGAGCCAGCCTGGCCGGCTTGACCTCGTAGGAGACCGAGAACGACTCGGTCGTCTCGCCGTAGTTCCAGCCCGCCTGGAAGGCCGCGATGTTCGCCTTGGCGATGTCGGGCTTCTTGGCGAACTTCTGCTGCAGGAACGAGATCGTCTGCTCGGTCGGCCGGTGGTAGAGCCACGACAGCAGGCCGAGGGCGAACATGTTCTTGGCGCGCTCGGCGTCCTTCTTCGAGATCTCGAAGCCTTCGAGCGCCTTGACCGTCAGCGAGGTCAGCGGCACCGCGTGCACGCGCCACTCGCTCAGGGAGTCGTCCTCCAGCGGGTTGGCCGCGTAGCCGACCTTCTGCAGATTGCGCTTGGAGAACTCGTCGGTGTTGGCGATGATGTCGGCGCCGCGCGGCAGGTCGCCCAGGTTGGCCTTCAGCGCCGCCGGGTTCATGGCCACCAGCACGTTGGGCGCGTCGCCGGGCGTCAGGATGTCGTGGTCGGCGAAGTGGAGCTGGAAGCTCGACACGCCGGGCAGGGTTCCTGCGGGGGCGCGGATCTCGGCGGGGAAGTTGGGCAGCGTCGACAGGTCGTTGCCGAACTCCGCCGTCCCCGCGGTGAAGCGGTCGCCGGTGAGCTGCATGCCGTCGCCGGAGTCGCCGGCGAACCTGATGATCACGCGGTCGAGTTGCTGGACCTGCTTCGTCACAGCTCAGTCCTCCTCGACGCGCCAAGGCGCGGTTGCGTTGGGCGCGTTCTCTGTTTCCATGCTAGATCCTCGGAAGGTCACGCGTTTGCCAGCCGCGAAAGCGGGTAACGCGGTCGGAAGTCAGGGTGAGGCGGGAGAACGACGACACAGCCCTGACGCGAGCCTGCAGAGGTCTACATGCAGGCGTGCGAAGAGGACGGTTCGGGTCACGAGCGCCAATGATACGTCCCCCCAACACGTGTGCTACGTCAGGGGCTGCTTACGCGACTGCTGGTTCCCCGACTCGTACAGGCGTCCGGCGCGCATCGCTGCGGAGCCGTACAACTCTGGAACGGTCACGAAGGTGTAACCCTTCCCGCTGAGTTCTTTCAGGATGCCCGGAATCGCGTCGATCGACTCGGGGTTGGTGTCGTGCATCAGGATGATCGCGCCCGGATGGGCCTTGCGCACGACGCGGTCGGTGATCTCCGACGCCTTCGCGCCGGGCTCGTCCCTGGAGTTGACGTCCCAGCCGACCAGCGACAGTCCCAGGTCGCGGGCGACGTCGCGCACGTCCTTGCTGATCGCGCCGTACGGCGGGCGGGCCAGCGTGGGCTCCTGCCCGATCGCCGCCCGGACGGCGTCGTCGGTACGCCGGAAGGAGTCGGCGATCTTGCTGGTGGCCTGCTTCGACAGGTCCCGGTGCGACCAGGAGTGGTTGCCGACCAGGTGACCCTCCGCGCTCATCCGGCGCAGCAGGCCCGGCTGCGCGACGGCGTTCGTCCCGACGGCGAAGAAGGTGGCCCGCGCCTTGCCGGCGGCCAGCAGGTCGAGCAGTCGCCCGGTCCGCGGCCCGGGCCCGTCGTCGAACGTCAGCGCCACGCACTTGGTTCTGGCGCAGTTCACGCTGCCGGCCCGGTTGCTGGACGCCTCGGGGCTCGCCGTCGTCTTCGGCGTCGTCGTGGGTCCTGCCGGAGGGGCGCTGCGGGCGGCCTCCCGCACGCTCTCCTGTGCCCGGCGTCCCAGCTCCGAAAGCAGCGGCGCGACCCGTCCCGCCTGGACGGCCACCGCGACCCGGCCGAGCGAGCACGGCCCGATCTGGCAGTCGTCGAACTCGACCACCAGGTCACCGCTCCGGTTGAAGGCCATGGAGTCGAACTGGCCGGGGTCGGCCCGCAGGCCGTCCCGCTCGACCTGCGGCCCGCGTCCCTTGAGCTGCTCCTTGACCAGCGCCGCGAGCCGGTCCAGCGCCTGCGGCCCGCCGAGCAGCGCCGTGGACCCGCCCGCCTTGCCGGTACGCGGGTCGAACCAGAAGGTACGGGTGGAGTTGCCCCAGCTCGCGCCCAGGAACTCGCCGGTGCGCAGCCGTACCGCGACGGCCTCCGGGGAACGGGCGGCGAGCTGCCAGTCCACGTTCAGCTCGGGACGCGGGTAGTCACCGTTGACGCTCTTGGCGGCCCGGAAGTCCCGCAGCTGCCGCTCGGCGTCCGCGCGCAGCGCGCGGTTGAGGCCCGGCGCGTCGGCCAGTTCGGGGTAGCTGATGTGCACGAATCTGCTGTGGTCGTCCTCGTTCGTGATGGTCGCGGTGGACAGGCCGACGACTGTCGCGGGGTCGACGAAGTCGATCGCGGTCGGCTCTGCCGGGACCACCACGTCCCGCTCGGGTGCGGCGGCGGCCAGCCCGCAGCCCCCGGCCGAGAGGGCCAGCAGAGCGATTCCAGCAAAGAATCGCGTTTGGTGCATGTCTGTCAGGGTATGTGGGGGATCTTACCTTTTGCCCCGTCTTGGGGTTATGGGGTCTGAGGTTTGACTGGGTTACGATCACGTCATGGACGGCTACTTCGGGTCCTACGTGCTGGTCGCCGTGCTGTTCGCGATCGGTGTCGCCATCGTCGCCGGGGCCCTCACGGTCAACCGGCTCCTGCGGCCCACCAGGCCGACCCCCGAGAAGCTGACCACGTACGAATGCGGCGTCGACCCGGTGGGCGACGGCTGGGCGCAGTCGCAGGTCCGCTACTACGTCTTCACCTACCTCTACGTCGTCTTCGCCGTCGACGCCGTCTTCCTCTTCCCGTGGGCCACCGTCTTCGACGCGCCCGGCTACGGGGTGACGACCCTGGTGGAGATGTTCGTGTTCCTCGGCTTCATCGCCCTCGGCATCCTGTACGCCTGGCGCAAACGCGTCCTCAGCTGGACGTAGATCGCTCTTGACGTTCTCGTGCCGTCTCGGCACATTTGTCTGCCGTGTCGAGCACCGGCAAGGGATGGGCGGCGCGCCGGCAGGCGGCCGTCGTCCACGGCCTCCACCGCGACGTGATGCGAGCCGCCCGCGAGGGTGACGCCGCTCGGGCGGGCGGATCGGCCGGGGTCGCGCGGGCCGCCGGTTACGCGCTCGCCGCGCTGGTCCATCTGCTCCCGTTCGCCTTCCTCGTCCTCGGCGGCTACCTGGTGACCAGGTTCACCATCCTCAGCGTGCCCCTCGGGATGATCGCGCTCGACGTCGCCTGGTTGCTGCGTCCCCGCGTCGAACGCCTCCCGGGCGGCGCCGAGACCCTCACCCGGAAGAACGCCCCGCGCCTGTACGAGCTGATCGACCGGATCGGCGACGAGGTCGGCGCGCCGCGCACCGACCTCGTCGTGCTCAGCGGCGCCGCGAACGCCGCGTTCACCACGTACGGCTGGCGTCGGCGCCGTCTGGTGGAGATCGGCTACCCCCTCTGGATGCTGCTGACCCCGGCCGAACGCGTGTCGGTGATCGCCCACGAGATGGCCCACTCGCGCAACGGCGACGCCAGGCACGGGCTCGTCGTGGGCGGCGCGTTGTACTCGCTGGACGAGCTGCGGGAGGTGACCCGGTTCTGCTGGCAGCCGGGTGACGGCCTGTCCCGGCTGGCCGCCGAATGCCTGCTCGCGGTCGTCGGGCTGCCGGTGCGGGGGCTCATTATCGTCCTGGAGCTGCTGGTCTACCGGTCGTCGCAGCGGGCCGAGTACCGGGCCGACGCCATCCAGGCCCGCGTGGGCGGGACCGAGGCGGCACTCTCCCTGATGGATGCCCTGAGAACCCGCGTCGTGCCCGCCGACCATTTCCTGATGACGCAGACCCTCGCGGTGGGCCGGCAGGACCTGTGGGCGGAACTGCGGGCCCACGTCGCCGGCATCTCAGAGGCGGAGGTCGAACGGCTGTGCGTGGAGACCGGGCTGGACGAACTACGGGTCGACAGGACGCACCCGCCCACGCACCTGCGGAAGGAGCACCTGGCCGCGCTCCCGTACGCGGAGGCGCGGGTGCGGGCGCAGGCCATGGAGGAGATCGAGGAAGAGCTGGCGACGCCGGCCGAACGCGTGGCGCGCGGCCTCAAGGAAGACGCCCAGTCGGCTCTGTACCGCTGAGGACGCCGCCGGGCGCCGTGGGCGCGTCCTTTGCCTGACCTGCGATTCGCGCAAGAATGGGCGACATGGCAGCAACGGATCTCCCGATGCCCACCGTCGGACCTGTCTCCAGGCTCGCGCCCAAACCCATGCGGTTCGTGCTCAACTGGGGGCGGCGCTATTCGCTGTGGGTGTTCAACTTCGGGCTGGCCTGCTGCGCCATCGAGTTCATCGCGACCTCCATGAGCAGGCACGACTTCATCCGGTTCGGGGTCATCCCGTTCGCCAACGGCCCTCGTCAGGCCGACCTGATGATCGTCTCCGGCACGGTCACCGACAAGATGGCCCCCGCCGTGAAGCGCCTCTACGAGCAGATGCCCGACCCCAAGTACGTGATCTCGTTCGGCGCCTGCTCCAACACCGGCGGCCCCTACTGGGACTCCTACTGCGTGACCAACGGGGTCGACCAGATCATCCCCGTCGACGTCTACGTGCCCGGCTGCCCTCCCCGTCCCGAGGCGCTGCTCTACGGGATCATGAAGCTCCAGGAGAAGATCGCGGGGGAGAAGCTCAGCGACCGCTACGTCTGGTCCCGCTCCCACGGCTCCGAGGACCAGGCGTGAACGCCGCCGTCGCCGCCCGCTTCGGCGAGCGCGCCGAGATCAGCGAGTCCTACGGCGAGACCACGGTCGACGTCGCCCCCGCCGACTGGATCGAGCTGCTGACCTTCGCCCGCGACGACCTCGGCCACGCCTTCTTCGACTGGCTGACCGGCGTGGACGAGCCGCCCGACGCCTTCGTCGTCGTCGCCCACGTCTACAACCTGGACACCCGCGCGCGGCTGCTGCTGCGCACCCGGGTGCCGCGCGCCGACCCGCGCCTGCCGTCCGCCGTCGGGGTCTACCGGGGGGCGAACTGGTACGAGCGCGAGACGTACGAGATGTTCGGGGTGATCTTCGAGGACCACCCGTACCTGGTGCCGCTGCTCCTGCCCGACGGCTTCGAGGGCCATCCGCTGCGCAAGGACTTCGTGCTGGCCGCCCGCGTGGCCAAGCCATGGCCCGGCGCCAAGGAGCCGGGCGAGTCAGGGCACGGCGCCCCGAGCCGCCGCAAGACGCTTCCGCCCGGAGTACCGGCCGATTGGGGTCCGCCTGATGCTTGAAGTGGTGCTGAGCTTCGTCGTCATCCTCGTCGTGTTCCTGGTGCTGCCGCTGATCGTCGGCCAGACCGAGCACAAGGTCATGGCCCACATGCAGTCGAGGCTCGGCCCCATGTACGCCGGCGGCTTCCACGGCTGGGCGCAGCTCATCGCCGACGGCGTGAAGTTCATGCAGAAGGAGGACGTCATCCCGGCCGCGGCCGACCGCCGCGTCTTCATGATCGCGCCGGGCGTGGCGCTGGTCCCGTACCTGGTCGTGCTGATCGTCATTCCGCTCGACCGCGGCCTGGTCGCCGTCGACCTCGATCTCGGGCTGTTCTTCGTGCTCGCCGTCATGGGCGTCGGGGTGCTCGGCGCGATCATGGCGGGGTGGTCGTCGGCCAACAAGTATTCGGTGCTCGGCGGCATGCGGGCGGCGGCCCAGCTCATGTCGTACGAGCTGCCGCTGGTGCTGGCGGCCTCGTCCGTGGCGATGGCGGCGGGCACGCTGTCGATGCCCGGCATCGTCGAGGCGTGGCAGTGGTGGTGGCTGCCCTGGCAGGCGATCGGCGGCGTGGTGTTCTTCGTGGCGGGGCTGGCCGAGCTGCGGCGTCCGCCGTTCGACATGCCGATCGCCGAGTCCGAGATCATCATGGGCCCGATGACCGAGTACACCGGCATGCGTTTCGCCCTGTTCATGCTCTCCGAGTACGCCGGGATCGTCGTCCTGTCCTTCCTGACCACCGTGCTCTTCCTGGGCGGCTGGCACGGGCCGTTCCTGCCCGGCTGGATCTGGACGCTGATCAAGGTCTTCTCGCTGGCGTTCGTGGTCATCTGGCTGCGCGTCACCTATCCGCGGCTGCGTGAGGACCAGCTCCAGAAGCTCGCCTGGGCCGGTCTGGTGCCGCTGGCGCTCGTGCAGCTCGCGCTCACCGGAGTGGTGAAGGTCCTCGTCTGAGTTTCGCGCCGGCGGAAACTTTACGTCGCCTTTATCCGTCATACCCGGCATAGGGGGCCCCGGATGAAGGGGACGATTCGTGAACGCGCAAATCCTGCCCGTCGCGGGTGCGATGAAAGGCGCCCGCTGCCCGAAAGTCAGCCTCTCCTCCGACGGCCGCACCGTGACCGTCACCGACAGAGCCAGGGGCCGTTCCACGACCCTGACGCCCGCGTCGCTCTACCGTTACGACTATTCGACAGACGGTTCCGGAAAGAGGTCGCGGTTCCTGAAAGGGGTCGCCGCCCTCGACCCCGACGGGCTCGTCCTGCTGGACCTGCCCGGCGACTGGCACCCACCCCACCTGCGGGACTTCGCCGCCAAGGCCCGCCTCCCGCTCCGGGACGGCCGGGACGACAGCTCTGCACGTGCGCGCCGGATCCTCGCCGCCCGCGCCCCCGGCTGGGAACGCATCCGCGGAATCCCGGCGCCGCGGACGGGCCGATGGAACCTGGCGCTGGGGGTGTGCGCGGGAATCGCCGGGCTGGCGTTGATGATGTATCTCGGGGCCGCCGGAATGTGGGGCGCCTGGCGCGGCTTCTCGACCTTCGGACATTTCCTGACGGACCTGATCCACGCCAAATGGCTGATGGTGGCTTTCAGCCCCGCGTTGCTCGTCGTGCGGCCTGTGCTGGGCGGGATACATCGGTGGCAGGAGAAGCGTGGCCTTGTCGTGGGGCCGCCTGGAGGGCCGCATCTGCGGATGAAGTCGTCCCGGAGGTTGTCGGTGTACCGCCCTTCGGGGGTGATCACCGAAGTTCCGGTCGAACCGGGCAGCAGCCTCCTCCGGTACCGCCACGACGACCTGTGCGGCGTCTTCCTCCTCGACCCCGCGGGCAACCCCCTGCTCCACCTGCCCGGCCGCTGGCCCCCGGCTTCTCTCCACCGCTTCACCGAACGCCACGGGCTGGGTCTGGCGATGCACCGGATCTCCCGCGAGGAATACCTGACCCTCACCACCCACTCCCCCCAAGCCTTCCCCTGACCCCCGCGTCGTCGCCCTCGAAGGGTCTCCCTCACCTCCACCGTTCCTGCCCCTTGGGCAGGGGTGACCCGCTTTCGCCGTACGGCGCTTCGGGGTGGGGTGACTCGCTGCGATCCCCGGTCACCGGGGGCGGTTGTGCGGTGGTGCCCGCCTGTACGGGGGTGGCCGGCGGTCAGTGGACGATCGCGACCATCACGTCCGACGCCGACGGGCGTTCCTGGGGGCGTTTGTTCAGGCATGCCCCCACCACACCGCGCAAGGCGGGCGGCAGCGGCGACAGGTCAGGATGAAACGTGAGCACCCGGTTGAAGACGGCAGGCACGGTGTCCTCCCCGAACGCCGGACGCCCGGTGGCCGCGAACATCATCGTCACCGCCCAGCTGAACACGTCGGACGCCGGCCCCACAGGCTCCCCGGTCAGCTGCTCAGGCGACATGTACGGCGGCGTCCCCACCATCTTCCCGGACGTCATGGTCATCCGATCGAGCGCCCGGGCGATCCCGAAGTCGATCACCCGCGGCCCGTCGTGCCCGATCAGGACGTTGCTCGGCTTGAAGTCACGATGCACCACCCCGGCCTTGTGGATGGCCGCCAGCGCTCCGGCTGTGGATAACGCGAGCCGCGTCAGGCCGTCCTCGTCACGGGGGCCGTGGCGCCGTACGAGTTGCTCCAGCGACGGCCCCTCCACGTATTCGGAGACGATGTACGCGTGCTGCCCGTTGATGTTCACATCGAGCACCCGGGCTGTGGAGAACGTGGCGACCCGCCGAGCCGCGTCCACCTCCCGCGCGAACCGGGTGCGGGCCGTCTCGTCGACCAGGTCGTGCAGCACCTTGACCGCCACCCGTGCCCCGTTGGGCGCCATGGCCAGGTAGACCGCGCCCTGCCCGCCGCGCCCGAGCTGGTGCAGCACCCGGTAGTGCCCGATCCACTCCGGCTGCCCGCGATGTTGCTGATGGGTGGGGGCCGTGGTCCGTTGATGCAGGTCGGCGGGCCGGTGTTGCGGTGTGGGCGTCTGTGCGGGCGCGTGCATGGGCGCCTGCGTGCGCACGGGGGCCTGCGCGTGCACGGGGGCCTGCGCGTGCACCGGCGGCCGGTGGCGCGCCCGCGCCATGACCGGCACCAGGACGGCCGAATGGGCGACCCCGCCGATCCAGGCGATCACGAACCCGAACGAGATCAGGGTGGACATCGGCTCGGGGATGTTGTCGAAGTCGTCGTACAGCATGATGGCGATGACGAACGAGCCGATCAGGACCAGGTAGACGCAGGCTCCGATGGCCTGCCAGGTGCTCCGCAGCCAGAATGCCGCGAACCCGATCGTGAACGGGGTCGCCAGCCCGCACGAGATGAGGGCCAGGCTGGCCCACCCGATGGCGGCCGCCCACGCCCCGCTGCTGGGACGGACCGGATGGCTGTACGGCATGGCCGAGAGACTATCGCCATGCAGTCGCTCATATCGGACAGTCACCCAGCCTGTGGATAACTTCCACAGAACCTGTGGACAGCTGTGGAAAAACTGGGGACAACGGTCTTGGCTCATTCACCTCCGCCGCCAAGTACGTCATGATGTTGAACCATGGCGCGGATACCGGGAGTCGGACTGGCGAAGGGGCTGTCCATCACTCTTCGCCACATGCTGCGCAAATCCGTCACCCAGCAGTATCCCGAGGTCAAGCCGGCTCTTCCGCCGCGCAGTCGAGGCGTTATCGCCCTCGTTGAGGAAAATTGCACCTCTTGCATGCTCTGTGCCCGAGAGTGCCCCGACTGGTGCATCTACATCGACTCCCACAAGGAGACGATCCCGGCCCCGGAGGGCGGGCGTCCCCGCCAGCGCAATGTGCTCGACCGGTTCGCCATCGACTTCGCGCTGTGCATGTACTGCGGCATCTGCATCGAGGTCTGCCCCTTCGACGCGCTCTTCTGGTCTCCGGAGTTCGAGTACGCCGAGGGTGACATCCGGAACCTTCTTCATGAGAAGGACAAGCTGGCGTCCTGGACCCAGACCGTCCCGCCGCCGCCCGCCCACGATCCCGGCGCCGAGCCTCCCAAGGAGCTCACGGCGGCACCTCGCCGTCCCGCGGCCCGTACCGGAACGACCCGCCCCGGAGCGGCGCCGGAAGCACCCGGCCCCGCCGGAGCCGCCCGCCGCGCCCCGCGGGAGCGGGAGCGGGAGGGCGCCACGGGCGAAGCAGCGTCAACGGCGCCTAGGGAAACGGGCGCAGCTCGCCCGGGTGCCGGCCCGCGGGGCGAGCGTGCCCTCAGGGGAGCGACGTGCGTCCCGGGCGAGGGCGTGACCGAGCCGGGCGCCGCCGAGCCAGGAGCCGCGCCCCCGGGAAGCGGAGAGCCGGGAGCGGCTGCCTCCGGTGCGAACGCCGGCGCCGGCTCCGAGACCGGCGCCGCATCGGCGCTCGGCCCCGACTCCGCCGTCAGCGCAACCTCCGGCGCCGAAGCGGCGCGCCGCCCCGAAGGTGGGGAAGGCGTCCCTGCCCCCGAGGGTGACGCCGGACGGACGGGCGCAATTCCGCCTTCTGGGCGCACCGACGCGGGCCCGTCGGTCGTCGAAGAGCGCGCCGGCGCGGACCGGGAAGAGCGGGCAGGCGAGAAGGCCGGCTCCGCGGAAGCGCCCGAGGCCGCTCCCGGCGAAGGCCCGGCCGCGCCCCCTGCGGGCCGCCGCGAGCGTACGCGCAGGCCCATGTCGAACGTACGAGGCATCCGTCCTCCAGGCTCTCTCCCGCCTACCCCGCAGGCGGCCGAACCGCCCGCCGATGCACAGGACGAAGAGCCGGAAGGCACTCGCCCGTCCGACACGAAGGCGCCGAAGCCGTCAACAGCGGCAAGCCCGTCAGACGTGGCGGAAGGCGACGTTCCCCCCGCGGCTGAGGGCGTCGCGCCGCGCGTCCATGACGACGACGCCGCTGCTCCGGCGGGCGAGGCCGCCGTTCCGGCGGGCGAGGAGCCGAACCGCCCATCCGGCCAGGCCGGCCCGGCCTCTGACGAGCGCCCGCCGCGCACGCCTTCATCCACAGGCGAGCCGCCCTCGAACGGGTTTTCCACAGGCGCGGGTGAACCGGCTCCGGAACCCGGCCCGGACGAGCAGACTTCTTCCGCGAGCCCCCGCAGGCGCCGGATGGCGGACCCGAGGTCCATCCGACCGCCGGGGCGGCTCGGCCCTGACGACACAGAGGAGTCCGAGGAGGAGTCGTGACCGAGGCGGTGCCCTCCTACCTGTCACCCACCGGGCAAGAGATCGTCTTCTTGCTGCTGGGAGCGGTAGCGGTTGGATCGGCGCTGCTCGTCGTCACGACCCGGCAACTCGTCCACGCCGCCCTGTGGCTCGTGGTCTCCTTCGGCGCGCTCGCGGGCGGCTACCTGGTGCTGACCGCCGAGTTCGTGGCCTGGGTCCAGGTGCTCATCTACGTGGGCGCGGTGGTGGTCCTGATGTTGTTCGGCATCATGCTCACCCGTGCCCCGATCGGCCGTTCCGCCGACCTCGACAGCGGCAACCGGCCGGTGGCCGCCCTGGTGGCGGTGGCGACCGCCGCGGTCCTGGTCACGGTCGTGATCGACGGTTTCCGCACGGCGTACACCCCGCTCACACCGGGCCAGGGGGCGGCGAAGGAGCTGGGCGCCAGCGTCTTCGCCACCTGGGTGCTGCCGTTCGAGGCGCTGTCCGTGCTGCTGCTCGCCGCATTGATCGGAGCCATCGTGCTGTCCCGTACGGACATTCCCGGCTCGCCGCCCGATCAGACCGGGGGTCACTAGTGCACATCGTCTACCCGGCGGTCGTCTCCGCGCTGCTGTTCTCCGTGGGCGTCTACGGCGTGCTCGCCAGGCGCAACACGATCCTCGTGCTGATGTCGGTCGAGCTGATGCTCAACGCCGTCAACCTCAACCTGGTGGCGTTCGACGTGTGGCTGCGCGACCGGCTGCACAGCGGTCAGGTGCTCACCCTCTTCGTCATCGTCATCGCCGCCGCCGAGGTCGGCCTCGGCCTGGCGATCGTCCTGGCCCTCTACCGCAACCGCCGCACCGTCGACCTCGACCACCTCCGCGACCTGTCCGAGCCCGCCGACGAACGCCCTGACCTGGTCCCGAGCTCCGCCTCCGCCGGCACCGGCCCGCCCTCTCTCAACGACCACCCTCCGGCCTCGCCGACCGGCCCGGGCCGGCCCCTCTCGGACGACCGCCCCGCCCGGCGAGGGGGCGAGCTGTGACGACGTTCCCGCTGCTGGCCGTGTTGCTGCCCGCCATCGCCGCCGCCACCGGCCTGCTGCTCTCCCGCTGGCCGCACGCCCGCCCCGCTGTCCAGGAACCCCCATCGGACAGAGCGCGGCTCGCGGCTGCCGAGAAGATCGCCGGCGAACGCGCCAACACCCGAGCCGCCTGGATCGCCGTCGTCCCGACCGCGGCGTCGGCCGTCCTGGCTCTGTGGCTGGCCTGGGGGCCGGGCTTCGCGTTCCTCGAAGGCGGCGTCCCCTCGGCGCCGGTGGGCCGCACGTACGGCTCGATCGTCACCGGCGGCGTCCCGATCTCGCTGACCCTGCTGGCCGACGACCTGTCGGCCGTCCTCGGCGTCCTGGTGACGCTGGTGGCGCTGGCCGTGCAGGTCTACTCGGTCGGCTACCTCAAGGACGATCCCCGCTACCCCTCCTACAGCGCGTTCATCAGCCTGTTCACCAGTGCCATGCTCCTGGTGGTCTACGCGGGCGACCTCCTGGTCCTCTACGTCGGCTGGGAGATCATGGGCCTGTGCTCCTACCTCCTCATCGGACACTGGTGGGAAGACCGGGGCAATTCGCGTGCGGCGGTCAAGGCGTTCCTCGTCACCCGGCTCGGCGACGTCGGCTTCCTGTTCGGCATCTTCGTCCTCGGCACGGCGGCGGGCAGCTTCCGCGTCGCCGACGTGCTGGCGAAGGTGCCCGACATGTCCGCGGCCACCCTGACGACGGCCACCATGCTGCTGCTGTGCGGCGTCGCCGGCAAGAGCGCCCAGGTGCCGCTGCACACCTGGCTCCCCGACGCCATGGCCGGCCCGACCCCGATCAGCGCGCTGATCCACGCCGCCACCATGGTCGCCGCCGGCATCTTCATCGTGGCCAGGCTCTATCCCGCCTTCCTCGCCGCCCGTCCCACGCTCGACGTCCTGGCCGTCGTCGCGGCGGTCGGCATGCTGGGCGCCGCACTGGCCGCGTTCGCCCAGGACGACCTGAAACGCGTGCTCGCCTACTCCACGGTCAGCCAGCTCGCCTACATGGCCGGCGGCCTGGCCGCGGGCTCCGACCGGGCGGCCGTCTTCCACCTGGTGACCCACGGGGCGTTCAAGGCGCTGCTGTTCCTGTGCGCGGGAGTGGTGATCCACCACGTCGGTTCCAACCTGATGACCCAGATGGGCGGGTTGCGGCGCGAGCTGCCGGTCACGTTCGTGACGATGACGGTGGGGTTCGCCGCTCTGATGGGCCTCCCGCCGGCCAGCGGTTTCTTCAGCAAGGACGGCGTCCTGGCGGCCATGGACGGCGCGCTGTCCGGCAGGGGCCTGACGGACGCCGCCGCCCTGCTCCTGTACGGCTGCGCCCTCGCGACCGTCGCCGTCACCGGCGCGTACGCCACCAGAGCCTGGCTCCGCACGTTCTTCGGGCCGCCGCATGTGGTGGCGCTCCCCGAGCCCGAGCCCGGCACGGCCCACGTCGTCGACGTCACCGAGGCTCCCAAGACCATGCTCGTGCCCGTCGTGCTTCTCGCGGTCCCCGCCCTGCTGCTGGGCTTCGCCGGGCAGCCGCACGTCGAGCTGGCGGTGGCCGCGATCAGCGTCGTGCTCGCCCTGCTCGGCGCGGGTGTCGTCTACGCCGTCTGGCGCGGCGATCCCGTCACCGACCCGGCTCGCCTGCTCGGCCCTCTACGGGTGCCCTGCGAGCGCGCCTTCTACGTCGACGACGTCTACGCGGCGCTGTTCGTCCGCCCGATCGCGGCCCTGGCCCGGCTGGTCGTCAGAACCGACGACGTGGTCGTGGACGGCGCCGTCCGCGGTTCGGGCCGCACCGCCCGCGGCCTGTCCGGATGGCTGCGCCTGGCCCAGAACGGCAACGTCCAGCTCTATGTCAGCGGCGTTCTCGCCGGCGTGATCCTGATCGCGGTGGGGGCGGTGATGCTCACATGACGGGCTGGCTGTCGGTCGCACTGCTCGCCGTGCCCCTGCTCGGCGCGCTTCTGCTGCTCCTCGCCCCCGGCGCGCTCCGCCCGGCCCTGCGCGCGTACGGCCTGATCCTCTCGGGGGTCACGCTGGCGCTGGCCCTGGTCATGGCGGCCACGTTCGACCACGGGCGGCCGACGAGCCCGCAGTTCGCGATCGACCAGCCGTGGATCCCCGGCCTGGGGCTCCGCTTCCACCTGGGCGTCGACGGCATCTCCCTGCCACTGATCGTGCTCACCGCGCTGCTGACGTTCCTCTGCTTCGGCTACCTGTCCTGGGGGCGGCCCAGCACGCCGGGCCGGTTCCTGGGGAACAGGCCGAGGGCGCTGGTGTTCACCCTGCTGGTGCTCGAAGTCGGCATGATCGGCACGTTCCTCGCCCTCGACCTGCTGCTCTTCTTCGTCTTCTTCGAGATCGTGCTGATCCCGATGTACTTCCTGATCGGCATCTGGGGCGGCGCCGGGCGCCGGGCGGCGTCGGTCAAGTTCATCCTGTACACGCTGCTCGGCTCGGTCGTGATGCTCCTCGGCCTGCTGCTCGTCTGGGCACGCACCGGCACGCTCGACATGGCCGAGCTGGCCGCGGCCCACGGCGCGGGCATGTCCAGGTCCGTGCAGATCCTGGCGTTCGTGGCGATCGGTGTGGGCCTGGCGGTCAAGACGCCGATGTGGCCCCTGCACACCTGGCTGCCCGACGCCCACACCGAGGCCCCGACCGTCGGCTCGGTGCTGCTGGCCGGAGTGCTGCTGAAGATGGGCACGTACGGCTTCGCCAGGATCGCCATCCCCGTCCTTCCCGAGGGGGCGACCGCGGTGGCGCCGTGGCTCGGGGCGTTCGCCGTGGCCGGCATCGTCTACGGCGCCCTGGCCTGCCTGGCCCAGCGTGACCTCAAACGCATGATCGCCTACTCCTCCGTGGGGCACATGGGATTCGTCCTGCTCGGCTTCGCCACCCTGACCCCCGTCGGCGTCAACGGCGCCCTGTTCGCGAACGTCGCCCACGGCCTGATCACCGGCCTGCTGTTCTTCCTGGCCGGCGGGATCAAAGATCGCTACCACACGGCCGACATGCCGAGCCTCGGCGGCGGCCTGCTGGCCACGATGCCGCGCCTGGGATCGGTGCTCACGTTCGCCGCGATCGCCTCGCTCGGGCTGCCCGGCCTGGCCGGGTTCTGGGGGGAGATGCTGGCGCTGCTGGGGGCGTTCCAGCCGGCGAGCGGCCTGCCGCGTGCGCTCTTCCTCGCGTACATGGTGATCGGCGGCCTGGGGGCGGTCCTGACGGCCGCGTACTTCGTGCTCATGTTGTCCCGCGTCACCCACGGCCGACCGTCGGGAGCCGCGCGGCAACAGGAGGCCCCGGACGAGCGTCCCGTTGCGCCTCTCGGCTCGGCGGAGTCGCTCGCGGGGCAGCCGGCGACCGCGACGCTCGAAGCCGGGAACGCCACGCATCGCATCGACGACCTCCGGTCCTACGAAGTGGCGGCGTGGACCCCGCTGGTGGTCCTGATCGTGCTCTTCGGGCTCTGGCCCGGTCTCCTGCTCTCCCTCACCACGCCGGTGGCGCAGACCCTGCTGGGAGCCCTGCCATGACTCAGCAGATCGACTACTTCGTCATCGCGCCGCCGCTGGCGTTGGCGGTCGTGGCCGGGCTCGTGCTGCTGCTCGACGTGTTCCTGCCTGTCGCGACGCGTACCCGCACCGCGCTCGGGCTGGTGACCCTGGCGGGGGTCGTCGTGGCCCTCGGGTTCGTGATCGCGCAGGCTGCGGGCGGCACGTCCCGGGCGACGTTCTGCGTGCCGCCGGATCTCGCGACCGGGGGAGCGGGCACGCTCTGCTCGTTCGTCGCCGACCGGTTCACGACGGTCTTCGCCGGGCTGGTGCTCGTCGCGGCCCTGGTGGTCGTGCTGATGTCGATGACGGAGCTGGCCGGGGGCGGCATCCCGGCCGGTGAGTGGTACTTCCTGCTGCTGTGCACCCTCGTCGGCGCGGTGACCCTGCCGGCCTCCCGCGACCTGATCATGCTCGTGGTGGCGCTCGAACTGGTCTCGCTCCCGGTGTTCGCCCTCACCGCGCTCCGGCGCTACGACGGCCGCGCCTCCGAGGCCGCGGTCAAGCTCTTCGTCGTGTCGGTCGTGTCCACGGCCGTCATGCTGTTCGGCGTCTCCCTCCTGTACGGCGTCTCGGGGGCGGTCCACCTCTCCCGCGTGGCGGCCGTCCTGGGCGGCCGGATCCCGGCACCCGGAGCGGCGGCGGGCACGCACTCCACGGTCTTGGCGACGGCCCACGGGCTGCCCGCGGTCGTCACGGTGGGCGTCGTCCTCGTGGCGGCCGGATTCGCGTTCAAGATCGCCGCCGTGCCGTTCCACTCCTGGGCGGCGGACGTCTACCAGGGCGCGCCCGTCCCGGTGGCGGCCCTGCTGTCGGTCATCTCCAAGGCGGCCGGGTTCGCGGGGCTCATCCTGGTCCTGGTCACCGGGCTGGCCGGCCAGTTGTCCACCTGGGGGCCGGTGATCGCGGTCGTCTCGGCGCTGACCATGACGGTGGGCAACCTGCTCGCCATGCGTCAGCGGTCGGCCGTCCGCATGCTGGCCTGGTCCTCGGTCGCGCAGTCCGGCTACGTCCTGGCCCCGCTGGCGATCGCCGCCACGGCGGCCCCGTCCCAGGCCGCGTCCCAGGCCGCGTCCCAGGCCGCGACCGGCACATCCGTCGCGTACCTGGTCATCTACGCGGCCATGAACCTCGGCGCCTTCGCCGTCGTCATGCTCGTCTCCAGGGCCGCCCCGCGCAACGAGCTCGACGACTATCGCGGCCTGGTCCTCCGCAGCCCGGCGGCCGGCATCGCGCTGGCGTTCTGCCTGGTCTGCCTGGCGGGGCTGCCGCCGGGGCTGGCCGGCCTCTTCGCCAAGGTCTTCGTGTTCCGGACGATCGTCGAAGGCGGCCTCGGCTGGCTCGCGCTGGTCATGGCCGTCAACACCGTGCTCGGCCTCTACTACTACGCCGCCTGGGCGGCCCGCCTCTTCGCCCCTTCCGGGGAGACGCGTCTGCGTGGCTCGTCGCCGTCTGCGTGGCTCGCCGTCGGCCTGGCCCTGGCCGTGGCGATCCTCTTCTCTGCCGCTCCGCAGCTCGTGCTGGACCTGACCTCCTTATCGGCCACGAGCTGACCGCAGGCCGGTCATGACACCCGGCTGTCCCCCCGCGGGCAGCCGGGCCGCAACCCTTCCTGCCCCCGTCGAACAGGGGGTAAGTCGCGCTCCGCCCGCGGCTGAGCACGCCGGGGAACGATAGACCGGGTCGTCGTCGTTGGACGAGGTGAAACCCGGACCACGAAGGGGGGAGACCTTGCACCACAACGGTCTGCGTACCGCCATCCTCCTGGGAGGTCTGTCCGCGTTCATCGTCGTGATGGGCGCGTGGCTGGGGGGTGGCACCGGCCTGCAGATCGCGCTCGTGCTGGCCCTGCTGAGCAACGGCGTCGCCTACTTCTTCTCCGACCGCATCGCGCTGTCGGCCATGCGGGCCAGGCCGGTCAGCGAGGTCGAGCATCCCACGCTCTACCGCATCGTCCGCGAGCTCTCCACCGAGGCGCGCCAGCCGATGCCGCGGCTCTACATCTCCCCGACGGTCCAGCCCAACGCCTTCGCGACCGGCCGCAGCCCACGGAAGGCCGCCGTGTGCGTCACGTACGGCCTGACCCAGCTGCTCGACGAGTCCGAGCTGCGCGGCGTGATCGGGCACGAGCTGTCCCATGTGTACAACCGGGACATCCTGGTCTCGTCCGTGGCCGGCGCGCTGGCAACGATGATCACGTGGCTCAGCTACGTCGCCGTCTTCTTCGGCGGTTCCGACGACGACGAGGGGCCCGGATTCTTGGGCGCCCTGCTGATGATGATCCTCGGGCCCGTGGCGGCCGGGATGGTCCAGATGGCGATCTCCCGCACCCGAGAGTTCCAGGCCGACGAGTCGGGCGCGCGGCTCACGGGCGACCCGCTGGCCCTGGCCTCGGCCCTTCGCAAGATCGAGATGGGGGCGCGCAGGCTGCCGCTTCCCGAGAACAGCCGCCTGACGTCGGCGTCCCACATGATGATCGCGAACCCGTTCAGCGGATCCGGCTTCGGCCGCCTCTTCTCGACGCATCCGCCCACGTCGGAGCGGGTGGCGAGGCTGGAGCGCATGGCCGGCTACCGCCGCTGACCTTCCCGGCCGGCGGGAGCGCAGGGGACACGTCCGCGCTGAAAGCGCCAGAGCCGCCGAAATCGACCGAGAGCCCCGAACGGGGCTCACCCGTCATTCTCGGCTCTTCGGCGGACTTGCTGCAGCGATCAGGGCCTTCCAGCGACGTCGGGGCTACCCGGGTTCTCCGGCCGCCGTGATCCTCCGCAGGATGGCGGGCAGGTCCTCCGGGAAGAAGGTCTCCTCGGTGCTGTCGAGTTCCTCCGCGCTCCACCACCGATGCCCGGTCGTCGTCTCCTTCTCGATCTGCTCCATGTGCTCGAACGAGACGGCGGTGTCGTGCACCCGGATCGCGAAGAAGGTCTGGTCCTGTGTGATCGCATAATCAGACCAGCAGAACTCGATCGTGCTCGTCCCGTACGGTCCGGTGAACTCCGCCACCTCCCGCCGGATCCCGACCTCCTCGTACAACTCGCGCGCGGCGGCCTGCCGAAGCTCCTCCCCGGCCTCCGCCGCGCCCCCGATGGTGAACCAGAACGGCTTGTCCGGCAGTTGCGGATCAAAGCCGTGCAGCAGCAGCACCCGGTCGTTCGCGTCAAGGGGCAGGACACGTGCCGTGAAGCGGCGCAGGGGGATCTTCGTCACGGTCGTCGAGCCTACGATGCCGGATTCGCCCGTTCCAACGCGAACGCAGGCCCGAGGCACAAGAAGGCGCGTACGCCGCCATGTGCCCCGGAGGCCGACCTGTTAGCGGTAGTTCACGAATTGCAGGGCGATGTCCAGATCCTTGCCCTTGAGCAGAGAAATGACGTCCTGCAGATCGTCCTTCTTCTTGGAACTGACCCGCAGTTCCTCGCCCTGGATCTGCGCCTTGATGCCCTTGGGGCCCTCGTCGCGGATCAGCTTGGAGATCTTCTTGGCGTTCTCCTGGTCGATGCCCTCCTTGAGGGTGACCAGCATGCGGTATTCCTTGCCCGACAGCCTGGGCTCGCCCGCGTCGAGGATCTTCAGCGAGAGCCCGCGCTTGACCACCTTGTCCTTGAACGCGTCGAGTGCGGCGTTGGCGCGCTCCTCGCTGTTCGCCTTGATCTCGATGTTGTCACCGGTCCAGCTGATGCTCGCCCCGGTGCCCTTGAAGTCGAAGCGGTGTCCGATCTCCTTGGCCGTCTGGTTCAGCGCGTTGTCGACCTCCTGGCGGTCGATCTTGCTGACGATATCGAAAGATGAATCGGCCAAAACACCCATCCTCTCGGCTGTGAAAGCGTTATTCGGGATCCCGCCTCTCCGTCGTACGCGAAACCGCGTCGTACGCCGAATGCGCGGACCCAGCGAACGAGCCTAGCCAGCATCGGCGCGCTGTGCAGTCCACGTGGGCGCGAGGCGGCTTGATGCCGGGTCCATGGCGACGGATCATGCCTGTGGACCCACATTTCGCAGTTTCCGATCGTATTGGTAGGGATCATGCGAGTCATCGGAGCCGGCTTCGGCCGTACCGGAACCTTGTCCACGAAGACCGCGCTGGAACGTCTGGGCTTCGGCCCATGTCATCACATGACGGAGGTGCTCCAGAATCCCGTCCACATCCGCCGCTGGCTGGACCTCGCCGAAGGCCGTCCGGTCACCTGGGAAACCCTCATGTCGGGGTACGACTCCTGCGTCGACTGGCCGGCCGCCGCGTACTGGCGCGAACTCGCCCACCACTACACCGACGCCAAGGTCATCCTCACCGTCCGCGACCCTGAACGCTGGCTGGCCAGCATGAACGCCACCATCTTCAAACAGTCGGCCCGCGCCCGCACCTGGTCGGGCCGGACGATGGCCACACTCTCCCGCCTCCTCGACACCGACTTCGCGGCCTTCATCCGGATGACCCGGCTGGTCGTGAGCGAGCGCGTCTTCGGCGGCGGCATCCCCGACACCGAACTCGCTCTGAAGATCTTCACCGAACACGTGGAGGAGGTCAAAGCCACCATCCCCCAGGACCGCCTGCTGGTGTTCGAAGTCGCCCAGGGCTGGCAGCCACTGTGCGACTTCCTCGACGTACCCGTCCCGGACGAACCCTTCCCCCGAACCAACGACGCGGCAGGCTTCGACCAGCACGCACGCGGGATGGGACGCCTGCTGTTCCGGCGCAGCCGGTGACCACGATCCGGCTGGGGACAAACTGGTGTCACGTACACCTCGGAAGTCCGCTATTCTTCTGTCTGTCGCCGCGAGAGCGGATGGCACGGCAGGTTGCCCGAGTGGCCAAAGGGAGCGGTCTGTAAAACCGTCGGCTCAGCCTACGCAAGTTCGAACCTTGCACCTGCCACCAGCAGTAGCTGCAGGTCAGAGGCCCTTCGGGGCCTCTTCTGCGTTTCAGGGGTGTGCAGCCGTGAGCCGCCCTGAGCCGCCCTGAGCGGCCGTTTGTCGCTGGTCGCGGGATATACGCGGGATGGATCTGGCGGCGTTTCCCCAGGTGGGCGCCCATGATCCGGGATGTATGCGGGATGCTGTTGCCCTCCAACGCCGAAAGGCCCCGGGGGAAGCCGGAGCCCTTCGAGTGGTGCCGTTTGTGATCTCATGCGGTGAGTACGTCCGCGATCCTCTGGTTGATGATGTCCTCCTGGCCGTCGATGCACTTGGCGTAGACGCGCAGCAGGACATCCACCCCGTGGCCGGCACGGGCTGCCACTTCTGGAGCTGGTACACCGCCGTTGAGCCAGAGGGAGACGGCTGCGTGCCGGAGGTCGTACGGTCGTCGGGCGAGCGGTGAGGCGACTTGGGCGGGACTGAGGGCCAGGGTGCGGGCTTCCTGCCAGACCTCGGTGTAGGCCGTCGAGGCGACCACGCCGCCGCGCTCACTGCGGAACAGCCGCCCGTCAGGGGCGACGCCGAACTCTGTGATGTGTTGCCGAAGGATCTTGACCAGTTCCGGAGGGATCGGGATGCGGCGGACGTCATCCTGGCCTCGATGCTTGAGACCACGTAGTTCGTGAGCGTCACCGGTATCGGTCCATCGGCGGTTCACCTCGGGGCGCGAGCCGTCGAGAGTGAGCCGTCCCCAGCCATGCGGTGGGAGGTGGCAGTCCTGCTCGCGGAGGCTGACGGCCTCGCCGGGCCGGAGGGCGGCGAAGTACATGCAGGCGAACATGGCCATCAACCGCTGTCCCCGGCCCTTCCCGCCACGCTGGCGCTTGCCGACGTAGGTGAGCGCTACGAGCAGTTCGCGGGCCTGGCCAGGATTGACCACAACCCGCGGATCCACTGTTTCGGTGGTCTTTGGGAGCTTCCACTTGATGCGATGCAGCGGGTTGGACGGCAGTTCCTCCAGCTCCACCGCGTACTCGAAGACGTGGTGCAGGATGGCGCGCTTCCGCTTGATCGTGTTGGCGCCGGCCTTCTTGCCGTCCAGGCGTAGCGTGAGGGCGTCCAGGGCCAGGCGGACGGCCTTGGTCTCGTTGAGGTCTTCCATGGTGAGAGAGGCCGCTTCCAGCCAGCGGACGGCCCGCGCGATGTCGGCGGGCATCGTGGGCCGCTTGTCTTCGGGCAGGAGAACGTACTGGCGTAGAGCGGTGCGGAGGAGAGCGGCGTCCGGCCGCCCTGCTTTGTCCGTCGTCAGCGCCGGGATAGCCGTCGCCAGGGCGTCCGACATGCTGTCTCGGCTCTTGGCAGCCGCGTGTGGCCAACGCGCCTCGACGTACGCCTTCACGAAGTCAAGGACCGTCCGCGCTTCCTTGGCCTTGATCATCGAGTCGGGGAGGCCCGTGTCCAGGTCGAATGCCTCACCGCGTCTTGCGGCCTGCCGCAGGTCTGTCAGGAAGCTCTCGCCGAGGGCCTTGGTCTTGTAGGTCTTGGACTTCTCCCGGCCGCCGACCTTCCAGCGCACCTCATAGGAGGGGGACTTGCTGGACTTGTTCCGTCGGATCTCCCAGAACTTCACGTCGTATGAGGTCGTCATGCTGCACTCCGGAGGGATTCGAGCCAGGCGTTGAGATCGCTGCGGTAGATGCGGAGTTCGCCGTTGGGTAGGCGGATGCCTTCTGGTGCCTTGCCGATCTCGCGCCAGCGGTAGAAGGTGCGGCGTGAGACTCCGCCGAGCTCGGCGAGGACCTGGCGGACGGTCAGGAGTTCGTCGTGCTTGGTCATGCGGCCCTCCCCATGTCGTCGGTTGCCGAAAGGTCTTGTCCGGCTGCTCTGGCTTCCAGGTCTCTGAGGTGGGCTCGCCAGCGTTGGCGTTCGGCCACGGTGCGCAGGAGGCGTATGGCGAGTGGTGGCACGTTGGCGTCTCCGGCCGGGACGGGGCGCCAGACGTAGCGGCGTGGGTCAGTGGGTTCGTCGGCCTGGCCGAGGGCTTCCAGGACCCAGGTGCGGCGGTCCTGCTTGTGCTCAGCGAGGGTTTTGTTGGACCACTTGCGGGAGACCAGAACCCGGCGTCCCGCGTAGCCGAGGTGTTCGGGCTTGTGCGCCTTGGAACGGCACCGGCCGGGAGCCATCCCAGCCTTGGCGTTCTTGGGCTGGATGCCGTAGCGGAGCCAGTTCGGGCAGGTCGGCGAGCAGGGTTCGTAGCGCAGCGCATCGACCATGCGGGCAGCGTGCTCGCGTTGGGCCTGCCCGCCGTCGAGGCCATCGCCGATGGACTTGGTCAGGTACTTGGACAGGTACCGGATGCATTGGTCGGCGTCCGGCGTACCGGCGAGAACACCTTGCACGTCCACCTGATCGCCGAAGCGCAGCACGTGGAGGGGCTCGACGTCCTCGTCGAGTGCGTCGAGGGCTTCATCCCAGGTGCATAGGACCTCGCCGGCCGGGTCCAGGTAACCGATGCCCTCGTGCCAGACCGGGAGGTGATCGCCGTCGAAGACGACGTCGTCAGCTTGTGGCCACCAGACCTGGTGGTAGGTGGCGGCGGCTATCTGCTTGATCTCCGCGCGTGGGAGCGTTCCACGAATAGCCATATGCAGGTGCGGGGCGAGTCTCTTCTGAGGCTCCACGGAGGCGAAGTACTGCACGTCGTAGCCCGCGACGCGGCGAAGGTTCTGCACAAAGCGATCCACGAGCTTGGAGAAGTGCAGGGCATCCCGTGCGGCGCGGCGGTAGTCGTAGGCGCTGGGGTCTATGGGTGCGCCGTCGCGGACCTTGCCGTACGAGGGCAGGGTGAGCGTGACGAACAGGCTCGGCCGGTAGGTCTTGCCGTCAGTACCTTGGAAGGTGCGTCCGAGGGTGGTGGTGGTCATCTTGCGTTTGGGCAGGTCGGGCGCGTCCTGCCGCCGCCTCGTGGAGCGGAAGCGCTTCGAGGCAGTCCGGCCGAGAACGCTGCCCCGCATCCCAGCCGCGTTGATCTCTTCGTCCAGACCGGTGATGATCGCGTCGAGTTCGGTGGTGTCGTCGCCGGCCTTTTCGGCGGCGTCACGCTGGGCCTGGTAGTCGGCGCGGAACTCCACCAGCCAGCGCTGCTCCTCGTTCGGGTCGTCGGGTGTGATGGCGGGTTCGGTGTCGAGGTGCCAGCCCTCGCGGCACTGGGCCTTGCGGAGCTGCTTGTTGCGCTTGGCGCAGGGCGGGCACTTGCTGTCGAGGGTGGCCCCGCACGGTACGTCGATGATCTCGGACTTGCCGGATCAAGCGGCGGCGCGGCGCGCCGCCGTACCCCCGGCCCTCCGCCCGCCCGCCGTCCGGGCGTGCGGCCTGGGGGCCGGTCCCGGACGGCGGCGGGACACCGGGCCGGGCACCGCATGCCGGCCCCGCCGTACCGACGAACGCGCCGACCGGGGTTGCCACGCCGTCGCACAGATGCAGCCCAACGATCGCCATTCCATGGCTGGGCGCCGTACGTGCTCGGGGGCGATCGACGATCCAGGGTTCGTTCCTCACCCTGGCTCACCGAGCAGCGTGGTTGATCTCTTGGAGGGCATGATGATCGACATGCCGGAGAACCCGCCCGAGTCGATGAAACATCACTTGCGTCAGCGCTTAAACGACCACGCTCGTTCGCGCTGGCAGTTGTCCGGGATCGACGTGCGTTTCCGTGGCAGATTCGCTTATGTCGAAGCACGCCTGAACGGTGGTGCCTACGCGCAGTTGTGCCGCTTGCGCTTTGACGGCCCTCTGCACACCTGGGGCTTCGCGATCTACCTTCCTGACGAGGGCATCTACCAGGACAGTCTTCTGCCCAGCGGTTACCCTTCAGGTTCACCCGAGGAAGCCCTCGACTGTGCGTGCGCCTTCCATTTTGCTGACCCCGACGCCCACACCACACCCCCACTGCCCTCAACGAACCGAAGCAACGCAGGGCTAGACAGGAACGTCTGATCCACAGGGCTTAGCTTCCCCCGGGCGTCCGGCGGACCCGTGCAATATGCGTGCAATGATCTTGCTAATGGTGGCGCTCCGGCAGGGAGGAACCGCAGGTCCAGAGCATTGCGTTGAGAGGAACAGGCACGAGCTGTAAAGCCGTGGGTACCTGGGCTAGTGGCGAACCAGTCAGCCATGGAAATCGGGAACATCTACGCCATGATCTCCGCTCCCGGCGTACCCATGGTCCATTCCGCGAGGTCGTTGCCGAAGGCAGGCCATGACTACCGCTCCACTTTCGACCAGACGGTCCTTCGTTCTCCTCGTTGCTCAAGCGTCCCGGCTCCGTGCCGGCCCTTGGGCTGGCAGTTACGAGGAGCACATGGGCGCAAAAGGGCAGGGCACGCATGATGACCACCGTAGGTTGTATTCGTGATCGACAGACCATTTGTGGCCACCAGGTGAGGAGGGGCATCAGTGATCGGTAGGGAAGGGCTCCGGCTCGGTGTGCAGGCTGCGCGTCGACTGGCGGAGTTGGCATGCTGCGAAATCGAGGAAGGGCTCTCCGAGGCGGAATTAGCGCGGATTGAGCAGGACTACGGGCTCGAGTTCGCCGATGATCATCGGGCTTTCCTGGCGGTTGGGCTGCCGGTGCGTCAGCCTTGGGAGGAAGGGCAGACGTGGGAGAATCCTTGGCATGATTGGCGGAACGGTGATCCCGAGGCTCTGCGAAAGCGCGTCGCCTGGCCTGTCGATTGTCTCTTGTGGGACGTCGAGCACGGCCACTGGCGATCGAGTTGGGGCGAGCGGCCGAGTGATCCGTTGGAAGCCGTCGAAACGGCCCGGCTCCGGCTGGCGGACACACCCCGCATGGCCCCGCTCTATGCGCACCGGTTCCTTCCGGCCGGCCGCGGGACTTTCGGGCATCCCGTCCTGTCCATGCGGGGTTGGGACATCATCTACTACGGCACGGACCTGGCCGACTACATCAACCAGGAGTTCCAGGAACCACGCCCGGAACGCGGCGAGGAATGGCAGCCGCATGCCACGGTCCCGTTCTGGCGGGACTATCTCTGAGTACAGGTCACCACGCGGAAGCACGATCAAGATCCGGGATATACACGGGATGATGCAGTAGAGAGACGCCACGGCCAAGGCTATAGTCCCAGCTCAGCGGCTCGTCGAAGCCTAGATCTTCGGCCCGCTGTAAAACCGTCGGCTCAGCCTACGCAAGTTCGAACCTTGCACCTGCCACACCAGCGGGAAGAGGCCCGTCACCAGCGGAAACGCGGTGACGGGCCTCTCGCTTGTGTATGGCTGTCTACGGCTACGGCACTCCGCCGTCGACATTTCCTTCCCCGACGCCGCTGCGGCCATTCGCTCGTCAGGAGGCAGAACCAGGACTGCGCGGCTGTGACTGGCCGGCCGGTTCGCGCTGGTCGGATGAGTCGGTCGGCGGGTCGCAGAACTCCTGCTTGACGAGGGCGTCCACAAGGGCCAGGAAGTCTTTCGCCGGGCCTCTGGTGGCCGAGTCCAGCCAGGTCACCGAGGCGGTCAGGGTCTTGCTGCCGTCGGGGGAGCTGTACATCAGTGCCCCATAGCCGTGCGGTGGGCTGCCGTTGTGCTGGTAGACGGTGCCGCAGCCGGGGCCCAGGTCCTGCGCCCAGATGCCGAGGCCGTAGTCCTGCTTGGGGATGGACGTGGGGATCGCCGTGCGCATCTCGGTCAGCAGCGGGGCGGGGAGGAGCTTGCCGCCGTTCAGTGCGGAGAAGAACGTGGTCAAGTCCTGGGTGGTGGAGATCAGGTCGCCGGCGCCGGTCAGGAGGGACAGGTTCTGGCGGGAGAGGTCGATCACCTGGTCCTGGTACTGGTAGTAGCCGTGGGCGTGTGGCCCGGGTAGTGCCGTCGTGCGGTTGCCCGCCGCGAGGGTGCTCCGCAGTCCGAGCGGGCCGGTGATGCGCCGCTTCAGCTCGGTGGCGTAGGAGTGGCCGGTGATCTTTTCGATCATCAGCAGCGTCACCGTGTAGTTGGTGTTGGAGTAGCTCCACTGCGTCCCGGGTTCGAAGCGCGGTTTCTTGGACAGCGCCAGACGTACCAGTTCCTCGGGTTTGTAGCTCTTGAACCGGTTGGGCGCCCAGCCGTCTCCGTTGGCGGGGATTCCCGGCTCGCCCATCGTCCCGTCGGGGTTGTACTCGCCGGTGTAGTTGAAGAGCCCACTGGTGTGGTGCAGCAGCATCCGGACGGTGATCCGCTCGTCCAGCCCGTAGCCGGGCAGGTAGGCGGCGGCGGGGCGGTCCAGCTCGATCCTGCCCTCAGCCACCAGTTGCAACACCATGGTGGCGGTGAAGGTCTTGATGATGCTGCCCGTCCAGAAGCTTCCGTTGGTCGGAGGCTTGGCGGCCGATCCCAGCTCGCGCGCCCCGGCGCTGCCGGTCCAGTCGCCCTGCTGATCGCGTACGCGTAGCTGGATCCCGGTGAAACCGGCGGCGACGAAGGCGTTCATCGCCTTGCGCAGCTCCGGGCGATCCGGCCCGGTGGAGGTGGCCATGGCGGGGGCGGCGGCCCCCGCCAGCAGAGCCGTCGCGAGCGCCGTGACGGTTGTGCGCCGGCTGAGCGTCGTGTTCATGAAGTCCTCGTCTCTGGGGTCTTGGTCGCTGGTCTCAGTTCGTGGGCCGGCCGTTGCGGAACACCTCGTCGATGAGCTGCTGTGTCGCTTGCTGGAACGCCGCCGCCTTGGACAGGGCGGCGTCGTCCACGTAGGTCACGGAGGCCGTCAGCGTCCTGCCGCCGTCGGGCGTGCTGTACATCAGCGCGGCGGAGCCGGCCATGCCGCCGTTGTGGTGGTAGACGGTGCCGCCGTTCTCGCCCAGGTCCTGCTCGAAGATCCCGAGGCCGTAGCCGATCTTCGGGTCCGGCTTGCGCATCTCGGTCAGCAGTTCGGCGGGCAGCAGCCGGCCGCCGTTCAGCGCGGAGAAGAACGTGTGCAGGTCCTGGGTGGTCGAGATCATGTCACCGCCGGCGGAGATCCACGAAGGATTCTGGCTGGTGACGTCCACCGTGTGCTCCCGGTCGCCGTCCTCGTACCGGTAGTAGCTGTGGGCGTGCGGTCCTGTGATCTCCGTCGAGGTGCCCGGCGCCTCGGTGCCCGTCAGCCCCAGCGGGCCCAGGATCAGCCGCTGCAGTTCCTCGGCGAACGAGCGGCCCGTGACCCGCTCGATCAGCAGCCTGGCCAGCACGTAGTTGGTGTTGGCGTAGCTCCAGTCCGTGCCCGGCTCGAAGCGCGCCGGCTTGGACAGCGCCAGCCGGACCAGCTCCTCGGGCTGGTGGGTGTGGAACCGGCCGTCCACCCATTCCTTGCCCGACCACGCGATTCCCGGCGCGAACGTCCCGTCCTCGTAGTACTCGCCGGTGTGGTTGAAGATCCCGCTGGTGTGCTGCAGCAGCATCCGTACGGTGATCCGCTCGTCCAGCGCGAATTCGGGCAGGTAGCCGTCCACCGGGCTGTCCAGCCCGATCTTGCCCTCGGCCACGAGCTGCAGCACCACGGTCGCGACGAACGTCTTGGTGGAGCTGCCGACCCGGAACCGTCCGTCCGCCGGAGGCTTCTCCGACGAGCCCAGCTCGCGCGCCCCCGCGGTGCCGACCCACTCGCCGTGTTCGTCGTTCACCCGCAGTTGCATTCCGACGGCCATCCCGGAATCGACGAACGCCTGCATGGCCTTCTGCAGTTCCGGTCGATCCTGCCCGGCCACGGCGGTCGCTGCGCTCACCTCGGGCGTGGCCGGGGCGGTGTCGAGGGCAGCGCTGATCTTGCGGGCCATCTCGGTCATGGTGGGGCTGGGCCTCCCGTGGGTGGCCGCTTCGACGGCGACCAGGACGGTGCGGCGGAAGTTGTCGGCCTCGGCCGGGGCCTGCATCTCGAGCAGGCTCATGGAGGCGTTCAGGGCAGGCAGCACCTGGTCGGCGAGTTCGGCCACGGTCCTGCCGTACTTCACGCCCTTGGGCGCCTTGGCCAGCACGTGCCCGACCAGGCCGGTCGCGGAGGTCAGGGCGACGGAGCCCTCGGCGGCGGCCTTGTGCGCCGAACCGGCGGCGCCGGCGGCGGACATCAGCGAGACGGCGCCCCAGGCGGCGGTGCGCAGGGTGAGCTGGTCCTGGTCGGTGAGGGACATGGTGGTGCTCCTTCGGGGTGCTTGTGGCTTGTCGGCGACGAAGTCCGTTGGCGACGACAGGAACGTTACGACTGTTGCCACAATCTTGGCAAGTATTTGCCAAGATGCATTGCCAATGCTGCGCAACGTTGGCGTCGGTGGCAGGCAAGGACTTGTCCGCAGCGAGGCAAGTAAGCTACCCTCACGGACGTCGGACGACGTCAACCGCTACCCGGGAGTTCGGACATGCTCGAACAACCACTCTTCGGCCGCCGACTGAGGCAACTGAGGACCGAACGCGGCCTGACGCTCGCAGCCCTCGCGGGCGAGGGCATGTCCACCGGATACCTGTCCCGGCTGGAGTCAGGGGCCCGTCAGCCCACCGAACGGGCCATCACGCACCTGGCCGCACAGCTCGGCATCAGCCCCGCCGCACTCACCCAGTCCACCGCCACCTCCCTGGCCGAGAGCCTGACCCTGGCCACCGGCCTGAGCCAGGACGAAGGCGGCCAGACCCTCAGCGACGCCCTGAAAACCTCCCACGGGGAGGACCCCCTGCTGCGCTGGCAGGCCCTCTGGCAGGTCGCCGAATGGCGTCAGTGGCGTCAGGAGTACGCCGAGCAGCGGACATGCCTCGACGAGCTGGCAACGCTCAGCGCGCAGATCGGGCTACCCGAGCTGCAGTGCAGAGTGCTGGCCGCACTGTCGCGCTGCATGCGCAGCACCGGAGAGATCGCCGGCGCCGTCGATGCCGCGACACACGCCTACGAGCTGGCCGAACGCGAAGCGCTGCCGGTCCGCGTGCGGGCCTCCTCGCTGCTGGCCCTGGTGTCGGCGTTGGCCGAGGCCGGGCGACTCCCCGACGCCGCCCGGCATGCCGACGAACTGCTCACGCTGGCGGACCAGGTCTCGGGAGCGCTGTGGGCCCAAGCCGTGTGGACCGTGGCCAACATCCGGGTCCGCCAGGGCGACCTCGACACCGGCGCGGAGCTGATGAACCAGGCCATCGACGGCTTCGACGGCCGCGACGACCTGACGCTCTGGATGCGCCTGCGCCTCGGCGCGGCCCGGCTCGACCTCAGGGCCGATCCGCCCAGAACGGAGTCCGCCCGGCGGCGCGTCACGGAAGTCCAGGCCGCGTTGCCGTTCGCGGGCGCGCCCACCATCGAGCAGCAACTGCTGGCCGTGCGCGCCCGGATCGCCGTCCTCACCGGCGACCTCGACGAGGCCCGCACGGTCCTGGACCGGCTGACCGGCTTCGACGACCTGCTCACCTACCAGGAGCGAATGCGGCTCGACGTCCTGCGCAACCGTGTCCTGCTCCTGGAGGGCGAGCAGGACACGGCGCTCGCCGGGCTGCGCAAGCTGGCCGAGCAGGCCCAGCAGAGCGGCAACATGGACCTGGCCGCGGACATCTGGCGACTCGTCGCCGAATCCCTGACCAAGTAGGGCGCTGTTCCGGCCCGGGTGGCGAGTCATCGCATGGGCCGGAGCGGAGGCATTGTCTCCCTGAAAAGCCGCGGTGAGGCCGACGCCTTTGCAGGCTGTTTCATTCCTGTCGGCCTCCGCGACAACCGTCACGTGATCGATCGATATCGCAATCTTTTCAATGAACAGCAGTGGTTCGAGAGCGCCCTCTGCTGGACCGTCGTACAACGTCTCGACGAAGCGATCACCGTGGACGATCTCCTGCGGCGGCTGAACGGAGGCCGTGATCCCGAGGAACGCGCCATGGCGTACCCCAGAGAGGAGGCCGCCGAGGAGGACTTTCCCGTGCTCTTCGTCCGCCAAGGCAAAGGAGCCTGGGGTTTCCTCGATTTCTCCCAGGGCTTCGCCACGCCCGATCACATCCTCGCTGAACTCAGCAAAGAGTCACGCGTGTGGATGACGACCTGGCACTTCAACGGGGGATACACGATCCTCTATGCGGCCGACGGCGAGGTGCGGGCACAGATGCGCGACTTCATCTTCGACGAGCACGCCGTCCAAGAGGGGGATCCGCGCGTCCTGGCCGAGTTCCGCTCCATGCTCGACAGCCTGGACTCGGAGGACTATCGGGGCAAGCGCAGCGCGGCGTTGGCCTTCATCGAGGCGGCGACCGGCATGGGTATCGAAAGCGAGTGGCTGGACGTGGAAGAGGCGCCCGTCATCATTCTCGACAACTGGAACGAGGACTGAAACTAGGTCCTCGGGTTTAGCGCTGGGTGAGTGAGGAGCTCGGCTCCAGGGTGATCGCCGTGTCGGTCGTCTGAGTCGTAGGTACCTGAGGGGGAAGCCTTGTCGTCCCGCCTGCCATCGGCCCTGGCCCGCTTCCCCTTCGGACGGGGCGAGGTGAATGGGGTGACCAGGTGGCGAGGAGGTTAAACGACCGCGCCCGAACCGCCTTGGCGGCCTTTTGGCCGCTGCAGATGGGCCATGGATTTCGGTATGAGGTAGCAGGTTATGGCCGCCAGCACCCACGCGATTCCCAATGCGATGCCAATCCATGAGATCACGAGCGGTGTCAGGAAGGATGCATTCGCTTCCGACGGCTCGACCACCCTCGCAAGCATCCACTTTTCCTGCACACCCCACTGCATGAGGATGCTGGGAACGAGGACCACGAGCCCGATTCCCATCAACACCCGACTGCATGCCCTGAAAATCACTTGGCCCCCGTTCCGGTCAAGAGTTGCATCAGAGTAACCGCTGCCAATACGTGTCCGGTAGTAAAGGTGATTGAGGGGTTGTGTGCTATGCGCGCTTGCCGCTCTCGATGTCGAGTTTCCGGCTCGCCATGGTCAGCTGGTGTGCCGTCTTGTGGCCTCTGCCGCACACGAACTGCACCGGAACCTGGATCCGTCCACCGGTCTCCGGCCTTATCCCTGGAGCAACTGTCCGGGCATCGGCGCCGACCAGTGCGTACGCCTGTGGTCGGGATATCGGCATGAGGTGGCGGTCGGCACGCATCTGCCGGCCGGTGTTCCAGGCCGGCGGACGCCCCCCGCGCCTGGCGCGCCCGCGGTCGTCGACATCCGCCCCTCGCGGGTGTGGCCGGCTGCTTCACCTGTGCGCTGAGGAGCTCTTGAAGATCAGCTCGGCCCGCACGAGGGCGGTTGGGCTCTGCACCACCGGTGGCATCTGGCTCAAGCCGGGCGCGGCGCACCCGAGCCGCCCCAATATGGCCCGTACGACCGCAGGCATGCACCAGAAATGTGGACCGGTCGGGCACTACCGGGCGCTGCGTATGGAGAATTCGTTGCCATCCGGGTCGAGCATCAGGATCTGGCTGCCATCGCCCTCGCCGGCACGCGTCGCCCCGAGCGAGAGCAGGCGATCGACCTCCGCCTCCCAGTCGGCGTCGACGGGCGTCGCCAGCTCGAAGCAGAGCCTGTTCGTGCCCGTCTTCGGCGCCACCGGAGGACCACCCCATGTGATCTTCGTGCCGCCGCTCGGCGACTGGATCGCGGTCTCCTGGTCCTGGTCCCAGACCAGGGGCCACCGCAGCGCCTCGCTCCAGAAGTAGCCGACCTCCTGGGTGCCGTCGCAGGCCAGCGCCCCGATGACACCGGTGTCTGCGAGGAACTTGTTGCCCGCCTCGATGACGCAGAACTCGTTGCCCTCCAGATCGGCGAGCACCACGTGTCCCTCTTCCGGGAGTTGGCCCACGTCGATGTGCTTGGCGCCGAGTCTCAGCGCTCTGGCCACCGTCTGCTGCTGATCGTCCGGGGAGGTGCTCGTCAGGTCGAAGTGCGCCCGGTTCTGGCCGATCTTCGGTTCCAGGCTCGGGAGGAAACGGACTCGGAAGCCGGCAGGGTCGGGTGGCAGGATCGCGACGTCGTCGTCAGGGCCGTCGGTCATCTCCCAACCGAGAACTCCCGACCAGAACCGCGCCAGGTCCGAGGGACGGATCGCATTGAAGCAAATCGCGAACAATTGACTGGTCATACCTCACGCATCCCCGATCCACCAATTTTGATACGAGGCCCGTTCCGTCGGCACAGCCTAGGGGCGTCCACGCGGCGCCGCACCTGAGTTTCGTGGCAAGCGGTCTGGACGGGGGGTGCGACCGGTACACCGCTTGGCTCCCTACCCATGCACGAGTCCTCGGCGCTGATCGGCAGGCGGCCGTTCACTCGTCCTCGTCATCGGTGAGAGGGACGAGCAGGCCACATGCTGTCTCGATGTCTCCGGACGAGATCAGATCGCGAATCGCGGCCGCCATGCTCTCGTACCCCACGTCCCGAACGATGATCAAATCCGGGCACCAGAAGTACCTGCCGCCAAGAGAATCGCCGGTGCTTGCAGCCGTGTGCATCTTGCGCTGGACGACATCCAGGGTCATGAAGGTCGCATATCGGCGTGAACCGTCGCGAAAGGTGATTGTCGCGTCTGCCTCGTCGGCGGTGTCCGGCTCGTATCCCACCCAGGCCGGGATCACCATCTCGAACTCTGGATCCGTGATGCGATAGAAGGTCCCGTCGAAAGTGATCACCTGTTGTCCTCTCTGTCGCCGGCAGGGGGTCGCCGTCCTCGTCGTCGGTGTCCGGGTAGCGGAGGGCCTCGATCAGCACGGGGGTAGTCGGGTCCGGAGGCATGCACGACGGCGATCGCCAGGCGCCGCGTAGTCAACCGTGGACGGCGAGAAACGGATCGCCGTTCGTCCACGGCCGGTCCACCTGCACCCACGGCTCTCGCATCGGCCCATTGTGGATGCAAGGCTGCACCGAGAGGGCCGGAGCTTCGCGCAGTCGTGACGGAGGCCTGCTGACATGCGTGCGGGAAATGATCTAGGCTGGGTGCCCTTTACTGCGACCACATGGCGGCTGTCTTGCTCCCGTTATCGGCGATTCCCCCGCGCTGGGGAGTGCCCTTGTTGACTTTGGCGGCTCTGGCGGCTCCCGCTTCGCGTGCCTTGCAGTGGCGGCTTTCTGGAGGGCCGGCCTACTCGGCGCACGGCTATGCCTGCTCCTTGAGCGCCGAGCCATGGAAACCCGGGAAGTTCGATTGGCTGATCGAGATCAACTGGGCGACCGTCTCCGCGGATCTGTCCGGCTGGCCCACCGGGGTGATGGCGCTCGGCTTGTGTGCGACTCTCGCCCTTCGTGGCGGGCGGGGGGTATTCGCTGCTTGGGTGACGGCGGCGCTGTTCGTGGTGATCGCCGGACTGTTCAGCCTTCCCTACGCTGTTCGGGTCGTCGTGGACGGTTGCCAGGAAACGCTTGAGTTCGGCGGCTGGAACATCGTCAGGTTTGGGCCGATTCTGCACTATGTGGCGGGCGCGGTGCTGGTCACGTTCTTGGCACTGGTCCGGCGTGCGGAAACGGGCGGCGGTCCCGGTCTCCTGATCGGCAGATCCACGCCCGCTACGTCGAGGGGGCGCGCAGCGTCGCGGTGACGGCCGCCGCGTGATCCCGGTCGGCCATGACCTGACCCTGGTGAACCAGCGGGAAGTGGGTGTTGTAGGCGGCCGTCCTGGCGTCGGGGGACAGGGCCTTGCGTACCGACAACGCCGCCTGCCAGCGCGGCCGGATCGCCTCCCGCTCCGCTTCGCCCGGACGGTGATGCCACCTGCAACTCGGGCAGGCCGGCATGCCGGTCGCGTTGTCGAGGGCGAAGATGTTGCGCCTGTCGGCCGGAGAGCGGTGCGGGCCCGCGGACGGGCCGGTCATCCACTCGCCGGTGGCCTCGTCGATCGGATGGCCGGTCAGCTGCGACTCGTGACGGCGGATGAGCTCGGCGAGCGGGGAGCCGGGCTCTACCGGGCCCGTCTCGCCCCGTTCGGCCGACGCCAGCGCGGCGGCGAGCACGGGGTGGTCGGCCACGCCGGCCAGCGCACACTGGCGGCGGGCCTCGGCGACGGCGGCCCGCCGCTGGAGGGCGGGGGAGGCGTGGTCGATGGCCTCGGCGAGCTTCGGGGCGAGGGCGCGCAGTGCGTGCTTGGCGAGCGGGTCGCCCTGCGGAGGGTCGTTCGGAACGCGGTCGGTGACGACGCCGCCCAGCAGCGGCGCGTCCAGCAGCGCGGGGGTGAACAGCACTCCTGAGATACGGCTCGCCAGGGCGAGGGCGGCGGGAACGCAGCCGGAGAGGTACTGGAACTCGTCCGCGGGTTCGGGTTCGAGGCCCAGTTCGCGCATGTCCTCGTTCAGGGCGTCGGGGTGGCTGCCCCAGCGCTCCTGGGGCGTCTGCGGGCGGAATGCCGTCCGGATCCGGCCGTCCGCGGCGTGTTCGAAGTCGTGCGATGACGCGTAATTGTGGCGCATGACGGAGACGGCCTGGCCACCGTCGCGAGTGAGCTCGCGCAGCGTCTCGCGGCGGGTTCCCTCCCAGCCGTCGTATTCGAAGGCGACGGTCCAGTCGCCGGCCCGGGTCACCAGCACCAGGTCGCAGCAGCCGTGGTTCACCTCCGTGCGCTCGACGATCTCCTCATCGTCCACGACATGGATGTTGGCGTCGACGACGCCGAACCGCCGGAGGGTCTCGCGGTCGTCCAGGCCGTGGACGAAGGTGACGGTGTAGATCTCCACATGCCAGTCGTTCTCCCATGCGTAATCCGCAGTGGTGATCCTGCGCACCGGTTTCTCCCTTCTGTGTGAAAGGCGCTGTCTTCCCCTCCTGCTGTGGTGCAGGTCGGAGTTCTTCGGAGGGGGGCGCCGAGGGGCTGTCGGGGACGTCCTCGGTGCGGTCAACCTGCCATGAGGTGATCGGTCGAACCGGTGAGGGCCGGTCGGGCGTAGTGGGCGCGGGACAGGTGTACGCCGGTGGCGCGGGAGGCGAGGGCCAGAGCGCCGGGGACGGGGTCCGCGCCGCATCCGTCGACGTCCTCGTACAGGCCCAGTTCGCGGACATCGGCGAGCAGCCGGTCGGGATCGTCGCCCTCCCGGTAGCGGTAGCCGTACAGGCCGAACGTGGTGATCAGGCGGTCGTTCACCTCGTAGGTGAAGTCCGAGTCCTCGACATTGGCGAACACCGTGGCCACGGCCGTTCCCAGGGACAACGGCTCGGCCAGGTTGCTGACGTACTTGGTGGCCCATCCCGTGTCGGCGAGGACGGTTCCGCCCCGAGCGGCGTAGGCGGCGACGTTGAAGTCGCCGCGCGTGCCCGGGGTGACCTTGATCCGCCGCAGGGCGTCGGCGGGGGACAGGTCGCGGACGAACGTGATGCACAAGGCGGTGGTGCCGACACCGTCGGTCCACCGGTCGCTCAACCAGGCGTAGTCTGCCGAGGTCGCCCTGCCCATGTGCACTCCTTGATCGTTTCGGGTGGCCGCCAGCCTAGACCGGACCGCCGATCCGCCGCTCGATCTGTCCTACCGGCATCCGCTACGCCAACCGATGACAGTGATTCGCAAGGACGTCCCGGTGCAATATGGGTCATCTCGTCGGGCTCGAACGGAGATGTCGGTGCATGGGGATATGAGGTGTCCGGGCTGCGGGGCGATGTGGTCCGGGACCGGGCTTCAGGAGCCGGTTTCCAGATGCCCGAGGTGTGCGCTGCCGCTGCAGGGCCCCGTCGCGCATGAGCTCTGGCAGGTGGATCAGGCTCTCGCCAGGCTGGGGGACCAGCTCGCCGGGCTGCAGGCCCGCCGTACGGAACTGCTCGGCGCCCTACGCGCCGAAACGGCGAGCGCGGGTGCGGGGGCGGCGGCCAAACTTGGGAATGCGGGCCCCGGCGCGCCGGGGGCGGAGGTCCCCACGGGCCCCGGCGCGCCGAGCGCGGAGGTCTCCACCGGCGCCGCCAAGAATGTCCTGCTCATCCTCGGTGGACTGCTGCTGACGGTGGCGGCGGCGGTGTTCACCGTGGTGAGCTGGGGCCGGCTGGGCATTGGCGGGCGAGCGGCCGTGCTGGCCGCGTTCACCGCGCTGGTGATGCTGGCGCCGGTCGTGCTGATCCGGCGCAGGCTCACCGCGACGGCCGAGACCATGGCCGGGTTCGCGGTCGCGTTGTTGCTGCTCGACGGCTATGCCGCCAGGCAGGTGGGGCTCCTCGGGGTGGACTCCCTCGACGCGTGGCAGTACACGGCGGGCGTGTTCGGGCTCACCGCGCTGATCCTGGTGGCCTATGCCCGGGTCACCCGGCTTCGCGGCCCTGCTCCCGTGGCCGTCGTGCTGGCGCAGTCAGTCCTGCCGCTGCTGGTCGGTGACTGGTCGGTGACCTGGCTGGTGGCCGCGCTGGTGGCCACGGCGGCGCTGGACGTCGTCCTGGTCCGCCACGGGCGGGGAGCGGTGCGGGCGACGGCCGCCTCGACCGGCAGCGGGGTCGCCGTCCTCGCGCTGCTGAGCGGCGTGCCGTACGCGCTGGGATCTCCTTCCGTCGGTCAGGCGCTGGTCAGGTCGGTGCCGCTGGTCGCCCTGGTGCTGCTCGGCGCATGGGTGACCTGGCTGCTGGCCAGGCGGGGTGACGCCGAGAGGGAGATCTGGGGCGCCGCGGTCGCCGTCGGGACCACGCTCACGCTGATCGCCGTGCCGGCGGCGCTGGCGCAACCGGTGCTGGACGGTCCGGGCATGGACTGGCGTCCCCTGGCCTACCTCGTCCCGGCGCTCGGGGTGGCGCTCGCCGCCTACCGGCTGCCCTGGCGGCGGGTACGGGCGACGGTCATGGGCACCGGCGGGCTGGTGGCGCTGCTGACCACGCTGACGGTGCTGCCCCGGCTCGTGGTCACGCTGGCGGCGCCGTTCGCCTGGCTGGACGTGTTGTGGACGGGCGTCTGGAACGGGCGGGAGTGGCCGCCGTTCGACATGGCGTCGCCCGTGGACGTGGTGGTCCTCGCCGTGCCGGCGACCGTCCTCCTGGCGGCAGCCGTGCGAGGCGCCGGCGGATGGCGGCCGATGAAGGCGACAGCGGCCGGGCGCGGGTCGACGGCGGTGACCGGGCGCGGCCCCGGGGGCTGGTGGGTGCGGGCGGCGGCGGCCGGGGCGCTGCTGGCCGGGGTGCTCGCGATCGCGGTCGTCCCCCAGGCATTCGGGCTGTCGTACCCGGTCGCGACGGCGGTGCAGGCGGCGCTGGCCGTCGCGCTCGCGGTGGCCGCCGCCCGAGGCCGGACGCCCTGGTGGGCGGTGGCCTGCGCGCTCGTCGCCGCCCCCGCCTCGGTACGGGCGGCGGCGTACGCGTTCGGCAGCGAGCCGGCGACGCTGATCGTACTGCCGATCCTGGCGGCGGCGGCCGTCGCGGTGGCGCTGTCGGCCGGGCTGAAGGAGCTCCGGCTCTGGGGAGTCGGCTTCGCCGCCCTGTTCCTCGGTCTGGAGGCGGTGGCGGCGGGCTTCTCGCTGGGAGCGCGTGTCCTGGTCGCGGGGAGCATGGGGTTCGCCGTGGCCGGGGTGCTGGTGCTGCTCATGTCGCTGTGGGCGGGCCCGGCGGGCCGGAGCGGTGGGAACGGCCTCAGGTACGCCGGCGCCGTCCTGCTGCTGATGGCGTCGTGGCTGCGGCTGGGGGCGGACGACGTCACCGTCGTCGAGGCGTACACCGTGCCGTGCTCGCTGGTGCTGCTGGGATCCGGCTGGTGGCGGCGGCGCGGCGCGCCGGTCTCGTCGTGGGCCGCCTACGGGGCGGGTCTCTCCTTCACGATGCTGCCCAGCCTGGCCGCGGTGTATTCGGACACCGAATGGCGGCGGTCGCTGGCGCTCGGCGTGCTGGCGCTGGCGGTGCTGCTCGCCGGGGTCCGGTTCAAGCTCCAGGCGCCCGCGTCGATCGGAGCGGTCGTGGTCGCCGGGGTCGTGGTGCGGGAACTGGCCCCGTACGTGTCGGAGATGTTCCTCGTGGTGCCGCGCTGGGTGCCGATCGCCGCGGGCGGCCTGCTGCTCGTGGTGGTCGGGGCGACGTACGAGGCCCGCATGCGCGACCTGCGCCGGCTGCGCGACACCCTCGCGACGATGGGCTGAGACCGCGGGGGACGGCTGCGTCCTGTCGGATGTCAGCGGCCGTGTCAGGCCGGTGACGGCGCGGTATCAGAGCGGCCCGCGATGGTTGACCCATGAACGGTTCAGCGATGCGGCCCCAGGGCCGCGAGCCGGGCCCCCTACCGGAAGACCACCAGTCGCAGGAGAGCATCATGCAGCAGTTCACCACCCCCGCCCCCGTCCGCGTCGTCCTCGACATCCCCGCCGGACGCGTGCAGTTCGCTGCGGACGACCGGGCCGACACCACGGTCGAGGTCCGGCCCGCGAACGCCTCGAAGAGCCGTGACGTGCAGGCGGCTGAGCAGACCACCGTCGAGTACGCCGACGGCGTCCTGCGGATCGCGAGCGCGGCGAAGAACCAGTACCTCGGCCCGTCCGGGTCGATCGAGGTGACCGTCCAGCTGCCCGCCGGCTCCCGCGTCGAGGCCAAGGCGGCCAGCGCCGAGCTGCGGACCACCGGACGCCTCGGCGACGTCGCCTTCGACGGCGCGTACAGCCGGATCGAGATCGAGGAGGCCGCGAGCCTGCGCCTGACGGCGGTCGACGGCGACGTCGAGGTCGGCCGGCTGGGCGGGCCCGCGGAGATCAGCACCGCACGCGGGGACATCCGGGTCGCCGAGGCCGCGGGCGGCAAGGTCGTGCTCCGCACCCAGTCCGGCGACATCTCGATCACCGCGGCGAGCGGCGTCTCGGCGGCCCTGGACGCCGGCACCAGCCACGGCCGCGTCACCAACGCACTCAAGAACGACGGCACCGTCGAGCTCGACATCCACGCCACCACCTCCAACGGCGACATCACCGCCCGCAGCCTGTGACCCGCGGCTTCCGACCGGAGGGCGGGCCAACCCGCCGCACCCGCCCTCAGGAGGAGCCCGCAGGTCAGAGAGCTCATGCGGCGGGACTGTGAAACGGTCGGCCCAGCCTGCGCAGGTTCGGGACCTTGCGCCGGCCGCCGGTTTCAACAGCAGGTCAGAGGCCCTTTGGGGCCTCTTCTGCGTTGCGGGGGCCGGGCTCAGGAGTCGCGTCGCAGCGAGGACAGGCCCCACAGTTCGGCGATCCGGCCGTCGCGCACCCGGAACATCTCCAGCATGGTCGGTGGCTCCCGGCCGGGAATGCCCTGCACGCTCGTGCGGACGGCGACCGTGTCCCCCTCGACGACCAGGTCTTCGACGACCACCTGGACGTCGGGGAACGCCTCGTGGAACCGCCGCCACGCCTGGGAGACGCTGTCGGGGCCGGTCGTGCCCAGGGGGTGGCTGCGGAAGTCCGCCGCGAAGATCTCCGCCGTGGCGGCGTGGTCGCGGGCGTTGAAGGCGGCGTACATGCGGTGGGCCGCGGCCCGCGCGTCCCCGGTCATCGGTTCTCCTGTTCGGTCATGTTCGCGCGGACGCGGCGCAGGGCGTCCAGCACGAGGTCCCGCTGGTGCGGCGTGACGCCGCCGAGCAGCCGCTCCTGGTACGCCTGGTGCGAGCGGTCGAGATCGGCCGCGCATCGCTCGCCGGCGGGGGTGAGCGCGGACAGCGTGTAGCGGTTGTCCGCCGGGTCCAGGCGGCGGCTGATCAGCCCTTCGGCCTCGAACTCCTTGACCAGCCGGGTGACGCTCGCGCCGTCGATGCCGAGCGTTCGGCGCAGCTCGCTGTGGCTGGTCTCGCCGTCGCGCCGCAGGCGGATGAGCAGTTGGACCCGGTGGGGGCTCATGCCCACGTGCCGGGCGAACGCCTGCCGGAGCTCGGCGCAGGCGCCTCCCAGCTCACGGAAGAACGTGTCCTCAGCGGTCTCTTCGTGCACGATCTTTTTATATCGACAACTCTTGACGTTCTCAAGAGTCAGCGGAAGATCGTGCGGCACACCCGCGCCCGCAACCCCTCGAACCTGGCACACGGCGAGTGGTGCTGCCTGCGCCTTTTCGTGTGGTGCGGCTTCCGCGCCGGATGCTTCGCGGTGTGCCCGGCCGTGTGCTTGGCCGCGTGCCTGGTCGTGTGCTTGGCCGTGTGCTTGGTCGTGTGCCTGGTCGTGTGCCTGGACGTGTGCCTGGACGTGTGCTTCGCCGCGGCCTTCGGCGGCGTGGCCGGGTGGGGCGGTTGGGCGGCCGGTGGCCGGGAAAGCGCGGACGGGGCCGCCTGCGGGACGGCCGCCTTCACGACGCCCGCCGGCCCGCGTCCCAGTGCTTCCTCCTGTAGCCCGCGGCTGACCGTGAAGCCGACGAACACCCCCGTTCCGAGCGCGAGGGCGACCGCGACGACGACGAAGACGTGGCTGAAACGCCTCCGAGGGGCGAGCGGCGACCCCCGGAAGAGCGCGGACGGCGGAAGAACGGCCCTGCCGCGTGCCGCGGACCGGGATGTGGCCGGACGGATGGGCACGGAAGATGGCAGGTCGTTCATGGTCGCCTCCGGGATCACGCTCAGACGTTTGCCGTCTGGTCCCGTATGACGCTCGGCGCAAGGAGTCCGGTTCGCCAGTTGACGGATCTTTGGGCAGGTCGGGCCCAGGTCCTGACGCTTCCGCGTGCCCGGCTCCGGAGGCAGGCGGGGCTAAACGCGCCCTGATGGGTCGGCTTGGATTCGTGCCCGCACACCAACTCCCTGTCCCGTTTTTCGCCAATTGGGTGCTTTGTCGGTTTTCCGGGTAGGTCAAGCCGCGGCGAGCAGGCGTCGGCGTGTTCGGGGTCTGTCCGCGCGCACCGGATCGCGCACTGGACTGCGCACCGATGCGGGTCGAGATGGTGAGCGAGCGGAAGGAGAGCTGACCATGTCGAGCAGATTGCAGATGGCCTTTGCCGTACTCGCCGGGTACTACCTCGGCAGGCGCCACAAGTTGCGCACGGCCGCGGCACTGGCGGCGGCCGGACTGGCGGGACGCGCCAGCTGCGGCCAGGGTGGCGCCGGTGGCCTGCTGGCGCAGGGCGTCAAGACACTCGGCTCCAATCCCGAGGTTCAGCGGATGACCGGCCGCCTTCGCGGCGAACTCATGGAAGTCGGCAAGGCGGCGGTGATCTCCGCGGCCACCAAGCAGATCGACTCCCTGACCCACAAGCTCCAGGAGCGTGGGGAGAAGTCCGGGACCGCGCAGGGAGAAGAAGCCGAGGCTCAACCCACGAAGCGCCAGGCGCCCGAGGACGAGGAAACCGACTACGACGAGGAGGACTACGACGAAGGCGATCGCTACCAGGAGGACGACGACGAAGCGGAACCCGAGGCGCCGGAGCGGACCGGACGGGGGACCGAGGGTCATGAGGGTCACAGAGGGCAGCGGCGGACACGTCCTGTCCGGCGGGTCGGCCAGTCACGGAGGTGAGTGCGATGGCTGATGCAGCGAGGAGGACGGCGACCGGAAGCGGCGGAGAAGCCCTGGGCAAGGCCGCCGGAACGGCCCGTCGAGCCGGCCAGGCCGCGACGGGCACGGTCGAGGACGTCACGGGAAAGGCAGGGGACGTCACGGGAAAGGCAGGCGACGTCACGGGAAAGGCAGGCGACGTCACCGGAAAGGCCGGGGACGTCACCGGCAAGGCAGGGGACGTGACCGGGAAGGTAGGGGACGTCGCGGGGAAGGCCGGTGAGGCCGGCCAGGGACTCGCCGACGGCCTGCCGATGGACCGGCTGGTGAAGTCCGCGCAGGGGCTCCTGCAGGCGGCGGGCACGCGAGTGCTGTCCTCCGCGGGAGACAAGCTCGAAGGACTGACCGGCCGGCTCTCCGATTACGTGGAACACGGCGGAAAGGGCTTGATCAGCGCGGTCACGGGCTCGGACAAGCCCGGCTTCATGAGCGGAGCGCTGAAGGGCGGCCTCACGGGAGGTCTGAAGGGAGGCATCAAGGGGGGCCTCAAGGGAGGCATCAAGGGCCTCTGGCAGAAGATCACCGGCCGTGGCGGCGGGAAAGCCGGCCACGCGAAGATCACCAACATCGTCGAGTCGATCGACGTCGGCGCGCCCCGGCGCCTGGTGTACGACCAGTGGACCCAGTTCCAGGACTTCCCGACGTTCATGAAGAAGGTCGAGACCATCAACCAGGAGTCCGACGAGGAGCTGTCCTGGAAGGCCCAGGTCTTCTGGTCGCACCGGACCTGGAAGGCACACATCATCGAGCAGATCCCCGACCAGCGGATCATCTGGCGGTCGGAGGGAGCGAAGGGGTATGTCGACGGAGCGGTGACCTTCCACGAGGTCTCGCCCGACCTGACCCGGGTCCTGGTCGTGCTGGAGTACCACCCGCAGGGCCTGTTCGAGCGCACCGGCAACCTGTGGCGCGCCCAGGGCCGACGCGTACGCCTGGAGCTCAAGCACTTCAGACGGCACGTGATGGCGCACCTGCTGCTGAAGCCCGACGAGCTGGAGGGCTGGCGCGGCGAGATCCGGGACAGCCAAGTCGTCAAGGATCACGAGACCGCCGTCCAGGAGGAGCGGGAGCAGCAGGAAGCCGAGGAGCAGCAGCCCGAGGAGGGCGAGCGGGCAGAAGCGGAAGAGCCCGAAGAGCGCGAAGAGGGCGAAGAGCCCGAGGAGGGCGAGCGGGCGGAAGCCGAGGAGCCCGAGGACGAGTACGAAGAGGAGGAGCCCGAGGAAGAAGAGGAGGAGCCCGAGGAAGAAGAGGAGGAGCCCGAGGAAGAAGAGGAGGAGCCCGAGGAAGAAGAGGAGGAGCCCGAGGAAGAAGAAGGGGAGTTCGAGGAGGAAGAGGGAGAGTTCGAGGAGCCCGAAGAGGAAGAAGAAGGAGAAGAGGGGGAAGAGGAGGAAGAGGAGCCCGAGGAGCGTCCCGCGGCTCCGCCCGTGGCACGGCGTAGCGCCGGAGCGCCCACCCGCCGGTCCGCCGAGCAGGACCGCCCGGTACGCCGGCGCCGGATCCGAGCCGAGTAGCCACTCGTCAGGGCCTGTCGCCGAGGGCCCGGCCACCCAGAACCAGGGGGAACGACATGACCGTTCAGCCTGCCGGTCGCGGTACACCGGCCAGCAGCGGCACCGCGGGGACAAGTCTGGCGGACGTCATCGACACCATCCTCGACAAGGGCCTCGTCATCGACGCCTTCGTCCGGGTCTCGCTCGTCGGCATCGAGGTGCTGACGATCGACACCAGGATCGTCGTGGCCAGCGTGGACACGTACCTGCGCTTCGCGGAGGCGGCCAACCGCCTCGACCTGTCGGCCACCGAGAAGGGCCTGCCGGAGGTCGTCGAGGGCGTGACGGCGGCCAGGGCCGTCGGCCAGGCGAGCCAGCCTGACGCCGGGGAACTGGAGGCCGCCTCCGACGAGCCCGACGAGTTGCAGGAGCTCACGGGGGAGGTCGTGGACCGCGAGGAAGAGCCGCGCCGGGCACGTCGTAGAGAGGATGGCTGAGATGTCGCCACGCAGAGAGGCCGCGGAGGCCGCCGGGTCCGAGGACACGTCGCAGGCGAGCATGAACGGCTACGCGTCCTACGTCTACGGGATCGTACCGATGGACGTCGAGGTGGAACCCGGGACCGAGGGGGTGGGGGACCCCGGCGGGGAGGTGCGGCTGGTGTCGTTCGGCCAGATCGCCGCTCTGGTGAGCGACGTCGAGCCGGACCGCCCGCTCGGCCGCCCGCGCGACCTCCAGACGCACCAGCGGCTGCTCGACCAGACCGCGGCGGAGGTGCCGGTGCTGCCGTTCCGGTTCGGGGCGGTGCTGACGGACTCCGAGGCCGTGGTGGAGGAGCTGCTGAAGCCGTACCACGACCAGTTCGCCGACGCCCTTCAGGAGGTGGAGGGCCGGACGCAGTACGTCGTCAACGGCCGGTACGACGAGCGCGCGATCCTGAGCGAGATCCTGCGGGAGAACGGCGAGGCCGCGAGCCTCCGGCAGCAGATCGCCGGCCGCTCGGAGGACGCGACGCGCAACGAGCGCATGCGGCTCGGCGAGATCATCGAGGGCACCATCGCGGACAAGCGCGAGGCCGACACCGCGACGGTGGTGGACGAGCTCTCCGACCTGTGCGAACAGCTGGCCGTGCGCGAGCCCTCCCACGAACGCGACGCCGCGCACGTCGCCGCGCTGGTGGCGCACGACCGCCGGGAGGAGTTCGAACAGGCGGTGGACGAGCTGGCCCGCCGCTGGTCGGGACGGGTCGAGCTGCGGCTGCTCGGGCCGATGGCGCCGTACGACTTCGTCGGCACGAGCTGACCGCGCCGGCCACGGACGCGGGCTCCTGGGAGGAGTGAACACCCTTGGGACTGGGGACGTTGCTTTTTGGCTGGCCACTCATGCCGCTCTACGCGGTCGTCAAGCTCGGCGAGCTCATGCGCGACCAGGTCGAGCGCGAGCTGCACGACCCGGCCGTGGTCCGGCGCCGCCTGGAGGAGGTGGAGCAGGCCAGGGCCGACGGCCGGATCTCCGCGGAGGAGGAGGACCGGGCGGTGGAGGAGATCTTGCGGGGGATGGTCGGCTGGTGAGGCGCTAGCGGGGGGCCGCACCAGGGGAGTACGGGGGTGATGTGGTGCCTGCCAGGCAGGAGACCGAACAGAATCGCGTGCCGGGGACAAGGCGTGCGGAAACCGGCGGCGAGGGGCCGCCTCCTGCGCGTCCGGCGGACATGCCGGCCGCCGAGGTGGCCGGGGTCGGGTTGCGGATGATGACCGAGCTGACCGGCAAGGAGGCCGAGAGCGTCACGCGGGTCGAGCCGGCCGAGGACGGCTGGCTGGTCGGCGTGGAGCTGGTGGAGGACCGCCGGATCCCGTCCTCCGGTGACACCCTGGCCCTGTACGAGCTCGAGCTCGACATGGCGGGCGGCCTGCTGTCCTACCGGCGGGTGCGCCGTTACAAGCGGGGCAGTGGCGACCTCGCCGAGGGCTCGCGGTGAGCGCGAACGTACGGCCGAGCCCGTACGTGCCCGGGGCGTCGTACCAGCCGGCCTCCGGCGGCCGCGAGTCGGCCAACCTCGGCGACATCCTGGAACGGGTGCTCGACCGGGGTGTGGTGATCGCCGGCGACATCCAGGTGAACCTGCTCGACATCGAGCTGCTGACGATCAAACTGCGTCTGCTCATCGCCTCGGTCGACACGGCCCGCGAGATGGGCATCGACTGGTGGGAGCACGACCCGTGGCTCACCGGCGACACCCAGGAGCTGGCGAAGGAGAACCGCAAGCTGCGCCGCCGTCTCGCGGCCCTTGAGGAGATGGTGTCCGCCCGGGTGGTGGAAGGCGGCGCCACGACCGGGCATGCGCCCGGCCACGTGCCTGAGGTGGTCGAGCGTGGCCACTGACCAGGGCGTCTACCTCTACGCGGTCACCCGCGACGAGGGCGAGGGACCAGGCGATGTGGCGGGGGTGGCGGGGGCGCCCGTGCGCCAACTGGCGCACCGGGGGCTGGCCGCGTTCTTCAGCACGGTCTCGCTGGCGGAGTTCGGCGAGGAGGCGCTGCGCCGCTCGATGGAGGACCTCGCCTGGCTGGAGGAGACCGCGCGCAGCCACCACCGGGTGGTGGAGGCCGTCGCCGCCCTCAGGCCCACGGCGCCGGTGCGGCTGGTCACCGTCTACACGGGAGAGGCGCAGGTTCGGGAGCTTCTCGACGAGCGGCACGAACAGTTCGACGCGGTGCTGGCGCGGGTGGCCGGTCGGCGGGAGTGGGGCGTCAAGGCGTACGCCGTTCCCGGACGGGAGGAGCCCGTGACCGACCAGCAGGGCGCGAGCCCGGGGGCGGCCTACCTGAACCGCCGCCGGGCCGCCCTGCGCAGCCGGGAGGCCGACTGGCGCCGGGCCGCCGAGCACGCCCGTGCCGTGCACGAGGCGCTGATGGACATCGCCGTCGTCGGCAGATGCCACCGGGCCCAGGACCCGCAGCTGTCCGGACGGCGGGAGCAGATGGTCCTCAACGGTGCCTACCTGGTGGACGACGAACGCGCCGCCGAGTTCGCGCAGGCGGTCGAGGACGTCGCCGGGCGAGAAGTCGCCGTGGAACTCGTCGGCCCGTGGGCGCCCTACTCCTTCGCCGCCCTCGACCAGGACGGTGAGGCGGCCCGCGGTGACGCCTCCTGAGCCGAGAGGAGGCCGGCTCGCCGCCCAGGGCCGCCTGCCCGAGCAGCGGGTGGCGCTCGTCGACCTGCTGGACCGCCTGCTGGCGGGCGGGGCGGTGGTGACCGGCGACCTCGTGCTGTCGATCTCCGGCATCGACCTGGTACGGATCTCCCTGAGGGCCCTGCTGGTCAGCGTGCGCGAGGGCGACGCGGTCGAGGGAGGGATGCGACATGACGATCCCGACTGACCGGCGGGCGGCCAGGCCCGGCGAGTGGCGGCTGGAGACGGACGCCGACTCGGTGCAGCACGACCTGAGCCGCCTCGTGCTGACGCTGGTCGAGCTGATCCGCCAGCTGGTGGAGCGCCAGTGCGTCCGGCGGATGGACAACGGCGACCTGACCGGGGAGCAGCTGGAGGCGGTGGGGCTGACCCTCATGCGGCTGGAGGAGGCCATGGCCGAGTTGTGCGACCGGTTCGGGCTGACGCCCGCCGATCTCAACCTCGACCTCGGCCCCCTCGGCACCCTGCTCCCGGCGGACTGACCCCTCGCTACGCGGCCCGTCAGTTCACGCGGCCCGTCAGTTCACGCGGCCCGTTCATTCACGCGGTCCGTCAGTTCACGCGGCCCGTTCGTTCACGCGGGCCGTTCGTTCACGCGGGCCGTTCGTTCATGCGGCCGAGCGCATCGTGAGCCGGGCGGGCAGGGCGGTGGCCGCCAGAGCCAGCACGGCCGCCGCCCCGACCACCGCCGCGTACGTCCCCACCGGCACGTACGGCACCGCCGACCCGGTCATGCCCGCCCCGAACGCGGCCAGCGTCACCAGCGCCGCCCCGGTGCCGAGCACGACGGCGGTGGCCACCGCGCCCAGCGTCTCCAGCCGCAGCATGAGCAGCACCTGCCGGCGCGTCGTGCCGGCCAGGCGCAGCGCGCGCATCTCACCCGAGCGGGCCGAGGTGGCCATGGCCAGCGTGTTGACCACGGCGATCGCGGTGAAGGCGATGATCAGGCCCAGCGCCACGAACGTGGCCTGCGGGTTCGACGCGCTCACCTCGGCGGCCCGCGCCCGGTCCAGCACCGACGCCCCGGGCAGCGCCCCGGCCAGCGCGTCCACGGTCAACCCGGGCGCCTTGACCAGCAGGGACGCCGCGGGGTCGTCCACGTGGCCGGCCACCAGGTCGTACGGCAAGGTCAGGTCGCCGAAGCCGAGCCCGCGGGTGTACACCGCGCTGACCGTCACGGTCGCGGGGGTGCCGTCGCCCAGCGTCAGCTTCAGCGGGTCGCCCACGCCGACGCCCAGCCGCTCGGCGGCGGTCGAGCTGACGGCCACGTCCTTCATCGAGCCGGCGTCCTTCATCGAGCCGGCGACGATGCCCAGGTCCATCGTGCGGTCGTCGTAGGTGACCGCCTGCGCGCCGTACTTGTCCAGCCCGGAACGGACGGTCGTGCGCAGCACCCGGCTGACGGCCTCGACGCCGGGAACCCTGGCCGCCTCGGCGGCGGAGACGCCGGTCACGACGTACTCGGCGCGGGTGCCCGCGTCGGCCTGCTCCTGCGCGGCGTGGCCCATCGTGGTCTGGACGAAGAGGATCGTGCAGGTCATCGCGATCATCAGGGTCAGCGGCGACAACACCGAGGCCAGCGACCCCGAGTTGGCGCGCAGGTTGCGCGCGGCCAGGAAGCCGCCCACCCGCGAGGCCCGCAGCGGGACCGACAACACCGCCGCGGCCACCCGCGCGACCACCGGGCCGAGCAGCGTCAGCGCGATCGTCCAGACCAGCGCGGTCAGCATCGTCACGGGCGTGGCCGCCGCCTCGGTACGCAGGTTCGACAGGACCACCGTCAGCGTCACCGCACCGGCCAGGGCGACCGGCCCGGCCACCAGCCGCCACCGGGCCACCCTGCCGCTGTCCAGGACCGCCTCGCCCAGCGCCTCCACCGGCCGGATCCTGGTCAGCCGGCGGGCCGACACGCGGGCCGCCACCCAGGCGGCGCCGACCGTGGCCAGCAGCGCGGCCAGCGGCGGGAACGGGCTGACCACCAGGCCGAGGTTCGCGGGGACCGTCCCGAGCGCGACGAACTGGGCGCGCAGCCAGAACCCGACGCCGATGCCCGCCGCCGCGCCCAGCACCCCGGCCACCCCGGCGACCAGCAGCGCCTCGCCGCCCACCAGCTTGCGCACCTGCCGGGGGGTGGCCGCCACGGCGCGCAGCAGGGCCAGCTCGCGCTGCCGCTGCTGGATGGACAGCGCGAACGTGCCCACCACGACCAGGATCGCGACCAGCAGCGACGTGCCGGCCAGCGCGCCGCCCATGCTGATCAGCTTGACGCGGGCCTGCTCGGCGTCCAGGAACTCCAGCCTGCCGCGCTCGTCCCCCGTGTAGACCACCGCGCCCTCGGGGGCCCGGTCCAGGCCGGGGAACACGCCGACCGCGCTCACCCTGCCCGGGTGACCGGCCAGGCGGCGGGCCTCGGCGGTGCTGAAGAACACGGTGTCCTGGCTCGGCAGCGCCTGCGCGGTGACGCCCACCACGCGGTGTCCGCGCAGCTCGGCGCCCACGTCCAGGCCGGCGCGCGCGTCGACGACGACCTCGCCCGCCGATCTCGGCTCGCGTCCCTTGGCGATGGTGAACGGGGTGAGCGCGGCCGACTCCCAGCCGTGGCCGGTGAAGCCGCCGAAGGGGAACGTCACCTCGGGGACCACCTTGCCGGCCCGGATCGCCGCCACGACGGACTCGGGCAGCCAGGCGCGTTCCGTCAGGGGCTTGGCCTTGGTCTTCGTCTCGCCGTCGCCCTTGTCGACGGTCTGGCGCACGTACTGGTCGGCGGCCACGATCGCGGGGGCGCCGGCGTACCGCTCGGGGGCGACGCCGCCGCGCAGGCCGGTCTCCAGCAACATCAGGCACGCGCACACCAGGGCGGCGGCGCACAGCAGCGCGAGGAACGCGCCGGCGAACGCGGCCTTCCTGTGCCGCAACATCCTCGACGCCAAGGTGATCATCGTGTCCACGCTCCCAGCCTGGTCATGCGCTCGGCCACCTTGTCGGCGGTCGGCGCGGTCATCGCGTCCACGATCCGGCCGTCGGCCAGGAACAGCACGGTGTCGGCGTACGAGGCGGCCACCGGGTCGTGCGTCACCATCACCACCGTCTGGCCCAGGCCGTCCACCACCTCGCGCAGCAGCCGCAGCACGTCGCGGGCGGTCATCGTGTCCAGGGCGCCCGTCGGCTCGTCGCCGAACACCACCTCCGGCCTGGTGACCAGCGCCCTGGCGATGGCCACCCGCTGCTGCTGGCCGCCCGAGAGCTGCGCCGGCCGGTGCCCGGTCCGGCCCTCCAGGCCGACCCGGCGCAGGATCTCCGCCAGCCAGTCGCGGTCCACGCGGGCCTTGGCCAGGCGGAGGGGGAGTGTGATGTTCTCGACGACGTCCAGCGCCGGGATCAGGTTGAACGCCTGGAACACGAACCCGATCCGCTGCCTGCGCAGCTCGGTCAGGCCGGTCTCGTCCATGCCCGACAGTTCCGTGCCGCCGAGCCGCACCGAGCCGGACGACGGCACGTCCAGCCCGGCCGCGCAGTGCAGGAACGTGCTCTTGCCCGACCCCGAGGGGCCCATCACCGCGGTGAACGACCCTTGCGGGATGCCCACCGACACCTCACGCAGGGCCGCCACCGCGCCCTGGCCCTTGCCGTACACCTTGCTCACGGCGTCCAACCGCACCACGTCCGTCATGGCTACAAGCCTGCTGGCCTGTGCGTACGCGGACCAGAGACGCGATCACCGATCGCTCATGACGTCCTCATGATCCGGACATCTGACCACATATCCCCTGCGCGGCATGGGCGGCTGCCAACGAGAAGGGCGACCCCCAGGTCGTCCTGGGGATCGCCCTTCAGCGGGACCGCCGGCTCATCTGCCGGTCGGCACTCCCGGCTGCTCGGCGGACGTCCGCGGCCGCGGGACCCGGTTGTCACGCAGGTACTCGACCTCGGTACGCAGGTTCGCCAGCAGCTTGGCCGCGATGTCCTGGCTGAAGCCGTTGCGGATGACGAAGCGGATGACGGCGATGTGCTCCAGACTGGGCGGCAGGTAGTACGTCGGGGCCTGCCAGCCGTGCATCTTCAGCCGTTCGGCCAGGTCGAAGACGGTGAAGCCGTCGAAGCCCGGCGCGGTCCGGACGGCGAGCACCGGCAGTTCCGAGCCGTCGGCGATGAGCGAGAGCTCGGGCAGCTTGGCGATCTCGTCGCCGAGGTAGGTCGCCACGTCGCGGCAGGTCTGCTGGACGGCGCGGTAGCCGTCGAAGCCGAGCCGCAGGAAGTTGTAGTACTGGGCGACGACCGGCGCGCCGGAGCGGGAGAAGTTGAGCGTGAAGGTGTCGATGTTGCCGCCGAGCAGGTCGCAGGAGAGCACCAGGTCTTCGGGCAGCGCGTCGGGCTCCTGCCAGACGATCCAGCCGACGCCCGGGTACACCAGGCCGAACTTGTGCCCCGAGGTGTTGATCGACTGCACCCGGGGAAGCCGGAAGTCCCACACCCGGTCGGGCTCCAGGAACGGGGTGATGAAACCGCCCACGGCCGCGTCGACGTGCAGCGGGATCTTCAGGCCGCGCTCGGCCTCCAGCCGGTCGAGCTCGGCCGACATCTGCTCGATCGGGTCGTACTTGCCGCACTGCGTGGAGCCGAGCACGCCGACGACGCCGATGGTGTTCTCGTCGCAGAACTCCCTGAGCCGGGAGGCCGACAGCGTGTAGGCCGGCTCCTCGATCGGGATCCAGCGCGGCTCGACGTCCCAGTACTGGCAGAACTTCGGCCAGCAGGTGTGGACGGCGGTGCCCATCACGAGGTTGGGCCGGTCGACGGGCAGCCCGGCCGCCCGGCGCCGCTCGCGCCACTGGAACTTCATCGCCAGCGCGCCGAGCATGGCCGCCTCGCTGGAGCCGCCCGTGGAACAGCCGACGCTGACGCCGTTTGGATCGTTCCAGAGGTGGTCGAGCATGTTGACGCAGCGCGCCTCGATGTCGGCCGTCTGGGGGTACTGGTCGTGGTCGACGATGTTGCGGTCGAGGGTCTCGGCGATGAGCTCGCGGGCCTGCGGCTCCATCCAGGTGGTGCAGAACGTGGCAAGGTTGAGCCGGGCGTTGCCGTCGAGAAGGAGCTCGTCACGGATGAGAGCCTGGGCCGCAGTGGGGTTCATCGGGCCGGCCGGCATCTTGAAGCGGGGCACGCCGCCCTCGGGCACCAGCCCGTTGTAGAGGGGGTTGACATCGAGCGCTTCCTGCCACCGGTCGGATTCGACTCGTCTGAGCATGAGCTTCACCTTCTCGATGAGTTCTGTGATGTCGAGCACTCACAGTAGGCAAGCTTTTACTGTCAGTCAACGCCTGTTTTACCGAGAGCGAGGAGCGCCGGTGTTCGTGCGGTTCCAGAGCCCCACCCCGAACGGCCGCGGGACGTACCCGGGCGTGTTCGGGCTGGTCAACAACCTCGCCGAACAGGGTCTCCTCTCGGATGAGGAGGAGGCCTTCAGGCGCGAGAACAACGCCTGGTACGAGGCCAACTTCACCGACCCGACGACCGTGGATCCCGACGTCTACCGGCGTGACGTCAACCCGGCGGCGGCGGCGTGGTTCAAGGCGTCGGCCGGTCGGCTCGTCGAGCGGGTGCCGGGGTATCTGGCGATCCTCGCGGCGCACGATGTGGAGTGTGTACGCCTCGAATCGGCGGATCCCGGAAGGATCATCTACGAAGACGACGATCAGGTGGTCGTCGTGCCTTGGGTGAGCGGCTAGGGCGACTTTCGAGGGCATGGCGGCGTGCGGCATGGTCTGGGCGGCCCGATCGGGGCTTATGACGGGGTGCGCCTGGATCTCACCCGGCTGACCGACCCGCCGATGCACGCCCTGCGGGACCGGGTCGACGTGCGCACAGCCAAGACCGACCAGCGCCCGGCCGACGTGCTGCTGATCCGTCCGGACGCGCACGTCGCCTGGGCGGCCGGCCCGGACGAACCGGCCGCGCCCGCGCTGCCGCGAGGCGCTGTCCACCTGGTTCGGCGCCCCCTGAGGCAGAGAGGGTAGGAAACGACGTCTGGGGTCAGGGGCGGTGGGCGTGGAGGTGGAGGTCGCGCAGCAGGCAGACCTCCGACAGATGATGGATGAGCTCGCGGTTGACGTGCAGGACCAGGTCGGCCATCGGGGCCTCAGGGAAGGGCTCCCCGTCGCCCATGGGGGCTCGCAGGCCGGCCTCGCCGAGGTCCCGCACGCCCGCCAGCCACCGCTCGGCCTGCGTGTCGAGCTGGTCGAGCGCCGCGGCCGCGCCGCCGGCGTACTCCCAGGTCTCGTACGAGGCCGGCGGCGCCCCGAAGTGCAGGGCGTTGCGGACGGCCAGCACGCCGACGATGACGTGGCCGAGCCGCCAGGCGATCGTGGTGAAGGGCGGCGGCACCGGCTGGGGGAAGGCGAAGTCGATCGTGTGGCCGCCCGCGCCGGCCTGCACGGGCGCCGTGGAGGTGCCGCGCGGCCGTACGCTCCAGGCGTCCGGCACCGGTGACCAGAAGTACTCCTCGTCGGTCAGGCCGTCGAGTCGGGCCCGGAGCTGGTGGTCCCAGTGGAACTCCCACTGCCCGCGCAACGTGCGGTTCCAGTCGAGTGTGTGTGCGTCCATGGAGACACGATCACCCGCCGGGCGGACAGGATCGGTCCGCTTTCTGGCAGGGTGGCGGCATGGACGAGGCGGGCGCGGAGCGGGGCACGACCGAGCGGGTGCTGACCCTGCTCGGCCTGTTGCAGCAGCGGCAGGTCTGGACCGGCCCCGAGCTGGCCGGACGGCTCGGCGTCACGTCGCGCACGGTCCGCCGTGACGTGGAACGGCTGCGCGCGCTCGGCTACCAGGTGCACGCCGGCCAGGGCATCGGCGGCGGCTACCGGCTCGGACCCGGCCAGGACCTGCCGCCGCTGCTGCTCGACGACGAGGAGGCCATCGCCACTGCCGTGTCGCTGCTGGCCGGGGCGGACAGCGCGGTCGCGGGCGCCGGCGACGCCGCGATCCGGGCGCTGGCCAAGCTCGACACGGTGCTGCCCACCCGGCTGCGGCACGAGGTGCGCGCGCTGTCCGGGGCGGTGGAGTCGTTCGGCGGGGGGCGTGCGCCGGTCGATCCCGAGGTGCTGATGACGCTGGCCAGGGCGTGCCGGGACGAGGTCGAGGCCGGCTTCGACTACCCGTCAGGGGGGCGGGTGGGGCGGCGGCGGGTGGAGCCGTACCGGCTGGTGACCGCCGAGCGGCGCTGGTACCTGCTCGCCTACGACCTCGACCGGGACGACTGGCGCAGCTTCCGGGTGGACCGGATGGCCGGGGTGGCGGCGCGCACCTTCCGGTTCCGGCCGCGGCCGGCGCCGGACGCGGCGGCGTACGTGCAGGAGGGCGTGGCGAGCCGGGCCTACCCGCACCAGGCGCGCTTCCTCCTGCACGCCCCGGCCGCCGCGGTACGCGCGCAGGTCCCGGCGTCGGCGGCCGTCGTACGGGAGCGGGGGAGCGACCGGTGCGAGCTGGTCAGCGGCGCGGGCAGCCTCGACTACCTGCTCATGCACGTGGTCGCGCTGGGCCACGACTTCGAGGTGCTCGACCCGCCCGAGCTGGTGGACCGCTGCCGGGAGCTGGCCCGCAGGCTGGCCTCGGCCGGGACGGTCAGGCCGTCGGGGTGACGGGGGCGGTGTCGAGGGTGAAGGTCTCGACGATCTCGGTGCAGGTGCCGTGCTCGCCCATCACGCACAGCGCGAGGGCCTGGTAGGTGGCGGTGAAGGCGGACGGAGCGGCGAGGAGGCCCAGGTCGAGCGGGTGGTCCCGCTGCTGGAGCCGGGTGAGGGTGATGTGCGGGCGGAACAGGTCGCCGATCTCGTCGTAGCCGTAGAGGTCGAGGTTGGCGCGGGCGGTGGGCGGCGCGGTGAGCCGGTGGTCGGCCAGCACGCGGCCGACCGGGTCGCGGTGGCGCAGGCCCGTGCGCAACGGGTTGAGCGCGGCGACGACGTCCTCCTGGAGCCGGGTGATCGCGTCCGTCTTCCGGAAGAACAGCTCGACCATGCCGTGCTCGTTGGCGGCGAAGGACTCGCCTTCCAGGAGCGTCGCGGAGGTGCGGCTGCTGAGGTCTCGCAGCAACGCGACGGCCTTTTCGAGCTGGTCGGGGGTGAAATTCGCCATGTAGAGCGAGATGTGCGGGTAGAGGCCGTCCTCGCGCAGGACGAACTCGGTCGCGGTGGCCTCCGCGCAACGCCGGCTCAGGCGCACGGCCTCGGCGTTGACGTCGGGCGGCGGCAACAGGACAACGTCGTAGACCGGGAGATCGTCCATAGGGGATGAGTGTAGGGCGGACCGGGGGCGCCGCGCGCGGGCGGCCTGCCGCCGCAGGGCCAGGCGTACGGCCGGGAACGCGTAGGCGGCCAGCGGCGCCAGCAGGAACACCGCCCCGGCCGCGCGCTGGTCGGCCAGCGGGTCGGGCACCCCAGGCGGGGCCGCCAGGGCGAACCACTCGGCCGCGACGGCCGGGCCCACCAGCAGGTACGTCCCCAGCCCCAGGTACGCGACGGCGGCCACTGCCAGCAGCCGGACCCGCGCGGCCCACGGGAACGGCCTGGGCAGCGGGTCGAGGTCGAGCACCACCCAGGCGACCAGCAGGCCGGCCCCGGCGGACACGGCCATGGTGACCAGGTGGGGCGCGTACCCGGCGAGCGACCAGGGCAGCCACGGCGTGCCGTACAGCAGCAGGAGCAGCACCGGGACGGCGGCCGTCACCAGCGCGGGACGGGTGAGACGCCGCCCGGGGACGCGGTCGGCGAGCGGGCCGTACCGGGAGCCGGGGCCGGTGGCCCGCGCGGCCAGGGTGAGCGGCGCGCCCGCGCACAGGAGCAGCGGCGCGACGACGGCGAGCGCGACGTGCTGCACGGCCTGCGCCGACGACATCGCCCGCGCGTACCCGCCCACGCCGCCGAACAGCGCGACCGCGGCCACGGCCAGCCCGGCGTGCCAGGACAGCGTGCGCAGGACCGGCCAGCCGGGCGCCCGGCGCAGACCGGCCAGGTAACCGGCGGCGGGCAACGCCAGCAGCAGCAGGACGAGCGGGTCCAGGCGCACCTCGCTGAGGAGCGCGCCGGGCGAGAAGGGCGCGAGCGCGTACTCCAGGACGGGATGGTCGTGCCCGCCACCGCCGGCGCCGGGCGGCGGCGGGGTGCGCGACAGGCCGACGGCCAGCCCGGTCGCCGCCACCATCACGGTCACCTCGCCCGCGGCCAGCCGGACGAACGTGCGCCGCACCCCCCGGTCGGCCACCCCGGCCACGGTACGCAGACGGTGCCGCCGGCCGAACCACGCCAGCACCGCCAGGGCGGCGACCTTGGCCAGCAGCAGCAGGCCGTACCGGCTCAGCCACAGGTCGGACAGGGCGTCGAGCCGCACCCAGGCGCTGACCGCGCCGGAGAGCGCCACGGCGGCGAAGCAGCACAGCGCGATCGTGCTGAACCGGGGCAGCACGACCCGCAGGTCGGCCGAGCGCCGGAAGTGCAGCAGCACCGCGGCCAGGCCGCCCACCCACACCGACACCCCCAGCAGGTGGGCCATCAGCGCGGACACGGCGAGGTCGTGGTCGGCCGCCGAGGCGGCATGGCCCACGTAGGCGGGCGGCAGCAGCCCGAACGCCGCCACGGCCAGCGGCGCCCAGGCGGGCAGCCGGCGCACGAGCGTGGCCACCGCCACCGCGAACGTCGTGACCAGCACCACCAGCAGCGCCTGCGTCTGCGGGAGGGAGGTGCCGAAGTCGAGCATGCCGGGCTCGGCGAGCAGGTTCTGCACCGGCATCGGGATGAAGCTGGACAGGGTGAACACGTAACCGGCCAGGGCGGCGACCGCCCACCCCAGCGCCCACCAGCCCGCCGCGCGCAGGCACCGCGCCGACTCCGGCGAGCCGGCCGGGGCCAGCACGGACGCCGCCAGCAACGTCCCCACGCACGCCACCGCGCACAGGTCGAGGGCGAGGCGGGCCAGCGGCAGCCCCCAGTCGGTGACCGGACCGGCGGTGGGCAGCCCGAAGACCTCCACCGTGCCGGCGCCGCCGCCGAAGCGCAGCACCGCGACCAGCACCAGGACGCCCACGCCGACCGCGAACACGGCGTACGTCCGGGCAGAAGCTCTCATAGCCGACCCGCCACGTCGTCGGAGGCCAGGAACCAGGCCGCGCCGCCCGGGGCGGGCGCGACCCCCACATGCTCCCACGGGGTCCCAGGCCGGGCCAGGCGCGAGCGAGGTCTGCTTCGAGCGCATACGCGGAGATACGCGCCCCCGCCGCCCGCGGTTCAGCGGGTCAGGGGTGGAGCCCCAGAAGGGTGACGGCCTGCTCGCGCATCTCCACCTTGCGGATCTTGCCCGTGACCGTCATCGGGAACCCGTTCACCAGGTGCACGTAACGGGGGACCTTGTAGTGGGCCAGGCGGCCGGCGCAGAAGTTCCTGATCGCCTCGGCGGTCAGCGGCTCGGCGCCCGGGCGCATGACGATCCAGGCCATCAGCTCCTCGCCGTACTTCTCGTCCGGCACGCCGATCACCTGGACGTCGGCGATGTCGGGATGCGTGTAGAGGTACTCCTCGACCTCGCGCGGATAGACGTTCTCGCCGCCGCGGATGACCATGTCCTTGATCCGGCCGACGATGTTGACGTAGCCCTCGGCGTCCATGGTGGCCAGGTCGCCGGTGTGCATCCAGCGGGCCTCGTCGATCGACTCGGCCGTCTTGTCCGGCTCGTTCCAGTAGCCGAGCATCACCGAGTAGCCGCGGGTGCACAGCTCGCCCGGCTCGCCCCGGGGCACCGCGAGCCCGGTCTCCGGGTGCACGATCTTCACCTCCAGGTGCGGCATCACCTGGCCGACCGTCTCGGTGCGCCGGACCAGCCCGTCGTCGCGGCGGGTCATCGTCGACACGGGGGACGTCTCGGTCATGCCGTAGCAGATCGCCACCTCGTTCATGTGCATCTCGCCGATCACCCGCTTCATCACCTCGACCGGGCACGGCGAGCCCGCCATGATGCCGGTGCGCAGCGACGACAGGTCGAAGTCGGCGAAGCGCGGATGGCCCAGCTCGGCGATGAACATCGTCGGCACGCCGTACAGGGAGGTGCACCGCTCGGCCTCCACGGCCCGCAGCGTGGCCTCGGCGTCGAAGCCGGGCGCCGGCAGCACCACGCAGGCGCCGTGCGAGGTCGCGCCCAGGTTGCCCATGACCATGCCGAAGCAGTGGTAGAGCGGCACCGGCAGGCAGACCCGGTCGTCCTCGGTGTAGCCGACGCCCTCGCCGACGAAGTAGCCGTTGTTGAGGATGTTGTGGTGCGACAGCGTCGCGCCCTTGGGGAAGCCGGTCGTGCCCGAGGTGTACTGGATGTTGATCGGGTCGTCGAAGGACAGCGTGGCCGCCCGTGCGCGCAGCGCGGCGGGGTCGGCGCGGCGGCCGCTCTCGACCAGTTCGTCCCAGCCGGGCTCGCCGATGAACACCACCTGCGTGAAGCCGATCTCGGCGAGCATCGCGCGGTAGTCGCTCGTCTTGTGCTCGACGGCGCTGACCAGCAGCCGCATGCCCGACTGGCGGACCACGTAGTCCAGCTCGTGGGCGCGGTAGGCCGGGTTGATGTTGACCAGGATCGCGCCGATCTTGGCGGTGGCGTACTGCGTCAGCACCCATTCGGCGCAGTTGGGGGCCCAGATGCCGACCCGGTCGCCCTTGGCGATGCCCCTGGCCAGCAGCCCGAGCGCCACCTCGTTCACCGCGGCGTCGAACTCGGCGTACGTCCAGCGCCGCCCGCTCGCCATCTCGACCAGCGCCTCGCGGCCGGCGTACCGGGCCGCGGCGCGTTCCAGGTTCTCCCCGATCGTCTCGCCCAGCAGGGGGAGCGCGGAGACGCCGGACGCGTAGGAGAGCAGTGAGTCACCCATGCCCGAAGCATCCGCCAGGGCGGTCAGGCACGCTACCCCCGTTCAGGGGTAGCCGCGGGACGCCGGCCGCGTGCCATGCTGGGGACATGGCGGTGACACATCTTCCGTCGAGTGCCCTGGCCCCGCAGGCCGCCGTGCTCCTGCGGGCCGCCCTCACCCGGATGCGGCACGTCGTCGGGCTGCCCGTCCTGTTCGGCGGCGCGGTCTCGGCCCCGGGCGGCGCCGTGCGGCTCACCGAGCTGACGGGGGTCCGCACGGACGTGCTGCGCGGGCTCGCCATCCACACCGGCAGCGGCCTGGGCGGCCGGGTGCTGGTCACCGCCCGGCCGGGCAGCGTCGAGGACTACGTCACCGACTCCCGCATCAGCCACGAATACGACAGGCCGGTGGCGGCCGAGGGCCTGCGGGCGATCGCGGCCGTCCCCGTCGTGGTGGGCGAGACGGTCTACGGGCTGCTCTACGGCGGCGTCCGCGAGCCGCTGCCGCTCGGCACCCGCGTCCTCGACGGCATGCACCAGATCGCCGCCCGGCTCGGCGTCGAGCTGGCCGTCCGCGCGGAGGTGGAACGGCGGGTGGCCGCGCTGGAGACGGCCGCGATCACTGGCGCCGCCCGCGAACGGCCCACCGGCCCCGAATGGGAACAACTGCGCGAGGCGCACGCCGAGCTGCGCTCGATCGCCCAGGAGGTCGCCGACCCGGTCCTGCGCGAGCGGCTGCAGGGCGTCTGCGACCGGCTGACCTCGCCGAACGGCGGGCCCGTCCCGGCCAACCCGCTCTCGCCGCGGGAGCTTGACGTGCTCTCCCTGGTCGCGGTCGGCTGCGGCAACGCCGAGGTCGGCCGGCGGCTCGACCTGAAGCCGGAGACGGTCAAGAGCTACCTGCGCAGCGCGATGCGCAAGCTCGGCACCCACACCCGCATGGAGAGCGTGGTCTCGGCCAGACGCGCCGGCTACCTGCCCTGACACCGGCGGATTTACCAACTACGGACGATGGCCACCGGCGGCGCCGACCGGTTCCGGGTAGGCCCCCACCATGACTGCTTGGACGAACGACGAACTCGACCGGATCGCCGACGCCGAGGAGCTGCAGATCGCGTCCCTGCGCGGCGACGGCGAACTGCGCCGCCCGGTGACGATCTGGGTCGTGCGCCTCGGCGACGACCTGTACGTCCGGGCCGTGAACGGGCGGGACGGCACCTGGTTCCGCGGCGCCCAGGAACGCGGACGCGGCCGGATCCAGGCCGGGGGCGTCGACAAGGGCGTCACGTTCGCCGACGCCGACCAGGAGCTGAACGACCGGATCGACGCCGCGTACCGGGCCAAGTACCGCCACTACCCGGAGAGCATCGTGGACTCGGTGGTCAGCGCGCAGGCGCGGGCCGCCACGATCAGGCTCGTGCCGCGCTCCTGACCGGCGGGCAACGAGAGGTCCGAAGGCCGCCAGCGCCCGGCCCTCACCGGCGGCGACAGTGGGACGCATGAACACTGTCGTGGATCAGCACGTCCGCATTGAACCCAACATCCTCTACTTCGGCACCCCCGTCGTCCTGATCTCCACCGTGAACGAGGACGGCAGCCCCAACCTCGCCCCCATGTCGTCGGCCTTCTGGCTGGGCTGGCGCGGCATGCTGGGGCTCGGGGCCAGGTCGAAGACGTGCCAGAACCTGGTGCGGACCGGCGAAGGCGTGCTCAACCTGCCTTCCGACGCCCTCGCCCCGCAGGTGGACCGGCTGGCCCTGACCACCGGGAGCGACCCGGTACCCGAGCGGAAGCACCAGCGCGGCTACCGGTTCGTGCCGGACAAGTTCCAGCGGGCCGGGCTGACCGCCGTCGCGTCGGAGACGGTGGCCGCGCCCCGGGTGGCCGAGTGCCCGGTCGCGATGGAGGTCGTGGTGGAGGAGACGCACCCGGTCGGCGACGGCGGGGTGCTCGCGTTCGAGGTGCGGGTGCAGCGGGTCTGGGTGCACGAGGACATCCGGATGAAGGGCACCGACGACCACATCGACCCCGACGCCTGGCGTCCGCTCATCATGAGCTTCCAGAAGCTGTACGGCCTGGGCCCGCAGGTGCACCCGTCCACGCTGGCGAGCATCCCGGAGCGGCACTACCGCAGCGCCGACCTCGAACGCGCGCGCACCCTCTAGAGCCGCTCCAGCAGCGGCAGCCAGGTGCGGTGGGCGCACAGCTCCATGATCCGCTCCCGGGGCAGCCACTCCGCGCCGGTGCTCTCCGACCCGGCCGGCGGCGCCGTCGCGGCGCCGGGCGCCGCCAGCCGCGCCCGGAACATCACCATGTACGTCAGCGGCGCGTAGCGGTAACCGGCGGGCGCCGGGCGCAGCAACTCGATGCGCTGCCACGCGAACACCGACAGGGCGGGCGGCTCCAGGAGCAGGCCGGTCTCCTCCTGGAGCTCCCGGACCGCGGCCTCGGCGGCGCTCTCACCGGCCTCCAGGTGGCCGCCCGGCACGTCCCAGCCGCGTCCGGGCCGGTCGACGCAGGTGAGCAGGGTCCTGCCGAGGCTGTCGGTGACGAACGCGAACGCCGAGGTCGTGCCGTCGGCGGGCGGGAGGTCCGGGGAGAGGATCACGTCCAGGCGGTGCTCGACGGGGATCCAGGGCACGGTGCCGGAGGCCATCACACGGGTCATGCCGCCATTTCACACGCCCTTGCGCATGGCCCGGTTGCCCAGGTACAGGCCGATCGCGGCGACCAGGCAGGCCGACGCGGTGCCGTACAGGACGGAGGGGGCGCCGAGGTCGCCGGAGAACAGCGCGCGCTGGCCTTCGACGATGTACGTGACCGGGTTCGCCGCGCCGACGGCGCGCAGCCACCCGGGCGCGGTGTCCAGGGGCAGCAGCACGCCCGACAGCAGCAGCAGCGGGAACAGGATCGACTGGCTGACGACGTAGAACAGCGTCCCGCCGGGCGCCGACCGGATGGCCAGGACGAACGAGAACGCCCCCAGTCCCACCCCGAACACGGTGAGCTGCGCCAGCCCCGCCAGGACGCCCGCCGGATACAGCTCGAACCCCAGCGGGACGGCCAGCACGATGATCAGCACGGCCTGGGCCAGCAGCACGACCATCGCCTTCATCGCCCGGCCCACCAGCATCGCCGTCCGGTTCAGCGGCGTGACCAGCATGCGTTCCAGCGAGCCGCCGATCAGCTCGACCAGCAGCGTGTAACCGGCCGACATCGGCCCGGTCAGGCACATCATGACCAGGATGCCCGGCACGAACCACTGCCACGACGAGCCGACCGCGCCGTCCAGCAGCGCGCCGAACAGGAACAGGAACAGCAGCGGCTGGCCCATCTCGAACAGCAGCGCGACCGGCTCGCGCAGGACCGGCCGGAACTCGCGGGTGAAGACGGTGGCGGTGTCACGCAGGAAGGTCGTCATCGGTGAGGCTTCTCCCGGTGAGGGTGAGGAACACGTCGTCAAGGGTCGGGCGCGCGGTCTCGGCGGCGGTCACCTTGATCCCGGCGGCGTCGAGCGCCCGCAGGCAGCCGGGGAGCGCGGCGGGCGCGTTCGCCACCCGCACGCGCACGGTGACGCCCTCGGCGCTGCCGCCGGTCAGCTCGGCGGCCCTGGCGGCGTCCTGGGCGGTGTCGGTGGTGACCGTGACGGTGTCGCCGGCCAGGTCGTTCTTGAGCTGCTCGGCCGTGCCGTCGGCGATGATCGAGCCGTTGTCGATGATCATCACCCGTTCGGCCATGTTGTCGGCCTCCTCCAGGTAATGGGTGGTGAGGAAGATCGTGGTGCCGTACGCCTCGCGCAGGCGCAGGATGTGCCGCCAGATGTCGGCGCGGCTCTTCGGGTCGAGGCCGGTCGAGGGCTCGTCGAGGAAGAGCAGGTCGGGGCGGTGGATGAGGCCGAGCGCGATGTCCAGGCGGCGGCGCTGGCCGCCGGAGAGCGTGCCCGGCCTGCGGGCCGCCAGGTCTTCCAGGTCGAGCAGGCGCATCAGCTCGCCGGCCCGCGCGACGGCCTCGGAGACGGTCAGGCCGTAGCAGCGGCCCTGCGTGACGAGCTCGTCCCGGACGCGGAAGCTCTCGCCCGCGCTGTTCTTCTGGCCGACGTAGCCGATGCGGGAGCGCACGCCGGCCGGGTCGCGGGTCACGTCGTGGCCGGCGACGACGGCGGTGCCGGAGGTGGGCGGGAGCAGGGTCGTGAGCAGACGGAGGGTGGTGGACTTGCCGGCGCCGTTGGGGCCGAGGAAGGCGACGAGCCGGCCGGGTTCGACGTCGAGGTCGATGCCGCGGACGGCTTCGACGGTCTCCTTCTTCATGGTGAACACTCGGGTGAGGCCCCGGGTGTGGATCATGGGTGGTGCCTCCTGGGCATGGCGAAGAAGCCCCTGGTCAGGGGCCCTTTCGGGGATCAATTCAGTCTGAGCCGGGTGGTATCGATTTGGCAAACGCGAATGTGACGTTCATATAAGGCTCTGACCTGCGGAAACGACGTCCGGAGAGGCGGTCGCGCAAGGCGGATTTCTGGGCCTCGACATGGGGTTTCGCGCTTTTCTGCGAAGAGGCGTGATATTTCCGTGCTTGCGGCGTGAGTGGTGGCTCCGCGATGATCTCGGGCGTGAAACGCTTGTGGTTAATTGCGGTAATTGCCGCTGTCGGCATGACGGGGGTCGCCGAGGCGGCCGACGGCGTTCCCGGTGTCGACGTCAGCAACTGGACGGGCGACGTGGACTGGGCGAGCGTGGCCTCCGGCGGCGGCAGGTTCGCGTTCGTGCAGGCCACCGAGGGCACGAACTACCGCAACCCACGGTTCGACGCGCAGTTCGGCGGGGCCGCGACGGCCGGGCTCGTGCGCGGCGCCTATCACTTTGCGCAACCGCATGAATCCGACGGGACAGCGCAGGCCGACTATTTCCTTCAGAACGGCGGAAACTGGACCAGCGACGGTCAAACGCTGCCCGGTGTGCTCGATATCGAGGACAATCCGTACAAGGACAAGAACGGCAAGAACAACTGTTACGACCTGTCCGCCGAGGACATGGTCACCTGGATCAAGGACTTCACCAAGAAGTACCGGCAGCAGACCGGCCGGGACGCGATCATCTACACCACCACGAGCTGGTGGCAGACCTGCACGGGCAACTCCGGCGCGTTCAAGGCCAACCCGCTCTGGCTGGCCCGCTGGGGGAGCGACCCCGGCGAGCTGCCGAAGAGCTGGAAGCGGCACACGTTCTGGCAGTCGGCGGAGAAGGGCTCGCTGGCCGGCGGCCAGAACTCCTTCAACGGCTCGGAGTCCCAGCTGCGGTCGCTGGCCAACCCGCCCGCCCGGGTGTCGGTCTCCGGGCTGGTCAAGGGCAGGAAGCTCTACCGGGTCACGATCGCGAACACCGGCCCGCACCCCGTCGAGAACATCGTGGTCTCCGGGCGCGCGTACGGCGGGCAGAAGGTGGTCAAGGCCCCCGGTTGCAAGTTCAGCGGCACGGCGGTGCGCTGCGTGGTCGGCAAGCTGGAGCGGGGCCAGAAGGCCGCCTTCACCTTCACCACCAGCCCGAAGGCGAAGGGCCGGGTCGGGATGGTCGTCAAGGTAGGAACGGTCACACTTAACCTCGAAAGCTGAAATATCGCGATAGGTAGGATAAAACCCGGGATCTCGGCTTAAGGGAGAAACGGGTGGCGTGGCGGCGGCTGGGCCTGGCGGTGACCGCGCTGGTCGTCCTGCTGGCCGGCACGGCGTCCATGCCGTTGTCGACGTTCGTGCCGTCCAGGATCGTGCGCATCGCGTACGAGATCGAGCGGTACGACATCACGTACTCGTGGGGCGGCGGCCACGGCGAGCGGCCCGGCCCCACGAAGGGCACCTGCCTGGGCTACAGCGGCCGGATCAAGCCCTGCCCGGCCGCGCGCACCCGCGGCCTCGACTGCTCCGGCCTGGCCCGCTGGGTGTACGCCCTGGCCAACGGAAGGGACGTGCTCGGCCCCGGCAACACCGACGACCACGTACGCAGGATGCGGCCCGTTGAGCGGGGCCTGCCGGGCGATTTAGTCTTCTTCGGAAAAATCACGAAAAATAAGATCAAGACGCATCATGTGGGCATCTATCTGGGTCGTGGGAAGATGATGAACGCGCCCGAGACGGGGGCTTCGGTGCGCATTGACGATATCGGGCGAAGATCGGACTTCGCAGGCTTCTACCGGTACTGAAAGCGGGCGCTACCGGTACGGAAAAAGGGTGCCATGCTCCAGTTACACCTCCTTGGACCGCTCCACGCCACCCTGGACGGCCGCCGGCTCGACCTCGGCTCCGCCAGGCAGCGCGCCGTGCTCGCCCGTCTGGTCGCCGCCGACGGCCAGGTCGTCTCGACCGACCGGTTCATCGAGGACCTGTGGCAGGGACAGCCGCCGCCCAAGGCACTGGCCGCGCTCCAGGTCTACGTCTCGAACCTGCGCCGCGTCCTCGAACCCGACCGGCCGCCGCGCGCCCCCGCCGGAGTGATCGTCAGCGCCCCGCCCGGCTACCGGCTCTGCCTGCCCGACGAGGCCGTGGACGCCTGGCGGCTGCCCGGCCTCATCGACGCGGCCGGCGCGGCGCTCAAGCGGGGCGCGGGCACCGTCGCCCACGACCTGCTCGACCAGGCGCTCGGCCTGTGGACGGGGGCCGCCTACGCCGAGTTCACCGAGGAGTGGGCCGCGCCCGAGGCGGCCAGGATGGCCGAGCTCAGGCTCGTCGCCGTCGAGTACCGCGCCGAGGCCGCGCTGCTGATGGGCCGCCACGCCGAGGCCGTGCCGGAGCTGCGCGGGCACGCCGACGCCCATCCCCTGCGCGAGAACGCCGTCCGCCTGCTGGCCCTGGCCCTCTACCGGTCCGGCAGCCAGGCCGAGGCGCTGGCCGTGCTGCGCCAGGCCCGCGAGAACCTGGCCGAGGAGCTCGGCGTCGATCCCGGCCCGGCCCTGCGCGCGCTCGAACAGGACATCCTCCGCCAATCCGAGTCCCTGCACGCGCCCGAGGTCGTCGAACACGTCCAGGAACGGCCCGTGGCCGCGCAGGAGCCCTCGATCGTGGGCCGGGCCCGCGAGCTGGCCGCGCTGCGGGAGGAGGCCGTGCGGCCGCTCAGGCGCACGGTCTGGCTGGGCGGCGAGCCGGGCGCGGGCAAGAGCGCGCTGGCCGAGGCGTTCGCGGCCGAGCTGGCCGAGCGCGGGTGGCGGGTCGCGTTCGGACGCTGCCCGGAGATCGACGGTGACGCGCCGCCCGCCTGGGCGTGGAGCGAGATCGTCCGGCAGCTCGCCGCCGTACGGCCGCCCGCCGCCGCCGACGCGGCCCGCCTGGCCCCCCTCCTGAACGACGGCGTCGCCATCCAGAACCAATTCCAGCTCGCCAGGGCGGTGGCCGGCTACCTGGCGGGCTGCGCGCCGCTGCTTGTGGTGCTCGAAGACGTCCACCGGGCCGACGGCGAGACCCTGCACCTGCTGCGGCACCTGGACCACGCCGCCCGGATCCTGGTCGTCGCCACCTACCGCCCGGCCGAGACCACCGAGGACCTGTCCGCCACCCTGGCCGCGCTCGCCACCGGCAGCAGGCACGTCGAGCTGGCGGGGCTCGACGAGGCCGCCGTCGCCACGCTGCTCGAACGCCACTCCCAGCGCGCCGGCCTCGACCCCGCCACCGTCCGCACGGTCCTGGAGCGCACGCTCGGCAACCCGCTGTTCGTCTGCGAGATCGCCCGCCTGCTGGCCTCCGAGGGGCCGCAGGCCGCCGAGGCGCTGCCGCCCGGCGTGCGCGACCTGATCCGCCGCCGCATCACCCGTCTGCCCGCGACCGCCCAGACCGTGCTGCGCAACGCCGCCGTCGTCGGCAGGGACGCCGACGTGGACGTGCTGATCGCGCTGCACGACGGCGACGAGGACACCGTCTTCGACGGCCTGGAGGCCGGCGTCATGACCGGCCTGCTGACCGAGCCGGGGCCCGGCCGCGTCAGGTTCACCCACGTCCTGGTCAGGCAGGCGCTGTACGAGGACACCGCGCGGATCCGCCGGACCCGGCTGCACGGGCGCGTGGTGTCGGTGCTGGAGCGGCTGCGGCCGAACGACGTGGCGGCCCTGGCGCACCACGCGCTGGAGGCCGCCGCGCCGGACGCCGTGCGGTACGCCAGGGCGGCGGCCGTCCAGGCGTCCGGCCTGCACGCGCACCGCGAGGCGGCGGCGCTGTGGCGCGCCGCGCTGGAGTTCGCCGCCGACGACGCGACCCGGCTCGACCTGTTGTGCGGACTGGTGTCGGCGCTGGGCCACGCGGGCGACGTGCTGGGCGCGCTGGCCGCCAGGGCGCAGGCCGTCGAGCTGGCCGCCCCGCACGGCGCGCTCGCCCGCGCGCTGACCTCCTACGAGGCCCCCGTGGTCTGGACGATCCAGGTGGACTCCCTCTACAACAGGGACTTCATGGAGGCCGTGGAGCGCGAGCTGGCCGCCGGTCCCGACGACGAGACGCGCTGCCGCCTGCTGGCCGCGCTCGTGTTCGAGATGGAGGGGCACGACGACGACCGCGTGGACGCCGCCGGCGCCGAGGCCCTGGCCCTGGCCCGCCGCCTCGGCCGTCCCGACCTGCTCTGCCTGGCGCTCAACGCGCGCTACTTCGCCGTGCTCAGCCCGGAACGGCGGGACGAGCTGGAGGCCGTCGGCGCCGAGCTGCTGGAGCTGGGCCGCACCCACCGGCTCGTCGGCTACCTCACGCTGGGCCACTGCGCGCTGCTCATGGCCGCGCTCGGACGCACCGACCTGGAGGCGGCCAGGCGGCACGCCGACAGCGGCGTGGCGGTGTCCACCAGCGGCCAGCTCGGCATGTCGCTGGCCATCCTGGCGCTGTTCGGCGCGCTGCGGAAGCTGGTCGAGGGCGAGTTCGACGAGGCGGAGGCCGTCTACACCGGGCTCACCGAGCAGATGGCCGAGCGCGGCGGCGTCAACGCGCGGGCCATGGGCGCTCTGGGCAGGTTCGCCGTCCGGATGGCCCGCGGGAACGTCCGCGACTCCCTGGACGAGCTGGCCGCCATCCGGGAACGCGTGAACAGCAACACCGTGCACGAGATCTACGCCGGGGCGCTGGCGGCCGCGGGCGAGCTCGACGCGGCCCGGCGGGTGTGGCGGCCCGAGTCGTGGTTGCCGCGCAACTACTACTGGCTGATGTGGCAGGCGCTGCGCGGCCAGACCGCCGTCGCCCTGGAGGACCGCGAGGTGGCCGCACGCTCCTACCGCGTCCTGCTGCCGTGGGCGGACGAGCTGGCCGGGATGAGCAGCGGGTCGGTCACGCTCGGGCCGGTCGCCCTGGTGCTCGGCGACCTGGCCGAGCTGCTCGGGCTGCCGTCCGACGGCCACTACGCGCAGGCTCTGCAGGTCGCCGAGCGCGTCGGCTCGCCGCACTGGGCGCGGGCGGCCCGCCGCCGGGCGCGCCGCTGAGCGGGTCCCTGAGGGCTCACGGCGTGCCGAAGATCAGGCTTTGGCGGCGCCGGTGGCCGCGGCCCATGAGCGCGAGCAGCACCACGAGCACCGGCCCGGCCAGGCGCCGCAGCTCGGCCAGCTCCTCCGGCCGCGCGTACTGGGCGATCCTCGGCAGGTCGAACCGGGCGTCCCCGCCCTTCCTGACCTCGGTCTCGACCTTCTGCCAGTCCGCCTCCGAGACGTACTTGGCGACGACCGGGAAGATCAGCCGCTCCTCCTCCTCGATGTGCTCGTCCAGCAGGTCGGCGAGCGCGGCCAGGGACTTGGCCATCCGCCGGGCCGCCTGCCCGTCGGAGCCGAGCTGGACCGCGGCCGTCGTGATCTCCTCCAGCAGCGGGTCGAGCGCCGCGTGGTCGTCGGTGAGGTCGCTCAGGTCCACCTCCGCGCCCGCCGAGCGCACGATGACCGGCCACAACACGTTGTCCTCGGCCTGGTGGTGGTGGTGGATGCCCGCGCAGAGCTTGGCGGTGAACGTCGCGATCGCCCGCAGCCGCTCCTGACCGGCCCGCTGCTCGCCGGCGGCGATCGCGCTCATCACCTCGGCCAGACGACGGGTGTCCCCGCGCATGGCCCGGTGCGTGATGCGGAATCCGAGCATGTTGGGTGCCATTTCGGTGCTCCTTCTGTCCGTTTGGCACCAGAGTGGGACGCCGCTCTTAGACACCTCTTGGTGCCGACTTGGCATGGCGGTAACGCCTGTGGCGGACGGAAATTGAGAGACCCGGCGGCTAGGGTGTGCCGCTATGGACAGGCGATGGGTCGGCCTCGACGGCGTCGAGGTCGTGCCGGCGATGCGGGCGGGCCGGCAGGTGCTGCGGGTGCGCAGGAACGGGTGGCTGGTCGCCGACTGCCGTTCGGTGGCGGAGGTGGCCGCGCTCGTCGACCTGGCCGATCTGTGCGAGGTGGTCGATCTCGCCGCGCGCCGCGGATCCGGCGGCGCGGTGGAGGCCCGTACGAGTTCGCATCATGGCTGAGTGCCGTGTATGGTTACACCTGTCCGCAGCGAGCGGACAGGCCCCTATAGCTCAGTCGGCAGAGCGTCTCCATGGTAAGGAGAAGGTCAACGGTTCGATTCCGTTTGGGGGCTCTTGTAATGAGCGGATATGACGCCCGGCCAAGGTGACTTGGAGCCGGGCGTTTTTCGTTGTGCGGGTTGTGCGGGTTGGGCGGCGCTTGTCGTGGGGCTTCAGCCGGCCCCAAGAAGGCTCCAAGGGCGGGCGTGTTCCATGACGGTCATGAGAAACATGTTCGCGGCCCGTGGTGTACGCCGGGCGCTGGCTCTGATCCTGCTCTCCGTCTCGACCGTGCTGACGATCAGCGTGGCGAGCAGTCCCGCCTACGCGTGGAACCCGGCCAACGACGGCTGGCACAAATGCCTGATCGACGGCAAATGGATGTGGTGCAAGGACCTGTAGGTCCTGCGGGCGAGCCGCTCTTCCCGTGCGGGGAGGGCGGCTTTTTCGTGTCGTGCGGTTGCTCACGTTCTGGCCCTGCGGGACGCGAAGGCGGGGAGGTCGATCACCTCGACCAGGTCGGCGAGGTCCACGTGGTGGACGATCTGGGCGATGGTGCCGTAGTAGCCGAGGAGGTAGCGGCGGCCGTTCACGGTCTGGGTGACCTTGATGCGCTGCCTCGCGCCGAGCGTGATGATCTCGACGAGGATGCCGCGGGGGCCGTGCCAGCGTGTCACGCCACAACTCTACGCAAAACGGACAAAAGCATAGAATGTGGACCGTCGGGCAGGAGGCCGGTGAGGGTTGGTTGCCCACACCCGAAAGCTCCGGACGCGGGGAAGCGTCCGGAGCTTTCGCTTGCCCGGCGTAGTGGCGTTACGCGAGCTCGCCGGCGGCGGCGTTCCCTGCTGCACGGAGATGTCGGCGTCCCGGCGGCGAGTCATCGGACGCGCGTCGGATGGGCACTGTCGGCCGGAATTGCGTCGGCCAGGGGGTCTGCGACTGGGGGCTTGGTCAGGGGCCCGTCGGCGGAGAGAGTGCCGCTGGTGGAAGGGGCGGCGGGCCAGGCGCGATGGGGCCGGCGACGGGCACGGTGTCCGCCTGGTTCAGCACCGCAGGAGGCGCGACGCCCGGCTGAGGCAGGCCCCCGAGGGGATCGGCGTGCGGACGGACGGAGGCGACGTCGAGAACCCCGGAATGCTCGAAGGGCGGAACGCCGAGGGACAGCGCCGTCCGGGTGAGCTGGAAGCCGGACGGGGGCATGCGATTGGTCCGTACGCGCTCCCAGGCCCGCTCCCACTCCGGCACCCGATGCTCGGGAACCCCGCAAGCCAGCAGGAACGACACCATCACGGCCTTGTTCGGAAACCGCCGTCCGGCCAGCATGTCCGCACAGGTGGCCTGGGGAAGCCGGGGTCCGCCCGCCGTGTCCGCCCGCGCCTGGAGCTCCCGCAACGACACGTCCGCCCGCGCGAACTGCTCGGCGAGCAGCCTCGCCAGGCCCTCGTGACAGCTCACCGACTCCACGCCGGGTTCCGCGCCTTCCTGGTCCTCGCCCATCGCCCCTCTCCCCGACCCGGCCTTCTTCCTGCCCGCCAGTGTACGAACGATGACCGTACGTGTCCGGAGGGATTTCGGGACGTCCGAGTCGGGCTCGCGCGTGGACGACTCCGGACGAGTCTGTCCGCCCTGCTGTTGGACACCGGCGCCCGGTCGCTTTCCTGGCAATCGAGCGCACACCAGCGCCGAAACCCCGAGCAGCTCAAGCAGAACGAGCAGAAGAGGAAGACGACATGAACAGGAAACTGGCACTCGCCGCCGGCGTCGCCGCGGTCCTATCCGGGCTTGTCATCCCGTCCGCCCCCGCCTCGGCCGGCAGCCTCCAGTGCAACAGCGGCCGGGCCCCGGAGGACGGCTACGTCGGCCGCGCAGACTGCCACAACCCGACCGGCCAGACCTGGGTCTACCGGGCCGTGATCACGTGCGGCTGGAGCCCGGACGTCGTCGGTCCGTGGATCACGCTCGGGCCCGGGGCCTCGGGCAGGTCCGAGGGCAAATGCGCAAGCTGGGGCAGCGGCGTCGGCGCCGTAGGCGTGGACGAACGCCAGTCGTAACCCCCCGCCCCAGCCCCCCTGTGCGGTCGCACGGGGGTCCGCCGCGCCCCCTCACGCCCACCCTGGGGTCGCCCATCCTCATCCGCGCGGGTCCGCCCACCGCGTGGAGGCGCGCCGCCGGCGTTCGCCGGGGGCACGCCCGTTCGCCGTACGGACGGGCGTCGCCGGCGGCCGCCGGGGAGCCCTTCGGACCACCGCGAGGACGGGCGCAGCGGGTGTGCGTTCGTCGCTGCGTGCCTGGTCCGGAGGTTCGCGCCGGCAAAGGGGGGCTGCTAGTGTGGCGGTGGCCTCCGCGGGTGATTCCCCAGGCGAGACCCAGGTGGCATGATCGGATTTCGGTTGTCGGAGGTTCCTGGGGCATACTGGTAGCACCCCACCCGATCAGGTGAGTTACTAATGTGCTCCCAGCTTCGGGTATCCTCTACGGGCCGGGAGTTTCCGGCCAAGGCGGAGTAGCTCAGTCAGGCAGAGCAAACGGCTCATAATCGTTGTGTCGCCGGTTCAAGTCCGGCCTCCGCTACTACCCAATCCCAGGTCGGTCGGCCTGGGTACGGGTGTGTCCATGTCCCGAACGTAGAAAGGCACTCCCAAGTGGCTGCCACCGACGTTAGGCCGAAGATCACGCTGGCCTGCCAGGAGTGCAAGCACCGCAACTACATCACGCGGAAGAACCGGCGCAACGACCCGGATCGGCTTGAGCTGAAGAAGTACTGCCCGAACTGCCGCTGCCACCGCGCGCACCGCGAAACCCGCTAGCGGTACTTCTGCCTCCATATCGCACAACCGGCGTCCCGGACGGGGCGCCGGTTTGTCGTGTTCTCCCTGCTTTGAGGCGTCTTTCTAGGCGCTGACCCGGGCCCCGGCAAAAAGCACGCCATGAGCGGCGACAGCCGAACCTTGTTCTGTTACCGTCTGGCTCAGCAGCGCTCGTTGAAGACATCCGAGGGAGCACTGATGGCCTTGAACCGTGACTTCGTGGGCAGGACCTATCCATCCGCCGCCCCGTACGAGGTCAGCCGGGTGAAGATCAAGGAGTTCGCGGCGGCGATCGGCGACAACAACCCGGTCTACCGCGACAGGGAGGCCGCCAGGGCCGCCGGATACCCCGACGTGATCGCGCCGCCCACGTTCCCCATCGTGTTCAGCCTGCAGGCGGGCGGCGAGGCGCTGGTCGACCCCGAGCTGGGCCTGAACCTCGCGATGGTGGTCCACGGCGAGCAGCGGTTCGAGTACGTCAGGCCCGTCTGCGCGGGCGACGAGCTGGTCACCACCGCGACGATCACCGACATCAGGAGCGCCGGACGCAACGAGCTGCTGACGATCAGGAGCGACGTGACGACGGTCGCCGGAGAGCCGGTCTGCACGACCTACAACACGATCGTCGAGCGCGGAGGGGCGGGCTGAGATGGCGGCCACGGTGAGGTACGACGAGGTCGAGGTCGGGCAGGAGCTCCCGGCCGTGGGCTACAATGTCCGGCGGCTGAACCTGGTCATGTACGCCGGCGCCTCCGGCGACTTCAACCAGATCCACTGGAACGAGCGCTTCGCCCGGACGGTCGGGCTGCCCGACGTGATCGCGCACGGCATGTTCACGATGGCCCAGGCCGGCCGGTTCGTCACGGACTGGGCGGGCGATCCGGGCGCCGTGCTGGATTTCGGCGTGCGCTTCTCGTCGATGGTGATCGTGCCGGACGACGACCAGGGCGCGACGATCTCGGTGAGCGGGGTCGTCGAGGAGAAGCTGGAGGACAAGCGGGTGGTCGTCGGGCTGACGGCCAAGGCGGGCGACGCGAAGGTCCTGTCGAAGGCGCGTGCGGTGGTACAGCTCTCCTGATCCCGTGATATGTCGGGCGGGTCGCGGGTAGCCCGTGTTGTTATGAGTGAAGTTGCGCGACAGGTCTGGCCCACCGTTCGTTCCATCCCCGTGTCGTCCGTGACCGATGCCAAGCCTCCCGCTCACCTGCGTCCGGCGTCCCCTGAGCAGGTGGGGGGCAGCAGCGGCACCGGACGGGACACCACGGGCGGTTCGGCCACCGGCGTCGGCACGGGCCGCGCCCGGCCCAGGGGTGCGGGCGCGCACGGGAACCCCGCCGCCGCGCTGGGCTTCTCCGGCGACCCCGGCCAGCACGGCGACCCGGACGACACGATGCTGCACGCCCAGCGCGTCTGGGACGGCACCCTCGCCACGAACCGCATGGACGACCTGGGCGTCAACACCGAGCGCCAGCGCGTCGAGACCAAGGACGTGACGGTCTCCGCCGGGCTGCTGGTGGACGGCCGGCCCGGGGACGTGCTGGAGTGCGTCCAGTCGGTGATCGAGCACACGCACGCCCGGATCCTCGCCCTCGACCTGGGGAACGTCGACGGCGCGGGAGACGTCCTGGACGAGCTGGCCGAACGGCATCCGGAGCGGATGGTGGTGTGGCACGTCGCCGAGACCTCGCGGGCGGCCGGGGGCACGGCGGGGTGGGGCGAGAGCCGTACCAAGCTGTTGCGGCTGGACGAGTCCGAGGTGCACGTGCTGATGGAGACCTCGCTCGCGCTGACGGGGGACGCCTTGACGCCGCTGGTGGCGGCCATCGTGGAAGGGGCGGTGGCGGCGGGGTGGCAGGCGGCCGAGGCCGAGGAGCCCGGCAGGGTGGGGGCGTTGCGCTGCGACCTGATGGCGGTGCGCAGGGCGGCGGCGCTGGGGGCCTTCCCCGAGGGCGCGGAGCGCGGCGAGGAGGCCGACCGGGAGTTCTCGCACGCGCTGGAAGGCGGCCTCGTGGTGCCCGAGGGTCCGCTCCCGGTCCGCCGGCTCGACTCCACCCGCCGCAGCGACCAGCCCCTCCACAGCTGACCCCGCCCTCGCCCCCCGGGAACCGATCGGCGGCGTCGGCGCGGGCGCGTGCACGGGTGGGAGGGTGGGGGGTGGTTGCGGTTGTGGGAGCCGCAGGGGGTTCGGGACGGTGTCGTGGGGGCTGGGGGGCTCATAAGCTTGGTGGCCATGGAGATGCTCGCGTCGCACACCACCCTGGGCCTGGGCGGCCCCGCCCGCGACTTCGCCGAGGCGGTCACGGCGGAGCAGCTCGTGTCCCTCGTTGCCGAGGCCGACATGAACGGCGTGCCGACCCTGGTGCTCGGCGGCGGCAGCAACGTGGTGATCGGCGACGAAGGCTTCGACGGCCTGGTCGTCAAGGTGGCCACCGAGGGCGTGACGGTCTCCAGGGACGGCGAGCAGGTGCTGCTCACGGTCGAGGCCGGCCAGGACTGGGATCCGCTGGTCGAGCGGGCCGTGGCCGAGGGGTGGTCCGGCATCGAGTGCATGTCCGGCATCCCGGGCCTGGTGGGCTCGACGCCGATCCAGAACGTCGGCGCGTACGGCCAGGAGGTGGCGCAGACCATCAGGTGCGTGCGGGCCTACGACCGGCTCACCCGGCAGGTGGTCGACCTGGAGGCGCGTCAGTGCGGGTTCTCCTACCGCGACAGCGCGTTCAAGCGGGACCTGTCGCGGCACGTGGTGCTCGCCGTGACGTACGCACTGGACGTGTCGGATATGTCCGGCCCGGTGGCCTACCAGGAGCTGGCCGGGCGGCTCGGGGTGGAGCTCGGCGGCCGCGTGCCCCTCGGGCCGGCCCGTGAGGCCGTCCTGGGGTTGCGGCGGGGCAAGGGCATGGTCTTCGACCCGGCGGCCGACCCCGACAGCCGCAGCGCGGGCTCGTTCTTCACCAACCCGATCCTGACCGCCGAGGAGGCCGCCGAGCTGGCCGGACGCGCTCCCGGCCACCCCCGCTGGGACCTGCCCGACGGCCGCGTCAAGGTGCCGGCCGCCTGGCTGATCGAGCAGGCGGGCTTCCCCAAGGGCTACGAGCGCGGCCCGGTGCGCATCTCGACCAAGCACACGCTGGCCCTCACCAACCCCGCGGGCGCCGCCTCCACGGCCGACCTGCTGACGCTGGCCGCGGAGGTGCGCGACGGGGTGCGGGAGAAGTTCGGCGTGACGCTGGTCAACGAGCCGGTGCTGGTCGGCTGCACACTGGCGGCCGAGCCGGGGGCCGAGCCGGGGGCGGAAGCGGTGTCCGAGCCGGGGGAACAGCCGGCGGAATGACGGCTTCACGTGGGCTGTTATGGTGTGTTGGTAATTCCGAAGGGGAGTAGTCCCAATCGTGTGATCGACATACTGGCGCGTGATCGCGCCCGGTCACACGGGCCTTGACGGGCGGACGAGACCTTCGGCCTGGCAGTCATGGACAAAGACGCTGCCGGGCCGAAAGTCGTGCCCGAAGATCCCCCGGGTGCCTGCTTCCGGTCTGGTCGCGGGAAAGAGGACCGGTTGGAAGCGTTCTGGATCAGTCTCGCGGTCATTTTCGTGGCCGAGCTCGGTGACAAGAGCCAGCTCATGGCGATGACGTTCGCCACCCGTTTCAAGCCCTGGCCCGTGCTTGCGGGCATCACCATCGCCACCACCGTCGTGCACCTGCTGAGCGTGGCCGTGGGCGGGCTGGTCGGGAAGGCGCTGCCGACGACGGCCATCTCGATCGTGGCCGGCATCGCCTTCCTCGGGTTCGCCCTGTGGACGTTGCGGGGCGACGAGCTGACCGAGGAGGAGGAGGACAAGGCCCGCAAGACGACCAGGAACGTCCTGGTCGCGGTGACCGTGGCGTTCTTCCTGAGCGAGCTGGGCGACAAGACGATGCTCGCCACGATCACCCTGGCCACGCAGCACGGCTGGGTCGGCACGTGGATCGGCTCGACCGTGGGCATGGTCGCCGCCGACGCCCTGGCCATCCTGGTGGGCCGCCTGCTCGGCAAGCACCTCCCCGAGAAGGTCATCCGGTACGGCGCCGCCGCCGCGTTCGCGGTGTTCGGCGTCATCCTGCTGGTCGAGGCGCTCATCTAGGAGCGCGGCAGCCGTCCGTGGACGTCGGCGAGCAGGCCGAGCACCGGCTCGCGGCTCTCCCGGGCGAAGGCGGCCTCCACCGCCCGGGCCGCGGGCCCGTCGCCGAGCCAGGCGAGGACCTGGGCGTGGGCGGGGGCGTCGCGATCCCAGAAGGCGTTGGTCAGCCGCCGCCCCGACAGGCCGTCGGTGACGAAGTCGCGCAGGTGGGCGATCGCCGCCTCGTTCTCCAGCGCGGCCCAGGCGTCGAGGAAGGGCGTCAGGTCGACGCCGGTGGCGGCGACGGCGCACAACACCGTGTCCGCCGGTGGGCGGGAGGGATGGCGGCGCAGCGTGTCGAGCCACCATTCGTGCAGGAACGCGGTGACGGCCGCGCGTTCGCCGGCCGGCCAGCCGTGCCAGCCGGCGACGGTGAGCTTGCCGAGGACGATCTCCGGGTCGGGGTAGGAGAACGCGTCGGCCGCCGCGCATTCGAGCAGGCGCGGCAGGAAGTAGCGGAAGGCGGGGACGTCCCCCCACGTGGTGAGCGCCTTGGCCGCGTAACGGGCCAGCGAGCCGGCCTCGATCGCCGAGACGGGGCCGGACAGCAGGCACGCCTGCTCGCCCGGCTCGACGCAGTGGGGGCAGCCGGGCACGCTAGCGGGCCTCGCGACGGCTCCGAACACCTCGTAGAGCCGCCCGAGGGCCGTCGCCGTCAGTCGAGGGTGAAGTAGTCGGGGCCCGCGTACCGGCCGGTGGCGAGCTTCTGGCGCTGCATGAGCAGGTCGTTGAGCAGCGAGGACGCGCCCAGCCTGAACCAGTCGGGGGACAGCCAGTCGTCGCCCGCCGTCTCGTTGACCAGCACCAGGTTCTTGATGGCGTCCTTGGTCGTGCGGATGCCGCCGGCCGGCTTCACGCCCACCTGGCGGCCGGTGGTGTCGCGGAAGTCGCGCACCGCCTCCAGCATGATCAGGGTGACCGGCAGCGTGGCCGCCGGTGACACCTTGCCGGTGGAGGTCTTGATGAAGTCGGCGCCCGCGATCATGGCCAGCCAGGACGCCCGGCGCACGTTGTCGTAGGTCGCCAGCTCGCCCGTCTCCAGGATCACCTTCAGGTGCGCGGCGCCGCAGGCGGCCTTGACCGCGACGATCTCGTCGTGGACCTTCATGTAGTCGCCGGACAGGAACGCGCCGCGGTCGATCACCATGTCGATCTCGTCGGCGCCCGCGGCCACGGCCAGCGCCGTGTCGCTCACCTTGACCTCCAGCGAGGAACGCCCGCTGGGGAACGCGGTGGCGACCGAGGCCACCTTGACCCCCGAACCGGCCACCGCCCGGACGGCCACCTCCACCATGTCGGGATAGACGCAGACCGCCGCCACCTTGGAGGCGCCCCCGCCCGGGTGCACGGCCTTGGTGCACATGGCCCGCACCTTGCCCGCCGTGTCGGCGCCTTCGAGCGTCGTCAGGTCGACCATGGAGATGGCCAGGCCGATGGCCTGGGCCTTGGCCGTGGTCTTGATGGAACGGGTGCCGAGCATGGCCGCCCGCTGGTCGGCGCCCACCCGGTCGACTCCGGGAAGGCCGTGCAGGAAGGCGCGCAGCGTCGCGTGGGACGAGGCGACGTCCGCGAGCGAGGTAGTCACAGTTGACACCTTCACAGCATCGCCGACCAGGGCCACTACCTCCAAACCGGACGGACGGGAACGCCGCCTAAGGCGGGACGGGCGCCGCCCTAGGTATGTCCGGCCCCGCGTACGCCCGCAGATAGGACATCCACCTGATGTGGCGGGCCGGGCCTTAGGCCGAACATTGAAGATGTCAGGAAAAAGCAGCAAATGTTCAGGAGAACACCGTGAACCCCGAACTCGAGTACGAGCTCATGAAGTCCCACGCCAGCGAGCTCCGGCGGGCCGCCGCCGAGCACCGCCGAGTACGCGAGGCGATGAAGGGAAACAAGGCCGAGCGTCGCTCGGTCTTCGGCAAGCGCCGTTCGTCATGACCGCCCCCAGAGAGCCCGGCCGCGTCATCAGTTGTGGCGGCCGGGCCTCTGCACCCCCCTAAACCCCGTCGAAACTGATTGATAGGGCATGGCATGCTGAACGACATGCTGGGACGTTCGGTGAGTCCCGTCTTCGTCGGGCGGGCGGAGGAGCTCGCCGCTCTCGCAGAGAGCTTCGACGAGGCACGTAAGGGCACGGTGACGGCCGTGCTCATGGGCGGGGAGGCCGGGGTCGGCAAGAGCCGGCTCGTGCAGCGCTTCGCCGAGTCCTGCGTGGCCGACGGCGCGCAGGTGCTGGTCGGCGGCTGTGTGGAGCTGTCGGCCGAGGGCCTTGCCTACGCGCCCTTCACCGCCGCGCTCAGGCAGCTCGTCAGGGAGCAGGGCCCCGCCGCGGTGGCCGCGCTGCTGCCCGAAGGCGCCCAGCGGGACCTGGCCAGGCTGCTGCCGGAGTTCGGCGAGCCCAGCGGCGACGGGGAGACGGAAACGGGCCGCGCCCGGCTCTTCGAGCAGTTCCTCACCCTTCTCGAACGCCTCGCGGACAGCCGCCCCACGGTCCTCGTCATCGAGGACATCCACTGGGCCGACCGCTCCAGCCGCGACCTGATCGCGTTCCTCAGCCGCAACCTGCACGCCCCGCAGGTGCTCATCGTCATGACCTACCGCTCCGACGACCTGCACCGGCAACATCCGCTCCGCCCCGTGCTGGCCGAGCTCGGCCGGGTGAACGGCGTCCACCGCCTCGACCTGCCCCGGCTGTCGCGCGACGAGGTGGCCGCGCAGATGGCCGGCATCCTCGGCGCCGCGCCGGAATATGTGAAGGTCCAGAAAGTCTACGAACGCAGCGAGGGCATTCCGCTGTTCGTGGAGGCGCTGCTCGACGGCGGCGAGGACTGCACGTTCCCCGAGTCCATGCAGGACCTCATCCTCAGCGCCGTCGAACGGCTGCCCGAGGACACCCAGCGCGTCCTGCGCATGGCCGCGGCCGGCGGCAACCGGGTGGGCCACGCGCTGCTGGCCGCCGTCAGCGGGCTGTCCGAGATCGAGCTGGAGGCGGCGCTGCGTCCCGCCATCGCCGGGAACGTGCTGCAGATCGCCGACAACCGCGCCTACGTCTTCCGGCACGCGCTGATCCAGGAGGCCGTGCACGAGGAGCTGCTGCCGGGCGAGCACCAGCGCCTGCACTCCCGGTACGCCGAGGAGATCTCCAAGGACCGCTCGCTCGTCCCGCCCGGCCGGGCCGCCGTCGAGCTGGCCCACCACTGGTACGGCGCCCGCAACGACCTCTGGGCCCTGGTCTCGGCCTGGGAGGCCGCGCAGAAGTCGTTCAAGGCGTACGCCTACACCGAGGCCGTGCCGCTGCTGGAACGCGTGCTCATGCTCTGGGACCGGGTCCCCGACGCCGCCCGGCGCATCGGCGTCGACCACACCGCCGTGCTCGAACGCGCCTCCGAGGCCGCGAACGCCGGCGGCGAGGTGGACAAGGGCGTGAAGTTCGTCAAGGCCGCCCTCGCCGAGCTGGACGAGACCGAGGAGCCGGGCCGGGTGGCCCAGCTCATCGTGCGGCAGGCGTCGTTCAAGGCGTCCAAGGGCCAGATGGGCGTGATCGAGCTGCTCCGGCACGCGCTGCGGCTGGTGCCCGAGCCGGGCCCGGTGCGCGCGGAGGTCGTCATGCCGCTGAGCAGGCAGCTCATGCTCCGCGGCCAGATCGCCGAGGGCGAGGAGCTGATCCACGAGGGCCTCGACCTGGTCAGGCGGTCCGGCGACAAGTGCCTCGAAGGCGACCTGCTGATGAACCTGGCGCTCGGCCACTCCCTCAGAGGTGAGCTGGAGCAGGTCATCGCCGTCAACGAGCAGGCGATGGCGCTCGGCAAGACCGAGAGCTCGGGCCGCATCATCATCAGGGCGATCGGCAACAACATCGACTCCCTCATCGACATGGGCCGCGCCGAGGAGGCCCTGCGCCTGTCGGAGCAGGGCTGGGAGTACGCCAAGAAGTACGGCAGGCTGCGCGGCAGCGGGCTGTTCATCCTCAACAACTGGGCCGAGGCGCTGGAGTCGCTCGGCCGCTGGGACGAGGCGCTCGACCTCGTGGACAGCGCGCTCAACTACGGGCCCGTCCTGCGCACCCAGTACGCGCTGCTGCGCGTGCGCGCCGACATCGGGCTGGCCAGGGGCGACCTGCAGCACGTCGAGGGCATCCTGTCGGAGATCGGCGTGCTCAAGGACCGTCCCGAGGACTTCGTCCAGGACGTGATCAGCAACGCGCGCCTGCACATCGGCTGGCACCTGCTCAAGGGCGAGCCGTGGGCGGCGCTGGCCGTGGCCGAGCGGGCGCTGTCGCATCCCAGGCTGCCGAGCAAGGCCATGCTGGGCTGGCGGCTGCTCTCCCTGCTGCGCACGGTCTGCGACGCGGCGGAGGACCTCGAACCCGGCCGGACCGCCGCGGTACGGGCGCACGCCGCGGAAGTGGCGGCCGAGCTGACGATCAGCGGGCCGGTGGCGGAGGCGTACCGGCTGTCCTACAGCGGTGACTTCGACGCCTCGGCGGCGGCGTGGGAGCGGCTGATGCGGCCGCACAACCAGGCCAAGGCGCTGCTGCGGGCGGCCGGCGTCGCGGCCAGGAGCGGTGACAGGGAGGGCGCGGCGTCCAGGCTCCGGCAGGCGCGTCCGCTCGCCGCCGCGCTGCGCGCCACCCCGCTCGCCGAGGAGATCGAGGCGCTGTCGCGCCGCGTGGGCGGCGGCCCGCAGGCCCAGGAGACGCCGTCGGAGCTGCTGACGCCGCGTGAGCTGGAGGTGCTGCGCCTGGTGACCCAGGGCCGCACCAACCGCGACATCGCCGCCGAACTGTTCATCTCGGCGAAAACCGTCAGTGTGCACGTCTCGAACATCCTGGCCAAGCTGGGTGTCACCACGCGCGGAGAGGCCGCCGCGGCGGCGCATCGCCTGTCACTCCTGTCCTAGGAGCTCCGGGCCCCTCTGAGCACTCGGACCGACCGTCTACGCTGGCAAGGTGATGTCCCTATACCTCACCCTGGCGTGACGGCGATGTTCGACTACGCACCCGCGCCAGAGTCGCGCGACATTGTCGATCTCAAGCCGTCGTACGGGTTGTTCATCAACGGTGAGTTCGTGGACGGCTCCGGCTCCCCCTTCAAGACGGTCAACCCGGCGACGGAGGAGAAGCTGGCGGAAGTCGCCTCGGCCTCCTCCGACGACGTCGACCGGGCCGTGCAGGCGGCGCGCAAGGCGTTCGGCGTGTGGAGCGCCCTGCCGGGCGCCGAGCGGGCCAAGTACCTGTTCCGCATCGCGCGCCTGATCCAGGAGCGGGCCCGCGAGCTGGCCGTCCTGGAGTCCCTCGACAACGGCAAGCCCATCCGCGAGTCGCGCGACGTCGACCTGCCGCTGGTCGCGGCCCACTTCTTCTACTACGCGGGCTGGGCCGACAAGCTGGCCTACGCCGGGTTCGGCACCAAGCCGCTGGGGGTGGCCGGGCAGGTCATCCCGTGGAACTTCCCGCTGCTCATGCTGGCCTGGAAGATCGCTCCCGCGCTGGCCTGCGGCAACACGGTGGTGCTCAAGCCCGCCGAGACGACCCCCCTGACCGCGCTGCTGTTCGCGGAGATCTGCCGGCAGGCCGAGCTGCCGCCCGGCGTGGTCAACATCGTGACCGGCGCGGGCGACACCGGCGCCGCCCTGGTGGCCCACCCCGACGTGAACAAGGTGGCCTTCACCGGCTCGACCGAGGTCGGCCGGATCATCGCCCGCGCGGTCGCGGGCACCGACAAGAAGCTCACGCTGGAGCTCGGCGGCAAGGCCGCGAACATCGTGTTCGAGGACGCCGCCGTCGACCAGGCGGTCGAGGGCATCGTCAACGGCATCTTCTTCAACCAGGGCCACGTCTGCTGCGCGGGCTCCCGGCTGCTGGTGCAGGAGTCCGTCCACGACGAGCTGCTGGAGGCGCTGAAGCGGCGGCTCGGCACGCTGCGGCTCGGCGACCCGCTGGACAAGAACACCGACATCGGCGCGATCAACTCGGCCGAGCAGCTCGCCAAGATTCGCGAGCTGTCCGAGGCCGGGGCCGACGAGGGCGCCGAGCGCTGGTCGCCCGCGTGCGAGCTGCCCGACCGCGGCTACTGGTTCCCGCCCACCCTGTTCACCGGGGTCGCCCAGTCCCACCGGATCGCCCGGGAGGAGATCTTCGGGCCGGTGCTGTCCGTGCTGACCTTCCGCACCCCGGCCGAGGCCGTGGAGAAGGCCAACAACACCCCGTACGGGCTGTCGGCCGGGGTCTGGACCGAGAAGGGCTCGCGCATCCTGTGGATGGCCGACCGGCTGCGGGCCGGGGTCGTCTGGGCCAACACGTTCAACAAGTTCGACCCCACCTCGCCGTTCGGCGGCTACAAGGAGTCGGGGTACGGCCGTGAGGGCGGGCTCGCCGGGCTGGAGGCCTACCTTGACGTGTGATCATCGCCGTTCCGGGCGGTCCGGGCGGCGTGCCCAGGCCACCCGCGGGCACGCCTTCGCCCGCGCCGGCCGGCCCGTACGCGTCGGCTGGTACGCCCACCGCTGCGGCGTCAGCAGGTGCGGCCAGGTGTTCGCCCCGGTCCAGACGTCGCAGGAGTCCACGTGGAGAGGTCGGGGCGATGAGTAGGTTGTCCGTCAGAAAGACCTACAAGCTGTACATCGGCGGGGCCTTCCCGCGCTCGGAGAGTGGGAGGTCCTATCCCGTGACCTCGCCCAAGGGCGACTTCCTCGCCAACGCCTCGCGCGCCTCGCGCAAGGACGCGCGCGACGCCGTGGTGGCCGCGCGCAAGGCGTTCCCCGGCTGGTCCGGCGCGACCCCCTACAACCGGGGGCAGATCCTCTACCGCGTCGCCGAGATGCTGGAGGGGCGGCGCGGGCAGTTCGCCGAGGAGCTGGGCCTGGGCAAGAAGGCCGCCCTTGAGTCGGTGGACGCGGCGGTCGACCGGCTGGTCTGGTACGCGGGCTGGTCCGACAAGATCACGGCGGTGCGCGGGTCGGCGAACCCGGTGGCGGGGCCGTACTTCAACCTGTCCTCGCCGGAGCCGACCGGGGTCGTGGCCGTGGTGGCGCCCGCCGATCCGCTGCTCGGCCTGGTGTCCGTGGTGGCGCCGGTGATCGTCACCGGCAACACGTGCGTCGTGGTCGCCTCCGAGCCCTCGCCGCTCGCCTCGATCACGCTGGCCGAGGTGCTGGCCACGTCCGACCTGCCGGGCGGGGTGGTCAACATCCTGACCGGTCAGCAGGCCGAGCTGGCGCCCTGGCTGGCCGCGCACATGGACGTCAACGCGCTCGACCTCACCGGGGTCGAGGACGCCGACCTGGCGCTGCGCTGCGAGCAGGAGGCGGCCGAGAACCTCAAGCGCGTGCTGCGTCCCGTGCGCGAGGACTGGACGGCCGATCCGGGGCTCGGCCGGATGACCCGGTTCCTGGAGACCAAGACCGTCTGGCACCCGGCCGGCGTCTAGGAGAAGCCGGGCGGGCGTAGCGGCGGGTGGGCCGCCTGGAGCTGGGCGGCCAGGGCCAGCAGGTGCGGCTCGCCGCCCGGCGGCGCCACGAGCTGCACGCCGATCGGCAGCGCGCTGGAGTGCGTGGCGACCGGCACGGCCATCGCGGGCCAGCCGCACAGGTTCCACGCAGCCGTGGTGGGCGCGTACCTGACGTTGGCCAGCAGGTTGGCCAGCAGGCCGCGCCCGCCCCAGCGGTCGGCGCGCGGCGGCAGGGCGGCGAGCGCCGGCGTGATCATCACGTCGGCGTCGCCGAACCAGGTGTCGGCGCCGTAGCCGCTCCAGCGTTCGCGGCCGCGCCGGCCGTCCAGGCCGATCCTGGTGAGCGCGCGGCCGGCGCGGGCCAGCGCGCGGGTACGCCGTTCCAGCGCGTGCGGATCGAGGCCGTCGACGGCGGCGGCGGCCCGGCCGAGCCAGGTGGCCACCCCGGCGGGGCCGAGCCAGGCGGGCAGGCGGTGCGGGTGCTCGACGACGGTGTGCCCGGCGTGCCGCAACGTCTCGGCGGCCGCTCGCACCGCCGCCTGGAACTCCCGGTCCACGGGCAGGCCCGGCGGCATCGGCTGGGGGGCGTAGGCCACCCGCAGGTCGAACGGCTCGGGGCTGTCCTGCGGCGGTTGCGGCTCCCACACCTCTTCGTCGTCGGCCCAGACCGAGCGCAGCATGCGCGGCTTCGGCTCGACCCGGTGGCCGGTACGCCACGCCTCGGCCAGCGCCGGGTCAGCGGCCAGGACGGACAGCGCGAGCGACAGGTCGGCCGCGGTCGTGGCGAGCGGGCCGTTCTCGGTGAGCCCGTCCCAGTCGTCGGCGGGCGGCGGGACCAGGCCCGTGCCCGGCTTGACGGCCAGCACGCCGCAGCAGGCGCCCGGGATGCGCAGCGACCCCATGCCGTCGTTGCCGAGCGCGATCGGCACCATCCCGGCCGCCACCGCCGCCGCGCTGCCCGACGACGAGCCGCCGGCGGTGCGGGCGAGGTTCCAGGGGTTGCGCACGACGCCGTACGGGCTGTCGCCGAAGCCGACCAGCCCCAGCTCCGGCAGGTTGGTCAGCCCGACGATGACCGCGCCCGCCGCGCGCAGGCGGGCCACGGCCGGATGGTCCTCCCGGGCGGGCGCGCCGGACGTGGCCGCCGAGCCGCCGCGGGTGGGCTCGCCGGCCACCTCCAGGTTGTCCTTGACCGCCACCGGAACCCCGGCGAGCGGCAGGTCGGCGAGGTCGCGGCGGTCGCCCACGGCCCGCGCCTCGTTCATCGCCTGCTTCCTGACCAGCCGGAAGGCGCCCACCCGGGAATCCCGCTCGGAGATGCGGCGAAGGTGCTCCGCCACGACGGTCGTGGCCGTGACGTCGCCGCGCCGGACGGCCGCCGCGATCTCGATGGCGGTCCTGCCTGCCCACAACATGTCTAGAGTGTGCAGGTTTTCACTCTTCCTTGCGAGAGCCCCTGCCGGGCTCCCGCCCGGCCTCCTTCAACGCCAGCCGCAGCGCGAACTCGATCTGCGCGTTGATGCTGCGCAGGTCGTCGGCCGCCCACTTGGCGATGGCGTCGTAGACGGCCGGGTCGAGGCGGAGCAGGAGCTTCTTGCGCTCAGGCATACAGACTGCCGGCGTTCACCACCGGCTGGGTCGCCCGGTCGCCGCACAGGACGACCAGGAGGTTGGAGACCATCTGGGCCTTGCGCTCCTCGTCGAGCTCCACGACCCCCTCGGCGGCCAGCCGGTCGAGCGCGAGCTGGACCATGCCGACCGCGCCCTCGACGATCCTGGTGCGGGCGGCCACCACCTGGCTGGCCTGCTGGCGCACCAGCATGGCCTGGGCGATCTCCGGCGCGTAGGCCAGGTGGGTGATGCGGGCCTCCAGGATCTCGATGCCGGCCAGCTCGGTGCGCTCGCGCAGCTCGGCGGTCAGCTCGCCGGCGACCTCGGCGCCGTCGCGCAGGCTGGTGCGCTCGGGCTCGTGCGAGTCGTACGGGTGGGTGGTCGCGAGGTGGCGCACGGCGGCCTCGGACTGGATCGCGATGTACTCCTCGTAGTCGTCGACGGAGAAGGCGGCCTTGGCCGTGTCGGTGACCTTGTAGACCACCACCGCGGCGATCTCGACCGGGTTGCCGTCGGCGTCGTTGACCTTGAGCTTGGCGGTCTCGAAGTTGCGCACCCGGAGGCTGATGCGGCGCTTGGTGGTGAACGGCGTGACCCACTGCAGCCCCGCCACGTCGACCGTGCCGACGTAGCGGCCGAGGAACTGCACGACCTTGGCCTCGTTGGGGTTGACCACGGTGAAGCCGGAGGCCACGAGCGCGAAGAGCACGATCCAGGCTATGCCGAGCGTCTCGATCGAGACCAGCGCCGCGCCGCCCAGCAGGAGGAGGACAAGCAGGACGAGGAATCCGTTGACCCGGAAAGCACGACGTTCCATCGCGACTCCTTGCTATCGAAGTGATATCACCATGATAGCCATATAAACTCCATGCGCGTGAACGGATCTTCACTTGCCATCCGCCAGCGCTCGCTGGGTGACCCTTCGATCGAGTTCCCGCTGTCCCCGCCGCTCACGAGGGGCTGCCCGCGCACCAGCACCGCCGAGCTGGCCTATCCGGTCGAGGTCGTCTACGACTACGCGCGCCTGGACAAGGGTCTGTTCGACCAGGAGCCGGGGCCGGACATCGCGCGGTGGTCGCCGCTGCTGCCGTCCCTGGAGGCGCCGACGCTGGGGGAGGGCGGGACGCCGCTGCTGGAGTTCGACGGGATCTACGTCAAGGACGAGTCCCGGAACCCGACCTGGTCGCACAAGGACCGGCTGAACCGGGTGGCGGTCAGCGCGGCCCTGGCGGAGGGGGCGGCAGGGGTGGTGGTGGCCTCGTCCGGCAACCACGGCGCCTCGGCCGCCGCGTACGCCGCCCGCGCCGGGCTGCCGGCCATCGTGCTGGCCTCGGCGGACTCGCCGGCCGGCGTGCAGGCGTTCGTGCGGGCGTACGGGGCCAAGGTGTTCTCCGTGCCGGCGGAGGAGCGGTGGCCGCTGCTGCGGGAGGTCGTGGACCGGCTGGGCTACCACCCGGTCAGCAACCAGACCGTGACCCACACCGGCCACCCGTTCGGCCCCGAGGGCTACAAGACGATCGCGTACGAGCTGTTCCTGCAGCTCCGGCGGGCGCCCGCGGCGGTCTTCGCGCCCACCGGGTACGCCGAGCTGCTGTTCGGGATGTGGAAGGGCTTCACCGAGCTGCGGCTGCTCGGGCTGTCCGGGGACGTGCCGCGGATGTTCTCCTGCGAGCCGGCCGCGGGCGGCCCCAACGCGCGGGCCCTGGCCGAGGGCTCACCCGCGGCGGTCGTCGAGCTGGGGGCCAGCCGCGCCTACGGGATCGCGGGGTCGGTCGGCGGCTACCGGGGCGTGCTGGCGGTGCGCGACAGCGGCGGCGAGGCGGTGCTCGTGACGGACGACGAGATGCGCGCCGCCCAGCGGGACCTGGCGCGGCAGGGCGTCTGGCAGGAGCTGTCGGGGGCGGCGGGCCTGGCGGGCTACCGGAAGCTGCGCCGGGACTTCGACGGGCCGGTGGTGTGCGTGGGCACGTCGAGCGGGTTCAAGGACATGGGGGTGGGCGAGGCGACCCATCCGGTCCGCACCGGTTTGACGGTGGCCGACCTGACGGACTGACCGCGCCCGGTCTGTCAGGGCTTGAGCAGGATGCGGAGGGGCCCGAGGGTGGTGAAGCCGTGGGCGAGTGCGGCCGACGGGTCGCTCTCGTAGCCGACCAGCGGACGGCCGGGGAACAGCTCGGCCGCCATCGCCACCGTGCCCTCCCAGGCGGCGGACTCGTCGCAGCCCGAGGCGAAGACGTTCGAGACGCCCGTCACCGTGCCGCTCGCGTTGAGCGCCGCGCCGCAGACCACGTCGGCCCCGATGCGGCCGCACACCAGCCGCACCTGCGGCTCGTCGAGCAGCGCGGGCGGGAACAGGCCGGGCGCGCCGCCGGAGAAGCAGGCCTGCGCCCACTCCTCCAGCGCCCTGGGGTCGGCGGCCACCTCCCACACGACGGGGTCGCCGGTGGCCGCCCGGAGGGGAGGCCGGGGCGCGTCCGGAGCGGGCCGGGCGATCCACTGGGCGGTGAACAGCACGTCGAAGCCCGGCAGGTCGAGCGTGCCGAAGCTGTCCTTCACCGAGGCGCCCGAGCCCGCGTCGATGTGGCCGAGCACGTCGGCCGGCCCGGCGTCGGGGGAGAGCGTGACGGCGTCGGGGTACAGGACGGGCGTCCTGGCCGGGTTGGTCCAGGCGAGCGGCCCGAAGACGCCGGGACGGCCGTGCGCCCGGCACATCGTGTCGCACCAGGCGGCGTTGTCGCGGACGGCTTCGTCGATCAAGGTCTGCTCCGGTTGACGCGGCGGGTCGGCGGCGCGGTGAGCGGGTCCTCCGGCCATGGGTGCTTAGGGTAGCGGCCCCTCATCTCGGCCCGTACGGACCGGTACCCCTCACGCCAGAACGAGGCCAGGTCCGCGGTCACCGCCACCGGACGGCCCGCCGGGGAGAGCAGGTGGACCAGCAGGGGGACGCCGGCGATCCGCGGCGTCTCCTGCCAGCCGAACAGCTCCTGCAGCTTCACCGCCAGCACCGGCTGCTCGCCGGAGTAGTCGATCCTGATCTGCGAGCCGCTGGGCACCTCGACGCGTTCGGGGGCCACGTTCTCCAGGCGTTCGCTCCACGGGATCAGGCGGCGCAGGGCGGCGGCCACGTCGATGCGCTCGACGTCGGCCCGGCGGCGGGCCCTGGACAGCTCCGGCTCCAGCCACTGGTCGGCCAGGGCGATCAGGTCGTCGGTGGGGGGCCACGGGGGGCCGATCGCGCGGTGGGCGAAGGTCAGGCGGTCCTTGAGGTCCTTCGCCTGCCTCGTCCAGGTCAGGAGGTCTTCGGTGCGCAGGCCGTGCAGGATGGCGGGGCGTACGTCGGCGTCCTTGAGCGGCGTGGCGGACAGCTCGATCGCGCCCAGGCGTTCGACCACGCGGGCCGACACGTCGCCGCGCCGCTCACCCGGCGGCACCCGCCAGGCGACCTCCTCCTCGACCGTGACGGGCAGGGCCAGCCTGGCGATCTCCTCGTCGATCACCACGGCCTGGCGCACGCGGGCCGAGGCCGAGCCCGTGGGCCGGTCGGCGACGGCGATCGCCAGCCACGGCGCGGTGGACAGCCTGGAGCCCTCGGCGAGCTGGGCCTGTGTGCCGGACGCCATGAGATAGCCGCCGCCGCGCCGCCGTGCCACCCGTTCCGGGAACGCCAGCGCCACCGCCATCCCGGCCAGCGCGTCGTCACCCACCTCCCGCGCCTGCGACTCCTGGCCGGAGGCGCGGGCGAGACGCCTGGTCTCCTGGCGCCAGCGGGCCGCGAAGCCGGTGCCGCCCCTGCGGGCCGTGCGCCAGACCTCCGCGAGGTCGTCGCCCGCGTCCCTGGGCAGCTGCTCCGACAGCAGCGCCACCACCTCGGCGGCCCGCGGGCCGAGGTCGAGCAGGGCTCTGGCCAGGCGGGGATGCACGCCGGCGAGCGCCATGCGCCGCCCGCGACCGGTCACCCGGCCGGCCTCCAGCGCGCCCAGCGCCTCAAGGGTGCGGACGGCGGCCGCCATCGCGGCGGGCGGCGGCCGGTCGAGGAGGGCGAGGCCGGCCGCGTCCGCGTCGCCCCAGCAGGCCGCCTGGAGGGCGAACCCGGTCAGGTCGGCGAGCGCGATCTCCGGCCGCGCGTGGTCGGCCAGGCGTTCGTGCTCGGCCGCCGTCCAGCAGCGGTACACGGCCCCGGGGGCCTCGCGCCCGGCGCGGCCGGCGCGCTGGTCGGCGGACGCCTTCGAGACCCTGACCGTGGTGAGCGACCCGAGCCCCCTGGCGTGGTCGGTACGGGGCTCCCGGGCCAGCCCCGAGTCCACCACCACGCGGACGCCCGGCACCGTCAGGCTCGACTCGGCCACCGACGTGGCCAGCACGACCCGGCGGCCGGCCCCGGGCGACAGGACGGCGTCCTGGACGCGCGCCGGCGCCTGGCCGTGCACCTGGAGCACGTCGAGGTCGCCCAGCATCCCCGCGACCCTGGCGATCTCCCCCACGCCGGGCAGGAAGCACAGCACGTCGCCGTCACGCTCGGCGCAGGCCCGCCGGACCACCGCGGCCACGTGCGACAGCAGCGCCGGATCGACGCGCAGGCCGTGGGGCGGCGCGACCGGACGCTCCGGCGGCGCCCACACGGTCTCCACGGGATGAGCCGTCCCCGCGGCGGCCACCACGGGCCCGCCGATCAGCTGTGACCAGGGGGCCGCGTCGGCGGTGGCCGAGGTGGCCAGCAGCCGCAGATCGGGGGAGAGCGTCTCGCGCACGTCGAGCAGGAACGCGAGGGCGGTGTCGGCGTCGAGATGGCGTTCGTGGCACTCGTCGAGGACGACCGCGTCGACCCCGGCGAGCTCCTGGTCGCGCTGGAGCCGCTGGAGCAGCACGCCGGTGGTGACGACCTCGACCATGGGGTTCGCCCCGGTGTGCCGCTCGCCGCGGATCGTGTAGCTGACGCCCATGCGCCGGGCCGCCGCGCGGACGGCCAGCCGCCGGGGCTCGGCGACCAGCACCCGCAGCCCGGTTTCGGCCAGCGCCAGGGGCACGACCGTGGTCTTGCCCGTGCCGGGCGGCGCGGTGAGCACCGCCGTGCCGTGGCGCTCCAGCGTGGCGAGCAGCTCGGGGAGCGCGTCGTGGATCGGCAGCCGGTCAGGCGGGGGCATGCGAGGCCGACAGCACGGAGTCGAGCAGGCCGGGGAAACGTTCGTCGAGGTCGCCGCGGCGCAGGCTGATGTACTTGAGCCGGCCCTCCTGCTTGGAGACGATCACGCCGGCCTCGCGCAGCGAGCGGTAGTGGTGGGACGCCGTCGACTTGTGGACGCCGAGATGGTCGCCCGCGGCGGTGCACGTCATCTCGCCGAGGGTGGCCAGGCGGACCACGATCTCCAGCCGGACGGGGTCGGCGAGCGCACGCAGGACCTCGGTGAGCTGGATGTCCTCCTTCGCGGGGTGCGGTAGCAGGCGCATGGTGGCACCCTACCTCGCTCTGATTGTTTGACAACTATCCAACTGTAATGACAGTTTGATGCCCGTCCAACTAATTGGCTGGAGGTTCCATGAGTTCCCGGCTCTATCCCCTTGCTGCCGGAAATTTCGCCATCGGTACTGGCATGTTCGTCACCGCCGGGCTGCTCACCCCCATCTCCGCGGACCTCGGGATCTCCACGTCCGCCGCCGGGCAGCTCATGACCGTGTTCGCGCTGGCGTACGCGCTGCTGTCCCCGTTGCTGGCCGCGTTCACCGCCCGCCTGTCGCGCAAGCGGCTGCTGCTGCTGGCGCTGGCCGTGTTCGTCGCGGGCAACGTGCTGACCGCGCTGGCTCCGACGTACGCGCTGGTCATGGCCACGCGGGTGGTGGCCGCGGCCGGCGCGGCGATGTTCACGCCGACCGCCTCGGGCGTGGCCAACGCGCTGACCTCGCCCGAGCGGCGCGGCCGGGCGCTGGCGCTGGTGATGGGCGGGCTGAGCGTCTCCTCGGCCGTCGGCGTGCCGCTGGGCACCTGGCTGGGCTCGGTCTCCGGCTGGCGGGCGACGATGTGGCTGGTCGTCGGGCTGGGCGTGATCGGCTTCGCCGGGGTGGCGGCGCTCGTGCCGGACGTCCGGGTCGCCGTGTCGGGACGGCTCGGCGAGCGCTTCGCGCCGCTGGCCGACCGGCGGGTGCTGGTGGTGCTGGTCACCCAGCTGCTGATGTTCGGCGCCGGGTTCACCGCCTACACCTACATCGGGTCGCTGTTCGACCTGCCGCTGCCGGCCGTGTTGTGGGCGTGGGGGCTCGGCGGCATCGTGGGCAACCAGCTCGGCGGGCGCCTCACCGACGCCTACGGGCCGCGCCGGATGGTGCTGATCGGCCTGGCCGCCTCCACGGTCTTCCTGGCCCTGATCCCCGTCGCGAACCTGGCCCTGCCGATCGCGCTGGTCTGGGCGCTCTTGTGGGGCGCGCTCGGCTGGCTGGTCGCGCCGGCCCAGCAGTTCAGGACGGTGGCCGCGGTGCCGGACAACGTGCCCATCGGGCTCGGCCTGCTGTCGTCCGCCCAGTACGTCGGCCTGTTCGCGGCCGGCATCGCGGGCGGCGTGGCCCTGGACGCCTACGGCCGGGCCGGGGTGGTCGTGCTGGCCACCGGGCTCGGCGTGGCGGCGCTGCTGTTCACCCTGGCGACCTACCCCCGGGCGGCGGCGATCTCGTCGAGCGAGAGCGTGCCCGTCAGGTAACGCTGGACGTTGGGCGCGATCAGGGCCGCGACCTGGCCGGCGGGCAGCGAGGCCAGCGGGTCGAGCCGGAGCAGGTAGCGGATCATCGCCAGGCCGAGCAGCTGCGAGGCCGCCAGCAGCGCGCGGACCTCGGGCTGGGCGCCGGGCAGTCGGCGGGCGATCGGGGCGAGCAGCTCCCGGCCGAGCAGTTCCTTCAGCAGCGCGGCCGTCGCCGGGGTGGCCGCGGCCGCGTGCAGCACGGCCGAGAGCCGGGGGCCGTGCCGCGGATCCTCCCACAACTCCAGGTAGCGGGTCACCAGCCGCTCGCCGATGCCCGACGCGTCGCCGTCGAGGGCGCCGACCATCAGCGCGACCGGCATGCTGGCCTTGATCGCGGCCTCGAACAGGCCGTCTTTGTTGCCGAAGAAGTGCATCACCAGCGCCGGATCGACGCCCGCGGCCCGCGCCACGGCCCTGATGGTGGTGCCGCCGTAGCCGTGGGCGGCGAAGGACTCCATCGCCGCCTCCAGGATCTCCTGCCTGGTCTGCGGGTTTCCCGGTCGTCTTCCGCGTTCCTCGGCCATGGGGCTATTCAACCACGTGGAATTCATCTACCCTCAAATTCAACATCGATGAAGTCATCAGGTGGTGAAAATGTGCAGGATCATTGGCCTCGTGGTCGGGGTCGCGCTGCTGGGGATGGTGTTCGCCGGGTCGTTCCTCGGGGCCTTCCACGCGCCGGAACCGCACGGCGTGCCCGTCGCCGTCGTCGCGCCCGCCGAGCAGGTGCGGCAGCTCCAGAGCGGCATCGACGGGCGGCGGCCGGGGGCGTTCACGCTGAGCCCGTACGGGTCCGCCGAGGCAGCGCGGGCCGCGCTGCTGGAGCGGGAGGTGGACGCCGTGCTCGTCCCGGGGCAGGGCAGGCTGGTGGTGGCGAGCGCGGGCGGCCGCACCGGCGCCACGGTGATCACCGCCGCCTTCCAGGGGGCCGCGCAGGCGCAGGGCCGCACGCTGAAGGTCGAGGACGCCGTCCCGCTGCCGCCCGGTGACGCCGGCGGCATTGCCGGCATGTTCTACGTGCTCAGCGTGCTCCTGCCGGGGATCGCGCTGGCCGTGCTGCTCGCCCGGGTCGCGCCGGGACTGGGCGTGGCGGCGCGGGCGGGCGTGCTGGCCGCGGGCTCGCTGGTGGCGGGCACGGCCGTCGCGTGGCTGGCCGACGTGGTGTTCGGCGCGCTGCCGGGCAGCTTCGTCCCGCTGGTGGCGGTCTCGTCGGGCATCGCGCTGGCGGTCGGCCTGGTGGTCGCGGGGCTGGTCAAGGTCATCGGCACGCCGGGGGTCGGGGTGGCGGCGCTGCTGTTCGTCCCGATCGGGCTCCCGGCGAGCGGCGGGCCGCTCGGCGCCCGCTACATCCCCGAGTGGTACGCCGCCGTCGGCCGCGTCCTGCCCGTGGGCCCGGCCGCCGAGGCGGTGCGCAACACGGTGTTCTTCGGCGGGGCCGCCCTGTGGACGCCGGTCGGGGTGCTGGCCCTGTGGGCGCTGCTCGGCCTGGTCCTGCTCGCCCTGCCCGGACGCCGGGCGCAGCCGGCCCCCGCCGCCCCGCGCGCGCCGGTGGTGGTCTGATCTTCTCCGCCTCGGAGGTGACCTGCGGTCGCCCCGCAGGCGGACGACGGGTGGCGGCGGCGGCACGTACCGTCGCCGCCATGTTCAGGAACCAGGTGACCTTCCGCCGCGTCGCGGCGGGCACGTTGCTCATCGCGGCCCCGCTCCTGCAGCTCGTGGCCGTCGTCATCGACCCCGGCACGTGGGGCGACTCCCGCGAGGCGGTCAGCTACGGCGACAACCCCGCGCTGGCCCAGGCGGAGTCGGCGCTCTACCACTGGAGCTGGATGCTCATGGGCCTGGCGGCCGTCGCCCTGGTGCACCTCACCAGGCGCAAGGCCACTGTGCTCGGCCACATCGCCGGGGCGGCGACGGCCATCGGCTACATCTCGACGTCGGCCCTGCTGATGATCGACCCCGTCGAGTGGTGGCTGGGCCGGCACAACCCGCCGGAGCAGGCGCAGAAGATCCTCGACGAGATGCTGAACCTGCCCGGCGTGATCTTCGGCTTCCAGATGCCGTGGATGTTCTTCGCCGTGCTGGGCCTGCCGCTGCTGGTCGTCGCGGTGTGGCGGGCCGGGTTCGTCGGCTGGTGGGTGCCGCTGCTGGTCTTCGTCGGGTACGTCGTCTCCTTCCCCATCGAGTACGGCCCCGTGACCGTGCTGTTCTGGGCCCTGCCCGTCATCGGCCTCGGCTGGACCGGCCTGAAAGTGCTGCGCATGGGCGACGAGGCGTGGGCGGCCTACTACCCCTCGCCCGCCCTCGACCGGACGGCCGTGTCGGCCTAGGCCGGGATCCAGCCCAGGGTGACCGCCAGGATGACGAAGAAACCCAGCACGATGCGGTAGATCACGAACGCGGTGAACCGGTGGGTGCTGATGTACTTCAGGAACCAGGCCACCGCCGCGTAGCCGACGGCGAACGAGATCAGCGTCGCCAGGATGGTGGGCCCCCACGCGGGGGCCTGCCCCTCGCCGATGTCCTTCAGCTCGAACGCCCCCGAGGCCAGCACGGCGGGGATGGCCAGCAGGAACGAGTATTTGGCGGCGTCCTCGCGGCGGTAGTCGAGCAGCAGGCCGGCCGTGATCGTGCCGCCCGAGCGGGAGACGCCCGGGATGAGGGCCAGCGCCTGCGCGAAGCCGTAGACGATGGCGTGGGTGAAGCTGAGGTGCTTCTCCAGCGTGAGCTTGTTGCGCGCGGTGCGGTCGGCGAACCACAGGATGCAGCCGAAGACGATCAGCGTCGTGCCCACCAGCCGCAGGTCGCGGAAGACGGTCTCGATCTGGTCCTTGAACACCAGGCCCAGCACGCCGATCGGGAGCGTGCCGACGATGACGTACCAGCCCATGCGGGCCGCCCAGTGGCCGCGCAGCTCCCGGTCGAACAGCGAGCGGACCCAGGTGGAGATGATCTCCCACAGTTCCTTGCGGAAGTAGATGAGCACCGCGGCCTCGGTGCCGAGCTGGATGACCGCCGTGAAGGCCGCCCCCGGGTCCTGCCAGCCGAAGAAGGCCGAGACCACACGGATGTGGGCGCTGGAGGAGATCGGCAGGAACTCCGTGAGCCCCTGGACGAGCCCCAGCACCACCGCTTCGAGCCAGCCGATCACGACTACACCTTCCGGTTACGGGAGTGACCAGGGTGAGGTTAGCGGAAACGGGGGCCGCGCAGTTGCCCGGCCAGCAGGTTGAGCGGGCCGGGGGAGAGCCGGCCCGCCCTCAGCGTGCGGCCCACGCCGCGGCGTTCGCCCTGGCGTAGTCGGCGAAGTCGCGGGCCGGACGGCCGAGCGCCTCCCGGACGCCGTCCGCCACGTGGGCGTTGCGGCCGTCGAGCACCTCGGTGAACAGCCCGGTCAGGCCCTCGGCCTCGGCGATCGGCACGCCCGCCGCCACGGCCCCGGCCACGTACTCCTGCGGCGTGACCTCGATCGAGGTGATCGTGCGGCCCGTGGCCTTCGACAGCTCGGCCGCCGCGTCGGCGAACGTCAGCAGCCTCGGGCCGGTGAGCTCGTACAGGCGGCCCGCGTGGCCGTCCTCGGTGAGCGCGGCGACGGCCACGTCGGCGATGTCGTCGGCGTCCACGAACGGCTCGGGCACGTCGGGCACCGGGATCGCCAGCACGCCGTCGAGGACCTGGCCGAGCAGGAAGCCCTCGCTGAAGTTCTGCATGAACCAGCCGCAGCGCACGATCGTCCAGTCGAGGCCGGACTCCCGCACGGTCCGCTCGCTCGCCTCCGCGCCCGGCTCGCCGCGGCCCGACAGCAGCACCAGCCGCCGCACCCCGGCGTCCACGGCGAGCCGGGTGAGCTCCCTGACGTCCTCGTACGCGCCGGGCAACGCCAGGTCGGGGTAGTAGGACACGTACACGGACTCGACGCCGTCGAGCGCGGCGGCCCAGGTCGAGCGGTCCGCCCAGTCGAAGGACGGCGTGGCCGAGCGGGAGCCGATCCGCACGGGAAGGCCGAGAGAGGTGAGCCGGTCAGCGACACGGCGGCCGGTCTTGCCGGTTCCGCCCAGAACCAGAATCGTCATGCATCCAGTAAGCCGTCATACCCATAAGACTCTCCATGGTTGAGAAGCGCGTTGGCATATGCGATCGTCTAGCCCATGGATCAGCTCGCGGCACTGCTCGACGGACCGAGAGCGCGGAGCGCCTTCCTGCTCCGGTCCATCCTCGACCCGCCGTGGTCGATGCGCATCCAGGACGAGGCCCCGCTCACGCTGGTGGCCCTGGTGTCCGGTGAGGCGTGGGTGCTGCCGGACGAGGGCGAGCCGGCCCGCCTCGAACCGGGGCAGGTCGCCATCCTGCGGGGGCCGGAGCCGTACGTGGTGGCCGACGCCCCCGGCACCGCGCCGCAGATCGTCATCCACCCCGGCCAGCGCTGCACCACCGTCGACGGCGAGTCGTTGTACCAGTCGATGGACCTCGGCGTGCGCACCTGGGGCAACGACCCGGCGGGCGGCACCGTGCTGATCACCGGCACCTACACGCTGGAGGGCGAGGTCAGCAGGCGCCTGCTCGACGCGCTGCCCCAGCTCCTCGTGCAGCCCGGCGGGCCGGTCATCGCGCTGCTCGGCGCCGAGATCGTCAAGGACGACCCGGGCCAGTCCGCGGTGCTCGACCGGCTGCTCGACCTGCTGCTGATCGCCGTGCTGCGGTCATGGTTCGCCACCCACGAGGCGCCCGCCTGGTACCGCGCGATGGGCGACCCGATCGTGGGCAGGGCGATGCGGATGTTGCACAACAACCCCGCCCACCCCTGGACGGTCGCCGCCCTCGCCGCCGAGGTGGGGGTCTCCAGGGCGGCGCTGGCCAGGCGGTTCACCGACCTGGTGGGGGAGCCGCCGATGTCCTTCCTCACCGACTGGCGGCTCGCGCTCGCCGCCGACCTGCTGCGCGAGCCCGACGCCACGATCGGCTCGGTGGCCAGGAAGGTCGGCTACGGCAGCCCGTTCGCGCTCAGCGCGGCCTTCAAGCGCGTACGCGGCGTCAGCCCCCAGGAGCACCGGGCCGGAGCGGCGAGGTGAAACCCCTGCTGCTGCTCGACGTCGACGGCGTGCTCAACCCGATGGGCCGCCCCACACCCGACTTCCGGCGCTACCGCTGCACGATCGGCACCGACGTCTACACCGTGCACCTCAACCCCCGCCACGGCCGCCGGCTGCTCGACCTGGCCCTGACCACGGGCGCCGAGCTGGTCTGGGCCACCACCTGGGAGCAGCACGCCAACGAGTGGATCTCTCCCAGGATCGGCCTGCCCACGCTCCCGGTCGTCACCATGGGCCCCGAGCGGCCCAGGACCGAGCACGGCGAGATGTTCAAGACGCCGCACGTCGCCGCGTACGCCGGGCGGCGGCCGTTCGTGTGGTTCGACGACCAGGTGTGGGCGCAGGACGAGCAGTACCTCAGGGTCGATCAGGGTCTGGAGAATTTCCTGTTGATCCACGTCGATCCCAGACATGGACTGACCAGGGAACATCTGGGCATGGCTCATCAGTGGCTGACCCTTACAGGGTTTTCTCAGGGTCCCTAGCGGGATATCGGCGGCACTGCTGGCCGTTTTACCGGTAGGTCATCACGACACGGAGGAACAGCATGTACCGCTCAAGGGAGCACAGGATTCTGGCCGGCGTCTGCGGCGGGCTCGCCGACAAGATGGGCCTGCCCCCGACCCTCGTCCGCATCCTCTGGCTGCTGCTGTCGCTCATCCCCGGCCCGCTCTGGGTGGTCTACGTCGCCATGTGGATCCTCGTCCCGGAGGAGCCGAGGGGCTACTCCCACTGACGCGCCCGCCGGCTCGCCGAACCACCGCGTGAGCGCCGCCTCGGCGGGCTCCGCGCAGGGTTCGGCCCAGGCCACGTAACCGTCGGGCCGCACCAGCAGCCCGCGGTCGCCGGGCAGCACGTCCACCCGGTCGGCCCAGCGCGCCCCCGCGGCGAGCAGGGCCGGGTCGGAGGTGACGAGCAGTCCGCGCCCGTCGTCCAGGCGCAGGCTCTCGGGCATGAAGGCGCCGACGAGCGGGTTCGGGCCCGGCGCGTACCGCACCGACACCGCGCTCACGTCCTCGGCCAGCATCCTGTTGGCCTCGGGGACGGTCATGAGCTGGGCGAACAGGTCGCGCAACCGGGTCGTCCCGGCGTCCGGCGCGGCCAGCTCGACCTGTTGCAGGGTGTTGGCCAGGACGGCGGCGGCCACCGGATGCCGTTCGGCGTGGTAGCTGTCGAGCAGCCCGGCCGGGGCCGTCCCGCGCACCGCCAGGGCCAGTTTCCAGCCCAGGTTGACGGCGTCCTGGAGGCCGGTGTTCATCCCCTGGCCGCCGAACGGCATGTGCACGTGGGCCGCGTCGCCGGCCAGGAACACCCGGCCGGCCCGGTAGCGCTCGGCCTGCCTGGCCGCGTCGGAGAAGCGGGACAGCCAGGTCGCCCCGGTGATCTCGGGGGCGGCGTCCCCGAGGTGCCGGCGCACGCTGGCCGCGAACTCCTCGATCGTCACGGGGGCGTCCCTGTCCGCGTGCACCCGGCCGTGGTCGACGGTCAGGATCCTGGTCGTGCCGTCGGGCCGGACGAACGGCCACTGGCACAGGCCGTGGCCGGTGCGCACCCAGCCGGTCGGCGTGCCGCCGGTCACCGTGACGTCGCCGACGTAGGCGGCCAGGCTGGCGGGGGTGCCGGGGAAGGCGATCCCGGCCAGCTTGCGCACCGTGCTCCGGCCGCCGTCGCAGCCCACGAGCCAGCCCGCCCGGTACGCCGTGCCGTCGCCGGTCTCGACCGTCACGCCCGAACCGTCCTCCGTCAGGCCGGTTACCGCCCGCCCCCGGACGATCTCCGCGCCCAGCTCCAGCGCCCGCGCCTCCAGGATCTCCTCCACCCGCGACTGCGGCACCAGCAGCCCGTACGGGTGCGGGGTCCGCGTGGCCGTCAGGTCGAGCACCCGCAGGCCGGCGAAGTGCTGCAGGTCCAGGCGGGGCGCGTCGCCGAGCCGGTCGAGCAGCCCGCGCATGGCGAAGGTGTCGACCGAGCGGGGGTGCAGGTTGAGCGCCCTGGACAGGCCGGTGGGGGCGGCGAGCCGGTCGAGCACGAGCGTGCGCACGCCGCGCAGGCGCAGCTCGCAGGCCAGCATCAGCCCGACCGGGCCGGCTCCGGCGATGACGACGTCCATCCACGTCTCCTTATCAACGATAAATGCTTATCATCGATAAAGCCTTATCCTTGATAAGTTGTCAAGCGTGGAACGACGGACGGCGGTACGCGCGGCCCTGCGCCTGCTCAACGAGGTGGGCATCGACGGGCTGACCACCCGCAGGCTGGCCGACGAGCTGGGCGTGAAGCAGCCGGCCCTCTACTGGCACTTCAAGAACAAGCAGGAGCTGCTCGACGAGATGGCCGAGGAGATGCTCGCCGACCCGCTGGAGCGTCTCGACGTGCCCGAGCCGGGGCAGGAATGGGACAACTGGCTCATGTCCCGCGGCCGGGTGATCCGCGCCGCGCTGCTGTCGTACCGGGACGGCGCGCTCGTGCACGCCGGGTCCCGGCCCACGCCGCGCCGGCTGGCCGAGCTCCCGGCGCTCATCAGGCCGCTGACCGAGGCGGGGTTCACCGGCGAGCAGGCGGTCAGGGCGCTGATCGCGGTCGGCAGGTTCGCCCTCGGCTCGGCGATCGACGAGCGCGGCCCGGCCGTGCCGCTCGACGCGCGGCCGGAGGAGGACCCCGACGGCGACTTCGAGTTCGGGCTGCGTGCGCTGGTGTCCGGGATGCGTCTTATCCTCGAAGGATGAGGGCAAGGCCGCTGACACTTCTCCAGGACGATCTGGTCGACTACGACACGGCGATGGAGCGCATGACCGACCTCGTCGGGCAGCGCCAGCGGGACGAACGGCCGGACACGCTCTGGCTGCTCAGCCACCCGCCCGTCTACACCGTCGGCCGGCGCACCCCCGCCGAGCACCTGCCCGACCCGGCGCGCGGCATCCCCGTGCTGGAGACCGGGCGCGGCGGGCAGCTCACCTACCACGGCCCCGGCCAGCTCGTGGGCTATCTCATCGTCAAGCTGGGCGAGGACGAGGGCATCGTCGACTACGTGCGGGAGGTGGAGCTGCGCCTGGTCGAGGCGCTGGGCAAGCTCGGCCTGCCCGCCGAGCGGCGCGACACCCCGCCGGGCTCGGAGCTGCTGACCGGCGTCTGGACGTCCGCGACCGGCCGCAAGATCATCTCGATCGGCATGCGCCAGAGCAGGGGCGTCACCAGCCACGGGTTCGCGCTCAACGTCGACGGCGACCTCACGCCCTGGAACTGGGCGGTGGCCTGCGGCATGCCCGACGTGGACATGACCTCGCTCAAGCGCGAGCTGGGCGACATCACCATGCAGGACGTGCGGCCCGCTGTGGCCGCCCCCTTCGAGGCGTCCTGAGCTCTCAGCGGGGAGTGGTCAGCCCGGCCACGACCATGTGCTTGAGCAGGTCGTAGCTGTCGTCGAGCAGCTCGGGAAGGCCGAACCCGCCCGACGCCTCCAGCACCGCGAACCCGTGCGCCGTCGCGCGCAGGCAGCGGGCCGCGTGGATGGCGTCGGAGCCCTCCAGCCCGTAGCCGCGCAGCGCCGCGAGCATGATGTCCATCAGGCGCTCGCCCGACTCCCGCATGCCGGGGTGCGGCTGCTGGATGACCATCGCGTAGCGGTGCGGGTGGCGGGTGACGTAGGCGCGCCAGGCGTCCATGAGCGCGCCGACGGCCTCGTCGCGGGAGCGGCCCAGCACCGCCTGGGCCAGTTCGCCGGAGATCTCGTCGGTGATCCGCGCCGACAGCAGCTCGCGCAGCTCGGCCAGGTTGCGCACGTGCTTGTACAGCGACGGCGTCGCGACCCCGGCGCGGGCCGCCAGCGCCGAGAGGGTCAGGGCCTCGGGCCCGCCCTCGTCCACCGCGCGCACCGCCAGGTCGACGACCGTGTCCTTCGACAACGCGGCCCTAGGCACGGACGCGCTCCTTGGCGAACGCCAGCACCTCGGCGGCCACCTGGGCCGGGAACTGGGCGTGCGGGTAGTGGCCCGCGCCCTCGATCATGGCGATCCGGCCGCGCCCGGCGGGCATGGCCGCCACGATGCCCTCCGCCTCGGCGCGCGGGTCGGCCCAGTCGGGGTCGAGGGTGCCCATCACGACCAGCACGTCACGGGTCAGGTCGGGGAGCCGCGCGCCGGCGTCGGCAGGGGGGACCTGGCCCATCTTGGAGACCACGGCCATCCGGCCCGGCCGGCGCAGGTCGGCTTCGAGCGCCGCGACGTGCTCGGCGTGGTCGGCGGGCCTGACGCCGGGCATGGCGTGGTCGAGGTACTTCTTCCACAGCCCGACGCTGCGCAGGAGCGCCGCGCCGAGCAGCAGCATGGCCCCCTTGCGGTGGTGGGCGTTGCGCAGCAGGCCGCCGCTGTCGATCTTCTGCACCCGGGTGAACGGGCCGACCTCCACCACGGCGCTGACCAGCTCGGGCGCCTGCGCGGCGGCGATCGTGACGGCCCCGCCCGCGAACGAGTGGCCCACCAGCACCGCCGGGCCGCCCAGGTGGCGGACCAGCGCGAGCAGGTCGCCCGCGACGTCGGCGCGGGTGTAGGAGGGCCAGTCGCGGCTGGACTCGCCGTGGCCGCGCAGGTCGGGGGTCGCCACCCGGAAGCCCGCCGCCACCAGCTCGGGCACCAGGAACCTGAACGACTGCCGTCCGACGCCCATGCCGTGCGCCAGCACCATCAGCGGCCCTTCGCCGGTCACGTCGTAGGCGAGCTGTCCACCCTCGACCGTCAGGAACTCCGTCATGTCCAACCCCTCTCGGCTAACTCTTATAGCCCTAAAGCTAAACCCTTTAGCCAACGGGTGTCAAGCAGCGAAAAGGCGGGCACGGCCGGGATCGGCCGTGCCCGCCCACAGGGGTGGTCAGGAGATCGGCACCTCGTCGATCGTGCGGCGCGGGCCGGTGAACCAGTGCCTGGCCGACAGGCTCCACCACAACCAGATGCCGATCAGCACGACGCCGACCGCGATCGGCGCGTAGTTGACCGACGTCCAGGTGAAGTCCTTGTTGCCCGGCACGCCGGCCGGGGAGAACGGCATGATGAAGTAGATCGACACGATGACGATCTCGACGCAGGCGATCCAGCCCAGCACCCGGTACTTGCGGCCGAGCGTCCACGGGCCGGGGCGGAAGGCGTCGCCCATGCGCAGGCGCAGCCAGATCGGGATGAGGAACGCCAGGTAGAGGCCGATGACCGCGATCGACACGACGGCGTAGAAGGCGACCGGGGTCGTCGATCCGGCCGGGGCGTACAGGGCGGGCAGGGTGATCAGGGCGGCGATGAGGCAGCCGGCCAGGATCGCGTTGACCGGGGTGCGGTTGCGGTCCACCTTCGACCACAGCCGCCAGCCGGGCACCGCGCCGTCCCGCGAGAACGCGTACGTCATGCGCGACATCGAGGTCACGCAGCTCATCCCGCAGAAGAACTGGCCGATCGTGGAGATCGCGAAGATCGCGGTGGCCAGCGGGGAGGAGAGCGCGGTCTCGAAGATGGCGCCGACGAAGCCGGACTGCTTGTTGATCTCGTCCACGTTGGTCGCGGCGAACAGGAAGGCCAGCAGCAGGACCCAGCCGCCGATCGCCGAGTAGAAGATCGACTGCCACAGGCCGCGGGCGGCCGTCCTGGCCGCGCCCTGGGTCTCCTCCGACACGTGGGCGCAGGCGTCGAACCCGGTGATCGTGTACTGGGTGAGCAGGAAGCCGAGCGGGAGCACGTACAGCCAGAAGGGCACGCCGCTCTCGCCGTCGCCGAAGCCGGAGTTGTTGATCGTGCCGCCGAACACGAAGCCGAGCGACTGGTGCTCGGACGGCGCGAAGACCAGGATCGCCACGATGACGACCGCGCCCGCGACGTGCCACCACACGCTGATGTTCTGCAGCAGCGAGATGAGCCGGTGGCTGAAGATGTTGATCAGCGCGTGCAGGATGAGGATGATCACGAACAGCAGGAACGCCTGGGGGAGCGTCCCCTCCCACGCGCCGCCGGTCAGGCGGCTGATCGTGATGTTGAGGAACGTGGCGCAGCCGTAGTCGACCGACGCGGTGACCGCGATGAGGCCGATCAGGTTGAGCCAGCCGGTGAACCAGCCGTGGACCGGCTTGCCCATGGTGGCGGCCCACCAGTAGATGCCGCCCGCCGTGGGGAACGCCGAGACCAGCTCCGACATGCAGAAACCGATGATCAGGATGAACGCGGAGATCAGCGGCCAGCCCCACGAGATGGCGATGGGGCCGCCGTTGTTCCAGGCCTGCCCGAAGGTCGTGAAGCAGCCGGCGAGGATCGAGATGATGGAGAAGGAGATCGCGAAGTTGGAGAAGCCGCTCCAGGTCCGGGCCAGCTCCTGCTTGTAGCCGAGCTCGGCGAGTCGCCTGGAATCCTCTTCGAGTGACATGAGGTCTCCCTGGGGGGCGCGGAGGACGCTCTGTTTGGTCTAGGTCTAGACCATTTCTTCCCGAGGGACAAGGCGTGACAGATGAGTTTCGATGTGGTCAGGAGAGAACGTGTCCCGCCGGGCCGACGTCGAGCACGACCTTGCCCGTGACCGTGCGGTCGAGCTGGGCCGCGGCGGCCTCGTCCAGGCGGTCCCACGGCACGCGCCGGCCGATCTCGACGGTCAGGTGGCCCGCGGCCACGAGGCCGAGCAGGAAGGCCAGGTCGGGGCCGGGGGAGGCGACGTCGCCGAAGGAGTTCATCGAGCGGGCGGGGCCGAGGGAGAAGGTGGAGCCGGGCGGGAAGACGGCCGGCTGCCCGCCGGCCCAGCCGACGCTCTGGAGGTTGCCGCCCGGCTTGAGCAGGCCCCAGGCGGCCACCAGGGCCGGGCCGCCGACCAGCTCGATCACGACGTCCACGGGGGCCACGCCGTCCAGGCTGGTCACGACGTGCACGTCCGGGCCGAAAGCCGGGGCGCGGCCGGGGGAGCTCACCGAGGCGACGACGTGGGCCCCGGCCAGTCTGGCGAGCCGCACGGCCAGCCTCCCGACCGAGCCGGACGCGCCCGTCACCAGCACGCGCGATCCGAGTGAGACGCCGGCCGCGCGCAGTGAGCGCAGCGCGGACAGGCCGGACATCGGCAGGGCGGCGGCCACCGCCAGGTCCACCCCGTCGGGCACCACGGCGAGCGAGCCGGTGTCGAACGCCGCCCGTTCGGCCCACGCCCCCGCCCCGAACGCCGCCACCCGCGCGCCCTCGGCCGGGCCCGTGCCGTCGGCGGCGGGCCGCAGCACCACCCCGGCGGCGTCGTAGCCGAGCACGACGCCCTCCGGCAGGCGGTCCATGTGCCGCAGCTCGCTGAAGTTGACCGACGTCCGCCGCACCTCGACGAGTGCCTGCCCGGCCCCCGGAACGGGCTCGGGGACGTCGGCGAGCCGCCCCACGGCCCCCGGGCCGACCACCAGTGCGCGCATACGAAGTCCTCCCGCAACCATGCGGACCGGCGGTCCGCTTCATTGCGGGATACTATGGGGACCGACAGTCCGCTTGCAAGGAGGGGCCTTGGTGCGATCAGACGCGACCCGCAACAGGGAGGCGATCCTGCGGGCCGCAGAAGAGCTCCTGGACGCCCACGGCGCCGAGCACATCTCGCTCGACCGGGTGGCCGCGGCGGCCGGGGTGGGCAAGGGCACGCTGTTCCGCCGCTTCGGCAGCAGGACCGGGCTGTTCCAGGAGTTGCTGGCCGAGCGCGCCGCCGCCCTGGCCGAGGCCATCGAGTCGCCCGGCTCGCCGCTCGGGCCCGGGGCGCCGCCGCGGGAGCGGCTGCTCGCGTTCCTGGACGAGCTGGCCGGGCTGGCCGAGCGCAACCTGGCGCTGTTCGCCGCGCACGAACGGGCCTGCGCGGCCGACAAATACCGCGACCCCACCTACCTGCGGTGGCACGCCCACGTGACGGCGCTGGTCGCGGCGGCCGCGCCGGGGCTCGACGCCGAGTTCGCCGCCCACACGCTGCTGGCCTCGTTCGACGCCGACCTCGCCCGGCACGTGATGGCCGAGGGCGGCGCCGACCGGCTCAGAGCCTCGGTGCGCGGCGTCGCCGAGGCCCTGCTGCGCGGCTGAGGCCGCCGAAGGCGGTATGTCGGGCTATGCCGAGAAGGCGTCCGTGACGGCCTGGCAGAAGGCCTTGAGGTCGTCCGGTTTGCGGCTGGTGACCAGGGTGTTCGGGCCGTCCGTGCAGACCACGACCTCCTGGTCCTTCCAGGTCGCGCCGGCGTTGCGCAGGTCGGTCTGCAGGCTCGGCCAGGACGTGAGCGTACGCCCGCGCACGACGTCCGCCTCGACCAGCGTCCAGGGGGCGTGGCAGATGGCGGCCACCGGCTTGCCGGCGTCGAAGAAGGCCCGCGCGAACCGGACGGCCTCCGGCACCGTGCGCAGGAAGTCGGGGTTGGCGACGCCGCCGGGAAGCAGCAGGGCGTCGAAGTCGCCGGGGTCGGCGTCGTCCACCGTGGCGTCCACGGGGAAGGTGTCGGCCTTGTCCAGATGGTTGAACGCCTGGATCTGTCCCGAGGACGTGGAGACCAGCTTGGGCGTGCCGCCCGCCTGCTTGACCGCCTTCCACGGCTCGGTGAGCTCCACCTGCTCGACCCCTTCCGGAGCGACCAGGAACGCGATGGTCTTGCCGTTCACCATGACTGTCCCTTCGTTTTCCCCTCCCCTTTCCGGACATCGAGGAAGTATGCACATTTACCCCTGGGGGGTATAGTGTGAGGCGCGAAGCCGAGAGAAGAGGAGTTCGGGCATGGTGATCACCGCGTACCAGGTCGAGGGCATGACCTGTGGCCATTGCGTCAGCTCGGTGCGGGCCGAGGTCGGCAAGGTCGACGGGGTCCAGGCCGTCGAGGTCGACCTCGCGGCCAAGGAGATGGTCGTGACCAGCAGCGCGCCGATCGACCAGGCCGTCATCGAGTCGGCCGTCGTCGAGGCCGGCTACGAGCTGGGCGGCGGCCGGGAGCTGCTGCCGCAGGCCGGCTCGTGCTGCGGCTCGGGCGGCTGCCACTGACCTCTCAGCGGGATCGGCGCCGGGCCCACAGGGTGTGCGCGGCGCACGCGGCGGCCGCGCCGACGGCGTACCAGAGCAGGTCGGGCGGGTTGAAGGTGCTGCCCAGCAGTGGCCGCAGGACTGCCGGGATCTCACCGAGCTGGGCGAACTCGATCGCCCAGCTCAGCCCGCCCGACCCCACGGCGGCGACCCATGGCCGCACCCGCGGCAGCGCCAGCACGACGAGCGCGTAGATCAGCGCGGTGTAGAGCGCGTCGCCCGCGTATTTGGGCACGGGCCCGTCCCACAGCCCCCGGACGGCGAGCCCGGCCACGACGGTCGCGACGGCGGCGAGGAGAACGGGCAGGCGGGGCACGTGATCACGGTAGCGCCAAGCCTACTGAAAATTTACACCGCAAAAGGAAACGAGAATGAAACAATTTTCCGCCACTCGTTGACACGCGGTCTCCGTATGGTGTGCCTTCATCTACACAGGAATCCCCCGCCTGAAGGTGAGGCATCATGAGGAAATGGTTCGCACGCCTGGCTGTGCTGGGCGTAGCGCTGTTAGTGGCCGGCCAAGGCGCCACGGCGGCCCAGGCCCAGGAACCTGCGGCGGGGAAGAAGGTCCTACGCGTCGGCGCCACCCAGGCGATGGACCACATGAACCCGTTCCTGGCGGTCCGGCTGGTCTCCACCGCGATCCAGCGCACGATGTACGGCTTCCTCACCGTCCCTGACTCCAAGACGCTCCAGCCCAGCCCCGACCTGGCCGAGTCGTGGACGACGTCCGACGACGGGCTCACCTGGACGTTCAAGATCCGTAACACCAAGTGGTCCGACGGCCAGCCGGTCACGGCCGAGGACGCCGCCTGGACGTTCAACAAGATGATGACGGACGAGGCGGCCAAGACGGCCAACGGCCCCGCCGTGGAGAACTTCGCGAGCGTCACCGCCAACGGCCAGGACCTGATCATCAAGACCAAGGCGCCGCAGGCGTCCATGCTGGAGAACCCGGTCCCGATCATGCCCAAGCATGTGTGGGAGAAGGTCACCGACATGGCCAACTACGAGGGGGACACGTACCCCACCGTCGGCAGCGGCCCGTTCATCGCGGTCGAGCACAAGAAGGACCAGTACGTCAAGCTGAAGGCCAACCCCAACTACTGGCGGGGCAAGCCGAAGATCGACGAGCTCCAGTTCATCTTCTACGACAACCCGCAGGCCGCCATCGCCGGGCTCAAGAAGGGCGACATCGACCTGCTCGGCCGCATGACGCCGCCGGAGTTCCAGGCCATCGAGAACGACCCGAACATCGAGGCGTGGAACACCCAGGGCCGCCGGGCCGCGTACCTGCAGATCAACCACGGCGCCACCACCACCGACAACAAGCCCATCGGCGACGGTCACCCGGCGCTGAAGGACCCGAAGGTGCGCCAGGCGATCCACTTCGCCATCGACAAGCAGAAGCTGGTCGACGAGGTGCAGGGCGGTCTGGCCAAGCCGGCCGACGGCTCGATCATCCCGCCCATGTACAAGGACTTCTTCTGGGAGGCCACGGGCGAGGAGAAGGTCACCTACGACGTGGCCAAGGCGAACAAGATCCTCGACGACGCCGGCTACAAGAAGGGCGCCGACGGCGTCCGCACGATGCCCGACGGCAAGCGCAAGCTGGAGTTCCGCTTCAGCATCCACACCGACACGCCGATCGAGGACAAGCTCGCCGAGTACCTGACCGGTTTCTTCAAGGAGATCGGCGTCACGCTGACCACCCAGAAGCTGGACTCCAGCAAGTTCACCGAGGAGACCGGCGTCACGGCGCTGTTCGACATCGCGATCAGCGGCTGGTCGGTCAACCCCGACCCCGAGGAGATCCTGGCCACCCACCTGTGCAGCCGCAGGCCGGCGCCGGGCGGCGAGGGCGGCGGCACCGAGTCGTTCTACTGCGACCCGACCTTCGAGAAGCTCTACCAGGAGCAGCTCAAGGAGCTCGACCGGCCCAAGCGCGCCGAGCTGATCAAGCAGATGGAGCAGCGGCTCTACACCGACGCCCCCGTCATCGCGATCTACTACCCCAACGACCTCGAGGGTTACCGCAAGGACCGCATCACCAGCATCACCCCGATCCCCGAGGACAAGGGCCTGCTGTACGGCGGCAGCGGCTACTGGCCGTTCTACACGGCCGACGTCAAGGCGTCCGCGGCCGGCGGCTCCGGCGCGGGCGGCGAGTCCGGCTCCAACACCGGCCTCATCGTCGGCGTGGTCGGCGGCGTGGTGGTCATCGGCCTCGTGGCCTTCTTCCTGACCAGGCGGCGCAAGAGCGCCGCGGACGAGCGCGAATGACCACACCGCTCGAAGCAGCAGAGCCCGCCGCCGTCCAGGCGGCGGGCCCTGGTGAGGACAGCCCCGCCCGCCGCGGCACGCTGAGGTACGCGTTGTCGAAGGTCGGCGGGGCGCTGTTCAGCATCGCCGCGGTGATCGTCGGGACGTTCTTCGTCTTCCGCCTGCTGCCCGGCGATCCGGTGCGGAACCTGGCGCAGGGCCGCAACATGACCCCGGCGCAGCTCGACCTGGAACGTCACCGGCTCGGTCTCGACAAGCCGGTGCTCGACCAGTTCTTCGACTTCGTCGGCAAGACGCTCAGGCTCGACCTGGGCACGTCGTACGAGTACAAGCGGCCGGTGCTCGACCTCATCGGCGAGCGCATCGGCCCGACGCTGCTGCTGGCCGGGACCGGTCTGGTCATCGCGGTCAGCCTGGGCATCTGGCAGGGCACCAGGGCCGGATGGCAGCGGGGGAGCCGGTTCGACCGCTTCTCCACCGGCCTGTCGCTGGTGTTGTGGTCGGTGCCGACGTTCTGGCTCGGCCTGCTGCTGATGATGGTGCTGGGCGTGGGCATCGGCCCGATCCCCGGCATCCTGCCCTTCCGCGGCATCGAGAGCGTCGACGCGCCCGACGGGTTCGCCTACCTGCTCGACGTGGCCTCGCACATGGTGCTGCCGTGCCTGACCCTGGTGGCGGTGATCTACGCCCAGTACCTGCTGGTCATGCGGTCGTCGTTGCTGGAGGAGGTCAGCCAGGACTACGTCACCGTGGCCCGCGCCAAGGGCCTGCGCGACGACGAGGTACGCCGCCGCCACGCGGTGCCCAACGCCCTGCTGCCCACGGTGACGCTGGTCTTCATGCGCATCGGCTTCGTGGTCGGCGGCGCGGTCACCGTGGAGACGATCTACACCTGGCCGGGCCTCGGGCAGCTGTTCTACCGGGCGGTGCGGGTGCCCGACTTCACGCTCATGCAGGGCACGTTCATGCTCATCACCGTGGCCGTGATCCTCATGAACACGCTGGCCGACCTGCTCTACCACGTTCTCGACCCGAGGGTGAGGTCGGCATGACGAGTGTCGCTGCCACGCGCAGGCGGCAGGCGCTGACCAACTTCTGGACCGACTTCCGCAGGCACCGCGCCGGGGTGGCCGGGATGGTCGTCCTGCTGGTGGCCGTGGTGCTGGCGCTGGTCGCGCCGCTGTTCATCGACGAGGGCGTGACGAGCGTCATCGACGCGCCGGGCGAGAAGTTCCAGGCCCCCGGCCTGGACTTTCCCTTCGGCACCGACGAGTCGGGCCGGTCGATCCTGCTGATGATCTGGTGGGGCTCGCGCGCCTCGCTGCTCATCGGCTTCCTCGCCGCGCTGCTCAGCATCGTGATCGGCATGGTCATCGGCATCGCCGCAGGGCACTTCGGCGGCTGGCTCGGCGGCGCGCTGATGCGGATCACCGACTGGTTCCTGGTGCTGCCCTCGCTGGTGACCGCGCTGGTGCTGGCGGCCATCCTCGGCGGCAGCACGTTCACCATCATCATGGCGATCGGGGTCACCACCTGGCCGTCCACGGCCCGGCTGATCAGGGCGCAGACCTTCGCCGTCGAGGCCCGGCCCTACATCGAACGCTCCAAGGCGCTCGGCGGCGGCCACTGGCACATCACCACCCGGCACGTGCTGCCCAACGTGGCGCCGCTGCTGCTGGCCAGCACGACGCTGGAGGTGGCCAGCGCGATCGTCACCGAGTCCACGCTGGCCTTCCTCGGCGCCAGCGCGAACAAGACGTCGTGGGGCACCATGCTGCGCGGCTCCTACGACTACGGCGCGGCCAACGAGGGCGCGTGGTGGTACATCATCCTCCCCGGTCTGGCCATCCTCGTGGTCGTCATGGCGTTCACCCTCGTCGGACGGGCGCTGGAGGCCGTGCTGAACCCAAGGCTCAGGAGGGCGGCATGAGTCTCCTCGAACTGGACGACCTGTCGGTGACCTACCGCATCGCGTCGGGCGAGGTGCCCGCGGTGCGCGGCGTGTCGCTGACCCTCGACCCCGGAGCGGCGCTCGGGGTCGCCGGCGAGTCGGGATCCGGCAAGTCGACGCTGGCCATGGCGCTGCTCCGGCTCCTGCCCAAGAGCACGCGCGTCGGCGGCCGGATCCTGCTCGACGGCGATGACGTCCTCACCATGAAGTGGGGGCGCATGCGGGCCGTGCGCTGGGCCGAGGCCTCGATCGTGTTCCAGGGCGCGCAGCACGGCCTCAACCCCGTGCGCCGGATCGGCGAGCAGATCGCCGAGCCGCTGCTCGTCCACGGCTTGGCCAAGCCGGACGGCGCCCGCAAGCGCGTCGGCGAGCTGCTCGAACAGGTCGGCCTGCCCGCCTGGCGGGCCCGCAGCTACCCGCACGAGCTGTCCGGCGGTCAGCGGCAGCGCGTGATGATCGCGATGGCGCTGGCCTGCTCGCCCCGACTGATCATCGCCGACGAGCCCACCACCGCGCTCGACGTGATGGTCCAGGCGCAGGTCCTGACGCTGATCAAGGAACTGATCGCCGAGCACGGCATCTCCTTGATCATGATCTCGCACGACCTGTCGGTCCTGGCCGACGTCTGCGACCAGCTCGCGGTCATGTACGCCGGGCGGGTGGTCGAGCACGGCCCCTCCCGCGAGGTGTTCCGCGACGCCCGCCACCCCTACAGCCGGGCGCTGGCGGCCGCGTTCCCCACCGTGGGCGACCCGGTCTCGCGGCTGGCCCCCAAGGGGCTCGGCGGCGACCCGCCGGACCCGATGCAGCTCCCGACCGGCTGCGCGTTCCACCCGCGCTGCCCGGTCGCGCTGGACGAATGCGCGGGCCTCGACGTCGAGCTGTGGCCCGCCGGTCCCCGCCACGCCGCGGCGTGCGTGCACGTACGCTCCAAGGAGGAGGTCGAGGCTTCATGACCGAGACGCAGACCGCGGCCGAGACCGTCTCGACGGGCAAGGGCGCGCTGCTGGAGGCCCGTGACCTGCACGTCGCGTTCTCCTCGCGGGGCCGCAGCGCCCGCGCCGTCGACGGCGTCAACCTGGCGATCGGCCAGGGCGAGATCGTGGCCCTGGTCGGCGAGTCGGGCTGCGGCAAGACCACGCTGGCCCGCACGCTGCTCGGCCTCGAACGTCCCACGTCCGGCGAGGTCCGCTACGACGGCAACGCGCTGGACTACGGCTCCAAGGCGCTCAGGTCCTACCGCCGCCAGGTCCAGCTCGTCCTGCAGGACCCGATGGGCTCGCTCAACCCCCGCCAGACCGTCTACGAGGCGGTCGCCGAGGGGCCGCGCATCCACCGCCTGCCCGGCGAGGCGGAGATCGTGGCCTCGGCCCTGTCCAGGGCCGGGCTGCGACCGCCCGAGCGCTTCTTCCTGCGTTACCCGCACGAGCTGTCCGGCGGGCAGCGGCAGCGGGTCGTGATCGCCGGCGCGCTCGCCCTCGACCCGAAGGTGCTGATCGCCGACGAGCCCGTGGCCTCGCTCGACGCCTCCGTGCGCGGCGAGATCCTGGCGCTGATGCTCAAGCTCAAGACCGACCTCGGCCTGTCGGCCCTGGTCGTCACCCATGACCTCGGCCTGGCCTGGAACATCGCCGACCGGGTCGCGGTCATGTACCTCGGGCGCATCGTCGAGTCGGGGCCGGTGGAGCAGGTGCTGACGGCGCCGCGGCACCCGTACACGCAGGCGCTGATGTCGGTGTTGCCGGAGTCGCCCGAGCGGATCGTGCTGTCCGGCGAGCCGCCGGACCCGACCAGGGTGCCGGGTGGTTGCCGGTTCCATCCCCGCTGTCACGTGCTGGCCTCCGGCCGCGCGGCGGAGGCGGGCGTGGACGCGGCCTGCCGGTCGCAGGCGCTGAGCATCCTGCCCGCGGTCCCCGACGCCCAGGCCGCCTGCCACTACGCGGCGGTCACCGGGTAGCTCATCCGCGGAACGCGTCGGCGTGCTCGCGCGCCCACTCGGCGAAGTCACGCGCGTCCCGGCCGGTGATCTCCCGGACGGTCGGGACGACCGTGTAGCCGACCTCCGGCGTGTTGCCCAGCGCGCCGACCAGGAACTCGATGGTCTGCTCGCCCATGCCGTCGGCGCGCCACTTGGCCCGCGCCTCGTCCACGGTGAGCTCGACGAACCCGACGTCCCTGCCGACGGCCTCGGCCAGGACGGCCACCTTCTCGCGCAGGGTGATCGCGCGGGGGCCGGTCAGCACGTACGTCCGGCCGCCGTGGCCGCCCTCGGTCAGCACCTTCGCGGCCACCGCGGCGATGTCGCGCTCGTGCACCAGAGCGCTCAGCCGGTCGCCGAACGGCTCCTTGATGACGCCTTCCGTCCTGATCGTGTGCGCCCACCACTGGAGCGTGTTGGCCATGAACTCGACCGGGTGGAGCAGCGTCCACTCCAGGTCGGCGGCGGCCAGCGCCTGCTCCAGCTCGCCGTCCTCGCGGCCGCCGAGCACGGTGACCCGGCGCACGCCCGCCTTGACGGCCAGCTCGGCGAGCCCGGCGCCGTCGGGCAGCGGGGTGTAGTCGTCGCCGGCGAAGTTGATGAAGTGCACCCCGGTGACGCCCTCGAAGGCGGCGGCCAGGGAGGCCGGCTCGGCGAGATCGCCGCCGACGACCTCGACGCCCTCGGGGAGTGCGGCCTTGGCGGGGTTCCTGGTCAGCGCGCGGACCTGCCGGCCGGCCTGGAGGAGCTCCTCGACGACGAGGCGGCCGACGGTCCCGGTGGCACCGGTGACGAGGATGGTCATGTGAACCCCACTTCTTTCGGAACGGAACGTTCTGCTCTTACTATAGCAGAACGGAACGCTTCATTCCGAGTAGTTCTTGAGCCGGATCGCCACGGCCGCCCGGTGGATCGCCCCGGCGACCCGCTCCACGACCTTCTCCTTGCCCGGCAGGTACGGCAGCAGCTTGAGCATCCTGAGCTGGAACCACAGCGCCAGCCGTGAACCCATCACCATGCCCCTCACGTTCACCGGCCCGAGCTCCTGGTTGACCCGGACGAATTCCCGCATCTCCCGCTCGTAGCCCGCCGCGCCGCCGCCCTCGGCCAGCTCGCCCGCCAGCACGTACGCGCCCACGATCGCCAGGCTCGTGCCCTGCCCGGAGGCCGGCGAGGCGCAGTAGGCGGCGTCCCCGAGCAGCACGACCCGGCCCTTCGACCAGCTGTCCATGTGCACCTGGCTGACCGAGTCGAAGTAGAAGTCGTCGGCGGCGCGCACCGCGCCGAGCAGCGCCGGCACCTCCCACTCGACCCCCGCCATGGCCTCGGCCAGCAGGTCCTTCTGGCGGCCGGTGTCGCGGTGGTCGTAGGACAGCGGTTGGGAGGACCACATGAACAGCGCCTTGGCGGCGCCGTCCTGGCGGGTGCTGTAGACGTTGGCGGTGCGGCCGGGGGCGGCGTGCACGGCCTCCTCGCGGTCCAGGCCCAGGGTGTTGGGGACGGTGCTGATCGAGACGTAGTAGCCCAGGTCGCGGACGAACCGGGCGTCCGGCCCGAACACGATCCTGCGGATGTTGGACCGCATGCCGTCCGCGCCGACGATCAGGTCGAACCGGCGCGGCGCGGCGTGCTCGAAGGTGACCAGGCCGTCGTCGGAGACGGCGGTGACGGAGTCGCCGAAGAGGTATTCGGCGTCGTCGCGGGTGAGGTCGTACAGGAGCTCGTTGAGGTCGCCGCGCATGATCTCGACGTCGTCGCCCGCGCGGCCGCCGAACAGGTCGGCGTCCATGGTGGCCAGTGCGCGGCCCTTGCGGTCGTAGTGGGTGGCGACGCGCATGCCGGTGCTGCGGGCGGTGACCGCCTCCAGCAGGCCCATGCGGCCGATCACGTCGAGGGCGGCGCCGCGGATGTCGACCTTGTAGCCGCCGGTGCGGACGGCCGGAGCGCGCTCGACGACGGTGACGGTGCAGCCGTGGCGGCGCAGCCAGTAGGCCAGCGAGGTGCCGGCGATGCTCGCGCCGGAGATCAGGACGTTCTTCATGCCGTGAACGGTACACGCGTCTCAGACATTTGTCTAGGACGAAGTTTTCAGACGTTCGTGTTAACGTCTGGGCATGGGAAACAGGGAAGACCTGCTGGCCGGAGCGAAGCGTTGCCTGATCGAGAAGGGCTACTCGCGGACCACCGCGCGCGACATCGCGACCGCGTCGGGCGTGAGCCTCGCGGGCATCGGCTACCACTTCAAGTCCAAGGACGCGCTGATGAACGAGGCGCTGTTCGAGGTGATGCAGGAATGGGGCGACGACCTGGCGCGCACGCTCGTCGCCGACACCGAGGAGGGCGCCTCACCGCTGGAGCGGTTCGAGGCGGCGTGGGACCGGGTGGTGGAGTCGTTCGACCGGCTGCGGCCGCTCTGGGTCACCCAGCTTGAGCTGCTCGGGCAGATCGATCACGTGCCGGAGCTGCGCGAGCAGCTCGTCCCGGCGATCAAGGGCGCGCGGCTGGGGCTCGCCGAGCTGTTCCAGGACGTGCGGGCGGAGACCGACCCCGAGCGGGCCCGGCTGGTGGGCTCGCTGTACCAGGCCATGCTGACGGGGTTCCTGGCGCAGTGGCTGCTCGACCCGGACAGCGCGCTGTCCGGGCGCGAGGTGGCCGAGGCCCTGCGCCTGGTGGCCGGGTCGTGAAACGGGCCGGGGGCTAGAAGGCGCTTATCGTGGCGGGGGCGCGTTCGGCCCTGCTCAGGGTGCGGATGACGGCGGTCGCGCCGTGCCGGTGCACCGCCAGGCGGGCCAGCAGCTCCACGACCGGCTCGTTGATCGACGGCGGCAGCTCCGGCGTCTCGACGCCCACGCTGGCGGCCAGGTCGTCGGAGTGCACGACCAGCTCCATCACCCTGGTGAGCAGGAAGTCGTCGAGCCGCAGCGACCAGCCGGTCCACGGCAGCCGCACGACCCGGTCCGCCGGCTCGGCGGGCAGCTCGGCCAGCAGCCGGTCCAGCAGCGCCTGCGTGCGCTCGACGAGCGCGGCGTGCCCGTCCGCGGCGGCCGCCTGGCCGCCCACCCGGACGCTGACGTTGCTCTCGTGGTCGAGGCCGGCCTGCACCCACGGCGACCTCGTGTAGTGCTCGATCAGCGGGATCGGCGCCCCGGGCTCCTCACCGGAGTCCAGCACGTCGGTGACCCTGACGATCTGGTGGGCCAGGTGCCCGGCCAGGCCCGCGACGCTGAACTCGGTCAGCGCGCTGGGCTTGTCCCACGCCGCCCGCACGGCCGGGTCACGCAGCAGCGACATCGCCGACGACGCGGCCACCAGATAGGACTGCCTGATCTCCCCCATTTGCCGCCCTTTCCCCGGTTCAGGTGGTAACTCGGGGCCAAGACTATCCCCCGGCGATCCGCGGGGGGCGACTGTCCTGTCCAATGAGACGGGGGCGGGCTCAGGTCTCGCCGGGGCCCTCCGCGAGCACCTTCCCGATGGCCGACCGGACGAAGGCGCGGGTCAGCCGGCCCCTTCTGAAGCGGCTCAGCGCCGGGCGCGGCGTGCCGTACCGGCGGGCGCGCACGTCGGCCAGGACGACCTCCGGCGCGCCCATCCCGGCCAGCACGTCCAGGGCCTCCCGCTTGGTGATCAACCGGCCCTCCCGCAGCGTGACCGAGGCCCTGGCGACGGTCAGCACGCCGAGGTCCACCCAGACGTCCCGCAGCCAGCGCCGCCGCCCTCGGGTCTTGTCCAGCCAGTACTCGCGCAGGTCCGTACGGACGAAGTCGGCCAGCACGGCGTCGGAGACGGCCGGCAGCAGCTCGGCGGGCGGCGGCCCGTGCAGCACGAGCGGGGCCGTGTGCAGCTCGCGGCGGGTCACCGCCGTCACCGGGCGGCGGTAGATCTGCTCGTGGGCCCACGTCACGTGCTCGACCCGCGGGTCGGCCAGCTCCTCCAGCGGCAGGTAGGAGCAGTGGAGGAGGTCGGCGAGCGGCAGGCCGAGCCCGCGGTGCAGCCCCTTGATCCGGCGCCACTGCTCCATCGTGACCGGCGTCTCGACCACCGCGATCAGGTCGAGGTCGCTGCGCCCCGGCTGGTAGTCGCCGGCGCCCAGCGAGCCGTGCGCCCACAGCGACACCAGGGGCACGATCTCGCCCACGCCGTCTCGGAACCGTCGGAGCAGGTCGTCTGTGGCCGCATGCATGATGTCCACTATGATCCATTCCCGGCCGTCCCGGAAGATCACCGGGCGGGCCGTCAGGACGTGCTGAACAGAGCGCTCACCGACTCGCCGTCGTGGATCCGGCGCATCGCCTCGGCCAGCGCCGGCGCGATCGACAACACGGTCAGCTTGTCACTCGGCTTGGGCGGCGGCACGGTGTTCGTGCAGACGATCTCCAGGACCTCGGGGAACGCGCTGAGCCGCTCGATCGCCCCGCCCGCGAACAGCCCGTGCGTGCACGCCACCCGGACGGAGTTGACGCCCTGCTCGCGCAGCCGGCCGAGCAGCTCGATGACCGTGCTGCCCTTGGCGATCTCGTCGTCCAGGATGATCACGTCCTTGCCGGCGACCTCGCCGATGACCGAGCTGATCACCACGCGGTCGTCGGCGAAGCGCTGCTTGGCGCCCATCGCGACGCCGGTGCCCAGCAGCCGGGCGAAGTGCGCGGCCTCCTTGGCGTTGCCCAGGTCGGGGGAGACGACGACGGTGTTCGACAGGTCGTGGCGGCGGAAGTGCGCGGCCAGCTCGCGCAGCGCGTGCAGGTGGTCGACCGGCACGCTGAAGAAGCCGTGCACCTGTGGCGAGTGCAGCGTCATGGCCAGCACCCGGTTCGCGCCCGCGGCCACCATCAGGTCGGCGACCAGGCGGGCGCCGATGGAGATGCGGGGCGCGTCCTTCTTGTCTGATCTGGCGTAGGCGTAATGAGGCAGGACCACGGTCGTCCTGGCCGCGGAGGCGCCGCGCGCCGCGTCGATCATGAGCAGCAGCTCGACCAGGTTCTCCTGCGTCGGCGGCACCAGGGGCTGGATGAGGAACACGTCGCGCTCGCGGCAGTTCGCCTGGAGCTGCACCTCAAGCGCGTCGTTGGCGAAGCGGGCGACCTTGACGGGGTGGAGCGGGGTGCCGAGATGGGAGCAGATCTCCTCAGCCAGCTCGGGGTGGGCGCTGCCAGAAAATACCGTGATGTCTCGCACGATTCCCAAAGGATAGCTTCACGGGCTCACGTAGTGGTGGAGCAGGGCGGGTTCGCCCGCGGCGTTGAGCCACCGCGCGCGGGTGCTGGCGACGCGGCGCCAGCCCAGCCGCTCGTAGAGCGCGACGGCCGCCCGGCCCTCGTCGGAGACCTCCAGCAGGACGGGCCTCCCGGCGGCCTGCCGCACGGTGTCCAGCAGGACGGCGGCCAGCCCGCGGCCCCGGGCGGCGGGCACCACGAAGAGCCGGGTGACCTGCGGGCCCTCGGCGGCGCCTGCCAGGCCGACGTGGCCGAGCACCCGGCCCTCCTCGACCGCCACCCACGCGCGCAGGAGGTCGCCAGGGGTCAGCCAGCCCTGGGGGTCGGCCGGCCAGTCGACGGGGTAGCGGTCGGCGGCGTGCACCAGGGCCAGGGCGTCGGCGCAGGCGTCCAGGTCGGACGGCGTCCGGAGGCGGACGCCTATGCCGTCGGTCGTCACGTCAGCGCCTCGACCGTGAGCGCGTCGAGGTCGGGCAGGACCTGCCAGGCCAGCGCCAGGGCGTCGTCGTCGGGCGGGTAGCCGGGGTGCGGCACGGCGATCACCCGCATGCCGGCCGCGTGCGCCGAACGCAGCCCGTTGCTGGAGTCCTCGACCGCCACGCAGTCCTTCGGGTAGATCTCCAGCCGCCGGGCCGCCTCCAGGTAGCCGTCGGGGGCGGGCTTGCCGCGCGCGACCTCCTCCGTGGAGACCGTGGTCACGAAGTACTCGCGCAGCTCGGCCGCGTCGAGCACCACGTCGATCAGCCGCCGCGGCGACGAACTGGCCAGGCCGAGGGTGAACCGCCCGGCCAGCCGGCGCACGGCCTCGCGGGCGCCCGGCAGCAGCGGCACGCCGTCCTGGTAGCGCTCGGCCATCTGGTCGATCACGCCGGCGGCGATCTCGTCGGGCGTCAGGCGCACCCCCAGCTCGTGCAGGTAGGCCGCCCACTCGCCGGTGCTCATGCCCATCAGCCTGGACTGCGTGTCGGGCTGCCAGGTGCCGCCGTGGTCGGCGACGAAGGCGCGCCGCACCTGCTCCCAGACGGGTTCGGAGTCGACGAGCACGCCGTCGAGGTCGAACACGCAGGCTTCCATGACCACCCCCGATAGATCAGTCTGGGACCACCCAATCACACCGTCCGCGCCGCTACGCCGCCGCTCCCTGTCCTTATTGCCCGAGTTTCATGCTATTGGGGCTGGTTATTGAGCTACGAGCGTCCATTCAGGGGCATGCGAGCAGACATGGCAGACCTTCCATTTCATGACACGGGCGACTTCGAGGACGCTGATCGCGGCTTCATCGCGAAGTTGACCCCCGCCGTGGTCACGTCGAGAAGCGGCGAGGTCGTCTGGGACAACGACTCCTACGCATTCCTCAACGCCGAATGCCCCGAGACCGCCCATCCCAGCCTGTGGCGGCAGAGCCAGCTCTGCGCCAAACAGGGCCTGTACGAGGTCGCCGACGGCATCTACCAGGTACGCGGCCTGGACCTGTCGAACATGACCCTGGTCGAGGGCGGCATCGGCGTCATCGTCATCGACCCGCTGGTCTCCACCGAGTGCGCCGCCGCCGCGCTCGCGCTCTACCGCCGCCACCGCGGCGACCGGCCGGTCACCGGCGTCGTCTACACCCACAGCCACGTCGACCACTTCGGCGGCGTACGCGGCGTCACCGACGGCAACGTGCCGATCCTGGCCCCCGCCGGCTTCATGGACCACGCGGTCTCCGAGAACGTCTACGCCGGCCCCGCCATGAACCGCCGCGCCGGCTACATGTTCGGCCTCGCCCTGCCGCACGCCCCGGACGGCCAGATCGGCTGCGGCCTCGGCATGACGTCCTCGACCGGCACCACGTCCCTCATCCCGCCCACCGTGGACGTCAGCCGCACCGGCCAGGAGGAGATCGTGGACGGGGTGCGGATCGTCTTCCAGCTCACCCCCGGCACCGAGGCCCCCGCCGAGATGAACTTCCTCTTCCCCGACCGCGGCGCCCTGTGCCTGGCCGAGAACGCCACCCACAACCTGCACAACATCCTCACGCTGCGCGGCGCCCAGGTGCGCGACGCCCGCGTCTGGGCCCGCTACCTGTCGGAGACCCTCACGCTGCTCGCCGAGCGGGCCGAGGTCGCCTTCGCCTCCCACCACTGGCCGACCTGGGGAAGGAGCAACATCGTCCGGTTCCTCCAGGAGCAGCGGGACCTGTACGCCTACCTGCACGACCAGACGCTGCGCCTGCTCAACAAGGGCCTGACCGGCGCCGAGATCGCCGAGCAGATGCGGGTGCCGCCCGCGCTGGAACAGGTCTGGCACACCCACGGCTACTACGGCTCGGTCAGCCACAACGTCAAGGCCGTCTACCAGCGCTACCTCGGCTGGTACGACGGCAACCCCGCCCACCTGTGGGAGCACCCGCCCAGGGAGAGCGCGATCCGGTACGTCGAGTGCATGGGCGGCGGCGCGGCCGTCGTGGCCTTCGCCCGCCGCTACATCGAGGAGAACGACCTGCGCTTCGCCGTCCAGCTGCTGAACCACGCCGTCTTCGCCGACGAGGGCAACAAGGCGGCCAGGGACCTGCTGGCCGAGGTCTACACCCGGCTCGGCCAGGGCGCGGAGAACGGGACGTGGCGCAACTCGTACCTGACCGGGGCCATGGAGCTGACCGACGGCATCGCGCCCACCCGCGTCACCACCACCTCGCCCGACCTGGTCGCGGCCCTGACCGTGGAGCAGATCTTCGACTCCCTCGCCATCCGCGTGGACGGCCCCAGGGCCTGGCACGAGAGCCTGTCGATCGACTGGCACCTGACGGACCTGGGGGAGCTGTACCGCACCACGCTGTCCAACGGCGTGCTCGTCCAGCGGCTGAACCCGCCGGAGGAGCCCGTGGACCTCACGCTCCGCCTCACCAGGGCGCAGCTGCTCGGCCTGCTGGCCGGGAAGGGCGTGGAGGGGGTGGAGCGGGAGGGCGACATCACGGCGCTCCAGCGGCTGGTCGCCGTGCTCGACTCACCGGCCCCCGACTTCGCCATCGTCACCCCCTGAACCGCCGACCCCACTTCCGCGGGCCACTGACTCCGCGGGCCACTGACTCCGCGGGCCACTGACTCCGCGGGCCACTGACCTCATGAGCCATTGACCCACGAGCTTCTGTCCCCGTGAGTCACTGAACCCGGCGCCCTCAGCCGGGCCCGGCGCGCGTCGGTCCCGCCCATGCGGCCCTCGGGGCACACGGGCGTCGCGGACCGGCTCTCAGAGTTTGTACAGCTTGTTGAACGGCGTCGTGATCCGTTCCTGCCGGGATCCGAAGTCGACCAGAACGGCGACGTCGTCCTCCACACCGATGACGACACCGAGGCCGAATCGGTCGTGGCTCACCCGGTCGTGCATGTCGAACTGCTCCGCGGGTGGCGCCGGAGGCGGCGGTTTGAAGGGACTTGTGGGCAGGTGACGACGAGAATCGCCGCTGGCTCGCTTCATCTCCTCCAGTATGCGCCCACTGGGTGAATACTTTGTGGCGTTCACACCTGTATGGACTCGGCGCGCGAGCGCGGGACCGTCGTCGTGGGCAGGCGTACGAACCGCAGAAAGGCCGGCAGCAGCCACGGACGCCGCCCCCAGACCGCCACCCTGCCCGTGAGCGCGGCCCGCGTCCTGGACATCCGGCCGAACAGCAACAGGTTCAGCGCCGCCGGGTCGAACCGCACGTGCGCGTCCACCTGCGGCCCCATCTCGGCCACCGACACCCGCCCGTGGTCCAGCACCAGCGCCGCCGGCGCGGTGTGCGCGGAGTGGAAACCGACGGTGATCCGGCGGGGCGGGGCGGGCGTCCCGGTGTCCATCAGGCGTCCGTAGTCGTTCCTGATCATCCCGATGAGGAACAGGTCGAAGAACAGGCCGGCGTCCCGCGCGGGCACCGACCAGGGGGTACGGGTCGCGCGGGCGATGTCCCAGCCGTGCAGCAGCAGCTCGTTCAGCAGGTGGGCCAGCACGCCCGCGACGGGCACCCGCGCGTCGCCCAGCCAGGGGACCGGGGTCGCCGGATCGACCTCGGCGCCGGCGCGCAGGATCTCCCGGACGTCGCCGCGCAGCCGCTCGGCCAGGACGGCCGGGTCACGCTCGGGGAAGTGCTCGAACGCCAGCTCGTTCAGGGCGCTCACCGTGTCGACGTTGGCCCCGAGTATCGGCTCGGCCAGCTCCGGGAACGGTGTGGTCACGTCGCCGCGCACCACGCAGGTGTAGAGCGAGGCGATCGCGGTGACGTGGGCCGCGGTCTCGGCGACGGTCCACTCCCTGGTCGCCATGGCGTGGGGATCGACGATGGAGACCAGCTTCGCGAACCGGTCGGTGGCCGCCTTGAGCGAGCCGCGCACCGACGCCCATTTGCCGTACGTGATGAGCTCGTCCATGTTCTCTCCAGAGGTCCACGATCACGCTAACCCGGGTGACCTGGGCGGTCTTCTCCGGAAATGCTCCTCTGGGCCCCTCGTGCGCCCGCCCCGGCGAAAACCGGTGGCGTCGCCGGACGTCCCGGCAGTTCACTTTGAGCACCCATCTCGATCAGAGGGAGCTTCATGATCGTCATCTCGGCGGCGTCGGGCGCGCTCGGCCGTCTCGTCATCGACCGGCTGCGCACCAGGGCGGACGTCGTCGCCGCCGTACGCGATCCCGCCCGCGCGCCCGAGGGCGTACCGGTGCGGCGGGGCGACTACGACGACCCGGCGAGCCTGCGCACGGCGTTCGAGGGCGCCGCCCGCCTGCTCCTGATCTCGTCGCCGGAGCTCGACCCCGGCCGCCGGATCGGCCACCACCTGGCCGCCCTCGCCGCCGCCGCGGACGTGGGCGTCGGCGCCGTCGTCTACACCAGCTTCCTGGACGCCGACACCGTCGCCACCGGCATGACCGAGGCCCACCACGCCACCGAGCAGGCCCTCCTGCGCAGCGGCCTGCCGTACACGATCCTGCGCCACCCCTTCTACAGCGACGCGTTCGTCCCCCGCGTCTCGGGCGGCGAGCTGACCGGGAGCGGTGGAGGGCGCGGCCTGAACACCGCGTTCCGGTCCGACCTGGCGCAGGCGGCGGCCGACGTACTGACCGGCGAGGGCCACGAGGGCCGCGCCTACGACTTCACCGGCCCGCTGTGGACCCACCCGGAGGTGGCGCGGGCGCTGGGCGTGCCCTACCGCGAGGTCCCCGACGCCGCCCCCGGCCCGATGGCCTGGCTGAACGCCCGGATCCGCGCCGGCGCCCTGGAGAGGCAGACCCCCGACCTGGAGAACATCCTCGGCCGCCCGCCCCGCACGATGCTCTCCCACCTCCACGCCACCCTCTGACCGCCCTACTTGCGGCCGTGCAGCATCACCAAGGTGATCCAGACGATGGTGGGCAGCAGAATCAGGAACACCATGATTCCGGCAACGACGGCCATGCCCGCGTCGGAGAGGTGCTGAGACGGCAGATCATCTTCCATCCGGCGATTGTCCCCGGCCCGCCAGGCGCTCGTGCGCAGGGGCCGTGTTGACAGCCGGCTGTTGAAAGTGTTGATCATCTTTAGTCCGGCGGGTAGCGTCGGCCCTCGACGGCGATCGTATGTTCGAAAAGCCGTAACCCCCCGAGCAGAGTGGAGAGGGCCAGATGAAGACAACGCTGGGCGTGTTGGCCACCGGCCTCCTGGTTTCCGGCCTCATGGCCGCGCCCGCCGCCGGATCGGTCGGCACGGCGAGCTACCCGTTGACGGTCACGCAGACGTCCGCTGTCGAGGTGGCCACGTTCTGGCTGGGCAACGGCGGCGCCAACCTGGCGAACGCCACCCCCTACGCCGTCCAGACCGACATCGACGAGGTCATCCTCAGCGGTTCGGCCACTGCCGACGGCAAGCCCGGCACCGTCCCGCCCGTGCTCCCGCCCGGCGGCGCCCCAAGCGCCGGCAAGGGGCCCGCCGGCACGGGCAAGGTGTTCTTCGTCGGCCCCGACGGCCTGCCGCACTGGTGCACCGGCACCGCCATGCAGTCGCAGTACCGCAACCTCGTGGCCACCGCCGGCCACTGCGCCTACGAACAGCAGTACGGCGGGGGTCTCGGCAAGTGGGTCTTCGTCCCCGGATACTCCGCCAGCACCGCTCCGTCCGGCCTCTACGTCGGAAAGCAGCTCTTCACCCACTTCGACTTCCCCGCGTACGGCGACTACGACCGCGACTACGCCTTCGTCACCGTCTACAACGGCGTCACCTCCTCTCCCGCGGGCGAGCTGACCGACGCAGGCAGGCTGGTCGACCAGGTCGGGGGACAGGGCCTGACCTGGAACCAGCCGCTCGACTCCTCGGTCGACGTCTTCGGCTTCCCGGCCGGCGTCCACCCGGACGGCTCCCACCCGCAGACGGGCGACACCCTGGAAACCTTCTCGGGACGCACGTCCGCCGCCCAGGCGCCCAGCCTGAAGGCCGAGGAACTCACCGCCGTCGATTCCCCGTTCCCCGGTGAAGGCTCCCTCGGCTCCTCCTGGCTGCTGCGCTACGACAAGACCAGCCGTGCGGGCTACCTCAACGCGATCACCATCAGCGTCGCCGACACCGACGGCGACCTGCGCTACGACAAGAGCTTCTCGCCCTACTTCGACGGCGAACTGCGCGCGGTCTACTCCGACGCGGTCACCCAGTGGAGCGGCTCGATCGTCCTGCCGTAGGAGAGGCCTGAGCCCCCGCGGATCCGCGGGGGCTCGTGTGTAGGGTCGGGATCATGAGTGGTGACTGGCGGCAGGACAGGGTCGGTAGTGCGTTGGCGGGGCGGAATCCCATGGTGCTCAGGCGGCTGGACGCCGGCTTCGCCGTGATCGGTGACACTCAGTTCCTGCCGGGATACTCGGTTCTCCTGGCGGACGAGCCCGGCGTGCAACGGCTGTCCGACCTGCCCCGGGCCAGGCGGATGGCCTTCCTGTCGGACATGGAGCTGCTCGGTGAGGCGGTCGAGCGGGCCTGCGGCGCGCTGGACCCGGCGTTCCGGCGGGTGAACCTGGAGATCCTCGGCAACACCGACCCCTTCCTGCACGCGCACGTCTGGCCGCGGTACGAGTGGGAACCGGCCGAGCTGGTCGGCCGGCCGGTGTGGCTGTATCCGCCCGGCAACTGGACCGACCCGCGATACGCCCTCGGCCCGCGACACGACCCGGTGCGTACGGAGATCGAGCGGGAGCTCGGCGTCCTGTACGCGGCCCACGGAGCCCAGGGCCGCGCCGGCGGCTGACGCGGTGCCCCGGACCGGACGGACCTACTCCGAAGCGTGGGAGAGGGCGGCGGTGAGGAGTTTCAGCAGGTCGGCGGCGAGGGCGGGGCTCGTCGCGATGGTCGCCCGGGAGGTCATGTCGTGGGGGCTGCCGTCGAGGTCGACCACCACGGCCCCGGCCTCGCAGGCGATGACGACGCCCGCCGTACGGCGTGCTCGACGGCGAAATCGACCTCGGTAGCCATGTCGCGGTCGCCCTTGGCGGTGACGACGCCGGGAGCCCGGGTGGTGATGATCTCGCCGGCGATCGACGCGGCCGCCTCGGCGACGGGCAGCAGCGTCCGGACGTCGATGGTCATGCGGGCCGTCCTAGGGCAGTTCGGGACGCGTCAGGGCCTTGGCGAACGGCTCTCCGGCGGCCCGGGCGTGCGCCATCCGCGCGCGGGCCTCGCCGAGCGTGCGCGGCCGGTAGCCGGGCCCGCCGCAGCAACTCTTGTGGAAGCCGACGCCCGCGTGCAGCAGCAGCGACAGCACCCGCCAGGCCGCGGTGTCGCGCCGCCGGGGAGCCGCGAAGGCGGAGCCCACGTGGATCAGCGGCTCGCCGCAGCGCGGGCACGACCGGCCCCGGTCGCCGGGCAGCGGGTAGGGCTGCTTGTACGAGGCCCGGCACGGCAGGCAGACGAACGACGTCTTCGCATGACCCATGCGCCCAGCCTAGCCCCCGTGACCGGCCGGACACCGGGCCCGGCCCGGTGGGGAACGGCCGGCCGCGGCTCCTGACGCCAGGAGCCGCGGCCGGCCCGAAGCCCCGCCAACCCTCCCCTCATCCAGCAGAGAGAAGGGCATGGCCTGGCGGGGTGCGGGGTGGCTAGTTCTCCTCGTAAGGGGCGGCCGGCCGGAGCAGGTCGCAGCCCTCGAAGACCTGCTTCTCGGCGGCCGAGCCGGGCTTGACCCGCTTGAACCCCGCCGGCATCTCCTCGCCCTTGGTGACGGGCTGCCAGACGCCGCCCTTGCGCAGACACTGCGCCCACGCGGCGAACTTGGCGTCCTCCTCCGGCGTGGCCGGCTCGGAGCCGCCGAGCAGCGTCGAGTCCCACTCCTTGCACGCCTTCATGGCGGCGTCGAGCTTGGCCTGGGTGACCTTGCTGACGGCGCTGGTGTCGAGGTCCTGGCCCTTGACCGGGTCCGGGATGTCGACCCCGTTCTCCCGCATGCATCCGGCGAACTTCACCGCGGTCTCGTGCCAGCTGGGCTTGCCGGAGTCGGGCGCGGGGCTGGACGAGCTGGCGAAGCTCTGCGTCCCGCACGCCGCGCTCAGGGCCAGGACGGGCAGGGCGGCCAGGACGGCGAGACGCCGCTTGCTGATCAACACGGTTTCCTCCAATGGGTTCGGCTGGCGGTCAACACCGTGGCCGGCCGTTGTGAGGAGCCCGTCCGCTCCATGTCATGAACGTGTAATAGCTTCCGAAGGCGCACAAACCGGCACGCCAGGCCGCCGATACTGGAACGCATGGCCCGTGTCTTGCTGATCGAGGACGATCCCCACGTCAGGGACGCTCTGACACTCGCCCTCAAGGGCCGGGACCACGAGGTGCGGTCGGCGGCGTCCGGGGAGGACGGGCTGGCACGGCTGGCCCGCTTCGCCCCCGACGTGGTGGTGCTCGACCTCATGCTGCCCGGCATCGACGGGTTCGAGGTGTGCCGTCGCATCCGCGCGACCACGTCCACCTCGATCGTGATGCTGAGCGCGCGGGGCGACGACTTCGACGTGGTCGGCGGGCTGGAGGCGGGCGCGGACGACTACGTGGTCAAGCCGGTGCGCCCGCAGGTCCTGGAGGCCCGGATCAGGGCGGTGCTGCGCCGTACGGACGGTGTGCCCTCGCCCGTGGAGAGGTACGGCGGGTTGTGCGTGGACCGCGCCTCCCTCACCGTGAGCAGGAACGGCCGGGAGGTCGCGCTGCCGCCGATGGAGTTGCGGCTGCTGCTGCACCTGTCGGCCACGCCGGGCCAGGTCTTCAGCAGGCAGCAGTTGCTGGAGTCGGTGTGGGAGCACGACTACCTGGGCGACTCGCGGCTGGTGGACGCCTGCGTGCAGCGGCTGCGGTCCAAGATCGAGGACGTGCCCGCCGAGCCGAGGTACGTGCAGACCGTGCGCGGATTCGGTTACCGCTTCGGGCCGGTATGAACTGGCTGCGGGGGTTGCGGGTCCGGCTGGTGATCACGTTCGTGCTGGTGGGCGGGCTGAGCGCGGTGGGGGCCGCGGGGCTGACGTACTACAAGGCGCGCACCAACCTGCTGGCCGGAGCGCAGGACCGGTCGCTGAAGGACTTCAGGAACCGGGTGCTGCTGCTGTCCCGCGACGTGGCGCTGCCCGCCGGCGACGAGGAACTGGCCCAGCTGGCCGAGGACCTGGAGATCGGCGACCGCAAGGTCTACGTCGTCAGGGACGGCGCCGTGCCGGGCGACGCGCGCGTCACCGCCGAGCTGCGCGCGACCGTCCTGCGGTGGCCGGAGCTGGCCTGGCAGCGGGTGGAGCGCGACGGCGTGCCGTACCTCGTGGCCGGCGGCAGGGTCATGCTCCGCGCCGGCGGCACGCCGTCGGGGATCAGCGTCTACCTCGTCGAGTCGCTCGGGCAGGCCGCCTCCGACGAGACGGCCGTGCTGCGCGCCGCGCAGGCGGCGGCCGTGCCCGTCGTGCTGCTGGCGGTGCTGGCCGGGCTGCTGGCCGCGCGCGGCGTCCTGCGGCCGGTCGCCGACCTGGACCGGGCGGCCCGGCAGCTGGGCGAGGGACGGCTGGAGACCCGCCTGCCCGTGCACGGCGGCGACGAGCTGGCCCGGCTGGCCGGACGCTTCAACGAGACGGCCGCCGCGCTGGAACGTTCGGTCGGCGAGCTGCGCGAGATGGAGGCCAGGTCACGGCAGTTCGTCGCGGACGTCTCCCACGAGCTGCGCACGCCGCTGGCCGCCGCCACCGCCGTCACCGACGTCCTGGAAGCGGGCGCCGCCCGGCTGGACGCCGACGCCGGAACCGCCGCCCGGCTGATCACCGCCGAGGTCGCCCGGCTCAGCACGCTCGTCGACGACCTGATGGAGATCTCCCGCTTCGACGCCGGAGCCGCCGCGCTCAACCTCAACGACGTGGACGTCGGCGCCGCCGTCGCGGCCTGCCTGCGGTCCCGCGGCTGGAGCTCCGACGTCGTCGCGGACCTGTCGTCCCCGGACGTCCGCGTTCCCCTCGACCCGCGCCGCCTGGACGTCATCGTCGCCAACCTCGTCGGCAACGCGCTGCGGCACGGCGCGCCGCCCGTCGCCGTCCGGGTGCGCGCCACCGGCCGGACGGTCGCCGTCGAGGTCTCCGACCAGGGGCCCGGCCTGCCCGCCGACGTGCTCCCGCACGTCTTCGAGCGCTTCTACAAGGCCGACGTCGCGCGCGCCCGCTCCGAAGGCAGCGGCCTCGGCCTGGCCATCGCCCGCGAGAACGCCCTGCTGCACGGCGGTGACCTCACCGTCGCCCCCGGTCCTGGCGCCGTCTTCACCCTCACCCTGCCGAGGAACCGTCCGTGAGAGCCTGGCCGCTGGCCCTGATCCTGACCGTCTGCACGGCCTGCGGAGTCGGCCCCACCGACGTGATCCGCGCCGGAGAGGCGCCCCGCGGCTTCGTCCAGGGCACCAGCCTGTACTTCGTGCGGCACGGCCGGCTCGTGCCCGTCACCCGCCCGGAGGGCCCGCTGCCGGCCGCCGAAGCCGTCGTGCTGCTGACCGGCGGCCCCACCTCGGGGGAACGCGAGCGCGGCTTCGACACCGGCCTGCCGAAGGGCCTGGCCGTCCGGGCGACCGGCGACGCGTTCGTCCTGGGGGCGCCGGCGTCCCGTCTGCCGCGGATGGCGACCGGGCAGCTCGTCTGCACGATCGCCGCCGCCACCGCCGTCGAGCGCGGCGTGCAGGTGGACGACGTACGGGTGACCGTGCCGGGCAAGGGGCAGGCCCGTTGCGCCGACTTCACCTGACCCCCACACTACGTAACGGATTAGTCACTCAAACGACTATGGTCACGATAAGTGATCACTCGACAGCATTGAGGCTTCCCGAGGAGTGGAGGCAGATGTGGCCAGTGAGTTCCAGCGGAAGAAGGTCGGCGGCGTCTTCCGGGCGATGGACGTCGACGGCGACGGCCGGCTGACCCAGGCCGACTTCCAGGCGCTCGCCCACCGCTGGTCGGCCGTCGCGGGGCCGGCCGACCCCGAGCGGCTGACCTCCGTCATGACCGGCTGGTGGCCGGTGCTCCGGGCCGCCTCCGGCGGCGACGCCGGCGTCTCCCTCGACCAGGTGCTCAGCGTGGTCGACGTGCTCGGCGACATGACCGACGCGGTCACCGGCACCGCCGACGCGATGTTCGAGGCCATCGACCTCAACGGCGACGGCCTCATCTCCCGCTCGGAGTACGGCGCGCTGATCGAGACGTGGAACGGCGCGCCGTCGTCGACCGACGAGATCTTCCCCCGCCTCGACCTGGACGGCGACGGCCACCTGTCGCGCGAGGAGTTCCGCCGCCACTGGACCGAGTTCTGGGCCGGCGACGACCCGGACGCCCCCGGCTCGTACGTGTTCGGCGCGCCGCCCGAATAGACCTCAAGGTCAGAGGGGCGGCCCCACCGGCAGGAGCAGCGCCGGAGGCAGCACGTCGCCGTCGGCGAACGGCCGGCGGCCGACGAGCTCCTCGGCGGTCCTGCCGGGCACGCCGGCCCCGCGCAGCACCTCGACGGCGTGCCCGGCCGGCAGCAGGTCGAGCCAGCGCAGCACGGCCGCCCGGTGGGCGTCGGCGTCCAGCTCGCCGTGCACCCGGAGCCGGGCCAGGCCGCCGTCGGGGAAGACGTCGAGGCGGACGTGCGTCACGGGCGCGGACGACACCGGGCGCAGGAAGTGCCGGGTGTCCGGCTGCAACCGGGTCTTCGGGATCAGCTCGAACCACTCCGCGCCCGCGCCCGGATGGCCCGCGTCCGGATGGCCTGCGTTCGGATCGCTCGCGTCGGTTCCGCTCAGCGAGGCCCAGCCGGCCGCGTTGCCGACGAAGTACGACGTGTCGATCTCCACCCGGCGCACCCGCCCGCGGCCCGCCAGCCTGACCGTCACGTGGTCGTTGCCGCCGTCGCGGCGGCGGGCGTTCTCCCAGCCGTCGCCCATGATCCGGGCCCGGCCGGGCAGCAGCAGCTGCACCGGGGAGGAGTAGAAGGTGTCGGAGCAGGCGACCACGTCCCCGCCGTGCTCCAGCGCGGCCAGGTCGATCGTGCCGTCCAGGAGGCGCGGGTCGGGCACCGGCTCGCCGTGCACCCGGAACCGGGCCACCCCGCCGTCGGGGTAGATGCTGAGGCGCACGTGCGTCCAGCGCCGCCGGTCCGCGACCTCGAACGCGTTCTCGGCGTCGCCCCGGATCGTGCTCTTCCCGACGATCGTCTCCCAGTTCGCCCGCTCCAGCTCGGCCGGTGACGGCACGCCCTCGACACTGGTCGCCTCCACCGAGGCGTACGGCGGGTAGTTGCCCCTGAACCAGGCGGTGTCGATCACCACCCCGCGCACCACGCCGGGGACGCCGAGCCGGACGATCGCGTAGTCGTTCCCCGGCTCGCGCCTGCGACGGGTCTCCCAGCCGTCGTACACCTTGCCCTTGTGGCCGAAGTCCTCCGTCGAGAACGTCGCGGGACCGGGTTTGATCAGGTTCTCCCGCTCGGCGAACAGCTCGTCGTTGGCGTACACGACGCTGCCGGCCAGCGCGCGCGAGGCCAGGTCCGGAAAATGGGTGAAGGTCATGCTGCTCCTCGGTTGAGCAGCCGGCCGCGCGGCGGGCCGTCGATGTCGACGCGTTCGCCGCGCAGCCAGCTCGCGCGGACCACGCCGGCCAGCGTGCGGCCGTGGTAGGGCGTCACGGGGTTGCGGTGGTGCAGCCGGTCCTGGTCGGCCACGAACGTCTCGTCGGGCGCGAACACGCACAGGTCGGCCTGGTGGCCCGGCGCGATCCGGCCCTTGCCGGACAACCCGGCCACCTGCGCGGGGCGTCCGGCCATCCAGCGCGCCACGTCGGTCAGCGGGTGGCCGCGGCGTCTGGCCTCGGTCCACACGGCGGGCAGGCCGAGCTGCAGCGACGCGATGCCGCCCCAGGCGAGGCCGAAGTCGCCGGTGTCGAGCCGCTTGAGCTCCGGCGTGCACGGCGAGTGGTCGGAGACCACGCAGTCGATCGTGCCGTCGGCGAGCCCCCGCCAGAGCGACTCCCGGTTGGCCGCCTCGCGGATCGGCGGGCAGCACTTGAACGGGGTGGCCCCTTCGGCGATCTCCTCGGCGCTGAACGTCAGGTAGTGCGGGCAGGTCTCCACAGTGATCCGCACGCCGTCGTCCCGGGCCGAGCGGATCATCGGCAGCGCGTCCGAGCTGGACAGGTGCAGAATGTGTACCCGGCAGCCGGTCCGCCGGGCCAGCTCGATGACGTGCGCGACCGCGAGGTTCTCCGCGCCGCGCGGGCGGGAGCGCAGGAAGTCGCGGTAGCTCGCGCCGCGTGCGGGCGGCGCGTGGTCGATCACGTGCGGGTCCTCGGCGTGCACGATCATCAACGCGTCGAACGCCCGCAGCTCGCGGAGCGCGTCCGCCAGCTCGGCCGGCTCCAGGGGAGGGAACTCCGGCACGCCCGAGTGCAGCAGGAAGCTCTTGAACCCGAACACGCCCGCGTCGTGCAGGCCGCGCAGCTCGCGCAGGTTGCCCGGCACCGCGCCGCCCCAGAAGCCGACGTCCACGTACGCCTGGCCGCGGGCGGTCGCCCGCTTCACCCGCAGCGCGGCCGCGTCGGTGGTGGGCGGGACGCTGTTCAGCGGCATGTCGACGATCGTCGTGACGCCGCCGGCCGCGGCCGCCCGGGTGGCGCTCGCGAACCCCTCCCACTCGGTCCGTCCGGGGTCGTTCACGTGCACGTGGCTGTCCACCAGGCCGGGCAGCAGCACCTCGTCGTCGCCGAGCCGGACGACCTCGGCGGCCGCCAGGTCGGCCTCCAGCGGCTCGACCGCGACGATCGTCCCGTCCCGCACGCCGATGCTGCGGGCTGCCTCTCCGGCGTCGGTGACCACTCGACGGGCCCTGAACAGCAGGTCCAGCCGGGCCATCAGGCGACACCTCCGTGGCCGCGCCGTCCCGCGCGGACCGGCCGGGCGACGGCCGCGGGGCCGCCGGTGATCGGCCATCCGGTCACGGTCTTGGGGCGCGGCGTCCCGTAGGTGCGCACCTTGCTCGTGGTGAGGCCGAGCCGGACGAGCCCTTCGGCGAGGGCGACCGCGGCGGCCACGCCGTCCACGACGGGCACCCCGGTGGCCGCGGTGATCTTCCGGTCGAGTCCCGCCATTCCACCGCATCCCAGGCAGATCACCTCGGCCCGGTCGCCGGTGACGGCCTCACGGGCCTGGGCGACGATCGCCTCGACGGCCCGGCCGGGATCCTCCTCCAGCTCCAGGACCGACAGCCCGCTGGCCCTGACCGACGCGCACCGGCCGGCCAGCCCGGCCAGCCGCAGCCGGTCCTCGATCTGCGGCACGGCCCGGTCCAGCGTGGTGACCACCGAGTACGTACGCCCGATCAGCATCGCGACCTGCGCGGCCGCCTCGGTGATGTCCACCACGGGGACGTCGAGCAGCTCCTGCAGCCCCTCGCGGCCGTGCTCGCCGTACCCCGCCTGGATCACCGCGTCGTACGGCTCGTCGTAGCGGACGACCCGGTCCATCACGGCGACCGCCGCCAGGTAGCTCTCGAAGTTCCCCTCCACCGACTCCGGCCCGAACGACGGGGTGAGCGCGACGATCTCGACACCCGGCGAGGCGTGCGCCGCCGCCTGGGCGCGGATCGTGTCGGTCATCGACCGGGTGGTGTTCACGTTCACGATCAGGATGCGCACGTCAGCCCCCCGTCCCGGCGCGCATGGCACGCAGCTCGGACGGCGTGACCCCGGCCAGGGCGCCCAGCTCGGCCGCGCCGATCGCGCCGCAGTCGAGGCCGCGGGCGAGGAACCCGGCCATCGCGCGGGCGGTCGCCGGCTCGTCCAGGAAGCCGGACGTCTCGCGCCGGAGATAGCCGCGCAGCCGTGCCGCGGCGGCCGGCAGCCCCTCCCTGAAGAAGGAGTGGACGGCGGCGTACCGGCTCGGCAGCTGGGCCGGATGCAGGTCCCAGCCCTGGTGGAGGCCGCCCTCCAGGGCGCGCAGGACCAAGCTTGCGTGCGACCGCCAGGCGGCGCGGACGGCGTCGCCATCGCCGACCGGCAGCACGTTGCTCGACCCGTCGCAGACGCGTACGCCGGTGCCGGCGGCGGCGACCTGCATCACCGCCTTGGCATGGTCGGCGACCGGATGGTCCGAGCTCTGGTACGCCGCCGACACCCCGAGCGCCGCCGAGTAGTCGTAGGTGCCGTAGTGCAGGCCCGTGCAGCGCCCGGCCGAGGCGCGGATCATCGACGGCAGCGGCGAGACGCCGTCCGCGCCCAGGATCGCCTGCGGCGTCTCCACCTGGAGCTCGAACTGCAGGCTCCCGCTCGCCAGCCCGTACGCCGCCTCCAGCCGTCCGGCGGCCAGCGCCATCGCCTCCACCTGCTCGACCGAGGTCACCTTCGGCAGCGTGACGACGAAGCCGGCGGGCGGCGGTCCGAGGGTCTCCAGGAAGATCGCCAGGGTGCGCAGGCCGCGCCGCCGGGTCGGCGCCTCGAAGCTCTTGAACCGGATCCCGCAGAACGGCGAGCCGGTGCCCGCGGCGCTGGCCTCGGCCAGGGCCCTCGCGGCGGTCCTGGCGGCGGCGTCCTCGTCGGCGTCCGGGCGGTGGCCGTAGCCGTCCTCGAAGTCGATCCTGAGGTCCTCGACCGGCTCGTGGGCCAGCTTGGCCCGGACCTGGTCGTACACCTCCGCCGCCGTCCGCGGCGGCAGGCCGAGCGCGTCGGCGAACTCCGTGGCGGTCCCGCCGTGCTCGGCCAGCGCCGCCAGCGCCCGCCGGCCCCACGCCGGTACGGTGTCCGGCGTGTAGCGGTCGGCCGGGACGTACACGGTGTGCACCGGCTGCCGGGTGGCCGGCTCCCCGGGGTAGGCCGTGCGCAGCCGCTCGTCCGCGGCGGCGAGCCGGACGTCGAGCTCGGCGGCGAGCCCGGAGACGAGCCCGGAGACGAGCCCGGAGACGAAGGCCGCGCCGCTCATGAGCCGTCCCCGACGACGCGGAAGGACGCCGGGAACAGCAGCGACGGGTCCCGGCGCAGGTGGTCGCGCTCGGAGTAGGCGGCCTTCATCGTCTCGAAGTAGGTCTGCGCGCGCCGCCGCATCGACTCCTCGTCCACGCCGGGGATCGTCCGGTCGCGCATCACCGGCCGGCCGTCGATCACCACGGTGGACACGTCGGCGCCCGTGCAGTTCATCAGCATCGTCCTGATCGGGTCGTCGACCGGGCCGGTGCGCGGGCCGGACAGGTCCACGACGACCAGGTCGGCCTTGGCGCCGGGGGCGAGCCTGCCCAGGTCGTCGCGGCCCAGCGCGCGGGCGCCGCCCAGGGTGGCGGCCCGGTAGTAGTCGGCGGCCGAGCCCGCGTCCAGCCGGCCGGTGACCAGTTTGGCCAGGTTGTTGCCGTAGTCCATGTTGCGGATCATGTCGGGCGGGAAGGAGTCGGTGCCCAGCGCCACGTTCACGCCGGCCGCCCGGTACCGGTCGAAGTCGCGCAGCGCGTCGCCGTACCTGACGAAGGTGAGGGGGCAGTGCACGATCCCCGCCAGCGCCGCGAGCCGGTCCGGTGAGCCCTCGAAGGGCGTGCCGGGGTCGCCGAGGTACAGGGCGTGCGGCACCAGCAGCCGCGGGCCGAGCAGGCCGACCTCGGCCAGCACGTCCAGGGGGTGCCGGTCGTACCACTCGCGCAGCAGCCGCAGCTCCGTCAGGCCCTGCATGCAGTGCAGACGCACCAGGCAGTCGAGCTCCTGCGCGGCCTGGGCGGTGGCGCGCAGCAGGTCGAGGGTGACGGTCTCGATGCGGCACGGCAGCAGCGCCCCCCGGATCCGGCCGTCGTGGGCGCCGTCGACGTCCCGGACGAAGCGGATCGCGTCGGCGAGCCCCCGCTCACCGAGTCCGGGCTCCCAGTGCACGTCCCGGCTGCCGTCGGCGCGCAGGACCGGCACGCCGGAGCGGTAGGACGGCCCCAGGTACATGCGCAGGCCGAGCCGCCCGGCGATCTCCACGACACCGGCCAGCTCCTCGTACGACTCCGCCCACGCGCTGTGCGTCTCGGCGGCGATCGGCATCGCCGTGGTGACGCCGTTGCGGATGAGCTGGGTGAGCGCGTACTCCCGCATGAAGAGCGTGTCCTCCAGCGGGAAGACGGCCCGGCGCCGGTTGACGGCGTAGTCGTGCGACCAGTTCAGCCCGCTGGAGTCGGCGTGCCAGGTGTCGAGGACGGCGTGGTCGATGTCGGCCAGCGCGTCCAGGTCGATGAAGCCCGGCCCGACGATCGCCTCACCGGCGTCGATCACCTCCTCGACCGGGCCTTCGTAGGAACGTCCGACGTGGACGATCCGGTCGCCGTCGTAGACGACGCACGCGTCCCGGTGGATGACGTGGTCGTCGCCGTCGAAGCCGATGACGAACGACGCCCTGATCAGCGTGCTCACTGTGTGTTCCTCCTGGTCGGCTTCCAGCCGGGCCTGGGCACGGCGGCCAGCAGGGCGCGGGTGTACTCCTCCTGCGGCTCCCGCAGCAGGGTGCGGGTGGCTCCGCGTTCCACGACGCGGCCGTGCCGCATCACGACGGCGGTGTCGCTGATCTGGTTGACCACGGCCAGGTCGTGGGAGATGAAGACGTAGCTGATCGAGCGCCGCTCGCGGATGTCGGCGAGCAGGTTGAGTATCTGTGCCTGGATCGACACGTCGAGCGCGGCCACCGCCTCGTCCAGCACCAGCACCCGCGGCTCCACCGCCAGGGCGCGGGCGATGGCCACGCGCTGGCGCTGCCCGCCGGACAGCTGCCTGGGCAGCATCGCCGCGTGCCGTTCGGCCAGGCCCACGGATTCGAGCAGGTCCAGCGCCCTCTTCCGCCGCTCGGCGGAGGTGAGCGGGAAGTGCAGGGCAAGGCTCGTCTCGACGACGTCGCCGACCCGCTGCAGCTTGTCCAGCGACGAATAGGGGTCCTGGAAGACGATCTGGATCTCCCGTGCCCGCCTGCGCCGCTCCGCCGCCGACACCCGGCCCGCCGCCCGCGGACGCCCGCAGACGCTGATCGTGCCGCTGGTGGGCGTCTCCAGGCCGAGCAGCATGCGGGCGACGGTCGTCTTCCCCGAACCGGACTCGCCCACGATGGCCAGCGACTCGCCCTCGGCCACGGTGAAGGAGACCTCGTCCACGGCTGTGGCCGGGCCGTACACCTTCCGTAGCCGCTGCGCCTCGATCACGCTCATGCCGTCTCCTCCGCTCTCATGCCGTCTCCTCCGCTCTCAGGCAGGCGACCCCGCGGACGGACGGCGGCCGGCTCTCCCGGCAGCGCGGCTCGGCCAGCTCGCAGCGTGGCGCGAACGCGCAGCCGTCCTCGGCCTCGAAGGCCGCCACGGGCCGTCCGGGGATCACCGGCAGCCGGTGCGCGGTCTGCTCAAGGCTCGGCCGCGACCTCATGAGGCCGCGCGTGTAGGGGTGGCGGGGCTCGCCGTCGAGGTCCTCCACGATGCGGCCCGCGTACATCACCGCCAGCCGGTCACACGTCGCGGCGGCCAGCTCCAGGTCGTGGGTGATCAGCAGCATGGCCATGCCGCGCTCGCGGCGCAGCTCGTCCAGGATGGCCATGACCTCGGACTGGGTGGTCACGTCGAGCGCGGTGGTCGGCTCGTCGGCCAGCACCAGGTCGGGCTCGACGGCCAGCACGGAGGCGATCATCACCCGTTGCAGCAGGCCGCCGGACAGCTCGTGCGGGTGCTGGCGCAGGCGCCGCTCGCCGTCGGCGATGCCGACCTCCTTGAGGAACTGGACGGCCCGCGCCGACGCCTGCCGCACCGGCATCCGCAGGTTGTGGACCATGGCCTCGGTGAGGAAGTCGCCGACGCTGCGGACGGGGTTGATGTGCGCCCGCGGATCCTGGAAGACCATCGCGATGCGCTTGGCCCGCAGCAGCCGCAGCGCCCGGCCCGAGGGCACGTCGGCGCCGTCGAAGACGATCCGGCCGGTCACGCGGGCGCCGGGCGGGGTCAGGCCGATGACCGCGCGGGCGGTCATCGACTTGCCCGAACCGGACTCGCCGACCAGCCCGACGGCCTCTCCTGCGCCGATGGTCAGGTCCACGTGCTCGACCAGCGTCCGCCAGCTTCGTTCGTACGGCACGGCCAGGCCGAAGGCCTCCAGCGTCAACAGGCTCACGACTGCCTCCCCAGGCGATCGCCCAACAGGTTCACCGCGGCCACCACCAGCGCGATCAGCAGCCCGGCGCTCAGCGCCTCCAGCGGCTGGCCGCGCAGGGCGCTGTCCAGGCCGCTCTTGACCATCAGCCCCCAGTCGGCGGTGGGCGGCTGCACGCCCAGCCCGAGGAAGGAGACGGCCGCGACGTCGATCACCGCGAAGCCGAGCGCCGACACCGACTGGGCGACGATGATCGGGCGCAGGTTCGGCAGCAGGTGGCGCAGGCAGATGGCGGTCGCCGACCGGCCCTGAACCCAGGCGGCGGCCACGTACGGCAGGCTGCGCTCACGCAGCGCCGCGCTGCGCACCACCCGGGCCACGTACGGCGTGTACGCGACCGCCAGGCCGATCACCACGCCGGGCACGCCGGGACCGAGCACGGCCACGGTGACCAGCGCGAAGACGATGCCCGGCACGGAGAACAGCACGTCCAGCAGGCGGGAGACGACCGCGTCCACCTTGCCGCCCGCCCAGGCGGCGACGATCGCCAGCGTGGTCCCGGCGGCGCTCGCGACGCAGATCACCAGCACCGGGGCGAGCAACGTGGTCCGCGCGCCGTGCATCAGCCGGGACAACACGTCCCTGCCCAGGACGTCCCCGCCCAGCGGATGCGCGACGGACGCGCCGCCCAGCGCGTTGAACAGGTCCGGCTGGTCGGGGTCGTAGGGCGCGAGCAGCGGCGCGAGCAGAGTGACCACCACGACGGCGGCCAGCAGGACGGCGGCGGCCACGCCCAGCCCGCCCAGGCGGCGGGTCACTGCCGCGACAGGCGCGGGTCGAGAGCGGAGTAGCACAGGTCCACCACCAGATTGATCAGGACGAAGGCGGTGACCAGCACGAGCACCACCGCCTGGACGATCGCGAAGTCGCGTTGCAGGATCGCGCGGACGAACAACGAGCCCAGACCGTCGAGGGCGAAGATGCTCTCCACCACGACCGAGCCGGCGATCAGCCCGGCGACGTTCAGGCCGACCACTGTCACCACCGGGATGGCCGCGTTGCGCAGCACGTGCCTGCGGACGATGTGCCCCTCGGCCAGGCCGCGGCTGCGGGCGGTCTCCACGTGCTCGCGGCCCAGCTCCTCCGACACCGAGGCCCGCGTGATGCGGGCGAGGAAGGCGGCGCTGGCCAGGCTGAGCGTGATCGCCGGCAGCGTGAGGTGGTGGATGCGGTCGCCGAACCCGTCGCCGGGCCCGAAGACCGGGAACCAGCCGAGTCCCAGCGCGAAGACGATGACCAGAATCACCCCGACCACGAACGGCGGCGTGGCCAGGAACACCGAGGAGACCAGGCTGACCAGCCCGTCGGTCCGGCCGCCGCGCAGCGCGGCCAGCAGGCCCATCGCCACGCCCCCGGCCACGATCAGCAGCGTCGCGTAGACCACCAGGAAGACGGTCGTCGTCGCCCGGGACGCCATCAGCGCGGAGACGTCCTGCCGGTAGACCAGGGAGGCGCCGAAGTCGCCCGTCACCGCGTCGCGCAGCCAGGCGGCGTAACGCAGCAGGAACGGGTCGTCCAGGTGGTACTGCGCGCGGATGGCCGCGACCTGCTCGGGGGTGCCGCTGCGGTTGCCGAGCAGGAACGCCATCGGCCCGCCGGGCACCAGGTAGAGCAGGCCGTACACCAGGAAGGAGGCGACCAGCAGGACCGCGATCAGCCCCGCCAGCCGCTTCGCCAGGAACCTCATGCCGCGCCGAGCCCCGCGGCCCACGGGTAGTACAGGTAGGGGAAGGAGGCGACGGCGCCGGTCACCCGCTTGTTCATGTAGAGGATCACCGGCAGGTTGTTCAGCGGCATCCACGGCACGTCGGTGGTGACCTTCTGCTGGATCGCCGTCACCAGCCCCGCCCGCTCCGTCTCGTCGTAGGCGGCCCGCGCCTTGGCGATGTCGGCGTTCACGGCCGCGTAGTCGTTGAAGTTGGTACGGCCGCCCGCCAGGAAGACGGTGTAGATGTCGAGCGGGTCCGGCACGTTGCCGTACCAGGTGGAGAAGAAGGCGTCGATGCCCTCGCGGGCCTTGGGGTCGCTGTAGAGGTTCCCGTACTGCTCGACGGGGATCACCTTGATCTCGATCTTCAGGCCGAGCGCCTCGCCGGTCGCCTTGATCAGGTTGGCGGTCTGCTCGTGGACGGCCGAGCTGCCCTGGATCCCGATGGTGATCGTCTGGGTGGGGGAGCCGGCCTCGGTGAGCAGCTGCTTGGCCTTGGCCAGGTCGGGCGTCTCCGGCGGGATCGCGTCGTGGGCCTTCTGGAAGGCGTCCCGCTGGTATCCCCAGTACTCGGCGCCGGCGAGGGTGCGCTGCGGCAGCGCCGTCCCCTGGAAGACCACCTTGGAGATGGCCGCCCGGTCCAGCGCCAGCGACAGCGCCCGGCGGACCTTCGGGTCGGCGTACGGGCCGGACTTGGCGGCGCCGAGCAGCGTCCAGAAGGTCAGCGACTTGCCGAGCGTGACCGAGCCGGTCGGCGACTGCTGGAGCTGGCCGAGCCCGGCCGGAGGCAGGTAGAAGTACTGCCCGTCCACCTCGCCGGAGCGCAGCGCGTTGATGGCGGTGGTCTCGTCGGCGATGAACCGGAAGACCAGCTCCTTGGTCTTCGGCCGCAGCGCGGTGTCCCAGTAGGCGTCGTTGCGGGTGATCGTCAGCGCGTCGCCGGACTTCCAGCTCCCGTACTTGTACGGGCCGGTGCACATCACCCTGCCGGTCGGCGAGCCCAGGTCCTTCTTCCCGGCGTACTCGGCCGACACGATCGCGCCGGCCGCGGTGGCCATCGCCTGGTTGAACAGCACGTCGGGCTGCTTCAGCGTGACGGTGACCTGCATCGGCCCGGTCGCCTTGATCGACTGCACGGTGTGGAAGTAGTCGCCCCACCAGGTGCCGAGCGCGGGGTCGAGGTGGCGGTTGAGGCTGGCCGCGACGTCCTCGGCGGTCAGCGGCGTGCCGTCCCAGAACTTCACGCCGTCGCGGATCGTGTAGACCCACGTGGTCGGGGTGGGGTTGTCGGCCTTCTCGGCCAGGCCGGGCTCGATGCCGAACTCGGGGGTCAGCCGCAGCAGGCTCTCGCACATGTTGGCCAGCACGGTGTTCTCGGCGTAGTTGAACGACCTGATCGGGTCGACCGTCTGCGGCTCGTACGGCAGGTTCCACGTCACCTTGTCCAGTTCCCCGGTGGCCGGGGCGGTGACGGTCCTGAGCTCCAGCTTGGGCGCCTCGCCCGAGCCCTGCTGCTGTTGTTGCGGTGCTGCGGCCTGCTGGCCGCATCCGGCCAGGGCCACCGCGAGTGCGGCGGCCACCGGTAGGGCTCGACGGATCATCAGGAGGACCTTTCGCGAACGCGTCCGTTGCGGACGACGAACTGGGGGATGGGCTTGTCCACGACCGCCTGGGCCATGGAGTCGGCGCGTACCAGGAGGAAGTCGGCGGGATCTCCGGGCCGGAGCCGGGCCTGCTCCAGGCCCAGCAGCGCGGCGCCCCCGTGCGCCGCGATCTCGTAGCACCTGGCCAGCTCCTCGTCGGTGCGGGCGTCGGTGCGGTAGGCGAGCAGGTGGGCGCGGTTGATCATGTCGCCGTCGCCGAACGGCGTCCACGGATCCCGCACCCCGTCGGATCCGAGGCCGACCAGCACCCCTGCCTCGACCAGCGGCCCGACCGGCAGGACCGGGTCGGCGCCGAGCGCGCAGGTGGTCAGCGAGATCTTCGCCTCGGCCAGCGTCTCGGCGAGGTCCGGGCGGTCGGCCAGGCAGAAGGCGTGGCTGATCGTCGTCGGCACACCGCTGGACCTCGCCCTGCGGGCGATCTCCAGCACCTGCGCGACCCCCTCGTCGCCGCCGTCGTGCAGGTGGATGTCGAGCGGGACGGTGTGCCGCTCGGCCAGGCCGTACAGCAGGTCGAGGTGTCCGTGCAGGTCGCCGTCGATGCCCACGGGGTCGAGCCCGCCGAGGATGTCCGCGCCCTCCTTGAGCGACTGCTCCATCAGCTCCGCCGTGCCCGGCCGGGACAGCAGCCCGAGCTGCGGGAAGGCGACGATCTGCACGTCCAGCAGGTCGGCGCGGGCCTCAGCGGCCTCCCGTACGCCGTGCACGTTGCTCAGGCCGTACACCGGGGCGACGTCCACGTGCGCCCGCCAGGCCCGGGTGCCGCGGGCGATCGCGTGGTCCATGAGGGCCAGGGCCCGCGTGGCGACCGGCGCGGTCATCTCCGCGCGCGCCGCGACGTCGCCCTCGATGAGGTCGCGCAGCGTCCCGGCCGGGGTGCGGCTCAGCCACGGCTGGCCCCAGGTGGTCTTGTCGGGGTGGACGTGCGCGTCCACCGGGGCGGGCAGGGCGAGCAGGCCGTCCGCCGCCACGACCTGGCAGTCTTCCGCCCGGCGTGCCGACGGGACGACGCGACCGTCTTCGATCAGGACATCGTGGGGGCGTACATCGGTGAACAGAATCTGAGCCATACCGGCTGATCCCCTTAACCCGAGGGCGACAGTGGCATAGAATTATCAGACATCAGATGATTAGAGAAGAGGACAAATGCGGCACGTGGGCCGGACCTCCCTCGTCGACTCCGCCATCCGCGAGCTCCGCCAGGAGATCACCAGCGGCGTCTGGCCGGTCGGGGCCAAGATCCCTACGGAGAGCCGGCTGGCCGAGGCGCTGGGCGTCAGCAGGTTGTCGGTACGCGAGGCCGTACGCGTGCTCGTCCACGCCGGGCTGCTCACCACGCGTCAGGGCGACGGCACCTACGTCACCGCGACCGACGAGAGCGAAGTGGCGTTCAAGCGCCGCCTCGACCGCGCCGCCACCATGGACATCATCGACGTACGACGCGGCCTGGATCTCGTGGCGGCCCGCCTGGCCGCCGAACGCCGCAAGCCGGCCGACCTCGACGACCTGAGGACGGCCCTGGCCCGGCGCACCGCCGCCCACCAGGCCGCCGACCTCGACGCGTTCGCCGACGCCGACGTGGAGTTCCACCTGTCCATCGCCGCCGCCTCGCACAACCCCGTGCTGCTGGACCTGTACCGCGGCATGAGCGAGGCGGTGCGCGAGACGGTCCGCCGCGACCACTGCATGGAACGCGCCGTGCTCGGCTCCGACTCCACCCACGAGGACCTGTACGAGGCCATCGAGTCCGGCGACGCGGCCGGCGCGGCCACGATCGCGCTCACCATCCTCAACGACCAGGAACGCGACCTCTGACGCCCTCCATGCTGCCCGTCCGCCGGAGGCCGAGTCGTGAGCTATGGCCGAATCGTATGATCCGTCTCATGCCGATCCCCCGAGCGGTCGCCGTGGTCGTCGACGGCGCCCGGGTCCTGGTCATCAAGCGGTTCTTCCGGCGCGGCCCCGGCGTCGCCTGCGGCATCTGCACCGCCAAAGGCCGGCAAGGGCAGCAGTGTCCCGGGCACCACTACGCGCTGCTCCCCGGCGGCCACGTGGAGGACGGCGAGTCGCCGGAGAGCGCCGCGGTGCGCGAGCTCCACGAGGAGACGACTCTCACCGCGACGATCGACCGGTTGCTCTTCACCGGCTCGCACAACGGCCGGCCCGCCTTCTATTTCCTCATGCGGGACGTGATCGGCGTCCCGTCGCTCTCCGGCGACGAAGCCGTGGATCACGGGCCGGACAACACCTTCGAGCTCATCTGGGCGAGCGCCGCCGAGTTCGGGCAACTGGACCTCTACCCCGCCGACGTGCGCGCGCCACTCACCCAACTGCTCCACACCTGACCCCGCGCCCGGAACCGTAACGCGGCCGGCGGGACACCCGACGACGCGCCGCCTGACCTCCAGCCCCGGGCACGGCGATCATCCCGGAGCCGCAGTGCCTCCCTCGTTGAAGCGCACGAGCGTCCACCTGGGCGGCGGCCACTGTGTCGGCTCCTCGTCGGTGACCCATTCCGTCACCGAGGCCGGGGACACCTTGAGGTCGAAGGACCGGTAGACCGGCAGCAACCCGAGGGCGTTGAACGAGATCTCGACCGTCTCGGCGTGCCCGACCACGATGACGGTCTCGCCGCGGTGCCGGTGGGCGAGGTCGGTGATGGTGCGGCTGGTGCGGGTCACCATCTCGGCCCAGGTCTCGTTGCCCTGCTGCCAGGGACGGTAGATGCCGCCGCCTTCGATGTCGAGGCGCCGGAACTCCGCGTGGGTGAGCCCGTCCGCCTCCGGCGGGGTGTGCCACGTACAGAGCCCGCAGTCCTGCGACGAGGGCCGGCCGGTCGCCGTCGCGATCGCGGCGGCTGTCTGCACGGCGCGGGGCAGGGGCGAGGAGTAGATCGTCGTCGTGTCGTCGCCGATCTCCGCGGTGATCTGCCGTCCGAGCTGTGCCGCTTGCCGACGTCCGGTGTCGGTGAGGCCGCGGCATCCCTTCGGGCCGCCTATCACGCCCTCCCGCTTGTGCAGGGAGTCCCCATGGCGCACGAAGAACATCCGGGTTCGCATGCGGTGGATCATGCCAAAGGTTGGCCGTCGAGGCATGTGCGGTCGGGATGCTCCTGGGGAGGTCGCGCCTCGTATTCTTGATCGGGTCGCCGAGGGCGCGGCCGTGAAGGGAACGGGATGAGTCGTTACTCACGGGTCGTGGTCAAGCTGAGCGGCGAGGCACTTGCGGGAGACGCCGGTTGGGGAACCGATCCGGCCAGTCTCGCTCAGCTGGCGGATGAGATTCTCTCCGTCAGTACGTTGGGCGTCGAGGTCGCCGTGGTCATCGGCGGCGGCAACTACTTCCGCGGCCGGATGGCCGACGGCTGGGGGATAGGCCGCGCCGAGGCCGACAACATCGGCATGCTCGGCACGGTGATGAACGCGTTGATGTTGCGTGGGGTGCTCACCGCGCGGTCGCGGACGGATGTGCGGGTGATGACGGCGGTGCCGATGCAGAGCGTCGCCGAGCCGTTCATCCGGCTGCGCGCCGACCGGCACCTTCGCCGCGGGCTGATCGTCCTGCTCGCCGGCGGCATCGGCCAGCCGTACGTCACGACGGACTATCCGGCTGTTCAGCGGGCTCTGGAGCTTGAAGCCGACGCGCTGCTGGTCGCCAAGCGCGGCGTCGACGGGGTGTACGACAGCGACCCGAACGTGAACCCGGACGCCAAGCGGTACACCAACCTCACCTACCGCGAAGCTCTGGCGGCCGGGGTGCGGGTGATGGACGAGAGCGCCTTCGTGCTCGCCAATGAGCAAGGGCTTCTCATGCACGTGTTCGACGTGGCGGCGACGGGCGTGATGAAGGCGATCTGCCAAGGAGAGGACGTGGGAACGAGAATCACCCGGGATCCGGATTCCTCCAGATAGCCACTTCAGGTGGGCAATGAACGAGCAGGTGGCGGCTGAGATCGCAGAGGAGTACCTGTCACGGTGGCGTCGTGTCGCTGTCCATGACGAACTCGCTCTCATGGAGGAGAACGACGACAAGGACTGGGTGAATGTCACCGGAAAGGACGGGAGCAGCTACAAGATACTTTTCTACGTGCTTCCCGAGGCCGATCGGGCACTCCGCCTGGTCGTCGCGGTGAACGATCGTGTGCCCCGTCCGAATGTCGCTCCCGTGACGCGGACCGCAGTCATGCGCCCGGATGGCACGTACACGGCCGTCCGTCCATGAAGATCTGTCGTGGGCAGATGGCAGGATCACCGTCGTGACGGACAGCGATGATCTCCTTCGGCGTGTGTCGGCGAAGGCGGGCGCGACCGCGGAGCACCTGCCTCCTCCCGCGACGGCGGAGGAGGTGGCACAGGCCGAACGCATCCTGGGCTTCCGACTCCCGCCGGTGCTCACCCGGCTCTACCGCGAGGTGGCCAACGGCGGCTTCGGCCCCGATTACCAGCTTCTCCCGCTCGCGGGAGAAGGACGCACCGCCGTGACCGAATACCGCGAGGTCCGGGAGACGTCAGGGCCCGGCGGTGACGCGCACTGGCCGGCGGACGTGCTGCCCGTCCTGGACTGGGGGTGCGGCATGTACGCCGCCGTGGACTGCCGCAGCCCCGAGGGCGCCGTCCTCCTCTTCGAACCGAACGGGATCGGCGATGACTGGCACCACGCCTGGTATGTCGACTCCGAGAGCCTGACCGACTGGCTGGAGACCTGGCTCTCGGAAACGGGCTGGTACGAAGAGGACGCCGACGAAGACGCCGACGAAGACGGCGAGATGCGGCCATGGGAGTCCGCTCAACAGCGGCTGGCAGAATGATGCGCTCTTCCCCGGAACTGCGGGTGCAACCGTCGGAGGGCTCTGGCCTGGAGACTCGTTCTCCGTACACGTCCGCTGGGTGCCGCCGCCGTTCGTCCGCCGGCCAGGAGACCAAAGCGGTTGCGCTGCGAGGAACCAGCGGCACATCATCTGAACAGTGGCTGTCCTGCCTGACCCCTTGCCCCTGTTCCTCGACTGCGGCTGTCCGGACATCCACCACTGCCCGCGAGCCGGGGAAGCCGAGTGTCCCCGGCACAGCGGTTTCGGTGCTTGCTGCGACGCGCTTGAGCAGCACACCTCGGTTCGTGCCACCACCAGCCATGAGGAGACTCCGTGACAGAGGAAAGGGAAGTGCCCGTGGGCCAGGCCCTGAACGGCCTCGACGTCTACCCGCTTCCCGAAGGATGGACCGCTCTGGGGGCGATAGTCCTCGTGAAGTGTCTCGACGAGGAAGGCCATTCCTCATGGGCCTTCAGAACCACGGACGGGCTCAGCGACGAGGAACTCCTCGGCGCCCTCACCGTCCGAACCGACCTCCTCCGCCGCAAGCTGTACGAGGCATACACAGGCGACGAGGACGACGAATAAACCAGGGCTTCTTCCGGCGACGCGCTATTTCGGGCGTGGCCTTGTGAGCTCGCAGAGGAAGCGCTGAAGGCCCCCGGGACGGGCATCGGCAGGCGATTCGACTACGTCCGCCGACGAAGGAAGGCCAGCGGAACGCACGTCAATGTGGTGATGGCCATCAGCGCCAAGCAGGGGAGTGCGTCGATTCGAATGTTCATCTCCGGCTGGTAGGTGTTCATGTACCACTCGTCCAACGCAGCCAGGAGCCAGGCGCCTGCCGGCCACAGGAGATAGTGCGCGTGCCGCTGCGTGCGTCGAAACGCCAAGAACAAGGCCACGAAGACGACTCCGCCCACTGTCAGGGGGATCGTCTGATAAAGCATTCCGATCAGCTCGGCCACGTGAGCACCTCAATATGTAGGTGAAGCTCCGCCACTATAGGTATTTGCGACGCCGCGCGCATCTCCAATTTCAGACGCTCCCGTCGGCCGCCGTTCCGCCTCAAGGGGAGGCGGGCCTTCGTCACGGGGGAGAGGTGGAGTGTCCCAGATCTGCTCGGTCTGTCCCCGGACGATGACGGGATGATCCGGCATCTACCTCTCCCACCTACGCCCCCCCAGTGACTCCAGCACGTCCTTGCGTCGCTCTGGCCACTGCACCGGCTGTTTGCCCGGATGTCCTTCCTCCATGAGCGCCAAGCTACTGGGGTCTGCCGATGTTCGGCTGTCATGGGCGTGGTGGTCAGCGACGAGGACCCGGTAACGGCCCTTGGCGATCATCCATGAGCCGGAGCGCCCGAGTCGGAGGCGCAGAAGGGAGCCGACGTCTGCCTCTCCCCGCGGTAGGAAGCATCATTTAAAGTGCCTCTTGTGATCACTGTTCGTGCGCTTTTCGCCGCCAGTTTCTTATGCGGAGTGCTCCTCGTACCGGTTCCTGCTGCGGCTGAAAGCTCTCCCAAGCCGCTGCCTCCGGATCGACTCAAAGCGGCCCTGCTTCTGCCGGAGGACCTTGGCATCGGCTTCGTACGTCACGCGAGCTGGAAAAGAGAACCGCATCGGTATGACATAGTCACCCGCTCGAAGGCGTGCACCAGGGCGGTTAAGGGCGTTCTTCCGCTCTATCGAGCCAAGGCCGCGACCTGGTTGAGGAAGGAAGACGGGTGGGAGGGGGTGAGCGAGTACATCGTGAGCGGTACTCGCGGCAAGATCTCCGCCTTGGAGCGGGCGGCCAAAGTGATGGTCCGCGACTGCAATGGCGTCACGGTTACTACGGACGCCACCAAAGACACGATCCGCAAGCTATCGGTCGGCAGGCTCGGCGACGCTTCCTATGGGCTCAAGCTCCGCAGTGGGTTCCCGGGCAGGAACCTGGACAAGGAGTCGATGGTGGCGATCGACATCGTGATTACCAGGGTGGGGAACACGGTGATCGCACTGGAGCACGATGGACACGTGGGCCAGTTTGATCCCGCGCTCACCAGGTCTGCCGCGCAGACAGCCACGAGCCGCCTCCTGGAAGCTCTAAAGGCTTCCTAGCAAACCTTCCGCGGCGAGGCGGCGCAGTGAGGCGGGTTCCTTTTGATTCGGCGGGGAGCGCCGCCCTTAACACCCATGAGAACAACTCGGCAATTTGGCAGCCCGGCAAGTACGCGTGTTGCGCTCAGTCGAGCAGGTCAGGACGGTGGTTAATCAGGGCATGCGGGCGGTTACGAAACGTTGGTAGAACTCTTCGCCTCGGCGGACGTGAACTATGCCGAGGTCTATGTGTGCGTCGGCGACTCGCACGGGGGCGTTGGAAGGTGCCGTCCGGGCGGGTGTGCGCCTGGCTGGTTTCGCGGGCGCGGTCGTCGTCGGCGCGTCACGTTCAGCAGGTGGCGGCGTAGAAGACCCACTTGGCGTGGTCAAAGACGAAGTGATGGTCCGGGTGATCGGGCCCGGGCAGATTGGTAAGGACTTCGGCCTTCGGGTAAGTGCGCGGTCAGCTTCGCGGCGGTCGCCGATTCGGGCCAGCCCGGGCGCCTCTTGCCTGGTGGGGTTGGAGCATGGCGCTGCTGGGGCGGCCTGGCGGCTCGTATGCACTCCGCTCGCTCTACTCGGGCTTCTACCTCATGGCCGCCGGAGAGTGATTCGCCCTCGAAAAGGTTGGACAACCCCTCTGTGCGGACAACAAGATTTCGGCATGGGAACCGACATCCATGGATTCATCGAGTGCCGCACATGGGCTCCCGGACTCGATGTCGGTGAGACCGCTTGGTGTGCTGCTCTCTCGCTGAAGACGTTGGTTGGCAGAGACTATGAAGCCTTCGATTGCATCTTCGGGGTTCGCAGCTCAGGCCACTGGCGACCGATAGCGGCCGATCGCGGGCTCCCTCAGGATGCGTCGGAGACCACCAAAGCGGGTTTGGCGGAATGGGGGGAAGCCGCCTTCGGTGTCACGTGGTTGAACTGGGATGAGGTCACCGCGATCGACTGGGATGAACCCGCGCTTCACCCGACCAACGTAGCCCAGTATCGGCTGCTTCCCGATCAGAGCCTAGAACTCGTTCACCGCTCAGTGTGGAGCCGTAGGTTCGCTCGGGTAAGTGGCGTGGACACCTTGACGGTCGATCCTTGTCAGGTTGCTGTGCAGTGGAATGAAGGCGCCGAGTGGAGGGACAAAGACACCGTCTTCCGCGTTGAGCGTGCCACGCGCCGCCAGGCCGTACCGCCTGACAGCCTCTGGCACGGGGTATGGACAGTCATGCGTACGCTCGCGCGCGTCCACGGAGATGATGCTGTCCGCTTGGTGGTCTGGTTCGAGGAGTAGGCGCTCCGGCATGCCGGACAACGCTTTCGTGCTTGGAGCGGGTGACGGAAATCGAACCCGCGCTGTCAGCTCCGGAATAGGCAACTGATCTTGCGGTCCTGAGTTGGATGGACGAGGGTGCAGGCCAAGGCGGGTCGAGTGACCGTGAGTCTCCGTGATTCACCGCCGAGCGCCGCCCGTTCTGGCACGGATCTAACGCGCGATCGATGCCTCTGTGTTCTGGCATTGTCGGTCGAAGCTGGCAGCATGCAGCCTCATGGACGTGGACGACTTCAGGCCCTCCTCCAGTGGCCGGCCCCCACATGGGGAGTGCAGATCATGACCGAGGATGAAATCTTCGAAGCGATACGGTCAGACGCTGGGCCCGATGTCCTACCGGTGGCCTCGCCCGAGGCTGTCGCCGAGGCTGAAGACGCCATCGGTTACCCGCTCCCTTCGCTGCTGCGACGGTTGTATCTGGAGGTGGGGAACGGAGGTTTCGGTGCTCGCGGTGGCATCATCGGTGTACGGGGCTATGAGTTCTGGCGAAGCGACATCTACGCGGACATCACTGAGTCGGCTCTGGCGTTTCGTACTGATCCTTGCGACCCACGGCCGGGCATGATCCAGTTGTTGGACTGGGGATGTGCGATCGCGTCACTTGTGGATTGCAGTGATCCCCAAGGGGCGATGTGGGGATGGGACCCCAATTTGTGCTGCTTGGATCATGCGCTCTTTCCGCAGGACATCACCTTCGCGTCGTGGCTCGCCGAGTCGATCGGCCGCGATTTCGACGAACCGTTCTATGACGGTTACTTCGAGCTCTCGCCGCAAGAGGAGGAAGAGATCGCGGTGAGTCCCATCGGAGAAGAGGGGGAACCGTGCAGGTGGTCGCCGATTGTATGGGTGAAGGGCAGGAAGGCCGGCATCTGGGAGCGCCGCCACACGTCCGAATGACTGACGGGTTGGCTTCGTAAGCAGCGCGGGGCCCAGTTCAGGAGGGGCGCTTCCGCCACGAGCTGGGCCATCACGCTGAGAGCGGTGACGGGAATCGAACCCGCGCTGTCAGCCTGGGAACTGCATCGATCACGGTCTGTCGGGGTGCTGAGCTGGTCCAGAGTCATCGTGGTTGACCCCTCATGACCCCTCTTAATGGCCCGCCCATGGACCGATCGTCAGGCTCCGGCCTGTCGCTCTACCACTGCTTTCCCTCCGCCGAGCGCTGTTCCTGCATCGCGTCGATGGAGTCGCTGATGGCGCGCAGCAGAGCCAGGGCCTGCGCCGCGCGCACCTCCCCAGTGTGATCATCCCGTCTGCTGTCGACCATCGAGAACGGGAAGTGGCGCTGGTCTGCTCGTCCCTGGGCGATGGTGGGCGGGGGATGATCAGGCACCTCAGCAACCGCGGCCCCAGCACCCGTCGTGGTGATCATGCGTTACGAGCACCTAACAGAACGATGTACATCATCGTGCCGGCTTGTGAGTGGGGATCTTGCGGTGACGACGTGATCATCGACCAGACACAGCATGTACAGCTTGCATATAGAGTTGCGACCCGCCGGTATCCAGCGAGGGAAGACAGGGGGGCTCTTCCTGATGAGCAGCCGCTTCGGGCCGATCGCAAAGCTCAGCGGTTGGTGGACATCCGCACTGCTGGCGGGCCTGGGATTCGGTGTTGTCACCAATCTCGCCCAGGGCTGGCTTCCAGGTGCCTGGAACCAGGTCGCCAACTCCGGTGCTGTCTGGTGTGTCCCGGCGTTCGTCGTCGGCGCCCTGCTTGCCGGCCGGGCGTCAGCGCGGTCAGCCGCCGTCGCCGGCCTGTGTGCCTCGGTCGGCCTGGTCGTTGGGTATTACGGGTACGCGGAGTTCGGCCGTGACGGCATGGGCAGCGTCATCTATCCGCTGGTGTGGCTTGTGATGGCGGTCATCAGCGGCCCGTTGTTCGGTGTGGCGGGGCTGTGGTGGCGGAACGGACGCACCATCCGTAACCGTGTCATCGGGCTCGCCGCGCTGGGAGGTGTCTTCGGGATGGAGGGCATCTTGTATGCCTTCGTCCTGCATTACGCCCCGCAGGCATGGGTCTGTCTGGCCGTCCTGGTCCTTGCACCGCTGGTGATGGCACGTCGGCAAAGAGAGCGGATGCCGACCCTGCTGACGGCCCTGGCCCTCGCGCCACTGGCGTACTTGGTCGTCGGTTTCCCACTTCAGTACGTGACGGCATGAGGTGGATCGCAGGCCGCAGGCACAGTTGGGGCCGATCTCCTGGCCGACCACGCGCTTCAATTGGCTAGAGGTTCTCAGAGGGATCCGTCAACGGCTGCCCGGCAGGATAGACGCGTGGCCGTGAGGAACCGGAGGCGTTGGAACCACAACATCCATCACCACCCCCGCATCCTCCGATGCGATCCCTGGTGGTCCCCAGCACGCCCTCGACGTAGGTTGCGGCGAGGGCATGCTCGCCCGCGAACTGCGGCGGACCGTGCCGAGTGTCACTGCCATGGACCTCGACGCGCCCAGCATCGACCAAGCCCGCGAGCACCCGGATGACGTCGACTACATCCTCGGTGATTTCCTGACTGCCCCCTTCGAGCCCGCCTCGTTCGACGTCATCGCATCCGTGGCATGACGGTGACAGAGGCTCTTGACGTCCGACTTGGTGATCGGCCACGACTAGCGCGAAGGCGAGCGGAGGGTTGGGGGTCGAAGGGGGCGGAGCCCCCTGGGAGGCGCTGCCTGAAGCTCAAAGGCGCGAAGCGCCCATCGAGGGCGTAAGGCCGAGCAGTTTGGAGCGGGTGACGGGAATCGAACCCGCGCTGTCAGCTTGGGAACTGCATCGATCACGGCCTCTTGGGGCGCTGAGCTGGGCAGCGAGCTGGTCCCGAGTGACCGTGGTTGACCCCTCATCCCTCTTAATGGCCTGCTAATGGCCCGGTCATCAGCCTCCAACCTGCCGCTCTACCATTGCTTCCCCTCCGCCAAGCGCTGTTCCCGCATCGCGGCGATCGAGTCGCTGATGGCGCGCAGCATAGCCCGAGCCTGATCGCGTTCAACGCCCATGCGGGTCTGGAAATCCCAGTCGTCAAGGTGGACGCCGTTACAGACCTCGTTGAGAGCATTGTTGATCGCGAGGGCGTCGTCCGGCCCCAGGTTCACGGTGATCACTTCGGTGGTCGCACTAACGATTTCCACGAGCGCATTGTGCATGTTGAGGTGCACTGCGCGCATCTCCCCTGTCTGATCATCCCGTCTGCCGTCGGCCCGTCCGAAGGGGAAGCGGGCCAGGGCCACGGGGACAAGGTGGAGCCCCCAACTGGAGGAACGACCTTGGCCCCGTGGCCCTGGCCTGCTCGGCTTGTCCCGGGTCGATGGTGGGCGGGATGATCAGGTTCCCACCTCAGCCACCTACGACCTCACTCTCACCACGGCGATCATCCCGGAGCCGGAAGCCCCCGCCGGAGGCATGGTTTTGACAGTGCACGTCGTTACAGTCGGACGCGTGGCTTACGACCCGACAGCGCTCGATCGGCTCAGTTCCCTCGTTCCCCCGCCCGCCTCACCGATCTTTGGTGCACGTAGCTGGGATGAAGTCTTTCGAGCTCTCGATCTCCGCCTTCCGCCCGACTACATCGCCTTCATGGACCGATACGGGGACTGCGAGTTCGCCCGATGGCTCTGTGTCTTCGATTTTCGGACGCTCACTGATGAGCAGTTCACTTACGTCCCAGAGTGGATGGACTATTACCGAGATCTCCGGGAGGACTCGCCCGAAGACTTCCGGCTCGCGATGTGGCCGGAACCAGAGGGCTTCTTGCAGTGGGGCAGCACCATCGACGGTGACGCCATGGGCTGGATGACGGTGGGTAAGCCTGAGGAATGGCCAATCATGATCGTCGCTCGACATGACGACGAGGATTCGCCGGTCCAGGAGACCATGACCGAGTGGCTGGTGGGCTGGGCCTCCGGAGGTCGGTTTGGTAGCTGGGCGTTCAGTGCCGAATCCGAAGAACACCCCCTGATCTGTGAGCCACGGGATTAGACGGAATCTCCACCCGCGTGGCCCGAGTGGCGGGCGCGCGCGAGAACGGCCCCCGGGCCGCACGCGCAGCGCGCGGCCCGCAAGGTCGGGCCGCGCGGCGGCGCGTGCGCCGCCGCCTTGACACCCACACCGGACAGTGGCAACTCATCGACGTCCCGTGCGGCTCCACGCTGGAGACCAAGTGCCCGCCGTGCGCCAAGCGCAACCGGCAACTCCGCATCGCCCAGTGCCACGAGGGCTGGCACCTCGACCACGAACCCACCGTCACCCCCGACGAGTCGACCGACGATCAACGATGGCTGGTCGAGTTCCGCGCCGATCTCCAGGCCCGGCGTGAGGAGGCCGAACAGCTCGGCGAGGACACCGCCGACTGGGATGCCGCCATCGCCGGTCTGGACGAGGAGATCAACGCAGCCGGGATGCGGGGGAGTGTTCTCGGCCGGACCGCTCGGAAGCGCACCCGCTCGACCCGGCGACGGCAGGACGCGCCGGACCTGCCCAAGCGCAAGATGGCCGACACCACCCTTGGCCGCACCTTCGCAGCCCCGGACGGCAAGGTCTACCGGTCCTCGCTCTTCGTCACCCTCACCCTGCCCTCCTACGGCAAGATTCGCGACGGCGTCCCGGTCGATCCCGACGCCTACGACTACGCGCGGGCCGCCCGCGATGCGCTGCACTTCTCCAAGCTGGTGGACCGGTTCGTGCAGAACCTGCGCCGGGTGGCGGGCTATGACGTGCAGTACTTCGGCACGGTCGAGCCACAGCAGCGTCTTGCTCCGCACCTGCACATCGCCATCCGGGGGACGCTGCCCCGCGCCGAACTTAAGCAGATCATTGCCGCGACTTACCACCAGGTGTGGTGGCCACCGGCCGACGAAGTCCGCTTCGACGGCGATCACTTGCCCTTCTGGCAGGACGGGGCCGGCTACCTCGACCCCGCCACCGGCGAGGTCCTGCCCACCTGGGACCAAGCCCTCGACCAGCTCGACGCCGACGAGGACGCCGACCCCCTCGACACCACCGCCGACAACCCGGCCCGCCGCGCGCACGCCGCTCGCCTCATCGAGGCCCTGCGCACCGAACCCTGCTCGCCCACCTGCGCCAACTGGCTGCGCTACGGCATCCAACCCAAGGGCGCCAAACCCGGAATGGCTCCGGGCCGCTGCCACGGCAAGGCCCACAAGCCCGACCACCTCGGCTACGCCGGACGCCGCGTCCTGGTCTCCCGCAAGTGGTCGAACAAAACGCTGGCCGAGCACAAGCAAGACCGCCGCACCTGGGTCCTGGAAGCCCTCGGCCAGAACGACGAGAAACCAGACCCACACCGCTACGTCTGGAGACCCGTCCCGGCCGGAGACGCCAACGTGCCGCCCCTGGCCACGCGCCTCCTCCGCTCCATCCGAGATCGCCAGCGATGGCGCGCTCATCTGAGACGGCTCGAAGAACTTTCGGCAAATCCGCAGGCAGCCTGAGAGGAGGAGATCTTGGACCAACTGTTCACCGTCCCGGAAGCGGCCGAACTGCTCAGCACTCGGTTCGCTTCGTCCGCCGACTGATCGCCGAACGCCGGATCGAGTTCGTGAAGGTCGGGCGGCACGTCCGCATCCGAGAGTCCGCACTGATCGCCTTCGTCGTCGCTGGGACCGTCCCGCCTATGACGACCTTCGACGCAACCAGAAGGGCCGCCTGATGGCGAACAAGGACAACCACCGTCGTTTCGGCAACATCCGGAAGCGCGAGTCCGGGCGGTACCAGATCCGCTATCCCGGCCCTGACGGACGCATGCGGTCAGGCACTGAAACCTACGAGCGCAAGTCAGATGCAGAGCGGGCGCTGTCGCTCATCGAGGCCCAGATCATCAAGGGCGAATGGACGGACCCCGAGCGCGGCAAGGTCAAGCTCAAGGACTACGCCGAGACCTGGATCGCCCAGCGCCCCGGCCTGCGACCTCGCACGGTCGATCTCTATCGCTGGCTGCTCAAGAAGCACATCGCTCCGTATCTCGGCAACGTCCAGGTGGCCAAGATCTCTACCTCGTCCGTTCGGCAGTGGCGGGCAGACCTGCTCGGCAACGGCGTCTCGGTGGGGATGGCGGCCAAGGCATACCGGCTGCTTCGAGCGGTGCTGATGACCGCATGCGAAGACGACCGGCTCATTCCTCACAACCCGTGCCGGATTCGCGGGGCCGGCGACGAGCATGCCGCCGCACGCCCGGTGCTTTCCGTGGCCCAGGTCTTCGAGCTGGCTGGCCGGGTGGGCCTGCGGCCGATCGCAACGTGCGCAAGGTCAAGGACGGGGTCTATCGGCTGCGCTTCCAACGGCACGGCGAGATGCGCACGCATCCTGAGATCTTCATCACTCGCGCGGAAGCCGAACGGGCGCTGTGGAAGATGGGACGGGCGGCAAAGCGGACTCCATGCAGGACCGCCGGTTCCGTGCCATGGTCCTTCTGGCCACCTTCGCGAGCCTGCGTTGGGGCGAGGTCAGTGCGCTACGCCGGATGGACGTGGACCTCGACGCGCGTACGGTCCGAGTACGGGTGGCCTTCGTGGAGCGCTCGTCCGGCGGCCTGGTGCTCGGCCCGCCCAAGTCGAAAGCGGGACGGCGAACCGTGGGCATCCCGCAGAGCATCATCCCGATCCTGCGCGAGCACATGGACACCTACGTCAAGGACGAGCCGGGATCACTCATGTTCCCCGGGGCCAAGGGGCGCGGCCCGTGATGACGACGAGGGGGACGAGACGGCCGGAGCGCTGGTTCCCGCAGGATGATCAACGGCTAATGGCCCGCTAATGGCCCGAGAAGATCGAACAGCTCCAGACATGATCAAGGCCCGGGTTAGGATCGGATTCCTGACCTGGGCCTCAGTATGTGGAGCGGGTGACGGGAATCGAACCCGCGCTGTCAGCTTGGGAAGCTGATGTTCTGCCATTGAACTACACCCGCACGAACCGAAGTACGCGTCCCCCACTGTAGCGGAAACTTGCCCCCCAACAGCAAACCCAACGCCCCACCTTTTCCGGCCGGGACGGTAAGTTGGCTCATCGTGTTGCTATCTGACCGTGACATCCTTGCTGAGATCGACTCCGGCCGGCTCGCCCTAGACCCCTTCCATCAGGACATGATCCAGCCGTCCAGCATCGACGTACGGCTCGACCGCTACTTCCGTGTCTTCGAGAACCACAAGTACCCCCATATCGACCCCTCCGTCGAGCAGCCGGATCTCACGCGGATGGTCGAGCCGTCCGGTGACGAGCCGTTCATCCTGCATCCGGGGGAGTTCGTGCTGGCCTCCACCTATGAGGTGATCACGCTCCCCGACGACCTGGCCTCGCGGCTGGAGGGGAAGAGCTCGCTCGGACGGCTGGGCCTGCTGACGCACTCCACCGCCGGGTTCATCGATCCCGGTTTCAGCGGGCACGTCACGCTCGAGCTGTCCAACGTGGCGACCCTGCCCATCAAGTTGTGGCCGGGGATGAAGATCGGGCAGTTGTGCGTGTTCCGGCTCAGCTCGCCCGCCGAGCACCCGTACGGATCGGCCAAGTACGAGTCCCGGTATCAGGGGCAGCGGGGCCCGACTCCGTCCCGGTCGTTCAGGAACTTCCACCGGACGAGGATTTGAGTGAACAACAGGTGAACATTTAGGGAACGTCGCGGAAGGATGAGCCCTCCGCGCACCCCACAACAGGCCACGTCACCGGCCGGATTTCCCTGCAAAAAGCGGCCAAACTACTCCGGACGCCGGTGTCGCACAACATACGCAGGGTAGCCAGAAGGCGAAGGGGACATGAAGTTCGCATTTCGCCTGGTAACCCGTACCCTCTTCCACGGACCATCCCCGCACATCTGGAGAACGACGTGCGCCTGCGTCTCACGCCACGTGAGGACAGCTACTACGACCTGTTCGCCGACTCCGCGAACAACCTGGTCACGGCATCCCGTCTGCTGGTCGAGATCATCAGTGACGGATCGGACAGGGAAGCCCTGGCCGAGAAGATGCGCGCCTGCGAGCACGCCGGTGACGAACGCACCCATGCGATCATGAACCGGCTCAACGAGAGCTTCATCACTCCGTTCGACCGTGAGGACATCTACCGCCTCGCCTCCAACCTCGACGACGTGATGGACGCGATGGAGGCCGCCTCCGACCTCATCGTCCTCTACCAGATCGACCATCTCCCCAAAGACGTGGTCCGGCAGGTCGAGGTCCTGGAACGCGCCGCCGAGCTGACCGCAGAGGCGATGCCCCGGCTGCGTTCCATGAAGAACCTCAACGAGTACTGGATCGAGGTCAACCGCCTGGAGAACCAGGGTGACCAGGTCTACCGCAGGCTGCTGGCCAAGCTGTTCAGCGGCGAGTACGACGCGCTCACCGTCATGAAGATGAAGGAGGTCGTCGACGCCCTGGAGGAGGCCGCCGACGCCTTCGAGCACGTGGCCAACACCGTCGAGTCGATCGCGGTCAAGGAAAGCTAGGCCCAGTGGACCTCACGCTCGCCCTCGTCATCGGCGTGGTCGTCATCTCCCTGGCCTTCGACTACACCAACGGGTTCCACGACGCGGCGAACGCCATCGCGACCTCCGTCTCGACCCGGGCGCTCACTCCCAGGGCCGCGCTGTTCATGGCGGCGGCGATGAACTTCATCGGCGCCCACCTGGGCACTCAGGTGGCCCAGACCGTCGGAAAAGGGATCATCGACGCTCCCAACGGTCCGCACGGCCTGGTCGTCGTGGCCGCGGCGCTCATCGGCGCGATCGTCTGGAACCTGATCACCTGGTACTTCGGGCTGCCCTCCTCCTCCAGTCACGCGCTCATCGGCGGCCTGGTGGGCTCCGCGCTGGCCTCGGCCAGCGTGGTGCACTGGGACGGCGTCGTCGACAAGGTCGTCATCCCGATGATCCTGTCGCCGCTGATCGGGTTCAGCCTGGCCGCGTTGATCATGATCGCAATTTACTGGATCTTCCGCAACAGCCAGCCGGGCAGGACCAACCGCGGCTTCCGCTACGCGCAGACCGTCTCGGCCGCCGCCATGGCGCTCGGGCACGGCCTGCAGGACGCGCAGAAGACGATGGGCGTCATCTTCCTGGCGCTCACGGTCGGCGGGTACGCCAGCCCCGGCGAGGGGATCCCGCAGTGGGTCATCCTGAGCGCCGCCGGTGCGATCTCGCTCGGCACGTACGCCGGCGGGTGGCGCATCATGCGCACGCTCGGCCGGCGCATCATCGCGCTCGACCCGCCCCAGGGGTTCGCCGCCGAGTCGGCCGCGGCCACCGTCCTGTACGGAGCCGCGATCGGGTTCGGCGCGCCGATCTCCACCACCCACACCATCACCACGGCGATCATGGGCGTCGGCGCGACCAAGCGGCTGAGCGCCGTGCGGTGGGGCGTGGCCGGCAACATCGTGACCGCCTGGGTGCTCACCATCCCGGCGGCGGCCCTCGTGGCGGCGCTGGCCTACGGCGTCCTGCACCTGATGGTGGAGTAGGGCGCCGGGGGCTATCCGGCGGCGTACATCACGTCCACGTCCCAGCGGGCGAAGCCCAGGGACTCGTACAGCCTGATCGCGGCCGTGTTGGCCTCGTCCACGTAGAGCATCGCGTGGGCGAGGCCGCGCGAGCGCAGGTGGGTCAGACCGGCCAGGGTGAGCGCCCGGCCCAGGCCGGTGCCCTGCTGGGAGGGGTCGACGCCCACGACGTAGACCTCGCCGAGCGGCTCGTGGCCGTGCTCGGACGAGCCGTGGATCTTGGTCCAGTGGAAGCCGGCGAGCCGGTCGCCGCGTACGGCCAGGAAGAAGCCCTCGGGGTCGAACCAGGGCTCGCGCTCGCGCCGGTGCAGGTCGTCGAGCGTCCAGGCGCCCTGTTCCGGGTGGTGGGCGAAGGCGGCGGCGTTCACCTTGAGCCACGCCTCCTCGTCCTGACCCGGGACGAACGTGCGCAGCTCCACGCCCTCGGGAAGCGTGTAGGGCGGCAGCGGGGCGAACAGCGAGCGGCGCATCTGCCACAACGAGCGCACCCGGTCGAAGCCGAACGACGCCGCCAGCGCCCCGGCGCCGGCGTGGTCGCCGTGCGCCCACAGCCGCACCCTGCCGCCGGTCAGCTCCAGGACGGCCCGCAGCAGCCGCGTCCCGTGGCCCTGTCGCCGGTAGGCGGGATGGATGACCAGCTCCGCGCTCGGACCCTCGACCTCGTCGGTCGGGTCGACGTGCGCGTAGCCCGCGGGCGCGCCGTCGTCGGCGTGCAGCAGCAGCGAGCGGGCGCGGGGGTCGCCGCCGTACCGGAGATGGAGCATCACGTGCTCGTTGAGCGGGCGGACCCCGTCCGTCTCGGTCGCCGCCTCGACGATGCGGAGAACCTGGGAGACCTCGTCGTCGTCGAGCCGTTCGCAGATCTTCACATGTGCACCCACATAAGGAACTCTAGGCGTACCAATGGCGAACAATGCCATGGGCTGCCCCGGTCAATCGTTACCTTTGCGACATTCGTTGCATAGGGAGACGTCGTAACGTCCCTCTCATGACGTCACGCACCCTCCTCCGGCTGTGCACGGCCGGCGCCGCCACCGCGGCCGGGATCGCCCTGGCCATGGCGCCCGCGGTCGCCGCGACCAGCGGCTCGGCCGGTCACGGAACCGGTCACGGAAACGGCCATGGCGGGCCGACCGTCCCGGTCCGCCTGCTGAGCATCAACGACCTGCACGGCAACCTCGAACCGCCGTCGGGCTCCTCCAGCCGCATCCTCGACCCGGACGGCCCCCTCGTCGACGCCGACGGCTCGCTGACCGGGCTGCCCGGCGGCAAGTACTCGATCGCCGGCGGCGCGTCGTACCTGGCGACGTACGTCAAGCAGGCGCGCACCGAGAACACGCTGCTCGTGGCGGCGGGCGACCTGATCGGCGCGTCCCCGCTGATCTCGGCCGCCTACCACGACGAGCCCACCCTGGAGGTGCTCGGCTCGCTCGGACTCAACGCGACGGCCGCCGGCAACCACGAGTTCGACGAGGGGTACGCCGAGCTGCAGCGCCTCATGAACGGCGGCTGCCACCCGGTGGACGGCTGCTCGCCCGCCGGCCAGTGGAAGGGCACGGACTTCGACTTCCTCGCGGCCAACGTCCTCAAGGAGGGCACCGGCCAGTACGCCCTGTCGCCGTTCTACGTCAAGAAGATCAACGGCGTGCAGGTGGGCTTCATCGGCCTGGTGACGGCGACCACACCGACCATCGTCACCGCCGAGGGCATCAAGGGCCTGCAGTTCACCGAGGAGGTCGCCGCGGCGAACCGGGCCTCGGCCTACCTGGCGCGCAGGGGCGTCAAGGCGCAGGTCGTCCTGATGCACGAGGGCGACTCGACCACCCCGAACCAGAGTCCGGACGCGTGCTCGGCGAACACCGCCAACGCCGGCTCGCGCATCGCCAGGGAGCTGAATCCGCAGATCGACCTGGTCATCAGCGGCCACTCGCACCAGGCCTACATCTGCAAGACCAAGGACCCGGCGGGCCAGGACCGTTACTACACGCAGGGCTCGTCGTTCGGCCGCGTGCTGACCCAGATCGACCTGAAGGTCGACAAGCGCACCCGGGACGTGGTCCGCTCCTCGGTCACCGCGGACAACAAGGTCGTCGCCCGTACGGTCACCCCGGACCCGCAGGTCGAGGCGCAGATCCAGACATGGCGGACGCGCAGCGCCGAGGTGGCCAACCGCAGGATCGGCACGATCACCGGTGACATCAGCAACGTCGTCACCAACACCTCGGCCGCGACCACCCGGCCGGAGACGCCGCTCGGCGACCTCATCGCCGACTCCCAGCTGGAGGCGGCCAAGCCGGCGGGCGCGGAGATCGCGCTGATGAACCCGGGCGGCATCCGCACCTCGCTGACGTACGCGCAGTCGGGGGCCGAGGGCGACGGCGTCGTCACCTACGGCGAGGCGTTCGCCGTCCAGCCGTTCAGCAACATCGTGCAGGTGCGCACGTACACCGGCGCGCAGCTCAAGGCGCTGCTGGAGCAGCAGGTCTGGACGCCCAACCCGACGACGGGCGCGATCAACCACCGGCTGCTCCAGGTGTCGTCGTCGCTGACCTACACCTTCGACACCACCAAGCCGGTGGGGTCGCGCGTGTCGGACGTCAAGCTCAACGGCGCCCCCGTCACGGACACGCAGTCGATCAAGATCGCCGCGAACAACTTCCTGATGGGCGGCGGTGACGGCTTCTCGGTGTTCACGCAGAGCACGGACACGTGGAGCGGGCCGGTCGACCTCGACGCGTTCACGGCGTACCTGACCGCGCACTCGCCGATCAGCCCGTCGGCGGCCGACCGCATCAAGATGATCAAGTGATCCAGGGCCGGGGGTCCCGCCGTGCGGGACCTCCGGCTGCGTACGGCCGGTCTCAGTTCCGGTGCGGCGAGTCGGCGGATGGTTCCTGCTCGCGGTACAGCGGCAGGCTGGCCACCAGACGGGCGCCCGGTTCGTGGTCGGCGACCTTGAGCATGCCGCCGTGCGAGGCGCAGATCTCGCGGGACAGCGGCAGGCCCAGCCCGCTGCCGCCCTTCTCCTTCCGGCGGGCGTCCTCCAGCCGGGTGAAGCGTTCGAAGACGCGCTCGCGGTCGGCGGGCGGGATGCCGTCGCCGTCGTCGGTGACCGAGACGCAGACGTGGTCGCCCTCCACCCACACCCTGAGGTCGATCCGGTGCGCGGCGTGCCGGGTGGCGTTGTCCAGCAGGTTCGTCAGCAGCCGGTCGAGCTGGACGGGCGAGCCGAGGACGGGGGCGTGGGCGCACATGTCCACGACGATGGGGATCTTGCCGCCGGCGCGGCGGCGTACCTGCTCCTCGGCCAGGCGGCACATGTCCACGACGCGGCGGTCGGGGATGGCGCCGGCGTCCAGGCGGGCCAGCAGGAGCAGCTCGTCGATGATCCCGGTGAGACGTTCGGCGGCGGCCAGGGCGCGGGCGCCGGTGGCCGGCCAGTCGGTCTCGTCGGGGTAGGCGTTGGCGACCTCCAGCTGGGTGCGCAGGGCGGAGATGGGGCTGCGCAGCTCGTGGGAGGCGTCGGCGACGAAGCGGCGCTGGGTCTCGGCCGAGCGTTCGAGGCGGTCGAGCGTGTCGTTGGTGGTGGCGGCCAGGTCGGTGATCTCGTCACCGGTCTCGGGGACGGGCACGCGCCGGCTCAGGTCGCGGCCGGTGATCTCGGCGAGCTCGGCGCGGATGCGCTCGACCGGGCGCAGCGCGGAGGCGACCACGACCCAGGTGATGCCGGCGACGATCACCAGGGCGATGGGCGTGCCGAGGAACACCACGGCGTTCAGCCAGGACAGCGCCCGGTTGACGTCGCTGAGGGAGGAGGCGCCGTACACGGTGACGAGCCGGCCGTCGGGGGTGCGCACCTTCATCGCCATGATCAGGTACTGGGCCTCCTTCTCGTCCCTGAGGCCGGTGAGCGTGCTCTCGGCGCTGTAGAGGGTCTCCGGCTTGTCCACCCGCATGCCGGACAGCCGCTGGCCGTGGTGCAGGCCGGGGCTGGTGGCCAGCACGCGTCCGTCGGCGTCGACCACCTGCAGGAGCTGCACCCGGGCCGGGGCCTCCAGCGTCGCGGGCAGCTGCCCGGCGCGGGCCTCGCTGGCCACCCTGCGGACGGCCAGCTCCACCCGGGTCTCCACCAGCCCGTGCAGGTTGTCCGGCCCGAGGGTGAGGGCGAGCGCGCCCGTGACGGCCAGGACCACTGCCGCCACCAATGTCGCGAGCGTGGTCAGGCGCCCGCGGATCGAGCGGGGAAAGAGCCTTTTCGCCATCCCCTGAGACCTACCCATGGAGACCTGAACGGGGAAAACGCCGGATCGAGATTCGGCAAGCGGCCCGCAAAGAGGGGTGTCCCGCCGGGGCGGCCGGGCGTCCCGCTCGAATAGTGGATCACGTGGGAGGCGCCACGGGCATGCCGCCGGACCTCGGCGGGCGGCTGCGGCGACACATGGACGAGGTGATCGATCTGTGCCGCATCATCACCATCTGAGCGGGTTCTGGGCCGTGCCGGCGCTCGTCGTGCTGGTGACGTACGTGGTGCTGGCCGGGCGGACGGCGTGGAGCCGGTGGCGTACCGCGAGCTTCGCCGGAGGCTGCGCGCTGGTGACCGTGGCGCTCACCGATCCCGTCGCGGCGCTGGCCGCGACCGACTTCCGCGGCCACGTCCTGCAGCACCTGCTGATCGGCGTGCCGGCGCCCCTGGCCCTGGCCCTGGGGGCGCCGGTGACGCTGCTGCTGCGCTCGCTGCCGGCCGCGCGGGCCGGCCGCCTGGCCCTGGCGCTCCGCGGGCCCGCCGTCCACCTCCTGGCCAACCCGTGGACGGCGCTGGCCCTCAGCGCCGGCGGCCTGGCGGCCCTGTACTGCACGCCCCTGTACGGGCTCGTCCCCGCGCCGCCGGTGCACGCCTACCTCCTGCTGGCCGGTTACCTGTTCGCCTGGGTCGTCGCCGGGCCCGACCCCGCGCCGCGCCGCCCGCCGGCGCCGGTGCGGCTGGCCGTGGTGGGGGTGGCGATCGCCGTGCACGCGGGCCTGTCCGCGGCCATGTACGCCGGATGGCTGGGCCTGCCGGTGCCGTCCGGCCAGCTCAGGGGCGCGGCGGAGATCGTGTTCCCCGGCGGGGGCGCCGCGGAGCTGCTGCTCGCCGTGGCCCTGGCGGCGTCCCGGCGGGCCCGGCGCGCCCCCGAGGACGCCGACGTCGAGCTGCTCGCCCCCGGCCTCACCGTCCGGGTGCCGGGGGAGCCCGAGCCGGTCCGGCGGATCCGCGTCCCCGACCGCGAGCCGGCGAGGACGACGCGCGGCCCGCTCACCCCCTCCGAGTACGGCGACGAGGACGAACCCGACCCCGCCGACCTGTAGCCGCCCGGCAGCGGCCCCGTCAATGGGCGGCGCGGGAGCGGAGGAGGTCGTAGAGGGCGGCGGCCAGCGCCAGGACCACGAACCCCAGCACCACCCACAGGCCGTGCCGGAAGGCCGTCGGCCAGCCCTGCGGCAGGGAGCCGAAGAACGCCGAGCCCGCCGCCGCGATGCCGATCGCCGACCCGAGCCGCTGCCCGGTCTGCAGCACCCCGGCGGCGCTGCCGCCGCCCGCGGGAGGCACCTCCGACAACGTGATCGCCTGGTTGGGCGAGATCACCAGGCCGCTGCCGATGCCCGCGACCAGCAGCGGCAGCGCGGTCGCCGCGCCCACGCCGGCCCCCGGCACCAGCAGCGTCGCCGCCATGGTCGCCAGCAGGCCCGCGATCACCGTCCCGAGCCCCACCGCGACCAGCTTCCGGCCGGCCCGGCCGACGAGCCTGCCGCCGACCACCGACGACCCGGCCGACCCCAGCGCGAACGGCGTGATCGACAACCCGGCCAGCAGCGCGCTGTAGCCCTCGCCGCTCTGCAGGTACAGGGTGAAGGCGAAGAAGATCCCGGTGAACCCGGCGAAGTAGAACAGGGCGATGGCCGACCCGAGGCTGTAGGAGCGCCTGGCGAACAGCGACAGGTCCACCAGCGGTTCCCGGTGGTACAGCCGTTCCCAGAGCACGAACCCGGCCAGCACGAGCAGCGCGGCCGGCACCAGCAGCCACTTGGCCTCGCCCTTCCACTGGTGCTGCTGGATGAACGGCAGCAGCAGCGTCGCCACGCCCACGCCGAGCAGCAGCACGCCGACCGGGTCCATGCTCTCCCGCCGCCCGGTGCGCACCGGCCCGGCGGCGGGCGCGGGCAGCCACTTCCAGGCCAGTGGCAGCAGCGCGATCCCGATGGGCAGGTTCACCAGGAACACCCACCGCCAGCCCTGCGCCGCCCCGAAGCCGGTGACCAGCGCGCCGCCGATCAGCGGCCCGGCGGCGGTGGACACGCCGATGGTCGCGCCGAGCGCGCCGAAGGCCCGGCCGCGTTCGTGGCCCAGGAACATCTGCTGGATCAGGCCGGACACCTGCGGGTTCAGCGTCCCGGCCGCCATGCCCTGCACGAGCCGGGCCGCGATCAGCACCGGCATGCTCCAGGCGAAGCCGCAGGCCGCGCTGGCCGCCGTGAACAGCGCCACGCCCCACATGAACAGCGCCCTGCGGCTCCTGGCGTCGCCCAGCCGCCCGGCCGGGACCAGCAGCAGGCCGAACGTGAGCGCGTAGCCGGACAGCGTCCACTGCAGGCCGTCGTCCGAGGCGTGCAGGCCCGCGCGGATGGAGGGCAGGGCCACGTTGACGATGCTCACGTCCAGGCCCGACATGAACGCCGCGACCAGGCACACGCCCAGCGCCCGCCTGCGCGTGTCGGAACCGGGTGCCTGCATCGCGACCTCTCTGCGGAACAGCGGCAGCGATCATGATTCCCCACAGGCTGGGAAATATCGTCCTAGGCGGACAATGATTTCTTTGCCGGGCCCCCGCGAAGGAGCAAGTGATCATGGACACGATGGCCGTGGAGCGGAACGGCATCAACGCCGTCCCCGACAGCGAGCGGCGCGGAAGACCGTCCGACCTGTTCTGGCCCTGGGCGGGGGCGAACCTGTCCCTGTTCGGGGTGGCGTTCGGCGTGTACGTCGTCGGGCTCGGCCTCGGCGTCGTCCCGGCCGTCGTGACCGGCGCGGTCGGGTACGCGTTGTCGTTCCTGCTGGTCGGCCTGGTCGCCGTCGCGGGCAGCCGGTCCGGCGTGCCGACGATGACGCTGGGCCGGGCGCCCTTCGGGTACCAGGGCAACAAGCTGCCCGCGGTGTTGTCGTACGTGTCGAACGTCGGCTGGGAGATCGTGCTCGTCACGCTCTCCGCGCAGAGCGGCGCCGCCATCCTGCGCCGCGTGGCGCCCGGGATCCCCGAGACGACCGCCACCGCCGGCTGCTTCGCCGTCGCGGCGCTGGTCGTGATCGCCGTCGGCGTGTACGGCCACGCCATGATCATGGTCGTCCAGCGTTACCTGACGTACGCGTTCGTCGTGCTGACCGTCGTCTACCTGATCCTCATGCTGCCCAGGCTGGGCGGCTCGCTGGAGACGACGGCGGGCCCCGGCGGCTGGGTGGGCGGCGTCATCCTGTCCATGACCCTGCTCGGCCTCGGCTGGGTCAACTGCGGCGCCGACTACTCCCGTTACCTGCCCGCCGGCTCCCGGCCCAGGTCGGTGGCCCTGTGGACGACGCTGGGCGGCGCGCTGCCGCCGATGGTGCTGCTGGTGTTCGGCGTGCTGCTGGCCGGCGGCGACCCGAAGCTGGCCGAGGCGGCTGGCGGCGACCCGGTGGGCGCGCTGGCGGCGGCGTTGCCGACCTGGTTCCTGCTGCCGTACCTGCTGACCGCGATCGGCGGCTTCCTGGCCGGGGCGATCATGGACATCTACTCGTCGGGGTTGTCGATGCTGGCGCTCGGCGTGCCGGTCAGGCGGCACCTGGCGGTGCTGATCGACGGGCTGCTCATGGTGCTCGGCGGCTACTACCTGCTGTTCGTGTCCGACAACTTCTTCGGCACCTTCCAGGCGTTCCTGGCGATCATCGGCGTGGTGATGGCCGCCTGGGTGGCGATCTTCCTGGTGGACATGTGGCGGCTGCGGGACGGCGGCCGCGCCTACGACGAGCGCCTGCTGCGCCCCGGCGCGCCCGCGCTCAACCCGGCCGGGCTGGTCTCCCTGGTGGTGGCCTCGGTCGTGGGCGTCGGCCTGATCACGTCCGCGGACGAGCACATCGCGGCGGTCGTCGGGTTCCTGATGAGCGACGAGCTGCGGAACAGCACGTTCGGGGCGGCCAACATCGGCGTGGTCATCGCGCTGCTGCTGGCGGGGGTGTTGTACTTCGTGCTCACCCTGCGCCGCCGCTGACCTCCTCGCCGGATGAGGTCAGTGGGGGCCGGGCCGGCGCCAGGGCTCGAACGGCATGGGGGAGCTCATGCGCTCCTTGAACTCGCGCGCCCTGGTCAGGCAGTCGGGGCAGACGGGCTCGGGCGCCGACCGGGCCAGGGCCTCCGGGGTCGGCTCGCGCTGGGTGCCGAGCACTGTCCGGTCCGGAGGCAGGCCGGTCTCCGGGTCGATGGTGATCATGGTGACGTTCGCGGTGGTGTAGGGGAACGTGCGCTTGCACGCGAAGCACGTGCCGATCGTGGTGATGTGGTCGTCTTCCATGGATCCGCCCTCCCTCACCGCACCGTACCTCGCGATCAGGGATTGCGGCGCAGCGCCCACTCCACCGCGGGGCAGCGGTCCATGACGACGTCGAGCCCGGCGTCGAGGGCGCGCTGGGCGGCCGCCTCGTCGATCACGCCGATGGGCAGCCACACCGCTTTCGCGCCGGCCGCGATGGCCTCGTCCACGACCTGGCCGGCGAACTCCGAACGCCGGTAGACCGCCACCACGTCGGGTTTGACCGGCACCTCGGCCAGCGACGTGTAGCCCGGCTCGCCCAGGACCGGCCGGCCCGCCGGATGGACCGGGATGATCTTCTTGCCCCGCGCCTGGATGCGCTGGGCCTGGTCGTAGGCCGTGCGCTGCGGGTCGTCGCCGAGCCCCACGAACACCCACGTCCCGGCTTCGTGCAGCAGCTGCCTGATCACGCGCTGATCCGCGAAACGATCGTCCATGCAGGCGTCAACACGCCGGACGCGCGCGGGCTTCCCGCCTACGCCTGGGCGGTCGGCAGCACGACCACCTGGCGCAGGTTGACGTGCCGGGCGCGGCTGACCGTGTAGCCGATCAGGTCGGCGATCTCGTCGGCGGTCAGCGGGGTGAACGCCTCGAACATGCCGGCGAGCTGCGCGCCCAGCTCGGCGTTGTCGATGTGGTCGCCGAGCTCGGTCGCGGTCAGGCCGGGTTCGAGGTTGGTCACGCGCACGCCCCGCGGGCCGAACTCCGGGCGCAGCGAGGCCGACAGGTGGCTCAGCGCGGCCTTGGTCGCGCCGTAGACCGCGTAGTTGGGGAACGTGACGTGCGCGCCGATCGAGGAGATGTTCACCAGGTCGGCCGTCCGTCCGGCGTCGGCGGCGGCCAGCAGGTCGGCCGCGAAGGCGCCGGTGACGCGGAGCACGCCGGCGACGTTGGTGTCCAGCATGCGCGCCCACTCGTCGAGGCGGACGTCCTGGACGGGGTTGGGCAGCATCACGCCGGCCGCGTTGACGACCAGGTCGGCCCGGCCCAGCCCGGTGTGGACGGCCTCCACGGCGGCGGCCACGCTCGCGTCGCCGGTGACGTCCACAGTGACGGGCAGCGCGGTGCCGCCGTCGGCGTCGATCTTGGCGGCCAGCTCGGCGAGCCGGTCGGCGCGGCGGGCGAGCAGGGCCACCTTGGCGCCGTTGGCGGCCAGCAGGCGGGCCGTGGCCTCGCCCATGCCGCTGGCGGCTCCGGTCACGACGGCGATGCGGCCCGAGAGGTTCTCGTAGTTCGTCATGCCTCTCACCCTGGCCGAGCCGGACGGACTTACCCAGCGCACGGCTTTTCCTGGTAAAGCCAGTACTACCCTGAAGCGGTGGAAGGTGATTTGGGGCAGTTTCTCCGTTCTCGTCGGGCCCGGATCCATCCGGCGGACGCCGGGCTGCCCGCGTCGGGGCGGCGGCGGGTCAGCGGCCTGCGGCGCGAGGAGGTCGCGCTGCTCGCGGGCGTGAGCGTCGACTACTACATCCGCCTGGAGCAGGAACGCGTCCAGAACGTCTCCGACGCCGTGCTCGACGCCGTCGCCCGGGTCCTGCGCATGGACGACACCGAACGAGCCCACCTGCGCGACCTGCTCCGCCCGGCCAGGCACGTGAGCCGGCCCGTGCTGCGGCCCGGCCTGAGCCGGCTGCTCGACCTGGCCGACGGCATGCCCGCCTTCGTCCTCGGGCCCCGGATGGACGTGCTGGCCTGGAACGCGCTGGCCGACCGCGTCAGCGGCTTCGCCGGCGTCCCGGACGGCCGGCGCAACCAACTCCTCCAGGTGTTCCTGGCGCCGCACACGCGCACCCTCTACCCCGACTGGGCCGAGGTGGCCGCCGACACGGTCGCGTACCTGCGGCTGTACGCCGGCCGCCACCCGGAGGACCCGCTGCTGGCCGAGCTGGTCGCCGAGCTGTCGGCCGACCCCGACTTCGTCCGCCTGTGGGCCGAGCACGGGGTCGCCGAGAAGACGTACGGGACCAAGCGGCTGCGCCACCCCGAGCTGGGCGAGCTGGAGTTCGGGTACGAGACCCTCGCCGTGCCCGGCCAGCCCGACCTGGTGATCGTCATGTACACGGCCGACCCGGACTCGGACACCGGTCGCGTGGTCGCCCGGCTGCGGGAGGAGATCGGCTCCGCGCGGGAACTCGCCCGGTCCGGCCGTGGTTGACCCGGGCACGGGCCAGTGGGCATCGTGGAGCGGGTGACCGCCGATGACGTCGCCCTGACCAACCTCGACCAGCCGCTGTTCGACGGGTCGGGCGCCACCAAGCGCGACCTGGTCGACTACCTCGACGCGGTCGCCGACCGCATCGTCCCGGCGCTGCGCGGGCGCGCGCTGTCGGTGCTGCGGGTACGGCCGGGCCAGGAACCCTTCATGCAGAAGAACCTGCCCAAATACGCCCCCTCCTGGATCAGGACCGTCACCGTGTGGGCCGAGGCGTCCCGCAGGGAGGTGTCGTACGCGCTGTGCGACGACCGGCGCACGCTGCTCTGGTTCGCCAACCAGCGGGCCGTGGAGTACCACCCGGCGCTGTTCCTGGACGGCCGGCCCACGCACATGATCCTCGACCTCGACCCGCCCGAGGGCGACGACTCCTTCCCGCTCGCCGTACGAGCCGCCCACCTCGTCCGCCAGGCGCTCGGCGACGCCGGGCTGGCGGGCGCGGTCAAGACCAGCGGCGCCAAGGGCGTGCACGTGTTCGTCCCCGTCCCGCCCGGCACCGCCATGGACGACCTGGCCGCGGCCACCCGGGCCCTGGCCGCCCGCGCCGAGCGGCTCGACCCGGCGCTGGCCACGACGGCCTTCATCAGGGAGGACCGGGCGGGCAAGGTGTTCATCGACTCCACCAGGGCCGGCGGCGCGACGGTCGTGTCGGCCTACAGCCCGCGGGTGCGGCCGGGCGTGCCGGTCTCGTTCCCCGTCCCCTGGGACGAACTCGACCAGGTCGTGCCCGCCGACTTCACCATCCACAACGCGGCCGGGCTGCTCGGCGGGCGCGACCCGTGGGCCGAGCTCATGCCGGAGCCGCGCGAGCTGCCCGCCGACCTGGTCGCGGAGGGGCACACGATCCCGGTGGCCCGCGTCCAGGCGATGCACGAGGGCAAGCGTCGCGCCCGCGCCCGGCGGGCCGAGTCACCGTAGTGTCCGGATATTGACGCACTGGCGTAGGCCGGTAGACCTTCTCAGGGCTGCTTCGACGGGCTACCTTGCGAATCATTGCGGCTCGGGGGATTTCTCCGCATCTCACTCCTAGGGGAGCCTGCATGCGCAGAATCATCATCGCTTTGGTCGCCGCTCTCGCCTTACCCGTCGCCATGGCGGTCCCGGCGAGCGCGGGCCCGCTCGACGACGTCTTCGCCAAGCTGCTGGTGAAGCAGGTCAAGGGCGAGAACGTGCAGAAGCACCTGGAAGCACTCCAATCCATCGCCAACGCCAACGGCGGCACCCGCGCCGCCGGCACACCCGGCTACAACGCCTCCCGCGACTACGTGGCGGGCAAGCTGCGCAAGGCCGGTTACAAGGTCACCCTCCAGCCGATCAACTTCGTCGAGAGCTGGACCGAGAACAGCCCGCCCACGCTCAACCGCACTGCGCCGGACGCCAAGTCGTACGTGCCGAACGAGGACTTCTACTCCTTCCAGCCGTCCCCCGCCGGGGACGTGACCGCGCAGGTCCAGGGCGTGGACCTGATCCTGCCCCCGACCCCGACGCCCACCTCGACCAGCGGCTGCGAGGAGTCGGACTTCGCCGGGTTCGTCGCCGGGCGCATCGCGCTCATCCAGCGCGGCACCTGCGCGTTCGCCCAGAAGATCCGCAACGCGGGCCGGGCCGGCGCGTCCGGGATCATCGTGTTCAACGAGGGCCAGCCGGGCCGGACCGACGCGTTCCCGCTGGACATCGGCGAGTGGCGGGCGAACGTGCCCATGGTCTTCGCCGACTTCGCCGTCGGCAACGAGCTGGCCACCGGCTCGCCGACCGTGCGGCTCAAGGTCGACGCCAACCTCGTCCTGGGCGCCAACGACAACGTGATCGCCGAGTCCCGGTTCGGCGACCCGCGCAACGTCGTCATGGTCGGCGGTCACCTCGACAGCGTGACCGTCGGCCCCGGCATCAACGACAACGGCTCGGGCAGCGCGACCATCCTCGAAGTGGCCGAGGAGATGGCGCACTTCCCGGTCAAGAACAAGGTGCGCTTCGCGTTCTGGGCCGCCGAGGAGATCGGCCTGCTCGGCTCCGACCAGTACGTCGAGAAGCTGTCCCAGGCGCAGCGCGACCGGATCCGGGTCTACCTGAACTTCGACATGGTCGCCTCGCCCAACTACGCGTACAAGCTGTACGACGGCGACGACTCCGACGGCCAGGGCTCGCCGGCCGGTCCGCCCGGATCGGCGCAGATCGAGCGGCAGCTCGCCGACTTCTACGCCTCCCGCCACCTGCCCACCGTGGGCACCGACTTCGACGGACGCTCCGACTACGGTCCGTTCATCGCGGTCGGCATCCCCGCGGGCGGCATCTTCACCGGCGCCGAGGGCGTCAAGACGGCTCAGGAGGCCGCGCTGTTCGGCGGCGTCGCGGGACAGCCCTACGACTCCTGCTACCACCAGGCGTGCGACACGATCGCCAACATCAACGCGACCGCCCTCGACGTGGACGCCGACGCGGTGGCCGACTCCACGGCCAGGTTCGCCTTCAACCTGAACGGCATCCCGCCGCGGACCGCCGCCGCCGCGAAGACCGCGCTCTCTTCGCAGTCGGCACGCTGAGCAGGCGATCCCGGGCGGGTCGCCGCCCGCCCGGGATCCTTCAGCGGGTACGGCTCGGGGAGCGCAGGGCGGCGACCGCGGCGGCGGGGTCGTCGGCGAAGAAGCGGATCGAGGTGACCTCGGCCCGCTTCCCGAGCGGCCGCACCGCGACGACCGGCTCGGTCAGCTCCACCGTCACGTTCGTCCTGGAGGCGACCGCGACGCCGAGCCGCCCGCCGTCCACGCTGATCAGCCGGGCCTCGTTGTAGTTCTGGGCGGTCCGGACGGAGGCGATGAGGGCGCGCGGCACGCGGAGGTCGAAGTAGGCGGCGTACCGGACGCGCAGCTCGTCCTCGGTGACCACGTGGGGCCTGGTGACGGAGGCGGCGGCCATGAAGACCACGAACAGCAGGCTGTACAGGTCGCCGACCAGCACCGGCACGCGGATCGCCGCCGGCACGCCGTTCGCCACCAGCAGCAGGTCCACGACCGCCGTCTCGACGACCATCGCGAACGCGAACAGGCCCAGGGTGAACGCCTGCTCCTTGGCGTACGACACGGCGGTCGCCCCCGCCGGGACGCCGTGCCGCCGTCCGGCCGTCCACAGGGCCACGCTGGTCAGCCCCGCCAGCTCGAACCTGAGCACCGCGCGCACCACGCCCGTCATCACGTCATCTCCTTGGCGTCGGTCTCCGTGAGTTCGGCGAACAGCAGCCGGAGGACCTCCGCCTGCGCGGGCGACAACTCCCCGATCATCGTCTCCATCCAGGACAGGTCGGCCCCTGGGCCGGCGGGCACCATCGCGGCCAGCTCGTCCGGGATGTGGGCGGCCAGGTCCGCGGCGAGCGGCCCGATCCGGTCGTCCCCGGCCGGCGCGTCCGCCAGCTCGTCCAGCCGCCGGTACAGCTCCTGCCCGGCGGCGAGCGCGCCCGGCTCGGTCATCGGGCGCATCAGCTCGGCCAGCCCCGCCTGGCCCTCCTCGTCGGACAGGACGGCGGCCAGGGTCAGCAGCTCGTGGTCGAACGCCCCGAAGGCCGACCCGCCGCCGCCCAGGTCCCGCAGCACGGCCGCCGCGTCGGGGGACATCATCGAATCCGGGCTCAGGCCGGGCTGCGCGAGCAACGCCGCCAGCCGGGCCCGCCGCGCCGCGATGGCCTCCTGCTGCCTGGCCAGGTCGGCGTCCAGCTCCTGCAACGCCTCCCGGAAGTCCACGCCCCGGTCGTCGGCCAGCGCGTCGCGCAACTCCTCCAGCGACAACCCGAGCCCGGCAAGGTGCCGCACCCGCGCCAGCCGTACGGCGTCGCGCAGCCGGTATTCGCGGTAGCCGTTGGGAAGACGTTCGGGCTCGGGCAGTATTCCCAGGTGGTGGTAGTAGCGCACGGTACGGGTGGAAACCCCGACCAGCGCGGCCAGCTCGCCGATCCGCATGCCCTCATTGAACAGTTTGACGCCACGTCAAGGTCAAGCCGGCCTCAGGCGGTGCGGCCGGCGAGGACGTTCAGGTAGCTGATGAGATCGATGCTTCCAGGCGAAGTGCTCATCGAACGAGCACTCTCCGCACGGTCTGAGGAACGTCTGGTCCGGGCCGTTCGTCGTCATTGCGTGAGCCTCTCCCCGGAACTTGACGAACGGCTGCGCGAGGCGTCGGCCAGGATGCACCGCGCCGAACACGTCCGGCGTCTGCGCAGGAACGCCGCGCAGCAGCTCGCGGAGGTCCGCGAGACCCTGAAGGGTCTGGAGTCCGAGCTGGCCGGCGAGGAGCGCGACGTCGCCCGGCTGGAGGGCGGGCTGTCCGCCGTGCTGGCCCGCATGGTGGGCAACCGGGAGGAACGGCTGGCGCGCGAGCGCGCCGAGGTGGTGGTGGCCAGGGAACGCGTGGACGGTCACCGCGCCCGGCTCGCGCAGCTCGAAGCCGACGTCGCGGCGGCCGACGCCGAGCTGGCGGTGCTCGACCCCGCCTCCCGCGAGTACGCGCGGCTGCTGGCCGAGAAGGAGCAGCAGCTCGTCCGCAGCGGCGATCCGCGGGCGCGGGAGCTGGCCGATCTCGGCGCCGCGCTCGACCGGCTGAGCGCCGAGGTGCGCGAGTGCGACGAGGCCCACCAGGCGGGGCAGGGCGCGCACGACGCGCTGGCCGTCGTGCTGCGCCTGCTCGACTCCGCCAGGACGGCCTCCACCTTCGACGTGTTCGGCGGCGGCCTGATCGCCGACGCCTTCGAGCACGACCGGCTGACCAGCGCCGACAAGGCCGCCTGGCACGCTCAGCGGGCTCTGGACGTCTTCTCCCGCGAGCTGGCCGACACCGGCATCGCGGCCCGGCCGGTGATGCCCAAGGTGGACACGCGATGGTTCGTGGACGCCTTCTTCGACAACGTCATCAGCGACGTGCTCAAGCATCAGCGCATCGAGAAGACCAGGGCCGAGGTGCGGAGACTGGCGCAGTGGGTGCGCGAGACCAGGGCGCACCTGAGGGGGCGGCGCGGCCAGTTGCTGGCCGAGCAGTCGCGGCTGCTGACCAGGCGCGAGGAGCTGCTGCGTCCCGAGTAGCCGTTCGTCGAGCGCCACCGATCACTGTCGTCACGGACAGTAGTAATGAAACTGCTCTGCGTGAATGATGGCGAGGACGCCGGCGCCACGGCGCCGTACCTCAAGGGACAGGAACGCGCTCATGCTCCGTACCACGACCAGCCTGACCGGCCTCGCCTCCGCCGCCGCACTCGTCCTGAGCCTGGCGGCCCCCGCCTCGGCCGCGACCGGCACCCTCTACATCAACCGGGCGCAGTACGACGACCCCAGCGGCTGCTACAGCTCCGACAGCGCGAACCCCTTCGTCTACAACCGGACCAACGAGGTGGCCATCGTGTTCCTCCGGCCGGGCTGCGAGGGACCGGTGACCGGGACGGTGCCGCCGAACGACGGCCAGGAGGTGTTCGGCACCAGCGTGTTCATCCGGTAGGGGAAATCGTCCGGCCACGGCCCCGCAGCGTTGTGCGGGGTCGTGGCCGTCGTCGTTCCAGGGAAGGGGCCTCTCACACCGCGGCCGCGCCGGAGGCGAGGGCGACGATGCCGACGACGGTCATCAGGAGCGTCGTGCCGGGGTGCATGGTGATCGAGATGCGGATGTCCTGCTTTTTCCAGACCAGCCAGACGCCGGGGTAGAGGAAGACGAGCTTCGACAGGACCGTCCAGGGGGCCCAGAAGTGGTACACGGAGAACAGGAGGGTGTTGAAGATCGGGGCCCACTTGCCGAGCTGCGGCAGGCGGGGCAGCAGGAAGCCGCGGAAGTAGTACTCCTCGATCAGCGGCAGGGTGAAGCCGGTGAACGGCCCGCAGACGATCAGCGTGGTGAGCACGACCGCCTGGGGGTAGCCCTGGAGGTAGGTGGTGCCGTCGGGGCCGGCGCCCTGGTAGTCCACCCAGGTGAAGAACCAGTCGTAGACGAGGTTGTCCAGCGGGGTCAGCGCGAGCGAGACGACGGTCATCCACACCAGGCACGCGCCCCCGAGCCACATGACCTTGCGGCGCGTGAGCGGCTTGCCGCGGTAGCGGACGACGCCCTCCAGCGTGAAGCGGCCGGTCTGCTTCCTGCCCAGCCACAGCAGGAACAGCTGGAGCGGGAAGAGCACGATCGCGAGGGCCATGGCCCAGGCCGCGAAGATCGGCGCGTCCATCGCCCGCACCAGCGGGGCGGCGACGAACGCGTACACGGCGACGATGGCCGCGCCGGGCACCAGGTGCAGGGCGATGGAGAGCGGGACGGAGTGACGGTCCGCGAGGAGCTTCGCGACGAAGCCTGTCGGGTGGGCGCCGGCCGGGGGCCGCGTTGCTGTGTCCATGCCGGCAATCGTGGACGGGCGACCCGACACGGCCCTGACATCGTTCTGACACGGCTCCGAGCCCCGTGAAAGGCGCACGTCATGAGGGGCCGGAGCGTCCCCGCGGGGCGGGCAGGCGTCAGGCGGGCCACCGGCCGGTGGTCTTGGCGCTCTCGATCGCGGCGTGGCCCGCCGGGCGCATCCGGCCGGCCGCCGTCAGCGCCTCGGCCTTGGCGACGTTGATGGCGGACCAGGGGCTCCGGCGGGTGCGCGGCGAGTAGCGCTGGAGGTAGTAGTCGCTGTCGAAGGCCCTGCGGTGGCTGTCGATCCAGCCGTGGCACAGCGCTTCGTCCAGGGCCTCGTCGAGGGTGACGGTGGTCGCGGCGCTGTTCTTCTTGGCGATCAGCAGCCAGACGTCGGCGGCGGTCCCGTGGTGCTCGGCGAGCCAGGACTGCCAGGCGGCGGCGTCGTGCAGGATCAGGGCGTCGTCGGTCATCGTGGTCAGCCCTTCCGGCTCGCGAGGACGTTCAGGTAGTGGTGGTTGATCATGATGCCGAGGATGTTGCCGAAGGGGTCGCGGACGGAGGCGGTGGTGAAGCCGGGGCCGCGTTCGGTGGGCTGGTCGTAGGGGGTGGCGCCCATCTCCAGCAGCTTCTTCCAGGTGGCGTCGAGGTCGTCGACGGCCCAGTAGGCGATGGCTCCGCCGTCTTCGGTGCTCCAGCCGTGGGGGGCGTAGCGGGCGTCGATGATGCCGAGTTCGTGCTGGTAGTCGCCGACGCGGAACTCGACGTAGGCGGGGTCGCCCTGTTCGGGGCGCTGGAAGTAGGCGGGGATGTCGAGGAGGTCGGCGTACCAGTCGCGGGCGGCGGCGACGTCGTGGGCGTAGAAGCTGATGGTGGTGAGTCCGCGGAGCATGTCCTGTGGCCTTTCGCGTGGTGGCTGGTGAGATCGATGCTTCCAGGCAAAGTGCTCATCGAATGAGCACTTTTTCTGGCATCGTCGAAGACATGAGAGCGGATCGACTGGTGGCCGTCCTGCTGCTGATGCAGGCGCGCGGACGGGTGACGGCGGCGGACGTCGCCGCCGAGATGGAGGTCTCGGTCGCCACCGCGCGCCGTGACCTGGAGGCCCTGTCGGCGGCGGGCATCCCCGTCTATCCGCAGGCCGGGCGCGGCGGCGGGTGGGCCCTGCTCGGCGGCGCCCGCACCGACCTGTCCGGGCTCAAGGCCTCCGAGGCCAGGGCGCTGTTCCTGCTGCTCGGCCCGGCCGCGGCGATCGCGCCGGAGGCCAAGGCGGCGCTGCGCAAGCTGGTCCGCGCCCTGCCGTCGACGTTCCGGCAGGAGGCCGAGGCGGCGGCGGACGCCGTCGTGGTCGATCCGGCCCGCTGGGGCGAGCACCGCCGTACCCGGCCCGTGCTCGTCAACCTGCTGGAGGACGCGGTGGTCCGGCGCCGGAAGGTCCGCCTCACCTACTCCGGACGGGAGCGCGTCGTCGCGCCGTACGGCCTCGTCGACAAGGACGACACCTGGTACCTGATCGCCGGCACCCCCGACGGGCAGCGGACCTTCCGCGTCGACCGGGTCACCGACGCCGAGGTCACCGAGGAGCCGGCCGAACGCCCGGCGGATTTCGACCTCGCGGCGGCCTGGGACGAGGTCGTCACCGCGATGGAGGCCCGGCGCGCGACGACCACGGCCACCGCGACCGTCGAGGCCCGCTACCTGCGCGTGCTGCGCGACCGCTTCGGCCGCCACTGCGAGGTGATCTCCCGCGGCGACCGGGTCCGCGTCAGGCTCACCGCGCCGACCGCGCTGGACATCGCCCGCCAGCTCGCGGGCTGGGGCGACCTCGTCGTCGTGGAGGGCCCGGAGTCCGTCCAGAAGGAGCTGACGAAGCTGGCCGCCCAGATCGCGGCGCTGTACGGCGGCCTCTGACGGCCCCTACCGGGCGGCGTCGCGCCGGTAGGTGTAGAGGATGAGGCCCTCGTGGAACCTGCCGATCTTGTCGTACAGTGCGCGGGCCTGGGCGTCTTCGAGGGTGTTCCAGTAGAGGCTCGGGTAGCCGTGGGCCTCGGCGTCGCGGGCCACCCACTCGATCACCGCCGTCGCGATGCCCCGCCGCCGGAACCCGGCGTCCACGAACAGGTCCGCCATGTAGCACCGCCCGGCGTACCAGACGCTGGCGTGGAACAGGTAGTGCGCGATGCCCACCATCTCGCCGTCCAGGCGGGCGGTGATCCCGCGGGTCTGCTCGTCGTCGATCAGGCGTCGCCAGGTCCGTTCGTAGGCGTCGTCGTCGCGTTCGGTGTCGAAGTAGGCGTCCTGCCCGCGGGCCAGCACTTCCCAGCGGGCGCGGTCGGGTTCGGTCAGGAAGTCGATCTCCAGCATGGTGCCATCCTGCCGTAGGCCGCCGGTCAGCGGTCGCGGACGAGGGCGAGCATCTCGTCCACCGAACCGGCCGGATCGCTGATCGGGAACTGCACGGCCCGGACGACCGAGCCGGGGTCGGCCAGCAGGGTGAGGCGCTTGAACCGGTCGACGCCGGCCGTCCGGAAGGTCGGCAGCAGCAGCCCGGCGGCGAGCCGGTCGTTCTGGTCGGACAGCAGGGGATAGGGCAGTTTCGTGTGCGCGACGAACGCGGCCAGCTGGTCGGGACGCTGGGTGCTCACGCCGCGGATCGTGGCGCCCGCCGCCTCGAAGTCGGCGAACCGTGACGCGTAGGCGAGGGCCTCCAGGGTGCAGCCCGTCGCCCCGGGGATGTCGGCCCAGCCGGGCGGGTGGTCCTGGGCGCCCGGGGCGAATGCGCCGGGGAAGAAGTAGAGCACCGTCCAGACGCCCGGCGCGCCGGGGGCGACCGGCTCGCCGTCATGGCGTTCCAGCAGGACGTCGGGGATCTTCCGGCCGACCAGCTCGTGCACGCGACGGCTCTCGGCGGAGCCGGTCTCGCTGGTGGCGGTCAGGGCGCCGTCGCCCATCACGTGCCTGGTGCCCCAGTCCTGGAGGGCGATGAGCGCGGGCAGCAGACCTTCGCCCTTCGCCGTCAGCACGTAGTCGTGGCGCGGCGGGCGGGTGGAGTAGGGCCGGCGTTCGAGCACGCCGTGTTCGACCAGCTTGGCCAGGCGTTCGGCCAGGGCCCGGCGGCTGACGCCGAGCTCGCGCTGCAGGCCGTCGAAGCGGGTGGTGCCGCCCGCGATGTCGCGCACGACCAGGAACGTCCACCAGTCGCCGATCACGCCGAGCGCTTGCGCGATGCCGCAGTCGGAGTCGGGGAGATCGGCGCGCTTCACGGACTCCAGTATAGTGCGTTCCAGTTTGGAACTTACTAGGCGGAGGTGCGGGATGGGGCTCGGCGGCAAAGGCGGCGCGGCCGTCTTCTGGCGGTGGTGGGCGGCCGGCACGACCAGCGGGGCCGGCTCGGCGGTCGGCGCGGTGGCGTTACCGCTGACGGCCCTGACTGTGCTCGACGCCTCCGCGTTCGAGATGGGCCTGATCGCCGCCGCCGGTTACGTCGCCTGGATCGTGATCGGCCTGCCCGCCGGGGTGATCGTGCAGCGGCTGCCGATGCGGACGGTGCAGGTCGCCGCCGACCTGGCGCGCGCCGCGGCGGTCGCATCCATCCCGCTGGCCTGGTGGCTGGACGAGCTGACCATCGCCCAGCTGGTGATCGTGGCCCTGGTGATCAGCTTCGCGAACGTGCTCTTCGACGTCGCCAACGCGACCTTCCTGCCGTCGATCGTGAGCAAGGAGCAGTTGCAGTCCCGCAACAGCCTGATCTCCGGCACCCACGCCACCACCCAGCTCGGCGGGCCGTCGGTCGGCGGTGTCGTCGTCCAGCTGCTCGGGGCGGTGCCCACCCTGCTCGTGGACGCGGTCAGCTACCTCGTCTCGGCCCTGCTGCTGCGGACCCTGCCCGAACGCCGCCCCGAGAGCCCCGACAGCCGGCCGCCCATGCGCGAGATGATCCGCGAGGGCTGGCGGTTCGTCGCGCGTCACCCGGTCATGGGTCCGTGCATGTGGGCCGCCACCGCGGTGAACACGGTCTGCGGGGCGCAGCACGCGCTCTACGCGCTCTACCTGGTACGCGAGCTGCACGCCGAGCCCGGTCTGGTCGGCCTGCTGCTGGCGGTGGAGGGCGTCGGCACGCTGGTCGGCGCGGCGTCGGCGAGCCGGCTCACGGCCCGGTTCGGCACCGCCCGTACGCTGGTCGGCTCGGGCTTCGTCGCGGTGGCCGGAGCGCTCGTCATCCCGCTCGGCGACGGCCGGCCGGGCTTCGCCGCGTTCGCCGTCGGCAACGTGGTGTTCGCCGGCGGCGTCGTGGTGCTCAGCGTGCTGACCAGGACGTACCGGCAGCTCGCCAGCCCGCCCGAGCTGCTGTCCCGGGTGATGGCCACGGTCCGTTTCGTCTCCTGGGGCGCGATCCCGGTCGGCGGGCTGGTCGCGGGGGTGATCGCCGGGCTGCTCGGCGCGCGGGCCACCCTGTTCGTCTTCGTCGTCGCGGCCGTCTGTGCGCCGCTGGTGCTGCTGGCCTCGCCGATCCGGCGCCTGCGCGACCTCACCGACCATCAGGAGAGCACCGCAGGCTCGCAGGGCGTGCCGATCACATGATGATTCGCGGAAGTGGCGGTGACGTCACGGCGATCTTGCGGCGACAGGATCACAGCCATGAAGCGCATCCCCCTCTTCCTCTCCACCGCCGCGCTGCTGACGCTGGTCGCCACGCCGGCCCAGGCCGCCGCGCTGCGCCCGATCGTCGTGCAGCCGTACGGCGACCTCACCGAGGGCGTCACCGTCGCCCCGGACGGCACGATCTACGTCGGCCTGCTGACCAAGGGCGAGATCAGGAAGGTCGACACCACCGGCACCGACAGCCTGCTGGCCGCCCTGCCCATCGGTGAGGGCAAGCTGAACGGCCTGGCCACCGACCGCCAGGGCAACGTCTACGCCGCGCTCAACTCCGGTGCAGCCGCCACCAACGGCATCTGGCGGATCACCCCCTACGGCGAGGCCAAGCTCTACGCCGCGCTGCCGATCGGCTTCGCCAACGGCCTGGCCTTCGGCCCCGACCGCGCGCTCTACGTCACAGACACCACGAACAGCGTCGTCTACCGCGTGACCGACGGCAAGGCGGCGGTCTGGGCCAAGTCGTCCCTGTTCGTCGGCTCGGACGGCACCGGGGCGAACGGCATCGCCTGGCGTTCGGGCGCGTTCTACGTGGCCGTGTCCGACGAAGGACAGATCGTCCGCGTCCCGTACGGCAAGGGCGGCAAGGCCGGCGTGCCGACCGTGTACGTCAAGGACGCCAAGCTGGCCGGCGCCGACGGCGTGGCCTTCGACGTGCGCGGACAGCTCTACGTGCCGAGCTACACGGGCAACACCCTCAGCATCGTGCGCACCGGCGGCGGCGTGGAGGTGCTGGCCGACAAGCTGGACAGCCCGGCCAGCCTGGCCTTCGACGGCAGGGCGCTCTACTTCGTCAACATCGGCGGCAACGGCGCGCCCAGCCTGATGAAGACCAAGGTCAAGCTCCCCGGCCAGCCGCTGCTGCGCGGCTGACCCCGCTCCCGCCGCCGTCGGCCGGCGGGCCGATCAGGCCGAGGAACGCCGCGGCCGCCGCGGACGGGTGGGCGCCCCAGATCAGGTGCTCCACCCGGGCCGGCGCGTCGCGGAGGCGGACGAGGCCGAGGTTCGGAAAGCGGGGGGCGTACGCGGCGGGGAGCAGGCCCACGCCGAGGCCGTGCCGGACCAGGTCGACCATGAACTCGGCGGAGGTGACCTCGAAGGCGACCTCGCGGTGGACGCCGGCCGCCGCGAACGCCACGTCCGACTGGATGCGCCCGGCGTGACCGGCGCGGAAGTCGATGAACGGCTCGTCGGCGAGGCCGCGCAGGTCGCTCTCGCCACCCGCGAGTGGGTGGTCCGGCGCGACGACGGCGACCAGTTCGCCCCTGGCCAGCGGGCGGCTCTGGACGGCCTTCGGCTCCGCGCGGGTCGGCAGGCCGAGGAAGGCGACGTCCGTCTCGCCCCGCCGGACGCGTTCGATCAGGTCTTCGCTGCCGGCGGAGACCAGCGTGATGCGCACCCGCGGGTGCCGGCGGCGGAACTCCTTCAGCACGACCGGCAGGTCCACGGCGGAGACCGTGGGGATCGAGCCGACCGCGAGCCGCCCGCGGATCTCCCCGCTGACCGCCGCGACGTCGGTGCGCGCCCGGTCGGCGGCTTCCAGGCAGTCGCGGGCCGCGGGCAGGAACGCCTCCCCGGCCGTGGTCAGCCGCACCCGGCGGCTGGTGCGCTCGAACAGCCGGGCCCCCAGCTCCCGCTCCAGGGCGGCGATCTGGTGGCTGAGCGCCGACTGCACGACCCGGCAGCGCTCGGCGGCGCGGGTGAAGTTGCTGGTCTCGGCGACGGCGAGGACGTACCGCAGCTGCTGAAGCTCCATGGATCAATCGTGTCAGACGATCGATCGTGATGAAAACTATGTGTTGGACTCATCGATGGAGTGTCGGCAGGCTGGTCGCATGACGCAAACTCTTTCTCCGCAGGCGACGCGCTCCGCCTTCCGGGCGTGGGCGGGGGTCGCCGCGATCACGGCCAGCCTTTTCGTCTTCCTCACGACCGAGTTGATGCCGGTGGGACTGCTGACCCCGCTCAGCGAGGATCTGGGCATCTCCGTGGGCGCGGCCGGGTTGATGGTGACGTTGCAGGGCGTGTCGGCCGGGCTGGGCGTGCCGTTCATCGTGGCCTGGTCGCGGCGGGTCAACCGGCGGGTGTTGTTGTCGGTCCTGCTGGCGGTGCTGGCCCTGGGCAACCTGGTGACCGGCATCGCGCCGAACTACGGCGTGATCCTGACGACGCGGCTCCTGCTGGGCTTCGCCAGCGGCGTGTTCTGGGCCATCGGCGTGAGCATGGCGATGCGGCTGGTCGAGGAACGGCACGCCAACCGGGCCGCCGCCATCGTGATGTCCGGCATCTCGATCGCCACCGTGGTCGGCATCCCGCTCGGCACCTTCCTGGAGAGCCTCACCGACTGGCGCACCACGTTCCTCATCTGGAGCGGGCTGAGCGGGCTGGTGTTCCTGGCGGTCGCCTTCGCGATCCCGTCGCTGCCGTCGGCGAACGCCGTCTCGGTGCGCGAGGTGTTCGGGCTCCCGCTGCGGAACGTGCCGCTGCGCATGGTGCTGTTCACGGTGGTGCTGTTCGTGCTCGGCCACTTCGGGGCCTACACCTTCGTCCGGCCCTTCCTGGAGGCCAACGCGGGCGCCTCGCCGCTGCTGGTGACCGGGGTGCTGATGGTGTTCGGGGTCGCCGGCGCGATCGGCAACTTCGTCGCCGGGCACACCGTGAGCCGCAGCCTGCGGGGCAGCTTCGTCGTCGGCGCCGCGGGGCTGGTGGCGGCCATGCTGCTGCTGCTCGCGATCGGCGGCAGCGCCACGGGGGCGATCGTGGCGCTGGTCGTCTGGGGGCTGTCGTTCGGGGTGGTGCAGCTCGCCCAGGTCAACATGACGCTCGCCGCCGCGCCGGAGACCTTCGAGGCGGCCATGTCGCTCAACACGATGGCGTACAACACCTCCATCGCGCTCGGCGCGCTCTTCGGCGGGCTGTTCGCCGACAACGTCGGCGTCACCAGCGTCGTGTGGTTCGGCGTGGCGCTGACCGCTGGCTCGCTGCTGCTCAACCTCGCCACCGGCCGGCGGACCTCGCGGTCCGTCCAGCCGGTCGCGTGAACGACGGGGACGCCCGCCTCACGGCAGTCGCCGCGCGGCGGTCGCCTCCCAGGTCCGCAGGTACGATTCCGCGCCGCCCGCCAGGTCACGGACGATGTCCTGACCGGCGAGCAGGCGCATGTCCTCGATCCAGTCGGGGACCAGGCCGTAGTTGGCCACGCCGTCGACGTTGACGTCCCAGACCCGCTGCCCGGTGCGCTGGCGGTCGAGGCGCACGCTCCCGTCGAAGGACGTGAACGGGTACGTCACCGGGTTCGCGGCGTTGCCCGCGCGCGGGGCGGGCAGGCGGCCCATGCCGTTGACGTCCAGGCCGTAGCCGTATCCGGGCACGTTGTACTGCTGCCGCAGCGGCGCGGTGCGCCGCCACTCCGCGACGAAGTCCGGGGAGTTGTGGCCGTACTGGGTGATCATGCCGCCGAGGGCGTAGATGCGGCCGAAGAAGCCCGGGTCGGCCCAGCTGTGGGAGGAGATCACGCCGGGGTAGCGGGCCGCCTCCAGCAGGCCGAGCGTCTGGGCCGCGGCCTTCACGCTCATGTGGTCGATCTCCACCATCATGCCGCGCCGGATCAGCCCCTGGACCATGTACGTGCCGAGCGAGGTCAGCCCCCGGGTGTTGCAGTGGGGCGCCGGCGGATACAGCGGCAGCGAGACGCCCGGTGGCAGCAGCCGCGCGATCTGGTCGGGCAGCACGCCGGCCGGGTCGATGGTGTTGTCGTGCTCGGGGCCGGTGCAGGTGCGGGCCTGCCAGAACGAGCCGGTGGACAGCAGGTTGCCGACGTTGACGATCGCGCCCTGGGTGCCGGAGTCGAAGCGCACGCCGCACAGCGCGTTGTCGTACTTGTGGCAGACGAACATGCTGCGCACGCCGAGCGCGTACATCTCGTCCAGGCCCCGGTCGATCTGGGACTTCGTGCACTGCGGGATGCCGAGGATCTGCCGGCAGCCGAACGGCTCCGACGTCTCGATCCCGAGGACGACGGCCAGCTTGCCGGCCGCGGCCACGCTCCTGGCCTCCGCGGGGTCGTTCACGAGGCGGAACCAGCCGCGTCCGGGGCCGCCCGACTCGGCGTCGATGTGGTCCTGCAGCTCGCGGGCCCGCTGGGCCTGCAGGCGGATGGACGTCATCTCGTCGCAGGAGTACTTCTTCAGCGGGTAGATCGCGCACAGCTGCCGGTTGGCCACCAGGTCGTTGACCAGCACCCGGAGCCCGCCGCGCCAGGCGCGCTCGACCCAGGTGTAGTACGCCTGCTGGTGGGTCAGCGAGTCGTGGGCCGGCCAGTCGCGGAAGGTGGGCCAGCCCACCGGGTCGTGGGTGCCGGTGGGCTTGCCGGTCCTGGTGAAGTTCTCGTACCAGGCCAGCTCGCCGTTCGGGTAGTGGTCGGGGCAGTCGGTCAGCGCGTGCTCGATGCCGTCGGGGTCGAACGGCTTGCCGCACATGAGCATGCCGCCGAACGTCTCGTAGGAGAACAGGTGGCTGTGGCCGTCCACGAAGCCGCTCACGGCGGCGGCGGCGTGCGCGGCGGCGGTCGGGACGGACGGCGCGACCAGCGCGCCGGTCAGGAGAAGGACGGCTGCGGCCGCCCGGCGGATGAGACGGTGGAACACGGGACCACCTCCCAGGCTGCGGTACCGGGGTCGCCGCAAGCATCCACCGCCGGAAGGGTCCCGGCAAGACCGAACATGAGCTGATCTCATCTAAATCCGCTCTAAATCCGGGACCGAAATGTCAGGCGCCCACGTCGTCGGCCAGGCGGCCGAGGTAGGCGCCGAACCGCCGCCGGTCCGGCTCGTCCCAGGACGCGGTCAGGTCGTCGAAGACGTGCCGCTGCCATTGCCGGGCGGCGGCCAGCAGGGCCTCGCCGCTGCCGGTGACCCGCAGCGCGGCCCGGCGGCGGTCGTGCTCGCTGGTCTCGCGGACGAGATGGCCGGCGGCGACGGCGTCCCTGACCATGCGGCTGGCGCCCGAGTGGTCGAGGCCGAGCTGGTGGGCCACGGTGGCGACGTCCGCCTCGCCGGGGGAGCTGCGCACCGCCTCCAGGACCAGGACGTGCCCGGCCACTACGCCTTCCTGCTGGACGACGACGCCTTCGACGCGCTCCTGGCCCGGCTCGCCGCCGACCCGGACGTCGAGTACGGCTCGGGCCCCTGGAACGGCTGGGACCGGCGGACCAACGACCTGGGCGGCGGCAGGGGCGTCTACGTGCGCGACCCGAACGGCCACAGCTACGAGTTCTTCACGGCCGTTCCATGAGTTTTCCGCATGGGAGCCGTTGAACCCGGGCCGCGCGGGACGGCGTACACCCTGACGACGAGCACCGAGCCGGAGGACGGCGATGGACAGTCAGGGATGGGGTGGCGGGCTGGCCCTGCGGCCGCGCGACTACCTGGGGATGGGCGAGCCGCTGGCCGACGTGGTCGCGGCGGCGGGGCCGTACGAGGGGGAGGCGTTGCACCGGCTCGCGCTGGGCACGGCCGCCACCATGGCCAGGCTGCATCTGACCGGGATCGCGGGGCTGCGGCTCGGGCCGCACAACGTGCTGGTCGGGCCGCTCGGCGAGGCGTCGTTCGCGCCCGGCCCGAGGAGCAGCGACCTCCCGCCGGCCGACGTGCGCGAGTGGGCCGACGTGATCGTCTTCGCCGCGGCCGGGCACGCCGGGCACGTTAGGGGCGGCGCGGGCCTCGATCGGTTGCCGCCCGTGCTGCGAGGCCTGGTCGACCGGTGCCGCCGGCCGGACCCGGCCGCCCGGCCGACGGCCATCGAGCTGGTACGCGTCCTGCTCGGGCACGCGGCCTCGGCCCGGCACGCCTCGGTGCGCGACCTGCTGCGCGAGGCCGAGGCATGGGCCGGCCCGCACGAGCCGGCGCGTCCGGAGGCACGTACGGAAGCACGTCCGGAGGCACGTACGGAAGCACGTCCGGAGGCGCGGTCGCGAGCGGCGGGGCGGCACGGGCGGGCGTCATCGGGTGAATGATCAGCTTTTATCGTTGAATGAACAGGTGGGGCGATTGATGCAAATCCCGTATCTTGTTCCTCGCCCGTGCTAGGGCAATAATTCAATATCAGTAGTTATCCGGGCGACATTTCATGATGTACGCAGCGCGAGGAGTCGCCGCGTGAATCATCGTGTGACCGACGAGGCCATGGTGCGGGCCCTGTACCGCGAATACGGGTCCCCGCTGATGGCCTTCGCCGTGCGGCTGACGGGCGGCGACCGGCGCTGGGCGGAGGACGTCGTCCAGGAGACGCTGGTACGCGCCTGGCGCAACCTCGGGGACCTGCGGACCGACAACGGCTCGTTGATGCCCTGGCTGGCCACCGTGGCCCGCCGGGTCGTGATCGACGACCGGCGCCGGGCCGGCACGCGTCCCCTCGACACCGTGGAGGAGGTCCCGGAACGGGCGAACGCCGTGGCCGCCGAGGACGACCGCCTGCTGCGCGAGATCGTGGTGACCGACGCCATGCTCTCGTTGTCGCCGGCGCACCGCCAGGTGCTCACGGAGACCTTCCTGCGCGATCGTACGCTGCAGGAGGCCGCGGAGACGATCGGCGTGCCCGTGGGCACGGTGAAGTCCCGCGTGTACTACGCGATGCGGGCGTTACGCGTCGCATTGGAGGAAAGGGGGGTGGGGCTCCCGTGAACGAAGTGCACCACGAGGACGTGGCGGCGTACGCGCTGGGCCTGCTGGACGACGACGAGCGCAACGCCTTCGAACGCCACCTGCACGGCTGCCCGAGCTGCGCCGGCGAGGTCGGCGCGTTCGCGGCCATGGGGGAGCTGATGCGCGACGTCGACCCCGACGACCTGCGCGCCGGGCCGGTCGAGTCGGAGCTGGAGTCGCCGGTCGAGTCGCTGCTGGTGCGCCGGGCCGCCGTGGAGCGCCGCCGCCGTGCCCTCCACCGGGGGCTCATGTCGGCCGCCGCGTGCTTCCTCGTCGCGACCGGCGTCTTCCTCGCCGTCAACGCGGCGACCTCGGGCCCCGACCCCGACAGCGTGCACAGCCCCGCCCGCGCCCTGCTCATGACCGGCCGCACCTACCCGGTCAACGACCCCGCGACCGGCGTGTCCGGGGTGGTGGGCGTCGAGGACAAGGGCTGGGGCACCCACGTGGCGCTGGAGCTCAAGGGCGTCAAGGGGCCGCTGAAGTGCCGGCTGGTGGCCTTCGGCGACGACGGCCGCTCGGAGACCGTGGCGAGCTGGGGCGTGCCCGACAAGGGGTACGGCGTCCCGGGCGCCCCCGACCCCCTGCTGCTGCACGGCGGCACCAGCCTCACCCAGGACGACCTCAACCACTTCACCATCGAGACCCTGGACGGCCGCATCCTCGCGACCGTGCAGGTGTGACCGCCTACCATCGAGCGATGCGCATCGACCTGCACAGCCACAGCACCGCCTCCGACGGCACGCAGCCGCCGGCCGACGTGGTGCGCCGCGCCCGCGAGCGCGGCCTCGACGTGCTCGCGCTGACCGACCACGACACCGTCGCCGGCCACCGGGCGGCCGCCGAGGCGCTGCCCGAGGGCCTGACGCTGGTGCCGGGCATGGAGCTGTCGTGCCGGCGGGCCGGGCAGAGCATCCACCTGCTCGCCTACCTCTTCGACCCCGCCGACCCCGAGCTGCTGGCCGAGTGCGAACGCATCCGCCGGGCCCGCGAGGAACGCGGCAGGCTGACCGTCGAGCGGCTGGTCGAGCTGGGCGTGCCGATCACCTGGGAGCAGGTGTCCGCGGTGGCCGGCGACAGCCCGGTCGGACGGCCGCACATCGCCCGCGCCATGGTCGCCGCGGGGGCCGTGGCCGCGCCGGAGGAGGCGTTCACGCCCGAGTGGATCGGCGCGGGCGGCCGCGCGCACGTCACCCGCTACGCCCTCGACCCCGTACGCGCGGTCCGCCTTGTGCGGTCGGCCGGCGGGGTGCCCGTGCTGGCCCATCCGAAGGCGGTCCGGCGTGGCGAGGCGGTGCCCGACGAGTGGATCGCCGAGCTGGCCGCGGCCGGGCTCTTCGGCGTGGAGGCCGACCACCTCGACCACGACGACGAGGCCCGCGCCCGCCTGCGCCGCCTCGCCGCCGGGCTCGGCCTCGAAGTGACCGGGTCGAGCGACGACCACGGCGAGCTGACCGGCCACCGCCTGGGCTGCGAGACCACCGACCCCGAGGTCTACGCGCGCCTGCTCGCCGAGGCGAAGGGCGCCGCACCGATCACGGGCCGTTGAGAGCGGCCCGATCAGAGGCCGTTGAAGGCCGCACCGATCACGGCGCGCTGAAGTACGTGGTGAACCAGTCGCGGGCGTGTTCGGCGACGCTCTCCAGCGCGCCCGGCTCCTCGAACAGGTGGGTGGCGCCGGGCACGACGGTCAGGCGGTGCTCGGCGCTCAGATGCCGCTGCGCCTCCTCGTTCAGGTCGATCACGATCGGGTCCCGGCCGCCGACGATGAGCAGCGTGGGCGCGCGTACCGCGGCCAGCCGCTTCCCGGCCAGGTCCGGCCGCCCGCCGCGGGAGACGATCGCCGCGATCCGGTTGTCCGGCTCGGCCGCCGCCCACAGGGCCGCCGCCGCGCCCGTGCTCGCGCCGAAGTAGCCGATCGGCAGCCCCGCCGCCTCCTCGTGCCCGCGCAGCTCCTCCGTACGCTCCAGCAGCCGCCCGGCCAGCAGCCCGATGTCGAACACGTTGGCCCGGTCGGCCTCCTCCTCGGGCGTGAGCAGGTCGAACAGCAACGTCGCCAGGCCGGCCCTGTTCAGCACCTCGGCCACGTAACGGTTGCGCGGGCTGAGCCGGCCGCTGCCGCTGCCGTGCGCGAACACCACCACCCCCCGGGCGGCGTCAGGGACGACCAGGTCGCCGGTCATGCTTCACCTCCGACGGGCGCGCTGCCCCGCTGCGCCACAACCTTGCCGCTACCCAGGCACGGCGACCTCTATCCACCGCTCGAATGGGCATTGACCTGGGAGTATGAACAAAGAGCCGGGGCGCAAGCAGCAGAGCGCCGGCGCGCCGCTCGGGCGGATCGTCTCGGGCGCGGCGGCCGGGCTCGCGCGCCTGCGCGCCCAGGGGTTCCGGGAGTGGCTGAGGGCCGAACGGGAGGCGTTCGCCCAGACGGTCAAGGTGACGCTGGCCTGCGTGTTCGGGTGGTGGCTCGCCACGTTCGCGCTGAAGGTGCCGCTGCCCGTGCTGGTGCCGATCGGGGTGCTGCTCACGGTCTCGGCGACCGCCTACAGCACGGTCGTACGCGGGTTCCAGCAGGTCGGGGCGGTCGTGGTGGGGGTGGCGGCGGCGTCGGGGCTGATCTGGCTGATGGGCGTCAACGCGCTGACGCTGGGCGTGCTGGTGGCGGCCGGGCTCGTGCTGACCCGGCTGCTCAACCTGCCGGCCCAGAACGTGCAGATCCCGATCACCGCCCTGCTGGTGCTCTCGCTCGGCCGCACGTACGGCTTCGCGCGCCTGGCCGACGTCCTGCTCGGCGCGGCCATCGGCATCGCGGCGAACCTGCTCATCCTGCCGCCGCGCTTCGTCGAGCACGCCGCCAGGCAGTTGTGCGACATGTCGGCCGAGCTGGCCGACCTGGCCCAGGACATGGCCGACGGGCTGAGCGGCCACTGGACCGAGGACATGGCCCGCGACTGGCTCGACCGCGCCCGCGAGCTGTCCCAGCGCCTGGAGGAGACCAAGGACACCGCCGACCAGGCGGCCGAATCCCTGCGCCTGACCTTCCGCCGGCGGCGCCGCTACGACCGGCGCCTGCGCCAGTCGGCCGAGGCCGCGACCTGCCTCGACCACGCCGGGCACCAGCTCAGGAGCATCGCGCGCGGGCTGGTGGACCTGATCGCCGGCGCCCGCGGCCTGCCCGGCGAGAAGGCCGCCGACCTGCCCGAACCCCTGGCCGGCGAGCTGCGCGCGCTGTCGCGCATCTTCCGTGACTTCGGCCTGATCCAGGTGGGCAAGGCCGCGTCCAGGGACATGGCGAACCTGTGCGCGGCCCTGCGCGAGGGCGAGCACCAGCAGCGCCACCTGGCCGCCGAGCTGGCCGGCTCCCCGCCCAAGGGCCCCCTGTGGCCCCTGTACGGCGCCCTGCTCGACGACTGCGCCAGGATCCGCCACGAGTTCGACCCCGACACCGGCCCCCACCAGTCCGCCTTCCCCTGACCCCGCCCCTGCCCCCGCCACTGACCCCCGCCTTCCCCTGACGCCGGCCCGACCGGGCCGACGACACCCTCGCCGAGGTCGTCCGCCGCCGTGCCCCCGTTCAGGCCAGGAGCAGCGCGGTGACGAACTGGAGCAGGTGCCAGGCCACGTACGCGGCCAGCGAGCAGAACGCCCACTCCTTGCTCCTGCTCACCCGCGCCACCCAGACCAGCACCTCCACCGGTTCGGACCGCGGCCTGACCGCCCGTGCCGCGAAGTAGGCCGCCATCAGCCAGGCCGCCCCCGACGCGGTGAGCAGCCCGACCGAGAGGGCGACCAGCACCCCCGGCCCGGCCGGCGGGTCACCCGGCGAGAGCTGACGGGTCCAGGCCGCCAGCACCCCGGCCAGCAGGCCGAGCGTGACCCGCCGATCCCTGCGCGCCTGTCGCTTGAGTGACTGCAGGTCTCGGCGCATGTGGTGCTTGAGCATCCGGATCACCTCCGTGTCGTCGCTGGTGGCACCAGCTAACGAGAAGGCGCGGAGAAGATCTGCGACCTCACTTCCGAGATTTCCCGACTTTTAGCGGCTTTTCAGGAGAGCTCCCGCAGCTCCTGCGCCGCCCGCCGGCCCTCGAAGACGTCCCCCACCTCGTCCAGCGTGCGCACCGCCTCGGCCAGATGGGCCACCGCCGCCGCGCGGTCCCCGAGCCTGGCGGTGATCAGGCCGAGCGCCCTCAGCGCGCACCCCAGGTCGCGCCGCGTCCCGCACTCCAGGTGCACGTCCCTGGCCTGCTTGGCGTGCACCAGCGCCTCCTCGGCCCGGTCCAGGTCGAGCAGCACCATGGCCAGCGTCGTGAGCGCCGCCCCCCACCGGTCCCTGGTGCCGGTCTCGTTCTGCAGCTCGGCGGTCTGCCTGGCGTACTCCAGGGCCGCCGCGGGCTCGCCGCCCGTGTGCAGGGCCTGCGCGATCGACAGCAGCGCGCTGGCCCTGTTGTCGCCCGTCTCCTCCCTGAGCGCCAGCGAGGCCCGCGCTGCCCGCAGCGCCTGCTCGTGCCACCCCAGCGACAGGTACGTGTACGCCAGCGTCTCCTGCACGTCGGCCTCGGCCCGCCGGTTGCCCAGCCCCTGGACCAGGTCCAGGGCCTCCAGCGCGTACACGAAGGCCACCTGCGGCTGGCCCTGGCGGCGGCGCACCCGGGCCAGCCGGTTGAGCATGCGGGCCTCGACGGGCTCGTCGCGGATCACCCGGCTGATCCCGAGCGCCTGGTTCAGGTAGTCGTCGGCGCGCAGGTAGTCCGACAGCCGCCAGTGCACCAGCCCGATGTCGCCGAGCGTCTCGGCCTTGCCCTGCTCGTGGTGGAGCTCGACCTGCACCGCCAGCGCCTGCTCGTAGCAGGCCAGCGCCTCGTCGTAGCGCGAGCCGTTGCGCGCGATGCGGCCCAGGGCGCACAACGCCCGTCCGCAGCCGTGTTGGTCGCCGGTGGCCGTGTACCCGGCCAGGGCGCGTTCGGCGTCGCGGCGGGCGTCCTGCTGCAGCCGGAGCCGGTCGTAGATCTCGGCCAGGCAGAGCAGCGTCTCGGCCTCGGCGTGCTCGTCGCCCAGCTCGTGGCAGATCGACAACGCCTCCAGGCCCTCCGACAGCGCCGCGTCCGGTTCGCCCAGGCTCTGCCGGACCCGGGCCGAGACGATCAGGCTCTGCGCGGTGCCCCTGCGGTCGCCCAGCTCCTCCCGCACGCGCAGCGCCTGGCCGGCGAACCGCAGCGCCAGGTCGTGCCGTTCCCGCGACAGGTGCAGCAGGGCGAGCGTGTGCAGGCACGTCGCCACGCCGGCCAGGTCGCCGATCTCCTGGTACACCTCCAGCGCCTCGCCCGCGCGGCGCAGCGCCGCGTCCCTGTTGCCCGCGATGCCGTGCACCTCGGCCAGGTCGTTGAGCGCGCGGGCCAGCCCCGCGCGGTCGCCCAGCGAGGTGAAGTCGGCCAGCGCCTCGCCGATGAATCTGGCCGCCAGCGTGGACGGCCCGATGTCGCGGTGGATCGAGCCGAGATGGCTGCGCATGAGCGCGACGGCCCGCCGGTTGCCCACCTGGATGGCCGAGGTCAGCCCGGCCTGCTGCACCTCCAGGTTGTTCTCGTAGTACCGCAGCCTTCTGAACGGCTCGAACACCGCCTCGGCGAGCTGCCAGGCCATCCCGTACGCGCCGCTCTCCTCGGCCAGCCGCACCGCCGAGACCAGCGACCGCCGCTCGGCCTCGAACCACTCGCGCGGCGTGTCCGGCCCCGTCGCGACCGCCAGGTAGTGGTCGAGCAGCCGCACCCTGGCCTCGCGCACCCCCGCCTCGGCGTGCCGGCCGAGTTCCCTGGCCTGCCACTTGACCAGGTCGTGCACCCGGTACCGCGACCCGGGCAGCGGCTCGACCAGGTACGCCCGGTGCAGCCCCTCGACCGCCGCGACCGCCTCGCCCACCGGCACGCCCAGCGCCGCCGCCAGCACCTCCGGCGCGAAGTCCCGTCCGGGAAGCAGCCCGACGTGCCGGAAGGCCCGCCGCTGGGCGGGGCTCAGCGACTCGTACGCCAGGTCCAGCGCCGACCTGAACGCCTCCTCCGGGTCCCCGGCCAGCGGCCGGTCCGGCGTACGCAGCTCCGCCGCCCGCGCCCGCACACTCAGCCCCGGATCCTCGGCCAGCTTGGCCGCCGAGATCCGCAACGCGTACGGATGGTACGAGCACACCCGGGCCAGCTCGGCCAGCGCGTCCCGGTCGGCGGCCCGCGGCGAGCCCTCGCCGAGCACCGACACCAGCAGCGCCACCGCGTTGCCCGGGTCGAGCACCGACAGGTCCATGAGGTCGGCGTGCCCGGTGGCGCGCAGCGGCGCCATCCGCGTCCTGCTGGTCACCAGCACCACGCAGTCCTTGCCGCCCGGCAGCAGCGCCCGCACCTGGGCCGGGTCGGCCGCGTTGTCCAGGACGAGCAGCAGCCTGCGCCCGGCGATCCTGCTGCGGTAGAGCAGCATCAGCTCGGCCTCGTCGGAGGCCGGCATGTGCTCGCCGACGCCGAGCGAGCGCAGGATCTGCCCGAGCGCCTCGGCCGAGCTCATGGGCGGCTGGGTCGGCGAGTGGCCGCGCAGGTCGATCATGATCTGGCCGTCGGGGAACCGATCGGCGTGCAGGTGGCCCCAGTGCGTCACCAGCGCGGTCTTGCCCACGCCGGTCAGGCCCTGCACGACCATGGTGTTCGTCCGCCGCGGCCGGTCCAGCCAGGCCGTGAGCAGGTCGAGGCTCTGCTGGCGGCCGGTGAAGTCGGACACGTCGGCGGGCAGCTGGCGCGGCTTCGGCAGCTCGCCGACCGGCAGCGGCCCGGCCTGCGCGCCCGGCCGCGTGAGGAACGGCGTCACCCGGCCGCGCCACGGCTCGGACAGGTGCTCCCAGGCCCCCGCGGCCTCGCGCAGCGCCACCGGGTCGGCGATCCGCAGCCTCCGGTACCCCGGCCGCACCAGCCAGCCGCGCCTGACCCACTGCGTGAGCTGCCGCTGCACGACGTCGGGCGCGCTGCCCACGAGATCGGCCAGCGTCTCCATGGACAGCGGGGGCGCGGTGGGGGAGGCCAGCTCGTACCGCTCGTCCAGGTGCAGCAGCCACACGGCCAGACGGGCGGCGACCGGGGCCCGGGCCAGCGCCTCGTGCCTGCGGGCCGCCAGGTTCCTGGCGAACAGCTCCTGGACGAGCGCGGTCGCCACTGCCGGGCCCGCCGAGGCGTGCTCGCGTAACCGCCGCAGGTCGATGGGCCAGGCCCGGACCTCGGTCAGGGCGTCCACCTTGACGCGCTCGCCGGGGCTCCAGAAGGCCAGCTCGCCCACCAGGTCGCCGGGGCCGCGCAGGTCGTGCACGACCTCCCGGTCGCCGCCGGGGACGTGCTCGCGGGCGTACCCGTGGTCGATCAGGTGGACGCGGTTGACCGGCCGGACCGGCGAGCAGATCAGCTCGCCGCGGCGGAAGAGGCGAAGGCTCGCGCCCTCGTCCACGAGTGACCTGAACAGACCCACGCCGCCACCACCACCAATCTTGGGGACGGCGGTGTCCTCGACATGACAGGTTGGAAACAGTCCCAACGACAAAGTGTCACATCAGGCGAACACGGGTCAACGGATCACACGTGCGCCGAATCGCTGCGATCGGGCACGAACCGGTAGCCGACGTTGCGGACGGTCCCGATCAGCGACTCGTTCTCGGTGCCCAGCTTGGCGCGCAGCCGCCGGACGTGCACGTCGACCGTCCGAGTGCCGCCGAAGTAGTCGTAGCCCCAGACCTCCTGCAGGAGCTGGGCGCGGGTGAAGACCCGGCCGGGATGCTGGGCCAGGTACTTCAGCAGCTCGAACTCCTTGAACGTCAGGTCGAGCACGTTCCCGCGCAGCCGCGCGGTGTAGGTGGCCTCGTCGATCGACAGGTCGCCGCTGCGGATCTCGTCGGGGACGTCCTCGGCGGCGGCCTGCGACCTGCGCCCGGTCGCCATGCGCAGCCGCGCCTCCACCTCGGCGGGCCCGGCGGTCTCCAGCAGCACGTCGTCGACCCCCCACTCGGCGGTCATCGCGGCCAGGCCGCCCTCGGTCACCACCACCAGCAGCGGGCAGTCGATGCCCGTGGTGCGGATCAACCGGCACAGGCTCTTGGCCTGCACGAGCTCCTTACGCGCGTCGACGACGACGGCGTCGGCGGGCGGCGTGTCGATGAGCACCGACGCCTCGGCCGGCGAGACACGGACGGAGTGGAGCAGCAACCCCAGCGCCGGCAGCACCTCGGAGGACGGCTCGAGGGCGTTGGTCAGCAGCAGCAGGTTGCTCATCACGGCCTCCTCTAACACACAAGGACCCGGAGGCGACGTCGCCCAGGTCCTGTACGCGAGGATATCCCACGGCTTAGTCGCGTCCATTGCGCGTCCACCAGATGAACAGCGGGCCCTTTGAAACAGGCGTGTTAAGGGCGTCGCACAATAGAGCGAAGGCGATTGTGAGGCAACGCGTGGCCACAGGAAAAGTACGTTATTGGGCGGCGGCCAAGGAGGCCGCCGGAGTCGCGGAAGAGTCGTTCGAGGCGGCGACTCTTGAGGAACTGATGACCAAAATCACACAGAACAGGGCCGAGCTCGCCCGGGTGGTCGGCCGTTCGTCGTTCCTCGTGGACGGCGCCCCCGTGGGCCGGCGCGCCCACGACACGGTGGTGCTCGGCGAGGGCGTCACGGTGGAGGTGCTGCCGCCCTTCGCCGGCGGGTGATCGACGGCTCCGGCGGGGAAGGAGACCGCCGGATCGATAGGCTCGACACCCCCGCCGACGACAGGGAGCCCCATGCGCAAGCTGATCATCTTTCTGATCGTGCTGGTCGTCCTCTTCGTCGTGGTCGACCGCGTCGCCGTCGCCGGGGTGGAGCGTGACCTGTCCAACCGGATCGCCGCCGCCACCGACCTCAGCGGCACCCCCAAGGTGACGATCGAGGGCATCCCGTTTCTCACTCAGGCCGTCTCGGGGCACTATCCCGAGGTACGGTTCGATCTCGGCACCCTCACCTACGGAGGCGTGCCGGTGAAGAACCTGCGCGGCGTCGCCTACGACGTGACCGCCCCGCTGTCCGACGTGCTGCAGAACCGTGCCGACGTCCGGGCTGGGCGGGTCACCGTGAGCGGCGTGCTCACCCGGGCCACGATCGACAAGTACGCGCCCCGGGGCATCAAGATCAGCGGCAACGGGCGGCGGCTCGTGGCGTCGGGAGAGGTGACGGTGGGGGTGCAGAAGGTGCAGTTCACCGCCGAGATGCGGGTCGACGTGGCCGACGGCGCCATCAGGCTCCAGGCGGAGAAGATCCAGGGCGTGCCCGACCAGCTCGCCCGCTTCGTCACCTACACGATCCCGTTCAAGGGCGGCCTGCCCTTCGACGTGAAGATCACCGGGGTCAAGAACGTGGCCGACGGATTGGAGTTCTCGGCCGAAGCGTCTGACGTGCCGATCCGTGGATGAGCCTGAACCGCTGCGGCCCCCCGTACGTGATGAGGGCGTGAGCGCAGCAGGCACCGCGGACGAGGAGCTCGTACGCACCCTCTTCGACGAGCACGCCGGGCCACTCTACGGGTACGTGCTGCGACTCACCGGTGATTCCGGACGTGCGGAGGACGTGGTGCAGGAGACGCTGCTGCGGGCCTGGCGGCACCCCGACGCGCTCTCCGGCCGTCCCATCCGGGCCTGGCTGTTCACGGTGGCGCGTAACCTCGTGGTCGACCAGCACCGCGCCAAGAAGGCCAGGCCGCAGGAGACCGGCGACGAGGCCCTCGCGGTGCTGCCTGCCGACGACGAGCTGGAACGGGCGGTCGAGTCGTGGGCCGTGGCCGAGGCGCTGGCCGCGCTGCGGCCCGAGCACCGCGAGGTGCTGCTGGAGGTCTACTACCGGGGGCGATCGGTGAAGGAGGCGTCGGCGACGCTGGGCATACCGCCGGGCACGGTCAAGTCGCGCACCTACTACGCGCTGCGCGCGCTCAAGCTGGCGCTCGAAGAGCGGGGGCTGGCGCCGTGATGACCTGCGAAGAAGTGCGCATCGCCATGGGCGCGCACGCCTTGGGCGCGCTCGAACCCGACGAGGCGCTGGAGATCGACAACCACCTGGCCACCTGCGAGAGCTGCGGCGCCGAGCTGCTCGAACTCGAAGGCGTCGCCGCCTTCCTCGGCAAGGTGTCCGAGCGCGACGTCGAGCTGGTGGCCAGCCCGCCGCGCCAGGTGCTCGACCGGCTGCTCAACGCCCGCGCCAGGCGCCACCGGCGCGGCCGGGTCATGCTGGCCGTGGCCGCCTCCGTCGCGGTGATCGCCGTCGGCGGCACGGTCTGGAGCGTCACCCGGCAGGACGTCACGCAGCAGACCGCGGCCGCGCCCGCGGCCGCCCCCCAGTCCTCCGCGGCCGCGAAGTCGCCGGAGACCGAGGGCTTCGTCGCCAGCGACGCCGCGCCCGACGCCCAGCTCAGGAAGGCCGTCCCGTCGCCGAGCGCGATGCCCACCACGGCCCTGAGCACCACCGGCGACGGCCGGGCGTTCAAGGGCGAGAACCGGGCGAGGGACTACTACGCCACGGTCTACGCCCTGCCCGGCGACGGGCGCACCGAGCTGCTGGTGACCGTGCGGAACGTGCCGGTCGGCACCGCCTGCAGCCTGGCCGTCTACGACGACAGGGGGCGGCGCGAGGTCGCCGGGAGCTGGACCGTCAGCCGCGCGAGCTACCGGGAGGAGACCGTCTTCCAGATGGCGACGCCGGTGCCCATGCGGCGCATCGACCGCTTCGAGGTCGTCGACCGGCGGGGACGCGTCCTGGTGAACGTCGCCGGCCCGGCCAGGAAGTAATCGCGGCCGCCCGTGGTTGGCCCTGAGGTGACGGGTCTGTGGATCGCGCTGGCGACGCTGGCGCTCGGCACGGTGATCGGGGTGGTTCGTCTGCGCCGCGACGGACGGGTGCGCGCGGCGGCCGGGGAACGGCTGACCGCGGACATGCTGGGCGCCGCGATGGGCGAGCGGGCCACGCTGGTGCAGTTCTCGACCGCGTTCTGCCAGCCCTGCCGGGCGACCAGGCGGGTGCTGGCCGACGTGAGCGCGCTCGTGCCTGGGGTGGCGCACGTGGAGATCGACGCCGAGTCCCGGCTCGATCTGGTAAGGCGATTCGACGTCATGCGCACGCCCACTGTGTTTGTGCTGGATCCGTCAGGCAATGTGGTCAAAAAGGCCTCTGGCCAGCCACGGAAGGCTGACGTGCTGGCCGCGCTGGCAGCCGCGATCCCCTCCGGGGAGTCACGGCCGTCTCACGAACTGTCTCAGAACTCGGACGAGATGTGACAGATGGCGAGACGACGAGTAGGGTCGTCGCTATGAACCCGTCGACAGAGCTGCTCACGAAGCGGCGCGCGGTTGATTTCTGCCGCGTGGCCACCGCGCTCTGTCGCGCTGCCTGAGGACGGTCACCGCGGACATCTGGTCCGCCCCAATCGACCCCTTCAGGAGCATCCTGCGATGCGTGCTGATCCCAGAGCGCTGCGCTTCGGCGCGGCCGTCACCACCTTGGTCCTCGCTCTCGTCCTCGTGACGGGGAGCGCGTGGCTGCTCGCCGTCCAGGCGGTGGTCTTCGCGCTGGGAGTCGCGCGCCGCTCGCCGTACACGATGCTCTTCAAGGCGCTCGTCAGGAGCGCGCCGAAGGAGACCGAAGACGCCCGCCCGCCGCGGTTCGCGCAGGGGGTGGGGCTGCTCTTCGCGGTCGCGGGGCTGGCCGGGTTCGCCGCCGGGATCACACCGCTGGCCCTCGGGGCCACGGCCGCGGCTCTCCTCGCCGCCTTCCTCAACGCAGCCTTCGGATTCTGCCTCGGCTGCGAAACGTACCTGCTCATTCGCCGTCTACTGCCCGCCGCCAAAATGGAGGTTTCCCAATGAGCCGCTCCGCCGCCCTGGTGGACGCCGACTGGGTCGAGGCCAACCTCGACACGCCCAACGTCGTACTCGTCGAGGTCGACGAAGACGTCAGCGCCTACGACAAGGGCCACATCCGTGGCGCCGTGAAGGTCGACTGGCGGCAGGACCTGCAGGACCCGGTCCGCCGCGACTTCGTGGACAAGACCGGTTTCGAGGCTCTGCTGTCGGACCGCGGCATTTCCAACGATGACACCGTCGTGCTCTACGGCGGCAACAACAACTGGTTCGCCGCCTACGCCTACTGGTACTTCAAGCTCTACGGCCACCAGGACGTCAAGCTGCTCGACGGCGGGCGCAAGAAGTGGGAGCTCGACTCCCGCGAGCTGGTCCGCGACGTGCCCGAGCGCGCCAAGACCCAGTACGTCGCCCAGGAGCAGGACACCGCGATCCGCGCCTTCCGCGACGACGTGGTCGCCGCGATCGGCAAGCTCAACCTGGTCGACGTGCGCTCGCCCGACGAGTTCACCGGCAAGCTGCTCGCCCCGGCCCACCTCCCGCAGGAGCAGGCGCAGCGCGGCGGCCACGTGCCCACCGCCCGCAACATCCCGTGGTCCAAGGCCGCGAACGACGACGGCACCTTCAAGTCCGACGACGCGCTGCGCGCCCTCTACGGCGAGGCCGGCGTCGACTTCGGCAAGGACACCATCGCCTACTGCCGCATCGGCGAGCGCTCGGCGCACACCTGGTTCGTGCTGCACGAGCTCCTCGACCAGGGCAACGTGAAGAACTACGACGGTTCGTGGACGGAATACGGCTCGCTCGTGGGCGTGCCGATCGAGCTGGGGGAGGCCCGCTGATGACCGCTGCACAGGGTTGCGGAGCGCCGGAGCAGACCATCGCGCTGCCGGCCGGGATCGATCTGTCCAACCAGGCCGTCATCCAGGGCGTGGTGACGGGCGCCACCACCGCCTACGCGCGGCTGCTCGACCACTCCGGCGAGTTCACCGGTGAGGTCGTCGTCTCCGACGACGGCGTCTTCCGCTTCTTCGCCGCGCCCGGCGACTGGACCGTCCGCATCATCGCCGGCGGCGGCGTCACCCGCGACGTTCAGGTGGAGGCCAGGCTGGGTGAGGTCTCCCAGCTCGCGGTCGCCGTCTGAGCCCAGACAGCGCCGAGACGGGGCCCGTGTCCACACCGGACACGGGCCCCGTTCCCGTTCCGGGCGAGCGCAACGAAACCCGGCGCTGCGGTGTTGTAGAGGGCGTGAGTGGAACCGACTGTCTCGACCCGGTGCGCAAGGCGCTCCTCGACGACCTCGACGAGGGCTTCGCCGAGCTGTACGCCGCCCACCGCGGCCTGGTCTTCTCGACCGCGCTGCGGCTGAGCGGGCGCTGGGCCGACGCCGAGGACCTCACCGCCGAGGCGTTCCTGCGGGCGTACCGGGCACTGGCGGGCTACGAGCCCGACCGCCTGGCCGCGCTGCAGCCGCGGGCCTGGCTGATGACGATCCTCATGAACATCTGGCGCAACTGCGCCAGGGCGAAATCCCGCAAACCGCCACCCGACCTGCGTGACGAGCCCGTCGACGAGCCCGACCCCGCCCAGGACGTCGAGGAGGCGGCGGTCCGCAGGGAGACCGGCGACGAGCTGTCGGAGCTGCTCGGCCTGCTGCCCGACGAACAGCGGGCCGCCGTGGTGCTCAGGCACGTCGTCGACCTGCCGGTCAGCGAGATCGCCACCGTGCTCAGGATTCCGCAGGGCACGGTCAAGTCGCACGTGTCGCGAGGGCTGCGGCGGCTGCGCGAACTGGGAGGTGCCCGATGAACGACGATTCACTGCTGGCCGGGCTGGCCGCGCTGGCCACCGACGCGCCCGCCGGACTGCTCGACCGGATCGCCGCCCGCTGGGTGAGCGTGCCCGCGCCGATCGGCGAGCTGCGGGTGGCCTTCACCGACCAGGGCGTGGCGTACGTGCACACCGGCGACGACTTCGCCGCCTCGTTCAGGAAACGCTTCGGCCGGCCGCTGCTGGCCGCCGACCGGCCGCCCGCGGGGCTGGTGCCCGCGCTGCGCACCGGCCGTCTCGGCAAGGTGCCGCTGGACCTGCGCGGCGTCAGCGGCTTCCAGCGTGACGTGCTCGACGCGGTCAGGACGATCCCGAGGGGCGAGGTCAGGCCGTACTCGTGGGTGGCCGAGCAGATCGGGCGTCCGCGGGCCGTACGCGCGGTGGGGACGGCGCTCGGCGCCAACCCGGTGCCGCTGCTCGTGCCGTGCCACCGGGTCGTCAGGTCCGACGGCGTGACCGGCGACTACGTGTTCGGCCGGGTGGCCAAGGAACGGCTGCTGCTGGCCGAGGGCGTCGACCTGGACCGGGTGCGCGCCCTCGCCGGGGAGCGGGTGTTCTACCTGGCCAGCGACACCACCGGCGTGGTGTGCTTCCCGACCTGCCACAACGCCCGCCGGATCACCCCCGCGCACCGGCACGGCTTCCGCAGCGTCGCCCAGGCCAGGGCGGCCGGCTACCGGCCGTGCCGCACCTGCCGGCCGGCTCAGGCGGGCGGCTTGGCCGGGTAACGCATCAGGAGGGTGGCGCGCACGACGTCGGGGCCGTGCGCGCGGTAGCCGTGGGGGACGTCGGCGAGCCAGGAGATGTGGTCGCCCGGCCCGGCCGTGAGCGGCTCGTGGATCGGGCCGGCGCTGAGCGTGCCGGTGAAGACCGTGACGTGCTCGCTCACCCCCTTGTGGTGGGCGGGCGAGGTCTGCGTGACGCCCGGGGGCACGCGGACGCGGTAGAGCTCGTAGGTGACGCTGTCGTCCTCGAAGACCTCCAGCAGGTCGGCCTCGATGGCGGTGCCGCGCATGGTCCGCGGCTCGGGCGGCGAGTCGAGTATCGCCCCGATGGGCACGCCGAGCTGCGCGGTGATCGCCCAGAGCGTCTCCAGCGTGGGGTTGCGGGTGCCGGTCTCGACGCCGGACAGCGTGGCCTTCCCGATGCCCGCCCGCTTGGCGAGCTCGGACAGCGAGACTCCGCGCGCCTGGCGCAGCCGTCGCAGCCGGTCGCCGACGACGGCGGGGTCCTGGTCGAAGGCGGGCAGCGGGTCCATAACGCCATCGTGCCGCACGGCTCGTCCGGTGTGACCGCCTCCCGGGGACCGAATCGTCGTTTCCCGCCTTCGCCACTGCTCAGGAGTGGCCTGGAAACACCCTGGCCACAGGCTGTCCACGGGTTGCGGCTGCGGCGTAAGGGACGGACCGCTACGATTCAGCAGATGTCCGGATCGACAGGTGTGATGGCGCCGCCCCGACCTGGGCCTACGCCGGCTCAGCGGATGCCGTCGCCGTACTCGCTGCCCCTGCACGCGCTGCGCCTCGCGGGGAAATGCGCGCTGCCGCTGATCCTCTGGTACGCGGCGGGCCAGGTCGTGCGCTTCGTCCTGCTGTACGCCGCCACCGAACTCGCCTACGGCGACCTGCGACAGCTCCGGCTGGTGGGCACGGTCACCTTCCTGACCCTGATCGTCCTCGCGGCGATGACGGTCACCACGGGCATGCTCTACACCCTGCGCGGCGCGCTGTGGGAGATGCGCGCGAGGAGGGAGGAGGGCGTCGAGGACGAGCGCTTCTTCCGGGTGCTGGACCGGGTGGCCCCCGCCTTCGCCGTGCTCTACCTGTCGTGGGGCTGGCACGTGGAGGACGCCCGCGCCCTGCAGCGCATGGACCTGAACCACCACTTCTACGACATGCAGTCGGCGGCCTGGTTCGGCGAGGAGACCCCCGTCGGCAAGGGCCTCACCGACCTCGACTGGCGGGTCTCGCTGGGCGCGATGGTCGTGCTGTTCGGCCTGAAGTGGCTGTTCGCCAAGCTCGTGGAGCAGGGCAAGGGCAAGCTGTACGGCTTCGGCGCCGCCTTCTCCGAATTCGCCTTCGTCTTCTACGGCCTGAACGCCACCGTCGCCATCGCCGGGCTGCGCTCGGAGTGGGTGGAGCACCGCAGCGTGGTCGCCGGCACCAACGACCTGCTGGAGCAGGCGGAGAAGAGCGTGCCGCTGTGGAAGACGGTCACGGACGCGGTGAGCGACTTCTGGCCGTTCTTCATCGGCGGCGTCGCCGTCCCGCTGGCCTGGCTGACCGTGGCGATGCTGGTGTTCGGCGCCTACTCCGACGAGACCCGCAGCCTGGTCAAGGGCACCCGGCTCGAACGGGGCGTGGATCGGCTGGAGGACAGCCACGACCTCACCAAGAGGACGTTCGACCAGCTCACCGGCGGCTTCCGGGACCGCTGGCTGCCGCTGGCCAACTCCCTGCGGATGATCGCCAAGGGCGGCGCGCCGCTGTTCGGCATGATGTGCCTGAGCTACGTCGCCCTGACCGTGGGCGCCGAGTACGCCGAGCGCGCCGTGGTGACGCTCGTCGGCGCGCAGGCCGACTGGGTGTGGGCGTACAAGCAGGGGCCCCTGGCGTTCGTGAGCGGGCTGGTCGTGACCGTGCTCACCATGGCGCTGCTGGCGGCCACGTACGACCTGGCCGCCACGCGGGCCCGGCTCAAGGGCGAGCCGCTCACCGACGTGTGAACCGCAGCGCGTCCACCTCCGCTTTGCCGACCTTCTCCCGCTTGAAGAAGTCCGCCGTCGGGGTGTCGGAGCGGTAGTCGCTGACCCTGAAGGAGAGCTCGACTTCGTTCGCGACCGGCGTCGGCACGATGGCCATGCCCTCGAACTTGTACTCCTTGCCCAGCTCCAGCCGGTCCGTCGGGCGGTCGCCCGGAGTGAACTCCACCGTCCAGGTCCGGCCGGAGCGGTCCTCCAGCTTGGCCCGGTCCGGCGGGGCGGTCATGGTGGCGCTGGACTCGTCGAGGAGCTTCTGGGTGATGTCCACCTTCAGCCAGGTGACCTCGGGGCCGTGCTTGCTGCCCTCGGGGGCCTGGACGGCCTTCAGGGCCGCCTTCCACTCGATGTGGTGGACCTTGCCCGACTGGCCGGGGGCGACGGCGACCTCGTTGACCTTGACGCCGTCGGTGATGGTCGTGTCGTAGAAGCGGTAGCCGTCGTAGGTGTTGAGGCCCATCGCGACGATGGACGCCACGGCGGCGCCCACGGCGACCAGGATCACCCGGCCGCGCCTGGGCGGGCGGGCGTCCTGCGGGCTCGCCGGCGGCTGCTGCGCGGGGGGCGCCGCGGCCGCGGCCGCGGCCGGGGAGCGCTGCGGGGACGGCACGGCCATGCCGGGCCGGATGGCGGGCAGCGGCTGGGTGCTGCGCCCTGAGGACTCGCGGGGGGCGGGCGGCCACACCTGCTGGTCCGGATGCACGAACCGCCCCCGCCCTGGTCCACCGGGCATCCCCTGGCCGCCGGAAGCCGTGGGGCCGCCGGGCATCCCGGCGCCGGCGGGTGCGGCCGGTCCGCCCGGCGTTCCAGGGCCGGGCTGCTGCGCGCCGCCACGGCCGGGAGGCCGCGCGTCGTGACCGGGAGGCGCCCCCGCGGGGCCGGGCGGGGGAGCCGCGTGGCCGGCGAGGGCGGGGCCCGAGGGGTCGGGGCCGTAGCCGGGAGGCGGCGTGGGACGGGCCGGCGGCGGGGTGGCGCGGTCGCGCGGCGAGCCCGTACGGCGGCGTCGGGGCCTGGCGGGCAGCGGCGCCTGCGGCGACGGCGGTATCGGCCCGGTCCCAGGCTGCGGCGACGGCGGTATCGATCCGGCTCCGGGCTGCGGCGCAGGCGGCATCGGTCCGGCTCCGGGCTGCGGCGACGGCGGTGACGGCGGGTCCGCGGGTGCGGGGGGAGGCGGGGGAGGCGGGAAGGCCGAGGGGGCCGGGGCGGGGTCCTCGGGGTGGTGGTCGGTCCTGGGGGCGAACCAGTCGCGCTCGTTCGTGCTCACAGTGCGATCACTTCTTGACGGTGGAGTAGACGGCCTGCGGCGAGGCCGCGAGCTTGCGCGCGGCCTCCTCGTCGAGCCCGAGGTCGATCTCGACCTCCGGCTGGAACGGCTCCTCCAGCATCTCGGCCGGCAAGCCGAAGATCACCCGCGCCCCCGGCAGCGCCGATGAAGGAACCTCGAAGAAGAACCGCCCGCTGACCCAGATGTCGGGCTGCACCCACGTGTTCGCCAGCGTCAGAGTGCTCGCCACGCGGTCGGTGGCCTGGAACTTCTTGCCGTCCGCGGTCAGCAGCTGCGGCTGCCCCAGGTGGTACGGCTTGAGGCTCGACTTGGCCGAGGCGTTGACCACGAGGAACAGGTTGTCCGTCGTGATGGTCTGGTCGCTGTTCTGGATCGTCCTGGTGGCCAGGAACGAGTCGAGCCGGACGGTGAACCGCCGGGCGTCCACGTCCTCGCCCTTGGCGCCCGTGTAGGTCGCCTTGGCTCTCGCCTCGTTGGCGGAAAGGTGGAACGTCTGCAGCCCGACGGCGGCGGCCGCCAGCAGCAGCCCGGCGCAGGCGTTGAGCACCTTGGAGCCGCCGCCCGGCCCGCGTCCGGCACGGCGGCCGGGACGCTCAGGACGCTCGGGGACGGCCGAGGAACGCGGCTGGGTGGCGGTCATGCCCCCTCACCCGCCTTGACCGGCAGCGTCACGCGGGCCTTCACCTCGGGGTAGTACTTGTTGTCCTTCTCCTTGGCGACCATCTTCCAGCGCAGCTGCTCGTCCTGGAAACCGGAGACGTACTCGAAGGTGGCCACGTCGAGCGTGATCTTGTCCGGAGGACGTTCGGTCGCGCCGAGCCGGTACCGGACGAGCACCTGGCTGGTCACGCCGGGGTGGAGCTGCCGGGTCTCGTCGCCCTTGTCCAGGGCGTAGACGAAGGGCCCCGACTCCTTCGGGAACTTGGGGCTGATGGCGACGAGCGAGTCGGCGAAGAACATGCCGAGCCACGCCTTGTCCGGCTCGGCGGGGTCGGGGGGCAGGCCGACGCTGGAGGTCTCGTCGCCCTTGTTGGTGACCTCGAAGACCAGCTCCACGAACCGCTTGTCCTCGTCGAACTGCGTCTTGGCCCGCTCGACCTTGACCCGCGACTCGACGAAGCGCGTGGAGTAACGGCCCTGGTCGAGCGTCGCGCCCTGGCCGAGCAGGTCCGGGCCCTTGTCGGGGGCCTCGTTCAACCCGCCCAGCAAGGCCGTGATGCCGACGGCCGTGACCGCCACGAGAGCCACGATGGGCACCGCCACCGGGCGTCTCGGCCTCGTGCTGTCGCCGGAGGGTTCCGTCATGGGTATGGATGGTAATAGGTCACGGTTGCCCCATCTGCCGCAATGGTCCCTTCTGGCGGGGGGAATTGCCGCGAACCCTGCCGCTACGGGGGTGGAAGCTCATACGCTGTCACGGAGCGGAAAAGGGCTGGCCCCTGCAACTAACGACATATCGCGGCCGGAGGGTCACGTGGCGGACGTGCATCCCGAGCATGCCCAGCTCCAGGCGGACCGCATCTACCTGGGGTGGCAGTACATCCTGCTGCATCCCGACCCGGGGCCGCCGCCCAAGCGTCCCTCGCCCGAGAAGGAGCCGGCGCCGGACGCGGAGTCGTCCGGCCGGCGGGCGGCCGAGGCACTGCGCCGCGAGCGGCTCCAGGAGGACATGCTCAACCGGCCCGTACGCGCCATCCGGGCCATCAGCCTGACCATGTCCGCGCTGATCCTCGTGGCCGCGGTCAGCGGCTACCTCGGGTGGTCGTTCGCGCTCCTCGGGCTGGTCGCGGCCGGCGGCGTGGCCGGCATCTGCACCTACGCCCTGCTCCAGGGCGACCGGGCGGTCCGCTACCGAGTGCTCGAACAGCAGGCCAGGGACGACCGGCAACGTCAGGAACGTGACAAAGAGCTGTTCCGCGCCCAGGAGGAGCACGCCCGGCGCTACCGCGACTGGCAGGAGTCGAAGGAACGCCACGAACGCCAGCTCACCTGGTACGCCGTCGCCGTCCCCGACGAGATCGACCGCATCGACGTGGCCGGCGGCACGCTGCCCGGCTGGTCCGCGCTCATCACCCTGCTCGGCGCCACCCGGCTCTACAGCGGCGGCCACCTGACCGTGCTCGACCTGTCGGAGGGCGCGATCGCCAAAGACCTGATCGAGCTGGCCCGCAAGGGCGGCGACGACCCGCTGGTCTGGGTGCTGCCGGTCGACCTGCCGAAGCTCGACCTCGGGGCCACGCTCAAGCCGGAGGCGTTCGCCGACGTGCTGGCCCACGTGGTGAGCGTGAGCGAGGAGCACCGCACCACCCGCGACCTCAGCTTCGACAACGCCATCCTGGAACGGGTGCTCGAAGTGCTCGGCGAGAACGCCACCATCAGCCAGGTCACCGCCGCCCTGCGGGCCCTGGCCCAGGTCGGCGACCCGCGGGACGACCTGCGCTTCGGCCTGATCACCGCGACCCAGCTCGAACGCATCGGCACGCTGTTCGGCCGCGGCGTGAGCGACCGGGTGGTGATCGAGCGTGCCTGGGCCCTGGAGTCGCAGCTGCGCAAGCTGGAGACGCTCGGCACCCAGGCGGTGCGGCTGCCGCCCGCCCGGCTGCGCGTGGTGAGCATGGACCGGCAGGCCGGCGTGTTCGGCAACCGGGTGCTCGGCACGTACGTGGCCACCGCGCTCACCCACATCCTGCGCCAGTCGCCCGCCTCCGACCGGCCCTGGTACCACACGATCATCGTGGCGGGCGCCGACAAGCTCCGCGGCGACGTGCTCGACCGGCTCATGGACGCGTGCGAGACCTCGCGTACCGGGCTGGTGCTGACGTACCGGAGCCTGACCCCCACCGTGAAGGAGCGGCTGGGGCGCGGCCACGCGGCCGTGGCGTTCATGCGCCTCGGCAACGCCGAGGACGCCCGGGTCGCCAGCGAGCACGTCGGCACCGAGCACCGGCTGGAGCTGGCCCAGCTCACCGAGACGATCAGCGACGCCCTGCCGGGCCTCGACGGCGGCTACACCTCCACCATCTCCCAGGTGGACGACGCCCGCCATGACCGCGGCGACGGCCACGCCGACCTGGTCGAGGACATCACCGAGTCCACCGAGTGGGGCCGGACGGCCGACAAGATCTCCGAGACCGAGCGCGTGCTCCACCGCTCGCGCGAGTTCCTGGTCGAGCCGCACCAGCTCCAGCAGCTCCCCACGACGTCCGTGATCGTCACCGACGCGACCGCCGAGGGCAGGCGGGTGCGGCTGGCCGACGCCAACCCGGCCATCCTCACCTTCCCCAAGACCACGCTCGGCGACCTGGAGGAGGTGCGCGAGGCCGTGCTCGCCCTGGAGGCCAAGGACGAGGGCGAGGAGCCGCCACCCAACCTCGGGCCACCACCGCCACGCCTTGACTGGCGCAAGGGCAGGCAATGACCTGGTCAAGGGCGTGGTGAGGAGCTGACGATCAGCGGGATTTTACTGAGAACCGACTGTGGGGGAATTGAAGATGCAGCCGAGTGTCTCGCTGAGCGGGCCCTGGTATCGGATCCAGTCGATCGCCGCACCCTCGCGAAGCTCGTCGGCGGAATGGGATTTCGTCACCGTGCTGCCCGCCGTGTTGTCGGCGGCGCAGCGTGACCGGCCGTTCGTCATCGGGTGGCTGTCGCGGGGTTCCGGCGCGCCGCTCGAACTGATCACCAATGCCGGCCCGCTCTCGCCGCCGCGCCAGCCGCGCCGGGCGACCGACGTGCCCGGCCTGCCGACCGGGCCCCAGCCGCTGCTGTTCCCGGGCGGCGCGCGGGGGATCGAGCTGGACGAGGAGTACCTGGCCGACCTCGCCGACCTGGTCTGGACGCCGTGCCCCGGCCGGCAGGCGCCGCCGCTGGGCGGGCGGGGGCGCGAGTTCGCCGGGTCCGACCCCGACGAGCTGAAGCGGCCCACGTTGTTCGAGTCGACGCTGGTCACGCTCATGTCGCGGCCGTTCGCCTGGCTGGTGGTGGCCGAGCCGACCGACCTGCTCGACGCCGAGGTGGCGCACCTGCGCACCCAGCTCAACGTCCTGCGGCAGTACGGCGACGCCTCCGAGCGCTCCCGGTTCGACGCCGAGCGGGCCGAGCGCCGCATGCAGGAGCTCGACGCCTTCCGCGAGGCCGGCCTGTGGAACGTGCGCGTGCTGGCCGGCGGGGCCACCGCCGAGGAGCTGCGGCAGATCGCGCCCGTGCTCGTCGGGTCGGTCGAGATGAGCCACCACCCGTACCGGCTGCGCAGCGCGCACGGCGCGGTCTACGCGCTGTCGGAGGCCCTGGCCATCACCATGCAGGACCCGGCCGACGGCGCCGCCGCGCCCTTCGCGGCCACCGCCGGGGCGCTCGCCGCGCTGGCCGGGCTGCCCAGGCGCGAGGTGCCCGGCGTACGCGTGCTCGACTCCGGCTTCTTCGACGTGACGTCCGAGGCCGACGGCGGCGAGCTGGAGCTGGGCGAGATCCTCGACGGCCAGGACAGAGGCGTGGGCAGCTTCCGGGTGCCCCTGGCCACGCTCAACAGGCACGCCTTCGTCACCGGCGCGACCGGCTCGGGCAAGTCCCAGACCGTCCGGCACCTGCTGGAGCAGCTCAGCGAGGCGCGCATCCCGTGGCTGGCCATCGAGCCGGCCAAGTCCGAGTACGCGGCCATGGCCGGCCGCATCGCCGACCCGGTGACGGTGATCAACCCCTCGGCCCCGGAGGGCGTGCCGCTCAGCGTCAACCCGCTCGAACCCGAGCCCGGCTACCCCGTCCAGGCGCACATCGACATGATTCGGGCGCTGTTCATGGCCGCCTTCGACGCCGAGGAGCCGTTCCCGCAGATCATGTCGCTGTCCCTGCAACGGGTCTACGAGGCCACCGGCTGGGACGTCGTGACCGGCGGCGCCGTGCCCGGCTCGAACGTCCCGCCCAGCGTGCCGACGCTCGAACAGCTCCAGCAGCACGCCATGGACGTCATCAAGGAGATCGGCTACGGCCGCGAGGTCCAGGCCGACGTCGAGGGCTTCATCTCGCTCCGGCTGCGGTCGTTGCGGGTCGGCTCGGCCGGGCGCTTCTTCGAGGGCGGCCACCCGGCCGACATCGGCGGCCTGCTGGAACGCAACGTCGTCCTGGCCATCGAGGACGTCGCCAACGACGAGGACAAGGCGTTCCTCATGGGCACGCTGATCATCCGGATCGTCGAGCACCTGCGCATGCGGGCCAGGAAGGAGAAGTCGGCCGGGCTGCGGCACGTCATCGTGATCGAGGAGGCCCACCGGCTGCTGCGCGACCGCGGCCACGGCCGGGCCTCCACGCACGCCGTCGAGCTGCTGGCCGGCCTGCTCGCCGAGATCAGGGCGTACGGCGAGGGCATCGTGGTGGCCGAGCAGATCCCGACCAAGCTCGTCTCCGACGTCGTGAAGAACACCGCGCTGAAGGTCGTCCACCGGCTGCCCGCCGAGGACGACAGGAAGCTCGTCGGCGCGGCCATGAACCTCAGCGACGAGCAGTCCAGGCACGTCGTCTCGCTCCAGCCGGGCTCGGCCGCGGTCTTCGCCGACGGCATGGACCGGCCGCTGCGGGTGCGCGTCCCGCTGGGCGAGTCGCGGGAGAAGCCGCTGCCGGGCCCCCAGCCGCCCATCCGCGGGCGCAGGTCGGCCGCGTGCGGGGCGCAGTGCCGTACCGGCCAGGCGTGCACCCTGGTGGAGCTCAGGGAGGCCGACGTGCTCGCCGACGGGCCCGACTGGGCCTGGCTGCGCATCTGGTGCGACACGGTCGTGCTCGCCTTCGTCAGCAACCGGCCGCTGCCCGGCGTGCCGCGCGCCCTGTCGGCCGCCTGGAGCGAGCTGCCCGCCCGCCGCCGCGAGTGCCTGCTGGCCACGCTGGTCGAACGCGCCGTCCAGCGGCGGGCCTGGTCGTTGCGGAGCTGGTTCGACCCGGCGCTGCTCACCGAGAAGGCCGCCGAGGTCGCCGCGCGGCTGCTGTCGGGGGCCGAGCCCGGCGGCGATCGTCCGGGCGCGTCGTGGGTGATCCCGCAGGTGCGCTGGCTGCACGAGGTCGACCGGCTCTTCCCGTACGGCCAGCCCGCCCCCAACCTGCGCAGCCCGGCCCCGCCCATGGAGTACGCCCTGTTCCGCCAGTCCAACGGCAACGGCACGGCCGACCTGGTGCACGCCGAGCTGCTCGGCCACCGCGCCAAGGCCCTGCGCCACCACCCGCTGTCCATGGAGGTGGACCACAACCGGGCCCTGGCCTGGCGGGTCATCCTGGGCGACGACGAGAACGAGAGCGTGCAGCGCGACATCACGAACGTGGCGATCGGCATCGAGGCGTCGGCCAGGATCAGGCACGTCGGCCAGACGATGGGCGCGGGCTGGCTGGAGGGGGTGCTGTCGTGGCCGCAGCGGTTCGTCCTGCCGTTCGACCACGGGGGCGCCCCGGAGATCGCCTTCGTCGACGCCCCCTCGGCCTGACGCCCCCTCGGCCTGACGCCCCTTCACCCTGGAGCTCCCTGGAGCTCGCCCGGGGGCGGGTCAGCGGTCGCGGCGGCGTTCGAGGCGTTTGCGGCGGGCCACCTCGCGCTTGTGCTCGGCCAGCTCGCGCCGCCGCTCCCGCCGTCCCTGCGCGGCCTGCTGCTTGCGGCTCTCCAGCTCCAGCCGCATCGCCTCCTGCGCGGCCGTGCTCCGTACGGACACCTGGGCGGCGGCCCGCGCCGCCAGCTTGGCCGCCCGCTTGGGGTTGACCCGCCGCTCGCGCTCCCCGCCGGCCACGGCGGGCGCGGCATGGGCCTGCTCCAGCAGCGAAACGCCATGGCGCATGAGGAACGCGTGCAGCTCGGGATCGGTGGGCTCGGACCCGAGGGTGAACCGGGTCGCCCGCAGCCGCCCGCGCTCGGCGACCTCCAGCACCCCGACCCAGAACGGGCCGTCCAAATAGACCGACAACGTGACCATCTTCTCCGCCCTTCACCAGAAATGCCGGGAAAGCGACCTGGACAGGCCGCTTCCGGCACACCGGACATCCCTGGAAGGGCGGATACGTGATGCTTCGCCCGGGCTACCAACCGGGCCGCGTTTTCGTGTGCAACTCCAGAGTAGGACTCAACGGCGACTAGGATCCATGTGCATGACCCAGCTTCCTCTGCGGGCTCAGCTCGCCAGCGCCCTGGGACGCAGTGCCGCCACGCTCTCGCGGATGACCGGGCGCGGTGACGGCTCGGTGATCGGCGGCAGGGTGGGCCTGATGCTCGAGCCCGACCTCCTGCGCAAGCTGGCCCGCGACCGCAAGCTGGCCCTGGTCAGCGCCACCAACGGCAAGACCACCACGACCAGGTTGATCACCTCCGCGCTGCTGGAGATGGGCGAGGTCGCCACCAACGCCTTCGGCGCCAACATGCCGGCGGGCCACGTCTCGGCGCTCTCCCAGCACAAGGGCGCCCCTTACGGCGTGCTGGAGGTCGACGAGAAGTACCTGCCGGAGGTGCTCGACACCACCGGCGCCGGCGTCGTCTGCCTGATGAACCTCAGCCGCGACCAGATGGACCGCGCGGCCGAGATCTGGCTGCTCGCGCAGAAGTGGCGCAGGGCGCTGTCGGGCAGGCCCACCCACGTCATCGCCAACTGCGACGACCCCCTCGTCACCTGGGGGGCCTCCACGGCCGCCAAGGTCACCTGGGTCGCCGGCGGGCAGCGCTGGAAGGAGGACTCCTGGTGCTGCCCCGAGTGCGGCGGCCCCCTCGACCGCAAGGACGCCGACTGGTCCTGCCGTGAGTGCACCTTCCACCGTCCAGAGCCGCAGTGGGTGCTCGACGACGACGTCGCCATCGACCCGCGCGGGCAGCGCTGGCTGCTCGACATCCAGCTCCCCGGCCTGGCCAACCGCTCCAACGCGGTGATGGCGCTGGCCGTGGCCGAGGCGTTCGGGCTGCCCGCCGACCGGGCGCTGCCCCGGCTGCGCGAGGTCACCTCGGTGGCCGGCCGCTACACCACGGTCGAGCGCGAGGGCCGCCACGCACGGCTGCTGCTGGCCAAGAACCCGGCGGGCTGGCTGGAGGCCTTCGACGTCGCCGACCCGCAGCTGCCGATCATCCTGTCGGTCAACGCGCAGGGCCCCGACGGCCGCGACACCTCGTGGTTGTGGGACGTCGACTACCGCATCCTGCGCGGCCGTCCGGTCTTCGTCACCGGTGAGCGGCGGCTCGACCTCGCGCTCCGGCTCGACGTGGCCGACGTGCCGTTCACGTTGTGCAGCTCCTTCTCCGAGGCGCTGGCCATGCAGCCGCCCGGCCGGGTCGACGTGATCGCCAACTACACCGCCTTCCAGCAGATCCGATCGGAGTTCGGACGTGCCGTCTGACAGCGCCCTCAGCATCGTCTGGATCTACCCCGACCTGCTGAGCACCTACGGCGACCAGGGCAACGTGCTCGTCCTGGAGCAGCGTGCGCAGCGCCGGGGCATCGAGGTCGAGACCGTCTACGTCCGCTCGGCCGACCCCGTGCCGGAGACCGGCGACATCTACCTGATCGGCGGCGGCGAAGACCGTCCGCAGATCCTGGCCGCCCAGCGCCTGCGCCGCGACGGCGGGCTCCAGCGGGCCATCGCGCGGGGCGCGGCGATGCTGGCCGTGTGCGCCGGCTACCAGATCATGGGCAGCACGTTCGGCGGCGAGGAGGGCCAGCCGGTCGACGGCATCGGCCTGCTCGACATCGCCAGCTCGCGCGGCCCCGCCCGGGCCGTGGGCGAGCTGGTCGCCGAGGTCGACGCCGCGCTCAACCTGCCCACGCTGACCGGCTTCGAGAACCACATGGGCGTCACGCACCTCGGCCCTGGCGTGCGGCCGTTGTCCAAGACGGTCGCCGGGGTCGGCAACGGCGACGGCTTCGAGGGCTGCTACGCGGGCCACGTGGTGGGCACGTACCTGCACGGCCCGGCCCTGGCGCGCAACCCGGCCCTGGCCGACCTGCTGCTGTCGTGGCGCGTGGGCGAGCTGACGCCGCTCGACGACTCCCGCTACGAGGCCCTGCGCCAGGAGCGGCTGAGCACCGTCCTGTCCGGCTGACGGGCCTAGTAGACCAGGGCCTGGGCGCCTTCGCTGACCGCCTCCTCCACGAAGGCCGGCGCGCCGGCGATGCGCACGCCCTCGATCACGTCGTCGACCGTGATGTCGCGGCGGGCGGCGCACTGCGTGCACAGGGTCACCCGGCCGGCCGCCAGGACGGCTTCCAGCAGGTCAGCCAGCGGCGCCGCGTGCGGCAGGGAGAACTCCTTGGCCCGCCCCGGCAGGGCGAACCAGGACGACTCGCCGGTCAGCCAGAGGGAGACCGGCACGCCGCTCGCGAGCGCGGCCGCCGCCACCGTGAATGCCTGGTTGCACCGCTCAGGGGCGTCCGCCCCCGCGGTCACCTTGATCACCAAAGATCGTGCCATGGCGTCACCCTAACCCCGACCGACGCGGCCCCACACGTACGGATCGGCCTGGGCGCTGCCGAACGGCGACCAGGCCAGGCGCGTCTGCCCGGTCCTGTCCCCGGTGTCGGAGTCGTAGACGAGCACGTTCGCTCTCAGCGCGGTGGGCGGGGCGGGCAGCAGCGCGAACGGGATGCGCACCTCGACGCCGTACCCGCCGTCGTGGGCCGCGGACGCCACGCCCACCCGCGGGGCGGGGCCCTGGCGGGCGTCGGCGTCTCGGGCCGCGCACGGGCCGCCCTTGGCGGTGTAGGGCAGGACGCCCAGCTTGAACGTGGTCGAGGTGTCGTCGGAGTCGCCGCGCGGGTCGAGGGCGATCTCGACCGCGTCGGTGCGCCAGTGGCGCTCGCACTCGTCGAGGGCGGCGCCGCGCGCCTCGTCGGTGACCTCGACCTGGACGTAGAGGTCGGCGCCGTGGCGGGTCAGCCGGGCGGTCGCGGCGCAGTCGGCCGCCGGGCAGCGCTCGCCCTCCCAGTGGGCGAGGGGCAGGGCGGGGCCCGCGTACTCGCCGGGTGAGGCCAGGCCGTCGAGCTTGGGGGCGCGTCCGGCGACCGGGAGGGTGGTGGCGGGCGGCTCGGGATAGTCGGGCTGTGCCCGATTGGCCAGCCAGGGCAGGCCGGTCGCGCGTGCCCAGTCGCGGAACTCGGCGTACAGAGGGCGCAGGCCCGCCTGCTCGACGACGGGAGCGGGCACCGGCCGCCCGCCGTCGAAGACGACCGAGAACCAGTCGCAGCCGAACGGCCCGGTCACCTTCGCCGGCCGCGCGGCGAACCCCTGCGTGCGGTACGCGCGCTCGGCGTCGCGCTCCCGCTGGGCCCACGTGACGCGGTGGCGCGGCGACCAGGCGCCCGCCCAGACGCCGAGCTGCGGCAGCCCGGTGGCCGGGTCGCGCATGCCGGCCGTCGCGCAGCCGGGGCCCACGGGGCCGCGCAGCCCCCAGTTCTGGGTCAGCAGCCGGGTGGCCCGCCAGGGCGCGCCCGTCCCGGGGAACGCGGCGGGGTCGGCGGCCAGCCGGAACGCCTCGACGGCCAGCCGGGCGGCGAGCTGGTGCCCGCCGTGCTGGTTGAAGGGCCGCGGGTCCATCGTCACCACGGTCGAGGGCCTGGTCGTCCTGATCGTCTCGACCAGCCGCCGGAGGGTGCCCGGACCCCACGCGCGGGCGGTCAGGGGCGCCGACAACGTGTACCAGAAGTCCGGTCTGTCCAGGTAGAAGACGTCGCGGATGCCCGCGTGCGCGACCGCCTCGCGCTCCTCGGCCTCCCTGATCCGGCCGAGCGCGGCGCCCTTCTCCGGCCCGGCGGCGTTGCCGCCGCCCTCGCCGCGGGTGATCGTCACGACGCCGGTGGTCAGCCCCAGGCGTTCGCGCCACTGCCCGAACGTGGACAACGACTGGTACTCGTCGTCCGGATGGGCGCCCACGAACAGCACGTCGACGTGCGGCGGCACGGCCCAGGCATCCAGCATCGCGACTCCCCCCGGCTAGACCTCTCCCCGATCCAGAAGGTTAGTCACCGGCGCTAGGCTTGGTGAGCATGGAAGAACCTGAGGTGCACCCCGCTCTGGAGCAGATCGCGTTCCTGCTCGGCCGCTGGGAGGGCGCCGGCGTGGGCGGCTATCCGACGATCGAGAGCTTCAACTTCGGCCAGGAGATCGAGTTCGGCCACAACGGCAAGCCGTTCCTGACCTACGTCAGCCGCACCTGGCTGCTCGACAACGACGGCAACCGGGTCAGGCCGCTGGCCACCGAGTCCGGCTACTGGCGTCCGCAGCCCGACCGGCAGATCGAGGTGGTGCTCGCACACCCCACCGGCATCGTCGAGATCTACATCGGCGAGGTCGTCTTCCACAAGATCGAGCTGCGCACCGACGTCGTGGCCCGCACCTCCACGGCCAAGGAGTACACCGCGGGCCACCGCCTCTACGGCCTGGTCAACGGCAACCTGATGTGGGCCTACGAGATGGCCGCCGTGGGCCACCCGCTCACCGACCACATGTCGGCCGAGCTGAAGAAGGTGTCCTGAGCATGACCTCGCCGTTCACCCCCGACGCCGTCGAGGCGATCAAGCGCCACATGAACGACGACCACACCGGCGACGCCCTGGTCATCGTGCGCGGGCTCGGCGGCCGGCCGCAGGCCACCTCGGCGGTGACCAGCGACGTCGACGCCGAGGCGATGGAGTTCACGGTCGACGGCGGCGAGCGGGTGCGCGTGCCCTGGGGCGAGACGCTGACCGAGCGCGCCCAGGTGCGCAAGGCGGTCGTGCGCCTCTACCGGGCGGCCTGCGCCGAACTGGGGATCGAACCCCACGGGGAACACTGAGGGGAGAAAACAAAGAAGGGCCCCGGGCAACACTCCGCCTGCCGAGCAGACGGGCCGGATGGACCATGGTCGGGATGCGTCATCCCGCCCTCCGGCTGCCAGGGGCCCCGGTGGTTGCCTCGGATTCGCTTGCGACACGAGACAACAGTCCGCAGCGCTAGCGGACAACCACCTCGCTAGCCCGACTATGACTATCCATTATTCGGACCACCTCCTTTCCGCGTACTCATGAAGCTATGCGGTCGCGAGCGCCGGGGGCAAGTAATTATCGGACGGCCGCGAACAGGCGATCGTGCGCTTTACACTCGGGGGCATGACCGAGACGCAGTGGCACGAGGAACTCCGCGCCAAGGGCTACCGGGTCACCCCGCAGCGGCAGCTCGTGCTCGAAGCGGTCAAGGATCTGGAGCACGCCACGCCCGAGGAGATCTGCACCAAGGTGCGCGAGACGGCGCGCGGGGTCAACATCTCCACGGTCTACCGCACGCTCGAACTGCTCGAAGAGCTCGGCATGGTCACCCACACCCACCTCGGTCACGGCGCGCCGACCTACCACCTGGCGGCCGAGGCCGACCACGTCCACCTGGTGTGCCGGGGCTGCGACGAGGTCTTCGAGGTGCGTCCCGAGCTGGCCGAGGGGCTGGTGAAGGGGCTCGACGAGGAGCTGGGGTTCGCGGCCGACGTCCATCACCTGACGGTGTTCGGCCGCTGCAGCAACTGCCGCTGACCCGCGGCACCGGCGTCGGGCGCCGTCGCGGGGGCGGATAGCCTTGGATGCATGCGTAGCCCTCTGCTCGATCTCCCCGGCGCCGTCGCGGCCGACGGGCCGGACGCCGACGTAGCCGCGCACTATGGCGACCTGTTCGCCGAGCAGCGCGCGCTGGCCAAGGGTGAGGCGGTCGTCGACCGCAGCAACCGCGAGGTGGTCCGCATCTCCGGCGCCGACCGGCTGAAATGGCTCAACGACCTGACCTCGCAGAAGCTCGACACGCTGACGCCCGGCCAGTGGACCCAGACGCTCGACCTCGACCTCCAGGGCCGCGTCCTGCACCACCTCACGCTGGTCGACGACGGCGAGAGCGTGCTGGCGCACGTCGAGCCCGGCACGGCGCAGAGCCTGGTCGACTATCTCGACCGCATGCGGTTCATGCTGCGCGTGGAGGTGTCGCGGGCCGACGACCTGGCGGTGCTCTCCACGGCCACCGAAGACTTCCTGGTGCCGCGGGCCGAGCTGGCCGATCATCTGGGCCGGCCCCTGGCGGGGTTGTGGGCGTACGAGGCGCTGCGCATCGAGGCCCACCGGCCGCGGCTCGGCTTCGAGACCGACCACAAGACGATCCCGCACGAGGTGGGCTGGATCGGCTCGGCCGTCCACCTGAGCAAGGGCTGCTACCGCGGCCAGGAGACGGTCGCGCGCGTGCACAACCTGGGCCACCCGCCGCGCCGCCTGGTGTTCCTGCACCTCGACGGCAGCGTCGACACCCTGCCCGCGCACGGCGACCCGGTGATCTTCGAGAGTCAGGAGATCGGCGTCGTGGGCTCGGCCGCCCGCCACCACGAGCTGGGCCCGATCGCGCTGGCCGTGGTCAAGCGCACGGTCCCGGTCGACGCGCCGCTGCTGGCCGGTGGCGTGGCCGCCGCCCAGGAGGTCGTCGTGCCGCCGGACGCCGGCCGCAACGTCAGCATCGACCCCTCGCTGCGCCGCCGGATCCGCTGACCCCGCTAGGCGTCGATGTCGAGGACGAGCGTGATCGGCCCGTCGTTGACCAGCGAGACCTTCATGTCGGCGCCGAAGCGGCCGGTCTCCACGTGCGCGCCGAGCGCCCTCAGCTCCTCGACCACGGCCTGCACCAGCGGCTCGGCGACCGGCCCCGGGGCCGCGGCCTGCCAGGTGGGGCGCCGGCCCTTGCGCGCGTCGCCGTAGAGGGTGAACTGGCTGATCACCAGGAGCGGGGCGGAGACGTCGGAGCACGACTTCTCGCCGTGCAGCACGCGCAGGCCCCACAACTTGGCGGCGAGCTTGGCGGCCTCGGCCCGGGTGTCGGTGTGCGTCACGCCGACCAGGACGAGCAGCCCCGGTTCGTCGATCGCGCCGACCGTCTGCCCCTCGACCTCGACGCAGGCCGAGCTCACTCGTTGTACGACTGCCCGCATGGCATCCCATTCTGGCGCAGAAAGAACTGTTCGTAGACTCATGCCGAAAGGGGGCGCGTAATGTCGCTTGTTGTCGAGGTTGTCCGGTCTGGGTTCGTGGAGTCCACCCATCAGGCCCGCATGCTGACCGTGGACGCGCAGGGCGTCCCGGTGGAGACGCGGGGGGCGGTGCACGTGCCGGCCTCGCCGCGATCGTCGATGAAGCCGCTGCAGGCCCTCGGCATGCTGCGCAACGGCCTCCAGCTGGAGGGTGAGCTGCTGGCCCTGGCCTGCGCCTCGCACTCCGGCGAGGCGTTCCACGTGGACGGCGTACGGAAGATCCTGACCGGAGCGGGCCTGGACGAGTCCGCCCTGCTGTGTCCGGAGGACCACCCGTACGAGCGCACCTCGACCGAGTTCGGCCGGGTCTACATGAACTGCTCCGGCAAGCACGCCGCCATGCTGGCCACCTGCGTGCTCAACGACTGGCCGCTGACGACGTACCTGGAGCCCGCGCACCCGCTTCAGCGCGCGATCCGCGCGACGGTCGAGGACCTGACCGGCGAGCGGGTGGCCGCCTCCGGCGTGGACGGCTGCGGCGCGCCGCTGTTCTTCGTCTCGATGCTCGGGGTGACCAAGGCGTTCAGGGCCTTCCCGCTGGCCGCGGAGGGCTCGTTCGAGCGGCGCATCTTCGACGCCATGCGCGCCCACCCCGAGTGGACGTCCGGCACCGACCGGCCCGAGGCCAAGCTCATGCGGGCGATCCCCGGGCTGATGCTGAAGGCGGGCGCGGAGGCGTTCGACGCGTTCGCGTTCGAGGACGGCCGAGCCGGCACGATCAAGATCGAGGACGGCTCGCAGCGGGCCCGGGTGCCCGTCACCGTGGCGGCCCTGCGATCGCTCGGCCTGGACGCGCCCGAGCTGGCCGAGCTGGCCCGGCCGGCGCTGCTGGGCGGCGGCCGGCCGGTCGGCGAGCTGCGGATCCGCTAGCGGGGTGAGCCCTGAGCCGCCGCCACGCGGAGTGTCTAGAGGGTGCGGAACTGGCGGCTGGCGGAGATGGCCCCCGAGGTCGTCGTGGTGAACGTGCGCATCGACCCGGCGAACTTGGACAGGTCCCACTCCGCCGGACCGTGGTACCAGTAGAGGTTGTCGGCCTGGTGGCCGTTGCCGGTCACCGAGGCCACCACCCGCGACCAGTGCTCGACCCCGTCGAAGATCACCGCGTACGGCAGGTAGCGCGAGAACAGCTCCACCCGGTGCTGCTCGGGCACCTCGCCGAGGTCGCCGGAGAACAGGTACTCGCGGAAGCCCATCGTGTGCGCGAGCGCGGCCGAGCCCTTGGCGGTCTTGGCCGGCATGTACTGGCCGCCGACGGCCAGCGCGCCGCCCGCGATGACCAGGGCCAGCCCCAGCAGCCCGTACGTGGTGAACCAGGCCAGCCCGACCGTGGCCAGCAGGCCCAGGACGATCAGCACGACGCCGATCGTCGTCCACCGGGTGCGCTCGGTGTCGGGACGGCGGGCGAACCAGCCCTGCTCGACCACGTCGGAGTAGAGCGCGTCGCGCACCTTGCCCAGATGGCCGGCGAACGAGCCGGACAGCTGGGAGAGCAGCACCGCGTCGCGGCCGTCGAAGACCGCGTCGTACAGGGCGCGCTCGTACGTCAGCAGCGAGTTGACCGGCGCGTTCGGCAGCCTCACCAGCAGCCAGTCGGGGGCGTCGTAGGTCTGGCGGGGCTGCTCGTCGATCCGCAGGTAGCCGCGGACGGCCAGGTCGACGATGGTGGCGGTCACGTCGACCACGTCGGCCTGCTCGTCCACCAGCGTGCCGATCTGGCCGGGACGCACGCCGTCCGGCGGGGTGAAGTGCCCGTTCTGGATGGGATCGACCCCGCCCTTCTCGTGGCCCGCGACCCGGGCGTCCCGGCCGCGCGTCCAGTAGAGCAGGCCGACGCCGCCGAGCAGCAGCACGAGCAGGCCGGCCAGCGCGCCGCCGGTGACCAGGTCGAGGGTGAACGCCGAGGCCAGCGAGAAACGCCGCTCCAGGATGGGCGTCCCGGAGCTGGCCCCCTTGGGGAAGCCGACGACCACCGTCAGGGCCTGGCCGGCGGCGAGGTTGTCCTGCTCGAACTCGGCCCGGGTGGCGGTGTGGTCCATCGAGGCCGAGGTGCAGCCGATCGCCGAGGTCAGGTCGCCGGCGAAGCACGACAGGTTCTGCACCTGGCCGGGCCCGCTGACCTGGACGGTCGCCTTGGTGACGGGGACGTTCCAGCCGCTGACGGCGAACCAGCGCAGCTCCTCGGCCCCGCCGGAGGTGGTCACCGCGCCCTTGACGTCGTACTCGACGGTCTGGCCGGTCACGGTCAGGACGTCGCCGTCGAGCTTGCCGCCCTTGACGTCGGTGACCCGGTAGACGCGGTCGTTGTCGTCGTCGTAGCGGGTCTTGGTGAGCAGGGTGCGCTTGAGGCCGCCGGACGCCCCGGTGATCTTCTCGACCACGTGGAGAGTGCCGTCCTTGGCGAGCGTCATCGTCACCTGGTCCGTGATCCCGGCCTCCGCCAGGGCGGGGGTGGCCAGCAACGTCAGCGCGGTGGCTCCCAGGGCGGCCAATGTGAGTCTGAAACCCGTCATGGCGGGACATCGTAGCGGTTGCGGGTGTCAATCCAGGGTGATGGCGTCGGCCGCCCGGCGTACGCTCTCGGGCGCGGCGGCCATGCCCGGGTTCTCCAGGGCCAGGGCCTGGTTCAGGGCGACGTAGGGCCGCATGCGCCGCTCGTACCGGTCGAACGCCCCCTCGGTGGCCCGGCCCAGCTCCTCGGCCAGCACGTACGCCCCCACCAGGGCCAGGCTGGTGCCCTGCCCCGACAGCGGCGAGGGGCAGTGGGCGGCGTCGCCGACCAGCGCGACCCGGCCCTGCGACCAGCGGTCCATCTCGACCTGGGCCATGGCGTCGAAGTAGAAGTCGTCGGCCTGCCACATGGCCGCCAGCAGCTTGGGCGCCTCCCAGCGCAGCCCCGAGCAGTGCTCCTGGACCAGGCGCTTCTGCTGCTCGACGTCGCGGTGGTCGTAGTCGATCGGGCCCGCGGCGAAGCCCATGTTCACCTTCATCACCGCCGGCTCGCGGTCGCTGAACAGGCCGAACCCGGCCTCGCCCGCGCGGTGCCAGAGCTGCCAGTGGTCCAGGCCGAGGAAGTTGTCGGCGGTGTAGATGGAGACGTACATGCCGAGGTGCTTGAGGAAGCGCTCCTCCGGGCCGAACGCCAGCCGCCTGACGTTGGAGTGCAGGCCGTCGGCGCCGATCACGTAGTCGTAGCGGTCCCGGACGCCGCTGTCGAAGGTCACGTCCACGCCGCCGGCGTCCTGGGCGAGGGTGGCGATGGAGTCGCCGTAGCGGCAGGGGGCGTCGGTGACGGCGCCGACGATCGCGGTGAGGTCGTCGCGGGCGATCTCGACGTCCGGGCTGTCGAGCCGGCCGCCGCTGATCGTCTCCTCGGTGCTGCGCATGATCTCGTTGCCGTCGCCGTCGACCATGGACATGCCGCGCATGGTCGTCCGCGCGGCCCTGACCTGCTCCAGGACGCCCATGCGGTCGGCCACGACCAGGGCGGCGCCGCGCAGGTCGACGGCCTGGCCGCCCTTGCGCGGGCGCGGCGCGCGCTCGACCAGCGTGACCTCGAAGCCGCGCCGCCGCAGCCAGTGAGCCAGGACGGGACCGCCGACGCTCGCTCCTGAAACCAGAACCCTCATGACCCGCTCCTTGTGTTGACGTTGTACGCGAAGCTGAATGTACGTCGTACATACAGCAGCTCACAAGGTTTCACTGGTAAGATCTGTACTAGTACAGAGAAGGGGTAGTGATGACCGCTCCGCCCTACGCGCGCATCGTCGAGGACATCAGGCGCCGCATCGCCGACGGCCGGCTCCGCCCCGGCGACCGGGTGCCCTCCACCAGGCAGCTCGCCCGCGACTGGGAGGTCGCGCTGGCTACGGCCGCCAAGGCGCTCACGGTCCTGGCCCAGGACGGCGTGGTGGTCGCCGAGCCGCGCGTCGGCACGATCGTGGCCGAGACCCGCGGCGGCAGGGCGCGGCGGGCCCCCGTCCCGTCCGGCGACGACCTGACCCGCGACCGCATCGTGGCCGCGGCCGTCGAGATCGCCGACGCCGACGGGCTCGCCGAGCTGACCATGCGCGGCGTCGCGGGCCGGCTGGGCGTGGCCACCATGTCCCTCTACCGGCACGTCGGCGGCAAGGACGACCTGGTCATGCTCATGATCGACCACGTGATCAGGGAGTTCCCGCTGCCCGACCCGCCGCCCGACGGATGGCGGGCCAGGCTGGAGACCGCCGCGCGGGTGCAGTGGGCGGGCTACCGCACCCACCCGTGGATGGCCAGGGTCACGTCACTGACCAGGCCGCTGCCCTCGGCCAGCCTGATCGCCCACACCGAGTGGGTCATGCGCACGCTGGAGGGCTCGCCCCTCGACCCGGTCGGCAAGATGCACGTGCACACCCTGCTGTTCAGCTTCGTCCAGGGCCTGGCCGCCAACATCGAGATGGAGCAGCGGGCCCAGGCCGCGACCGGGCTGACCGCCGACGAGTGGATGAGCAGCCGGGAGGGGGAGCTCCAGGCGCTGGCGCAGTCGGGGCGGCTGACCGCCTTCACCGGCGTCATCGAGGAGCTGGGCGGCGAGTTCGATCTCGACCTCGACCGGCTGTTCGCCTTCGGTCTCGACGCGCTGCTCGACGGGCTCGCCGGGCTGGTCGAGGGGCGCTAGTCGGAGATCGCGATGCGCAGCCGGCGGAAGCCGCGGCCCTTGCTCTCGATCTTGGCCACCTTGATGCGGCCGATCTGCTTGGTCGAGGCCACGTGGGTGCCGCCGTCGGCCTGCGTGTCGAGGCCCACGATGTCGACGATGCGCACGTCCTGGACGGCCTCGGGCACCAGGTTGCTTGCCGTGCGGATGATGTCGGGGATCTCGAACGCCTCCCGCCGCGGCAGCACGCGCACGTCGATGCGGCGGTCGGCGGCGATCTCGGCGTTGCACGCGTCCTCGACGGCCTGCTTGAAGCCGGGCGGCACCTCGGGCAGGTCGAAGTCCATGCGGGCGCTCAGCTCGTCCATGTTGCCGCCGGTGACCAGGCAGCCGTAGTCCCTGAACACCACGCCGCACAACACGTGCAGCCCCGAGTGGGTACGCATGAGCGCCGAACGCCGGGCGTCGGCCACGGCGGCCTCGACCACCGTGCCGGCGGGCGGGATCGGGTCGCCCTCGGCGGGGATCAGGTAGAGATCGTCGCCTTTGCGCACCCCGACGATGCGCGTCTCCACGCCCTGCCAGACCAGAACTCCGTGATCGGCGGGCTGGCCGCCCCCGCCTGGATAGAATGCCGACCTGCTCAGCACGATCCCCTCAGGCGTCGCGTCCAGCACGACGGCTTCGAAATCTCGCAGGCTCTGGTCGGACAGTTCGAGCCGCTGCGTGCGCCCGTGGAGGTCGGCGGTCATATCGGCAGCCTAGTGCCCCGGGGTGATTATGCGTGGCCTGACGCTTCGAGGAAGAATCGCCCCGGTCATCGCAATAATGGGGATATTTGCTGGAATTTCAGCATGTACGAGTGCGGTGGCCCGGACGCCGCCGCAGCGGGTGCCGGAGGCCGTTCCGCCGGTCCGTCCGGCGGTTCCGGTGATGATGTTCGTGGGCGACAGCTTCACGGTCGGATCCGGCCCGGTGCCGCCCTGGCGGACCTACGCCTCGGAGTCGGCGCGGCTGCTCGGCTGGCAGCCGGTCATCGCCGGCGCGGGTGGCACCGGCTACCTCAACGAGGGCAAGGTGGGCCGCACGTTCCGGCGGTCGTTCGAGGAGGAGCTGGCCTGGCGGCCGGCCCCCGACGTGCTGGTGATCTCCGGCGGCCACAACGACCAGCGCTGGAGCACCGGGCAGGTGCGCGAGGCCGCGGCCGCCCTGCTCGCCGAGGTGCGCCGCCGCTGGCCGGTCACCAAGGTCGTGATGGTCGGCCCGATCTGGCTGGAGGACACCCCGGCCAAGGCCTACCGGGTGCGCGACGCCCTGGCGGAGGTGGCGGACGCCGCGGGCGTGCCGTTCCTGGACCCGATGCGCCGGAAATGGGTGACCGGCAGGCCGTCGGAGACGGTGCTGCCCGACGGCGTGCATCCCACGTTCGCCGGGCACGAGCGCATCGCCGCCTGGCTGGCGGCGGAGCTGGCCTGATCGGGGCCGGTCCGGCCTACCAGGGGCCGTAGGGGCCGCTGTTGCCGCGGCCCATGCCCTTGACGGCGGGCTTGACGTCGACGATGTAGATCGTGGCGGCGATGACGGCCAGGATGGAGAACAGGCCGAGCCCGTTGAGGCCGATGAACCGGAAGCCGCCGATCAGCATGAAGTCGTTGAAGTAGCCCAGCGCGCCGCCGCCGGACAGCAGGGTCGCCAGCGCGAGGATGAGCACCCAGATCTTCTTCTGCAGCTTGCCCGCCGAGACGAACGCGTTGGTCGGCACGCGCGCCGCGTGCACCAGCGCGTAGACCGACATGCCGAAGATGACGGCGGCGAGCACCAGGAAGAGGAAGTTGAAAACGCCGTTGATCATATTCATGTTGCTGGCTCCACCCAACGCCGCGATGAAATCGGCCCCAGCCTAATAGGCGTCCCCGACAAGCGGGCACCGGAACAGAAACGGGCCCGCCTCCGGGGAGGCGGGCCCGCTCGCTCACTCAGGCCTTGGCCCGAGGCGTACGCGTGGTCTTCTTGACGGGCTCGGCGACGGGCGGCTCTGCGGCCTCCGACACCTCCTCCAGCTCAAGGGCGGCCTCGCCGGTCGTCTTGCTGACGACCTTGCGGCCACGGGTGGCGAACTCCTCGTAGACCTCGGTGGCCTTGTTGCTCAGCTGGTCGGCGTACTCGCGGGCCTTGTCCGGGAACTCGCGGACGAAGCCCTCGGCCTTGTCGGCGTACGCGCGGGTCTTCTCCGGCAGGTCCCGGGCCAGCTCCGAGCGGCGGGACTGGAGCTGACGCAGCTGCTCGGGCAGCTCGCGCAGCTTCTCGACGGCGAAGTCGCCGGCGCCGGCGAAGGCGTAGAAGGGCTTGGAGTCGGTGAGCTTCTTGACCTCGGTGGCAAGCGTCATGGGTTAACCTTCCTTGGTTTCCTGGGTGACGGTCCCGTTGCCGGGGGAGGCCGCGTAGGGCTCAAGCGCGGCGAGATACTCCTCGGGCAGCGATGGCTCGTCGTCCGCGGTGGAGTCGTGCTGAGGGCGGGCGTTCTGGGAGGTCTGCTCGCCCTCGGTGCGGTTCTCCTTGCGGAACGATTCGTAGATGTCGATCAGCACCTGGCGCTGCCGCTCGGTGAGCAGCGTGTCGGCGTTGACCGCGGTGATCACGTCGCTCGGCGGCTCCCGGTCCTCGATGAGGCCGGCCTGCACGTAGAGCGCCTGCGAGGAGATGCGCAGACCCTTGGCGATCTGGTTGAGAATCTCCGCGCTCGGCTTGCGCAGCCCGCGCTCGATCTGGCTCAGGTAGGGGTTGGAGACCCCTGCCGCCTGCGCGAGCTGGCGCAGCGAGATCTTCGCCTGTTGCCGTTGCTCGCGGATGTATTCGCCGATCGAGCCGACCTTCGGTAGTGCCATACCCACAGTCTGCCGTCCCGTGCTTGCAATTGCAAACGGAACGGCTAACACCTGCAAGCGGTTAGAGCTGGTAGACCCACAGGAAGGGGGTGGTGGTGAGCAAGCTCACAGAGAGGGCGAGGTAGCCGTACCGGACAAATGCTGACAATTCTGGCCCTGGCTTGATCAGGCGGTCCACCCTGGCCATGACGTTGTGCGCGTGCACGCCGAGCATGCCCTGCGGGGTCGGCATGGCGCCGGCCGTACCGAACCGCAGCAGCGCCGTCGCCAGCCTGCGGGGCGAGCAGTAGCGGCGGGCGCGGTCGTCGGCGGCCATCTCGATCAGCAGCTCCACCTGCGCCTGCGCGTCGGCCACCACCTTCGACCAGGGCAGCGCCCGGCGCAGCGCGGCGAACGGCAGCAGCACCAGGTCGTGCCGCTCGCGCACGTGAGCGGCCTCGTGCGCCAGCACGGCCGCCATCTCGTCCTGCGACAGCAGCTCGAGCGCGCCCGCGCTGACCACGACCTGCGAGCGCAACCCCGGCACGCAGTACGCCGCCGCGCTGGGATGGTCGAGCACCCGCACCCCCGGCACGCCCGGATCGTCGCGGGAGATGAGCGCGAGCAGCACGCGATGCCGCCGCCGCGCGCGCAACGCCTGCACGCCGGCCGTCAGCAGCACCACGACCAGCACCGCCAGCGACGTGAGACCGGCGATCATGGCCAGGACGTGCAGCGGGTCCCACGCCTCGACCGGCGTCCTGCCGCGGGCGAAGGCGATCAGCCCGGGCAGCACGCCCACGTTGTAGGGCTGGACCGCGTAGGCCAGCATGGCGCCGGTGGTGGCCAGGCCCCAGGCCACGCCCAGGGACTGCCAGACGATGATGGCGAGCCTCGGGGCACGGGAGGTCCACCGGGCCGTCGTGAAACGCCAGGAGCCGAGCGCGCACGCCGTGGCGAGCGCCGCTAGCACCGCTGCCGTGATCACTCTTCCTCCAGCTCCGTGAGGGCTCTCCGCAGGATCTCCGCCTCCGGGCCCGACACGGCCTGGGCGAAGCGGGTCAGGGCGGCCGATCGGTCGCCCGTCAGGTCCAACGCCTCAAGCATAAGCTCGGCGATGTAGGCGTCACGGCTCGCGGCCGGTTCGTAACGCCACGCGCGGCCGTCCCTGGTGCGCTCCAGGAAGCCCTTGCGCGTGAGGCGGTCGAGTACGGTCATCACCGTCGTGGGGGCGAGGTCGCGATCGGCAATGAGCCTGCCGACCTCGCGGGCGGTCAGCGGGTTGTGCTCCGCCCAGAGGATGTCCATGATGCTGCGCTCAAGCTCGCCAAGACCCTTCACGTCCTTCAGGGTAGCTCTACAAAGCGTCGAGCTGGCATCCGGGAGCGGCAAGTGGCGGCGCGGAAGCCCGCCTGGCAGGCTCGGTGAGATGAATGTCACGTTGGTGCAGGGCGACATCACCGAGCAGCGGGCCGACGCGATCGTGAACGCGGCCAACTCCTCGCTGCTCGGCGGCGGGGGCGTCGACGGCGCCATCCACCGCCGCGGCGGGCCGGAGATCCTGGAGGAGTGCAGACGGCTGCGCGCCGGGCACTACGGCAAGGGCCTGCCGACCGGACAGGCCGTCGCCACCACCGCCGGGCTGCTGCCGGCCCGCTGGGTGATCCACACCGTGGGGCCCGTCTACTCCAGGTCGCAGGACCGCTCCGAGCTGCTGGCCTCCTGCCACCGGGAGTCGCTGCGGGTGGCGGACGAGCTCGGCGCGCGGACGGTGGCCTTCCCCGCGATCTCCACGGGCGTCTACGGCTGGCCGCTCGACGACGCCGCCCGCATCGCCGTCGCCGCCGTGCGCGCGGCCGTGACTTCGGTCGAGGAGGTCAGGTTCGTGCTCTTCGACACCGCCGCCTACGAGGTGTTCCTCGCCCAGGTCTCCCGATAGCCCGGATCCCGTCAGCCGGGATCCCGTCAGCCCGGATCCCGTCAGCGCGGGTCCACCGCCGACCAGGGCAGCGTCAGCTCGCCGAGCCGCCATCGGGCTGGGCCGCCGAGCGGCGGCCGCACCGCCACCGGCCACCGCCCGGCCAGCAGCCGCACGGACGCCAGCCAGCGCTGCCGCAGCCCGTGCACCCCGTAAGGGGCGCTGACCGCCCACGCGTGGTCGAAGTCGCGCAGGAACGCATGGATGCGCTCACCCGGGACGTTCCGGTGGATGAGGGTCTTCGGCAGCCGGTCGGCCAGGTCGGAAGGCCGTTCGAAGGCGTCGAACCGGGCGGAGAACGTCAGCGTGCGCGGGCCGTCGGGGGACAGGCCCACCCAGACCGCCCGCCGCCCGGTCTCGGAACAGGTGCCCTCGACCAGCACGCCGCCGGGGGCCAGCTTGCCGCACAGCACGTCCCAGTAGTGCCACGCCTCCGCCTCGCCGTACTGGCGCAGCACGTTGAAGGCGCGGACCAGCGTCGGCGGGCGCGGGACGGGCAGCTCGAAGCCGCCGAGCACGAAGCTCAGCCCCTCCCGCTCGTACGGCTTGGCCAGGGCCACCCTGGCCGGGTCGATCTCGATGCCGACCACGTCGACGTCGGGCACGACCGCGCGCAGCCGGGTGAACAGCTCGAGCGTGGTCGTGTGCGAGGCGCCGTAGCCGAGGTCGACGACGAGCGGGCGGACGGCGGCGCGCAGGGCCGGGCCGTGCACGGCGGCCGTCCAGCGGTCGACCCGGCGCAGCCGGTTGTGCCACGTCGTGCCGCGGGTGATCGCGCCGACCGGTCTGGCCATCCGGCTCAGCCGCCGCTGACGCGGTGCACCTTGTGCTGGGCGGCCTGGGCGCGCGGCCTGATCACCAGGCGGTCGATGTTGACGTGCGACGGGCGCGTCACGCACCAGGCGATGGCGTCGGCCACGTCGTCGGAGCTCAGCGGGTCGGGGACGCCCTCGTACACGCGGGCGGCGGCGGCCTCGTCGCCGCGGAAGCGGGTGACCGCGAAGCCCTCGCTCTTGACCATGCCCGGCGCGATCTCGACCACCCGGACCGGCTGCCCGACCAGCTCCAGGCGGAGGGTCTCGGCCATCGCGGACTGGGCGTGCTTGGCCGCGCAGTAGCCGCCGCCGCCCTCGTACGAGACCAGGGCGGCGGTCGAGGTCAGCATCACCAGCACGCCGTCGCCCGACTCCACGAGTTTGGGGATCAGCGCCTGGGTCATGCGTAGGGAGCCGAGTACGTTCGTGTCGTACATCTGCTGCCAGTCGTCCAGAAGGGCGTCCGTGACCGATTCCATGCCGAGCGCGCCACCGGCGTTGTTGACCAGCACGTCGCAGCGGTCGAGCGAGCCCACCAGCGCGTCAACCGACTCCTGAGAGGTCACGTCGAGCGTCACCGGCCTGATCGAGGGCACCTCCGCGGCCAGCTTGTCCAGCCGGTCGCGGCGCCGCGCGCCCGCCACCACCACATAACCTTCAGCGGCGAGCCGCCGCGCGGTCGCCTCGCCGATGCCGCCGCTCGCGCCGGTCACCACTGCCGTTCTCTGCATGCCCCTCATCCTGCCAGGGCGGACGCGGTGCGAACCGCGGCAGGGAATGTCGAAAAAATTCGGATAGTTGTATTCCGCTTGGAGGTGATGTCGAGTGAGGCGACGACGGGTCAGCCGGGTCGCGACCATCAGCATGCACACATCGCCATTGGACCAGCCCGGCACGGGCGACGCCGGTGGGATGAACGTGTACATCGTCGAGTCGGCCAGGAGACTGGCGCAACTCGGCGTGGAGGTGGAGATCTTCACCAGGGCCACCGCCCGCGACCAGCCGCCCGTGGCCGAACTCGCCCCAGGCGTCCTGGTACGTCACCTGACGGCCGGGCCGTACGAGGAGATGGACCGCGCGGACCTGCCCGGGCAGCTGTGCGCCTTCCTGTCGGAGGTGCTGCGCACCGAGGCCATGTACGAACCGGGCCACTACGACGTCATCCACTCCCATTACTGGCTGTCCGGGCAGGTCGGCTGGCTGGCCAAGGAGCGCTGGGGCGTGCCGCTCGTGCACACCATGCACACCATGGCCAAGGTCAAGAACCTGCTGCTCGCCCAGGACGACAAGCCGGAGCCGCAGGCCCGCGTGGTGGGCGAGGAACAGGTCGTGGAGATCGCCGACCGCCTCGTGGCCAACACCGCCGACGAGGCCCGCGAGCTCATCGACCTGTACGGCGCCGCCCGGCAGCGCGTGGCCGTCGTGAACCCCGGCGTCAACCTCACCGTCTTCCAGCCCGCCTCGCAGGGCGCCGCCCGGCAGCGGCTCGGCCTGCCGCAGGACGCCCGCGTGCTGCTGTTCGTGGGCCGCATCCAGCCGCTCAAGGCCCCCGACGTGCTGCTGCGCGCGGCCTCGCGCATGCTCATCGACGACCCCTCGCTGCGCGGCCGGCTGGTCGTCGCCTGCGTCGGCGGGCCGTCGGGCAACGGGCTGGCCCGGCCGTCCATCCTCACCGAACTGGCCGGTGAGCTGGGCATCTCGGACGTCGTCCGGCTCGTGCCACCGGCCCCGCAGGAGGAACTGGCCGACTGGTACCGGGCGGCGGACGTGACCGTCGTGCCGTCCTACAGCGAGTCGTTCGGGCTCGTGGCCCTGGAGTCGCAGGCCTGCGGGACGCCGGTCGCCGCGGCCGCCGTGGGCGGGCTGCGCACCGCCGTCGACGACGGGGTCTCCGGCGTGCTGGTGGACGGGCACGACCCCGACGAATGGGCCCGCGTCCTGCACCGCCTGGTCACCCTGCCGGAATGGCGTGAGCAGTTGTCGCGGGGGGCGCGTACGCACGCGGCCGCATTCGGCTGGCAGGCGACGGCGGGCCGGCTCATGGAGGTGTACGCGGGCGCCGTCGCGAATCTGCACAAGATGCCTGTGGCGCTCAACTTCTAGCGGCTTGCCGGCCCGGCGTCGCGCGCTCCTAAGCTGTATCCCATGCGCGATGTCGTCGAAGCCGCGCTCAAGGCCGCGGACGTCACCTACGACGAGCCGCGGCCCGGGGCGTTCCTGGTCAGGCTGCCCGGACAGCACAAGCTCGCCACGATGACCTGGCTGATCGTCGGCGAGCGGGTGCTGCACGTCGAGGCGTTCTTCTGCCGCCGGCCGGACGAGAACCACGAGGAGTTCTACCGCTGGCTCCTCGGCAAGAACGGCGCCATGTACGGCGTGCACTTCTCCCTCGACCCCGTCGGCGACGTCTACCTCGTCGGCCGGGTGCCGCTGGCCGCCGTCAGCGAGGAGGAGGTCGACCGGCTGCTCGGCTGCGTGCTGACGTACGCCGACGACTGGTTCGACCGGGCGCTGGAGCTGGGCTTCGCCTCCTCCATCAGGCGGGAGTGGGAATGGCGTGCCAAACGCGGCGAATCCCTGGCCAACCTGCAGGCTTTCGCCCGCTTCGCCGACCCCGGGCAGTGACCTGACGGCGCCGCGGGCGGCGGCCATAGGATTGGCCGCATGGCGACTTTGGTGCTGCTACGGCACGGTGAGAGCGACTGGAACGCGAAGGGCCTGTTCACCGGTTGGGTGGACGTCAGCCTGTCGGCCAAGGGCGAGGACGAGGCCCGGCGCGGCGGCCGGCTCCTGCAGGAGGCCGGTCTGCGGCCCGACGTCCTGCACACCAGCCTCCTGACCCGGGCCATCCAGACGGCCCAGCTCGCCCTGGGCGAGGCCGACCTGCTCTGGCTCCCGGTCAAGCGCAGCTGGCGGCTGAACGAACGCCACTACGGGGCCCTGCAGGGCAAGAACAAGGCCCAGACGCGTGAGGAGTTCGGCGACGAGCAGTTCATGCTCTGGCGCCGCTCGTACGACGTGCCGCCGCCGCCCATCGCCGACGACGACGAGTACTCCCAGGCCGGCGACCCCCGTTACGCCCTCCTGCCGCCGGAGCTCATGCCGCGCACGGAGTGCCTGAAGGACGTCGTCGACCGCATGCTCCCGTACTGGTACGACGAGATCGTCCCCGACCTGGCCGCCGGGCGCACGGTCCTGGTGACCGCGCACGGCAACTCGCTGAGGGCCCTGGTCAAGCACCTCGACGGCATCAGCGACGACGACATCGCCGGGCTCAACATCCCCACGGGGATCCCGCTGGCCTATGAGCTGGACGCCGACTTCAAGCCGCAGGTGCGGGGCGGGCGCTACCTCGACCCGGAGGCCGCCAAGGCCGCCATCGAAGCGGTGGCCAACCAGGGCCGCTGACCCCTGCAGCCCGTCGGGCGCGCGAGGGGCTCCCGTCCCTCGCGCGCCCCGGCGTGAGCCGGGGGCGGCGGTGGGAAAGGTATGGCACTGATGCCGGACACTGAAATGTGTGCGCCGTTCTGGGGCGAGGTGCCTATGCTTTCGGGGATGTGAGCACCTCTGCCAGAGCTGAGCGCTCCTGCCCCCTTCCGTCCGCCGGGGAAGCCCGCGTTCCGGGCGGGACGGTCTGACGTGCCGACGTGGGAGCCCTGCGTGTCGCGCGGGCTCGTACGCGTGGTCGAAGCGTCCTGTTGCGAGGAGTACGTCCTGTGCTTCGAGGCGGCGCAGTTCTTCGTGCGGCGGGTCACCGAGCGAGGGGACCACGAGGAGACCGCCAGGGGCCCGTACGCCCGTGCCGCCGCGGTCTGGGCCGAGCTGGCACGGCGGCACGTGTGCAGGAGCCGGCAGGCGGCCTCCTGACGTGACCGGGCCTGAGAGCACGGCCCGTCAGTCGGACGTCGGGCGCAGGACGAGGGTGACGAACCCGAAGACGTCCCGGTAGACGCGCAGCCATTCGGCGCGGTGGGTGTCGGCCGTCGTGAGGGCCTCGCACCTGTCCGGATGGTCGGGGTTGTCCAGAGCCCAGGACGCCAGCGAGCCCGTCCAGGCCCATTCGTAGTCGTCGAGCTCCTGACGCGTGCTGATGTGGCCGTGCACCGGCGTCCAGCCGTCGGCGGTGACCCGGTCCATCAGGGCCGGCAGGCCGGTGAGCTCGCCCAGCATCTCCACCGCCTCGGCGGACGGCTCCTGGGCCCAGAAACCGTCTCCCACCAGGACGCGTCCGCCGGGAGCCAGGTGCTCGCGCGCCGCCGCGAGCGTGGGGAGCAGGCCGCCGAACGCGTGCGTCGCCCCGACGCTGATCACCAGGTCGAACGCGTGCGGTGAGGTGAACTCGGCGGCGTCCGCACGATGGAGGACGAGCCGGTCGTGGACGCCGAGCGCCTCCGCGCTGTCGCGGGCGTGCGCCAGCGAGCCCTCGGCGATGTCCACGCCCTCCGCCTGCAGCTTGGGGTGCGTGCCCAGCGCGCGCAGCAGCCACTCCCCGCCGCCGCAGCCGAGGTCGAGCACGCGCGAGTCGCCCTGGGGGAGGGCGCGGTCGAGAAGGCGGCGCACCGAGTCGTCGTCGAGCGGAGCCGCGATCGGATGGTCCGCGTGGGCGAGTCGGGAGATCTGTTCACGATTCACCGGCGGAGCCTGCCACATGCGGAGACGTCGCCGCATCCGCTTTTGGCCAGGAGACAGGGCGCTTGGCAAGGGTCTGTCGCTGTTCGCCGCTGTTCGTCCCGCCGGATGGTCTTGCCCCCATGCCGGATTGTCTGGCCCCCATGCCGGGGGACGTGCGAAGCGGGCGGCCCCCCGACAGGTGCCGCCCGCTGCGTCCGGATGAAGAGCCTGCCTCCCGGGGAGGCCGTCAGCTGGGACGGGAGCCGGTGACCAGGTAGACGACGTCCCTCGCCACCCGCACCGCGTGGTCGGCGTACCGCTCGTAGTACCGGCCGATCAGCGTGATGTCGATCGCCGGCTCCACGCCGTGCTGCCAGTCCTTGGCCAGGATGTTGCGGAACAGCCGGCGGTGCAGCCGGTCCATCGCGTCGTCGTCCTCCTCCAGCTCGAGGGCCGACTCCACATCCCTGGAGGCCACGCAGCTCCCGGCCTTGGTGACCAGGTTCTCGGCGATCTGCCCCATTTCCACGATGGTCGAGCGAGTCTCGGGCGGAATCGCCGAGTCGGGGTGCCGCAGCCGGGCCACCTTGGCCACATGGACGGCCAGGTCGCCCATGCGTTCGAGGTCGGTGCCCATGCGCAGCGCAGTGATGACCATCCGCAGGTCCACCGCGACCGGCTGCTGCCTGGCCATCAGCTCGAAGATCGACGACTCGATGTCGGCGAAGAGGGCGTTCACCTCCTGGTCACGGGAGATGACGCTCTCGGCGAGCTGGAGGTCGGCGTCGAGGAGGGCCGTGGTGGCACGGGAGATGGCCGAGCGGACCAGCCTCGTCATCTCGACCAGCTTGCCCGTCAGGAGATCAAGTTCTTCATGGTACGCGTCGCGCATGTCGTCACCGTACGTGCCACTCGATGAACGAACCTCTACTGCGAGATGAACTTTCCAGGAAAGGGCTGTTCATCCGCAGGTGAGAGGTCTGTCCCTTGAACTTCGCCACCTACCATCGGAGGCATGAGTGAGATGGCCATGAGCTTCGCGGCCCTGGCCGGGTTCGTCGTGGGAGCCCTGGCGGTCCTGTTCTACCGGAACCAGATCGAGGCTCCGAAGAGGACCGAATCGGCCGACGGCGTCGAGACCGGAGCGGCGCTGCCGCAGGGCGTGGCCTCCGTGCTCGCCGTGCTCCCCTCGTCCGCCGTCGTGCTCGACGCGCACGACCGCGTGCTGCGCGCCAGCTCGGCCGCGCGCGCGTTCGGGCTGGTCAAGGGCGACAGGCTGATGGCCGCGGAGCTGCTCGCACTGGCAAGACAGGTACGCCGCGACGGCGAGATCCGCGAGAGCGAGATCGACGTCGCCGGCCACAAGTTCGGTCAGGAGACGACGAACTTCGCCGTCCGCGTCGCCCCCCTCGGCTCCTACGGCCAGGTGCTGGTGCTGGCCGAGGACCAGACCGAGCGGCGCAGGGTGGAGGCCGTGCGCCGCGACTTCGTCGCCAACGTCAGCCACGAGCTGAAGACCCCCGTGGGCGCGCTGAGCCTGCTGGCCGAGACCATCCAGGACGCCGCCGACGACCCCGAGGCGGTCACCCGCTTCGCCGGGCGCATGCAGCACGAGGCCGCCCGGCTCACCTACCTGGTCCAGGACCTGATCACGCTGAGCAGGATCCAGGGCGCCGAGCCCATCCCCACGCCGGGCCAGGTCGCCATCGACGAGGCCGTCCACGACGCCATCGACCACTGCAACACCAAGGCGGTGGCCAAGGACATCACGCTGGTCACCGGCGGCACCGAGGGCCTGCGCATCTGGGGCGACGACGAGCTGCTCGTCACCGCCCTGCGCAACCTCATCGACAACGCCGTCGCCTACAGCCCCGAGCACACGCGGGTCGTGGTCAGCGTCCGCCCGGCCGGCGACTCCGTCGAGATCAGCGTCAGCGACCAGGGCATCGGCATCCCCGAGGAGTCTCTGGAGCGCATCTTCGAGCGCTTCTTCCGCGTCGACGCAGCCAGGTCGCGGGCGACCGGCGGCACCGGGCTCGGACTGGCCATCGTCAAGCACGTCGCCGCGGCCCACGCGGGCGAGGTGTCCGTCTGGAGCAAGGAAGGCTCCGGCTCCACCTTCACCCTCCGTCTGCCCGCCTTCGGCGGCACGGCGGTGGCAGTACCACCCTCGATTCCCCTGGAGGCCGCAAAATGACCAGAGTTCTAGTGGTTGAGGATGAGGAGTCCTTCTCCGACGCCTTGTCCTACATGCTGCGCAAGGAGGGCTTCGAGGTGTCGGTCGCGGCGACCGGGCCCGAGGCGCTCGACACGTTCGACCGCAACGGCGCGGACCTCGTGCTGCTCGACCTGATGCTGCCCGGCCTGCCGGGCACCGAGGTGTGCCGCTCGCTGCGGCAGCGCTCGAAGGTGCCGGTCATCATGCTGACCGCCAAGGACAGCGAGATCGACAAGGTCGTGGGCCTGGAGCTGGGCGCCGACGACTACGTGACCAAGCCGTTCTCCTCGCGGGAGCTGGTGGCCCGCATCCGCGCGGTGCTGCGCCGTCAGGGCGACGTGGTGGAGGAGCTGGAGACGGCCGTCCTGGCCGTCGGCCCGGTGCGCATGGACGTCGACCGCCACGTCGTCGCGGTGCGCGGCGCGCAGGTGCAGCTGCCGCTGAAGGAGTTCGAGCTGCTGGAGGTGCTGCTGCGCAACGCCGGCCGGGTGCTCACCCGCGGCCAGCTCATCGACCGCGTCTGGGGCGCCGACTACGTGGGCGACACCAAGACGCTCGATGTCCACGTCAAGCGCCTGCGGGCCAAGATCGAGGCGGACCCGTCCAACCCGCGCTGCATCCTCACCGTGCGCGGCCTGGGCTACAAGTTCGACGCCGTCGAGGAGTGAACGACCCTTGTTCTGGTACGTGGGTTCGTACCAGAACAAGGGTTCTCTCATGCCGTCAGTGGGCCTCTTCGGTGGCCGTCGGCGTGGGCGACGCCGAGGGCGTCGCGACCGGGGTGGCGTTGGGGGCGGCCGGGTAGTCCTTGAACTCACGGCTGCGCGTGACCACAGGGACGTTCAGGGTCACTGTCCCGGCGTTGGCGAACTGGAGGTCCAGACGCACGCTCTCGCCGCCCCTGAGGCTCGTGGAGATGCTCTCCAGCATCAGCTGGGGCTGCGGCTTGCCGGTGTTGACGAGCTGGTTGGGGGGAAGCTGGATCGGCGTGGCGACCTTCACGGACCCGACCGAGCCCGCGGAGACGGCCTGGAGCGTGTCGGCGGCGCCCGCGGTGTTGAGGATGTTCAGGTAGATCGGGGCTGAACCGCGCCACGGGAGCTGGGCGCCGGAGTCGGGGCCGAGGATGAACGCCTGCGGGATGTGAATGCCGCGCGTGCCATAAGCACCCTGGTCGATGAGTGCGACCGCCTCGTTCGGGGCGTACGGCTTGTTGGTGTTGGCGTCGAATCCTGCCCCGCAGCCCGCGAGCACGGGGGCTGCCAAGAACGCGGCGGCTACGACAATCCAGCGACGGCTGGTCACGTGCGGGTTCTCCTTGCTCTTGCGCGGTATGGCGCATGGGGTGTTGGGCAGCGCCTACCATATCCACCTGAATCCATGGTCATATCCGCACCCCCGCAGGTCATTCGCTATGTCCGGAAATGCGATTCATACGGTCGAGGACTTGTCAAGCCCCAATATGCGGCTTTGACCTGCAGTTATGAGGATTTCACTGTTCCGGGAGCCTGTGGATGCGTGGTACCCTGGAGTACAGCGGAAGGGGTACTTGTCACATGACTTTCCAGGTCGGCGACACTGTCGTCTACCCCCACCATGGGGCTGCTCGGATCGAAGCAATCACGAAGCGATCCATCAAGGGTGAGGAAAAGACCTACCTGGTGCTCAAGGTCGACAAGGGCGACCTTACCGTCCAGGTGCCAGCAGAAAACGCGGAACTCGTCGGTGTGCGCGACGTCGTCGGCCAGGAAGGCCTTGAGCGGGTTTTCGATGTTCTTCGGATGCCGCACACGGAAGAGCCGACCAACTGGTCGCGCCGTTACAAGGCCAATCTGGAGAAGCTCGCCTCCGGCGATGTGAACAAGGTTGCGGAGGTGGTTCGCGACCTGTGGCGTCGCGACCGCGAGCGCGGCCTGTCAGCGGGCGAGAAGCGCATGCTCGCGAAGGCTCGTCAGATCCTCGTCAGCGAGCTCGCGCTCGCCGAGAAGACCAATGAGGACAAGGCTGAGGCCCTGCTCGACGAGGTTCTCAACTCCTGAACACGAATCTTCCACGGGTGGGCGTCGGAGTCGACGTCCACCCGTTCGCTTCGGTGGACTCGGGGCGTGAGCTCAGCCTCGCCGGCCTTCGCTGGCCGGCCGAGCTCGGGCTCGACGGCCACTCCGACGGCGACGTCGCCGCGCATGCCGCCTGCGACGCGCTGCTGTCCGCGGCCGGCCTGGGCGACCTGGGCGGGCTGTTCGGCACGTCCGATCCCCGCTGGGCCGGTGCTTCCGGGGTCACCCTGCTGGTTGAGACCGCCCGCCAGGTGCGCGCGGCGGGCTTCGAGATCGGCAACGTGGCCGTCCAGGTGATCGGCAACCGTCCCAAGATGGCTCCTCGGCGTGCCGAGGCCGAGCTGGCGCTCGGCGGCGCCGTGGGGGCGCCGGTGAGCGTCTCGGCCACCACCACCGACGGGCTCGGGCTCACCGGGCGCGGCGAGGGGATCGCCGCGATCGCCACGGCCCTCGTGGTCAACCTTTCCTAGGCATTCAGCGTCTTATGTGTGGGATGCGTGAGGGTGTCCCGGCGGGTCGTCGCCGAACCCGCCAACTGTGGGGGCGGCGGTTCGTCACTGGCGCGGTACGGACCGCCGCCTTCCTCAGTGGGTAGTTTCCCCAGGTGTCGGGTATGTCCCCATCTAAGACATGTGAACGTCTCGGGGGGAGCTACACATGATCGGCGCGATCGTTTCCGCAGTAGTCATCGGCGCCATCGTCGGTGCGCTGGCCCGGCTGATAGTGCCTGGCAGGCAGAACATGTCCATTGGCCTGACGCTCATCGTGGGCATCGTGGCCGCCCTGATCGGCACCCTGATCGCACAGGCGTTCGGCTGGGCCGACACCAAGGGCATCGACTGGCTCGAACACATACTCCAGCTCGTCCTGGCTGTGGTCGGCGTGCTCCTCGTGACGCGGATGGGCTGGGGCGGACGCGGTGGCCGCACCGGTCGAACCACGACCTGACCTGCTCGTTCGTAAAGCCGGCGCATAATCGTCGGCGATCGGGTAGCGAAGCTCCCCGTGAGAGTGAACGGCTCACTCTCACGGGGAGGTTTCGTGTCATGACCATTCAGTCCATCCTTGGCGCCATCGTGATTGGCGCCGTCATTGGCGCAATCGGTCGCCTGCTGCTGCCCGGCAGGCAGGCCATCGGGTGGATCCTCACCATCGTCGTCGGCATCGTCGCCGCCCTGCTGGGCACCCTCATCGCCCAGGTGCTCGGCGTCGAGACGACCCCCGGCATCGACTGGATCGAGCTCGTGATGCAGGTCGTCCTGGCGATCGTCGGTGTCGGCCTGGTCGCGGGCCTACGCCGCGGCTCCAGGGTCTAGCGGCGCCAGGGGTGTAGACGAGATAGACGCACACGAAACGGCCCGTCCGGGATCATCCCGGACGGGCCTCTCGTCTTTGCGTTTCCTGGGGTGTGGCCGCTATTCCTCGGGGTCCGGCGGGCGCGGAGTGCTGCGCAGGCGGCCGGACGGGGCCTGGGTGTCCTCGTGGATCACCGGGTGTGGCGCGGTGTCCTCAGAGTCGCTCTGGGGCGTTCGAGGCTCGTCGGTGGCGGGGCGGCTCCTGCGGTCGTCCTCGATGACGGGGACGGGCTGGGTGTCGACGTCGCGGGTGTCGGTGGCCCGGGTGTCGGATCGGGGGTGGACCAGGACGTCGGTCGGCTTCACCCGGTCGCCCCACCGGACCGGCCGCCTCAACGGCTCGGGCTCGGGCGCGGGCTCCGGTTCAGGTTCCGGCTCCGGCTTGTGCTCGGGCTCGGGCTGCGGCTCGTGCTGGGGTTCCGGTTCCGGTTCGGGCTCAGGGGCTCGTACGGGCTCGGGTTCCGGCTCCTGCGGGACGGCCTGCCACTCGGACACCTGCATCGGGACCGGGGGCGTCTCCGGCGCGGCCGTGGGCCCCACCAGCGGCGTGGACTCCAGCACGGGCGGGGGCGCCTCGGTCACCAGCGGCGGCGGCGTGTCGGCCGCGCGGCCCGGATGGAAGGGCACGAAGTCGTCGTCGTCCTCCTCCTCGCGCGCCGCGGCCCGGTGAGCCTGGACGTGCTTGATCAGCAGCAGCCAGAGCCACAGGGCCACGGCCAGCATGACCCAGGGCGCCAGGGCCACGCCCACGGCCACCTGGCGCGCGTCGAAGGTGAACCGCAGCGCGGTCGCCACGTCGGCCGCCGCGGCGGCCACGATGAGCAGGACCAGCACGGTGGCGGCCTGCGCCCGCACCAGCGGCCGGGCTGGGCGCAGCAGCAGCACGCCGAGCAGCGCGACCACGAGCAGCGCGTCGAAGGCGGCCGGATAGAGGAAGGCGAGGTCCTGCCGCGCCTCGCCGGTGACGGCCAGCGCGCGCAGATCGTCGAAGGACAGCGCGCAGGCGGCTCCGGTCAGAGCGGCCACCGCGAGCCCGGCCAGGGCGATGCCCAGGCGACGGAGCGTAGAGGGGGGAGTCACGTCCATGGCGCCTTCGAGACTACAGAAGAATGGGGATCACGACCGATCGAGGGAGACACATGCCCGAGCTGCCGGAAGAAGCGCGCGAACTCCTGGATGCCCCGAATCATGCGACGGTGACCAGCCTCAACCCCGACGGCGGGCCGCAGTCCACCGTGGTGTGGGTGCGCACGGACGGCGACGACGTCCTGTTCTCGACCGTCCGGGGGCGGGTGAAGCCGCGCAACTTCGAGCGCGACCCGCGGACGAGTCTGCTGGTCATCGACCCGAAGAGCCCCGACCGCTACGTGGAGGTGCGCGGCCGGGTGACGATCGAGGAGGACCCCGGGGGCGCGTTGATCCAGGAGCTGGCCCAGAAGTACACAGGCGAGCCTTGGGAGGACAAGCCGGGCACCGAGCGCCTGATCATCCGGATCCGTCCTGACAAGGTCACGGTGCGAGGCTGAGTAATCGGCCTACAAGAGCCTCCGAGGCGTTAGCCTTGCCTTTGTGAGCCTGCACATCTACGACACCAGCACGCGCGCCACCCGTGAATTCGTTCCGGTCGAAGCCGGCCGGGCGTCGATTTACCTGTGTGGGGCGACCGTGCAGGCTCCTCCGCACATCGGGCACATCCGCTCAGGCGTGAACTTCGACGTGCTCAGGCGCTGGCTCACGCGTTCCGGTTACGACGTGACGTTCTGCCGCAACGTCACCGACATCGATGACAAGATCATCAGGGTGTCGGCCGCGGAGGACGTGCCCTGGTTCGTGATCGCCGAGCGCAACCAGCGGGCCTTCACCTGGGCCTACGACACGCTCGGCTGCCTGCCGCCCACCGTCGAGCCGCGGGCGACCGGCCACGTGCCCGAGATGATCACGCTGATGGAGCGGCTGATCGAGCGCGGCCACGCCTACGCCTCGGGCGGCGACGTCTACTTCAGCGTCCAGTCCTACGCCGACCACTACGGCAAGCTCTCCAACCAGAAGCTGGAGAACATGCGGGCCGCGGCCGACACCGACGACGAGTCGCTCAAGCGCGACGCGCGCGACTTCGCGCTGTGGAAGGGCGCCAAGCCGGGCGAGCCGACCTGGCCCACGCCGTGGGGGCTCGGGCGTCCCGGCTGGCACCTGGAGTGCTCGGCGATGGCCACCAAATACCTAGGGGCGACGTTCGACATCCACGGCGGCGGCATCGACCTGATCTTCCCCCACCACGAGAACGAGATCGCCCAGTCGCAGGCCGCCGGCGACGGCTTCGCCCGCTACTGGATGCACAACGGCATGCTCAAGATCGGCGCCGAGAAGATGAGCAAGTCGCTCGGCAACTCGCTGCTGATCCCCGAGATGGTGCAGAAGGTGCGTCCGGTGGAGCTGCGCTACTACCTGGCCGCGCCCCACTACCGTTCCTCGATCGAGTACTCCGAGGAGGCGCTGCTGGAGGCGGCGGCGGCCTACCAGCGCATCGAGGGCTTCGTCACCCGCGCCGCCGAGGTGATCCACGACGTCGACGCCGACGCGCCCCTTCCGCAGGCGTTCGCCGACGCGCTCGACGACGACCTCGGCACGCCGCAGGCGCTCGCCGTGGTGCACGAGGTGGTGCGCGAGGGCAACGTGGCGCTGTCCCGGGGCGACAAGGAGGCCATCGCGCGGCTGCTCGCCGAGACCCAGAACATGCTCGACGTGCTCGGCCTCGACCCTCGCTCGCCGCAGTGGCGCGGGGGCGGTTCCGACCTGTCGCCGGTGGTCGACGCGCTCGTGGCGGTGGCCCTGGAGCAGCGCAAGGCCGCGCGCGCCCGTAAGGACTACGCGGCGGCCGACGCGATCCGCGACCAGCTCGCCGCGGCGGGCATCACGGTCGAGGACACGCCGCACGGCGCCCGCTGGGAGCTTTCCCGCTGACCTTCCGCCGCTCCTGAACTGATGGCGGACGCCTTCCGCGTCCGTCGTCGGCTGCGGCGGGAGCCTCCCGCGTCCGTCGTCGGCCACGGCGGGCGCCTCCCGCGTCCGCTGTCAGCCGCGGAGGGCCGCGACGGCGGCGTCGGTGGCTTCGATCACGATCGTGTGGTAGCCGTCGATGCGCGAGACGATGCCCTCACGCGGGCCCTGGTGCCATTCCGGGCTGCTGTAGAAGGCGTCCTCCTGCTCGTCGCGGGTCTCTTTCGAGGGGAACGCGCGGATGAGGTACGCCTCCTCGTGGCCGTCCTCGTCCACGAGGGAGGCGCCGCTGCTCACCACGTCGATGCCGGCCTTCGCCAGGAGGGGGAGGGCTTCTTCGTGCATGACCCGGAGGAAGTCTGCGCGGGTGCCGGGTTTGAGGCGGTAGGTGCGGATCTCCAGGATCATGCGGGTGCTCCTTCGGGGGACGTTCCGGTCGGGGAAGTGCTGGGTGGGCGGCACGTTATTCGGTGGTCGCTGACATCCTCCGTCAGTGGGGGTTCGGTCTTCTGGGCTGTGGCTAAGAACTGGTGCTTGCGATTTCCGGCTTGTCGGTTGGTCTGTGGGCCAGGAAGAAGGCCTGCCGGCCTGAGCGGGGTCTTTCGCTCTCGTCGGGCTCGCGGATGAGCTGGGCATCCAGGGACAGGCCGGCCTTGGCGAGGAGGTCGGCGATGTGCTCCGGGGGAGTCCAATAGACGTCCAGCGACAGCTTGTGGCCGTAGCCCTGGCTGAGGTGGCGGCGTTCGTCGCCGACCTTGAACGCGATCAGCAGGTGGCCGCCCGGCGCCAGCACCCGGTGGATCTCGGCGCACACCGTCGGCAGGAGGTCCGGCGGGGTGTGGACGGTGGAGTACCACGCGACGGCGCCGGCCAGGGACGCGTCCGCCAGGTCCAGCGCGGTCATCGAGCCGACGTCGAAGCGGAGGCCGGGGTGGCTCCGGCGGGCGACGTCGATCATCCCTGGCGACAGGTCGATGCCGAAGGCGTTCACCCCGAGCGCGTGGAGGTGGGCGGTGACGCGGCCCGGACCGCAGCCCAGGTCGGCCACCTCTCCGGCATCCGGGCCCCGCACGAGCTCGGCGAACGCGGCCAGCATGGCCCGGTCCAGGGGCTTCGTGTCGAGTTCGTTCCTGAGCAGTTCGGCGTATTCGGGGGCGACGGTGTCGTAGGCCGTTCGGGTGGCGTGGAGGTAGGCGGACTCAGTCATGGCCCAGGACGATAACCGGCCATGGGGGCTCTAGGAGTTGCCTGGGGCCGGTTCAGAGGTGGACGCCTTTTGCGCTGTTCGGGGAGGGTTCGCTGGGAGAGGGGCGGGCGGGCCTGCGATCGTCGTGATGTGCGGCCCGATGGGTGATGTGTTGGCGCAAGACGTTCGGTGAGGCGGTGCGTGGGTTCTGAGGGCAGGCGGCTCGCCGGGTGTGCCGCGGCCGGTCGTATGCGGGACGTCGGGATCGGGTGGGGGCCTTGCCCGGCGGGATCGGGTGGGTCGGCGGGCCGATACCCTTGATGGCATGGCAGCAGGCGGTAGGGCATCGGGCAGGCCCGCGAAGAAGAAGGGCCCCTCCAAGGGCACCGGGGGCCAGAAGCGCCGGTCGCTCGAGGGCAGGGGCGCGACGCCGCCTGCCGAGATGCGCCACTGGTACAAGGACAAGGCCAGGTCCGAGCGCATCGCCAGGGAGGACCGCGGCGGCGAGACGCGCCGTCCGGGCAGCGGCCCGGCCCGGCAGAAGCGTTCCGAGGACGCCCCCGAATACATCGGCGGCCGTAACCCGGTGCTGGAGGCGCTGCAGGCCGGGGTGCCCGCCAACGCCCTCTACGTAGCCCAGCGCGTCGAGAACGACGACCGCGTACGCGACTCCATCAAGATCGCGGCGGAGCGCGGGATCGCGCTGCTCGAAGTCACCCGTGACAAACTCGACCGGATGACGGAGGGCGTCGTCCACCAGGGCATCGCGCTCCAGATCCCCGCCTACGACTATGCGCACCCGTCCGAGCTGGTCGAACTGGCCCAGGACGCGGCCGAGGTCCCGCTGATCGTGGCGCTCGACTCGGTCACCGACCCGCGCAACCTGGGCGCCATCGCCCGTTCGGCCACCGCTTTCGGGGCGCATGGCCTGCTCATCCCGTCCCGCCGCTCGGCCGGGGTTACCGGTGGCGCGTGGAAGACCTCGGCCGGCACGCTCGCCACGCTGCGCGTCGCCCGCGCCTCCAACCTGACGGCCGCCCTCCGCGAATACCGCGAAGCCGGCCTCTTCATCGTCGGCCTCGACGGCGCCGGCAAGATCGACATCGGCGACGCCGACCTCCTCGCCGAGCCGCTCGTGGTCGTGGTGGGCTCCGAGGGGAAGGGCCTCGGTCGGCTGGTGCGAGAGCAGTGCGACGTCGTCGTCCGCATCCCCATGCAGGCCGCCGCGGAATCCCTCAACGCCGGGGTCGCCGCCGGCGTGGCCCTGTACGAGGTCGCTCGTCACAGGCGCCGCTAGCGTCTACACTGGTAGGCCGTGCCGACGTAGCTCAATCGGCAGAGCATCTGTCTTGTAAACAGAAGGTCAGGGGTTCGATTCCCCTCGTCGGCTCTGCAGCTCAAAGGCCCCTTCCGGTACATGGGAGGGGCCTTTGCGCGGTTGTACAGCGGACCTGTACAGCAACCGGATCCGCGACTCGGTTTCACGCGGCGCTTGGACCAAACGTTCCAGGGTATGATCCGCGTTTGCCGTGCTGCAGCCGGAGGCCACGAGTGACATGATGTTGTGGTGGTAGTCCATGTGGGCACAAAGGCGCTGCTAAAGCGACGGGTGCAGCTACGTCAGAGCGCTGACGAGTTGGAGAGGACCGGAGACTCGGCAACCGTATGTCTGCTGCTCTTCTATGCTGCAGAGTGCGGCCTGAAGGAGAGGATCCTCGTGCGAGGAGCGCATCGTGACTCCTCCGCAGTGGAGACCACGCACGACCTGCGGAAGCTAGCCAAAGATCTCGGCATGCCGCGAACAATCGGAGATCATCTCGACAGACTTCAGACCTGCCGTCTGGCCACGCAGAACTCTGTGGCTTTCAGTGAATTACATCAAGTATGGCGCTATGGTGCAAAGCTGGAGGATAAGGATGAACAGGAAGCCCAAGCCGCCCTTCGTGCATTGATCACTTGGTGTGAGCAGGACTGAGGAAGGAAGACATGGCGATGGCTGACATGGTGGGCCCAGAAAATACTGTTCAGCCGCCTGAGCATCTCTTCACATGGGTCGATGTTGAAGAGCACCTCGCTTTGCTCGCGAGGATGGGTGAGTGGCCTCAGTGGCTCCTGGCCGTAGACGGCTGGTGGGACGCACTAGAAGTGGTCGTACTTGTTGGCACGCATGCGCAAGATGTGAAGTGCTGGCTCGACCAAGCTTTCGGCGCTGGCTCCACCGAATGGAGAGACGGAGTCCTTGTGCTGCGTCTTGATGATCCACGCACCGAGACATTTGTCGGCCTCCCCGTCACTCTAAACTTCGAATCGAGCGACGAGCGGCGGGCCCGTCGTATTCCCTTGCTGCGTGAAAAGCACGTTTCGCGACAGATGGCCCAACCATTCCAGCGGCCATCCAGCGATCGATTCGCAGGTGACGTGCAACTGCTAGCCTTTCACTCCTTTAAGGGAGGGGTTGGTCGGACTCTTCATGCGGTCGCCATGGCGGATGTGGTGGCAAGGCGCGGCGGTAAGACGATTTTGATTGACGCCGATCTTGAAGCCCCCGGCATAACATGGATGCACAAGGCTCAAGGTGGGCAGTTGGACTTCAGCTACGAAGACTTTTTGGCCCTCTTGCAGAGTGCGGAAGACGGTGGTTATTCGGAAGCGGTTGATATTGCAGCAGAATATCTACCGAATCAGCAGGTTGGTCATTATGTAGGCGAAGGCAGCTTGACGGTAGTGCCGTCGACCCGCCGACTTCTTCTTGGCCCTCCGCGGATTGAGCCAACAGATCTTCTAACGCCAGGGCGGTCGCCGTACTTCTTGACAGAGGCGCTGGCGGCTCTAGCTGTTCGCGTGGGGGCGGATACCGTTATTGTGGATCTTCGTGCAGGGGCGTCTGAATTGTCGGCTCCAATTCTGCTGGATCCTCGAGTGCAGCGGATTTTCGTTACCACCATCAGTGATCAATCCCTCACTGGTACTGAGATGCTGGTTCGGCAAGTAGGACACCGCGCACCCACTTTGAAAGGGACGGATCCGGCGAGCTCGATAATAATTACTCAGTACCGACAGGATGCGCATGGGGCTCAGGTTGAGGATGCCTGTCTCAGGCTCGGCGACGCATTGTCTGTTGCGCTTAGAGAAGGTTCCGGCGGTGAAGAGGGCGTCGATGAGACCTCGCAAGTGGATACAGGGGTCCTGTCGAGACCTATCCTGAGTCCTTTCCGTGAAGAACTCCTTGCTCTGCCTGCCTCATGGGAGCCAGTCCTTCGTGTGCTGGAGCATTGCGGTATAGCCGATACATTGGAATCAATCATCCCAACACCCTCGTCTGCGGCCAAGGGGAATGAGGCATCGGGTGGGGCTGACTTGGAGTCATTGCGTCGAAAGCTTGCAGAAACTGCAAAGCAACTCATATACGCGGAACGCAAGGGGCTATCATCGGCCGGCGGTTGCCTAGTGACCGATCCGCTTCGTCGGCTACTGAGCGATCATCGTACGGAGCCCCCTTTGGTGCTAGTGGTAGGGGCGAAGGGTGCTGGTAAGACCTTTCTATACTCGAAGGCATGCGTAGCTCGAACCTGGTCTTCCTTTGCAGAGCGGTCGGGTATTGCGGGAGTTCGCCTATCGGCGCCCGTGATCCCAGTCCTTGAGTCAGACAATCTAGAATATGGTGATCTGACGCCGCAGCAGCTACGAGAAGAGTTTGCTCGCAATCATTTTGGGCAAGTTTCGGTACCCGACAGTGGTCAAGACATTCGTGACCGGCTGAAGCAGGGGCTTGCAACGCTTGGAGCGGATGATCTGGCGTGGCGGCGCCTCTGGCTCGAATGCCTCGCGGCTGCGGCGGGCATCGTGCCAGATGTCAACACTGGAGTAGAGACTGCTCTGACGGAACTTGCGAAGCGGGCGCCAGCCGTATTCGTTATTGATGGACTAGAGGATCTGCTTCAAACCCTTGATAGCGACGTAAAGCGAACGGCCCTACGTGTTTTGCTGGTGGACGTCCTTAACTGGCTGCGCTCTCTGCGAGGGCGGCCATTCGGGCTTGTGATTTTTGTGCGCCAGGACCTGGTCAGTCGAGCTGTGCGGCAAAACAGTGGTCAGCTCTTGAGTCGATACGATTCCTATGCCCTGCGATGGGATAAGGAGGAAGCGTTGCGGCTAGCTCTCTGGGTAGCAGCTTATGCAGATGCCCTCCCCTTGAGGGTGCCCGTAGATCAGATCACTGAGCTTTCTCACGATGATGTAGTGGAGAAGCTTATACAGGTTTGGGGCTGGAAGATGGGAACTAAGAAGTCGAAGGAAGCTCGTTCTCATCTTTGGGTGCCAGCAGCTCTCGGGGACTACAACGGCCAAGTGCAAGCCAGAGACGTGGTGGTATTCCTTGCGGAGGCGGCACGCCTGTCCATTTCTCAAGGTGCCTACGAAGACCGCGTACTCATTCCTAGCGCAATGCGCAAGGCGTTGCTGGCATGTAGCAAGAATAAGATCGAATCTATCCAGGCGGAAAACCAGGAAGTGGGCGAGCTTCTCACTAAACTACAGCTGCTCAAAAACCCAGTAACAGTTCCTTTTGTGCTGGAGGAGGTTGATCTTACCACCGAAGATGCGGATTTCCTTGTATCGGCTGGTGTTTTTGAGAGAGGTGCCGATGGTCGTTACTGGGTCCCAGAGATCTACAGGCATGGCTTGGGCTTCGGTAGTGAGCGCAGAGCTAAAGTTCTGTCGCGTGGCTAGTGGTAGCAAGAAACTTGTCGTAATCGGTGCCCGCTGAGAGATGTCAGAGGGTGCCGATCAACGGGCCAGAGAGGTTACTGCTATTGGTCGACGCTTGATTGTCTCACTCGCTAGTCAAGAGGGCATGTAGCCGCTTGAGAGCCTTACGTCTCAGGGCTGGGGATCTGCGTGTAGACGTTCATCGTTACAGAGGTCTGCGATTATCTGAGGATGCGCATGGCCACGCACGGATGGACGTCGAGGGCGGCCAGGAGCGAGGCAGGTGTGCCGGGTGTCATGGAAGCGGATGCGCGGGACACCGGCGTTCTTGTAGTGGGCCTCGAAGGCGCGGTTGAGGGTTTGTGGCTTGATGGGTGTGCCGTCTCGTGGTGAACACCAGGTCTGAGTCCTTCCACTTGTCGCCGGCCTGTTCACGGGCCCGGTCTTGCAGCTCGTGACGCAGCTTCACGGCCGAGACGCACAGGCCCAGGAGCGGGAGCGTGTTGCCATGGCACCGCCTGCGGCGGACTGGACGACCGTGGCGTTCGGGGGCGATGCGATTGCGGGAGCTCTGGTCAGGTCCCGCAGACGGGACCGGATCTCGGCGCTGATGCGGGGAGGTCTACGCGAACGGGGCCAGGTACGGGCGGTCCTTGATCGAGGCGTGAAGGCGGCGCAGCCACGGTGGCCGAACCGCCGCCAGCCGCTCCAGCGTGTTGCAGAACACGCGGCCATCGGGATGGAACAGCCTGTGCGGCAGCAGCGCGGGCGGGTCGTCGCGGCGGACGGCGGCAGGCATCCCGCACGCCGCGGGCATGAGCCGCCGATCGTCGTTGAAGGCCAGGTACGTCCACACGTCCGCAGCGAGCGGCACCACCGCGCCCGCGTCACACGGCCATGCCTCACCGGTCTGCGGGTGCTTCGGCACCAGGGCCATGTCAGTGATCGGCGTGGACAGGCCGGGGCCGGCCAGGACGAGGTGTCGTTCCGGCGGCCCGGGAGGGAGCAGGCTGTCGATCGTCCGGCGAAACGTCTCCGCGACGAGCCCCTCAGGGACGGACACCCGCCTGCCGCCCGAAACCGCCACCAGGTGTGCCAGGGCCACCGCGATTGCGGCCTCCCACTGGGGGCTCCAAAACCAAGCGGATCAACGGGCGGCGTGCTCGGCAGTTCCGTCCAGTCCATCACCCGCTGGACGGGGCCGGCGACGGCGACGGGGCGCACGGCGTCCGGTTCCAGCCACACCACCTGCCAGAACCCGCAGTCGTCGACGCGGGTCGCCACCGGGCAGCCGCACCTGGCGCAGGCCAGGTTGGGACCGTACTGGCCGTCCCAGCCGCAACAGCAGCCGCCCAACCGGTCCGGGATGAAGACGGTTCCGCGGACGTCGCCCGGCGCGATCCCGATCCTGTCCGGAGGGCCCGTGATGTGGTACGTCAGTTGCCGGACGCCGTGATCTTCCGGTTCGGGCATCAAGGGAGCCCATGGTCGGCCATGTCCAGGGTCCACCACGTATGTTCCCGGCTCCAGAAGACCGGGGAGCAGGTCATGGCCGTACTTCTGGCCGGAGTGGCCGGGGAGCGCCACCCGCGCGACCCGCGCGGTCAGCACGGCGCCGCACGACGTACAGGAGAAGAGGACCAAACAGTCTCCCTTGCCGTTTGCGAGGCGATCATGGTGGCACAACATCCGGCCTTGGGGGAGCCGGCCGAGGGTGAGAAGGCTCAAGTGATCGCGAAGTGCTGGTCGAGGGCTGCGACGAGCCGGTCGGCCGGCCCCGGGGTCGTGATCGTCGCCCATTGCCGGGCGAGGTCGAGGAACCCGGAGAAGTGCTGTTGGGCCGTGGTGAGCAGGCCGGCGAGCTGGTCGCGGGTGATCTCGATGGACGGGGGGTCATCGACGTGCTGCCGGAGCTGGATGACGTGTCCCACATGGGTGATGTGCGGCGTGGGGTCGTGTCCGAGCCAGGGTTCGCGCCCGCGGGCCACCTCCCACCAGTCCCGCCAGTTCTCCAGGCCGAAACAGCAACCGGGCGGGACGTCGACGTCGGTGGTGGTGTCGCGGAAGCGCAGACCGCCCGGAGCGATCAGGCCGCCCGTTTCGGCGAGGTGTTGTCGCAGCTGCGCCTCGGTCAACTCGGCGGCGTGCGTGATCGGGAGGCCGTTGTAGCTGAAGATCACGGCCATGGCCGTCCCGACGTCGGCGATGGACATCCGGCCGGAGAGAGCCAGAAGGCGGTCGTTCGACGGCTCGGTGATCGGCCAGGCCGTGAAGTCCACCGCGTCGTGGGTCTCCAGGACGACTTCGATGATGACCATGGCCGGCAGTATCCAAAGGAATCGGGTGTCCGTGCAGCCGCCGTAGAGGTGGGCGGCGAGGATCTCCTCGGGGGATGTGCTCGAAGAGCCGTCTGGAGGCCTCGACGCGTGTCGGGCTTGCCGACGTCAGGGCTTGGTCGCGGGTGGGATGACGCCCCATCTGAACGTGGAGCTCTTCAGCAGGTGCTCCGTCGCCCTGATGCCGGTCAGGTGCTCGACGAGCAGGAAGGACGGGCCTCTGTAGAGCCGGGGACGCGACGGGTAGAGCCTGTCGATCTCCTCCATCGTGTCCACGAGTTCGGCGGGCGTCTCCGTCAGGAAGCCGTCGTCGCCGCCCCAGCCGAATCTGATCTCGCCGTCCTCGCACCAGTAGAAGTAGTCGAGGTCCTTGACGCCGAGTGCGGCCTGGGAGACGAGGCGGGTGCCCTTGGACAGCTCGATGATCAGGTCTTCGCCGGTGCCGAGCCAGTCGGGGTCGAAGATGAACGTCCAGTCGCCGATGGAGGCGACGCCGACAGGGTCTCCCGGGTTCGAGAAGTAGTCGGGGTCATCGGGGAAGGGGCCCGGTGTGAAGTCCTCCCAGCGGCCGCCGAGGCGCGCGACCACCTCTTCGGGTGTGGCGCGCACGTAGATGAAGCTGTAGCACTCCTCGGCGTATTCGCCGCAGAGCCAGGAGAGATCAAGGGGCTGCAAGGACATGCCGTCATGCTGGCAGGCGGCACCGACAGGAACAGCTCGCGTCGTCGGTAGGCGGCCGCCTGCGTGCGTCGTGCGGAAAAGTCCAGAGGTGGGTCAGCATCCCTGCTGGAGGACGGCGGCCGGATTCATGACCGTGTATCGCCTGCGGGCGGGGCTGCGGGCGGCAGCCCCGCCTGCCCGCCACCTCGGCCTGCGGGTGGGAGGCCGGTGGCGCCGGGCCCGGTGAAGGGGTCAGAAGGGGCCGGTCTGCGGGTAGCCGGCCTTGATGACGGCCCTGCGGGTCTTCGGGGTGAGCTTCTTCTCGCTGACGACCTTGCCGGCCACCGGCACGTTGATCTTCGCCTTGGCCCCCCAGCCGGAGTACTTGGTGTCGGTGTGGAAGGCCATCTGGCGGTAGGCGTCGCCGTCCGAGGAGGAGGTCGAATCGACGACCGCGCGGGTGAGCAGGTTGTTCTTGTCGAAGTACAGGTGGAACTCGACGCTGCCTTCGCCGGCCGACTTGTCGTGCCGGTAGGCGGCGAGGGTGGCGGTGCCCTGGTATTCGCCGGTGGCCACCTCGGAGGAGTTGTCCAGCATGAACTTCAGGTCCGCAGGGGTGACGCCCGTGTCGAGGATGGGGTTCTCGCGCTCGCTGGTCCGCGAGCCGATCCAGGAGCGTCCGGCGGGCAACGCCTTGGCGATGCCGGGGTTGGTCACGTAGGCGTTCCTGCCTTCGGCGACGACCCGGTAGGGAGGTTCGGCCCCCTGGCGGGACGACATGCGGACGCGCAGGTCGGCGGCCGCCACCTTGCCCTTGCCGAACGCCAGCGTGCCGTCGGTGCGGGTGTTCACCTGCACCTGCATGGCCTGGTCGTCGACGGAGAAATCAACGGTGATGCTGCTTAATTGGGCGATCTTCACGCTCTTGCCCGGTAGTAGTTGGGCTTTCAGGACTTTCACCGCGTCCGCCGGAGCGGCCTGCGCGGTTGCCGAGGATCCGGCCTGAGCGGGTACGGCTGCCGCGCACACGACCGCCGCCGTGGTGGCGAGGCCCGCGAAGAGGAGTTTCATCAGTGTCCTTCTTTTTTTGTGGATATAGCAGGGAAAAGAGTAAGAGAACGGTGTTGGACGTATGGGTGATATCTCGTAACAATCGTGTGCCGACGATTTCCGAGAAACCGGACGTTCGCCGGAAGCTCGAATATTGACCTCGATCAGGCGCGTCGCCAGGCCAGGAGGCCGTCGGGGGCGGCGGTCCGGACGTAACCCGCGCGCACGAGTTCGTCCCGGAGGGTCTCCCAGGCGGGACGGTAGGCGTGCCCGACGAGTTCCTCCTCGCTGAGCACCTCGTCGCCCTGCGCGATCCGGTAGAGGTAACGGCACGTGGCGCGTTCGCCGTCCGACTCGACGATCTCGGACGAGACCGTGTACGTGTGGCGGCCCACCCGGCGGGAGCCCAGTCGCCGCATGGGACGGGGCTTCGGCGGGCCGCCGTCGCGCCAGGTGAGGACGAGAAGGCCGCCGGGCTCCAGATGGTCGGCCAGGACGGGCCAGAGCCGCCCGCGGTAGCCGGGTTCCAGGGCGTACAACACGTTGATCATCACGATGGCCTCGACCGGCTCGTCGAGGTCGAGGCTCAGGGCGTCGCAGGGCAGCACGGTGACCCGTTCGAGCAGGTCAGGACGTTCGGCCAGGCGGGAGATCAGTACCGACCGCATCGTGGCCGAGGGTTCCAGCGCGAAGATCTCGGCGGACATCCACTCGGCCATGGTCGGCCACCGTAGTTCAGCCGACACGGATGTTGCCCGGGTCAGGCCCCCGCCGCCGGCGCCCGGTCGAGCGTCACGCCGAAGTGCTCCCGGTAGGCCGGAAGCAGCTCGTTCTCGTTCAGGATGCGTTCGGCGCGCTCGCCCTGTCGGGTGACGATCAGCTTGCGCCCGCTGATCGTGGTACGCCCCTCGGCCGTGCGGATCGAGCACACCGGCGACCTGGTGAAGTGCGAGTCCGGCGAGGTCGCCTGCCACCAGCAGGTCGGCACGAAGTCGGCCAGCTCGTACGGCCGCTCGGTGAGCCGGTAGGCGGGCTCGCCGTTGTGCGACACGTCCAGATCGCCGTGCTCCCCGGGGGCGGGCACGATCTGGAACATCCCCGCGCCGTCCTTCTGCTCGGCGCGCTCGTCGAGCCGCAGTGGTTCGTCGGCGAAGTCGCCGAAGCCGACGTCCACCAGCCACGGCTCGTCGAGGTCGACGCGGAGCGCGAGGTGGTCGAACAGCGGCCCCGGCCGGCCGCCGCCGAACACCCGCGCCGCGAGCAGGGTCACCCGGTAGCCGAGCGCGGTGAGCAGCGCGGCGAACAGGCCGTTCTGCTCGTAACAGAAGCCGCCGCGGCGGCGGGTGACGAGCTTGTCGAACAGGGCGTCGGGCGCGAGCGAGATCGGCTCGCCGAGGTGGATGCTCAGGTTCTCGAACGGCACCGCCCGCAGGTGCGCGAGCTGCAGGGCCCGCAGGCCGTGGACGTCCGGCGGCACCGGCCGGGACGCTCCGAATCTGTCCAGGTAGCGGGTGACTTGCGACTCGTCCATGACCTACAGGAAACCACGTCTCGCCTGCCCGCGCCCGCCGGATGGCGTCGCGGGTCAGCTTCGCACGGCGCACAGCAGGCGGTTGTTCCCGCGCTGCCACAACGTGCCGATCTCGCCGAACCCGGCCTTGGTCAGCGCGCTGACGTGCTGCTCGACCAGGTGGGACTCCGAGCCGTGATGGGATGCGCCGGCCGTGCTGCGCTCCTGGTTGAGGTCGGCGAAGGCGGGGTCGGCGGCGATGGCGTCCCACCAGGCGCGCCAGTCCTCGGGCCGGCGGTCGCCGAAGACGCGGTCGGTCTCCCGCTGGTGCACCGCGTGCTCCAGCCGGGCCAGGGTGGGGGAGGAGGAGTCCATGTGGTCGCCGTTGAGCAGGATGCCGCCGGGGCGCAGGACGCCGGCCAGCTCGGCGTACGTCTCCTGAAGCTCCTCGGGCGAGATCCAGTGCAGCGCGGTGGTGCTGACGGCGGCGTCGGCCGGACGGTCGAGGCCGAGCGCCTCGGTCCACCCGCCGGTGCGCAGGTCGGCCGAGACGAACCGCAGCCCCGGGTAGGCGGCCCGGCCGAGCCCCAGCAGCAGCGGGTCGGCGTCGACGGCGATCACGGTGGCCGAGGGCAGGCGTTCGAGCAGCCGGGCGGACAACGACCCCGGCCCGCACCCCAGGTCGATGACCACGGGATCCGGCCGGCCCAGCGCCTCGACCGCGTCGATCAGCGCGGTGAAGCGGGCCTCCCGGTCGGGCAGGTAGCCCTCCTGCTGACGGTCCCAGCGCTCGATCCATGCCAGCGCGGCTTCCTGAGTGAGCATCGGATCTCCCTGTAACTGTCGTCTAGGATTTGAGCAGTCACAACTTAGAACGCGAAGGTGTAACTGGTCAAGTGGATTACAACAGTCACACAGATGGGATCGTCCGGGTCGCCGTGGCGTTGGTCAACGCGCTGACCCCGGGCGAGCAGCGCGGGCGCGAGTTCGCCGTCCCCGACGACCTCACCGCGGCCGCCTCCGGCGCGCTGGGCAGCGTCTATCCCGGCCACCGCGGGATCGGCGCGGCCGACGCCGCCGAGCTGGCCGAGGTCGCGGCCCGGCTGCGCGTGGTGTTCCGCGCGGTGGCGGACGGCGACGTCGACACCGCCGCCATGGCCACGAACGCGCTGCTGGAGGAGAGCAGGGCCAGGCCGATGCTCGAACGCCACGACGGCGAGCCGTGGCACCTGCACTTCCACGGCCCTGGCGGCTCGGTGGCGGGCGACTGGGCGGCGAGCTGCTCGACCGGGCTCGCGATCGTGCTCGGCAGCGAGTTCAGCGACCGGCTCGGCGTCTGCACCGCCCCCCACTGCGACCGCGTCTACGTGGACGTCTCCCGCAATGGCACCCGCCGCTTCTGCTCCACGGCCTGCCAGAACCGCGTCAAGACCGCCGCCTTCCGGGCCAGGACGAAAGCGGAGTGAGCCGGGTCAGGCCAGGACGCGGATCGGCGCGCCGGCCAGGAACGCGTCGATGTCCTGCACGGCGTCGCGGAAGTAGGTCTCGTAGTTGCCGCCGGTGACGTACCCGAGATGGGGGGTGGCCAGCACGTTGGGCAGTTTGCGCAGCTCGTGCCCGGCGGGCAGCGGCTCAGTCTCGAACACGTCGAGCCCGGCCCCCGCGATCAGCCCCTCGCGCAGCGCCGACGCCAGGGCGGCCTGGTCGACGATGGCCGCCCGCGAGGTGTTGACCAGGTAGGCGCTGGGCCGCATCAACGCCAGCTCGCGCGCGCCGACCAGCCCGCGGCTGCGCTCGCTCAGCACGAGATGGACGGAGACGACGTCGGACTCGGCGAACAGCTCCTCCTTGGCGACCGCCCGCACGCCCAGCTCGCCGGCGCGCGCCGCGGTCAGGTTCTGGCTCCAGGCGACGACGTCCATGCCGAACGCCTGCCCGATGCGGGCCATCTGCGCCCCGATCTTGCCGAGGCCGAGCAGCCCGAGCGTGCCGCCGTGCAGGTCCATGCCGACGGTGCTCTGCCACGGGCCGTCGGAGCGCATCGCCGTGGCCTCGGGCACCAGGTGGCGGGCCAGGCCGAGGATGAGCGCCCAGGTCAGTTCGGCCGGCGGGGTGGAGGCGCTGCCGGTGCCGCACACGGTGACCCCGCGGGCGCGGGCGGCGTCGAGGTCGACGGAGGCGTTGCGCATGCCCGTGGTGATCAGCAGGCGCAGCCGGGGCAACCGCTCGAACAGCTCCGCCCCGAACGGCGTGCGCTCCCGCATGACGACCACGATCTCGAAGTCGGCCAGGGCCGCCACCAGCTCGTCCTGGCTGGTGAAGTGGGCCCGGAAGCTCGTGGCCCGGACCCGCGACCAGTCGGCCAGCCCGAGGGCCACGCCCTGGTAGTCGTCGAGGACGGCGCAGCGCAGCATGATCCGTGATCCTACGCCGCGGCCCCCTGCTCCAGCTCCCCGGCGGGGCCGGGGAGCTGGAGCCCGTTCATTCGGCGGCTAGCCTTTCCGCCTCTTCGTGCAGCGCCGCGACCAGGATCAGCTCCAGGTTGAGCTCCTCCAGGTCCGGCGATGCCAGACCGTCAAGGACGCGCATGGTGGGCCTCCCTGAACAAAAGACGTCTCAGATGTCACATAGGTTCACATCTATCTGAAACGTTCTCAGGGGAGGCGCGGGCCGGAGGGAGGGGGAGTCATTCCATCGAGGGTTCCGGGAATTGTCCCGGACAAATCATCAGGCAACTCCCGACAGGCCAGAATCACGGTTCAACTCGATGTCCATCTGCATCGCCAGAATCTCCTGCCGCTCCTGGTTGATTCTACGGCAGATCGTGACATATGCGGTCAGCACCTTGGAGTAGGAAGCCCGAGCCTCCTCCAGCTGGCCGCGCAGACGTTCGATGCGGTCGGGGTCGGCGAACTCCTCGGCCTCGGCCTCGGCCAGCAGCGTGCGGGCCTCGTCGACGATCTCCTCGGCCCGCATCCGCGTACGTCGCAGCATCGCCGAGCACTGGAAGAGCTCCGTCAGGCGCGCCGATGAACGAGCGAACTCGGCCTTGCCCATGCCCGTGCCGCCCGCCCGATGCCAGCGAAGATTCGATGCCATTACCGCCACCTCCCCGGTCAAGGTTGCCTAACTGTAGACGTGTGTACCCCGCCGGAGGATGACCTGAGACGCCCACGGAGTACGTCCTTGATCCCGGCGGAGAGTTTTCTTCCTCTGGCAGGTCGAGGATTTTCCCCTGAAACTCATTCGGTCCCTGGTGAATGCGCTGATTAGAGCCATCTGGGGGGTCTATCTGAGGAATGCAACGAATCGCCAAGGTCGGCAAATAGGTGACTCCAAGACGGCCGATCGGCCCCCGCGGCGACGAGCGTTCGTCACATACTGAAACGACATGGCGGCGCAACGTGACTCCGAGGTGACGGCAGTGATGGCGATGGCGGCGGGCAACAACGACGAGACGGTCGACGTCAGCGTCGTCATCCCGGTGCACAACTGCCGTCCCTATCTGGACAGGTGCCTCACCTCGGCGCTCGTGCAGCGGGTGAAGAAGGAGATCATCGTCGTCGACGACGGCTCCACCGACGGCGGCGCCGAGCTCCTCGACCTCTACGCCACCTACCACCAGTCCAGCGTCAAGGTCGTGCACATCGAGGGGTCGGGCGGCGCCGGCCGGCCGCGCAACGTCGGCCTCGCCCACGCCACCGGCCGGTACGTCTTCTTCTGCGACGCCGACGACCACCTCGGCCCCGAGGCGCTGGAACGCATGGTCGCCATGGCCGACAGGAACGGCTCCGACATCGTGCTCGGCAAGATCGTGGGCCACGGCAGGCGGGCCCCCGCCTCGATGTTCCAGCAGAACGCCGAGCGCCTGACCCTCGCCGACAGCAACGTCTACAACAGCCTGAGCTGCTTCAAGCTGTTCAGGCGCGAGATGGTCGAGCGCCACGGCATCCGCTTCGCCGAGGACATGCTGGTCGGCGAGGACATCATGTTCACCGTGCACGCCTACTGCCACGCCGGCGTGATCTCGGTGGTCGCCGACTACGACTGTTACCACCTGGTCTCCAGGTCCGACGGCAGCAGCATCATGCAGCAGGCGGGCAGCCGCGACCCGATCGCCTGGCTGACCATGATCCGGCGGCCCATCCGGCTCATGGCCCGGCATGTCGAGCCCGGCCCGCTGCGCGACCACCTGCTGCGCCGGCACTTCAGGCTCGACGCCTTCAGTCAGCTCGGCACGGTGTTCCTGGAGAGCGACGACGTGCGCCGCAAGGAGATCGCCCAGGAGGTCGCGGCGCTGTGCGACGAGTGGTTCACCCCCGGCGTGCACGACCGCCTCAACACCATCGACAAGCAGCGCGTGGCCGCGCTCGGCGACGTCGACCGCCTGGTCCGGCTGGCCCGCATCGAGAGCGCCACCGTGCGGCGGCGGCTGACCGGGCTGCGCTGGGAGGGGGACTGCCTGGTGGTGAGCGGCACGGCCGGGCTGGACGGCATCAGCCAGGACGACGGCGTGGCCCTGGTGCTGCGGGCCCGCAACGACCCGCACGGCGAGCTCGTCGTCCCGGCCGAGCGGCAGGGCGCGGAGTTCACTGCCCGGGTGGAGGCCGCCGCGCTCGCCTCCGGCGTCTGGGACCTGCGGGTGGCGGTCGAGCTGGAGGGAGTGGTGCGCCACGGCCGGCTGGGCGCCGACCGGGACAACGGCGTCACCCGGCCGCAGCCCCGCCTGATTGGCGGCGTGGTAACCCTGCCGTACTTCACCAGGGACAACGGCAATCTGAGCATCGACGTCGGCGGCCATGTCGTCGCCGTGCCCGGCACCGTCCGGCTGGAGCGGACCAGGTGGGGGCTGGGCCACCGGCTCGTGGTGCACGGCGAGGTCAGCGTGGCCGGGCAGGTCCCGGAGTGCGCGGCGATCAGGCAGATCGTCTGGCGCGAACGGCGTACCGGCCGCGAGCGCGCCGAGCGGGTGACGGCGCTGCCCGGCGGCGGGTTCGCGGCCAGGCCGGCGGTGGGCCGGCTCCCGCCCGGCACCTGGGACGCCTACCTGGAGCTCGACCTCGGCGGACCGCCCGCGCTGTTCAGGATCGAGACCGACGCCGACACGGTCGCCGGCCCGCGCAGGTGGCGGGGCGCGGCGTTGCTGCGCAGCGTGCGGCCGTACGCGACCTCGGGGAAGGGGCGGCTGAGCACAGTTGTGCGCCGGCTGACGCCGCGAACGATCCTCAGGAAGCTCCTTCAGTAATTGCCACCTATGTGCAGGTGCAAGACGATGCTCTAAAGTGAGGAGGATTTGTTCGTCCTTCTGGAGGCGTTGCCGTGCACGTACCCGATGGCTTCTTCAACGCAGCTACATCCGTCTCCGCCGGAGCGGTGGCGGCCGCCGGGGTAGCGGTCTGCCTGCGGGGCGCCCGCCGTGAGCTGGACGACCGGACCGCGCCCATGGCGGGGCTCGTGGCGGCCTTCATCTTCGCGGTCCAGATGCTGAACTTCCCCGTCGCGGCAGGCACCAGCGGCCACCTGCTGGGCGGCGCGCTGGCGGCGATACTCGTGGGGCCCTACACAGGCGTGCTCTGCATGGCCGTGGTGCTGCTCGTGCAGGCCGTGTTCTTCGCCGACGGCGGGCTGACCGCGCTGGGCGTCAACATCACCATCATGGGCATCGTCACCGTGCTGGTCGGGTGGGGCGTCTTCCGGCTGGTCACCGCGATGGCCAGGGGCCGCGGCGGGGTGACGCTCGGGGCGTTCCTCGGGGCACTGATCTCGGTGCCGGCCTCGGCGCTGGTGTTCTCCCTGCTGTTCTGGATCGGCGGCACCGCGCCCATCGAGGTGTCGGCCGTGGCCGCGGCCATGGGCGGCGTGCACGTGCTGATCGGCATCGGCGAGGCGCTGATCACCGCCACCACCGTCGCCGCCGTGCTGGCCGTACGGCCCGACCTGGTGTACGGCGCCCGCGGGCTGGCCAGGCCGCTGGTGCTCAAGGGGGCCGAAGGCGCCACCACGACCGTGGGCGAGCAGGCGCCGGCGGCCCGGCCGGGCGCGCTCAAGCCGTTCCTGCTGGGCGGGCTCGGGCTGACCCTGGTGCTGGCCGGCGTGGTGTCCTTCTTCGCCGCCTCCGACCCCGACGGGCTGGAGGCCGTGGCCGAGAACAAGGGCTTCAGCGGCCAGGCGGCCGACCACGCGTTCGGGTCGTGGGCGCTGGCCGACTACGGTGAGGTGGGCGGCATCCCGGTCGGCGTGGCCGGGATCGTCGGCGTCGGGCTCGTGCTGCTCATCGCCGGGGCCGTGGCGTTCGCCGCGCGCAGCCGTACGAACGTGAGTGTCTGATCTGTGAGAGACGGTGAGTGACGGTGGGCGCGGGGCATCGGCACGATCTCTACCTGCCGGCCGACTCCCTCGTCCACCGGCTGCCGCCGCAGTGCAAGCTGCTGGCCGTCTTCGCCTTCGCCGTCGTCGTGGTGGCCACGCCGCGGGAGCGCTTCTGGGCGTTCGCGGTCTACGCGGCGCTGCTCGGGGGCGTCGCGCTGGCCGCGCGGGTGCCGGTCGGGCACGTGCTGCGGCGGATGGTGATCGAGCTGCCGTTCGTGTTGTTCGCGTTCCTGATCCCGGTGATCGGGATGGGCGAGCGCACGACGGTGCTCGGGGTCTCGCTGAGCGTGCCGGGGTTGTGGGCGGCCTGGAACATCCTGGTCAAGGCCACGCTCGGGGTGATCGCCTCGATCCTGCTGGCGGCCACCACCGAGCCGCGGGTCATCCTGGTCGGGGCGCAGCGGCTGCGGCTGCCGAGCCTGCTGGTGCAGATCGCCATGTTCATGCTCAGGTACATGGACGTGATCCTGGAGGAGATGCGGCGGATGCGGGTGGCCCGCGAGTCGCGCGGGTTCGAGGCGCGCAACTTCCGGCAGATCCCGGTGATCGCGCGTTCGGCCGGGGCGCTGTTCATCCGTTCGTACGAGCGGGGCGAGCGGGTGCATCTGGCGATGCTGAGTCGCGGCTACGCTGGACGGATGCCGATAATTCAAGATATTTCGGCATCCATCGGGCAGTGGGCGGCGGCGCTCGCCCTGCCCGTCGTGGCACTCGCGGTTCTGGGGCTCTCATGGTGAACTCTCTGGAGGTCAGTGACCTGGCCTACGCCTACCCCGACGGCACTCAGGCGCTGTTCGGCGTGAACCTGGCGATCGGCCGCGGTGAGCGGGTGGCGCTGCTCGGCCCCAACGGCGCCGGCAAGACGACCCTCGTCATGCACCTCAACGGCATCCTCACCGCCGGGCACGGCAGCGTGGCCGTGGGCGGCGTCCCGGTGCGCAAGGACACGCTCAAGGAGATCAGGCAGCGCGTCGGCCTGGTCTTCCAGGACCCCGACGACCAGCTCTTCATGCCCACGGTCCGGGACGACGTCGCCTTCGGCCCGGCCAACGCCGGTCTCAAGGGCGCCGAGCTCGACCGGGTGGTCCACGACGCGCTCGACCGGGTCGGCATGCTGGAGGCCGCCGACCGGCCGCCGCACCACCTGTCGTTCGGGCAGCGGCGCCGGGTGGCGGTGGCCACGGTGCTGGCGATGCGGCCGGAGATCCTGGTGCTCGACGAGCCCTCCTCCAACCTCGACCCGGCCGCGCGCAGGGAGCTGGCCGAGATCCTGCGTTCGCTGGACGTGACGGTGCTCATGGTCACCCACGACCTGCCGTACGCGCTGGAGTTGTGCGAGCGCTCGCTGATCCTGTCGGGAGGCGTGATCGCCGCCGACGGGCCCACGCGCGAGCTGCTGGCCGACGCCGAGCTGCTGGCCGGGCACCGCCTGGAGCTCCCGTACGGCTTCGCCGTCCCGGCCGGGTGAGGCAACCTGGTCCCCAGGTCGCGGGACGGACGGCCGGACGGGTAAGAACCCTCAGCGCCGCGTCTAGCGCATGATTAGTCCGGTCTAGTCCTTCTGTATCCGGCTCTTCGTAGTTTGTGCATGCCCGCTATCCGGGGATGTCGAAGTACAGTGGCTCATCGAGGAGGGGCCAAATGAAGCTGCGGCTTGCGCGACACGCCCTGGGTGACGCCGTGGTGGTGGCTGTTGAGGGAGAGCTCGACCTGTTCACCGCACCGTTCCTCCGCGACGAGGTCCGCGACGCCATCAAGCAGGACAGCGCCAGGCTCGTGCTCGACCTGCAGCAGCTGTCGTTCATGGACTCCAGCGGTCTTTCCGTGCTGATCGAGGCCTGGCGGCTGGCCACGGGAGAGGGCGGCGGGGTGTCGCTCGCCGCGCCCCAGGCGCCCGTGGCGCGCATCCTGCGGACCACGGGGCTCGACCGGCGGATCAAGGTGTACTCCGACGTCGACAGCGCCGTGGGGGAGATTTAACCCGCCCCGAGTAGAACTTCATTCGGTTGGCGCGTTAAGGTCCGGGATATGGACGTCAACGGATCTGCAGCAATCATCTCCGGCGGTGCCAGCGGCCTCGGTGAGGCGACGGCCCGCGAGCTCGCCCGCGCGGGCGCCACCGTGGTCATCGCCGACCTCAACGAGGAGCGCGGCAAGGCCGTCGCCGACGAGCTCGGCGGCGTCTTCGTCAGGACGGACGTGTCGGACGACGATCAGGTGCAGGCGGCCGTCGACGCGGCCGTGGCCACGGGCAAGCCGCTGCGCGTCGTGGTCAACAGCGCGGGCATCGGCTGGGCCGAGCGCACGGTCAACCGCGAGGGCAAGCCGCACAACCCGGCCACGTACCGCAAGGTGATCGAGGTCAACCTGATCGGCACCTTCAACCTCATGCGCATCGCCGCGGCCGCCATCGCCGCCACCGAGCCGGTCGACGCCGACGGCCAGCGCGGCGTGGTCATCAACACGGCCTCCGTCGCCGCCCTGGAGGGCCAGACGGGCCAGCTCGCCTACTCCGCCTCCAAGGGCGGCATCGTGGGCATGACGGTCCCCGCCGCGCGCGACCTGGCGGCCATCGGCGTACGCGTGAACACGATCTGCCCCGGCATCATCGACACCCCCATCTACGGCTTCTCCGGCAACGCCGAGGAGTTCAAGGCCAAGCTCGTGGCCCCCGTGGTCTTCCCCAAGCGCATGGGCCGGGCCGACGAGTTCGCCCACCTGGTGCACTCGCTCGTCCAGAACGACTACATGAACGCCGAGGTCGTGCGCTTCGACGGCGGCATCCGCTTCCAGCCCAAGTGAGGTCCCGTGTCTGACGAAGTGCTCGTCGAGGAGTCCGGCAACGTCGCGGTCATCACCATCAACCGGCCGAAGGCGCGTAACGCGATCAACGGCGCGGTGGCCCGGGGGATCGCCGAGGCGCTGGACACCTTCGACGCCCGCGCCGAGATCTCGGCGTACGTGCTGACCGGCGCCGGGGGCACGTTCTGCGCGGGCATGGACCTCAAGGGGTTCCTGTCCGGGGACTTCCCCGTGGTCGAGGGGCGCGGCTTCGGCGGCATCGCCGAGGCGCCGCCCAAGAAGCCGCTGGTGGCCGCGGTCGAGGGGTACGCGCTGGCGGGCGGCTTCGAGCTGGCCCTGTCCTGCGACGTCATCGTGGCCTCGGCGGAGTCCACGTTCGGGCTGCCCGAGCCGAAGCGCGGGCTGGTGGCGGGCGCGGGCGGGATCATGCGGCTGCCGCGGCGGATCCCGTACCACGTGGCCATGGAGATCGCCCTGACCGGCGACCACTACCCCGCCTCCCGCCTGTACGAGCTGGGCCTGGTCAACCGAATCACCGAGCCGGGGGCCGCCCTGGAGGGCGCGCTGGAGCTGGCCCGCAAGATCGCCGCCAACGCTCCCCTGGCGCTCGCGGCGACCAAGAAGGTGATCATCGAGTCCCAGGACTGGCCCCTGGAGGAGATGTTCAAGAAGCAGGGCGCGATCATCAACCCGGTGTTCGGCTCCAAGGACGCCATGGAGGGCGCGGCGGCCTTCGCCGAGAAGCGCGCCCCCCAGTGGAAGGGCGAGTAGCCCTCACCCGTACGCCGGCCCCTTCCGCACCTCCGGAAGGGGCCGCGTCAACACGCGTGCGTGACCTTTCCTGCGTACGGTAAAGGGAGGAGACGACCACCAGGAGAGCGCATGAGCGACCATTCGGGTTCGAGGTTCGAGTCGGCCAGGCGCGGCGCCGGCACCTTCCTGTCGAACGCGATCAAGGCGATCGTCATCCTCGGGTCCATGCTCGCCGTGATGTGGGTCCTGGAGGGCGTCGACTACGTGATGGACGGCGCGCTCGACTCCTACGGCATCGCGGGCTGGGACGCCGACGGCCTGGTGGGCATCCTGTTCGCGCCGTTCCTGCACGGCGGCTTCGGCCACCTGATGGCCAACTCACTGCCGCTGCTGGTGCTGGGCTTCCTGGCGGCGGTGCGCGACATCCGCAAGTTCCTGTGGGCCACGTTGCTGATCGTGCTGATCGGCGGCCTCGGCACGTGGGTGTCCAGCCCCGACGTGATCACGATCGGGGCGAGCGGCCTGATCTTCGGCTACTTCGGCTTCGTGCTGGCCCGGGGCCTGTTCGACCGCCGTCTGGTGGACATCCTGATCGGCATCGGCGTGGGCGTGGCCTACTACTCGATCCTGTGGGGCCTGCTCCCCAACCAGCAGGGCATCTCGTGGCAGGGCCACCTGTTCGGGCTCCTGGGCGGCGTGGTGGCCGCCTGGGTGCTGCGCCGCAGGAAAGAGCTGCCGGCCCGCTTCTGAGCCCTACAGGTGCGGCTTGGTGTGCTCGGCCGGTGAGCTGGAGAGCATGCGGTCGATGAGCGCCAGGCCGATCGCCGAGGCCACGAACGCCAGATGGATGATCGTCTGCCACATGATCTTGTCGTTGGGCACGTCACGCGCTCGGATGAACGTCTGCAGCAGGTGCACCGACGAGATGCCCACGATGGCCGTGGCCAGCTTGACCTTCAGCACGTTGGCGTTGACGTGGGAGAGCCACTCCGGCTCGTCGGGATGGTCGTTGAGGTTGATGCGCGAGACGAACGTCTCGTAGCCGCCGATGATCACCATGATCAGCAGGTTGGAGATCATCACGACGTCGATCAGCGCCAGGACCGTCAGCATGACGACGACCTCGGCCGACGTGCCGTCGCCGGTCGCCGGGTGCAGGAAGACGCTGCTCAGCAGGTGCCACAGCTCGGTCATGAACTGCCAGACGTACACCGCCTGGGCCACGATGAGGCCCACGTAGAGCGGGACCTGCAGCCAGCGGCTGGCGAACATGAGGTAGCCGAGGCCGCGGGGCAGCGCTCGCCCCTGGCCGATCGGGGGCTGTTCGGGCAAGAATGTTTCCTACTGATCGAGCCGGAGGACTGGTGAGTTGGCGAACCTGGGATCCCTGGAACGCGCGATCATGAACGTGCTGTGGGATGCCGGCAGGGCCATGCGGGTGCGGGAGCTCCTGGGCAGCCTCAACGAGGACCGCGACCTGGCGTACACGACCGTGCAGACCGTCGCCGAGCGGCTGGTGCGCAAGGGCCTGCTGGTGCGCACGCCCGCGCGCAACGCCTTCCGCTACGCCGCCGCCTGCTCGAGGGCCGAGCACGTCAGCCGCCTGATGCTGGAGGCCCTCGCCGTCAGCACCGACAGGCTGCCGGTGCTGACGAGGTTCGCGCAGAGCGTCGAGGAGGCGGACGCCCTGGCGCTCCTGGACGAGCTGACCCGCCGCACGGGCCGGCGGGCGATGGGCTAGAGCTGGGCTAGAGGCGCTCGACCACGTGGTCGACGCAGACCGTGAGAGCCTCGACGTCGGACGGCTCGATGGCCGGGAACATCGCGATGCGGAGCTGGTTGCGGCCCAGCTTGCGGTAGGGCTCGGTGTCGACGATGCCGTTGGCGCGCAGCACCTTGGCCACCTCGGCGGCGTCGACGTCGTCGTTGAAGTCGATCGTGCCGACCACCTGCGAGCGGAACTGCGGGGCGGCGAACGGCGTGGCGTAGGACGACTTCTCGGCCCAGGTGTACAGGCGCTGGCTGGACTCGGCGGTGCGGGCGGTGGTCCAGGCCAGGCCGCCGTTGCCGTTCATCCAGTCGAGCTGGTCGGCCAGCAGGAACAGCGTGGCCACCGCGGGCGTGTTGTAGGTCTGGTCCTTGCCGGAGTTGTCGATCGCGATCGGCAGGCTGAAGAACTCGGGGACGTACCGGCCGGAGGCGGCGATCTCCTCGACCCTGGCCAGGGCGCGCGGCGACATGATCGCGATCCACAGGCCGCCGTCGGAGGCGAAGCTCTTCTGCGGGGCGAAGTAGTAGACGTCGGTCTCGGCGATGTCGACCGGCAGGCCGCCCGCGCCGGAGGTGGCGTCGACCAGCACCAGCGAGTCGTCGCCGCCCACGCGGGAGATCGGCATGGCGACGCCGGTCGAGGTCTCGTTGTGGGTGAGCGCGTAGACGTCGACGCCGTCCTCGGCCACCGCGGTGGGGTGGGTGCCGACGTCGGACTTGATCACGCTCGGGTCGGCCAGCCAGGGCGCCTTCTTGGCGACGGCGGCGAACTTCGAGGAGAACTCGCCGAACGACAGGTGCTGGGACTTCTCCCTGATCAGCCCGAAGGCCGCGATGTCCCAGAACGCGGTGGTGCCGCCGTTGCCCAGCACGACCTGGTAGCCCTCGGGCAGCGAGAACAGGTCGGCGAGCCCGGAGCGCACGCGGCCGACCAGGTTCTTGACCGGCTTCTGGCGGTGGGAGGTGCCCATGAGGCTCGCGCCGGAGGCGGCGAGCGCGGCCAGTTGCTCGGTGCGAACCTTCGAGGGCCCGCAGCCGAAGCGGCCGTCGGCGGGCTTGATGTCAGCGGGAATCACGATGTCAGCCACGTGCCAAGCCTACTGAGGCCGTCCGGGTGACGTCGCACGGGTCCGCCGAATGAGACGCGGAACGGCCCGCCCCTTGAGCGGGCGGGCCGTTCATGACACGGGTGAAAAACGTGTCAGATCGTGCCGACGACCTCGGAGGCGCCGGGCACGTCGCTCAGCGGGCGCGAAGCCGGGCCGATGTAGTTGGCGCTCGGGCGCACCAGCCGGCCGGTGAGCTTCTGCTCCAGGATGTGCGCGGCCCAGCCGGCCGTGCGGGCGCAGGTGAACATCGAGGTGAACATGTGCGAGGGCACCTCGGCGAAGTCCAGCACCACGGCCGCCCAGTACTCGACGTTCGTGGCGAGCACCCGGTCGGGCTTGCGGGCGTGCAGCTCCTCCAGGGCGGCCTGCTCCAGCGCCGCCGCGACCTCGTAGCGGGGCGCGTCGAGCTCCTTGGCGGTGCGGCGCAGCACGCGGGCGCGCGGGTCCTCCGCGCGGTAGACGCGGTGGCCGAAGCCCATGAGCCGGTTGCCCTTGTCGAGCTCGCTCTGGACGTACTTCTTGGCGTCGCCCAGCTGCTCCACGCCTTCGATCATGTGGAGCACGCGGGCGGGGGCGCCGCCGTGCAGCGGGCCTGACATCGCGCCCACGGCGCCGGAGAGCGCCGCGGCCACGTCGGCGCCGGTGGAGGCGATGACGCGGGCGGTGAACGTGGACGCGTTCATGCCGTGCTCGGCGGCCGAGGTCCAGTAGGCGTCGATGGCCTTGACGTGCTTGGGATCAGGCTCACCGCGCCAGCGGATCATGAAGCGTTCGACGATGGTCTTCGCCTCGTCGACCCGGCTCTGCGGCACCATCGGCAGGCCGAGGCCGCGCGCGGACTGCGCGACGAAGGAGAGCGCCATCACGGAGGCGCGCGCGAGCTGGTCGCGGGCCTCCTCGTCACTGATGTCGAGCAGGGGCTTGAAGCCATAGGCCGGAGCCAGCATGGCCAGCGCACTCTGCACGTCTACGCGGATGTCACCGGAGTGGACAGGGATGGGGTACGGCTCCGCCGGGGGCAGGCCCGGCTGGAACTTGTTGTCGACCAGCAGGCCCCAAACGTGCCCGAACGGGACACGGCCGACCAGCTCCTCGATGTCGACGCCCCGGTATCGAAGGGCGCCCCCTTCTTTGTCCGGTTCCGCGATCTCGGTCTCGAAAGCTACGACGCCTTCGAGGCCGGGTTTGAAGTCGGACATGCTCGGCCGCCTCCCTTTCTTGCCATGTAACGGCAATGCCTTGATGTCGAGATACCGGCGGGTCAATTTAACCCCCTCCCAGGTCATGGTCGGTCTCGGGACCCGCCGAAACGCCAAACCCGCTGGTAGGGAGCCTGCTGTGGGCACGTGTCCCGCGACCTGCGTCAGGCCGCCGAACGCGCCCTAGCGTGGGATCTGCCACATGAGCGCGCAAGAATACCGTCTCGTGGATGCCACCCCGCGCCCGCCCCTGCTGGCGGCGCTACGCCGAACGTACGAGGGCGAGCCGTTGCTCGAGACCGACCTCGCGTCCGACCCCGTCGCGCAGTTCACCGTCTGGTTTCAGGACGCGCTCGACGCCGGCCTGCCCGAACCCAACGCCATGGTCCTGGCCACCGCCTCCGCGGGCGGCCGGCCGAGCGCCAGGACGGTCCTGCTCAAGGGCTACGACGAGAACGGCTTCGTCTTCTACACCAACTACGAGTCCCGCAAAGGCCGCGACCTGGCCGAGAACGGACGCGCCTCGCTGCTGTTCCCCTGGCACGCCATCCGCCGCCAGATCCGCATCGAGGGCACCGTCGCCCGCATCTCCCACCAGGAGTCGGCCGACTACTACAACTCCCGCCCGTACGGCTCCCGCATCGGGGCCTGGGCCTCGCGGCAGTCGGCGGTCGTGCGCTCGCGCGAGGAGCTCGACGAGCGCTACGAGGAGCTGGCCGCCCGCTGGCCGGAGGATCCGCCGGTGCCCGACTTCTGGGGCGGCTTCCGGGTGACCCCGACCGAGGTGGAGTTCTGGCAGGGACAGCTCGACCGGATGCACGACAGGCTGCGCTACCGGCGTACCCGACCCGGTTGGGCTTTGGAGAGACTTGCACCATAAATTGCCTTAGGTGGCATTCGGGGAACTGGTCAAACGTCATCTTGTGGACACAAGGCCGCTGGCCGTGCCCGCGTACCGGCGGATCTGGTCCGGCCAGGCCGTCTCGAACGTGGGCGTCGCCGTCACCGTCGTGGCGGTCGGCCAGCAGGTCTACGACCTGACCCACTCCTCGCTGTGGGTGGGCCTGCTCGGTATGGCCAACCTCGTCCCGCTGCTGGTCTTCGGGCTGTGGGGCGGGGCCGTGGCCGACGCCTTCGACCGGCGCAGGCTGCTCGTCATCGGCTCGCTCATCACCTGGGCGGCCACCCTGGTCATCCTGGCGCAGGCCCTGCTCGGGCTGGGCAACGTCTACCTGATCTTCGCGGCGACGGCGGTCAACGCGACCGGGTTCGCGATCACCGGCCCGACCAGGGGCTCGGTGATCCCGCGCATCCTCGACCCCGAGCTGGTCCCGGCCGCCAACGCGCTCAACTCGCTGGTCTACAGCCTCGGCGCGGTCGTCGGCCCGATGCTCGGCGGCGTGCTGCTGGCCACCGGCGGCGACCACCCGAACTACGCCGCCGCCTACGCGGTGGACGCCCTGCTGTTCAGCGGCGGCCTCTACGCGGCCCTCAGGCTGCCCGCCCTGCCCCCGCTGGGCGAGGTGACACGTCCGGGGGCCCGGGCGGTCTGGGAGGGGCTCAGCTTCATCGCCAGGAGCCCGGTGCTGCTCATGTCCTTCGTCGTGGACATCATCGCGATGGTGTTCGCCATGCCGCGCGCCCTCTACCCCGAACTCGCCGCCGATCGGTTCGGCGGCTCGATGACCGCGCTCGGCTGGGTGACCTCCGCCATGGCGATCGGCTCGGTCGCCGGCGCGCTGTTCTCCGGCTGGGTGGGCCGGATCTCGCGGCAGGGCGTCGCGCTCGTGCTGGCCATCGCCACGTGGGGGCTCGCCGTCGCCGCCGCGGGGCTGGTGCGCGAGTTGTGGCTGGTCGTGGCGTTCATGGCGGTCGGCGGCGTGGCCGACGTCATCTCGTCGGTGTGGCGGCAGTCGATCCTGCAGCTCTACGCCCCCGACGAGATGCGCGGGCGGATGCAGGGCGTGTTCATGGTGGTCGTGGCGGGCGGCCCGCGCCTCGGCGACCTGCGCGCCGGGGCGACCGCGACCGCCTTCGGGCTCACCGGCGCCTGGGCGGGCGGGGGACTGGCGTGCGCGGTCACCGTGCTCGTCGTCGGCCTGTCGGTGGCCGGGTTCCGCAATTACCGCTCCGACACCCGCGCCGCGGCCTTGAGGTCGGAGACGAAGCCCGCGTAGGCCGCGTCCCGGTCGGGCGCGCGCAGCACCGCCGAGGGGTGGATCGTGGCCACCGCGAGCGCGTCGCCGAGCGGCACCGGCTCGCCTCTGTGCTCGGTCAGCCGGAACGTCTTCCCCAGCAGCGACCTGGCCGCCGTCGCGCCGAGCACCACGACCACGTCGGGACGCACCAGTTCCAGCTCCGCGCCGAGCCACGGCCGGCACGCCTCGATCTCGGCGACCGTCGGCTTCTGATGAATCCTTCTCTTCCCCCTGGGAGTGAAGGAGAAATGTTTGACGGCGTTCGTCAGATAAACCGCGTCCCGTTCGATTCCGGCTTCCTCCAGGCCCCGGTCCAGCACGCGCCCCGAAGGCCCCACGAACGGATGCCCCTCGCGGTCCTCGCGATCTCCCGGCTGCTCGCCCACCAGCATGAAACGGGCCTGCTCGGGGCCCTCGCCGAACACCGTCTGGGTGGCCTTCGCGTACAGGTCGCAGCCCTCGCAGCGGGCGGCCGCCGTCCGCAGGGAGCCGAGGTCGCGCCGGGCGGGAAGGAACTCGGCCGCTCCGTTGTTGCCGTCCTTAACCATCGTCGGTCGTTCTCCCAATAGGGTTCCTGAAGACTTCTGTGCCCGTAGCGGACGGGCTCAGTCCCCGCCACGACCGGCGTAGCATTTCAGTTGGGAGGAGCCTTGACCGCACACGGCCTGATCGACACGACGGAGATGTATCTCCGCACGATTTACGAGCTCGAAGAGGAGGGCATCGTCCCCCTTCGCGCCCGCATCGCGGAGCGCCTCCAGCAGAGCGGCCCCACCGTGAGCCAGACCGTCGCCCGCATGGAGCGCGACGGCCTCGTCCGCGTCGAGGGCGACCGGCACCTGTCGATGACCGACCTGGGCCGCACGCTGGCCACCCGCGTGATGCGCAAGCACCGCCTGGCCGAATGCCTGCTCACCCAGGTCATCGGCCTTCCCTGGGAAGAGGTGCACATCGAGGCGTGCCGGTGGGAGCACGTCATGTCCGAGTCGGTCGAGGCGCGGCTGGTGACGCTGCTCGACAACCCCACGGTCTGCCCGCACGGAAACCCCATCCCGGGGCTGGCCGAGTTGGGGGCGCAGGAGGTGACCGAGGGCGCGGCCAACGTCCTGACCTCGATGTCCGAGGCCGCCGGGCCGCGTGACATTCCGGTCGTGGTGCGCCGGATCAGCGAACAAGTGCAAAGCGATCCTGCTGTGATGCTTAAACTCAAGCAAGTTGGGATACAACCCGGACGCGAGGTGACGCTCGCGGCGAGCGACGACGGTGTGCGGGTGACAGGTGACGGTGACGCGAACGACACTCCCGCGGAGCTTCCGCGTGACGTTGCCGCGCACGTTTTTGTCTCCAAGCGCTGACGCGCGCGCAGCCACTTGGTTGAATCCCTCTCGGGAGGCCCTCCACTCTCCCCTGGCCAAGACAGTTGCAGGAGCACCCGTGGTCCGCTGTGCGCACAAGCCACCCCAAGGAGTGGTCTCCGGATGAAGCGATGGGGGGATCTGTCACAAGAAACGGCTGATCACCTTGGTGCCGGGTCCGTTTTGGACCATGCCGAAATGGCAGTGGTCGTGACAGACCGCTTCAGCAATCTCCTCTACTGGAATCCCTTCGCCGAGCAGCTGTTCGGCCGTCCCGGCAACGCGCCGGCGCGTGACGCGTCCGTCCTGTCCCTCGGGATCATGGAGAAGGACCACCCGCTGGCGATCGAGCTGGCCAAGCACGTGCTCAAGGGCGGCGTGTGGGAGGGCACGTTCGACGTCAGGCGCGGCGACGGCACGATCGTCTACGTCCGCGCCCAGGCCGTGCCGCTGCGCCACCCGTCCGGGTCGGTCACCGGCATCGTCATCCTGGCCCGCGAGGCCCTGCGCAGCAACGAACGCGAGAAAGACCGTTTCGGGCTCCTGGAGCGCATCGGCGAGCGGCTGGCCGGCTCCCTCTACGTCGAGGAGACGCTCAAGCGCGTCGCCGAGATGCTCGTGCCGCAGTTCGCCGACCACTGCTTCATCGAGCTCATGGAGGGCGACCGGCTGGTCCGCCGGGTCTCGGAGCACGTCCAGGGCTGGACCCCGCCCGCGGGCACCTGGAAGCCGGTGGGCGCGGAGATCCGCTACCCCTCCGGCCACTACGCCGACACCGCGCTGCGCCGCCAGGAGACCATCCTCGTCGAGGACTTCTCCACCACCAGCTACCCGTCGCCGCACGAGGGCAGCGCGCGCCTGGCCGGCGAGATCGGCATGACCTCGGCCATCGTCGCCCCCCTGCTGGTGCGCGGCGAGACGCTGGGCCTGATGTACCTCGGCCTGTCCAACCTGACCGACCGGCGCAGCCCCCACTACGACGCCTTCGACCGCGACTTCGTGGGCGCCATCGCCACCCGCGTGGCCCTCGCGATCGACAACGCGCTGCTGTTCGAGGAGGAGCGCCACACCGCCGAGTCGTTCCAGAAGCACCTGCTGCCCAGGGCGCTGCCCCAGCTCGACGGCCTCGACATCGCGGTGCGCTACTACCCGGCGGCCCCGCTGGCCTCCCACGGCCAGGGCATCCAGACCCAGGTCGGCGGCGACTGGTACGACGTGATCCCGCTCTCGGCCGGCCGGGTCGGCATCGTGATCGGCGACGTCGAGGGCAGGGGCGCCAAGGCCGCGGCCATCATGGGCCAGCTCAGGGCGGCGCTGCGGGCCTTCGCACAAGACGACAAGTCGCCCGCCGACATCCTGGCCAGGCTCGACGAGTGGACCCGCATCATCGCCACCCCCGAGCAGGACGACAACGGCGCCGACGTCAGCATCCCGCCCATCGTCACCTGCCAGTACCTCGTCTACGACGCCTGGTCCCGGCAGCTGTCCTTCGCCAACGCCGGGCACGCGCCGCCGCTGCTGGTGGTCGACGGCCAGTGCCTGGAGATGGACATCGAGGAGGTCGGCCAGCCGCTCGGCGTCCGCGCCAAGGGCCTGCACGCCGACCTGGTCTACAAGGAGGAGACCCGCACCCTCCCGCCGGGCGCGGCGCTGCTGCTGTACACCGACGGCCTGGTCGACCGGCGTCCGGGCCGCGACGGCAGGATGCCGAGCGAGGAGGAGACGCTCGGCGTGCTGTGCGAGAAGCTCGCCAAGATGGCCGACGCCGACGTCGAGCGCATCGCCGACGCCGCCACCATCGCGGTGCCCGGCGAGATCGACGACGACATGGCGATCCTGGTCGTCCGCTCCAGCGACGTCGACCTCGACGTCGAGGAGCGCACCTTCCCGGCCCAGCCGATCATGGTCGGCGAGGCGCGCCGCATGGCTTCCGAGGCCTTCTCCGGCTGGAACGTGCCCGAGGAGCGCGCCGAGCTGGCCTGCCTGCTGGTCTCCGAGGTCGTCACCAACGTGGTGCTGCACGCCTCCACCGCCAACTCCCCGCGCCGGGAGCTGGTCGTCGAGGGGCCGCCGCTGCCGTTCGAGGAGTCCTGGGACATGCCGGGCTTCGAGGAGGAGCCGATCGGCGACAAGGAGTTCACGCTGCGGCTGCGCAGGGGCGAGGAGTCGGTCTGGGTCGAGGTGTTCGACCAGGACCTCCGCCTGCCCCGCATCCGCAGCGCCGGGGAGAACGACGAAGGCGGCCGCGGCCTCTACCTGGTCGACCAGCTGGCCAAGCGCTGGGGATCCCGTCCCACCAGGGAAGGCAAAGCGGTCTGGTTCGAGATTCCCACCCGGAGCAGGTGAGTGGTTCACTGGGCCGCATGGAGCTGGCCTTCGAACGCCGGGGCAGCGGCGAGCCGCTGATCCTCGTCCACGGCATCGGACACCACTGGCAGGCGTGGTTGCCGGTGATGGACCGGCTGGCCGCCGACCACACGGTGATCGCCGTCGACCTGCCCGGTTTCGGGGTGTCGCCGCGGCTGCCCACGGGGACCCCGTACACCGCTGAGTCGCTGGCGGACGCGGTCGAGTCGTTCTGCGCGCTGCTCGGCATCCGGGAGCCGCACGTGGTGGGCAACTCGCTCGGCGGCTACATCGCGCTCGAACTGGCCTCGCGCGGCGTCGTGCGCGCGGCGACCGCGTTGTCGCCGGCCGGCTTCTGGTCGCGCTCCGAACTGCTCTACTGCCAGACGACGCTGAAGGCCCTGCGGAGCTCGGCGCGCGCGATGTCGCCGGAGCAGGCGGCCAGGGCGGCCGGCAACCCGTTCATGCGGGCGGTGTCCAGCGGGGTGCTGGTGGCCCGGCCGAGCCGGCTCGACCCCGCCGGGCTGGTCGCGGCCACGCAGGCGCTGGCGGGGGCGGCGGGCTTCGACGAGACGCTGGAGTCGTTCGGCGGCCTGATGCCGCCCGCCCCGCCGAAGTCGCCCATCACGATCGCCTGGGGTGAGCGCGACCGGTTGCTGCCGCGCCGCCAGGCCGTACGCGCGGCGCGCTGGTCGGGGCAGCGGGTCAGGCTGCTCAAGGGCTGCGGGCACGTGCCGATGAGCGACGATCCGGAGCTGGTCGCCCGGGTCGTGCTGGCGGCCGACCGCGCGGCCTCCTAACGTTCGGCGTTGGCCGCCATGCGGCGCAGCAGGTCGACGGCGGTCCGGTACTCCTGCGCGCTCACACCCTGCGTGACCTGCTGCCGGAACCGGGTGACGCGCTCGGAGACGGCTGTGTGCACGGCCCGGCCCTCGTCGGTCAGCCGCCCGTCCGCCAGCCATCCCTTCGTCGTCAGGCTCTGTACGGCCTGCTCCACCCCCTCGAACGGCGCCAGCGCGGTGGCGCTCTCCCCTTGGGCGGTGGCGTGAAGAAGCTGCCACTCCCTGCGTGAGGCGCCGTACGCGGCCAGGGCCTGACCCATCGCGTTCTCCAGCAGGTTGTCGAGGTGCTTCACCCAATATCCGATAGGTCTGTCCATGCATGTACAATAGCAACTATATGTACGAAGACAAGGAAATTGCCGCGATCGAACGCGCGATGGTCGCGATCAGGCGCAGGCAGAGCAGGCGGGCGCTGGCCCGGCAGCACGGCGCGGCGGGCCCCGAATACGAGGTGCTCGACGTGATCGAGGGCGCCGGCGGACGGCTCACCGTGTCGGCGGTCGCCGAGGCGCTCAACGTCGACCAGCCGCGGGCGAGCCGGCTCGTGACGGCCGCCGTGACGGCGGGGCTGGTACGGCGGGAGGCCGACCAGGCCGACGGGCGGCGGGCGTGGCTCGTGCTGACGGACGCGGGCGCCGCCGCGCTCACGCAGGCCCGGCAGGCCCGGCAGGCGGCCTTCGCGTCGGCCACGGCCGACTGGTCGGCGGCCGAGCGGGCCGAGTTCGCCCGGCTGCTGACCAGGTTCGTGCAGGGGATGCCGGGGTGAGCTTCCCGGCGCTCAGCGCATCGTCTGGCCCCAGACGAGCAGCATGGCGATGATGAACACGATCATCACGCCCGCGTAGCCGACCGGGCCGAGCCGGAACGCCCTGCGCACGCGGTTGAGCCCCCAGGCGAACAGTAATGCCAGGAAAACGAGGAGGATCAGGCCGCCGTCCATGCTGACAGTATGCGGCGCGGCCCGGCCGGGCGCGCGCCCGCCGTCAGAATCCGAAGGACCGGCCGATGATCTCCTTCATGATCTCGGTGGTGCCGCCGTAGATGGTCTGGACGCGGCTGTCCAGCCACGCCTTGGCGACCGGGTACTCCATCATGTAGCCGTAGCCGCCGTGGAGCTGGAGGCAGCGGTCGATGACCTTGTTCTGCAGCTCGGTCGTCCACCACTTGGCCTTGGCGGCGTCCACGACGGTGAGCTGCCGGGCGTTGAGCGCCAGGATGCACTTGTCCACGTAGTGGCGGGCGATCTCCGTCTCGGTGGCCAGCTCGGCCAGAACGAAGCGGGTGTTCTGGAACGAACCGATGTTGCGGCCGAACGCCTGGCGGGTCTTGCAGTACTCGATCGTCTGCTCCAGCACCGTCTCGGCCGCGGCCACCGCCGCCACGGCGATCGACAGGCGTTCCTGGGGCAGGTTGTTCATCAGGTGGAAGAAGCCCTCGCCCTCGTTCGGGCCGAGGCGGTTGGCGACGGGCACGCGCACGTTCTCGAAGAACAGCTCGGCGGTGTCCTGGGCCTTCATGCCGACCTTGTCCAGGTTCCGGCCGCGGTTGAAGCCCTCCATGCCGCGCTCGACCACGATCAGCGTCGTGCCCCTGGCCCCCGCCTCGGGGTCGGTCTTGGCGACCACGACCACGAGGTCGGCGTTGACGCCGTTCGTGATGAACGTCTTCTGGCCGTTGACCACGTAGTGGTCGCCCTCGCGGACGGCGGTGGTCCTGATGCCCTGCAGGTCGCTGCCGGCGCCCGGCTCGGTCATCGCGATCGCGGTGATGAGCTCGCCGGAGGCGAATCCGGGCAGCCAGCGCTGCTTCTGCTCGTCGTCGGTGAGCTCGACGACGTACGGGGCCATGACGTCGTTGTGCAGCGAGAAGCCCAGGCCGGAGGCGCCGGTCCTGATGATCTCCTCGACGATCACCGCGTTGTAGCGGAAGTCGGTGATGCCGGATCCGCCGTACTCCTCGGGGACGCCGAAGCCGAACATGCCGATCTCGCCGGCCTTCTTCCAGACCTCGCGGGGCACGATGCCGTCCTTCTCCCACTGGGCGTGGTGCGGCACGACCTCGCGGGCCATGAACTCGCGCACGGTTTCCCTGAAGAGCAGGTGCTCCTCGTCGAAGAGGTCTCGCTGCATCGATTCGCCTCCAAGCAGGTGTCGTGCACGACAGAATACGATTCTGTTACCCGGAGGTATACCCGCTTTCGCGGTGGGTGAGGCGACGGGGGACACGGCAGGGGACACGGCAGGGGACACGGCTTCATCACAAGTGCTGGAACTTGGGGGAAACCGCCTGCGTTGCGGGTGTTTTCGACTCTAAGATCTACCCTCGGTCTATTTGTGATGATCGGAGTGTCCCGTGAGTCGGTGGCGCAAGTCGTTGCTCGCCGCGTCGATCGCATCGGTGGCGGCCGTCGGGGTCGTCGCGTTGCCCGGCGTCCCGGCCTCGGCCGCACCGGCCGACCTGGACGTGCAGTACGAATGCGTTCCCTCCGGGGCCGACAGCATCGTGCGGCACGCACCGGTACGTCTGAACACCCATCTCACCTTCGCCACCGACCTGGTGGTCGGCGACCCGCTCAACTTCACCTGGAAGCTCGACTACGCCGACCACGGACGGCTCCAGTCGCCCGGCTACTTCGCCCCGGGCGCCAACGTGCACGCCACCGGCAACGTCGAGCTGACCAGCAGCTGGCAGGGCATCCTGCAGCCGAAGGGCTCGGTCGAGCAGAAGGGCAAGCTTCGCCCCGACGGCGAACTGTCGCTGCCCGAGTCCCTGAACGACCCCGGACTGATCGACAAGGTCGGGACCATCAAGGTCACGCCGAAGGACATCGAGCTCGACTTCACCCCGCCGGACGGCACGGTCGTCGCCAACGACGGCAACGAGAGCGACAACCCGACCGACATGAAGGTCAACTACGGCCCCGGCTGGAGCTCGATCGACGACCGTCCGGGCTCCGAGAACCACGTGCACAACGACCTGCACGAGACCAACGACCTCGGCGCCTGGGCCGAGCTGAGCTTCACGGGCACCGGCGTGGAGTACATCGGGCCGCACGACAAGGACGCCGGCCCGGTGGACATCTACATCGACGGCAGCAAGGTGGCCACGGAGGACCCCTCGCGCTCCGACGACGACCTGCCCGTCAACGACGACCTCGACGGCGGCTTCACGATCTGGAAGTCGCCGGAGCTGAAGTACGGCAAGCACACCATCCGGATCGTGAACGCCTCCAGCAAGCCTGCCTGGCTCGACGCATTCAAGGTGTCCACCAACACCGCCAAGATCCCGACGGGCTACCACGGCGCGAAGTGCAAGCTCGTCGGCGGGCCGGTCTCGGTGACGGTGACCGTACGGGACAAGTCGGGACCGACGAACAGCCAGACCCCCACCACCCCCGACCCGTCGAAGACCCCCACCACGAGCCCCACGCCGACGCGGACCCCGACCGGCACGTCCACCGCCACCAGCACCCCCACGCGTCACCACTCCCAGCCCACGCCGAGCAACGGGCTCGGGCACGTGGTCGTGGTGCCGGCGGTCACGGGGACGAGCACGAGCACGGCCACGCCCACCGCGACCGGCCCGACGGCGACCGCGTACGTCAGGGCGCAGGTGGCCAAGATCCCCAAGGGCGGGGTGGACACCGGTGAGGCGCCCGACGAGCCGGACCGGCCGTACGGGCTGATGGCCAGTGGGGCGATGTTGCTCATGGGCAGCGCGGGCGGCGGGCTCGTCCTGCGCCGCCGCCGGGCCGCGCACGCGGGAGGAACGAAGTGATGGCCGAGCAGAAGACTCCGATGCAGCGGGCGATGCCCGGGCTGCTGATCGCCGGTTCGCTGGCCGGCGTCGGCGCGATCATGGTGGGCCTGCTCTCCGTGGCGCCCAAGGTGGACGACGGCTCCGGCACGCTGGCCGCCGCCGACCGGCCGACCGCCGTGCAGATCGAGAACGCGGGCGCGTTCGTGCTGCCCGCGACCGTCGGACCGGGCGGCAAGGGCGCGACGCTGACCCCGGCCCGACCGGACGCGCCGCCGCCGCTGGCCGCGGCTCCGACCGTGCCGCCGATCCCCAAGGCCAGGACGAAGGCCGCCAAGGCCAAGGCGAAGCCCAGCCGGATCAAGATTCCCAAGATCAAGGTGAACGCCCCCATCGGCGGCGTCACCGTGGACATCAAGGGCAACCTGGGCACTCCGCCGCTGACCCGGCCGAACCAGACCGGCTGGTACCGCTTCTCGCCGGTGCCGGGCGAGCTCGGGCCCGCGATCATCAACGGCCACGTCAGCACCCGCAAGGGCCCCGCCGTCTTCGATCGCCTGCGCGAACTGGCCAAGGGCGACCAGATCTACGTGTACCGGTCGGACGGGAAGGTCACCCGGTTCACGGTGAGCGGGATCGAGCAGGTCAGCAAGTCGGCGTTCCCGACGTCCCGGGTGTACGGGAACACCAAGGACTCGCAGCTCCGGCTGATCACGTGTGGCGGCGTCTTCAACAAGGAGGCGCACAGCTACACGGACAACATCGTGGTGTACGCGACGTTGTCGAAGAAGAAGGGCTGATGGGGTTTTTGGGTCGGATTTTGAGTTTTACGGGAAGTTGACAGGGACAGTTCGTAGGATCTCAACCGAACCGTGACCATCGGCTGGAATTCTGGCACGACTGTTGACACTGCGCTGAAACGGAGATGGACCCGTGCTTACGTCCCAGGCGTGGCGCCGCCTCGCCCACAAGACCTCCGCCTTGGGATTGATGGGCACAGTCACCGTCCTCGCCGGTTCGGTGGTCGGTCTGTCCTCGCCGGCCCAGGCCGCGGTGGCTGAACCCCTGAAGATCACCTATAACTGCACGGGTGGCGCTCTCCAGACCGGTCCCGTGATCGTGACGATCACGCCTCCGGCGTCGGTTGAACCGGCCAAGTCGACGACGATCGACTGGACGTTCCCGGCGATCCCGGTGGCGAAGGCCCTGACCGCCAACGAGACCGTCACCACCGGCGGCGGCGACCTCACGGTGACCGGCGGGACGCCCACCGCGCTCAAGGGCACCGGCACGGGCACGACCACGGCGGTCGCGATGGGCGGGTCGTACACGCCGCCGAAGATGTCGGCGTCGGTCAGCGTGACCGCGACGACGGGCGGAAACCTCGTTCTCACGCCGGTCGCCACGGCGACGGGGACGACGCCGCTGCTGAGCATCAAGATCGGCCAGGACACGACGACCTGCACCTATGGGTCGACCGCTCCCGCCAGCATCTCGATCCCGGTCCAGACCGGCGGCGGTGGCACCGGGACCGAGGTGGTCAAGTACAAGTGTGACCTGGTGGACACGACGATCAACGATCCGGCCTATCCGGCCGACGTGGACATCAAGATCACCCCCGGCACCCTGCCCACCAACGCCAAGGCGAACGAGGAAGTCAGCATCTCGTGGACCAGCACCATCGATACCAGCAGCCTTGACACGCTGAAGGCCCCCACCGGCTTCCCCACGAGCGGCGGCAAGTACTTCCTCAACGTGAAGGCGTCCGGTGCGGGGGTCACCCAGCCGGCGGCGGCCGAGGGCGCGCTGACCAACGTCGTCGTCGGGCAGGACATCACCACGCTGCCCAGCGTCACCCTCAAGGTGAAGCCCACCACGACCGGCACGGTGACGCTCACCCCCGGCGACCTGGTCCTCGGCACCTCGGCCACGGCGACCACCGGCAGCGCGATCAAGTGCGTGGCTCCCGCGACGGGCGTCAAGAACCACACCTTCCAGGTGGTCGCGGGCTCGGGAACGACCCCCACGCCGACGCCTACGCCGACCCCGACGCCGACCCCCACCCCCAAGCCGACCAAGACCAGTACCGCCACCGTGACCGTCACCCCGCCCGACAAGTCCAAGACGCCCAAGGCGGGGGCCGACACCGGGGCCGGGGGTATGGCGGGGCCCGACGGGCGGCTGTTCGTTCTCACCGGCACCGTTCTGATCGCGGCCGCGGCGGCCGGTGGGCTGGTGCTGCGCCGGCGTACCGCGGGCAGGGGCTGACCGGCGTGGCCGGGCAGTATCCGTACGGCGGCCCGCCACCGCGGGACCGGGGGAGCACCGCGCTCAGGACCGTGCTGATCGGCGCGGCCATCGCCGGGGTCGTCACGGTCGTGGCGGGCATGCTGATCGTGCTGCAGTCGCCCGAGGAGTACGGCATGGACAGGGACGCCCTGCCCGTGGCCGTGCAGTCGCAGGCGTCCGGGCAGCCGCAGCAGGCGTTGTTCCAGGCGCCGCCGGACCAGCCGCCGCCGCTGCCGGAGATCAAGCCGGCGCCGCCGATGCTGCCCTCGACGCCGATCCGGATCGTGATCAAGCGGCTCGGCGTCAACGCGCCGATCAAGTCGGTGGGGCTGGCCAAGGACGGGACGATCGAGGTGCCGCCGTCGGACAATCCCAACCTGGTCGGGTGGTACCGGAACATGTCCACGCCGGGTCAGGAGGGCCCGGCGGTGCTGCTCGGGCACAAGGACACCCGGACGCGCAGCGCCGTGTTCAGCCGCCTCGGCGAGCTCAAACACGGCGACATCATCGAGGTCAAGCGCCAGGACAGGACGACCGCCGTGTTCACGGTCGGCGGCGTGGAGCAGGCGAGCAAGAAGACGTTCCCGACCGAGCGCGTCTACGGGAGCCGGGAGAACGCCCAGCTCCACCTCATCACCTGCGGTGGCGCCTACGATCGCACCATCGGTCACTACAACGACAACATCATCGTCTACGCGACGATGACGAGCTCCTATCGAAGCTGATTGGCGGAGGCGGGCATGGGCTGGCTGGCGAAGCGGAAACTGCGTACTGGCCCGACGGCGGCCCTGCCCGCCAGACCGGACCCCGCCGAGTTGTTGCGGATCGTCCGGCTGGCCGATCCCGGCGCGCGGCGCGAGGGCGACGACATCGTGGGGGCCGACGTGCGGGTGTGCGCGCCGGTCGAGGCGGACGCCGAGCTGACCGGCGGGGTGCTGGAGAAGGCGTGGGCCTGCCGGGTCACCGCCGAGGGGCCGCTGCCGTTCGACTTCTTCGACCGCTACCTGGCCGAGGGGCTGGCCTTCCGGCTCAAGGGGCTCGCGGTGTGCCGGGGCGAGGTGAGCGATCCGGCCGACGGCGAGGAGGGCGGTCCCGCCGTCATCCTGCCCGTCCGCCCGTCCGCCGACGACCTGGCGCCGCTGCTGGAGCAGGGGGAGGACGAGTTCACGTACACGTCGGGCGACATCCGGGCCGCGCTGGTGCCGCAGAAGGGGCAGCCGCCGGCGGTGGGGGAGCTGCTGCCGTTCGCCACCGAGCTGACCGCGATCGAGCTGCGCGGCGAGGAGCCCGTCAAGCTCGGAAGTCTGGCGCTGGAGCTGGCAGAATCGCTGAACGGCCTGGTGGTGGACCGGTGGCGGTTCAGGATCGACGCCGCGGAGGACCTTCTGCCCCCGGAGTGACGAGCCACAGAACGTCGTTCTGTTGTAGTCTCTCCTCAATAACCGAATAATGCTCGGTTTCCAGGAGGCACTGTGGCAGAGGCGTACATCGTCGGAGCGGTCCGTACCCCGGTCGGCAAGAAGAAGGGCGGGCTTTCCACCGTCCATCCCACCGACCTGGCCGCCCACACGCTGAAGGCGCTCATCGACCGCACCGGCGTCGATCCGGCGGCGGTCGAGGACGTCATCATGGGCTGCGTCATGCAGTTCGGCCCCCAGAGCATGGACATCGCGCGGAACGCCTGGTTGTCGGCGGGGCTGCCCGAGACGACGGCCGGCGTCACGATCGACCGGCAGTGCGGGTCGTCCCAGCAGTCGATCCACTTCGCCGCCCAGGGCGTCCTGTCGGGCACCCAGGACCTGGTGGTGGCCGCGGGCGTGGAGTCGATGAGCATCGTCCCGATGGGCGCGTCGATCACCGCCGCGCTGGAGAAGGGCATGCCGTTCCCGTTCGGCGACAAGTGGGTCGAGCGGTACGGCAAGCAGGAGATCTCGCAGTTCCGCGGCGCCGAGCTGATGTGCGAGAAGTGGGGCCTCCAGCGTGACGTGCTGGAGCAGTTCGCCTACGAGTCCCACCAGCGGGCCGCCAAGGCCGTCGCGAACGGCTACTTCAAGGACCAGATCGCCCCGATCAACGGCGTCGAGGACGACGAGGGCCCGCGGCCCGACACGACGCTGGAGAAGATGGCCGGGCTCAAGACCCTCAAGGAGGGCGGCCGGATCACCGCGGCCACCTCCTCGCAGATCTCCGACGGCTCCGGCGCCGTGCTGATCGCCTCCGAGCAGGCCGTGCGCGAGCACAACCTGACCCCGCGGGCCCGCATCCACCAGCTCGCGCTCATGGGCGACGACCCGGTCTACATGCTGACCGCGCCGATCCCGGCCACGCAGCGGGCGCTGCGCAAGGCGGGCATGTCGATCGACGAGATCGACGTCGTGGAGATCAACGAGGCGTTCGCCCCGGTGCCGCTGGCCTGGATCAAGGAGCTGGACGCCGACCCGGCCAAGGTCAACCCCAACGGCGGCGCCATCGCGCTCGGCCACCCGCTGGGCGGCACGGGAGCGATCCTGATGACCAAGCTGCTGCACGAGCTGGAGCGCACGGGCGGCCGCTACGGCCTGCAGACGATGTGCGAGGGCGGCGGCCAGGCCAACGTCACCATCATCGAGCGGCTCTAGCGGAACCGGAGCGGAAAAGGGTGAGCGCCGCCTCCCGGGCGTACGAGGGGAGGCGGCGCTCGTTAACTACCATCCCGGTAGTTGTCTAGCGGCCCTTGGGCGGGATGATCCGCCGGGGCGGCACGACCGGGCGCTGCGGCGTCTTGGGCAGTTGCCGGGGCGGCACGGGCGTGACGGTCTTCTTCTTGGCTGAGTGAATGGCTGAGCGAACTCGCATGCGAAGCTCCTTTACGCGAACTCAGGACGCGGCTCGGTGAGGGCCGGGCGTCGACGAGCACAGCGTGGCCGCGTCTGTCGGACGATGGACTGAGGTGGCTGCTGTCACAGGTAAAGGCGCATGACCGACAAGCTATGGCCTGTCCGCAACGCCGGGCAACCGAATTAACGCGGCGCCGCGAGCCGCTGCACGAGCAACCTGATCAACGCGTCGCCGCGAGCTGCTGCTCGAAGCCCGACACCATGGCCCGCAGGCCGGCGTCGAACCACTGGTCGTAGAAGCGCAGCGCGGCCGGGCCGTGGGTCTCGGCCGTCGAGCCGACCTGGGCCAGGGCGTGGCCGAGCACGTAGACGGCCACCGACTGCACCGCGTTGACGGTGTCGCCCGGGGGCACCCCCGCCGCCTCGAAGCGGGCCAGCAGGCCGGAGATCAGCTCGGTGCCGAGCCGTACGTCCACCGGGTGGGTGGCCAGCAGCGGGACGGCGCGCGGGTGGGCGAGCAGGAAGCGGCGGTAGGCCACGGCGAACCCGGTCAGCGCCCGCGGCCAGTCGGGGACCGGCGTGTAACCGGCCATGGCCTCGGCGAACAGCTGGTCGACGACCAAAGACACGAGCGCGTCCCGGTTGGGCACGTGGCGGTAGAGCGACATGGCGGCCACGCCGAGGTCGGCGCCCAGGCGGCGCATGGTCAGCGCGTCGGGGCCCTCGGCGTCGAGGATGCCGACGGCCGCGGCCACGATGCGCTCGACGGTGAGCACGGCCGGTCGCCCCGCCCGCCTGGGTGCCTGGGTCATGCGGTCAGCGTAACGACGATCGTGGCCGCCAGCATGAGCAGGGACAGCAGCCCCACCACCATGTGCTGGACGTCGATGACCACGGCGTGGCCCGCGGTCGGCAGGATCTTCCAGGTGCGGCTGTACTCGCGCTGGTAGAGCTCGCGCTGCTCGGCCGTGGCGAATCCGAAGTAGGGCAGCCACCAGCTCCGTACGTGCCCGGCCATGACCAGCACGCACAGGACGGTCGCGGCGGTGAGCGACCACGTGCGGTGCAGCGCGACGCCGGCCGCGATGAGCAGCGGGAACGGGTAGTTGATCGCGGCGGCCAGGGCCCGGCCCCTGACGTTCGCGCCGTTGAGGTCGTTGAGCGGGAACATGGGCACCCAGTCGGTGACGACGAGCCAGGCGAGCCATACGAGCGGGACGGCGACGGCGACCGCGGTCATCGGGATCTCCTCGAATTTGCGTACCTTGTAAGCTTACACAGTACACAAACCCGGACGGCGGCCGTCAAGAGCCCGGCGAGAGCCGCGGCGAGCAGGGTGAGCGACAACGACGCCGGGAAGTAGGTGAGCTGCTCCCACGTCACGTACCGCCCGTTGAGCAGCACGGAGACCCAATCCGGGTAGAACGCGAACACCAGGACGGGCAGCAGCACCGGCGCCAGCCGCAGTGCGATCCGCCACCACGGCCGCCCCGACCGCCGGGACGCCCACCGCCGCGCCCGCAGCACGCCCATGACCCCGAGCCCGGCCGCCACGACGGCGAGCAGCCCCAGCACCAGGTCGTAGAGCTGCCGGTCGCCGCCCAGGGCCGCCGGCGCGCGGCCCTCGCTCATCGCGGCCAGGCCGCGCATGATGTCGTAGGTGGGGTCGTAGAGCGAGGCGCCGTTGGTCATGACGGCGAAGCCGTAGCCGGTCTTCGGCGAGACGGCCTCGACGGCGTTGTAGGTGAACAGGTTGCCCGAGTGCACGAGCAGGCCGGACTCCTCCTCCAGGCTCCAGCCCATGCCGTAGCCGTGCGGGCCGGGCTTGTGCATGGTCTCCATGCTCTGCTTCTTGACCAGCGGGCGGCCGGCGCCGTTCTGGGCGGTCAGCCACTTGCCCATGTCCGCGGCCGTCGTGATGACCGCGCCCGAGCCGCTGCCGTCGAGGAACCCGGACGCCTCCGGCCGGGGCAGCCACATCCCGTAGACCGAGACGAAACCGTCCGCCGGCCGGACGGCCTGGGCGCTCACGGCGCTGCTCGTCATGCCGAGCGGGCCGAAGACGCGGTCCTTCATGTAGGCGTCGAAGGGGCGGCCGCTCGCGGTCTCGACCAGGCGGGCGGCCAGGTCGTAGTTGACGTTGCAGTAGGCGTACCGGCTGCCCGGGTCGGCGGCCAGGCGGCCCTTGGCCAGGCGGGCGGTGTAGTCGGCCAGCGAGCTCGCGGACTCCAGGTCGCCGATGTCCAGCGAGCTGTCGGACAGCCCGGAGGTCTGGTTCAGCAACTGGCGCACGGTGATCTCGGCGAAGCGCGGGTCGGCCATCCGGAAACCGGGCAACTGCCCGGCCACCGGCTCGTCCAGCGCGATCTTCCCCTGCTCCACCAGGGTCATCACGGCCATCGCGGTGAACGACTTGCTCACCGAGGCCACCCGCATCGGCGTGGCCGCGGTGACCGGACGCCCTTCGGAGTCGTTGCCGTACCCGGCGGCGTGCACGACCTTGTCGCCGCGGGTCACCACGACCGACAGGCCCGGCACGCCGGTGGCCTCCAGCGCCTCGCGCAGGTAGGCGTCCACGGCGGCGGGGGTCGGCTCGACGGGGGCCGAGGCCCGGGCAGAGGCCAGGGCCGGGGCCGCAGCGGGGGTGAGGGACAGGGCCGCGGCCAGCCCGGCGAGGGCGATCTTCAAGCTCATGCAGGCAAACATACGGAGAACGCCCCCGCCGCCGGATCTGCCGACCGTCCAGAAGCACCCCTGACGAAAGTCAGGTCTCCGTGGGCGACGGCAGCCGCTCCGGCACCGCGTCGTGCACCTGCTGGAAGATCACCGAGGTGCGGAAGCCGACGATCTCCTTGCGCTTGCTCAGCCGGTCGAGCAGGAAGGAGTGGAGGTGGTCGAGGTCCTGGACCGCGACGTGCAGCAGGAAGTCGTCGCCGCCGGCCAGCACGAACACGCTCAGCACCTCGGGCATTCCGGCGGCCGACTGCTTGAAGGCGTTGATCACGGCCCGGCTCAGCGGGCGCACCTGGACCGAGACCATCGCCTGCGTGCTCCGGTTGAGCGCGGCGGGGTCGATGTCGGCGTGGTAGCCGCGGATCACGCCGCGCCGGGTGAGCGCCCTGACCCGTTCCAGGCAGGTCGAGGGGGCGATGCCGAGCCGGCGGGCCAGCTCCCGGTTGGACTGCCGCGCATCCGTTTGGAGCAGGCGGATGATCGCCGAATCAAGTTCGTCCATGACGCGATTCTGCACCCATCTCCGATCGTTCGTTCGGTGGAGCGGTGGCAGGGCCGAACGATCGGGCTACTTTCGCGGGCATGACTGAACACGGCCGGATGGGTGCGGGGCAGGGCGCGGCGTTGCTGGTGGGCGCGGTGCTGGGGCCGGGGATGCTGGTGCTGCCGCAGCTCGCCGCCGCGGCGGCGGGGCCGGCCTCCGTGCTGGCCTGGGCAGGGCTGCTCGCGCTGAGCGTGCCGGTGGCGCTGACGTTCGCGGCGCTCGGCGTCCGGCATCCCGGCGGGGGCGGGGTGGCGAGCTTCGCGGGGCTGGCCTTCGGGCCGCGGGCCGCCGCCGTGGTGGGCTGGTGGTTCTACGGGGCCGTGCCGGTCGGGACCGTCGCGGGCGCGCTGGTGGGCGGCCGGTACGTCGAGGCGTCCCTGGGCGTGGACGGCGCCCTGGCCGGCGTGCTGATCCTGGCCGCGGCGTTCGCCGCCAACGCCGCCGGGCTGCGTACCTCGGGGCGGTTGCAGCTCGTCTCCGTGGCGCTGCTCGTCGCGCTGCTGGCCGTCGCCGTGGTCACCGCCGCCCCACGGGCCGACCTCGACCACTTCACCCCCTTCGCCCCGTACGGGCTCGCCGGGGTGGCCGGCGCGGCCGGGGTGCTCATGTTCGCCTTCGTGGGCTGGGAGGCGGCCAGCCACCTGTCGGCCGAGTTCGCCCCCGGCCAGCGCGGGCTGACGAGGGCCACGATAATCACCCTCGTCGTGGTCGGCGTCTTGTACCTGGGCGTCAGCGTCACCTCGGTCGGCGTGCTCGGCGCGGACATGCCGGGCGTGCCGCTGAACGCGCTGCTGGAGACCGGCCTCGGGGGAGTGGCGCGGCCGGTGACCGGGGTGCTGGCGGTGCTGCTGACGTTCGGGGCGGTCAACACGTACCTGGCGGGGGCGGCGCGGCTGGGGGTGGCGCTGGCCAGGGACGGGGCCATGCCCGCCTGGCTCGCCGGCGGACGGGGGCCGTACCGGAGCCTCGGGGCGCTGGCCGTGCTGACGGTGCCGGTCGTGGTGTGGGCGGTGGACCTGGACCTGCTGATGCGGGCCACCTCGGCGTGCCTGGCGGCCGTCACGGCGGCGGGCGTGGCGGCGGCGGTGCGGGTGCTGCCCGCCGGCCGGCCGCGGGTCACCGCCCTCGTGGCGACCGGCATGTCGATGGTCGCGCTGGCCTGCTGCGGAGCCTTCCTGGCGGTGCCCGCCGTGCTGGCCGTCGTCGCACTGGGCGTGCTTAAAGCCGCCAGGCGGGCAGTACTCCCAGCACATGACGGCGCACCGTCGGGAGGGTGCCATGAGTGAGCAGACGACGTACGCGGAGAGCAGGCAGGTCGGCGAGCAGGCCAGGGAGCGCGAATGGCGGCTCCCCAGCTTCGCCAAGCAGCTGTTCCTCGGCGATCTCCGGCTGGACCTGGTGCATCCGGCGCCCGGGCTGCCGGCCGAGGCCGCCGAGCGGGGTGAGGAGTTCGTCCGGGCGGTGCGGCGCTTCCTGGAGGCCCACGTCGACCCGGCCCTCATCGAGCGCACCGCGCAGGTGCCCGACGAGGTGGTCAAGGGCCTGGCCGCCCTCGGGGCGTTCGGCATCACGATCGGCACCGAGTACGGCGGCCTGGGCCTGCCCTACCTGTACTACTGCCGCACCCTCACGCTGGTCGGCTCCTACTGCCCCGCCCTGGCCACGCTGCTGTCGGCGCACCAGTCGATCGGCGTGCCGCAGCCGCTCAAGCAGTTCGGCACCGAGGAGCAGAAGCGGGAGTTCCTGCCCCGGTGCGCGGCCGGCGAGATCTCGGCCTTCCTGCTCACCGAGCCGGACGTGGGCTCCGACCCCGCCCGGCTGTCCACGACCGCCGTGCGCGACGGCGACGACTACGTGCTGAACGGCGTCAAGCTCTGGACGACGAACGGCGTCGTCGCCGACCTGCTGGTGGTCATGGCCAGGACCGGCGAGAAGATCAGCGCGTTCGTGGTCGAGGGGAACAGCCCGGGCATCACGGTCAGGCGCCGCAACAGCTTCATGGGCCTGCGCGGCATCGAGAACGGCGTCACCGAGTTCTCCCAGGTCAGAGTGCCCGCCAAGAACCTGATCGGGAAGGAGGGCCAAGGGCTGCGGATCGCGCTCACCACCCTCAACACCGGCCGCCTGTCCCTCCCGGCGACCTGCGCGGGCAGCGTCAAGTGGGCCGTGAAGATCGCCCGCGAGTGGGGCAACGCCCGCGAGCAGTGGGGACGCAAGGTGGGCCGGCACGAGGCCGTGGCGACCAAGATCGCCTTCATCGCGGCGACCGCGTACGCGCTGGAGGCCGTCAGCGAGCTCACCGCCCGCCTGGCCGACGACCGGCGCAACGACATCAGGATCGAGGCCGCCCTCGCCAAGCTGTACGCCACCGAGCTGTCGTACCGGGCGCTGGACGAACTCGTCCAGATCAGGGGCGGCCGCGGCTACGAGACCGCCGAGTCGCTGGCCGCCCGCGGCGAGCGCGGCGTGCCCGCCGAGCAGATGCTGCGCGACGCCCGCATCAACCGCATCTTCGAGGGCTCCTCCGAGATCATGCACCTGATGATCACCCGCGAGGCCGTGGACGCGCACCTGACCGCGGCCGGCGAGCTGATCAACCCCGAGGCGTCCCCCCAGGAACGCGCCCGCGCGCTGGGCCGGGCGAGCCGCTTCTACGCCGGGTGGCTGCCCACCCTGGTGGCCGGCGCGGGCAGCCTGCCCACGGGCTACACCGCCTTCGGCCCGCTGGCCCAGCATCTGCGGTTCGTGGAGCGGACCAGCAGGAAGCTGGCCCGGTCCACCTTCTACGGCATGTCCCGGTGGCAGGGGAGGCTGGAGCACAAGCAGTCCTTCCTCGGGCGGATCGTCGACATCGGGGCCGAGCTGTTCGCCATGACGGCCGTCTGCGTGAAGGCCGAGGAGGACGCCGACGACCTCGGGCGCAGGCCGTACGAGCTGGCCGACACCTTCTGCCACCAGGCCCGGCGCCGCGTCCGCACGCTGTTCGACGAGCTCTGGGACAACAGCGACGAGCAGGACGTGCGCCTGGCCCGGTACGTGCTCGACGGCCGCTACGAGTTCCTGGAGGAGGGCATCCTCGACCCGTCCATCGAGGGCCCGTGGATCGGCACCCCGGACGGCGGCGAGAACGTGCGGAGAAAGATCCTGTGACGCCCGGTCTAGACCGGTTGTGAGCTTTTTCTGCCCTGAGTGTTTTCAAACCGATACCAGCCGGTATAGACCGGCTGCTGAACACGGGCTTACTCTGGCGCAAACGCGTTGAGCTGTGGCTCTCGCACCCCTCATCCCTTTGGACGGGGTCAGGTGGCTGGTACGGACCAGCGACCCGTCCGACGAGAAGGCGGTATCACCAGTGAACATGAAGCTTGTGGGCGGCGCCGCTCTCGGCCTTGCCACGATGCTGGTCCTGTCCAGCTGCGGCTCCGACGGCGGTTCGGGTGGCGGTGGGAACAACACCCAGGCCTCGGGCGGCGGCCAGGTCACCCTCAAGATGGTCGCCGCCGACTACGGCGACGGCCCCGGCAAGCCGAACTCGGGCGAGACGTTCTGGAAGGGCGTCGTGGACCAGTTCCAGGCGGCCAACCCCAACATCAAGGTCGACGTCCAGGTCATCAACTGGAACGACATCGACAAGCAGGTCGCCACCATGGTCCAGAACGGCCAGGTGCCCGACATCCTGCAGACCGGCGACTACTCCGGCTTCGTCAAGGACGGCCTGCTCTACAAGGTCGACGAGGTCCTGTCCCCGAACGTCTCCGGCGACATGCTGCAGAAGTTCGCCGACTTCGGCAAGGTGGACGGCACCGGCTACGGCATCCCGTTCGTCTCCTCCGCCCGCGCGCTGTTCTACAACAAGGACCTGTTCACCAAGGCCGGCATCGCCGAGCCGCCCAAGACCTGGGACGAGCTCAAGGCCGCCGCGGAGAAGCTGAAGAAGGCCGGCGTGAGCCAGCCGTTCGGCCTCCCGCTGGGCCAGGAGGAGGCCCAGGGCGAGTCGTTCCTGTGGATGCTGGGCAACGGCGGCGGCTACAAGGACGCCTCCGGCAAGTGGGCCATCAACTCCCCGCAGAACATCGAGACCTTCACCTACATGAAGGGCCTGGTCGACGCCGGCCTCACCACCCCGAACCCGGGCACCAAGGACCGCAAGACGGTCTGGGAGGACTTCGGCGCGGGCAAGGTCGGCATGGTCAACGGCGGACCCATGTCCATCCCGATCTTCGACGCGGCCGGCCTGAAGAACTACGGCGTCACGGCGATCCCCGGCAAGTCCGGCCCGCTCGACACCACCCTCGGCGTCATGGACTGGATCATGGCGTTCAACAAGAACGGCCACGCCGCCGAGATCAAGAAGTTCTTCGACTTCTTCTACACCGGCGACGCGGCGCAGAAGATCTCCGACACCTACAAGCTGCTGCCCGTCACCAACGGCGGCATCAAGAAGCTGTCGGGTGACGAGAAGCTCAAGCCGTTCCTCGACGCGCTGCCCAACGCCAGCTTCTACCCGTTCCAGGACCCGAAGTGGGCCGAGGTGAACCCGGCGATCAAGCAGACCATCGGCGGCGCCGTCAAGGACGACCCGGCCAAGGTCCTCGGCGAGCTGCAGAAGACCGCCGAAGCCAGCTGATCCAGCGGGGGTCTGTGGAGCCGGCGCGCGGGTCGCGTCCCCGCGCCGGCTCCACCGTCATGGAAGGTTCCTCATGAGAAGGTTGCGCGCCCTCGAACCCCTGGCCTGGATCGGGCCGGCCGTGGTGCTGATCGCGCTGGTCGTGCTCTGGCCCGTGATCGAGATGATCCGGTCGTCGTTTCTCAAGATCAGCCGGTTCGGAGTGGTCCAGGGAAACAACTTCCCGGACAACTACACGAAGCTGTTCGGCGAGAAGGACTTCGCCGACATCATGATCCGCAGCGTGATCTGGGTGGTCGCGGTCGTCGCGCTCACCGTGCTGATCTCGCTCGCCCTCGCCCAGCTGTTCAACCAGCGCTTCCCCGGCCGCAAGATCGCCCGCTGGGCGCTCATCGCGCCCTGGGCGGCCTCGGTGCTGATGACGGCGATCATCTTCAAGTGGATGCTCGACCCCGAGGTCGGCGTGATCAACCAGATCAGGGTCAAGCTCGGGTTCATCGACGCGATGGGCGGCGCCTCCGCCGACCAGCTCGGCGACGCCTCCAGCGCGATGCCGTGGCTGGTGTTCGTGGCGGTCTTCGTCTCGGTGCCGTTCACGACGTACGCGCTGCTGGCCGGGCTCGCGACCATCCCCGCCGACGTCTACGAGGCGGCCAAGATGGACGGCGCCACCAAGTTCCGGACGTACTGGTCGATCACGCTGCCGCTGCTGCGCCCCGCGCTCACCGTCGCCGCGCTGATCAACGTGATGAACGTCTTCAACAGCTTCCCGATCATCTGGGCGATGACCCACGGGCAGCCGGGCTACTCGACGGCCACCTCGACCATCCTCATGTTCATCCTCAAGGGCTCGAACATCGGTGAGTCGGCCGCGATGTCCGTCGTGAACTTCGGCATGGTCATCGTGCTGACCGCGCTCTTCCTGAAGGTGTCGCGCTGGAACAAGGAGGTGGCGTGATGGCCGTGCAGACCATGCCCAAGGCCGGTGCCCGCCACCAGTCCGGACACCGCGGACGGGCGCAGCGCCGCATGCCCAGGCTCAAGACCGTGATCGTGGCGGCCGCGGCCTACATCGTCGCGTTCGTCTTCCTGTTCCCGTACCTCGTCATGCTGCTGACCTCGCTGCGGTCGCAGGAGTCGCTGCGCGAGGTGACGTTCTGGCCCGACGAGTGGGTGTGGTCGAACCTCGCCAACTTCTGGACCAGCGGCCTGGCCGGGAACCTGTGGGTGACGCTCAAGGTCGCCGGCGGCTCGACGATCCTGGTGCTGCTCGTGGCCCTGCCGGCCGCCTACTACTCGGCCCGGCACAAGTTCCGGGGGCGCACCGCGTTCCTGATCCTGGTGCTGATCACCCAGATGTTCCAGCCCACGGCCATGCTCGTCGGCATCTACCGCGAGTTCTACCAGTTCGGCCTGGTGGACTCGATCTGGTCGCTGATCCTGGTCAACGGCGGGTTCAACCTGGCGTTCGCGGTGTGGATCCTGAACGCCTACTTCGCCTCGATCCCGCGTGAGCTGGAGGAGGCCGCCTTCATCGACGGCAACGGCCGCTTCGGCGCGCTGTTCCGGATCACGCTGCCGCTGGCCATGCCGGGCGTGATCACCGCGCTGATCTTCACGTTCATCGCGGCGTGGAACGAGTTCGTGGTCGCCCTGACCCTGACCACGACCCCGGCCAACCAGCCGCTCACGGTCGCGCTGAACTCGTTCATCGGCCAGTACCAGGTGGACTGGCAGAACCTCTTCGCGGGCTCGGTGATCGCCACCATCCCGGTGATCATCCTGTTCGCGCTGATCGAGCGGAAGGTCGTCGGCGGACTGACCGCCGGCTCGATCAAGTAGAAAACGTCCGGCCGCCACCAACCCACCGGGTGGCGGCCGGGCCCTTCTGCGGGCTACTTCTGCGGGACGCGGGCCACGCAGAACACCGTCTGGCCGAACGGCGGGGTGATGAACCGCTCGATCAGCCGCGTGGCCGGGACCACCGTGCGGTCGTAGATCTTGACCAGGCGCGGGTCGGGGTAGCCCACGCCGCCCCGCCGGACCGCCGCCCACCAGGCGATGCCGCCCAGGAAGTTGATCGGCTTGAGCACGTCGATGTCGAGCCCCGCCCTGGCCACCGTGGCGCGCAGGGTCTTGGGCGTGTAGCGCTGGACGTGCCCGACCTTGCGGTCGAAGTCTCCATAAAGCTGCATGTAGCCGGGCACCCAGATGATGATCCGGCCGCCGGGCAGCGTGACGCGGGCCAGCGAGCGCAGCGCCTCGGCGTCGTCCTCGATGTGCTCCAGCACGTTCATCATGACGACGGTGTCGACCTTGTCCTTCAGCGGGATCTCGGTCGGCAGGCCGAACTGCAGGACGTCGATGTCGTCGCGGCCCTCGAAGCGCTTCTCCAGCTGCTCGACGCAGTAGGGGTCGAAGTCGCTGACGACCAGGCGGTCGAGCCGCGGCAGGAACTGCTCGGCGAAGTGGCCCAGCCCGGAGCCGATCTCCAGCATCGAACGGCCGACGTGCGGGGCGACCATGTCGAACTCGTACTGCCGATAGTTCTTGGCCTCGTCCCCACCCAGGTGGTTCTCCAGGGCCTCGTCACCGGCCGCCGGTTGCACTACACGGTCATACCCAGAAGACATAGTCCCGTTCCTTTGAGGGGCAGACGGATTGCACGAGTCTAATGCCCCCGAGGATGACCTGATGCGTGAAACACCCTTCCCCGGGCGCGGGCCGATGCGATGGAATCTGACACGCCATGGACGACGACGAGGCGATCGCCCGCTCGCTCGACGGTGACCTGGGGGCCTACGAGGTCCTGGTCGCCAGGTACAGCGCGCTCGCCCACCGCACCGCCGCCCTGCTCGGCGCGGGCGACGAGGCCGAGGACGTCGTGCAGGAGGCGTTCGTCAAGGCTTTCCGTCATCTGTCCAAGTTCCGGCGGGACGCGCCTTTCCGTCCCTGGCTGTTGCGGATCGTGGCCAACGAGACGCACAACCTCACCCGGGCCCGCGGGCGCCGCTCCGACCTCGCCGTACGGCTCACCGCCGCCGACCCCGCCGGTGCGGTGGCCCCCGACGACCCCGCGGGCGCGGCCGTCGCCACCGACCGGCGCGCCCGGCTGCTGGCGGCCGTACGCGGGCTGCCCGAGCGGGAACGCCAGGCGGTCGTGTGCCGGTACTTCCTGCAACTGTCGGAGGCGGAGACGGCCCAGGTGCTCGGCTGGCCGGTCGGTACCGTCAAGTCCAGCACCCATCGGGGGCTGGCCCGGCTGAGGGAGGAGGTGGGCGGTGAACTCGCATGACCCCTTCGACGACCTGGAAGCCGAACTGACCGCCCTCGGCCCCCTCCTCGACGCCCCGTCCCCGCCGCCGGACGACGTCGCCGCCGCCGTGCGCGCCCGCCTGGAGCTCCAGCCTCAGAAGCACAGGCGGCGGACGCAGCGGACACGGCGGGCGCGGTGGCGGATCGTGGCGGCCGTCGTGCTGGCCGTCGTCGCCGTCACGGCCGCCACCCCCCAGGGCCGCGCCGCCGTGGCCCGGGTCCTCCGCCTGGCCGGCGTCGAACTGCAGCTCGGCGACACACCACCCACCCCGGTACGGACCACCGCGAACCTCCCCGGCGAGCACCCGGTGGCCCCGGACGACCTGCCCGACCTGGTGAGGTTCCACGTCAGAACCCCGGCCGAGCTCGGGCCCCCCGCCCGCGCCACCGTCGCCGACCAGGGCCGGCTGGTGTCGATGTTCTGGCCGGACGGCGTCCGGCTCGACCAGTTCCAGGGCGGCGTGGACCCGTTCTTCTTCAAGAAGCTCGGCCCGCCCTGGCCCGACTACGTCGAGATGGCCGGGACCACGGCCTGGTGGATCCCCGGCGCGCACCCGCTCCGCTACATCCGCCGCCAGGACGGCACCGAGATCCCCCTGCGCCAGGCCGCCCCCACCCTCGTCTGGCAGCGGGACGCGCTCACCTACCGCCTGGAGGGCGCCGGCACCAGGGAACGAGCGGTGCGGATCGCCGGGTCACTCCGGTGAGCCGGTCAGCCAGTCGTCCACGCCCTTGAGCAGCTCCTTGCGCACCGTCTCCGGCGCGGTCGAGGACCGGATCGACTGCCGGGCCAACTCGGCGATCTCCGCGTCGGAGAACCCGTAGACCTCCCTGGCCAGCTCGTACTGGCGCAGCAGCCGGGTGCCGAACAGCAGCGGGTCGTCGGCGCCCAGCGCGATCGGCACCCCGGCGTCGAACAGCCGCCGCAGCGGCACGTCCGCCGCCCGCTCGGCCACCCCCAGCCCCACGTTGGACGTCGGGCACACCTCGCAGCAGATCTGCCGGTCGGCCAGCCGCTGCATCAGCCACGGGTCCTCGGCCGCCCGCACGCCGTGCCCGACCCGGTCGGCGCCCAGGTCGTCGATGCACTGGCTCACGCTGCGCGGCCCGAGCAGCTCGCCGCCGTGCGGCACGGCCAGCAGCCCGCCGCGCTTGGCGATGCGGAAGGCCCGCTCGAAGTCGCGCGCCGCGCCGCGCCGCTCGTCGTTGGACAGGCCGAAGCCCACCACGCCCCGGCCGGCGTACTGGGTGGCGAGCCTGGCCAGGGTGTTCGCGTCGAGCGGATGCCTGGTCCTGTTGGCCGCCACGATCACCGGCATGTGCACCCCGGCGTGCTCGGCGGCCTGCCGCGCCGCGTCGAGCATCAGCTCCAGCGTGGCCGTGAGCCCGCCGAACCGCGCGGCGAACCCGGACGGGTCCACCTGGATCTCCAGCCAACGGGAACCGGCCGCCGCCTCGTCCTCGGCCGTCTCGCGCAGCAGCCGGTAGACGTGCTCGGGACGGCTCAGCACGGACCTGGCGATGTCGTACAGCCGCTGGAACCTGAACCAGCCGCGCTCGTCGGTGGCCCGCAGCCGCGGCGGCCAGTCCTGCTCCAGCGCGTCGGGCAGGTGCAGCCCCTGCTCCCTGGCCAGCTCGATCAGCGTCGAGTGCCGCATGGAGCCGGTGAAGTGCAGGTGGAGATGGGCTTTGGGCAGCGTGTGCAGGGGCCGGTGCATTTCCATATTTTGCCACTGGCCCCAGGTGCGGACTCGCATGTCGCCCAAGGCTGCGGGACCGGCATCGGCACGGTAGAGATCGCCCGGATCGGGGGATCAACCGTCCATGATCCCTGAGGGTGCCGGCGGCGCGGGGCAGGGCCGGCGCGCGCTGCTCGCCGGACTGGCGTTCGCGGTGACCGCTCTCGCCATCTACGCCCTGTTCCACTCGGGTTTCGGCCGTCCGCACCCGCCTTCGGCGGGCTCGTCGTACGTGCCCCCGCCGCCACTGAAGGCGCCGTCGCGCCCCGGCGCGGCGGCGCGGGCCGAGCCCCCGCTGGCGGTCGTCTCCGACGACCTCTGGCTCACCTACCTGCCCCGCGGCCTGCGCCGCAGCGGCGGCGGCCCGGTCGTCCCCGACGGCGTCCGGGCCAGGTACGGCACCGCCAAGCGTTACGTGGAGGCCCAGGTCGAGCACGGCACGATGGCCGCCGACTGGGACACCTACCGCGCGCACGCCGGCGTGCTGGACCCCGCCGAGACCACGATCAGGGGCCGGCCCGCGGTCGTCGGCGCGCATCCGGGCGGCGGCAGGGTGATCGCCTGGCTGGAACGCCCGGGCACGGGCGCCTGGATCCGGGTGAGCGACTCCCTCGGCGGCGAGCTGCTGCCTATTGCCGCCTCAGCCCGTGCTCCTGTAGGAGACTAGGAGCCTTTACCCTGGTTGATCCCACGAGTCATGGGGGGACGATGCGGCGCCCGGCAGCGGTGTTCATCACGTTCGCGCTGGCCGCAGGCACGGGCGGGTGCGGCGGCGACCCGCCCCGACCGCCCAGCACCACCCCGCCGCCGCCGTCGGCGAGCGAGCCGGCGACCGGGAAGCCCGTCAGGCTGGCCTGCGGGTCGACCAGGCTGGAGATCCCCGGCGCGCCCCCGCCGCTGGCCCGCGCCGGCACCTTCGGCCGCCTGGGCGGGCTCGCCAGGCGGCTCACGGTCAAGGGCGTGATGTGGCGCGACGACGAGGACGAGCAACTGCGGGTGGGCGTGGTGTGCGGCGTGCGGACGGCCGAGCACTTCGCCACGCTGGTGGCCCGCTCGACCCTGACCGCCTACCGCGGCAAACCCGCGCTGCGCTGGACGAGCCGCGACGGCCTGCGCAACTTCATGTGGCTGGAGAGCCCCGGCACGGCCGTCTACCTCGCCGCCACGCCCGGCATGACCGCCCAGCTCCGCCAGACCGCCGCCGCCGTCAGACCCGCCGCCTCCTGACCCGCCTCCTGACCCGTTTCCCGAGCCGTTTCCCGAGCTGCTTCCTGAGCCGTTTCCCGAGCCGCTTCCTGAGCCGGCGTCGGCGCCCCGCCGTGGCCTCGGAAGGCCGGCAAGGCGCCGCGTAGGCCGCTCAGCGAGCCTCGGACAGCAGCTTGGCCATCCGGCTGACGCCCTCGACCAGGTCGTCGTCACCGAGGGCGTAGGACAGCCGGAAGTAGCCGGGGGTGCCGAACGCCTCGCCCGGCACGACCGCCACCTCGGCCTCCTCCAGGATCAGCTCGGCCAGCTCCGCCGACGACCCGGGCCGCCGGCCGCGCAGCTCCTTGCCCAGCAGCCCCTTGACCGACGGGTACGCGTAGAACGCCCCCTTCGGTTCCGGACAGAACACGCCCGGGATCTCGTTGAGCATCCGCACCATGGTCTGGCGCCGTCGGTCGAAGGCCGACCGCATCTCGGCCACGGCCGACAGGTCGCCGGAGACCGCGGCCAGCGCCGCCCTCTGCGACACGTTGGCCACGTTGGAGGTGGCGTGCGACTGCAGGTTGGAGGCGGCCTTGACCACGTCGGACGGGCCGATCAGCCAGCCCACCCGCCAGCCGGTCATCGCGTACGTCTTGGCCACGCCGTTGAGGATCACGACCCGGTCGCCCAGCTCGGGCACGGCCGTGGCGATGCTGGTGAACTCGGCGCCGCCGTAGACCAGGTGCTCGTAAATCTCGTCGGTGATCACCCACAGCCCGTGCTCGGCCGCCCACCGGCCGATCGCCACGGTCTCCTCGCGCGAGTAGACCGCGCCCGTCGGGTTGGACGGCGAGACGAACAGCAGCGCCTTCGTGCGCTCGGTGCGGGCCGCCTCGAGCTGCTCGACGCTCGCCAGGTAGCCCGTGGACTCGTCGGTCACCACGTTGACCTGCACGCCCCCGGCCAGCTTGATCGCCTCGGGGTAGGTCGTCCAGTAGGGGGCGACCACGACGACCTCGTCGCCCGGGTCGAGCAGCGTGGCGAACGCCTCGTAGACGGCCTGCTTGCCGCCGTTGGTGACGAGCACCTGGGACGGCTCGACGGAGTAGCCGGAGTCGCGCCGCGTCTTGTCGGCGATGGCCTGCTTCAGCTCGGGAAGGCCGCCCGCCGGCGTGTACTTGTGGTTGCGCGGGTCGCGGGCCGCCTCGACCGCCGCCTCGACGATGTAGCCGGGCGTCGGGAAGTCGGGCTCGCCGGCGCCGAAGCCGATGACCGGACGGCCGGCCGCCTTCATCGCCTTCGCCTTGGCGTCCACCGCGAGCGTGGCGGACTCGGAAATCGCGGAGATTCTTGCGGAGATACGGGGTCGCGTGGACATGCCTCCCATGCTCCCACGCGGGCGTGACCTGGGCGATCAGGTTTGGGTTCGACGTACCGGGCAATCCCCCGTATGCTTTCGCCTGGTCCTTCCGCCGCATGTCGGCGAGCGGTTCGGTCCAGGCAGTGAGTCAATCAGGGTAGTGTGGTTGACGACATAGGGCACTGGCGCAATTGGTAGCGCACCGGTCTCCAAAACCGGCGGTTGGGGGTTCGAGTCCCTCGTGCCCTGCGAGTGCGGTCCGCGCAATAATGGCGTGTAAGCGCGCCGCAAAACTGCGTTGGATACGACAGATTCAGGTGAGGACTGTGGCGATCGACACGCGCGGCGAGACCGCAGGCAAGCCCAGTGGCGAGAAGAAGACACGCACTTCACCTGCCCTTTTCTACCGGCAGGTCGTCAACGAGCTCCGCAAGGTCATCTGGCCGACACGCAAGGATCTCATCACCTACACCACGGTCGTTCTGGTATTCGTTCTGATCATGGTGGCGATCGTTTATGGGCTCGACGCCGCTCTGGGCTGGGCCGTCCTCCGCGTCTTCGGCGGGGAGTGATCCCGCCTAGCTCGACACCGTGTGGTGTCGGCTGACGGCGACACCATTCGATTCGAGGAAATGAGGAAAGGTCACGTGTCCGAGTCTTCTGTTCCGGCCGAGGAACCCCGCGACGAGCGGGGCGACGACGAGCTGGGAGAGGCCACCGACGAATGGGGCGACGAGCTGGGTGAGGCTCGCGACGAAGGCGTCGAGGCGGCTCTCCAGGAGGCCGACGAGACCGACGAGGTCGAAGAGTCGGAGGAGGCCCCCGCCGACGCGGAGGCCGAGATCCTGCCCGACGTCGACCCGGTCGAGGAGTTCAAGAGCTCCCTGCGCGGGCTTCCCGGCGAGTGGTACGTGATCCACTCCTACGCCGGCTACGAGAACCGCGTGAAGTCCAACATCGAGAGCCGCAACGTGTCGCTCAACATGGAGGACTACATCTACCAGGTCGAGGTGCCCACGCACACCGTCCAGGAGTTCAAGAGCGGCAAGAAGGTCCCGGTCAAGGAGCGCGTGCTGCCCGGCTACGTCCTGGTGCGCATGGAGCTGACCGACGAGTCCTGGGCCGCCGTGCGCAACACGCCCGGCGTGACCGGTTTCGTCGGCCTGTCCAACAAGCCGAGCCCGCTCAGCCTCGACGAGGTCGCCAAGCTGCTGGCGCCCGAGCCGTCCGAGGAGAGCAAGAAGGCCACCACCAAGGCGGCCTCCGGCCCCACGGTCGAGTTCGAGATCGGCGAGTCCGTCACGGTCATGGACGGCCCCTTCGCCACTCTGCCCGCCTCGGTCAGCGAGATCAGCCCCGAGTCGCAGAAGCTCAAGGTGCTCGTCTCGATCTTCGGTCGTGAGACCCCGGTCGAGCTCTCGTTCAACCAGGTCTCGAAGATCTAAGACGATCACCTACACTTAGACGTTCGGTCGGCCGCCTTTCGCGAAGGGTGGCCTTCCGACATGTCCGGGCGCATCCGCGTCCGGACGGCATCACGATCAGGACCCGGAGAAGGACTCATGCCTCCGAAGAAGAAGATCGCGGCGCTCGTCAAGGTCCAGCTCCCCGCTGGCCAGGCCACGCCCGCTCCGCCGGTCGGTACCGCCCTCGGTCCCCACGGCGTCAACATCATGGACTTCGTCAAGCAGTACAACGCTGCGACGGAGTCCCAGCGGGGCAACATCATCCCCGTTGAGATCACCATTTTCGAAGACCGCAGCTTCACCTTCATCACGAAGACGCCCCCGGCGCCTGAGCTGATCAAGAAGGCCCTGGGTCTCGACAAGGGCAGCGCCGTCCCCCACAAGGACAAGGTCGGCCGGCTGACGCGCGAGCAGCTGCGCAGCATCGCCGAGACCAAGATGCCCGACCTCAACGCCAACGACGTCGAGGCTGCAGAGAAGATCATCGCCGGCACCGCCCGGTCGATGGGCATCACGATCGCCGACTAAGACCTTTTCCCAGATCCGTGGGAGGGCCGGGTCCCGGCCCGCGTACCACAAGGAGACAGACATGAAGCGCAGCAAGGCGCACAAGGACGCGGCGGCCAAGGTCGACCGCGACAAGCTCTACACGCCCGCCGACGCCGCGAAGCTGGCCAAGGAGACGTCGACCACCAAGTTCGACGCCACCGTGGAAGTGGCGCTGCGGCTGGGTGTCGACCCTCGCAAGGCCGACCAGATCGTGCGCGGCACGGTCAACCTCCCGCACGGCACCGGTAAGACCGCCCGGGTCCTGGTCTTCGCGACCGGTGACCGTGCCGAGGCAGCCCGCGAGGCGGGCGCCGACATCGTCGGCGCCGACGAGCTGATCGACGAGATCGCCAAGGGCAACCGGCTCAACGAGTTCGACGCCGTGGTCGCCACTCCCGACCTCATGGGCAAGGTCGGCCGTCTGGGCCGCGTGCTCGGCCCGCGCGGTCTCATGCCCAACCCCAAGACCGGCACCGTGACGCCCGACGTCGCCAAGGCCGTGACGGAGATCAAGGGCGGCAAGATCGAGTTCCGCACCGACCGGCAGGCCAACCTGCACTTCATCATCGGCAAGACGTCGTTCCCCGAGCGTCAGCTCATCGAGAACTACGCCGCCGCCCTTGACGAGGTGCTGCGTCTCAAGCCGTCGGCGGCCAAGGGGCGTTACCTGAAGAAGGTCACCTTCTCCACCACCATGGGCCCCGGCGTCCCCGTCGACCCCAACCTCACCCGTGGCCTGACCGCCGAGCTCGACGCGTAACGGCCGCACGTTCTTCGAAGGGCCCCCGCCTGTCCCAGGCGGGGGCCTTTCGCTTTGCCCGGGTGCCGGCGAGCGTCGGGTCCCGGTTCGCCCGGGTGCCGCCGAGCGTCGGCTTCTGGTTCGCCTGCGTGCCGACGAGCGTCGGGTCGAGCCCGAGTTTTCGGCGGGGATGATCTCTCCAGGTGAGCGGGGATGTGCAGAAATCGTGCACAGCCTGTGGGGGAGAACCCTGGGTTTTCCCCGAATTATGCGGGGAAGTCGCCACGATGGGACAAGCCAACCGTAGGGTCAAAACATGCTGAAGCGCAGGATAAGTCTCGCCACCGCCGTGGCCGGAGCTGCTCTCATCGCGGCCTCGGTCGCCGGGTGCGGTACGAACGTGCAGCCCATCCAGGTCAACCTGGCCGCCTCAGAGGTGCTCGCGCAGGCCGCGCAGAAGACCGCAGAGGTCACCAGCTACACGGTGGACGCCGTCGCGAACGTGACACACCCCCAAGAAGGCAACGGCAAGGTGCAGGGACGCATGCTCTACCAGAGCAAGCCCCAGCTCGCCGTCGACCTGACCCTCGACACCGTCGACATGGGCGGCCGGAACCTGCCGGGCGGCGTGCGCGCCGTCCTGCAGGGTGACACCGTCTATGTGAAGGTCGAGGCCCTCAAGCAGCTCGTCGGCGCCACCAAGCCGTGGATCAAGGTCGCGCTCAACGAAGTGGGCGACCAGAACCAGGTCAACCAGTACCTCAGCCAGATCCAGCAGTTCGACCTCGCCAACGTGACCAAGCTGGTAACCGTGTCCAAGGACGTGAAGCAGGTCGGCACCGAGAGCGTCAACGGCGCGGACACCACCCACTACAGCGGCACGTTCCCCGTGGACGCCGCCGTCGGCCAGCTGCCCGCCGACAAGCAGCAGCAGGCCAGGACGAACCTCGCCGAGCTCAAGGACGTCAAGTTCGACATCTGGGTGGCCGGCGACGGCCTGCCCCGCAAGCTCACCCTGAACGGCTCCAAGGAGGGCGCCACGCTGGACGCCACCCTGCTGTTCAAGGGCTTCAACGAGCCCGTCAAGGTCGAGGCCCCGCCCGCGGACCAGGTCGGTGAGCTGCCGAAGACGACCGTCAACTGAGAACCGATTTGGAAACTCGGCGACCAGCACGTACTCTGGTCGTTGCCGAAGACCGCCGGTCGTCGTCAGGTGCATCAGTCCTGGCGACCGAAGGATCCACGTTCTGTGGACGGCCCGCGCAGGTGTGATGCGAGTTTCCCATATGGTGCAGTTCCATATGTGAGCCCCGTGCGCCCCTGCGCCCGGGGCTGTTCTCATTTCCAGGGGCCTTCGCCGGCGGCACACCTGGAAGGAGGCCCATGGCGAGGGCGGATAAGGCGACAGCCGTTGCCGAGCTCAAGAGCGAGTTCGAAGGCAGCAGCGCCGCCGTTCTGACCGAGTACCGCGGTCTCACCGTCGCTCAGCTCAAGCAGCTGCGCGTTGCTCTTGGTGAGAATGCGAAGTTCGCCGTGGCGAAGAACACCCTGACCAAGATCGCGGCTAACGAGGCCGGTCTGTCGTTCCCCGACGACCTGCTCACGGGCCCGACCGCGATCGCCTTCGTCAACGGCGACGTTGTCGAGGCGGCCAAGGGTCTGCGTGACTTCGCCAAGGCCAATCCCCTTCTGGTGATCAAGGGTGGTGTGCTCGACGGTAAGACGCTCGACGCCACCGAGATCACCAAGCTCGCCGACCTCGAGTCCCGCGAGGTCCTCCTCGCTAAGCTCGCCGGTGCTCTCAAGGCGAAGCAGAGCGCTGCCGCCGCGGTTTTCGCCGCGCTGCCCACGCAGATGGCTCAGCTGGCCGACGCCCTTCGTGCCAAGCGCGAAGAAGCGGGCGAGTAACACGGGGGTTGCCGCAACTTCCGCGGTCCCGTTCCTAGTTTTCTGCAAGTCCTAAACGTAAGGAAAAGCATCATGGCGAAGCTCAGCACCGACGAGCTGCTCGACGCGTTCAAGGAGATGACCCTCCTCGAGCTGTCCGAGTTCGTTAAGCACTTCGAAGAGGTCTTCGACGTCAAGGCCGCCGCCCCCGTCGCGGTCGCCGCCGCCCCCGCCGCCGCTGGTGGTGGCGAGGCCGCCGCCGTTGAGGAGCAGGACGAGTTCGACGTCATCCTCGAGGCCGCCGGCGACAAGAAGATCCAGGTCATCAAGGAGATCCGGGCCCTCACGTCCCTGGGCCTCAAGGAGGCCAAGGACCTGGTGGACGGCGCTCCCAAGCCGGTCTTCGACGGCAAGGTCAACAAGGAGCAGGCGGAGAAGGCCAAGGCTGCCCTCGAGGGCGCCGGCGCCACCGTGACCGTGAAGTAACTTCCCACTTCACACAGCTCTTCGGAAGAGGCGGACACACCCTGGTGCCGGGTGTGACCGCCTCTTTTCGCATGTACGGGGACGGCACCGGCCCTGCGCGGGACACCCTCGGCGGCATCACCCGGAAGTGGCTCCGGCTTCGCGGGCCGCCTCCCGGACCCTGGCGATGGCGCTCGCGTCCATGAAGTCCTTGCAGTGGACGATCCGCCCGCCCCTGATCCGCAGCATCAGCAGCCCCGGGACGGTAATCGCCCGCTCGCCCACCTTGACGTGCGCGTTCTGCTCGACGACCACCACCTCCGGATCGTCCGTACGGTGCAACGCGATCCGCTCCACCTTCTGCGGCACGGCGGGGGAGACGCCCCAGGACGCCCGGTACCCGGCCCGCACCGCCTCCCGCCCCTCGTACGGCGGCAGCCCGCCGAACGGGAACTCGTGCCTGCCGTCCTCCGCGTACAGGTCGGCCAGTTCGTCGGCCGACTTGCGCAGCATCGCGCCGTGGAAGGCGCCGACGATCTCCTCGACGGTCATGACCACCACTCCTCACATCTCGCTCAACACCCGTTGACTCAACGAGCGTAGAGCGAATCCGGACGAACGGTCAACACAGGTAGAGTCGGACTGTGAGCGAGCGAGTGCTTCCCCGTGCCGAACGACGGCGCAGAACCGAGGGAAGGATCCTCGACGCGGCCAGGGCGCTGTTCGCCGAAGTCGGCTACGAGCGCGCCACCATCAGGGCGGTCGCGAAGTCCGCCGCGGTCGACCCGGCCCTGGTCATGCAGTACTTCGGCAACAAGCAGGAGCTCTTCAGGGCCGCCGTGCGCGCTACGCCCGCCCCCGAGGCCGCCACCACCCCCGAGGAGCTGGTCGAGCACCTCCTCGGCACCCTCGACGTGAAGATGGGCGAGCTGCCCCAGGGGTCGCTGGCGATGATGCGTTCGATGCTCACCCACCCCGAGGCGGGCGCGGCGGCCCGCGAGGCGCTCGCCCGGCAGGTCGACAGGCTGGCCGCGTCGATCCCCGGCGAGGACGCCCGCCTGCGCGCGGCCCTGATGACCACGATCCTGCTCGGTGTGACCGTCGGCCACCAGCTGCTCGAGCTGCCCGAACTGCGCGACGCCCCGCCGGAGCGCATCGCCCGGCTGCTGCGCCCGAGCCTGCGCGCCCTTACTGGACCCGAAGTCTGATAACCGCCGGGTAACAAGTTATTGGAATCGGTTCCAATTCCTCGGTTCGCCGCTACCGTGAGGGCATTCTGGAAGTAAAGTGTGCGGCACGTTATCCCCTGAGTGCTCCCTGTGATCGGGAAGGTGGCCAGTGGGCGTCGAGGTCGTGGTCGAGGGGTTGACCAAGTCGTTCGGTCGGCAGGTCATCTGGGAGGATGTCTCGCTCACACTGCCCGCGGGTGAGATCTCGGTGCTGCTCGGCCCGTCGGGCACCGGCAAGTCCGTCTTCCTCAAGACACTGGTCGGCCTGCTGCGTCCCGACCGCGGCCACATCTGGATCGACGGCCACGACCTGGCGAGCTGCCCCGAGCGCACGCTCTACGAGCTGCGCCGGCTGTTCGGCGTGCTGTTCCAGGACGGCGCCCTGTTCGGCTCGCTCAACCTCTACGACAACATCGCCTTCCCGCTGCGCGAGCACACCAGGAAGACCGAGGCCGAGATCCGCAGGATCGTGATGGACAAGATCGACCTGGTCGGGCTGGTCGGCGCCGAGGGCAAGCTGCCCGGTGAGATCTCCGGCGGCATGCGCAAACGGGCCGGCCTGGCCAGGGCGCTGGTGCTCGACCCCGAGATCATCCTGTTCGACGAGCCCGACTCCGGCCTCGACCCGGTCCGCACCGCCTTCCTCAACCAGACGATCGTCGACATCAACGCCGACATCGAGGCCACGTTCCTGATCGTCACCCACGACATCAACACCGCCCGCACGGTCCCCGACAACATCGGGCTGCTGTTCCGCCGCGAGCTGGTCATGTTCGGGCCGCGCGAGATGCTGCTGTCCAGCGACGAGCCGGTGGTGCGGCAGTTCCTCAACGCCCGCAGGCACGGCCCGATCGGCATGTCGGAGGAGAAGGACATCTCCGAGCTGGAGGCCGAGGCCCAGATGGGCCACGACCCCGGCGGGCTGCCGCCGATCCCGCCGCAGCTCATGCCGAGCGGCAACGTGCTGCGCCGCTCGCAGCAGCCGCCCGGCCGGTGGCTGGCGGCCCACGGCGTGATCCCGCCGCAGGGTTCGTTCGTGGACGAACGGGGCCGCAACTGGCTGGAGGAGTACCCCCGGCTGATCGACGCCCACGCCGACGGCGTCGCCTAGACCATGAATCCGACCGAGAAGTGCCTCCTCGCGGCCCACGAAGGTTACTGTCAGCATTCGATCGGCCGCACATGGTGACGGCGGAGGTCGGGCGGTTCGTCGCCATGTCGCTCGACACCGCCAGGGCCGCCGCGCGACGGCCGTTCCAGGTGCGCGAGCTCGTCCGGCAGGCGTGGTTCATCGTCAGCGTGAGCGCCCTGCCCACCGCCCTGGTCGCCATTCCTTTCGGGGCCGTGCTCGCCATGCAGACCGGCAACCTCATCCGCCAGTTCGGCGCCCAGTCCTTCACCGGGGCCACCGCCGTGCTCGGCATCGTCCGCGAGGCGGGCCCGGTGGTGACCGCGCTGATGATCGCGGGCGCGGCCGGCAGCGCGATCTGCGCCGACCTCGGCGCCCGCCGGATCAGGGACGAGATCGACGCCATGGAGGTGCTCGCGGTCGACCCGCTCCACCGGCTCGTCGTGCCCAGGGTGGCCGCGTGCGCGCTGGTCGCGCCGCTGCTCAACGGCCTGGTCGTCACGGTCGGGCTGGTCGCCGGCTACCTGTTCAACGTGGTCGTCCAGGGTGGCTCGCCCGGCGCGTACCTGCAGTCGTTCAACGCTCTGGCCGAGGTCTCCGACCTGTGGGTCTCGGAGGGCAAGGCGCTGGTATTCGGGGTCACGACGGGGCTCGTCGCCGCGTACAAGGGGCTGGGCGCGGCGGGCGGGCCCAAGGGCGTGGGGGAGGCGGTCAACCAGGCCGTGGTGTTCGCCGCCCTGCTGCTGTTCGCCGAGAACTTCCTGATCAGCGCGGTCTACAACGAGCTGGTGCGGTCATGAGGGCGCTCGACCGGCAGGGCGCGTTCTACGCCAGGGCGATCAGGGCCCTTCCGGCCGGCGCGCGCTACCGCCGGGAGGTGCTCAGGCTGCTGGCCGAGGTCGGGCTGGGCAGCGGCGGCCTGGCGGTGATCGGCGGCACGATGACGATCGTCGCCTTCATGACCTTCTTCACCGGCACCGAGGTCGGCCTGCAGGGCTACACCGGCCTCGACCGCATCGGCGGCTCGGCCTTCACCGGCTTCCTGTCCAGCTACGTCAACACCCGCGAGATCGCCCCGCTGGTGGCCGCCATCGGCCTGTCGGCCACCGTGGGCTGCGGGTTCACCGCCCAGCTCGGCGCGATGCGGGTCGGCGAGGAGATCGACGCGCTGGAGGTCATGGCGGTCCCGCCGGTGCCGTTCCTGGTCACCACGCGGCTGATCGCCGGCTTCGCCGCCGTCATGCCGCTGTACGTGCTCGGCCTGCTCGCCTCCTACGTCGCCACCCGCCTGATCGTGACCGTGCTGCACGACCAGTCCACGGGCACCTACGACCACTACTTCGAGCTGTTCCTGTCGCCCTACGACGTGTTGTGGTCCTTCGGCAAGGCGATGGTCTTCGCCGTCCTGGTGATCCTCATCCACTGCTACCACGGCTTCCACGCCACCGGCGGGCCGGCCGGGGTCGGGGTGGCGGTCGGGCGGGCCGTGCGCGCGGTGCTGGTGACGGTCAACGTCGCCAACCTCCTGCTCGGCCTGGCCATCTGGGGCACGACCACGACGGTGAGGCTGGCCGGATGAGACACGGCGCCGCGCTCCTGGCGATCATCGCCGCCTTCACGGCCCTGACGCTGGCCGTCTACTCGAAGGCGTTCTCCACCGCCCGGCACGTCACGCTGCTGCTGCCCGCCGCCGGGCTGCAGCTCGACCGCCGGGCCGACGTCAAGGTCAACGGGGTCGTGGTCGGCGAGGTGACCGAGGTGGCGCCCGCCGACCACGGCGCCCGCCTCACCCTGGCCCTCGACCACGACGTCGACCGCGCCTCCACCGCAGAGCTGCGCGCCAAGACCCTGTTCGGCGAGAAGTACGTCGCCCTGATCCCGCCCGGCTCGCCGCGCGGCCCGCTGCGCGACGGCGACGTGATCAGGGCCTCGTCCGCCGCCGTCGAGATCACCGAGATCCTCGACCGCCTGCTGGCCCACCTGCGCGCCGTCCATCCCGAACGCCTGAACGCCGTCCTGAACGCCCTGGCCACCGCTCTTGACGGCCGCGGCGCCCGGCTCGGCACGACCCTGGACAGAACCGACGCCTACCTGCGCCGCCTCCAGCCCCACCTGCCCGCGCTGAAGCGGGACATCGCCAAGCTCGCCGACGTCACCGCCCGGTACGGCCAGGCCGCCCCCGACCTGCTGCGCACCCTGGCCAACAGCGCCGCGATCGGCCGCACCCTCACCGCCGCCCCCATCGGCCCGGCCACCGCGGCCGTCACCCGGGCCGCCACCGCCGCCGACCGCCTGCTGAGCACGGACGAGCCCGGGATCGTCGGCCTGCCGCACGTCGTCCGGCCGGCCCTCGACGTGGCCGCCCACCACGCGCCCGTCATCCCGTGCGTCCTGCGCGGCCTCGACCGCCTGCGGCCGTTGCTGGACAACGCCTTCGGCCACGGCAGCGCGAAGGCGGTGCTGGAGATCGTCCGGCCGGCGCACCCGTACGAACCGGGCAAGGACACCCCACGTTACGCCGACCGCAGAGGCCCGGCCTGCTACGGCCTGCCCGACCACGCGCCCGTGCCCTTCCCGGGGGTGCGCTTCGACGACGGCACCGCCGACCTGGCACGGCTGATGCTGCGATGACCACGCTCGGGCCGGCGCTCAAGCTGGCCGTCTTCGCCCTCGTCACCACCCTGTGCGTGGCCACCCTCGCGATCACGATCTCGGGCGCCCGCTTCACCGCCGCGGTCGTCTACCACGCCCTGTTCACCGACGCCTCCGGGCTGCGCGAGGGCGACGAGGTGCGCATCGCCGGCGTGCGGGTCGGCCGGGTCGAGAGCGTCACGCTGGCGGGCGTCCAGGCCGAGGTCGCCTTCTCCGTGCGGCGCACCACCGCGCTGCCCCGCGGGGTCGTGGCCGCCGTCCGCTGGCGCAACCTCGTCGGCGACCGCTACCTGACGCTGTCCACCGGCCCCGGCGGCCCCGGCCTGCTCCCGCCGGGCGCCCGGGTGACCGACACCCGCCCGGCCCTCGACGTGACGGCCCTGTTCAACGGCTTCAGGCCGCTGCTCAACGCCATCCGCCCCCAGGACGTCAACAAGCTGAGCTGGCAGATCGTCCAGGTGCTGCAGGGCGAGGGCGGCACGGTCGAGGCCCTGCTCGGCCACATCGCCTCCCTCACCGGCACGCTCGCCGACCGCGACGCCGTGATCGGCCGCGTGATCACCAACCTCGGCGCGGTGCTCGGCGAGATCGCCGGCCGGGAGCACGACTACGACCGCCTGCTGATCGACCTGCGCGCCCTGATCGGCGGCCTGGCCGGCGACCGCGAGGCCATCGGCGACTCGCTGGCCACCCTCGACCGCCTCACCGCCGTCACCGGCGATCTCGTCCGCAGGGCCCGGCCCGACCTGCGGGCGAGCGTCCGGCACGCGGACGGGCTGCTCAAGGCGCTCAACGCCAGGAGCGCACTGGTCCAGGACACCCTCGCCCGCGCGCCCGACCGTCTCGGCCGGCTCGTCCGGGCCTCCTCCTACGGGTCGTGGTTCAACTTCTACCTCTGCTCGCTCACGGTCAGGAGCGGCGGCGTGCGCACTCCGAAGATCGTCAACGGGAGCCCGCGATGCCGCTGACCCCCTTCAGGAGACACGATCCCGTGCCGCTGGGCGTCGGCGGCATCGTCGTGGCCATCGCGCTGGTCGTGGCGGCCCTGGCGGTCGGCGGCCTGCCGCGCGGCAGCGCGTACTCGGCCGCGTTCGCCGACTCGGCGGGCCTGCGCGAGCACGACGACGTGATGATCGCCGGGGTCAAGGTCGGGGAGGTCACCGGCGTCGATCTCGAAGGCGACCACGTCCGCGTCGATCTGCGGGTGGCCGACGACGTCCGGCTCGGCTCGCTGACCAGGGCGGACATCCGGATCAAGACCCTGCTCGGCGCCCACTTCGTCATGCTCGTCCCCGAGGGCGGCGGCCGGCTCCAGGGGCAGATCCCGCTGTCGCGCACGAGCGTTCCCTACGAGGTCGCGCCCGCCGTCGCCGACCTGGGCGCGGCCGCGGGACGCGTCGACGAGCGGGCCCTGGCCAAGGCCATGACGGTGTTGTCGCAGACCATGGAAGGCTCCTCGACGGAGATCAGGGCCTCCCTCCGGGGGCTCGGCAGGCTCTCGCGTACCGTCGCCGCCCGCGACGCCCGCCTGCACGACCTGGTCAGCCACGCCCGTACCGTCACCGGCCTGCTGGCCCGCCGCAACGCTGACCTGCACGGCCTGGTCACCGACGGCGACCTGCTGCTGCGCGAGGTCTCCGCGCGGCGGGCCGTCGTCCACGGGCTGCTGGTCAACACGGTGGCGCTGGCCGGGCAGGTCGACGGGCTGGTCGCCGACAACAGGACCACGTTGAGGCCCGCACTGGAACGGCTGCGCTCCTTCGTCGCCGTGCTGCGCCGCCAGGAGGAGAGCCTCGACCGGTCGCTGGCCCTGCTCGGGCCGTTCGCCCGCCAGCTCGCCGACGCGACCGGCAACGGACGCTGGTTCGACACGATCATCCAGAACCTGGTCCCGCTGCCCGCCTCCGTCCAGCCGCCCCACCCCCTGCCGGAAGGACCCGTGCGATGAGAGGCCCGCTCGTCCTGGCGCTGCTGCTCCCGACCCTGGCCGGCTGCGGCTTCGAGGGGGTGGCCTCGCTGCCGCTGCCCGGCGGCGCCGACCTGGGCGAGCGGCCGTACGCGGTGACCATCCGGTTCGCCGACGCGCTCGACCTGGTGCCGCGCTCGCCGTGCAAGGTCGACGACGTCACCGTGGGCGAGGTCACCGGCGTGGAGCTGGGCGACGACTGGCGGGCCGACGTCGTCTGCGAGGTGCGCGGCGACGTCGCCCTGCCCGACCGCACGTCGGCGGCGATCTCCCAGACGAGCCTGCTGGGCGAGAAGTTCGTCAAGCTGCTGCCCGCCGGAGGCGGGCGGTTGAGCGGCCCGATCCCGGCGGCCAGGACGAGCACGACGGCCGAGGTCGAGGAGGTGTTGTCGGCCGCGTCGCTGCTGGTCGACGGCGGCGGCCTCGACCAGGTCGCGACCGTCGACCGCGAGCTGGCCGCCGTGCTCGACGGCCGCTCGGCCCGGCTGAAGGACCTGCTGCGCAGGCTCGGCGCGTTCGCCGCGGGGCTCGACGGCTCCAAGAAGCAGATCGTCCGGCTGATCGACGCCCTCGACGGCCTCACCGGCACCCTGGCCGCCCAGCGCGCCACGATCAGGGCCACCGCCACCGAGATCGGCCCGGCCGTCATCCTGCTCAAGGACCAGCGCGCCGGCCTGACCGCCATGCTCGCCGCCCTCGACCGGCTCGGCCGCACCGCCACCCGCGTCGTCGAGCGTTCCCAGGCCGACACCCTGGCCGACCTGCGCCACCTGCGCGAGCTCCTGCTCAACCTCGACCGGGCGCGCGACAGCGTCGCGTCGGGGCTGGCGACGGCGATCACGTTCCCGTTCCCGGGGTCGGCCTCGTCCATGCTGCGCGGCGACTACGCCAACACCGACCTGACCGTCGACGCCTCGCCCGGCGCCACGCTGCGCAACCTGCTCGGCGGTGCGCGATGACCGTCAGGCTGCTGGCGTTCGCGCTGATCGGGGTGGTGGCGGTGGCGTACACGCTGGTCAGGTACGCCTGGGTGGGCGCCGACCTGTTCGACCCCGCCTACCGGGTCACCGTCGAGCTGGCCGACGCGGGCGGGCTGTTCGACGGCTCGGAGGTGACCTACCGAGGGGTGCCGATCGGCCGGGTGGTGTCGCTGGCGGTGGCGGGCGACGGCGCGCGGGCCGTGGTCAGGCTCGGGTCCGGCGACCCCGTCCCGGCCCGCGGCCTGCTGGCGGTGGTGGCCAACCGGTCGGGCGTGGGGGAGCAGTACCTGGACCTGCGGCCCGCCGGGGGCGCGGGGCCGTACCTGCGGGAGGGGGACGTGATCGACCGCGCGCACACGCGGCTGCCGGTCCCCACGGCCCGGCTGCTCGGCGACACCGACCGGCTGCTGGCCTCGGTCGACCCGCGCGACCTGGAGACGGTCGTCACCGAGCTGGACAAGGGGCTCGGCGGCAACGGGGCCGCCCTGCGACGGCTGGCCGACGCGGGCGAGAAGCTGCTCGGACAGGCCGAGAGCGTGCTTCCCGAGACGGTCGCGGTCCTGCACGAGGGGGAGACCGTGCTCGACGCTCAGCGGGCCTCTGGGGCCCATCTGAAGGCATTTGCCGGGAATCTGGCGAGCTTGACGGATTCGCTCCGCGACGGTCGCGGCGACCTCGCCCACCTGATCGGCCGCACCCCGCGCGCGGCCGGGTCGCTCGAACGGCTGACCGACGGCGTCGCGCCGCACCTGCGCCCGCTGCTGACCCACCTGGTGATCGGCGGCCGTACGGTCTCCGCCCGGGTCACCGCCCTCCGGCAGCTCCTGATCGGCTACCCGGCCGCCGTCGCGGGCGCCTTCTCCGTGGTCGACCGGGACGGCCTGCACTTCGGCCTCGACCTCGACCTCAACGTGCCCAGGCCGTGCACCCGCGGCTACGAGCGTGTACGCAGGCGACAGCCCCACGACGTCAGCACCCGGCCGCCCGACCCGAAGGCGTTCTGCAGGGAGCCGCGCGGCAGCGCGACCGGCGTGCGCGGCGCCCGCAACGCCCCGGCTCCCCAACCGCCTCCGTCGATTCCAGGGCTTGAAGACTGGCTCGCGGGTTATGATCCGGCGACCGGCCGGAAGGGGTGAGCACAGGTGGGAGCACTTCCCGCGCGCCCGGCACGCATCCTGGTGGCCGCCCTCAGCGTGACGCTGGCGGCGCTCGTCGCCGCCGGCGTGTGGATCTCCCTCCAGGCGCGTGACGCGCAGGCCCTGGCCGACGACCGGCAGGCCGCGCTGCTCGCGGCCGGCACCCACGCCAAGAACCTGGTCTCGCTCGACTACAAGACCGTCGACGCCGACGTGCAGCGCATCCTCGACACCTGCACGGGCGGGGCCAGAACCGGCTACCAGGCCATCGCGGGCAAGCTCAAGAGCACCACGGTCGCGAACAAGGTCGTCCAGCACGGCGTCCTGCGCGCCACCGGCCTGGTGTCGATGTCCGGCGGCACGGCGAAGGTGCTGGTGGTGGCCGACGCCGAGATCCGCTGGGACGGCTCCAAGAGCCCGCCCCAGGAGCGCTTCTACCGCTGGACGATGGACGTGACCAAGGTCGGCGGCGTGTGGCTGGTGTCGAAGGTGGTGCAGGTGGTGTGAGAACCGTCACTGTGGTGCTGCTCGGCGTCCTGGTGATCGTCGCGGGCGTGCTGGTGCCCAGGATGTGGTTCGACCTGCGTGACCTGCGGGGGGCCGAAGGAGCCGGGGCCGAGGCGATGGCGACGGCCCGCCAGGTCGCTCCCGACATGTTCTCCTACGACTACCGCTCGGTGGAGGCCGACCTGGCCCGGGCCGGGGCGTACACGACGGGCGAGCTGACCAGGCATTACAAGGAGCTCACCACGTCGCTGGTGTCCAAGGCCAAGGCCGAGAAGACCGTCCGCACCGCGGCCGTGGTGGACGCCGGCGTCGAGCGCGCCACGCCGGACAGGGTCGAGGTCCTGTTGTTCGTGAACATGGTTACGGTAAAAGTAGTGCCGAACCAGGACAGGCCCCAGCAACAGGTGACCCAGAACCGGGCCCGGTTCGTCATGGTCAGGCAAGACGGGCGATGGCTGGTCGAGGGGCTGTCCACGCTGCTGGGAACGGCCTGAGCCGCCGGGCGTGCCGCTACCTTCAATTGTTACCAAAAATCAGGTTTGGCGAAGCCCTTGATAGGGGTACTCCAGTCACAGCTACATCGGTGGTCGGCATGGGTTCGACCCCCGGGGTGACGGAGCGTTAACCGCCCACGATCGCGGGTATCGTCTTGGGCCTGGCGGTAGGCGCCCGATCACACTGGGGAGAAAACCCAGCGTCCGGGCCTCTAGGCGGCTAAAAGTCGGGCTTGCGGGCTTGACGTTTGCGGCTGAACGGGCGATGCTGCGACCAACGTGGAGCATGCAGCGAGAGCGAAGTGGACAGGCGTGTGCCGTTCGGCTACACTGCCCCTTTGCGCTGCCCTTTGACGACCCGTGATGCTTGCTCACGTTGCGAGGTTGTCTGGCGTGCGTGTAGTCAGTCCGCCGCGAGCCCTCGGAAGGACATCTGTTGGCAGCCTCGCGCAACGCCTCCGCCGTACCCGCTGGTCCCCGTCGCGTCTCTTTCGCGCGCATCCAGGAGCCCCTCGAAGTTCCTGACCTCCTCGCCCTGCAGACCGAGTCGTTCGACTGGTTGCTGGGCAACGAGA